>NZ_SWKK01000017.1 GCF_005144745.1 Flavobacterium sp. ASW18X | reverse complement strand
GAAAATTTGGCTTTGGTGTGTTTATTTCTTCAAATAAGGGACCACAAGTATTTACATCGCTAACGACTTCCATATCGGGCATGAAAATGGCTTTCACATCAACTCCTCCACAAGTTCCTGCATCATACTCCTCTATATAATCAAAGAAATTAATCTCTTGATAAAAATCATATCTATTTGATAACCAGTATGGCTCGCAATTCCATCTGATAGGTGTGCCATCCTCTGCCCAACCAAAATACGCATCCCATTTTATTACTGTAGTATTGCCCGTAACAAAACGTTCAGCATTATCATTACCATAAAATCTAATTCCACTTTCATATGCGGTAGTAGACTGATTAACATCATACGCATTATCTTCATAAAATCTTGTAGGGTCAATATGAGAAAATACAGTGCCTTGGCCATAACCAAAACTTCCCATGGCACAGAAAAAAAACAATATTAAATTTTTCATCTCATCATTTGCAATTTCCAAACATAACACCATACCGTAAGAATAGCAATTATTTTCGTTCAACTACTCGTTTACTTAAAGCTCTTAACCCATTTACAAACAAAAAAAAACCCTAACCTTTCGGTTAGGGGTTTTCTTTATTTAATTAGTTGACTTCGCTTAGTTAAATATGTAACGTAAACCAACTTGTGCTTGCCATCTAGATAATAAACTCTGGTCAAAACCAAACGTTTCTTCTACTGACTGATCAAAACTAAACGTAGGAACCTGATTTTCATCTACGCTTACTACTGAGATAGGATTTAAGTTTCTAGGCACTTGAATTACACCCCAATCAGAACTTAATAAGTTACCAAAGTTCAAGATATCTAAACTTAACTGAATGGTATTAGTTTTACCACCTACAGTAAAATTATAGTCTTGCAATAAACGTACATCTGCTCTGCTTCTCCATGGAGATAAAGCACCATAACGCTCCATAAAAGAACCTCTATTATCACTCAAATAATCATCTTGCTGAATGTAAGCTTCAAAACTTGAAGCCATGCTTGGGTCTACAAACTGCATTTGCTGTACTTCTGCGGCAGTAGGAATATAAATTAAGTCATTATTCTGGAAAGAAGAATCATTATTTATATTGCCTGCATAAGTGTAGTTAAAACGACCGCCTCTAGCATATTCCATAAATGCAGAGATTGTGGTTGCCCATTTGTCATTAGACCCATACTTAAATTGTTTAGAAGCTACCCCTATAAATCTATGATTGTCTCCGTACTTAGAATAAGACAATACATCATTGTTTGCATTACCCGTGTTTGGGTTAAAATCGAACGCGTCTCCTGTAATTTCTGCCTCAATAGAATTTACTTCCTTAGCATTTAAATAGTTATACGCTACGCTTGCATATAGACCGTTGCTAAACGTTTTCTGTGCTTTTACAGACGCATTCCAGATTCTACCTTTATCAGAATTGGTAAACACGTAAGCATTATTCCCCTTATCTTCTGCTGCATAGTAAGGTCTGTTGTCTCCTGGTGCATTTAACATTAGAGATGGATTTCTTAATCCCCAGTTCTGTACGTGTGCTGCGTTGATATCTTTGGTGTAAGATACATCTGTTGTTAAGATAATATCATTATCAAATCTATGATCTAAACCAAGATTGGTTCTCCATACTTGTGGCCACTCATAATCTGGGTCTACCAATTGATAAAAGAAAACATCTAAACCTTGTACTTGGTTACCCAACCAAACAAACGGAAAACGACCAGTAAATACACCGCTACCACCTCTTAATTGTGTTCTATTTTCTCCATTAACATCCCAATTAAATCCTAAACGCGGAGAAATTAGGAACTTATTACTTGGTAATTGCTCAGAATCTAAAAATACTTCTTCATTGGTATTAGGGTTAAAATATGGTATACCCGGAATGTATACTTTACCTCTATCTATATTTTCACGAATTTTATCAGCCGTATCAAAATACAAAGGCTTATCAAAACGCACCCCGTACGATAATTTAAAATCGTCCGTAACATTCCAATCATCTTGCACGTAGAAAGATAATTGACCTACATTAGTTTCTGCCAATGCCCAACCGCCAGGCTGACCATCTTCTATACCACTACTACCATTGAACGTAGCTTGTGCTCCAGCTAACAAATTATCTATCAAACCACCTGGTTGCGCATAGCTTAAAAATTCTTCTACAGATGCAAACGGTCTGTCATCACCAAAATTACCTGGTGTATTGTTTACATCAAAACCAAATGTACCTCCGTAAACTCCTAAATTAAAAGAATTATCGAACTGAAATTTTTCAAAAGAAAAACCAACAGTATACGTATGGTTTCCTTTAAAAATGTTCATGTTATTAGTCAACTGAAATACTTTCTGGTCCAATCTATTGTTAATAGAAAATGGCTCATGACCAGCAACAATATAACTAGACCCGTTGTTGTTTATTAAAATACTTGGAGCTGGAGATGATAATGGATTTCTAAAATCGTCAAAATGTGTATAACCCACCTGAAGTTTGTTGGTGACTTCGTTAGACAAGGTAGAATTTAACTCTACTTGTACACTTTGTATTTTGTTGTTAATTTCGTATCCAGAATTTTCAAATTGCAAGGTTTGCAAACTAGGCCCTCTAACTCCTAATGCTGTTGGGTGTGCTGGTTTTTCTTTAGATGCATTGAGAAAATTATAAATAACCGCTAAACGATTGTTATCATTAATATTCCAATCTAATTTAAAAATACCTTTAGTTGATTCAGAACCGTAGGTAAAACCTTCATATCGCCCTGTATCATAACCCAATGTTGCTAATGCATTAGATACAGATATTAAATCTGCTTCTGAAACTCTAGATTCACTCATAGAGCCAGAACCTGTATTAGGTACAAAACCGCTGGTTCCTAAGTCTGACCTTTCGTCTTTTTCAAAATTAGCAAAGAAAAATAATTTGTCCTTAACAATAGGCCCACCGATACTAACCCCGTATTGATTTTGCTTTAAATCTGGCCTTACTGCATCTTCTCCTTTTATTTTTTTACCTGTCATGCTTTCATCTCTATAAAAGCCATAAACAGTACCTTTTATTTCATTGGTTCCACTTTTTGTAACAGCATTAACCGTTGCACCCGTAAATCCAGATTGGGTAACATCATAAGGCGCTAAGGATACTTGTATTTGATCAATAGCATCCAAAGAAATAGGTTGTGCACCTGTTTGGCCTCCTGGCGTTGGAGCATCTAAACCAAAGGGGTTGGCAAAAAATGCACCGTCTAAAGAAAAGTTATTGTATTGATCATTTCTACCACCAAAAGAAGCGCCACCATCACCAGAAGTTGGCGAGGAAGCACTTGGCTCTAATCTTGTAAAATCAGCTGCAGATCTAGAAATAGTTGGCAAACGTTGTAATTCTCTTCTACCTACATTGGTTTCTGAACCTGTGCGGTCACTACCAAAGGTTCCAGATTGGTCAGATACTACAACAACTTCTTCTAATTGCTGACTATCTTCTACCAACTTTACATTAATGTTAAAGGTCTTACCTAAGGAAAGAAAAACATCATTCTGGTTTTGGGTTTTAAAACCAACGTAAGAAATACTGACCTCATAAGGACCACCTACACGTAGGTTTAATAAATTGAACCTACCTTCTTCATTAGTAATAGCTCCGTAATTTGTTCCTGTGGGAGTATGTACTGCAATTACATTAGCCCCTAACAAAGGCTCGCCTAAATCATCAGTAACAGTACCCCTGATGTTAGATGTGGTTACTTGGGCAAATGCAGACATCATAGTCAACATACAAATAAGGCCCGTGAGTAAAACTTTTTTCATCTTGTTCTTGTTAAATAAAGTTTAATTTTTTGCGAATATAGTGCAAAAAAAAAGAGCTATGCATGCATAGCTCTTTTTAACTTATTAACCAAGAATGTTGAAATTACTTAGCTTCTGCTACAACTTCAAAAGGAAAATCTACAATTACCTCTCTATGTAGTCTAATTACCGCGTTGTAAGGACCTGTTCTCTTTACAGAACCCCCTTGGATATTTACAAACCTTTTATCAATATTTTGACCTGCTTTAGCAAGGGCGTCTGCCAAATCTATGCTAGTTACAGAACCAAATAATTTATCACCAGCACCCACTTTAGCAGGAATTTTAATTTCTAATTCCCTAAGGCTCGTAGCTTTTTGCTGCGCTTCTTCTATAACCTTTTTCTCTTTGTGTGCTCTTTGTCTTAGATTTTCTGCCAAAACTTTCTTTGCAGAAGGTGTAGCTAAAGTTGCCATACCTTGTGGTATTAGAAAGTTTCTACCGTAACCTGGCTTTACAGTTACAACATCATCCTTGAAGCCTAAATCCTGTACGTCTTGTTTTAATATCAATTCCATGCTTCAATATTTATTATTTTAACATATCCCCTACGTAAGGCATCAAAGCCAAATGACGTGCTCTTTTTACAGCTTGGGCTACTTTTCTTTGGTATTTTAAAGAAGTACCTGTAAGTCTTCTTGGTAACAATTTACCTTGCTCGTTCACCAACTTCATTAAAAAATCTGGGTCCTTATAATCAATATACTTGATACCTGACTTTTTAAAACGACAGTATTTCTTTTGTTTATTAGTCTCAATATTAAGCGGGGTCAAATATCTGATTTCCCCGTCTTTCTTTGACTTTGCTTGTTGTTCTATAGATGACATGGTTTTACGCTTTTGTTTTTAGTTTTGTTCTTCTTTTCTCTGCCCAAGCTACAGCGTGCTTGTCTAACTTTACAGTTAAAAAACGCATGATGCGCTCGTCTCTCCTAAACTCCAACTCAAACGGCTCAATAGCCTCTCCTGGAGCAGTAAACTCAAACAAATGGTAAAAACCACTTTTCTTGTGTTGTATTGGATACGCCAATTTTTTAAGGCCCCAATTTTCTTTGGCGACCATTTTGGCCCCATTATTGATTAAGAAATCTTCGAATTTCTTAACTGTTTCCTCTATCTGTGTTTCAGACAGAACGGGATTTAAAATGAAAACAGTTTCGTAATGATTCATAAATATATTATTTTAAAGGAGCGCAAAAGTAATCATTCTTTATTCCTTACACAAGAAAATTAGAAAAACTTCGTTTTGGATTTTAGAAGTTATTAACACATAAATATATAATTGAAACGTACATCATGCTTTATGCTAATTACACAACAGAATATGCCATGTTTACATCTTTTGTTGCACTTTACCGAGTGAATTATGTAATTTGCCGATGATTTAAACCCCACAAATCACCCTTATGAAACTTAAAAGTATAATAGTAGACGACTCTTCCATGCAGCGCATGGCTGTGGCTAAGTTGGTCAACAACCACCCACACCTTGCTTTGGTAGCAGAGTACAGTAATGCAATTGAAGCAAAAAACGGATTAAAAAACCATGAAGTAGACCTTATCTTTTTAGATGTAGAGATGCCTATTATTAGTGGTTTTGATTTATTAGAAGCTTTAGAGAATCCACCACAGGTAATCCTTATTACTGGGAAGCCAGATTATGCGCTAAAGGCTTTTGATTATGATGTTACTGACTATCTACACAAACCTATTACGCTTGCTAGGTTTGAAGCTTCTGTAAAAAGAGCGGTAACCAAATATGAGCAACTCAACAGAACTGAAGAAGACGAAGAGCACATCTTTGTTAAAAGTAACCTTAAGAAAAGAAAGGTTATCCTAAATGATATTAAATGGATTGAAGCACTTGGTGACTACATCAAGTTAGTGACAGATGAAGCTAACATTGTGATTCTATCTACTATGAAATCTTTTGAACAGCAGTTACCAGCTGAAAAATTCTTAAGAATACATAAATCCTACATTGTGAATTTGGAAAAGATTGAAAAGTTCAACAGTAAAAATGTTGAAGTGGGGGGCAGACAAATTCCGCTAAGTAGAAACAAAAAGACAGAGCTTGCAGAGGCATTAGCCAATGTATAATTAAATATGGTCTACATTATAGACTAGTTTTATACTTCTAAAACGAGCAATAGCATCAAAAGAAAGTTGTATTCTTTTGATGCTTTTTTTTGTGTGCTGCACAGCTTCTTTAGGTTTAAACTTTATGAGTATATGTTTAATATACTCATTCCTTATTCTAGAAACCGCAGGATATTCTGGTCCTAGAACTTGTCCCTGCATGCTATTTCTTAGAGATGCTGCAAACCATTCTGCAGCCTCATTAAGCTTATTGTAATCTCTATCTTTTAGCGTAATCCGCATAATCCGCGTAGCAGGTGGATATTTAAACTGTTCTCGCTCATAAACCTGTTCCGCAAACATCTTTTCATAATCATATGTAGACACTTGCTGTAAAATTTGGTGATAGGGATTATATGTTTGTATGAGCACCTTACCTCTTTTTTGTGTACGGCCTGCTCTACCGGCAACCTGCACCATTAATTGAAAGCTGCGTTCGTGTGCGCGATAATCTGGAAAATTTAATAAAGAATCTGCATTCATTATTCCTACCAAACCCACATTCCTAAAATCTAGCCCTTTAGTGACCATTTGGGTACCTACCAAGATATCCATCTCTTGAGACTCAAAGGCAGCAATTATTTTTTGATAACCGTACTTGCCCCTTGTAGTATCTAAGTCCATGCGCCCAACGGTAGCATTGGGGAAAAGTGTTTTTAACTCTTCTTGTATTTGCTCTGTGCCAAAACCCTTGGTATCTAAAGTAGCATTGCCGCAAGCCTCGCAAGCCTTTGGTAAGGCTACGTGGTAACCGCAATAATGGCAACGCAATTGAGTTCTGTGTTGATGGTAGGTTAAACTAACATCACAATTGGGGCATTGTACCGAGTGCCCACACGTAGTACACTCTACAATAGGTGCAAATCCACGCCGATTCTGAAATAGAATAATTTGCTCATTTTCTGCTAAAGTCTCTTCTATCTCCTTAAACAAACGTTCAGAAAAATGACCTTGCATACGCTTTTTACGTGTTGCCTCTTTTATATCTACCAGTTCTATTTCTGGCATAAGTACATTGCCATACCTCCTTGTTATTTTGGCTAATCCGTATTTTCCAGATTTGGCATTGGCATAACTTTCTAAACTAGGCGTTGCAGAACCTAATAAACAGGCACTTTTATGTAATTGCGCCAGAACAATAGCTGCATCTCTAGCATGGAATCTGGGGGCAGGGTCAAATTGCTTAAAGGAAGACTCGTGCTCCTCATCTATAATTACTAAACCTAATTCTTGAAAAGGTAAAAAAAGAGCAGAACGCGCACCAATTACAATTTGCGCACTTTCTTTTTGCTGCAAAACACTATTCCAAACTTCTACGCGCTCGTTAACATTATATTTGGAATGATACACCCCAACAGCGTTGCCAAAGTAGGCTTTTAACCTATTAATAAGTTGTGATGTTAAGGCTATTTCTGGCAATAAGTACAAAACTTGCTTGCCCTGATCCATTACCTGCTTTATAAGCTTTATGTAAACTTCTGTTTTCCCTGCAGAGGTAACTCCGTGCAATAGACATACTTTATTAGCTTCAAAAGTCTTTTGAATCGTGTTTAATGCTACAGCCTGAAATTCATTGAGGATTACCTTATTTACATCTTTCTCCCTCTCTTCAAATTGGACTCTATCCGTTTGTAAATGGTAAATTTCAAAAATTTTCTTTTCTGCTAACGCTTTTAGTACTGCCTTGGATACCTGGGCTTCTGCTGCCAAGTCATTTTCCTTAATAGCCTTACGTGTTTGTGCGGCCATTTGGTAATAGGCAAGCACAGCTTTAGCTTGCTTAGGGGCACGACTTAAAGTATTCAAAACCTCGGCTAAAGCAGTTTCGTTTTTTAATGTTTCGCTTATGCGAATGTATTTTACGGTTTTAGGCGTATATTTTTCTTGGATGTCTTCTTTAAGTTGAATTCCTTTTTTAGCCACCAAACGCTGAATAACAGGCAATACTGTTTTCTTTCCTAAAATAGCAACCACATCTTTTATAAGCAATGAAGATTGATGTTTTAAGGCTTCAATTACCAAAAATTCATCATCATCTAGTGTAGTTTCATCTATTTCGGCATCGGTATTCGGTAGAATCATAGTTTCACTTTCTAACAAAAAAGCGCTAGGTAGTCCACTGCGTACTACCTCTCCCAATGTACACATGTAATACGACGCAATCCATTGCCAGTGTTTTAATTGGGTAGGATTTACTAGGGGGACATCGTCCAAAATAACTTCTATATCCTTAGCTTCGTAAGCTAGAGGCTTATCTTGATGAACTTTAAAAGCTAACCCTGTATACAATTTGGATTTACCAAAAGGTACAGCCACCCTCATTCCTTGTTTTATGTAAGTTGCCTCTGCTTGAGTAATACGATAGGTAAACATCCGCTCCAAGGGAATGGGCAGAATTACATCCAAGAAATATTCCATGAAATCTACGCTAATCTTTGAGTCTTAGCCACGTTTGGGTTCTATAGATAAATGCCAAATAGCCCCTAACTTTAAGTTGGTCTGGATTATCTGGGTCTAACCACAATTTACCCCTAAATGTCATCGCTTGTTCTGGATCAAACAAGCGTTTACCCTTATATTCACCAGGTTCGCTTTCTTTAAAAGCGGTTATGATTTCCATACCTTCTATTGGTTTGCCCTTTAAGTCACCTTCGCATTTCTCACAAACAGCTCCTTGTCTTCCTTTTTCTAGAATCTTAAGAATTTTACCATAAACGGCACCATCTTTTTTATAGATTTCGACTATTGCTTTGGCATTACCATTTCTATCATCAATGGTTTGCCATTTACCTTCTACCGTTTGTGCATGCATAATAATAGGAGAAAGCACACACAAAAGGACTTTTAACACTTTAAACATTTTCTTTTGCTTTATTTACGTTTTTTCTTAACGAATTTAATGTAGCATTAAGCTCAAACCCTAATAGCAATATATTAGAGTTTAACCAGATAAAGACCATCAAAATCAATAATCCTCCTAAAGCTCCGTAGAGCTCGCTATATCTGGCGAATTTTTCTACATAAAATCCGAATAAATAGGAAGTTAATATAAACAAAATCGTGGTAACCAAAGCCCCTACAGAAAAGAAACGTGCTTGTCTTCCCTCTACTGTTCCAAAATAATAAAGGATTGCAGTAAATAAATAGGTGAGTATTAAAAAGAAAATTACTTGCGCCAACTGCACGCCAAAGGCATCACCACTCTCTACTGCAATACCAAAAGTTTTACCGAACAATTCGCTGGTATATTCAATAATGTAAAATTCAAAATAAACAAAAGCAACCGCGCCAACTATTAATAAAATGGACAAAATAAGCCCCACCATTAAAGCATAACCATACTGTCTAAAATAGTTTCGTGTTAATTCTACGTGGTATGAATTTTCGAATCCGTTAAAAATAGAATTTACGCCATTAGCCACTAAGAATATAGATAATAGAAAAGCGGAAGAAAGCAACCCTCCTCTTTTTTGGTCTTTAATTTGCCGGTAAATTTCACTAAAGTAATCGCCTGTTGCTGTTGGCAAAAAAGATTCTAAAAATATTAAAAACTGTGTATCAAAATTCTCATTACCAACCCGGACGTATGGGATAAGGAATGGTACCAAGGTCACTAAAAATATTAACAAAGGAAAAAGCGCCATAAACAAGCTAAATGCAATGGAGCCAGCTCTACTAGAAATTGCTCCCTGTACAATGCCTAATGCATACATTTCTGCCAAATCGTAAATTGACAAGCCCTCAAAACCTGGTAATTTAATTCCTTTTAAAAACTGAATTACCCAATTAACTATAGGGATGCGCTCTAACTTTTCCTCTACCTCTTTGGACATTTACACCGCTTTTAGGCTTAAATCCATATTGTAAACGGAATGGGTTAACGCTCCAGAAGAAATATAATCTACACCACATTCTGCATAATGTCTTATCGTCTCTTCGTTAATACCACCAGAAGACTCTGTTAAACATTGCTCACCAATTAGTGCAACGGCAGCTCGTGTATCTTCATAATTAAAATTATCTAGTAGAATACGGTAGACCCCTGGCGTTTTTAGAATCTCCTTTACTTCTTCTAAATTACGAGCCTCTACAATTATTTTTAATTCTTTATTTATTTCTTTAAGATACGCTTGTGTTTGAGTGATAGCTTTGGTGATACCTCCTGCAAAATCTATATGATTGTCTTTTAACATTATCATATCATACAAAGCAAATCTATGATTCTCACCTCCTCCAATTTTGACTGCCCATTTTTCTAATGCACGTATTCCCGGTGTGGTTTTACGGGTGTCTAAGATTTTAGTAGTTGTTCCCTGTAAAAGACCTACAAAAAAAGCCGTTTTAGTTGCAATGGCGCTCATGCGTTGCATGGCATTCAAGACCAAACGTTCTGCCTTTAAAATACTCTGAGAACTTCCTTCTACGTAAAATGCAATATCGCCGTGCGTTACCTTGGCACCGTCTTTTAACAAGGTTTCTACTTTTAAACCCGCATCTACATAGGCAAAAACTTTTTTTGCAAAAGCAACACCAGCCAGAATACCTTCGTCTTTAACCAATAACTTGGCCTTACCTGTGGCAGACGCAGGGATACATGCAAGAGAACTATGGTCACCATCCCCAACATCTTCCCGTATGGCATTGGCAATAATTATATCTAATTCTTGATTAAATTGTGCTTCTGAAATCATAAAAGTGGTTTTAGCTAAAATACTAAATTACACATGTTACTACAGCTAATAAAATAGTATTGGTACTTTTGGGGTAAGCTTTTTACCTATGAAAATTACCTTGTTAGGCATTGGAAAAACAGATAGCAAAGAATTAGAATCCCTCATTAAACTGTACACCAAACGATTAAACTTTTATGTTTCTTTTGAAACAGCATTTTTAAGTGACATTAAAAACGCCAAAAACTTATCTGAAGCAGAACAGAAAAAAAAGGAAGGGGAATTATTGCTTTCAAAAATATCTACGGCTGATTTTGTGATGCTTTTGGATGACAAGGGTAAACAATTTTCTTCTATAGAATTTTCTCAGCTCCTACAAAAACGAATGAACAGCGGAATTAAAAATTTAATTTTAGTTATTGGAGGGCCCTACGGTTTTAGTGATGCAGTTTACGAAAGAGCGAATAGCAAATTAAGTCTTTCTAAAATGACTTTTTCCCACCAAATGATAAGGCTTTTTATTACCGAACAATTGTATAGAGGTTTTACGATTCTACGAAATGAACCTTACCATCACGAATAGGCGTTTTCTTAACTTTAACCTTTTTTTTAGGAACTTTTGTGAACATTGCGCTAATAGAAGGCGCTTTTGTAAGCGTGCCTCTATTTTCTTCGAACGCTTTAGACATGTTGTTAGACACACTTCTTAACTCTTCTAATTCTTCTGCTATAAAATTCATAATCTCGTCACGGCGCTCTGTTTTCTTTTCAATTTTTAAGACAAACTGTAAATCCATAATGTTTTTCATGTGCGATTTGAATGCATGAAAATGATGCCAAGCCAATGAACCCAGCCTTCTTTTTTGGTCCACAATTTTGTTGATGATGGGATTTACAATAAAGAAAATCTCAAACAGCAATATTAAGAGCGAAAATATTGCCAGCTCTAATTCTAAAATTCTGGTCGATTTTAAATCTTCTTCTGCTTGCTGTTGAAATTGATTTGTAATCTCGCCCATAATCCCTACAAAGTGGGTCACCCGATACTTTACATCTGTTTCTCTTAGTTTATCTAAATTGTCTAAGCCAGAAAATTTGGCATTTAGCCATTGTATGTAAGGGTGTAATCTATCAAAATTAACAGCTATATCTGCTTCTTCTAACGTAGGAATTCCCAAAGCAGCATTACCTTCTTGCAATTGTTGGTTTCTATGCATCAGCTTACTTACCAATACTTTTACTTCTCCAAAATTACAGTCCATGTATTTACAGTTGTAAAATTCTGTAAATAGCTGCTGAGCCAGTAAACGTTGTTGACCTGCAATATTAATGACCTTAGCAGATTTCCGTTGTTTTTCCAACGAATATTGGGTAACCGATTGTATAATGATGGTGATTACTATGATAGATACCACCAATAAATAATACGCCCTAAAGTGACGTCCAAACCATTCTTTTATCCTTTTCATAAACAAACAAACCTATCTTGTAAGGAAATTTCTTACAAAATAGGTTTGTTATTTGTTACGCAATACTAAATGTTGTGAACCGCTATAAAACTGCTGTCAACAATTCATTTTTGTAAACAGAATTCTCTAGTATAACACTCGGAATTTAATTGTATGCTCTATTGCTTTTAATTCCTTAATTATATCCGTATTATATTCTTTATCTAAATCAGTTATTACATAGCCTACATCTGGGTCCGTGGAAAGGAACTGACCCGTGATGTTCATATCGTACTTTGCTAGCAATTCATTTATTTTTGCCATTACCCCTGGCACATTATTATGAATATGTAAAAAACGATGTGCATTTTTCTGTTTTGGCAATCTAATATTTGGGAAGTTCACCGCATCTACCGTATTTCCAGAGTTAATGTAATCCATAATTTTATTGGGAACAAAATCAGCAATATCTCGTTGTGCTTCTTCTGTACTGCCGCCAATATGCGGTGTTAGTATAACATTTTCTAATCCAGCCAACTCTGTCGTAAAGTCACCGTTACTTCTTGGTTCCTCTGGATACACGTCTATTGCAGCACCACCTACTTTTCCAGACTTTAAGGCTTCTGCCAAGGCAGGTATATCCACTACAAATCCTCTAGATAAATTTATTAGCATTGCGCCATCTTTCATTTGCGCAATTTCTTCTTTACCAATAAAGTTTTTATTGGCTTTATTATCATCTATATGCAAGGTAACCACATCAGATATACTTAACAGCTCTTCTAAAGTACTGCACTTAGTAGCATTACCTAAAGCTAACTGGTCTGCCACATCATAATAATACACATGCATACCTATGGCCTCTGCCAGCACAGACAATTGTTTACCAATATTACCATACCCTACAATTCCAAGGTTTTTTCCTCTTACTTCTTGAGCATTTAAAGCTGTTTTAAACCACTGCCCCTTATGTATTTCTGTACTGCGAGCAAAAATGCTTCTCTTTAGCATGATAATTTGCCCTATAGCCAATTCCACTACAGAACGGGTATTGCTATAAGGAGCATTAAACACCACTACTCCATTTTTCTTAGCAGCATCTAAATCTATTTGTGTAGTTCCAATACAAAAAGCAGCCACCACCATCAATCTATCTGCAGCTTCTAGCACCTTTTTAGTAACTTGTGTTTTAGAACGTATACCTAACACATGCACTCCTTTAATGCGCTCAATTAACTCATCTTCCGGTAAAGCATGCTTTAATAATTCTACCGTAAATCCTTCATCAGAAAGGCGTTGTAATGCGTCTGGATGCACCCCTTCTAACAATAATATTTTAATTCTGTTTTTGGGATAAGATATTTTTCTAGGTAAATCGTTCACAAATAAAAATTCATTAAGGTTAGGAGTAACATAATCTGCATTATTGGCAGCTTTATCTCTATGCACATTTTCTGTGTATGCAAAAAACTTATCGGCAATACCGGCTTCTCTCATTACATAATCACTGTAACCATCACCAATCACCTGCACTTCGCCTTCTAAGTTTAAGTCTTTTAAACACTGTATTTTTCCATTGTGGGAAGACAACACATTTTCACGGTCAAAACCAACGATAGCTCCATCCCCATCAAACGTAAAAGTATTGGCATACACCCTTTCTGATGGAATATTGAATTCTTCTACAATTGGATCTATGAACTCTTTAAATCCGCAAGAAATGACGTAGATGTCATCTGAATGCGAATGAAAAAAATCCATATTTTCTTCTATGGATTTGGAGATTTTTTGACGTAGTTCTGTTATTAAATCGTTTAAGTCCGATTTATGAGCATTGAGCAAACGAATTCTTCGTTCTAAAGACTCCGTGAAAGAAATCTCTCCGTCTATCCCTAAATTGGTGATATTTTGTATTTCTTGAAGAATCTCATCTTTTTTTGGGTTGTCTTTTAAAGTCATTTCTGCCAAGACATCCAGAGCCTCTACCCTTGTCAAGGTGCTGTCAAAATCAAATATATATTTTCTACTAGTTGCTATCATGATAGGTTCTCAGAATAGACGGTAAAATTAAGGATTAATAGTTGGGTAGCAGATTTAATTCAGTAAAAAACAAGAATACCATCTACTAATTAACAATTTGATTTTAAAATGTGTTTCGCATTACGTTTTACCTATCAAAAAAAGGACTTCCCTTTCTTTTTTTCAAACTAAAACCAACGTCTTACCCCCTTTAAATAAATTCTATATGCTTTACCAAATTTTGAAATTAACATTTGCTCCTCTGGTATAATTTGATAGGCATTCATGTAATACACAAAGCCCGCTGCAAGCAAAATATTAAAGGCATTACCTAGATACAAGCCCCAAGCCAATAAAACCAATAATAAAGCCAAATACATAGGATTGCGAGTATATCCATAAATACCTGTAGTAACCAATGTAGTTGTATTTTGTAATGCAACCGGACTTATAGTAGTTTTGGCATTTTTAAATAGTAACAATGCCGCTAATGCAATGCAAATTGCCAAGCAAACCAATCCATACATAAGGTATTGCTGCCCAAAAAAGGTAAATTGCCCAAAAGGCAACAATTTTGCTATACCAAACATTGCTAAACCAAATACAAAGGTGACCAATGCAGGAATCAATTTTAATTTCATCTATTCTAATTTTACCTTAGCGCTAAAATTACAACTATGCAATTGGTTTTCGCAACCCATAACCTAAATAAGTATACCGAGATAAAAGCGCTTATGCCTAACCATATTGAGCTTTTAACCCTAGATATGATTGGCTGTACAGAAGAAATTGACGAGACTGGTCTAACGTTGGAAGCCAATGCACAAATTAAAGCTGATTATGTTACCAAAACCTACAATTTGCCATGTTTTGCAGATGATACAGGACTTTTAGTAGATGCCTTAGATGGCGCACCTGGAGTATATACAGCTCGCTACGCTGGCCCACAAAAAAATGCAAACGACAATATGAATAAGTTGTTAGCTGCATTGGAAAATAAAGACAATCGTAAAGCACATTTTAAGACTGTAATTGCGCTGAATTTAAATTCTAAAGAAAAACACCAATTTAACGGGGAAGTTCATGGAACAATTGCCTTAGCACAACAAGGAACAGAAGGTTTTGGGTACGATCCAATTTTTATTCCAGAAAACTATGACCAAACATTTGCTCAACTCCCACTACAAACAAAAAACACCATTAGTCACCGCGCTAGAGCTTTAGAAAAGTTGCTAGCCTTCTTAAGAACCTCATAAACAGTTACTTTTAAAAGAAATCTCACTTAAATCGTTTCAACTAAAGAATTAAGCGTACCTTTGCCGCTTAATTTACGCCGATGGTCCTTAAATAATAGGATTGGGGTGTTGCGCAGAGCTTTGGTTTATAGGTAATTACGCTCCATGCAACACACGTATTTGCGAGTACTTATAAACTATTTTATGTCAAATTTTGATTCTTTGGGGCTAAACGCCTCATTACTTTCTGCTATTGCAGACATGGGCTTTGAAACTCCTTCTGAGGTTCAAGAAAAAGCTATCCCTATTTTATTAGAAGACGAGACCGATTTGGTTGCGTTAGCACAAACTGGTACTGGAAAAACTGCAGCATTTGGTTTTCCGCTTATTCAGAAAATTGTTACGGAAAGTAGAACCACACAAGGGTTAATACTATCTCCTACACGTGAACTTTGCTTGCAGATTGCTAAAGAAATGAAGGCTTACTCTAAATATGAGAAGGGCCTTAACATTGTTGCCATTTATGGTGGTGCAAGTATTACAGACCAAGCAAAACAAATTAAAAGAGGGGCACAAATTGTAGTAGCTACTCCAGGACGTATGAAAGACATGATTGGTCGTGGAATGGTAGATATTTCTAAGATTGATTATTGTGTTCTAGATGAGGCCGACGAAATGTTGAACATGGGCTTTTATGAAGACATAAAAGATATTTTATCTAATACACCAAAAGAGAAATCTACTTGGTTGTTTTCTGCAACCATGCCTAAAGAAGTTGCTACAATTGCTAAGAAATTCATGCATCAACCTAAAGAAATTACGGTTGGTTCAAAAAATTCTGGCGCTAATACTGTACAGCATGAATATTATGTTGTAGGTGGTAGAGATAGATACGCTGCATTAAAACGATTGGCAGATGCCAATCCTGGTATATTCTCAGTAGTATTTTGTAGGACTAAGAGGGATACTCAGAAGATTGCTGAAAAACTGATTGAAGACGGTTACAATGCAGGTGCCTTGCATGGTGATTTGAGCCAGAATCAGCGAGATTTGGCAATGAATGCCTTTAGAAAAAAGCAAATACAGATGCTTGTTGCTACAGATGTAGCTGCTAGAGGTATAGATGTTGATGACGTTACCCACGTAATTAATTACCAACTACCAGACGAAATTGAAACTTACACCCACCGTAGCGGTAGAACAGGTAGAGCGGGTAAATCTGGTATTTCTATGGTCATTGTAACCCGTAGTGAGATACGTAAGATAAAGGCTATAGAAAAGAAAATACAAACTAAATTTCTAGAGCAGCAAATTCCAAGCGGAATGGAAATTTGTGAAATACAATTGTATCATTTAGCGAGTAGTATCAGAGACACTACGATTAATCCAGAAATTGAATCCTATTTACCAGCTATCAATGATGTTCTAAAAAATCTTGATAAAGAAGAGTTGATAAAAAAGATTGTTTCTGTAGAATTTACAAGGTTCTTCAACTACTACAACAAATCTAAAGATATTAATAGTAGTTCTAGAGGAAGTGATTCTTCTCCTGGAGAAATTCCTACAGAAGGCTCTGTACGTTACTTTATCAATGTTGGTGAAAAAGATGGCTATGATTGGATGTCTCTCAAAGATTTTTTAAGGGATAATCTGGGCTTAGACCGTGATGATATTTTTAAGGTAGATACCAAAGACACCTTCTCTTTCTTTAATACAGATGCACAGTTTGCTCCAATGGTATTAGAGACCTTTAAAGAATTTAAAGTTAATGACAGATTTGTCAACGTAGAGGTTTCTAAAAACCCCGGTGGTCGAAGCGGAGGAAAAGGTAAGCGTAGAGATCGTAAACGCGGAGGCGGTGACAGACGCAGAGGCGACCGTAATAGTAGCGGCGGCAATTTTAAAAAGAAAAGAAGTGGCGGACAAGGTGGTAAAAAAGGAAAAAAGGGAGGCGGATTTTTTTAGTTAATCCCTTGCTAAAAAGTAGGCATAGCTTTTAATTTTTTGTTGTTTTGTAATTTTACCATAGAAATTATTAGATGAACCTACGTATTTGGCCCATTTTTCTGTTATTATTTGGAGCGCTGACAGCGCAAACCAATGATGCAGAGTCACAGGAGGGCGAATTAAAAGCCATAGTTGTCAACGCTCAAACTGATTTTCCACTAGAGAGCGTACATATCATCAACCTTAATAAAGTAGTTGGTACTATAACGAATGAAAAGGGTGAGTTTACCGTGAAAGCAGCGGTAAACGACACCCTTTATTTTACTTTCTTAGGTTTTAAACCTCAAAAAGTTAGAGTTACCAACGACATGTTTAAATTTCAAGGCACCAAAGTAGCCTTAACAGAACTTGCCTATGCGTTAGAAGAAGTGGTTGTAAGACCATATCAACTAACGGGCTACTTAGAAATAGATGTAAAAAACTTACCTATTAACACAGGGTATCAATACAGTATTTCTGGCCTTAATAAAAGTTATGAGGCTGGTAACAAAAACCCTGGAGCAGTAACTAAGGTATTAGGAGCTATCATGAATCCTGCAGATTTATTACGAAACCTCTTTGGTAAAAAACCTGCGCAAATGCGCAAGCTTAGACAGATGAAAGAGGACGATAATATTCGCGATTTACTAGCATCTAAGTTTGATAGAGAAACGCTTACACAGTTATTACAATTAGATAAGATGGATATTGAGGATATTCTAAACAATTGTAATTATTCACGCTCATTTATAGAAACCGCTAATGATTTGCAAATCCTTGATGCCATTAGTAGTTGTTATGAAGAATATAAAGTGCTAAACCGTAGGTAAGACATCAAATTATAGTTTGATACCCATACCCCTTAATTTTTTTTTATTTTCTGAAGGGCATTTTATAGCTTTAGCCAAAATCCTCAACTATGAGAAAACTACTTATTGCAATGGCTATATTTTCTTTATTGGGTAGTTGCAAAAATCAAAAGAAAGAAACAGCGCCCGAGATAGAAAAAGTAGAAACCACCGCCGTAGTTAACCATCAACAAACGCCTTTTAAATGGGATGCTGCCAATATTTATTTTTTGCTTACCGATAGATTTAATAATGGTAAAACCGAAAATGACATCAATTTTGAACGTAAAGATTCTACAGCAATTCTACGTGGCTTTTTGGGTGGCGATATTGCTGGTATTACTCAAAAAATAGAAGAAGGGTATTTTACGGATTTAGGTATTAATGCCATTTGGTTTACACCTGTTGTGGAACAAATACAAGGAAGTGTTGATGAAGGTACGGGCCAAACCTATGGTTACCATGGATATTGGACCAAAGATTGGACAACGATAGACCCGAATTTTGGCTCTAAGAAAGAACTAGGACAACTTGTAGAAACTGCACACAAAAAAGGAATTCGTATTCTATTAGATGTTGTTTTGAACCACACTGGACCTGTTACAGAATTAGATCCCGTATGGCCAAAAGAATGGGTAAGAACAAGTCCTCAATGCGATTTTGAAAGTTATGAAGGTACAACAGCCTGCACTTTAGTAGAAAATCTACCAGATATTTTAACCGAATCTGATGAAGCCGTAGAATTACCAGATGCATTATTAGCAAAATGGAAAAAGGAAGGCCGATTATCTAAGGAATTAGATGAACTTAATCGCTTCTTTGAAAGGACTGGATATCCTAGAGCTCCACGTTTTTATATCATAAAATGGCTAACAGATTACATTCACGAGTTTGGTGTAGATGGCTTTAGAGTAGATACGGTAAAACATGTAAATGAAAACGCATGGGGAGAATTACGAAAAGAAGCCGAATACGCCTTTAATCTTTGGAAGAAAAAAAATCCCGAAAAAGTGTTTGATAACCAACCCTTTTACATGGTTGGTGAAGTATACTTCTATGGCATCTCCAATGGAAGAATGTACGACTTTGGTGATAAAAAAGTAGATTATTTTGCTAATGGATTTGATGCCTTAATCAATTTTGAGCTCCGTAGTGATGCAGAAAGAGACTACGAATCCGTTTTTAGAAAATACAGTTATTTACTACATACAAAGTTTAAAGGAAAAGGGTTTCTAAATTACATAAGTAGCCATGATGATAGCTCTCCTTTTGATGTTGACCGCACCAAACCGTACAAATCTGCAAATATGCTCTTGTTAGCTCCAGGGGCGTCTCAAGTATATTACGGTGACGAAACCATGCGCCCTTTAAAAGTAGAAGGTGCCATTGGCGATGCTAATTTGCGCTCTCCTATGAACTGGCAAGACCTAGATAGCTTAGCAACTACAAAACGTATTCATACTCATTGGCAGAAACTAGGGCAGTTTAGAAGAAACCACTTGGCTGTGGGGATGGGTAAGCACAAAAGACTATCTCAGAAACCATATGTATTTTCCAGAAGTTTTACAGAGGATGAAATGAGAGACAAAGTGGTAATTGGTTTAGATTTACCAACCGGTAAAAAAGCACTTTCTGTTAAAGGCTTCTTTGGAGATGGCACCCTTTTATTTGACACTTATTCTAAACAAGAGGTTGTAGTTAAAAATGGAAAAGTTGTTTTAGACAATGAATACGATACAGCTTTACTTGAATTAAAACAGTAATTCTATCGAAAGAAGCACCTATTATTGTTCTTATTTTCATCGTTCCTTAGTTTTTTAACCTGTAAACAATCTAAAAACTCAATTTAGCAACCGACAATCATATAAAAATTATCCAAAACAATCATGATGCTATCGTCATCTAACACGGATATGGAAGGTAAACCACCTACTAAGGGCGTTTACTTTGCTTTGCATAACAGGTATTTTAGCTAAAATTCAGTAAATCGCTGAAACTAAAATTTAAAGAGTAATTAGAAAAAAGAACTTTAATCTTAAAAAAGAGATGGTTGATATTGCGTTATAGCTCATCAACCTAAGGAAAATAAACTACACTAACTTAAGCTCCTTATGTTCTAGAATGTAGTGCTATTCTATTCCCCTCAGTATCTAAAAACAAGCCCATAAATCCAATTTCTGGACTTATCATAGTTTTCTCTTTCAATATTTTTCCACCTGCCTTGGCAATCCTATCTAACGTATGCTGTACGTCTACAGAATTGAAATAGATTAATACACCATCAGTAGTACTAGATTGGTAATGATTAGGCTGTTCAATTAAAGAACCAGACGCCCCATTTTTAGTTTCTCCCTGCGGGAACCACCCCATTTTAGTTCCTCCAAAAATTTGAACATTTATAGTACAATTAAAAACTGCCTCATAAAATTTTTGCGCACGTAACATGTCCGCCACCGGTATCTCAAACCAACCTACTAAAGTATCCATAATTATGATTCCATTTTGGATTTTAAACTTGCCAAACCTTCCTCAAAATCCTTACCAACCATTTTATCCATACTCATAAACAACATCATAATACGCATCGGGAATTTATTTTTTCCGTTAAATCCCCAAGTTACTTTAGTTCCCTGATTTACGCTTTCCGTAATAAAGTAACAATTAGATTCTGATTTAAAAGGTTTTAAAAAACGTAAATGTCCTTCTATGCGTTCACCATCCTTTATGCTGGTTATTTCTTGTTCTCCTTCCCCTACTTCCTTGTTGCCATTCCAATAACTAACACTACCTACTTCGCCATCCACACCACGATATTCTTTATGCATACCCGGGTCTTTTTTAGCCCAAGGAGACCAAGTATCTTGCTCTTTTAAAGAGCGTAACACATTAAAAACTTCAGCTTTTGGCTTGTTGATGAAAATAGAACGAGAAACATCATACTCCTTTGGAGCCAAAAGGGTTAACAATAAAATAAGTGCCAGCAAGCTAATGACAACGTAGAGGAAAATGTACATAATTAGTTTGGTGTTAGATTGTAATTTAAATATACAACTTTTATCGCTCCGCTAAATAACGTTCAATTATCCCTTCTACGCTTTTAATAGATTTTTTAGCCCAATCCAATCGCTTCTCCTGCAAAAAGGCTTTAGACAATTGCCAAGGTAAATCTGTTTTGCGCAACTTATCTGCTAAAACCTGTACTGTGATTGCTGCAGATACTGAAACATTTAAGCTTTCTGAAAAACCGACCATAGGCACTTTAAGATTCAAGTCTGCCTGTTGTAAAATTGCGTCACTTAGGCCCGTGCGTTCCGTACCAAAAAAAAGTGCTGTCTTGCCCTTAAACTCAAAATCTGGTAAATCTACACAATTGCCATGTGGCGTTGTTGCTACTATTGTATAGCCCTCTGCTTTTAAGTAAGATAGACAAGCCTCTGGTGTACCGTATCTTTTAACGTCTACCCATTGTTGTGCCCCCATGGCTATATTTTTATCTAATCGCTTACCAAATCTATCTTCTATAACATGTGCACTTTGGATACCAAAGGCATCACAACTCCTTATTATTGCACTTGTGTTATGCAACTGATACACATCTTCTATAGCTACGGTTAAGTAATTGGTACGATTGGCCAAAATTTCTTCGAATCTAAGTTTACGCTCCTCGGTAAGATAACCTTGTAAGTACGCTAATAAATCATAATCAAACATAGCGAGAAAGATAGTGAAAATGGTATTTTTACACTATGGCGAAGCAAAAAATAGCAATCTTAACTGGCGCTGGCATGAGCGCGGAAAGCGGTATTAAAACATTTAGAGATGCAGACGGACTCTGGGAAGGTCACGATGTAAAAGAGGTAGCTACACCTGAAGGATTTGCAAATAATCCAGCTTTGGTGCTCAATTTTTACAATCAAAGAAGAAGGCAATTGCACCACGTACAACCTAATGCTGGTCATAAAGCCTTAGTTGCATTGGAAGAAAAATTTGAAGTAAAAATAATAACACAAAATGTAGATAACCTTCATGAGAAAGCTGGTAGTACTGATGTATTACACCTCCATGGTGAATTGCTTAAAGTAAGAAGCACAAAAAATGAAGATTTAATTCTGGATTGGGAAGGTGATTTAATGCTGGGAGATTTGGACGAAAAAGGACATCAGCTAAGACCCCATATTGTGTGGTTTGGAGAACTAGTTCCCATGCTAGAACCAGCCATCACCTATATCATGAAAGCTGACATAATTATAATTATAGGCACCTCCATGCAAGTATATCCCGCAGCGGGTTTAGTTAATTATGCCAAACCCAACACACCTATTTACTTTATAGACCCAAGCCCTAGCGTAAATACTAACGAATTTGACAAGCTTACTATAATACAAGAAACAGCCGCTAATGGTGTTCCAAAACTTGTACAAGAACTGCTGAAATAAGACCAATGAATACAGCATCATTTGTTCAAAAACTCAATCAAAAAAGATTAAATAAAGATGAAATACTAACATTAGTAGAACTCGTTCTAGATAAACCAGAACTAATGCACCCGCTTATCACTACAAGCTTTGAACAAGACGCGCTTAAAACCAGTTTTAATGCAAGTTGGGTTCTAGACCACACATTAAGAAATGAAAAGACCCTCCTTCTCCCCTATTTAAATCTTTATATAGAGGGACTTGCAACGGTACAAACAGAATCTTGCCTTAGACCCTTTGCACATATAGTACAATTAACCTGCATTGCTTATTACAAAGAGAAACATTTTAGTTTTAGACAGGTTTTACAAAAAAAACATTTAGAAACATTAACTACACTTTGTTTTGATTGGTTAATTGGTGAGCACAAAGTGGCCACAAAGGTATTTGCCATGACTAGTTTGTATTATTTAGGCTTGGATTTTTTGTGGATACATCCGCAATTGCAAGGTATTTTAGAAACAGAAATACATACAGGAACTGCGGGTTACCAAAGTAGGGCAAAAAAAACGCTAGACTTGCTACAAAAACAAGGTTAAGGACTCTTTAAGTTTAGCTATATTTGGGCTTTTAAAATTGCAACAAAATGTCTTTAAGTCCTTTAAATGCCATTTCTCCTATAGATGGTAGGTATAGAAATAAAACTGAAAATTTAGGTAACTACTTTTCTGAAGAAGCTCTAATTAAGTATCGTGTCTTGGTAGAGATAGAATATTTTATCGCACTATGCGAAATTCCTTTACCGCAACTCGCAGATTTTGATTCCTCTAAATTTGATGCCTTAAGAGAAATCTACAAGCAATTCTCTGCAGAAGATGCGCTGGCTATTAAAGAAATAGAAAAAACCACCAATCATGATGTAAAGGCGGTGGAATACTTTATCAAACAGAAATTTGATGCTTTAGGCTTAGACAAGCATAAAGAATTTATTCATTTTGGACTTACTTCTCAAGACATAAACAATACCGCAATTCCACTTTCCATAAAAGAAGCCATGAATGCGGTTTACGTACCCATGTATTTAGAAGTTTTAGATAAACTTAAGGCATTAGTAACAGAGTGGGACAATGTATCCATGTTAGCACGCACCCACGGGCAACCTGCTTCTCCTACCCGGTTAGGAAAGGAATTAGCTGTTTTTGTAGAGCGTTTAAAACAACAATTTGATTTGCTAAACGATATTCCCTCTGCTGCAAAATTTGGTGGTGCAACGGGTAATTATAATGCACATAAAGTGGCTTATCCTTCTATTGACTGGAAAGCTTTCGGGCAAAATTTTGTACAGGGCAAATTAGGATTACACCACTCTTTCCCTACCACACAAATTGAACATTATGACCATATGGCCGCCTTGTTTGATGGCCTAAAACGAATTAATACAATTTATATTGATTTAAATAGAGATATTTGGACGTACATCTCTATGGATTATTTTAAGCAAAAGATTAAAAAAGGTGAGGTTGGCTCCTCTGCTATGCCCCACAAGGTAAATCCTATAGATTTTGAAAACTCTGAAGGTAATTTAGGTATCGCAAATGCAATATTTGAACATTTAAGCTCAAAATTACCCGTGTCTAGATTGCAAAGAGACCTTACAGATAGTACCGTTTTGCGTAATGTGGGCGTTCCTTTTGGGCACACCATTATAGCATTACAATCTACACTAAAAGGTTTAAACAAACTTGTATTGAATAAAGCTAAGTTTGATGAAGATTTAGAAAACAATTGGGCGGTTGTTGCAGAGGCAATACAAACGGTATTAAGAAGGGAAAGCTATCCTAATCCATATGAAGCTTTGAAAGAATTGACTCGAACTAATGAAAAAATAACACAAGCTTCTATTGCCGCATTTATTGACACCCTAGAGGTAAGTGCGACTATTAAAGAAGAATTAAAAGAAATAACGCCCGCTAATTATACAGGTGTTTAACTAGTAAAATAGATTAAAAAAAAGCCCTGTTTTGTAATGAAACAGGGCTTTTTGAATATATGGGGGACGTAATTTAAGCGTCTTTGTGAATTTCCACACTGTGTGGGTAAGGAATTTCAATCCCAGCCTTATCAAGAGCAATTTTACAATTTTCATACGTTGCAAAATATACATCCCAATAATCTTCTGGCTTACAAAATGGTCTTACTGCAAAGTTTACAGAACTATCTGCTAATTCCATAACATTAACAGAAGGAGCAGGGTCTTGCAATACTTTTGGATTAGAGGTTAGTACCTCTAACAACACATCTTTTGTTTTCTTTATATCTTCTCCATAACCAACACCGATAACGGTATCTACTCTAATTTTGCCCTCTGCAGTATAGTTTACTATGTTGCCATTGGCCATAGCGCCATTAGGTACTATAATTAATTTATTCTCTGGAGAAACTAACTTGGTCGTAAAAATTTCTATTTCTTTAACTACACCTAATACGCCTTGAGCTTCTATTAAATCACCTATTCTATAAGGCTTAAAAATCATAATCAGCACTCCACCAGCAAAATTACTAAGTGAACCTTGCAAGGCTAGACCTACAGCCAAACCTGCTGCGGCAATTACTGCAGCCAAACTTGTAGTTTCTACGCCTAACTTTGATATTACTGTAATGATTAGAAAAATCTTAAGACCCCAAGTAACTAGGTTTAACAAGAATTTCTGAAGTGATTCGTCATAATTGCTTTTAGCCATCACTTTTCTTAGCATACCAGTTAACTTCTTAATAATCCAAGAACCGATAATGTAAATTAATATAGCACCTATTATTTTAGGGCCATATTCAGTTACAAAGCCAATACCTTTTTCTATCCAAACTTCTGCGTTTTCCATAATGTTTTAATTGGTTTTTATAGTGTTTGTAAGTTTAGAAACCAAAGTATGAATAAAGTCACACGTAAATCTTAACTTAAGATGAATTATTCGCAAAAAAAATCCTGAACCACGCTGTAGTTCAGGATTTTAGTATTTAAAAACTGAATTGTATTATTTAAATATGTTTGCGACTCCTTCTAATCCCTCCCCATTAAAATCAGATTTATCTAAAGCCTGGATTAACTGTACTAAATGAGCAGGATTCATATTTTCTCCTAAAACCCTAATCACTGCAAAGCCTTTATCATCGCTAGCGCCAAAAATAACGACCTCATCAATAGCATCTTCTTCCCCTAAATACTTAACCACGCCTTTTCCAAATTGGGTATTAATTTTCATCAATTCCACAAACCTATCATCTTTTAGGATGGCATTAACCTTGGTCTTTTCTGCCGTAAACTCCGCTTCATTATCATCCTTTTTTTGATAAGCCAGTACATTCAGTTTGCGTAAAGAATTTACAGCTTCTTGTTGGGTATCCGTTAAATTAACCTTGTCCATATTTAGAATACTGGCTGGTATATCCACAATTAAGAACTCAGGGTTTTCCTGATTTTCAACATAATATTCTTGGAGAGTTTGCTTATCACTACAAGCGGTGTATACTAGCACACAAACTAGTGCTATCCCTTTTATAATTTTATTCATATTGGTTGATTTTAGGTGGTAAAATAACCAGTTTACGCACTGTTATTTACTACGTTTTACTTCTTTTACTTCTTCTGGTAAATTCAATTGGTTTACTAAAGCACCTATTTTTTCCAATTCAATTTTACCGGTAATATTCACCACAACAGATTCGGTTCTATGGCTATCTTTGTGTTCAACATGCATTAATAACTCTTTTACAATTTCATCATTATTAGTGCTTTTTACATAAAAATTAATAATGGCATCTTTGTCTTTTACCTTCATTAAACTTTCTAAGCGTCTTTCTTTAAGGTGTACTTTTACAGCTTGGCTTAAATCTGCAGCTACGGAAGATTTTTCTGTGACATACACTTTTATTTCGTCTATGTTTTTAGCCAAATTCAGAAAATCTTTTACCTCTGGGTCTTCTGTCTCTATATCTATATGAGAGGCTAACTTTAAAAGCCCTTTACCAATAGACACGGTGGCTACGTCTTTAGAATTTTCATATTTATCAAAAACAGATTGAGCTATTGCAAAAATTGGTAAAATTGCCAAACAAAGGGTTGCTAATACTTTTTTCATGATTGATTGTTTTAAGATTGATGATGAATAATTTTAAAACATCGGGCAGCTACACCACCCGATGTATATTATTTACTTACTTTTTTTACCAGCTTCATTTAATTGCTCTGGTAAATTCATTTTTTTGGTTAACGAACTTATTTTATTTAAATCAATGTCTCCCGTCAAGGAAAGCAAAACCGTTTCAAACTTGCGCCCGTTAGCTTCTACATCTTTAATTCCAGTAATAAACATTAAGAGTTCACTCACGTGGTCACTGTCATTACCTTCTTTAATGTAAAACTTAACATTGGCATCTTTATCTTTAATTCGCATTAACTCTGACAAAGAAGCTGTTTTTAAGTATTTGTCTACAGAAACCTTCATATCTGCACCAATATCTCTATTATCTGTTGTAAAAACTTTTAAGCTTTTAAGACTTGTGGCAATATCCACAAAGTCTTGCGCTTCTGGGTCATTAACCTCTACATCTATTTTAGCTAAAAGGTTAAACATACTTTGGTTTACTACCACAGATGTTACCGCATCTAACTCTTCGTATTTATCAAAAAGTGACTGTGCCATGGCAGAGATAGGAAGTATAGCTACCATTACAATTAAAATTGTCTTTTTCATTTTTACTCTTATTAATTTGTCTTATAAATTTTTTGTTTAGAAGCTTCAAACTCTTTTAAATAAGCTATTTTCTCTGTACCCTTACTAAAGTTTTCTGCCAATAGATTCAATGCTTTTTTGGTTTCTTGGTAGGCATACATAGCTTGTTCTTGTTCTATGCGTTTCTGTTCTTGTTGTTTACGGTACGTATCTTGTCCAAAATATACTCCTATAGCCACAACTACTGCTGCCGCCGTAGATAACCACCCAAAATTTCTTTTTTTACTAGGTTTTGATGGTATCTGCTTTGTAAAGGTTTCTTTTTTGGCATTAGCAAAATAGCTGAACATAGGTTGATATTGTACCAAATGTGGTGCTATTTGCTCTTGTGCAAAATACGCTTGTAACTCTTTTTCTTCCGCCAAAGAAGTTTCGGCTTCCAAATATTTTTCTACTAAACTTTCTATGTGTTTATGCAATTCCATAGTTATGTTTTTGTATTAATTTTTCTCTCACTGCTTTTCTAGCCCTAGACAAGGTTACCCTTACTGCCGTAGGCTTCATATCTAACATTTGTTCTATCTCTTCATAATCATATTCTTCAATATCTCTGAGCTGCAACACCATTTTCTGTTGCTCTGGGAGCTCTTCCATAATTTTTTCTACCCAAGAAATACTATCGGCATTCTCTATCTGTTTCTGTACTTTTTTACCTTCATCTTCATAATTACTATGCACTAACTTTAAATTACTTGCTTGTTTGCTTTTTAGGCGGTCCAAGCAAAAATTCTTAGTCATGGTCATAGCAAATGCCTCTACACTTTTATACTTAGTCATAGCCTCATTACGGGTCCATAACTTCAACAGAATTTCCTGAGTTGCATCTTCTGCCTCTTCTTTAGAGACAAGGAGCCTTTTTGCTAGCCTATACAGCTTATCCTTAAAAGGCATTACAGTTGCTAAAAACTCTTGTTGTTTCATTTTTTGGTTGATTGTTTAAAACACCTTTAAGGTGGTTTCTATAATGCAGACGATGCTCTTTTAAATTTGTTACAAGGCAAACTACCTTTTTTTTAAAATACCTGGCATGTTTTATGCTACAACTGATATATAATGTGATGCATTATTGATGAATTATCACTAAATTTTACCCTTTAAAATGTTTGTATGAAAAAGTTAAAAATTTTATCCCTATTACTTTTAGGTTTATCGATACTTGCCTGCAATAATGACGATGACGTCACAGTAAAAAACAATGTTGTCACTCAAAACTTTATGTGGCGCGCTATGAATCTTTGGTACTTTTGGCAACAAGACGTCAACGATTTAGCAGACGACCGCTTTAGCAGTGAAGAAGAGTATCAAGACTATCTAGCGCAAACCAGCGACCCTGAATTATTTTACAAAAACTTACAAGTAGAAGAAGACCGTTTTAGCTTTTCTAATCCTAATTATAAAACTTTGGTCAACAACCTTAGTGGTATTTCTAAAAGTAATGGATTAGAATTCGGCTTGGTACGCTACCCAGAAGGATCTAATATTTTTGGTTATGTACGTTATATAGTACCAAATTCTGATGCTTCTAACAAAGACATTGTTCGTGGCGATATTTTTAATCGCGTGGATGGGCAACAGCTCACAGATGCTAATTATACAGAATTACTTTTTGGCAGTAACGACACCTACACTTTGGGTTTAGCCACGTTTAATGAAGGTGAAATTACAGAGCTTGAAGAAGAGGTTAGCCTCACCAAATTTGAAGGTTTAGCAGAAAATCCTGTTTTAATAGCCAAAACATTAGATGTACAGGGAACAAAAATTGCCTATTTAATGTACAATGGCTTCACCAATGAGTACGATGAAGAATTGAATAACGCTTTTGCCGAGTTTAAAGCCAATGGCGCTACGGAATTAGTACTAGATTTTAGATACAATCCTGGAGGTTCTGTTAATTCTAGTCGCCTTTTGGCTAGTATGGTATATGGTACAAATACAAGTGACCTTTATATAAAACAACGGTGGAATGATAAAATTCAGGCACAGTTTGACCCCGCAGATGTAGAAGACTATTTTGCTGCCGATGTAGACGGCACTGCTTTAAACACATTGAATTTATCTAAAGCGTATGTTATCACCTCTGCCAGAACTGCCTCTGCAAGTGAATTGCTGATAAACGGATTAAATCCGTATATAGAAATGATAAAGGTAGGCGATACTACTCGAGGTAAGAACGAGTTTTCCATTACCATGGTAGACGACCCAGATAATAGTTATATCTACCGTTCTTCCAGAGAAGGTAACATCAATCCTGATAATAGCTGGGCTATTCAACCTTTGGTAGGTCGCAATGAAAATGCAGATGGATTTTCTGATTATACCGCAGGTATTGCACCAGATTTTTACCAAAGAGAAGATTACGGTAATCTCGGTGTATTGGGCGAAGAAACAGAGCCTCTGTTGGCACGCTGTTTAGAAGAAATTACGGGCGCTAGGGCTAAAGGTTTTACTCCGGTGGTGTACAACAGAAAAGAACTTACAGGCTCAGAAATGTTTACGGCAGTCAAAAACAATATGTGGTTAGACAATCCTCCTAGATTAAAATAAAAAAAGCAGCCATTAGGCTGCTTTTTACTTTAAGCACTTCTTTATTTAGTTAGAAGAGACATTCTCATAAACGGCAGCTGGAATAACGCCAACATCTAGGGTTGAAATCAAGGAAATATCTGTTAAATCATAAACTTCCACTGCTCCATTACTTACATAATCTTTAGCATCAGAACCGTAAAGGGTTGTACCGATTATATCCATACCATACCAGAACTTGCCGGTAAGAATGGGATTTGTTGGCAAATCGGTAGCATCTACATTCAAGGTAAACAAATTACCAGCTACCATATAATATAACTCACCGTCTGCATCAACTTCTAGACTACCTGGATGCTCCGTTTCTGCAAATTCTAGTGTCCTAGCAACTGTATTATCCGCTGTTTCAATAACAATTAAAGACCCGCCAGACTCAGTACCTGCCCAAGATGGTACACCTCCGCACAACACAAATAATTCTCCCTCTGCTGTAAGCTGCATGGAATTTGGAGAATCGTCTACAGTTATTTCAACAACAGCACTATTTGTAGTATTAATTGCGGAAACAATATTATTTTGTCCAAAACCTCCTTGATGCGCAACATATACTGTTTCTCCATTGGCTAAAATAGCTTCTGGACCTTCAGCAACAGCAATATTACTTTCTATACTATTGGTGGTTAAATTTACAACAGCAACATAATCATCGTCAGGATTGGTACCGTCTCCCCAATTAGTAACATATCCTTTTTCCCCTACAATTGCCATGAATCTAGGGTTTAGCAATCCACTATCAATAGTAGTAATTGACTCAAATGTAAAACGATTTACTACTTCTATTTTCTGTGAATTATTTAAAACGATATAAGCCACATCTCCACTAAATGCAATGCTTTGTCCCGTATCCCCTAATGGTCTCCCATTTACCTCAGAAAAAATTGAAGTTTGATTTGTTTGTAAATCATTAGATAAGAAATCTATTCTGGCGTTTCCTTGGCCAAAATTACCTTCATGCAACAACAATAATCCATTTTCGTAAGGATAACTATCATTATCAACTAGGGTTATGGTCAATTCTTCATCAACAAATTCCGCCATGTCATCACCAGTAATACCGGTAATTGCTATGGTGATTGTTTCCTCTAATTCTACCGTTTCATCATCAATTATTGATAGGGTAATATTAACGGTAGTTGCACCTGCTGTTAAGGTTACGGGGCTAGTAGCAATAGTGTAATCCTCATTAATGGTAGCGGTACCCGATAATTCGTATGCAATTTCTACATCAGTCAAAAATGGATTATTAGTATTTAATGTAATTTCCACATCTCCGTCTTCTTCATTAACGGTAGTAGTAGATAAAGAAATACTTACAGTACCTTCTGGTAAGGTTACATCGTCATCATCAGAACAAGAGACCAATAGTACACCTGCTGTGATAATACTTAAAAAGATTTTTTTCATATTCATATTTAAAAGTTAAGTGTTAGTAAAAAATTATAGTTTCTATTTGGCATCGGCCTAAAAGCAACATTTTCGTAATAGGTGTTATACAAATTTTGCACTCTTATTCCCAGCGTAGTTTGGAGCGCCTTTTTATTGACTAACGGGATTGAAAGACTTGCATTGGCTACAGTATAATCTTTTAACTCATTCCCAATTACCCTAACAGCTCCGTTATACAATTGCTGGTAAGAAAAACGAACGCCTCCATAGTAAAAATCAATATTTACATTACCTCTATGTTTGGGCACGTAAAATAATTGCAAGTCTGTTGTATCATCTATAGAACGTGTAAAACTATAATTAAGGCTAGAAGAGAATTGTAGTTTTTGAAAAAACGTTGCAGCATAATTAAGTTTATATTCTAAGCCATAAATGGTAACACTATCTTCATTAACAGGGGACCAAATGCCATTTGAGTTTGGCAACCACCGTATCATATCTTTTGTTTTTATCAAAAAACCATGCAAAGCTGTTTCGAGATTATTGAAATCTAAAGCATTACCAATATCTATTTGATACGAATTTTCTGGAATCAACTCTAAATTACCACCGGGCTGCCAATACAAATCGTTAAACGTAGGCAGATTATAATTACGAGATGCATTCCACCTTAGTGCATAGTTGTTAGATATTTGCCATTCTCCGTTTGTTCCAAAAATTAAAGGAGAACTAAATTCTGAATTGAAATCTTTTCTTGCTTGTAAAGTAACATTTAGGCGGTCTAAATTTTTATATTTTACTAAAAATGTACCTCCACCATTACTCCTGTTTGGTTTTTCTATGGAAGAACCTTCACCTACCAAATGAGTTGCTTCTAAAAATGAATTTAACGTCCATTTCTGGCTTATATTTTTTTCCCATTCATATCTTGCTAGCAACGTATTCACTTGTCCAAAAGAAAAAAAATCGCTTTGCTTGTTTTCAAAATACTTGTACTTTTCAAACAAGTGGACCAAACGTATTTGAGAAGTCGCTTTCTGATGCTTCCAATGCAAGTGCAGCTGAGTTTTTAAGTTTAGATCTTTATACTTACTTCTGGATGGTGCTGTAAGCGTGCCGCTAAATTCACGTTCTCCTAGTTGCGTTTGATGGTATATTTTTAAAATTTGATTCTCACGCAAACGGTGAGCTGCATTCATATTTATTCCCGTATGGGAGAACGCTCCATTTTCATTTATTTGATTTGTATTTAAATATTTATAGTCATTGTCTGACTGTAATTGATTAACCGCTAAGGAAAAAGCCCATTTATCTGAACTAAGATGGTGTTTAGCACTGGTATTAAGGGTGTTAAAACTACCGTAACCAGCAAACAATTTAGTATGTGTTTTTGCATTAAATCTGAGTTCATTACCTAAATGTACACTTCCTCCAATAGCACCTGTTCCATATTGAGCGCTAGCACCACCGCTTTTAACAGTAATAGCATCGTAGTTTAGTGCATTAATGGTATTAAAATCTACTTGTCCATTTAAAGGGCTGTTCACGTTTATACCATTCCATACAACTGCAGTATGAGATGCATTGGTCCCCCTAAATGAAGGTGACGCCACCATACCATAACCATTTTGTTTAAAGTAAATTGGAGTATTAAAACCCAAAACATTGGCCAACAATGGGTCATTTTTCTTTAAAATAGAATCTTTAAGTTCCGTTTTTTGATGTCCATCACTAAATTTTTGCAAGCGACTATCTGCAACTACAACTTCCTTCAATTGGGTTATAGGCACATCCTGTGCTTGAAGGCAACTAGTACCTAAAGCTAAAAAAAGAATAAAAGAGTAAATAGTTTTCATAACTCTAAAACCTTTATCCCGAAGGCTTTTCTAGTTTAATTAATGAATTTTGGCAGGTCTCCTGACTTGTTTTATGCTATTTTACCTTCCCATCCTAAAAACCAGACAGTGGTTTTGTAGAAAACAGCATCCCTTTTGGGGAACCAAACTCTAGTTTGGTATAAACTTACAGTTGCGGGAACAGTTCTGGAGTTGCACCAGATTCCCTTTTAATCAATTGCACTAGACAACTGAACCAAAAAATCCGGGCAAAACTACATATTTTGTTTAAGGTTATTTCATAAAAATTAAATTCATTTACTTTTGGTGCATGAAACGGACCTTTACCATACCACTTTTTGCACTTGCAATTGTGTTATTTTTTAATGCTTGTAAGAGCGATGTAAAAAAAGAGCAACTACCCACCAACTCAAAATCACAACAATCATTTTTAAAAGTTGCGTATGCTGATGGATTTTCTATAGATATAAATGGCAATTATCCTATCATAAAAGTGAACAAACCTTGGCCGGGTGCCGAACAAGCATTTACCTATGCGGTAATTCCAGATTCTATTTTACCAACTATTACATTCCCCGCAGACGCTTATGATGCGGTAATTACCACACCGATAAAAAAACTAGTTGTTACCTCTACCACCCATATTCCTGCTTTAGAAAGTTTGGGCGAATTGGACAAGTTGGTTGGTTTCCCAGACACGAAATACATTTCTTCTATGCCGGCTAGAGAGCGAATTAAAAAAGGGCTAATAAAAGAACTTGGGCAGAATGAAAAGTTAAACACAGAAATGACCATTGCCTTACAGCCCGATGTTATCATAGGTTTCAGTATAGACAACCAAAATAGTACCTACTCCACTTTAGAACAAGCCAATATTCCAGTTGTATACAATGGTGATTGGGCAGAAACACATCCGTTAGGAAAAGCGGAATGGATAAAATTCTTTGGTGTACTATTAGGAAAAGAAAAACAAGCAGACAGTATCTTTACCCAGATTGCCAAAGACTATAACGCTACTAAAAAACTAGCGCAGAACAAAACCAATAATCCTACGGTAATATCTGGTGCATTGTACAAAGACGTTTGGTATATGCCTACCGGAGAAAGTTGGGCCGCCAAGTTTATAGCAGACGCTGGCGGTAATTATCTATATAGAGATACTAAAGGCAATGGTAGCTTGGCCTTAAGTGTAGAAGCCGTTTTACAAAAAGGAACCCAAGCAGATTATTGGATTGGACCTGCGCAATTTACCGCTTACCAAGAAATGAATGCTGCTAACCCACATTACCAACAATTTAAAGCATTTACAGATAAAAAAGTATATACCTTTTCTAACACCAAAGGGCTTACCGGCGGTTTGTTATATTACGAATTAGCCCCACAGAGACCAGATTTGGTCTTAAAAGATTTGGTACATTGGCTTCATCCAGACCTTTTACCTAATTATAGCCCGTATTTTTTTACACCTTTGCGGTAATGACAAAACCATCGTCTTATAAATTAGGCTTTATTGGGCTAACCCTACTTTTACTGTTGTGTATGCTTATTAGCATAAGCTTAGGTTCTGTTTCCATTCCGTTAGGCGATACCTTTAGTATTTTATTGGGGCAACCAACAACCGAAAAGGGCTGGGAGTATATTATCTGGAACTATCGCTTACCCAAAACCATTGCAGCAGTTCTAATAGGTGGTGGGCTAGCAGTGAGCGGACTCTTGATGCAAACCTTATTCAGGAATCCTTTAGCAGGTCCTTTTGTATTGGGTATTAGCTCTGGAGCAAGTTTAGGGGCAGCCTTACTACTACTGGGTGGTACTAGTTTGGGCCTAACCCAATTATTTTGGTTAAATGATGTAGCTATTGCCATAGCTGCAAGTTTAGGTAGTTTTCTGGTGCTTTTAATTGTTATAGTGGTTGCCAATAGCGTAAAAGATACTATGGCCTTACTTATCATCGGTTTAATGTTCGGTAGTATAACTTCTGCTGTAGTTAGTATCCTGTCCTACTTTTCCAAAGCTGAACAATTACAACGGTTTATTTTTTGGTCTTATGGTTCTGTGGGCAATCTATCTTGGCAAAAAGTAGGCGTTTTGGCACTGTTATTACTCATAGGGCTTACCATTTGCCTATTTTGTATAAAATCGTTAAACGCCTTTCTTTTGGGCGAACAATACGCGCAAAGCATGGGTATTCCAGTAAAAAAGACAAAATTCTTTATAATTATTGCCACAGGAATAGTTGCTGGTGCAATTACAGCTTTTGCCGGACCAATTGCTTTTATTGGGCTTGCCGTTCCACACCTAACCAGGCAATGGTTCAAAACTATGGACCACAAAATATTATTGCCTGCGGTATTTTTATACGGTGCCTTGTTGTTACTTATTTGTGATACTATTGCACAATTGCCTACTTCTGCCACTGTATTACCTATTAATGCCATTACTTCTATTGTTGGTGCGCCTGTTGTAATTTGGCTATTGGTAAGAAAACGTAAAATGCTGTTTTAATGGAAAAATACATCCAAGTAGAGGATTTAAATATAGGCTACGGTAAAACCAGCATTGCCAACAAATTAAACTTTAGTATTCCAAAGGGATCCTTAACGGCAATTGTTGGCATTAATGGAATAGGAAAATCTACAATTTTACGTACACTGTCTGGTATGCAACCTCCATTGTCAGGCACTATAAGCTTAGACGGTAAACAGATAGCAGACTATACATCTTCAACCTTGGCACAAAAACAGGCATTGGTTTTAACTACCCCCATAGCAACCAAAAATTTAAAAGTTGCAGAGCTAATAGCAATGGGTCGGCATCCGTATACCAACTGGCTAGGCACATTGGGTGGCTATGATAAAGAAATTATAAAACAACAGCTACATATCTTTTCTTTAGAAGACTTGAAAGACAAATATTGTTTTGAGTTGAGTGATGGGCAAATGCAACGCGTACTCATTGCACGTGCTATGGCGCAAGAAACCCCTTTGGTATATTTAGATGAACCTACTACGCATCTAGACTTATCGCACAAAGTGCATATTTTAAAACTCTTACATCGTTTTGCAAAGAAACACCAACGCACCATTGTTTTTACAACCCATGAGGTAGAGCTAGCCATCCAATTATGCGATTATATGTTGCTTTTAGATGGGAAAGAAAATGCCTTTGCAGCTCCATGCGAACTTATAGAAAAAGGAAGTTTTGAATACCTCTTCCCAAAAGATTTAATACAATTTGATGCCCGGACGGGTAGCTTTAAAATCACAAAATAGATAACCTAGTTGCCCCCTACTTGGCGCAGATTATTTTATCTTTATCCGAAGTTTTTTATTTCCATGGACACTACTATTATTTACATTATCCTAGCTTTGGTTTGCTTGGGATTAGGCATTTTTTTAGGGCTTTATATTCAAAAGCTAATAACAAAGTCGAGCACCGATGTATGGCAGGAGCGAGAAAATCAATTGAACGCCACATTAACTAGTTTAAATCAAAAACTGGTAGCCTCAGATGAAGAAAAGCGTCAAATTCTGCAAGAAAAAGAACTTTTGGGTAATAAAATTGTTCGGTACCAAGCAGATTTAGAACACTTGCAACAGGTAAATCAAGAACAAAAAGATGAAGTAGAAAAGCTTCAAGAAAAATTCACCAAGGATTTTGAAAATTTGGCCAATAAGATTTTAGACGAAAAGAGTTCGAAATTCACAGAACAGAATCAGAAGAACATAAAATTAATCTTGAGTCCGTTACAAGAAAAAATTCAGCTGTTTGAGCGTAAGGTGGAACAAACACAGAAAGAGAACATCAGCATACATTCAGCTTTAAAAGAGCAACTGATTCATTTACAAAGCCAAAACTTAAAAATTACGCAAGAAGCAGAAAACTTGACCAAAGCATTAAAAGGCGATAGCAAAATGCAAGGTAATTGGGGGGAGCTTGTGCTAGAGCGCGTGTTGGAGAAATCTGGATTGGAAAAAGACCGTGAATATAGCGTACAACAAAGTTTTAAAAGGGAAGATGGTAGTAGGGTAATGCCAGATGTAATCATCCATTTACCAGACGGCAAAAAAATGGTCGTGGATTCTAAGGTCTCTTTAACAGATTACGAACGTTTTACCAATGCGGAAGAAATAGACAAACCTAGGTTTTTAAAAGACCACATAAATTCTTTAAGACGCCATGTAGAACAACTTTCTGCTAAGAAATATGAAGATTTATATGAAATGGAGAGTCCGGATTTTGTACTCATGTTCGTACCAATAGAGCCTGCATTCGCCATTGCTATTAACGAGGATAGTACGCTGTACAATAAAGCTTTTGAGCAAAATATTGTCATAGTTACCCCTTCTACCCTTTTGGCTACCTTACGTACCATTGATACCATGTGGAACAATGAAAAGCAACAAAAAAATGCTATTGAAATTGCAAGACAAGCGGGTGCTTTATATGATAAGTTTGAAGGTTTTATGAATGATTTGACCAAGGTGGGCAAAAAAATGGACGAGGCTAAAAGCGAATATAAAGGTGCCATGAACAAGCTGTTTGAAGGTCGAGGCAACATTATTACCAGTATAGAGAAACTTAAAAAAATGGGGGCTAAAGCGAAAAAATCGTTACCAGAACCTATTTTAAAACGCGCTAAGGAAGATTTAGAAGACGAAACCCCTGAACAATTAGAAGAACAATCTAAATTAAAGTTATAATGAGAAAAGTTTTATTCATAGTCATTGCCGCTGTTGTAGTAGGATTGGCCAGTTATTTTGCATTCATCTATTATGTTCCGTTTAGCGAGGGGTACCGCTCTGGAGAGTTAATCAAGTTTAGTAGAAAAGGCGTAATGGTAAAAACTTGGGAAGGCGAAATAAGCCAGGGTATCTCTGGTGCTCAAATCTTTTCGTTTTCCGTGCAAGATTCTGAAAAAGAGGTGATTCAAAAATTAAAAGATTACCAAGGAGAGTACGTGAAAGTTACCTACATAGAGCGTTATTCAACATTCTTTTGGTTGGGAGATACCAAATACTTTATAACAGACGTAAAACAGGAAAAATCACCTCACTTCAACAATTAGTATGAAAAAGTATAAATCGGCCAAAGAATCTCAAGTTTCCATTACGGAACTAATGCTACCTTCTCATTCTAATTTTGGAGGTAAGGTACATGGTGGTCACATTCTAAATTTAATGGACCAAATAGCCTTTGCGTGTGCCAGTAAACACTCTCAAGCCTATTGTGTAACCGCAAGTGTTAACAGAGTAGATTTTTTACAACCTGTAGAAGTAGGTGAACTGCTTACCCTAAAAGCCTCTATTAACTATACAGGAAATACCAGTATGGTGGTTGGGGTACGTGTAGAAGCAGAAAATGTAACTACGGGAGTAGTAAAACATTGTAACTCGTCCTATTTTACCATGGTTGCAAAGGGTGATAATGGAAAAAATTTAAAAGTTCCGGGACTTATAATCAAAGATAAACAAGCATTACGCCGTTTTGCACGTAGTATAGAACGTAAAATGGCCATGTTTCAACGCGATACAAAATTTGATGATAAAAACTTTAAGGTAGAAGACTATTTGGGTCAACTTAAAGAAGAGAATATAAAGCTAGCGCTGGACTAAAGTCCAGCTGCTGCTTCTTTATCTAAAAACCAAAGTAAGTTACCCGATTTGGGTTTTACCAACGCAGCAGGATACTGTTTAAAGCCCTCCTTTTCTTGATGTATAATGGCTACTTTTTCTTCTTTAGCTGCTCCCGTAACCAAAAAGGCAACTTCTTTAGCAGTATTTATTACAGCCCCGTTTAAGGATACTCTTTTTTGACCAGAATCTGGATGTGTAGCTACCACGCAATGGTCCTCTGCATCCCAAAGTTCTATCTCGTGCGGAAATATTGACGCCGTGTGGCCGTCGTCTCCCATACCTAAGATAATTAAATCGAATTGCGGTACGCCTTCTACCCTATCCAGATTTATCTCTAACAAGTTGGCATAGCGTATGGCTTCACCTTTAGGGTCATTTTCCCCCAAAATGCGATGTATATTTTCTTCGGGAACATCAATTTTATCAAATAAATGTTCCTTAGTCATCTTATAATTGCTTTGTTCATCCGTTGGCGGCACACAACGTTCATCTCCCCAATAAAAGTGAACATTTTTCCAATTTATATTTTCGCCATAAGCATCTGCAAGCGTGTCAAAAACAATTTTAGGCGTACTACCACCAGATAATGCTACATGAAAAGGTTTATCTTGCCTTGTTTGTTCCGCAAAATAAGCCGAAAATTCGGTTGCTACCGTTTGCTTATCCTCGTATATTTTAACTTCCATTTTCTTTTAATCCTTAACAAATTACACAATAACCGGGATCGTCCGTTAAATGCGGACCTGGATTACGCCATTCTCCAATACCATCTATCAAATCATGAGAATTCTCTGGGCCCCACACACCAGCAGCATAACCATACATGCGTACATCCTTACCTTTTTCCCAGTAATCCAAAATTGGATCTACAAACTCCCAGGCCGCTTCTACTTCATCGGCACGGGCATATAAAGTAGCATCGCCTTGCATCGCGTCTAAAATTAAACGTTCATAGGCCTCCATCACATATGTTTCAGCTAAGCTAGAATAGTAAAAATCAAGATTGGCACGTTCCACTTTAAAACCTTGCCCTGGAACTTTAACCCCAAATTTTATCAATATCCCTTCGTCTGGCTGTATACGAATAATCAGCTTATTATCCCTATTTTCCATTCCAGAATCCTTGAAAATTTGATGGTGCGGCGTTTTAAAATGAATGACCACTTCCGTTACCTTGGTTGGCATACGTTTAGCTGTACGCACATAAAATGGTACATCTTTCCAGCGCCAGTTATCTACATAAAACTTTATCGCTGCAAAGGTTTCCGTGGTAGAATTTGGGTCCACCCCTTCTTCTTCTCGGTAACCTTTTACCTTTTCTCCATCAACCGTAGACGCTACATATTGCGCACGGATGGTATTGTCATATAATTCCTGAACGCTTTTCATCACTCGCAAGGATTTTAAAGCTTTCACCTTTTCATTTCTTATATCTTCCGGAGCATCACTTATCGGAGGCTCCATAACTACTAAAGAAACAATCTGTAACAAATGATTTTGGAACATATCGCGCAGAGCGCCGGATTTATCATAATAACCTCCACGTTTTTCTACCCCTACACTCTCGGCATTGGTAATTTCTACATGGTGTATGTAATTACGGTTCCATAATGGTTCAAAAATGCTATTGGCAAAACGCGTTACTAATAAATTTTGTACCGTTTCTTTACCCAGATAATGATCAATGCGATAGATTTGATGTTCTTTGAAAAATTCTTGTAAGCCACTATTTAAATCTTTGGCGGTATCTAAACTATATCCAAATGGTTTTTCTACAATTAAGCGTTTCCAACCATTTTTTTGTGTATTCATACCCGCATCTGCCAAACGTTGGGCAATGGTTTTGTATAAGGTAGGTGGCGTGGACAAGTAATACATTATATTGCCCGTGGTCTCGTACTTAGCTTTTAAAGTTTCTACGCGTTTACGCAACTGGCTGTAATCAGTATCATAGCTACCTCCTAAATCTTCATAAAAAAATTTATCGGCAAACTGTTTTACTTTAGTTTCAGATAAATCCTTGAACTTATTTTTAAGGTATTGGCTTTCTGTGACCACACGGGTTCTGAATTGCTCATCCGTCATGTCACTTCTACTTGCCCCAAGAACTACAAAATTGGTAGGCAAATGCCCAGATAAGTATAAATTGAATAACGCTGGAACTAATTTGCGCGCTGTTAAATCGCCAGAGGCACCAAATATTACTAATATTTGATTTTCTGTTTTTTTTGTTTTGGCCATCACCTTTCAATTGAGGGGTCGAATATAACATTTATTTTAGGTAAAGATTCTCAGAATTCACTTACTTAGCAATGTCTTAACAGACGTAAATACAATAATTATGACAAAGAAATATGATTTTGGATTGGTTGGTCTCGGGGTTATGGGACGCAATTTTATCCTTAATGTAGCTGATAATGGTTTTACGGCCTTCGGTAACGACTTGGACCAAGAAAAGGTAACTGCTTTGATAGAAGAAGGTGGTGACCCAGACAAGGTAAATGCAAGCACCAACGCCAAGGAGTTTGTTAATGCACTGAATACCCCTAGAAAAATTATGCTTTTAGTGCCCGCAGGTAAAATTGTGGATAGCGTTATAGATAATCTTTTACCTTTTTTGAATAAGGGAGATATTATAATTGATGGAGGGAACTCCTTTTTTACAGATACAGACCGTAGAGAGGCCTATCTAAAGGAGAAAGGCATCAACTTTTTTGGTGCTGGTGTTTCTGGTGGAGCAAAGGGTGCACGTAAAGGGCCAAGTATTATGCCTGGAGGAAGCCAAGAGGCGTACCAACACGTAAAACCTATTTTTGAAGCCGTTTCTGCCAAATATAATAATGAGCCTTGTGTAGCCTATTTAGGACCTAAATCGGCAGGGAATTATGTGAAAATGGTGCACAATGGCATTGAATATGGTCTAATGCAACTGACTTCTGAAATTTATGACTTGCTAAAAAAAGCAGGTAATCTTACCAACGAAGAGTTGCACCAAACTTACGCTAAATGGAACCAAGGAAGATTACAATCATTCCTAGTTGAAATTACCTCAGAAATATTTGCACAAAAAGACACCGAAACCGATGGTGATTTGGTAGACCAGATTTTAGATAAAGCGAAGCAAAAAGGTACCGGAAAATGGACCTCTCAAAATGCAATGGATTTGGGGATACCTGTACCTACTATTGATATTGCCGTAAGTATGAGGGAGATTTCCGCATTAAAGGCAGAACGTACCAAAGCAGACGAACTTTACGATAGACCAAACCCTGAGGAGGTTATGAAAAAAGCACTAGTAGAAAAAAGTGAAAATGCCCTTTACTTTGCTTTTATCATGGCCTATGCTCAAGGTATGCACCAATTAGCAGACGCCAGCAAAGAATATGGTTACAACCTTAACCTTGGCGAAATTGCAAAAATTTGGAGAGCCGGGTGTATTATAAGAGCTGGGTTGTTAGCGGACATTACGGAAGCCTTCCAGGCTAATCCAGAACTTCAAAACCTATTATTGGCACCAAGTTTTATAGAAAAAGTACAAAACACAGTGAAAGCTACTAGAGAATTGGTCGCCTATGGTGCTACTAATGGCATTCCTTTACCTGGTTTATCCAATTCGCTAACCTATTTTGATGCGTACACCTCTGAACGTTTGCCATTGAATTTAATACAGGCTCAACGTGATTATTTTGGTTCACATACGTATGAAAGAATTGATAGGGAAGGTATTTTCCATACGGAATGGGAAGACTAAACGATAGCCCTAAAATAAAAATGCCCCGATATACGGGGCATTTTTTATGAAATAACTTTCCTTATTATTTACTCAAGTACATTTTTCTTCTTGAATATAAATTATAGAATTCGTCATCTTTTAAGCTATCTATAAACAAGATACTTTCTCCAGTACTTTTCATTTCTGGACCAAGATTCTTATTTACATTAGGGAATTTATTGAAAGAGAATACTGGTTGCTTAATAGCATAGCCCTCTAGTTGTGGGTTAAAGTTAAAATCCTTTACCTTTTTATCGCCTAGCATCACTTTTGTAGCATAATTTACATAAGGCTCTCCGTAAGCTTTTGCAATAAATGGCACTGTTCTAGAAGCTCTAGGATTCGCTTCAATGATATATACCGTATCATCCTTAATAGCAAATTGAATATTAATTAAACCTACTGTGTTCAACGCTAAAGCAATTTTCTTGGTATGATCTTTAATTTGTTGAATTACAAACTCACCCAAATTAAAAGGTGGTAAGGTAGCATTAGAATCCCCAGAGTGGATACCACAAGGTTCTATGTGCTCCATTATACCAATAATGTATACGTCTTCACCATCACAAATGGCATCTGCTTCTGCTTCAATGGCCCCATCTAAATAATGGTCTAACAACAACTTATTATTTGGGATCTTACGCAGTAAATCTACCACGTGTTGCTCCAAATCTTTTTTGTTTATAACAATTTTCATTCCTTGGCCACCCAAAACGTAAGAAGGCCTTACCAACAATGGGAATCCAAGTTCATCTGCTAAATCCAAAGCTTCATCTGCAGTTTCCGCTGTACCAAATTTTGGATAAGGAATGTTATTCTCTTTTAAAAGTGTAGAGAAACTACCTCTATCTTCTGCTAAATCTAAAGATTGGTAGCTAGTACCAATAATTTTAATACCGTATCTATCTAGTTTTTCTGCTAGTTTTAGTGCAGTTTGCCCACCAAGTTGTACAATTACGCCTTCTGGTTTTTCGTGCAAAATAATATCATAAATATGTTCCCAGAAAATAGGCTCAAAATAAAGCTTATCTGCGGTATCAAAATCGGTAGAAACCGTTTCTGGGTTACAGTTAATCATGATAGTTTCGTAATCGCACTCAGCTGCTGCCAAAACTCCGTGTACACAGCAATAGTCAAACTCAATACCTTGTCCTATTCGGTTTGGTCCTGAGCCCAATACTACTATTTTCTTTCTATCTGTTACTACAGAATCATTTGCTACAAAACGTTTACCATCAGCGGTTTCAATTTCCTCTTCAAAAGTGGAGTAATAGTAAGGAGTCATTGCTGTGAACTCTGCGGCACAGGTATCTACCAATTTGTATACGCGATTAATATTGAACTCCATACGTTTTTTATGTACTTCGCTCTCATAACAATCTAACATGTGCGCAATTTGCCGGTCTGCAAAACCTTTTTGCTTAGCTTCTAATAACAATGATTTTGGCAAGCTTGCAATAGTAAATTTATTAATTTCTTGCTCTAAACAATGTAATTCTTCATACTGTTTAAGGAACCACATGTCAATTTTAGTAATCTCGTTAATACGCTTTAACGGGATACCCAATTGTATGGCATCATAAATAACAAAAACACGGTCCCAGCTAGGAACAGTAAGTTTTTGTATTATAGTTTCGTAATCTTTTAAGCCTTTACCATCTGCCCCTAATCCATTACGCTTAATTTCTAAAGACTGCGTGGCTTTGTGCAATGCTTCTTGGAAAGAACGGCCGATACCCATTACCTCTCCTACAGATTTCATCTGTAAACCCAATGTTCTATCAGAACCTTCAAATTTGTCAAAATTCCATCTTGGAATCTTAACAATAACGTAGTCTAATGTTGGCTCAAATAATGCTGAGGTTGACTTTGTAATTTGGTTGTCTAACTCATCTAGTGTGTACCCTATAGCTAATTTAGCTGCGATTTTGGCAATGGGATAACCCGTAGCTTTAGAAGCCAATGCAGAAGAACGAGACACCCTTGGGTTAATCTCAATGGCAATAATTTCTTCTTCTTCATCCGGACTTACTGCAAATTGAACGTTACAACCCCCAGCAAAATCCCCGATGCTACGCATCATTTTAATCGCCATATCTCGCATTTTCTGAAAAGTACGGTCAGAAAGTGTCATTGCTGGCGCTACGGTAATAGAATCGCCTGTATGTATCCCCATAGGGTCCATATTCTCTATGGTACAGATAATAACTACGTTGTCATTCTTATCTCGTAACAATTCTAACTCATATTCCTTCCAACCCATCATTGCCTTATCTATCATTACCTCGTGGATAGGAGATACTTCTAAACCATGACTCAATAAGTCATCAAACTTTTCTGGTTCATATACAATAGAGGCTCCAGCCCCACCAAGGGTAAAAGAAGCTCTAATTACTAATGGAAAACCAAATTCTTGAGCAATTTCCTTACCTTTTAGGAACGAGGTTGCTGTAGATTGCGGTGCCATACCAACACCTATTTTAAGCATTAACTCACGGAATTTTTCTCGGTCTTCTGTAATGTTAATTGCATCTATATCTACACCAATAATTTCTACACCAAAATCTTCCCAAATGCCTTTTTCATCTGCTTCTATACATAAATTCAATGCCGTCTGGCCACCCATGGTTGGTAGAACCGCATCTATATTTGGGTGTTTTTTTAGGATTTCTATAATCGATTTTGTATTCAGCGGTTTTAAATACACATGGTCTGCCATTGACGGGTCTGTCATAATCGTGGCAGGATTGCTATTAATTAAAATGGTCTCAATACCATCTTCTCTTAAAGATCTAAGGGCTTGTGAGCCAGAATAGTCAAATTCACAAGCTTGACCGATGATAATTGGACCGGAACCGATGATTAAAATTGATTTTAAGTCTTCTCTTTTTGGCATGCTACTATGGGTATTGTTTTAATCGTTAAATATAGGTCAAAAAAAAGGTGCTAAACTGAAACAGTAGCACCTATTAATTTATACGTTATCGACAATCATTTATTTTTTGTGTCGTGGTTCTGAGGAAACAGTAAGTTTTTTTCTCCCTTTAGCTCTTCTTCTAGCAAGAACTTTCCTGCCATTGGCTGTTGCCATGCGCTCTCTAAAACCGTGCTTATTTCTTCTTTTTCGCTTTGAAGGCTGATATGTTCTTTTCATTGTATCTCTTTTATTATGAAACCAAAGGCGTCTTGAAAAATTCTGGGCGCAAATATACAAAGAGTTTTTGCATTGACAAATCCTTTCTAAAAAATGTTTGTATTAGTTTTGTTGCAGAACAAAATAAACCAAAAAAAGTGGGGCGTCAAAACTTACACCTAACAATAATTCTTCTTTTTATTTGTATAACAACAAGTTACACCCAAACACAGTTAGGTTATAACTTAGAGCCTGGTGCTGTTTTTAAGATAAAACAAGAAGCAAAACAGTTAATGACTCAAGAAATTCAAGGAACAAAACACGAATTAACCAATAATTCAAGTGGAATTTTTCAATTTAAAATTCTAGAAAAAGAGCCCTCAGCTTTTAAAATTGAACTTCAATTTGTTGAATTTGGATTAAAAACGGAGTCCAATTTGCAAGGAGTGATTATAGAGGTGCATACTAATAATCCTGTTGAAGGTGATGTTACTTCTAACATGTTTGCGCAACTTGTAGATAGACCTTTAATACTTACCATGACCAGAGAAGGTAAAATTATAACGGTAGACGGTGGTGATGAACTGGTTGATAATATGGTAAACAATGCAGGCGATTTAGATGAGAATACTAAAAAAATCATGAAGAACTCTTTGAGTAAAGAATTCAGTTCAGCAGGATTGGCGAACAGTTTTGAACAAATGACCTACATCTACCCTACACAACCAAAAAAAGTGGGTGAAGAATGGCAAACCAATTTTAAAGGAAAAATAACCGCAACCAACAATTGGACGCTAGAAAAAGTAGTAGGTAAAACAATTTTTACTACTGGTAACGCAGAAATGACCATGCAAAATGCAGATGCAGGATTTTCTATAGATTTGACAGGAACGCAAGAATTATTGGTAGAGGCAAATGCCTCTACTGGATTTATAAATAAAATGATGGTTTCTGGCCAAGGAACCGGAACATCTGTTATCTTGGCGAACGGTGTGGAAATACCTACCACCTTAGAACAAACAATTACTTACGAATTAATTACAGAATAACAACACCCCTATGTTCAACAAAAACATAAAACTAGTTATTGCTGCTCTTATTATTGGGTATGCTGTATATCAATTTATTGAAGGAAATATTGGCAATGGAATTGCATTAATTCTATTGGCTAGTATTTTTGTTTTCTTATACTTTAGAAACGAGATTATATTGATGTCTTTCTTAAAAATGAGAAAACAAGACTTAGAAGGTACCGAGCAATGGTTAACTAAAATTAAAAATCCTGAAACTTCTTTGGTTAAAAAACAACAAGGATATTACAACTACTTGCACGGTATTATTTATTCTCAAAGAAATCTAACGCAGGCAGAAAAATACTTTAAAAAAGCACTTAAGCTTGGGCTAAATATGGATTATGATGTAGCTATGGCTAAATTAAGTTTAGCAGGTATTGCTATGCAAAAAAGACGTAAAAGAGAAGCAACAACCCTTTTACAAGAAGCTAAAAAATTAGACAAAAACAACATGCTTACAGAGCAAATTAAAATGATGCAACAACAAATGAAGAAGATTTAATCTTCTTCATTTGTTGTACCTACAAAATACTATTTACTCTCTCTGTAATACCCCTTGTTAGGGATTTCTATGGTATATTTTTTACGAGAACTGTTGTTTAAATGCGGCTCTCGCAACCAAGGATTATGCCTTTTAAGCACTTTGTAGTTAATTTCATAAAGTGATGCAAACTCTGCCCAGCTGGTTACAGCCGTATCTACCTCCACAGTAAATGTTGGCACTTGTGTATAGTAATCTTCTTTTTCTAATTGAAAACCATATTTTTCTGGGTTTGAAAGAATCTCCTTTATCGCCATAATACGAAAAACGTATCTACCAGTTTCTTGCCCCAACAGCAAATCGTAATAGTCATCCACGTTTTGTATTTTCATATATTTTTGAATACCACCAGGACCGGCATTATACGCAGCTGCAGTAAGCGTCCATGAACCAAACTTATCTTTCCATCGCTTTAGATATTCGCACGCCACTTGAGTGCTTTTTTCTATATGGTATCGTTCATCTACATTATCATTCACCTCTAGTCCATATTCGCGTCCTGTAGCACGCATTATCTGCCAAAAACCTGTTGCCCCAGCAGGACTTACTACATTTTGCAAACCACTTTCTGCAACAGCCAAATATTTAAAATCTTCTGGTATGCCGTTTTTAGCTAATATAGGTTCTATGATAGGGAAATATTTGTGCGCACGTTTCATTAAAAGTACGGCATTACTCTGCCAGTAGGTATTCACCAAAAACTCCCTATCTATACGTTCCATTATTTCTGGGTCGTCCATTGGCGCTGGCTCTCCAGCAAAATTCAAATTCTCCGGAATATCTATAGCGCTAATTTGATAGGTATCTGCCACATTTTTGTCTACTTTACTAAATGTAGAAATTGTAGTTTCCTCATCATTTTCTTCTGTTTGCTGTTGTACTGCATATATAAGTGATCCCATTACAAAAAGGAACCCTATGCCTGCCAGAATATTTTTTAAATACTTCATTATTACCTCTTATTTCAAAGCAAGATACTATGAAAATACGTCACTTTCTTCTAAAATTATTGCTGGTAAATGTTCATTAAACCATTTAGCTCTGTAAATTATCATGGTATGCTTACCATTATTAACTGTAATACAATTCTTTATATTGTTTACAGGAAAAACTTTATCTGTATCGCCATGAATATGAATGATATTTTTAAGAGGCAACTCTTGTTTCCAATTTACAATTTGATTTATAGCCCAATGCAAATACCTCCTATCCCTTACATCTAAATAGATTTGATACAGTTTTAATCTATTTTTTACCTTTTCTCCCATAGCGTATTTAGCCAAAAACTCTACGTTCTCAAAAATAGACATCGGAAAAATGCGATGGATTTGAGTTAATCGTGCTAACCTAATACGTTTTGGCATCTCTTTATATGTTTTAACACTAGAGATTATTATTAACTTTCTAACCTTTAGAAATTTAGCCATTTCTTGCACAACCAATCCACCAAAAGAAACCCCTATCAATACTGGGTCTGTATGTTTAATTTGATGAGCCATTTGTTGCGCATATGCTTTTAAGGTAGTTTTCTTATCTGGAAGATGCCATTTTAGAAAGTGACAAGTAAACAGCTCAGGGTCTAATTGTATATGGTCAAAAATGGCTGGACTAGCCGCCATACCAGGGACAAAATAGACGTGGATTTTATTGGTGCTCAATGTGTAAGGCCTTGTGTTTACTAGGATATTACCAATATTTTAACTAACTTTACAGTCTATCCTTAATTGGAAAGAAACCTATCTATAGGATTATAGAATTTAAGCTGTTAAATACGATACTAAGGTATTGTTTATTTTTTTGCTTAAAGTTAAAAGTAAACCAAAACTATATAATGGAAATGGAGATTAATGACAACAGTTTCTTACGTCAGTTTGAAGCTACAGTTGATGGACAACTTGCCAAGATTGAGTATTCTTCTCAAGAAAGAAAAGTATTTTTAACCAAATTAGTAATCCCAGAAGGCGTTACGCAAGAAGGTTTTAAAGAAAATTTCATCAAAGCCGTATTACACCACTTGCAAGAACAAAATCTCCGTGTGGTGCCAACCAGTCCCCACATTGCCGGGTTCCTTAGAAAAAATAGGCAATACAAAGAAATGTTGCCAGTAGGCATCAGAATCTAAGACATTATACCCTGACAAATTAGTCAGGGTTTTTTTATGCTATTTCTTGTTGAGTAACAAAAGAAAATCGTACTAAGCCATCTTCATCTATTGAACCCAGTTCTACTTGGTGTAACTGATTTACCAATGCTGGATTCCAAGGCGTCTTTACTTTTACATAATTTTCTGTAAAACCATGAATGTATCCTTCTTTGTTTTCTCCTTCAAACAATACAGTTCGTATACTTCCTAACTGGCTCTCATAAAAAGCTCTCCTCTTTTTAGCAGATAACCCTCTTAGCATTTTACTGCGCTTACTACGCACATTTTTGGGGACTACCTCGTCCATTGTTGCAGCAACGGTATTATCCCTCTCAGAATAGGTAAAAACGTGTAAGTAAGAAATATCTAAAGCATTTAAAAAATTATAGGTTTCTATAAAATCTTCATCGGTCTCCCCAGGAAAACCAACAATAACATCTACACCAATGCATGCATGTGGCATCACTTCTTTTATGCGTGCCACTCTATCTACGTAAAGATTAGTAAGATATCTTCTACGCATCAACTTTAAAATCTTATCACTACCACTTTGTAAAGGAATATGAAAATGTGGCACAAAACTATTGCTTTGAGTTACAAAATCTATAGTCTCGTTCTTAAGGAGATTTGGCTCTATAGAAGATATACGCAATCTATGAATCCCATTCACTTTATCCAAGGCTTGCACTAACTCAAAAAAAGTATGCTCGTGTTTTTTATTTCCGAACTCCCCTTTGCCGTAATCCCCAATGTTAACACCCGTTAGAACAATTTCTTTAATGTCTTTGGAAGCAATTTCGGCCGCATTTTTCAATACATTCTCTAAGCTGTCACTTCTAGAAATTCCACGAGCTAAGGGTATAGTGCAATAGGTACATTTATAATCACACCCATCTTGCACTTTTAAAAAAGCTCTTGTTCTGTCTCCTATAGCATAGCTGCCCACATAAAAGTCAGCCTCATTAATTTCACAAGAATGCACCTCTCCCTTATCATTTTTTGTAAGATCATTTAAGTAGTCGGTGATTTTAAATTTCTCAGTAGCACCTAAAACCAAATCAACTCCATCCACAGCAGCTAGCTCTTCTGGTTTTAATTGTGCGTAACATCCCACCGCAGCAACAAAGGCTTCGGGATTCGATTTTTGTGCTTGTTTTACAATAGTTTTAAAGCGTTTATCAGCATTTTCAGTTACTGAACAGGTATTAATAACATATATATCTGCGTTCTCAGAAAAATCTACTCGGTCAAATCCTTCTCCTTCAAACCTCCGAGCTATTGTTGAAGTCTCAGAAAAATTTAACTTACAACCAAGAGTATAAAATGCTACTTTCTTCTTCATTAACTATCTAAAATGGCCTGCAAAGGTACAAAATTTGCGGTTTTTAAGCATTTAGCCAATGTAATTACACTTGAACTAATGTGTGTAAATTAATCTTTACGCCACTTTTTAGTTAGCTCAAAAACAGCTTCAAAAAGTTCTTTTTCTACGGCATCAAATTCTATATTTCTTCGTCCCATCATGGCTTTGGCTGTCTCAAAAGCTTTATTGGTCCTGTATGTAGTAAAACCAGAGGCACCACCCCAACTATAACTAGGAATAAAATTGCGCGGAAAGCCACTACCAAAAACATTGGCATTCACCCCAACAACGGTGCCTGTATTAAACATCGTATTAATGCCAGCTTTACTATGATCCCCCATCATTAACCCACAAAATTGCAAACCGGTATGCGCAAAACCTTCCGTTTGGTAGTCCCAAAGACGCACTGCTGCGTAATTGTTTTTTAAGTTAGAGGTGTTGGTATCTGCTCCTAGGTTACACCACTCTCCTAGAACAGAATTACCAAGGAAACCTTCATGACCTTTATTACTGTAAGCAAACAAGACAGAATTATTAACCTCTCCCCCCACTTTACAATACGGTCCAAATGTAGATGCTCCATAAATTTTTGCTCCCATTTTTAACACAGCATGCTCACACATGGCCAGCGCACCTCTGATAATACACCCTTCCATAATTTCCGCATCTCTACCTATATAAATAGGTCCTGTAGATGCGTTTAGAATGCTACATTCTACCTTGGCTCCTTCTTCTAAAAATATGTTTTCTGGTGCTATAACCGTATTAGTGGTTGATATTGGTGCACTTATCCTACCCGTTGTTAAAAGATTAAAATCTTCCCTTATAGCCTCATCATTCTTTGCAAAAATTTCCCAAGTATGTTTTATAGTTAATCCTACATCATTTAACTGCTTTATCTTATAATTGGAAGCATCATATTGTAAGGAATCTTCCTTAGAAACATACGCAACAATATCTTCTTTAAAAAATAATGCTTCTCCAATATTCAACCCGTTTATTTCTGCAAGCAATGCCTTTGTTGGTAAATAAGTAGCGTTAATTACCACATTGGTTTTTCCTAATTGTAAAGGAAATTTTTGAGCCAAATAATCCTCCACAAAATAAGAGACCTCACTAGCTAAGTAATTTTCCCATTTTTCCTTAATGGTTAAAATACCAACACGGATTTCACCTATTGGCCGTGTGTACGTAAATGGTAATAATGCTTGCTTGTCATTACCATCAAAAAGAATGTAGTTCATGCCTGAGTTTTTCTAGATTGTAAAAATAAAAAAACGCCTTCGTTACAATAACGAAAGCGTTCTGATATCATTGTAAACAAAAGTTTATTACTTCTTGAACTTTTTGTACTTGTTCTTGAACTTATCAATTCTACCTGCAGTATCCACCAATTTAGTTTTACCTGTGTAGAAAGGATGAGAGGTTCTAGAGATTTCCAACTTCACCAAAGGATATTCAACACCATCAACTTCAATGGTCTCTTTAGCCTCTGCGGTTGATTTTGTGATAAAAACATCCTCATTGGACATATCCTTAAAAGCAACCAATCTATAGTTTTCTGGGTGTATTCCTGTTTTCATTACTACCTTAACTTTAAATCTATCTCAATTTTTCAGGCTGCAAATTTAGTCAAAAAATACTCACACACAATGCCTGAAGCGTAAAAATCTAAAAAATATTTTTAAAGTTGTAACAAAATTTAAAAAAAGAATACTTACTAGCTGTAATCAACTAAATCAAACACAAAGATGGAAAACAACAAACCCACCACAGGCAAGGTAGCTCTAAAATATGGCATTATCTTAGGATTAATTGGTATCACTTTTAATCTTATGCTATATTTTCAAGACTTACACTACCAAATAGATATGAGCAGAATTTTTCTTGCTTTAGGCTTAGGTGTAGTGCTAACAATAATTGCCTCAATATTAGGGATTTTAGAGTTTCGCAAAGCGAACAACGGTTTTATTTCTTTTCCAGAAGGATTAAAAATTGGTGTTGGTGCTACCCTGATTAGCGGGGTTATCGGAATTATTTTTGGTTTTGTACTAGCACATGTCATTGACCCAGATATGACGGATAAAGCCATAGAGTACTCTACTAATATGATGTTAGAATCTGGTATGGACCCAGAAATGGTAGAAAAACAAATTGAAAGCCAAAAAGATCCCAATTACGTACTACAAATTGCTGGTGGTCTAATTTTTAATCTATTTATAGGTTTTGTAGGGACTTTAATCCCTGCCCTAGCTTTAAAAAAGAGTGAACCTCAATATTAAACAAAAACACTACTTTTGAGGGGAATTACTGTAACAAACAATGCAATTATCCATTGTAATCCCTTTACTTAACGAAGAAGAATCTTTGAACGAATTATACGATTGGATTGCCCGCGTGGTACAATCCAATCGTTTTTTGTATGAAATCATTTTTATTGATGACGGTAGCACAGACAAATCTTGGGAAATTATAGTTGCACTGTCAAAAAAAGACCCGCAAGTAAAAGGGATTCGGTTTCTAAAAAACTTTGGAAAATCGCAGGCATTGCATGCTGGATTTAAAATGGCGCAAGGTGATGTGGTGATTACCATGGATGCCGATTTACAAGACAATCCAGAAGAAATACCAGAGCTCTACCAAATGATTAAAGAACAACACTATGATTTAGTCTCTGGCTGGAAACGAAAACGGTACGACTCCGTCCTTGCAAAAAACCTACCTTCTAAGCTATTTAATTGGGCGGCAAGACGCACCTCTAACGTGCAGCTGCACGATTTTAATTGTGGCCTTAAAGCCTATAACATTAAGGTTATTAAAAACATAGAGGTCTCTGGGGAAATGCACCGTTACATCCCTGTTCTAGCTAAAAATGCAGGTTTTAGTAAAATTGGAGAAAAAGTAGTACAACACCAAGCACGCAAATATGGTGCTACCAAGTTTGGCATGGAGCGTTTTATAAATGGATTTTTAGATTTACTTACCATATGGTTTGTTTCTAAATTTGGCAAACAACCCATGCATCTTTTTGGGGCTTTAGGCGCAATGGTTTTTATTATTGGTTTTGCTTTTTCTGTTTATTTAGGAATAGATAAATTATTTATCAACCCAACTGGGAGATTAATTACGAGTAGACCGCAATTTTTTATAGCACTGAGCTGTATGGTGATTGGCACACAACTGTTTTTGGCTGGCTTTATTGGCGAATTATTCATCAGAACCAAAAAGGCACCTCAGAATTACAAAATTGCAGCAGTTATTAGCCCAGATTCTGTTGCAGAAGTAGATTAACCAAAAGTTTAAGTGCTTAGTAGGCATCACTTTTAAATAATTTAATACTTTAGTCGTTACTTCAAATTAGCAAGAAAATTCTTAAAGAAAATAGATAAAAGATATGGACTCCATCATTAAGACCGCACAATCCTGGCTTACAGATTTTTTTGATCCTCAGATAAAAGAAGAAATCAATCGTCTCATCAAAGAAGATTCAGAAGAATTACAAGATTCTTTTTACAGAAACCTAGAATTTGGTACTGGAGGTATGCGTGGTGTAATGGGTGTTGGTACCAATCGTATTAACAAATATACGTTGGGTAAAAACACACAAGGGTTAAGCAATTACTTAAAACAAATCTATGCTGGGCAAGAAATCAAGGTAGTTATAGCGTACGACTGTAGGCATAATAGCGATACGCTTTCTCAAACCGTAGCAGAAGTACTTTCTGCTAATGGAATTAAGGTTTATCGTTTTTCAGCCTTAAGAACTACTCCAGAACTCTCTTTTGCTGTTAAACATCTTAATTGTCACGCAGGTATTGTTTTAACAGCATCTCATAACCCACCAGAATATAACGGTTACAAAGTATATTGGACAGATGGTGGCCAAATAGTACCACCACAGGATAAAGAGATTATTGCAGAAATTAATAAACTTAGTTTTGAGGATATAAAGTTTGAACCCAATACAGCATTAATTGAAGCTATAGACACCGATGTAGATGAGGCTTTTTTTGAAGCTTCTGTTGCTAACGGCAATTTTAATGCTGCTGCTAAGGACGATTTTAAAATTGTATTTACAAGTATACACGGAACATCCATCACTGCTATTCCAGAAGTATTGAAGCGTGCAGGCTATAACAATGTTACTGTTATAGAAGAGCAAGCTACACCGGATGGTAATTTTCCAACAGTAAAGTCTCCTAATCCAGAAGAACCAGAAGCATTGGCTATGGCTTTGGCAAAAGCAGAGGAGATTGGAGCAGATATGGTTGTAGGTACTGATCCAGATAGTGACCGTTTAGGCATTGCCGTACGTAATCTAGACGGAAAATTAGAGCTTTTAAATGGTAACCAAACCATGGTTTTAATGACTAAATTCTTATTAGACCAGTACAAAGCCAAAGGTTTTAAAGGGAACGAATTTGTAGCTACTACTATTGTTTCAACTCCAATGATGGAAAGAATGGCCAAGGAATATGGAGTAGAATGTAAAATTTCTTTGACAGGCTTTAAATGGATTGGTAAGATGATAAAAGACTTTCCCGAACAACACTTTATAGGTGGTGGTGAAGAAAGTTTTGGCTACATGGTGGGTGATTTTGTGCGCGATAAAGATGCGGTAACCTCTACCCTCTTGGCTTGTGAGATTGCCGCCCAAGCAAAAGCGAACGGTAGCTCTTTTTATGAAGATTTAATTGATGCCTACGTACAATTTGGTTTCTATAAAGAAAAATTAATTTCCATTACAAAAAAAGGGATGAGTGGTGCCGAGGAAATTAAGCAAATGCTTAAAGATTTTAAAGAGAACCCAGTAGAATCAGTTGCCGGATCTAAAGTAAAGTGGATAGAAGACTACAATACCTCTATTGCTAAAAATGTACAAACTGGTGAGGAAAAGGCCATAGATATTCCAAAGTCTAATGTTTTAATTTACGAAACGGAAGATGGCACTAGAATTGCCGCTAGACCTAGTGGAACGGAACCAAAAGTGAAATTCTACATTAGCACCAATACAAAATTGGAAAAAACCGAAGATTATAAAAAAGTGGCAGCAGAACTTGACAATAAAGTCAAGAGTATTCTTGCTGAGCTTAATTTAGCTTAATGAACTATTTCAAAAAGATTCTTCGCTTTGCGAAGCCTTACAAGATATATGCAATTTTAAACATTATATCTAACATCTTTTACGCACTTTTTTCAACATTGGCAATGATATCATTATTTCCAATGTTGAACGTGCTTTTTAACCAAACGGAAAAAATATTTACCAAACCAAAATGGAGTGGTATAACCAATCTAAAAGATTATGTAACAGATTCTCTAAACTTTTACATAACAGAACAAAGCCAAAAAACCGATTCGGGCGAAGTTCTTATGTACATGGTTGGGCTAATTATTACCATGTTTCTATTAAAGAATCTTTTCAATTATTTAGCCATGTATTTTATTACGTTTCTACGTAACGGTGTCCTTAAAGATTTACGTAATGAACTATATAATAAGACTGTAGAATTACCTATATCCTATTATTCTGAAAAACGTAAGGGCGATACTATTGCGCGTATAACTTCAGATGTATTAGAAATTCAACATTCGTTTCTATCTATATTGGAGCTAATCGTTAGAGAGCCCTTAACTATAATTTTTACAATTATAGCAATGCTCACCATTAGCCCGAAACTTACATTGTTCGTTTTTCTGTTTCTTCCGTTATCTGGATTCTTAATCTCCTTGATTGGTAAATCGTTAAAACGTAAATCGGACAAAGTTCAGCAAGAGCAAGGCTACTTCTTATCCATTTTAGAGGAAACTTTGGGCGGACTTAGAGTTATAAAAGCGTTTAATGCAGAATCTGTATTCGCCAGAAAATTTCAGTCTTCTACGAAAAGATTTTTTAGTTTTTCGAACAGTTTGCTAAACAGACAAAACTTGGCTTCCCCAACCAGTGAATTTTTCGGAATTGCAGCCATTGGTGTAATTCTATGGTACGGTGGACAAATGGTTCTTGTTGAAAAAACACTTGAAGCAGAACTTTTTATTACCTACATGGCTTTGTCTTACCAAATTTTAACGCCAGCGAAAGCAATAAGTAAAGCATCTTACGGAGTTAAAAAAGGAAATGCTGCTGCAGAACGTGTTTTAGAAGTCTTAGAAACGGAAAACCCTATTTCCGAAATAGATAACCCTATTCAACAGGACACTTTCACCAAAGCTTTGAAGATTGATAATATTTCCTTTAAATATGAAGATGAATATGTGCTAAAAAATTTCAACCTAACCATTGAAAAAGGAAAAACAGTAGCTCTTGTGGGACAATCCGGTAGTGGAAAAAGTACCGTGGCCAACCTCATCACGCGTTTTTATGATGTTAATGATGGCGAAATTTTAATAGACGGAACCAACATTAAAGATTTTACCAAAAAGTCTGTCCGTGGACTTATGGGCTTAGTTACACAAGACTCTATCCTCTTTAATGATACGGTTAAAAACAATATTGCCCTAGGTAAAGAAAATGCTACTGATGAAGAAATTATCGCTGCCGCAAAAATTGCCAATGCACATGATTTTATTATGGATTTGCCAAATGGCTACAATACCAATATTGGAGATAGTGGCAACAAACTAAGTGGCGGTCAAAAACAACGTTTATCCATTGCTCGTGCTGTACTTAAAAATCCACCAATCATGGTGTTAGATGAGGCTACTTCTGCCCTAGACACCGAAAGTGAACGTTTGGTGCAAGATGCCTTGGAGAAAATGATGCAAAATAGAACTTCTTTGGTTATTGCACACAGGCTTTCTACCATCCAAAATGCAGACCTCATCGTGGTCATGCAAAAAGGTAAAATCTTAGAACAAGGCACACATGAAGAACTTCTCAAATCCAATAAGGGTTATAAAAGGTTGGTAGAGATGCAAAATCTGGCCTAGCTAGTATAAACGTTCAATAAGAAATTTTAGACTTCGTTTTAAACCTTTTCCTAAATTTAAGGTCAAAGGGTAAAACATCTTTTTTTGGTTGTAGAAGAAACATTAGTTGCAGAGCTAAAAAACAAAGAAACCCAAGGTAAAGCCTTTGAGGTGTTGGTAAACCATTACAAAGAACGGCTGTATTGGCACATTCGCAGAATTGTGTTAAATCATGATGATGCAGATGATGTGCTACAGAATACATTTATTAAGGTATACCGTAACATTGAGGGTTTTAAAGCCAACAGCAAATTGTATTCTTGGATGTATCGCATCGCAACAAATGAGTCGCTTACTTTTCTAGAAAAAAAATCTAAAAAACTAGGAAAAAGCACAACAGAAATGCAAGCGTATTTGGTTGAGAATCTAGAGGCAGATGTCTATTTTGAGGGTGATGCCATTCAGCTTAAATTACAAAAAGCCTTGGCCACCCTACCCGATAAACAAAAAATGGTTTTTAATATGAAATATTTTCAAGAAATGAAATACGAAGAAATTTCAGAAATTTTAGAAACATCGGTAGGAGCCTTAAAAACATCATACCATTTGGCTACCAAAAAAATTGAAGCGTACCTTAAAGCGCATTAAACCAATAGAATGAAAAAGGGTCTAATAGAAAAATGAAAAAGGATAAAGATAAATCGCATCAATTACCAGAGGGCTACTTTGAGCAGTTCAACCAACGATTAATGGATAGGATTGCTAATGAGGAAGAATCTAAGACCAACAGCATTATTCCAAAAACGGACGGTTTTAGCATTCCAGAAGATTATTTAGAAACCGTGTATGCCAATACAGCAAAAGTAGTAGAACTCAATACAGCCCCAAAAATAATAGCCATCAACAGCTACAAAAAATGGCTTGCTGTAGCAGCCTCTCTTGCTTTGCTGATAACACTGTATTTTAGTACACAGCCCAAAACAAATAAAGAACTAGTTAATTTTGATGGCTTGGCTGCGACAGAAATACAAGAGTATTTACAAGCAAACACAGACGAATTAACCTCTTATGAACTTGCTTCCCTTTTACCCACAGAAGCACTTGGCAATACACTTTTTGTAGATGAATCCTTAGAAAGTGATGCCATCTTGGAGTACTTAGATGAAAATGTAGACGAATTAGAAGACTTAAATCTGGATTATGAATTATTTGAATAAACTATTACTCAGCTTAGTTCTTGGCGTAGTGTTTGTTAGCCCAAAATTACAAGCACAAGAAGAAGGCAGAGACCGTATAAAATCTTTGAAAATTGCTTTTATATCAGAAAAGCTAGCGTTAACGCCAAAAGAGGCCGAAAAGTTTTGGCCTATATATAATGAACACGAGGATACTGCTGATTTGCTAAGGCAAAAAGAGCGTAAATACTTTGGAAGAAATAGTGCAGATGCGGCAACGCTGTCAGACGCACAAGCTAGCCAATTATTGAAAGAATTAGAGGCCATGCACGAAGAAAGATATAAATCTGGAAAAGTATATGTGCAAAAATTGAAGACTGCTATTCCTGAGAAAAAAATTATACTTCTTTTAAAAACAGAAGAAAACTTTAAAAGAAAACTTATTCAGCAATTTAGACTAAGGCGCGGCAATTAAACCATATATGGATTGCAGTAAAAGAGAGACTTAACGTCTCTCTTTTTATTTAAACCTTTTTTCATTTTTACAGTCTTACATATACAAACCATAAAAATTGTAGTCATGAAAAATGTAAAGAATGTTTTTATAGTGCTATTTTTATTAGGTGGTATGCTGATGACAACTGCCCAAACTACGGTAATTAGAACCTACCCTAGAACAGGAACTGTAGTAACCACAATACGTAAACCTAAAATTGTAGTACATAAAAATACCCGTTTTTATTTTGCAGATGGAGTTTGGTACAATGTAAATAACAAAAAGTATGTAGTGGTATCTGCACCAACAGGTTTAACCATAAATCGCTTACCAAGAGCCAGAAAAGTAGTGATTGTAAACGGAAAAAGACTTTTTAAATATAGAGGAGTATTTTACAAGAAAACAGGTAGAAATTTTGTGGTAGTTAATGTGCAACACCCATTACTATCTGTTTATTTTTGATGTTTGATTGATGGGAATGGGAGCGGTATAAACTGCTCCTATTTTTATTTGCCATACGCTAGTAATAACTGTTTTTTATACCCCAAAACCATAGCGATACCGTTTAACATAGAAAATCCCAATCGTTGTAAAGTGTAAGGTAGTTTTGCACTATAAGCATCCATCATGTACAAGGCAACCACACTTTTTAATATATTCTTGGGGAGCCCGTTTTTACCAATCTTTGTATCCCTTACTAACCCGTACATAATTCGCAATCCATCACTCAAGCAATCAGGATTTTTTACTGTAACCACAAATTGCGTAGCATTCTTACCTTCATTATAAAACCGATGTGGCGTAAATGGTTTTACAGCTATTTTTTGATTGGCCTTTAATTGCGTACTTCCTTCATTTGTTTCTAAAGTCAGTACACCATTTTCTACCAAAAACTCCTCCGTTATTCTAGAATGAAAATGCAATTCCTTTTGTCCTCCTTTAGGCTCTACAATAGTTCTAAAGCGTAGCACTGAGGAGGCATCCTCTAAAATCGAGATTTCGTCCTTTATATAAGGGTTTTTAAAAGTGGTTGCCTTCATAGAAAATTACAGCTAAAACGTTTGTTTTTTCTCTAATTCTGGTAGCGCATCATCTATTCGTTTTGCTAACACTGGCAATTTAATAGTGGGTACCGCAGGGAATAAATGATGTTCTAAATGGTAAAACATACTAAAAGTAAGCTTGTTTTTCCACCCACCTCTTTGCGTTCTTGCAAACTCCGGGTTATCATGGGTATCGTGGTGTACAGTCCATACAGCAAAAAAGGACATTAAGAATTCACCTATTAACATGACTATCATGTGATACATTAACCAATGTATTTCTAAATAAAAAACCAAGGTTACAGCAATGCATATAGAAACTAGCTTCAAAAGCATATTTCTTCTGTATTTTTTGTTTCCTATCTTCCAAGTAATCTGGTGAATTTTAAAAATATGAATGGGACCATATAATATAGCACCATACCACGTCATATGTGCAGACTTGCCTTCTTGGTCTTTCTCTGTTAAGCAATATTTATGATGTCTTAAGTGATTAAACTTTACCGCATGGATAGAAACCACCATAAGTATACTATTTAAGTATAAACTTAACCACGTTAAAAATTTGTTGGTCCCTAAAGAATTATGAAATCCATTATGCACTTGCCTTAAGGCTGTTAAAAAGAAAAAGCCAGAAAATGGTAAGGCAATCCAGTAATAGCCATACCAGGCCAAAGTCCAAGATATTAAAGCCCAAGGAATGGTCAAATTGTTTTCAATTAACATCTCCTTTAACGTCAATTTCCTCAAATCCTTCCAAGCAACTTTTTTTAAAATTTCATCATGAGTCATCCTAAAATTTTATTCTAAAACGTTAAAAAAATCGGTTTAGTTTTAAACCTTCTAGTTATCACTGTTTAAAACTCAATTTTGCTATGCGTCCTTTACCTGCAGCATAAGCAATAGAATCATTTAAAAATCTTAGCGTATAAAAACCTTCTTCTGATAATGTTTTCCATGTATGACCTTGGTCTACACTGTAATTTATTCCATTAAAACCAACGCTAACTAATTCTTTCCCATCGCTATGGGGTACAAATTGAACACAACTTTTATATCCAGGATTTTTACCATCTGCTACCAGTTGCCACGTATTTCCGCCATCTTTGGTTAACGCCTTATTGGCAGCGTTACCTTCTGGTTGCGCAAAATCGCCCCCAATTACAAAACCCGTACTAGCATTATAAAAATCCATACTATACATTCCATGGTAATCTGTTGTGCCTTTGATTGGAGTCTCTATGGCTGTCCATGTTTTTCCTTTATCTACAGATTTTAAAAAACGTTTTGTTGTAGCTACCAGTGTGATATCCCCCAGCAGAACAATATTAGAATTACTAGCAGCGTAAGCTCCCTCCTCTTCTATTGCTTTGGGTAAATTAGTGCAGGCTACCCTACTCCAACTAGCACCTCCATTTCTTGTAATAAGTATGGCAAAACATCCATTACTAGTATCACCAACTGCTATACCTTCTTCTGAATTCCAAAATGCCATGGCATCATAAAAAACATTCTCACCTTCTTCACTATAAACCAAATCCATTTCTCCGTTGGTTCCCGTTTTGTACAACAAAGCTGGGGAGCCCACACTCATCATAAAAAAATCTTTAGTATTGTGGGCTATCGCTCTAAATTCTGGCACAATATTATCAAACTGCATACGATTACTGCGTAAAACGGCTGTAGGTAAAGTGTAAGTTCCGTAAAGACCATTACTACCAGCAAAAGCTAAGGTATTTTTATCTAAAAACGTAATGGCACGGATACTTGAGCTATCCTTATAAACAACTTCTACTTTAACACTATTAAACGGCAATCTTACTGCTTGTTGTTTTTTGCAAGAAGTAAGTAGCAGTATAATCGAAAAAAGCGCTATACTATTTTTCATAAAAAGTTGGTTTTACTCAAAAATAAGGGTTGGCGATTAAATATTGTGCCTTAGCTTAATAAAGCTTGCTAACAACAAAACTTAAATGATACCTTTGCATCCTTATTTTAAGATTGATGCGATTACATAGAAACTTGGTTTTTGCGGTGGTAGATGCCCTAGGAATGATTTTTAATGACGAAGAATATGCTGATAAAGTCATTGAAAAAGTATTGCGATATGATAAGCGATGGGGCGCAAGAGACCGCGGTTTTATTGCAGAGACTACATATGAGATTGTACGATATAAACGCCTGTATACCGCTATTGCAGAGGTGAACGAGCCTTTTGGCAGAGAAGATTTATTTAGGCTATTTGCTGTTTGGGCCGTTCTTAGGGGTATTCCCATTCCTGATTGGAAACAATTAGATGGCACTCCAGTACGCCGTATTAAAGGTCGTTTTGATGAATTATCGAAGACTAGAAAAATAAGAGAATCCTATCCTGATTGGATAGAAGAACGTGCATTAGCGGCCTTGGGGGCTAAACTTTGGGAGAAAGAAAGTAGAGCTTTAAATCAGCAGGCGAACGTAATTTTACGTACAAATACGCTTAAAGTAACTCGGGAAACACTACAGCAGCGTTTAGCAGAAGAAGAAATAGAAACTACACTTTTAGAGAACTACCCTTTTGCCTTAGAACTTGTTGAACGTAAAAACGTTTTTACTACTCAAGCATTTAAAGAGGGCTTATTTGAAGTTCAAGACGCATCTTCTCAATTAGTTGCTCCCTATTTACAGGTAGAACCGGGTCATCGAGTGGTAGATGCTTGTGCGGGTGCTGGTGGCAAAACCTTGCATTTGGCATCTTTAATGGAAAACAAAGGACAGCTCATTGCTATGGACATTTATGAAAGTAAGCTAAAAAAATTAAAGGTCCGCGCTCGTAGAAACGGTGTTCATAATATGGAACCTAGAGTCATAGAAAACACCAAGTCTATTAAAAAATTACATGCTAAAGCAGACCGGTTATTGCTAGATGCGCCATGCTCTGGCTTGGGAGTAATACGCAGAAATCCTGATAGCAAATGGAAATTAGAACCCGAATTTTTAGTACGTATTAAAGGCGTGCAACAAAATATTCTCCGTAATTACTCTAAAATGGTAAAACCTGGAGGCAAAATGGTATACGCTACTTGCTCTATTTTACCCGAGGAAAACTATGACCAAGTTGCTGCATTTTTAAGCTCAGAAGAAGGAGCGGCATTTACCTTCGTAAAGGATAAAAAGGTATTTGCTTCGGAAAGTGGCTATGATGGTTTTTATATGGCTTTGTTAGATAAAAAGTAAAATTACAACTCATTTTCAATGAGTTACTTATTTACAAAAGTCTTAAGGAAAGGCAAAAGTACTGGGATAAGCCTTTTATCTTTATTACCTTTGCCTTATATGACGCCTAAATTACACGAACAACGTAATTCTAGAATCTTAAGTTTTGGATACACGGTTTTTAGAAACCAATCCGAAAAATTCATCCCGCCAACAGTCTAAGGGAACACTCCACGTACATCTCAAAACTATTCCTGTTTGCTATCTAGCAAAACGGGCCAATGGTTTGCGTTATTTTTTTGGCTTCTACTGCCGTACACTTCTATTTCTATTATTTAATGACTATAAACACCTTTGATGCCTATTCAAGGCTATCCTCTATACAGATAAATAGGTTGGTTAATTTTTTATACGACCACCAAGACCAAGGAAAACTTTCTAGAAACAGCATTCGCAGTGCTATACAATATGCTGCTAAAGAGCGTCCAGGATTTGGAGGCTATATTTTTTGTCTAGAAGAAGAAGAAAAGCTACTTGGTGCTCTGGTCATAAATAAAACAGGGATGTATGATTATGTTCCAGAAAATTTGCTGGTAACAATAGTTGTCCATAGTCAAATTAAAGATACAGGTTTAGAAGAAAAACTATTGGATTATGCCATTAACTATTGTCGTGGAGAGATTGGAGTGTTCATCAATAAAAGTAATGCAAAAGAAAAGACACTAAAGGCTCACGGTTTTGAGCCCAATTATTTAGAAATGAGATTAAAACAATAAGCTATGTTAAAGATTGAAATAAAAGAAGGAGAAAAAATAGAACGTGCATTAAAGCGCTACAAGCGCAAAGTACGTAATGTAAAACTACATGACCAGGTAAGGGATAACAGATATTTTACCAAACCTTCTGTGGTTCGTAGAAAACAGCTAGAAAAGGCGGCTTACAAAGAAAAGTATATAACCGAATTAGAAAACGATTAATTCTATAATTTTTTAAAAACACGGGTGCACGTAGGCATTCACAACAACATGAGAGTATTACTTATTGGTGCAGGAAACATGGGACTCACCTACGCAGAAGGGATGGTAAAATCCAAGCTGTTAAAGAAAAAGAACATAATGGTATTAGATAAAAGCAAAGATGCTTTGGACCGAGTGGACAAAATGCCAAATTTTGACACATTTGACCGTTTAGAAGATTGTGTTCCCATTGCAGAAATTATCATGGTAGCCGTAAAACCCTATCATTCAGAAGAACTGTTCCAACGTATAAAACCGCTTTTAAATAATGAACAAATGGTCATCTCCATAATGGCTGGTGTTACCATAAACTACATGCAAGAAGCACTAGGTATTGATAAAATAGTTAGGGCCATGCCCAATTTACCCGCTAAGGTGGGTAAAGGATTAACTAGCTACGTTTCATCAGAAAAAGTATCCAGACTAGAACTTTTTATGGTGGAAGATTTATTAAGTACTACAGGTAAAGCATTACGCGTAGACAATGAAAAATTTATAGATGCTTCTACTGGTATTTCTGGTAGCGGACCTGCCTACGTATTCTATTTTATGGAGAGTATGATGGAAGCTGCACGCCAAATGGGTTTTTCAGAGAATGTATCTAAGGTACTGGTAAGCCAAACCTTTACAGGAGCGGTAGAATTGTTCAATCAATCTACATTAACTCCAGATTCTTGGATGCAACGTGTTGCATCTAAAGGTGGTACAACACAGGCTGCACTAGATTCTATGCAAGACAATAATGTAAACGAATTAATTAAAGATGCCGCATTTGCTGCTTTTAATAGAGCTGTAGAATTGGGCGAAGAATATTAAATCATGTATAAAAAATTAGTGGTTATTAAGGTTGGAACCAACGTAATGACCAATAAGGACAATAGGATAGTTAGACCCATACTTAAAAATTTGGTGAGACAAATAGCCGAATTGTATGATAGGGATATTATGACCATACTAGTTTCTTCTGGTTCTGTCATTGCAGGGAAAGAAGTATTGGGTAAGGCAAAAATTGAAGATACTACACAACGCAGACAAGTTTATTCTGCTATAGGGCAACCAAGGATGATGCGATTGTATTACAACATATTTAGAGATTACGGTATGAAATGTGCTCAAGTGTTGCCTACCAAGCGCGATTTTAATCCTGGGATTCACAGGGACAATATGATTAATTGTATTGAAGGTTTACTGTCAGAAGGGGTTATCCCAATTGCCAATGAAGATGACGCCGTCTCTGTAACCATGTCTATGTTTTCTGATAATGATGAGTTAGCTACCTTAATTGCCGAGCTAATGAATGCAGACAAACTTATTTTATTGACAGATATTGACGGTTTATACGATGGTCACCCAGATGACGAAACCTCTAAAGTTATCCGCAATGTTGAGCCAGAAGAAGATTTAGAGAAATACATAGAGAATCCAGACAAGGAAGAAGGTGAAGGCCGGGGTGGCATGGGTTCTAAACTTGGCTATGCACAATTGGCTGCAAGTAAGGATATTCCTTGCTATATTGTAAACGGAAAAAAAGAAAACATAATAATAGATATTGTAGAGGAACGCCCTGTTGGCACAAAAGTTTCTCAATAAATAAGATAAATGAAATTACTTACAACAGATATAAAAAATGCCGTTTTAAACAGTATGGAGAAACTGTTGCAAACGCATAAATCAGATTTACTAGAAGCCAATAAAAAAGATTTGGATGCTTTTATCAAGGAAGACCAAGCTTTGTATGACCGTCTTGTGATGAATGACAAAAAAGTAGAGCAAATGGCACAAGCTGTTAAAGAGGTTAGACTGCAAGAAGACCCCGTTAATAAGGAGCTAAGCATGCAAAACTTGGACAATGGCTTACAAATTATAAATAAAACTGCACCTTTTGGTACTATCATGATTATCTATGAGTCGCGCCCAGATGTGACCGTTGAAGCTGCAGTTTTAGCCTTTAAGGCAAACAATAAAATATTGCTTAAAGGTGGTAAAGAAGCCTATCATAGCAATAAAGCTTTAGTAAAACTTTGGCACCAAGCTCTGAAAGAGAATGGCCTGCCTAAGGACTACATACAGTTTCTAGAAATGGACAGAACGCAAACACAGGCATTCTTAAAAAATCCAGACCAACCGCTAGATTTAATTGTACCTAGAGGAGGAGAACGCTTAATTGCTTTTGTTAAAGAGCATGCAAAATGTGCTGTATTGGTAAGTGGCAGGGGTAACAATTTTATGTACGTACATCCCGAGGCAGATTGGGAGATGACAAAGAAAGTGTTGTTAAATGCTAAAACGCATAAAATTTCGGCCTGCAATGCGCTTGATAAAATTTTGTTAGATGTTACTATTCCTGATTTTGAAGCCAAAGTAAAAGAATTGGCACAATTATTAAAGGAGTACAAGGTTAACCTTATAGTAGACAAGCACATCCATTCTATATTACCTAACGAATTAAAAATAGATAATGAAGATATTTGGAAAGAAGAATTTTTAGCGATGAAATGTGTACTTGGTGCTGTGTCTAATCAAGAAGAAGCCATGGAAAAAATAAATTTACACTCCGGGGGCCATTCAGCAGCCATTATGACTGCGGATAACCAAGCAGCTCAACAATTTATGGATGGTGTGGATTGTGCGGCAGTCTACCAAAATGCTTCCACAAGATTTACAGATGGTGGACAAATGGGTGTTGGTGCAGAACTTGCCATTAGTACTGATAAATTGCACCATAGAGGTCCCTTAGGATTAAAACAATTGGTCACCAATAAATACTACGTATTTGGTAACGGACAAATTAGAGTTTAGTAGCAAAGCTATACTTACATTTTTCAAAAGACAGGAGCGTATCCTGTCTTTTTTTATTCCTAAACACAATAATATTGTAAGTTTTTTCGTATCTATTAGAAGTATATTATTACACTAATTTAAAATTTTGTATATTTACAGCTCCCAAAATAGCTTATGCCTAAAATCCCAATGTAATCAGCTCTTACAATTGGTATTTATGGTAATTGCCAGATATACAATCGAGTAGTGATTTACAAAAAGATAAATTAACTATCTATTTGTATGGATTTTTATCAATTAGGCATATTTCTACTACAAGGTACTTTGGTTGCCGCTCTTATCCAATTCTTATTTAGGATTAGGAAATCTATGGGTTTGGGTATGCTCTTTGCCTGTTTGGGACTTTTTCAATTCATGCAAGTATTTTTAGCTATTGGTATTTATGTTAAAATATCAGATGGAATTCTTGTTTCTTTTGCTTCGGTACTTTTTACAGCCTCCCTTTTTGCACTACTTCTCATTTATATAAAAGAAGATGCTAATGAAACTAAAAAAGTTATTTATGCCCTCATTGCATCTAATATAGTCATCGCTCTAATACTCTATAGTCTTAATTTAAACTTAGAGGTTGCTAACACGTATAATCCTTACAACATCACGACTAGATTAATGAACGTAAAGGCTAAAGTTCTAGTCTTTGGCACGTTTGTATTGTTCTTAGATGTTTTACTTATCATCTTGCTTTATGAGTTTATTTCTAAAATCACCAAAACCCTTTTCTTAAGAATACTCACTACCATGTTAATAGTGGTATGTATAGATAGTATCCTATTTAACACGATGTCTTTTTGGAGTAGAGAAAACTTAATAGCCATTATAACCTCTAGTATTATTGCTAAATCGGTAACCGCCTTTTTTTACAGTATTCTATTTACCTTTTATTTAAAACGATTAGAGCCCAAATCCAAAGAAGATACCCTGTCTAGTGTTAAAGACATATTTAAGACGCTTAGTTATAAGGAAAAGTATAAGCTTATTGCTAAGGAGGCTAAAAAGGCAAATCTGGAAATACAAGAAAAAGAACTACGCTTTAGAACCTTAACTGCGGTAACCCCTGTAGGTATTTGGCATGCCACCCCATCAGGAGAAATGACCTATGTTAATAGAAAGTATTTAGAAATATCTGGTCTTACCACTCAAGAAATTGAAGCCCAGAAATGGCAAGAAGCTGTACACCCAAATGATATTGGGCGCATACAACATTGCTGGGTAAAGGCAATGGAAAGTAAAGATGTTACAGAGGCAGAATATAGATTTATCCATAAAGACGGTAGTGTTAGGTGGGTATTAGGTAGCGCAACTCCAGAAACAGATACAAAGGGCAATGTGTTGGGTTTTGTAGGCACCGTGACAGATATTACCAACCAAAAGCTATATGAAGAACAACTGACGAAACTTAAAAATAAGGCGGAAGAAAGTAATCGACTAAAATCGGCATTCTTGGCAAATATGAGTCATGAAATTAGAACCCCTATGAATGGTATTCTTGGTTTTGCAGATTTATTAAAATCGCCTAACCTCTCTGGCGAAGAACAACAAGAGTTTGTGGATATCATTAAAAAAAGCGGCCATCGTATGTTAAATATTATTAATGATATTATCAACATATCTCGGTTAGAAGCGGGCACTATGGAAATCCACAATGCGTATTTTGATGTACATGGCTTACTAAAATATAAATTTGATTTTTTTAGTCCAGAAGCAGCCGCCAAAAATCTTACTTTAAGTTGTGATACAGACCTTACCTCTGGCCAACTATTTGTAAAAGGTGATAAGGATAAAGTTTGTTCTATATTAACCAACTTAATCAAGAATGCTATAAAATATACAGATGAAGGACGTATCCATTTTGGATATTATATAGAAAATCAAGATTTAATTTTTTATGTCAAGGATACAGGCATCGGTATAGAAGAAAGCAAACACAAAGCAGTATTTGAGCGTTTTGTGCAAGCAGATATAGAAGATAAAATGGCAAGACAAGGTGCGGGCCTTGGACTATCCATATCTAAAGCTTACGCCAACCTTATGGGTGGCGATGTTTGGTTAGAAAGTGAATTTGATAAAGGTTCTGCATTCTATCTATCCATACCGTACATACCCCAACAACAAAAAACAGCTTAAAAATGGAGAACGTATTGCATAGAAAATTACAAGTGTTGGTAGCAGAAGATGATAGTATTTCCAGTTACTTAATAGAAAAGATATTAAAGCAATTCAACTGTACAATTACTCATGCTAAAAATGGAAGTGAAGTAGTAGCACTTTGCCAACAGAATCCAAATATTGACTTGATTTTAATGGATGTAAAAATGCCCTATATAGATGGCTTAGAAGCTACAAAACAGATAAGAGAATTTAATAAGGAGATTATTATTGTAGCACAAACCGCATTTAGTTTAATAGGTGATAAAGAAAAAGCTATAGAAGCGGGTTGCAATGAACATATTAGTAAGCCCATAGAACAAGAAAAATTAATGACCATCATTAATAGATACTTCAATTAAATTCTACATCATACTTGCCCATAAAAGGAACTAAGCAAAAATGGAGAACGCTCGGAACAAAAGACAGGGTTCCTTTTATACTTCAATTCATAATTATAATTTCTTAAAATAAAACAACTTTTTATGTAACTAGTTACATTTATTTGTAATTTTGGTAACCAGTTACATTGTTTATGGAAGATTTTTTAATAGAGATGGGTATAAATGGTATTACAGCAAGGCTTAAACGGCTTAATGATGCCTTTATGTACCAAACAAAAGATTTGTATGACACCCTTAATGTGGACATAGAACCCAATTGGCACATGGTGTTTCTATTATTAGAGAAACATGGGGCTTTAACTATTACAGAATTAGCAGATGCCACACGCTTATCGCACCCAGGGATGATAAAACTGGTTAAAAAAATGAAGAAGAATGGATACGTACAGGCTTTTAAAGACAAGGCAGATCTCCGTAAACACAATATAGAACTAACTGATAAAGCTACATCTATGCTGCCAAAAATTCATAAATACTGGGCGGCTGGCGAAAAAGCTTTACAAGAACTTTTAGCTCATAGCCCTTCTTTATTACATCAATTAGAAAGTGTAGAAAAACAAATGAGTAAAGCCGACTTTAAAGAACGAACCTTAAATAACTTAAAACCATAGTATGTAAAGATGAAATTGCTTATTGCTATTCTAGGTTGGTCCGGTTCCGGACTGGTAATCATTGCCTATGCGCTAACTTTAATGCAAGGACAAAAATACCTTAGGTACGGTAAGTATCTTAACCTGTTTGGAGGATTGTTTATAGCTATTAATTGCTATTATTATAACGCTATGCCACCATTTTTCACCAATATTATCTGGACTATGATTGCAACAGCTACTATTTTTCAAGAAAAAAAACGTAAGCGGATTTCCACTAAACATAGAAAACTTACCTAAGTCAATATACCAAGTTTGGTAACATATGGGTTAGGTATTATATGGTTTAGAGCTAAAACAACTCCGGCTGTTCTACTATTTTTACAAAGAATAAAAAGCTGATAGCCAGAATGTTTCATAAAAAACCAATTGATGTTGTTGTATATAGAAATTTAAAAAACAAAATTTCTGCAAAAGCTGCGAAATCACTCAAAGATTCACTAGTCAATTTTGGCCAAGAGGTTACCTTACACTACAAATACGCTATAGATGTTAGCAACCCAATAGAAATTTATGCTGTAAAAGCAATATTGGCTGTAAGAGAACAAAATAAAGAAGAAGCCCTATATCAAGCAATTGCAACAGAAACAGACCTTAACGAAGTCAAAATAGATGGTTTCGTTAGGGAATTAGATATAAATTTTTCTGCTTACCAAAAAGAAATACATAGTAACACGCTTGAAAAACAAGTGTATGCAGAAAGTAAAGAAGCAGAAACAGCAGGTGTACCTATTTTTCCTGGAATTACCATCAACGGAATTCCGTATAAAGGTCCTTGGGATAAAGAATCCATCATAGGTGCGCTACAAAAAAACGGAGCTACTTTAATTAGAGCTGCCATGCAAGGACTTTTTAAATGGGGTGCATCTGCAGCATTAGCTCTTATCATTGCTACTATAGCGGCATTAGTCTTAGTAAATTTAGGAGACGCAGCCTTGTATGAGCAATGGCGTCACTACCCTATTGGCTTTACTTTTGGCACGCTAGATTTTACGCTAACTGTAGAAGAATGGATTAATGATTTTTTTATGGCCATCTTTTTTCTACTCATAGGTCTAGAAATTAAAGAAGAACTTATAGAAGGAGAACTATCCACTAGAAAAAAAGCCACCTTACCCGTTGTTGCTGCTATCGGTGGAATGCTAGTCCCAGCTGTGATTTATTTTTTCTTAAACAGTAACGGAGAACAGCTTCATGGTTGGGGCGTTCCTATGGCCACTGATATTGCATTTACACTTGGATTAATGGCAATCTTAGGTTCCCGTATTCCTGTATCCTTAAAAGTATTTGTTTCTGCTTTGGCAATTGCAGATGATTTGGGAGCTATTCTTATCATTGCCTTATTTTATGGCCATGGGTTTCAAATTGGCTATTTTTTGGCTGCATTAGGTGTGCTTCTTTTTATGTTTTACTTTAACAGAAAACGGGTGTATAATGTTTCCGTTTATTTGATTTTAGGGCTCGTCCTGTGGTTTTTGGTCTTTAAAAGTGGCCTTCATGCAACTTTGGCGGGGGTACTGACCGCTTTATTGATTCCGGCTCAAGGCAAGGCAAACCTGCAACTTATCGCAAAACAAACCTCCATCATTTTTCAAAAAGAAATAGGGGAAATAAACAACAGCAATTTTGATAAAAAGAAAATAGCTCCAGAATCCCTCTTAGTATTAAAAAAGGCTATTGAACGTTTAAGAGAACCAAGTGAATTTCTCTTACATAATCTAGAAAAATTTGTCAATTTTATTGTACTGCCACTTTTTGCTTTCTTTAATACGGGTATTGTTTTAACTGCTGGGGACTATAACCTTTTCGTCCCTGCAAATATAGGTATCATCCTTGGGCTGTGCCTAGGAAAACCGTTAGGTATTGTTGGATTTAGTTGGTTAGCTACAAAACTACAATGGGGTAAACTGGCGCCTGAAATAAGCTGGAAAAGCTTAATAGGTGCCGCATGCTTAGCAGGTATTGGTTTTACCATGTCTATTGTTGTAGCCTCTAGTGCATTCACGGGACAAGCGCTAACCGCTAGTAAAATTAGTATTCTTCTAGCCTCTGTAATTGCAGCCAGTTTAGGCCTAGGAATTCTATATACTGCAACGGTTAAAAAAAGCACTTTGGATTAGCATAATTAATGGCAGATTGTACTATCAACAATGGCAGTTAAAAACTAAAGTTCTAGCCTTGTGCGTATGTGAGGCAAAATCGTATTTTTGCGTTTTCTTACTTATCCTGAATTACGTTTGATAAAACAGGTGAAAACGGAGAACAATTTCAGTAGAAATACTGAGGTAAAACCATGAAAACAGCTGATATGATTCATTTCTTTGGCGATATAACCACCAAGGTTTTCGCAGTACAAGCCAATCAAGAGATTAACTCGGAAAATCAACAGAAATTAGAATGGTTGTTTGGCAACCAACCTAAAATAAATGCGGCGTCTTTAGACGCCTTTTTTGTTGGCCCACGGGCTGCAATGATAACGCCTTGGAGCACCAATGCTACAGAAATTACGCAGAACATGGGTATTTCTGGTATTCTAAGAATAGAAGAGTTTATGGTGGTACCCGAATCATTCTCAGATTTTGACCCCATGCTTTCTCAAAAATACAAGGGGTTAACACAGGATATTTACACTATCAATGTAGTTCCAGAAGCAATCCTAGAAATAGAAGATATTGCAGCCTTTAATCTACAAGAAGGTTTGGCTTTGAACGAGGAAGAAGTAACCTATTTAAATGAATTATCAGAAAAATTAGGAAGAAAACTAACGGATTCAGAAGTTTTTGGTTTTAGCCAAGTAAATTCGGAACATTGTAGACATAAAATCTTCAATGGAACTTTTATTATAGATGGCCAAGAAATGCCTTCTTCTTTATTTAAGTTGATAAAGAAAACATCAGAAACGCATCCTAACGATATTGTTTCTGCCTATAAAGACAATGTGGCTTTTATAAAAGGTCCTAAAGTGATGCAGTTTGCACCTAAAACTGCAGACAAACCAGATTTTTATCAAGAAAAAGAGTTCAATTCGGTCTTATCGCTAAAGGCAGAAACCCACAACTTCCCAACCACGGTAGAACCTTTTAATGGTGCTGCTACGGGTTCTGGCGGAGAAATTCGTGACCGTCTTGCGGGTGGTAAAGGTTCTTTGCCATTGGCAGGTACCGCCGTGTATATGACGTCTTATTCCCGCTTAGAAGAAAATAGACCTTGGGAAAAGGCATTCCCTGAGCGCAATTGGTTGTACCAAACTCCGATGGATATTCTTATAAAAGCCTCTAATGGCGCATCAGATTTTGGCAACAAATTTGGCCAGCCATTAATTGCAGGTTCTGTCCTAACTTTTGAACATAAAGATGAAGCACAGCAACTAGGTTTCGATAAGGTTATTATGCTGGCAGGCGGTATTGGCTATGGTAAAGAAGAACAAGCTTTAAAAGACACTCCAAAAAAAGGCGACAAAGTTGTTATTCTTGGAGGAGATAACTATAAAATTGGTATGGGCGGGGCTGCTGTATCTAGTGCTGATACGGGAGAGTTTGAGTCTGCCATAGAATTAAACGCGGTTCAACGTTCTAATCCAGAAATGCAAAAAAGAGCCGCTAATGCCATACGTGGATTGGTAGAGGCCGATGAAAACCCTATTGTCTCTATTCACGACCATGGCGCAGGCGGACATTTAAACTGCTTATCAGAATTGGTAGAAGAAACTGGCGGGCTTATAGATTTAGACAAATTACCCGTGGGTGACCCTACCCTATCTGCTAAAGAAATAATTGGCAACGAAAGCCAAGAACGTATGGGCTTGGTTATGGGTGAGAAAGATATGGATTTGCTAGCGCGAATTTCTGAAAGGGAACGTGCACCAATGTATGAAGTTGGAGCGGTAACCGGCGACCAAAAATTTACGTTTAAGTCAAGCTCTAAGGGTGATACTCCCATGGATTTAGCTCTTTCTGATATGTTTGGGAGTAGCCCTAAAACCATAATGGAAGACCAGAGTATAGCTACCAATTATCTGCAGGAAGGCTACAGTCTAGAACACTTTATGGATTACCTAGAGCAGGTACTACAATTAGAGGCTGTTGCCTGCAAGGACTGGCTAACCAACAAAGTTGACCGTTGTGTGGGTGGCCGAGTGGCTAAACAACAATGTGCTGGCCCCTTACAATTGCCATTAAACAATTGCGGTGTTATGGCTTTAGATTTTAAAGGCAAAGAAGGTGTGGCCACAAGTATTGGTCACTCCCCTATTTCTGGACTTATAGACCCTGTTGCTGGGAGCCGTAACAGCATTGCAGAGGCGTTAACCAATATTGTTTGGGCGCCTTTAAAAGACAAATTAAAGTCCGTCTCTTTATCTGCCAACTGGATGTGGCCTTGCCGCAACCCAGGAGAAGATGCACGCTTGTACCAAGCTGTAGAAGCGGTTAGTGAGTTTGCTATTGCTTTGGGAATCAACATTCCTACAGGCAAGGATTCTTTGAGTATGAAACAAAAGTACAAGAATCAAGAAGTGATTTCTCCTGGCACAGTAATCATTTCTGCGGCGGCCAATTGTAACGACATTACTAAAATAGTTGAACCTGTTTTACAAGTTGGCAAAGGAGATATTTACTACGTAAATCTATCTAAAGACAAGTTTAAATTAGGAGGTTCATCTTTTAATCAGATACTAAATTCAATTGGTACAGAAGCGCCATCGGTAACTGATGCTGCCTACTTTGCAAAAGGGTTTAATACGCTGCAAGAATTAATTGCGGCAGGAGAAATTACCGCAGGGCACGATATTGGCTCCGGCGGTTTAATCACCACCTTGTTAGAGCTTTGCTTTGCAGATACCCAACTTGGGGCAAACATAGATATTACAGCATTAGGAGAAGAAGATACTATCAAGACGTTATTTGCAGAAAATATTGCAGTGGTTATACAAGCATCTGCCACAGCCGCAGAAAAATTAATAGCTGCCGGCATAGACTGCCAATCCATTGGCACTGTGAGTAAAGAACCTACCCTATTCATCAAAAATAACAGTGTAGAAATAGGATTACCTGTTGCTTCATTACGAGACACTTGGTTTAAAACTTCATATTTATTAGATCAAAAACAAACTGCAGGCGACCTTGCTAAAGAACGATTCGATAATTACAAAAATCAACCCTTACACTATCAATTCCCAGCTCACTTCCAAGGAACTACTAGTCCAGTAAGTACAGCAATAAAACCTAAGGCTGCAATTTTAAGAGAAAAAGGGAGTAATTCTGAAAGAGAGATGGCAAATGCCATGTTCTTAGCTGGTTTTGATGTTAAAGATGTACATATGACCGATTTAATTTCTGGTCGTGAAACATTAGAAGACATTCAATTTTTAGGCGCCGTAGGTGGCTTCTCTAATTCTGATGTATTAGGGAGTGCCAAAGGTTGGGCAGGTGCAATCAAATATAACGAGCGAGCCAACAAGGCCATTAAAGATTTTTTTGCTAGACCAGACACCTTATCTGTAGGTATTTGCAATGGTTGCCAATTGTTTATGGAGTTAGATTTAATTAATCCAGAACATGGGCAACAGCATGGTAAAATGGTCCATAATGATAGCCACAAGCATGAGAGCAACTTTACCTCTGTAACTATTGCTAAGAATAATTCTGTGATGCTTTCTACTTTGGAAGGTGCAAAATTAGGGGTGTGGATTTCCCATGGGGAAGGTAAATTCAATTTGCCCTTAACAGAAGACCAATACCAAATAGTAGCAAAATACGGTTACGAAGGGTACCCTGCCAATCCTAATGGTAGTGATTATAATACCGCCATGCTTTGTGATGCAACTGGTAGACATTTAGTTACCATGCCACACATAGAACGAAGCATTTTTCCATGGAATTGGGCACATTACCCTAAAGATAGAACGGATGCCGTATCTCCTTGGGTTATCGCTTTTGAGAACGCAAGGGATTGGATACTTGCTAAAAAGTAACTAAAAGAGAACCGCCCCAACGCAATAGCGTGGGGCGGTTACAACTAACATCAATATAACCAACTATTTAACCAATATTCTTCCGCTCCAAACACGTTTGCTAGAGCTTTCTACACGGTAAAAGTACAAGCCTGCTTGTAAGCCTTTACGCGCTATAGAAATTGTATTTTGACCCGCTACGCTATTACCCTCTTGAGTATGCGAGCTTATATTTCTTCCATTTCTGTCAAACAATTCCAAAGTATACTCCCCTGCAACTTCGTCATAGAAATATAAGGTAGCTTCTGTTTCCATTGGGTTTGGACTCACTATACTTTTATTTAAATTCTCATCCACAAATGGCGCAGGCATACTAGCAGAAGTAAATTCTATCGCTTTTAAAGCTAATTGTTTGTTTTCTGCAGCGCCTGAGTTAGACTTCATGTTAAACTGTACCACTTTTACCGATGAGAAATCGCCATTACCACCATTGCTAGTTTTAAATTCATTTGCTGGCAAATAAAAAGCTTGCTCTTCTGCAGATAAATCTATAGTTGTGGTAAGGAAGCTACCATCGCCTTGTATTAATTGTACTTCCAAGGCCCCAGAACCACTCGCTGTGAAGGCTAAGTTGTCATAATTAGACAAATCCACCGCTTTAAATCTTGGACTCATTGCTCTATACACTCCTACATAGGTATCTGTTGTGGCACTTAAATTTACATTACGCTCTACCGGGTATCCTTCTCCCATATAAGCATCTTCAGTTTGCATTACTTCATAATTATGAATAGTAGTGCCCACTTGGCTATCATCTACTCCCCAAGGTGCATCAGCAACAAATAAATCGTCTGGTGTATCGCCATTGGTATTTGAAATTCTAAAACCAAAATCAAAAATATTTCCAGTTTCTACGGCTACTGTATCTATGTACCCTGCAAGTGCAGTTTGTAAACCAACCTGCTCTGTTTCACTCGTTTCAGTTCGTTTTATACCTCCTTCTAAAGAAATTTCTTCTGAACGATTATTGTTTACCACATTCATATGTACAGCACCACGCTCATAACGTGCAGACTTCACAAATACTGGTGGTGGTGTAGAACTTGCAAACGCTGCAATAGAAGCGTTGGATTCTAATAGATTCAAAATTTCATCTGCCAATTTCAATAAATCGTCTACCGAATTAGACCAAATTTGGAAATTATAGTATGCTGTATCTTCTTGGTAAGCATCAATATTCCAGTGCGATTCTATTACAAACTGATTATTTTCATTTAACCTAGCTGAAAAGCTCAACGCAAATTCTGTTGCACCATCTGCTTGCTTAATAATAGATCGTATAAAATCTTTCTCCCTTAATTGTATGGTAGATACAGATAATAACTGTGCACCTAGAAAACGGTCACAAATAAATTTACTATGTTCATATACCTTATCTTCAGTCTTTATGACCATTAACGCACTAGAAGTTTCTGTACCTTTTAAGTAATCTACCGCATAAATATCACTGGCATTGGTTAACGCCAACAAATCTTCTGGAGCAGATTCTACCGTACTAGATTCACCAATTACATTTAGCGGCACCAGTGCATTTAGTTCAATCGCAGAAGGATTATACACTCCTTTTCTAAGATAATTCTTATTTCTTTTTACCCTCTTAGCGGTAAGTGGGTTAAACTTGTAATTAGATTTTGCTCTGTAATAATTACGCTTGCTAATTAGGTTGGCTAATCTATCATTACTTTCTAATCCTCCATTATTACCACTAGAGGCTAGTTGTATTACTGGACAAGCCGCTACACCAGAACAAGATGGGTCATCACAATCTATTAAGCCATCACCATCATCATCAATTCCATTTAAACAATCTTCTTGAGGTACTGGGGCAGATGGGCAGCGTGCACCATCATTAGAGGCAGATGCTGGACCAAAAGCAAAAACGTTAGAATCCATAATACCACCTACAATATTCTGTACATTGCGGATAATGTATACAGTGCCTGTTTGGTTAGCAGAAACATAAAAATTTCCGTCAACATCAAAATAAACAGCTCCATAGGTATAATTGTTCCCGCTTAAAATTGGTACTTCTCCAACATTTTCTACATTTCCTGTCTCTACTTCTATACGGTATAAACGGTTGGTTTTCTTCTCTACCGTATACAACATATTATCTGCTGCATTAAAAGCCCAATCATGCACATTGATGCTCTGACTCAAAGTATTACTACCCATGTAGGTTAAATAAGTAGGCGATTCAGGATTTAAATCTACATGGTAATAAGTAGATCCCCCTGCTCTAAAATAGTATTGTCCAAATAAATCAATATCTCCTATGTAGTTCATGCCAGTTGGTGGTATTTCTGGAATGGTATAGATATCAGTATCAAAGTTTTTACCCATTCTTACAATTTGTCTACCACCATAATAGCCCCACAAATATCCATCTGCGGAATTATAGGCCGCCCCGTTAATTGAATTTGGGGTTACGTCCTGTTTTACTAAATAGGAACTACCAGATGCTAAATCAATGGCATAAACATCATTGTATTGAAATAGATATGCATTGTAGTCACAATCAAAGGGTTCGGATTGTGCGTTTGCTGTTCCAGTAAATACTGTAATAGCCAAGACCAGCAAGTAATTTAAAGAAAAAGTAGTGTAATGGTGTTTCATAATTATAGATTTGGAAGCTCAAAACTAAAATTAATTTGAAAGTATTTTCCTACTTTGTTGTGTAAGACGATATTTTGTAGGTAAACGGTTCAAATCTATCGATAAAAAGGAGTTATAAAATTTACTTCTAATTGATTAACAAGTGTTAAAATGAATTATTTTTATTTAAGGAATGATTTTGTTACGAAATTGTTTTTAAAATCACATAAGCTTTCCCTATTTTGCAACCCTCATTAGAAACTGAATATGCAAGAAGTAACGAGACTGTTTGATTTCCCCCATTACCAGCTGCAAAATTTCCCACTAGAAAAGGCATTGGTAACCAAAAAAGGAGGACAATGGGTAGCCACCTCAACACAAGAATACATTAATAAAGCAAACGCGGTAAGTCGCGGATTGCTTAGAATGGGTGTGCAACCCAATGATAAGATTGCAGTGATTTCCATGACCAATAGAACGGAGTGGAACATCATGGATATGGCCATACTACAAATAGGTGCCCAGAATGTACCTATTTACCCCACCATATCAGAAGAGGATTATGAATACGTTCTAAACCATTCAGAAGCTAAATATTGCTTTGTGTCTTGTAGCGAAGTATTGACCAAAGTACTGGCTATAAGCGGTAAGGTTAAGAATTTAGTAGACATTTATTCTTTTGATGATTTGGCAAATTGTAACAATTGGGAAGAAGTTGTTGCAAAGGGTAAAGACGATAGCAACCAAGAAGAGGTAGAAGCTAGAGCAGCCGCTGTAAAACCAGAAGATTTAGCAACCCTTATCTATACCTCTGGTACTACAGGTAGACCTAAAGGGGTAATGTTGTCTCATGACAACATAGTTTCTAACGTTATTGGCAGTAGCGAACGTGTACCATTTGAACAAGGAGCAACAGCTTTGAGCTTTTTACCTGTTTGCCACATTTTTGAGCGAATGATACTTTATTTGTATCAGTATTCTAGTATTGAAATCTTTTTTGCAGAAGGTTTAGATAAAATTAGCGATAACGTAAAAGAGGTAAAACCAGAAGTAATGACGGTGGTACCACGGTTATTAGAAAAAGTGTATGATGCTATAATTGCCAAAGGTGCTGCACTAACTGGTATCAAAAAGAAACTATTCTTTTGGGCAGTAGATGTTGGTTTACAGTTTGAACCCTATGGTGCCAATGGATGGTGGTACGAGCAAAAACTTAAAATTGCACGTAAACTCATTTTTTCTAAATGGAAAGAAGGTTTAGGAGGCAATTTAAGTACCATGGTTTCTGGTAGCGCTGCTTTACAACAACGATTAGCTAGAGTATTTGGGGCTGCAGAAATGCCAGTAATGGAAGGGTATGGTTTAACGGAAACTTCTCCTGTAATATCTGTAAACCAAGTAAAAGGTAAAGGCTGGAAAATTGGTAGCGTTGGTAAAATCATAAATAAAGTAGAAGTTAAAATTGCTGAGGACGGCGAAATTTTATGCAAAGGTCCTAATGTGATGATGGGCTACTACAAAGATTCAGAAAAAACAGCAGAAGTTATTAAAGACGGCTATTTCCATACCGGAGATATTGGAGAAGTAGATGCGGAAGGATTTTTACGTATAACCGACCGTAAGAAGGAGATGTTTAAAACCTCTGGTGGTAAATATGTGGCGCCACAGATTTTAGAAAACAGATTTAAACAATCGCGTTTTATAGAACAAATTATGGTTATAGGCGAAGGCGAAAAAATGCCAGCTGCTTTTATACAACCTAACTACGAATTTTTACAAGAGTGGGCCAAAAGGCATAATATTAGTTACACCTCTAACGCAGACCTTATTAGTAAACCAGAAGTTTTGGAGCGTTATGAAGAAGAAGTGACGTTAGCGAATGCTGAATTTGCAAAATGGGAAAAGGTTAAAAAATTTAAATTAACTGCAGATGTCTGGAGTGAAGCGGAAGGTCACCTTACCCCTACTATGAAGTTGAGAAGAAAAATTATAAAGCAGAAATACGCAGATTTATACCAAGAAATTTACGGGCATTAGCCTATAATACCTATTATAAAAGGATTTGTGCTATTTGTACATTCTTTAAGAATAAGCATAATTAATATCAGAAAAATTAAGGGTTCTCCACGGAGAACCTTTTTTATTTGTCAGATAATCAAATTTATTATGCATGCATAATAAATTTTTCTTATATTTGGAGCCATAATGAGTTCTATGAAAGACATAACCATTGACTGGGCTTTAAGAGCCACTTGGCAAGCGGTTACTAGAATGTACAATGAACAAGCCAAAGAATATGATTCTTCTATGGCTATCGGATTTACATTGTTGAGCATTGACCCAAAAGCGGGAACACCATCCACAGCCCTTGGGCCAAAAATGGGGATGGAGGCTACCAGTCTTTCCAGAATTATTAAAAGTATGGAAAGTCGCGGACTTATAGAAAAGAAACCTAATCCTAATGATGGTAGAGGGGTTCTTATACATCTAACGCCATTTGGGACAGAGATGCGCACTAAATCTAAAGACGTTGTACTTCGTTTTAACGAAGTGGTATCACGCATGGTCGAGAAAGAAGATTTAGAAGGTTTCTTTAAAACAGTAGAAGCCATCAATCAACTAATACAAGAAAAAAAAATATACACTAATTCAACAACTTAATATTCTAAAAGTACATGAAGAGGCATATTAACAAGATTGCTGTAATTGGATCCGGTATCATGGGTAGCGGAATTGCCTGTCATTTTGCGAATATTGGTGTGGAGGTCCTATTATTGGATATTGTACCAAGAGAACTGAATGACAAAGAGAAGGCTAAAGGATTAACTTTAGAAGACAAAGTAGTACGTAACCGTATGGTGAACGATGCTTTGACAAAGGCTTTAAAATCAAAGCCATCCCCTATTTACCACCAAAAATTCGCTAACCGAATTACAACGGGTAACCTAGAGGATGATATTGCTAAAGTTAAAGATGTAGACTGGATTATAGAAGTAGTAGTAGAGCGCTTGGATATTAAGAAGACAGTGTTTGAAAATCTTGAGAAATATAGAAAACCGGGTACTTTAATTACGTCTAACACCTCTGGTATTCCTATTAAATTTATGAGCGAAGGCAGAAGCCATGATTTCCAGAAGCACTTCTGTGGAACACACTTCTTTAACCCTGCACGTTACCTAAAATTGTTCGAGATTATTCCAGGCCCAAAAACGGACCCAGCTGTACTAGAATTTTTAAATGGGTATGGTGAGCAGTTTTTAGGTAAAACTTCTGTAGTTGCCAAAGATACTCCTGCGTTTATTGGTAACAGAATTGGTATTTTTAGTATCCAAAGTCTTTTCCACGCCGTAAAAGATTTAGGGATGACGGTAGAAGAAGTAGACAAATTAACCGGGCCTGTTATTGGCAGACCAAAATCTGCTACCTTCCGTACAGTAGACGTAGTTGGTTTGGACACCTTGGTACATGTAGCCAATGGTATTTATGACAACTGCCCAGATGATGAACGTCACGACTTGTTTAAACTACCAGATTTCATCAATACCATGATGGAAAACAAATGGTTAGGTAGTAAAACAGGACAAGGTTTTTATAAAAAAGTAAAGGGCGAGAACGGTAAGAGTGAAATCCAAACGTTGGATTTAGATACCATGGATTATCGTTCTAAGAAGAGTGCAAAGTTTGCAACGCTAGAACTTACTAAAACCATAGATAAAGTTGTAGATAGGTTTGCTGTTTTATGTGGTGGCAAAGACAAAGCGGGCGAGTTTTACCGTAAAAGCTTTGGTCAATTATTCGCCTACGTATCGCATAGAGTTCCAGAAATCACAGATGAGCTTTATAAAATAGATGATGCCATGAAAGCTGGATTTGGATGGGAACATGGTCCTTTCCAAATATGGGATGCTGTAGGCTTGGATAAAGGTTTAGAATTTATAGCAGCAGAAGGGCAAACCGCTGCCAATTGGGTAGAAGAAATGAAAGCTGCTGGGGTAACTTCATTCTACTCCGTAAAAGATGGCGCTACCTATTTCTATGATATTCCTAAAAAAGAAATGGTAAAAATTCCTGGACAGGATGCCTTTATCATTTTAGATAATATCAGAAAATCTAAAGAGGTATTTAAAAACTCTGGTGTTGTTGTAGAAGATTTGGGTGATGGAATCCTTAATTGTGAATTCCAATCCAAGATGAATACCATTGGTGGCGATGTTTTAGCTGGTTTAAACAAGGCTATTGACTTGGCTGAAAAAGACTTTCAAGGGTTGGTAGTGGGTAACCAAGCGGCTAATTTCTCTGTGGGCGCTAACATTGGTATGATATTTATGTTAGCGGTAGAACAAGAATATGATGAGTTGAACATGGCTATAAAAATGTTCCAAGATACCATGATGCGTATGCGCTACTCTTCTATCCCAACGGTTTCTGCACCACATGGCATGACTTTGGGTGGTGGATGTGAACTTTCTATGCACGCCGATAAGGTAGTTGCCGCAGCAGAAACTTATATTGGACTAGTAGAATTTGGTGTTGGGGTAATCCCTGGCGGTGGTGGCTCTAAAGAAATGGCCATGCGTGCATCAGATTCTTTCCGCAAAGGCGATGTAGAACTTAATGTGTTACAAGACCACTTCTTAACTATAGGTATGGCCAAGGTTTCTACCTCTGCTTATGAAGCGTATGATTTGGGTATTTTACAAAAAGGTAAAGACATTGTTGTAGTTAATAAGGATAGACAAATAGCTACTGCTAAGGCACATGCTAAATTAATGGCAGAGCAAGGCTACACTAAGCCCCCTACAAGAAAAGACATTAAAGTTCTTGGTAAACAAGCCCTAGGGATGTTCTTAGTGGGTACAGATTCTATGGAAGCTAGCCGTTACATTAGTGAGCACGACAAAAAAATTGCTAACAAGCTAGCGTACGTAATGGCAGGTGGTGATTTATCTGAGCCTACTTTAGTAAGTGAGCAATACTTATTGGATATAGAAAGAGAGGCCTTTTTATCACTATGTACCGAAAGAAAGACCTTAGAACGTATCCAACACATGTTGAAAACAGGTAAACCATTAAGAAATTAAATTTCGCTTTTAGCGTAATGCTTAAAGCCTAAAGCTAGAATAATGAAAACAGCATATATAGTTAAAGGATATAGAACTGCGGTTGGGAAAGCTCCTAAAGGGCTCTTCCGTTTTAAGCGCGCAGATGAGTTGGCGGCAGAGACCATTGAACATATGATGAAGGAGTTGCCACAACTAGACAAAAAACGTATCGACGATGTAATTGTTGGTAACGCCATGCCAGAAGGTTCTCAAGGGCTTAACATGGGACGTTTAATCTCTTTAATGGGATTAGATATTGTTGATGTACCAGGAGTTACCGTTAACCGTTTCTGTTCTTCTGGATTAGAAACTATTGGTATTGCAACTGCCAAAATACAAGCCGGAATGGCAGATTGTATTATTGCGGGTGGTGTAGAAAGTATGAGTTCTGTTCCTATGACGGGTTTTAAAACAGAATTAAATTATGATGTGGTAAAATCTGGTCATGAAGATTATTACTGGGGTATGGGTAACACTGCAGAAGCAGTTGCTGAGCAGTTTAAGGTATCTCGTGAAGAACAAGACCAATTTGCCTACAACTCACACCAAAAAGCATTAAAAGCACAAGCGGAAGACCGTTTTCAGTCACAAATTGTTCCTATTGATGTAGAACAAACCTATGTAGATGCTAACGGTAAAAAAGCAACTAAGAAATATACGGTTACTAAAGATGAAGGTCCTAGAAAGGATACTTCTTTAGAGGTACTTGGTAAATTACGTCCTGTGTTTGCCGCTAACGGTAGTGTTACTGCAGGGAATTCTTCGCAAACGAGTGATGGTGCAGCCTTTGTAATGGTAATGAGCGAAGACATGGTGAAGGAATTAAATTTGGAGCCAGTAGCACGTCTTGTTAATTATGCGGCAGCAGGCGTTGAACCAAGGATTATGGGTATTGGACCTGTAAAAGCAGTGCCAAAAGCATTGAAACAAGCTGGATTAAAACAAGCTGATATTGAATTAATTGAGTTGAATGAAGCTTTTGCTTCTCAATCCATAGCAGTAATTCGCGAGTTAGATTTAAATCCAGATATTATCAACGTAAACGGTGGTGCCATTGCGCTAGGGCACCCACTAGGTTGTACTGGAGGTAAACTATCTGTACAGTTGTTTGATGAAATGCGTAAGCGCAATATGCAAGGAAAGTACGGTTTGGTAACCATGTGTGTGGGTACTGGACAAGGCGCGGCAGGAATTTTTGAGTTCTTGAAATAATCCTTAAAACTGAATTAGTAATTAAATCAATAAACGTATAAAAGAATAAAATAGAGGAGTCTCCGTAAGAATGACGATGTGGTGATAGTGTGATTTTTTTCGCTCCTCTATTTTTTTATTCTTTTAAAACCTAAAAAATATGGCAACAGAAAAGAAAGACATCCTAAGAGGTGGACAGTTTTTGGTTAAAGAAACCAAATGCGAAGATGTTTTTACCATCGAAGACTTGAATGAAGAGCAGAAGATGATGCGTGATAGCACCAAGGAATTCGTAGATAGAGAACTTTGGGCACATTGGGAACGTTTTGAAAAGAAAGACTACGCTTATACAGAAGAAACCATGCGTAAAGCAGGTGAACTTGGATTGTTAAGTGTTGCTGTACCAGAAAAGTTTGGTGGTATGGGCATGGGCTTTGTTTCTACCATGTTGGTTTGTGATTATATTTCTGGAGCTACAGGTTCTTTTAGTACAGCATTTGGTGCACATACTGGGATTGGTACTATGCCAATCACTTTATACGGTACAGAGGAGCAGCGTACTAAATATGTGCCTAAATTGGCTTCTGGAGAGTGGTTTGGTGCTTATTGTTTAACTGAGCCAGGTGCCGGTTCTGATGCTAATTCTGGTAAAACTAAAGCTGTTTTGTCAGAAGATGGTAAACACTACAGCATCACCGGACAAAAAATGTGGATTTCTAACGCTGGTTTCTGTAATCTATTTATAGTTTTTGCTCGTATTGAGGACGATAAAAACATCACAGGTTTCATCGTAGAAAACGACCCAAGCAACGGTATCACTTTAGGGGATGAAGAAAAGAAATTGGGTATCCACTCCTCTTCTACGCGCCAAGTTTTCTTTAATGAAACAAAAGTGCCTGTAGAAAACATGTTATCAGAAAGAGGTAATGGTTTTAAAATTGCTATGAACGCTCTAAACGTTGGGCGTATTAAATTGGCGGCTGCTTGTTTAGATGCACAACGTAGAGTAATTAATGAAGCTGTAAACTACGCCAATGAGCGTATTCAGTTTAAAACTCCTATCATGAACTTTGGTGCTATCAAGTCTAAAATTGCAGACATGACCACCAACGCTTATGTAGATGAATCTGCTTGCTATAGAGCAGCTAAAAATATTGAAGACAGAATAGCTATTAGAGAAGAAGAAGGAAACACTCACCAAGATGCAGAACTTAAAGGTGTAGAAGAATATGCTATAGAATGTTCGATCTTAAAAGTTGCGGTTTCTGAGCACGTACAGGAAACTGCCGATGAAGGTATCCAGATTTTTGGTGGTATGGGCTTTAGCGCAGACACACCTATGGAGTCTGCCTGGAGAGATGCTCGTATCTCTAGAATCTATGAAGGTACCAACGAAATTAACAGAATGTTATCTGTAGGTATGCTGGTTAAAAAAGCGATGAAAGGTCATGTAGATTTATTAGGACCAGCTACAGCAGTTGGAGAAGAGTTAATGGGTATACCTTCTTTTGATGCACCAGATTTTTCTGAGTTGTTTGCAGAAGAGAAAGACTTAATTAAGCGTCTTAAGAAAGTATTTTTAATGGTAGCAGGTAGTGCTGTACAGAAATACGGAACAGAATTAGAATCGCATCAACAATTATTGATGGCTGCTTCTGATATCCTTATCCAAGTTTACATGGCAGAATCTGCCATCTTAAGAACTGAGAAAAATGCGAAGCGTTTTGGAGAAGATTCTCAAGCTACGCAAATTGCAATGAGTAAGTACTATTTGTATAAAGCAGTAGACATCATCAACCAAAAAGGTAAAGAAGCGATTGTTTCTTTTGCTGAGGGTGATGAGCAACGTATGATGTTGATGGGTCTTAAGCGTTTTACCAAATACACAAATCAGCCAAATGTGGTTGCCCTTAGAACGCAAATTGCGGATAAAGTGGCTGCTGACAATGGTTATACCTTTGACTAGTTATGTTGACTTCTTAAATGAAGTAAGCTTGAAAACCGTTCCAATTGGGACGGTTTTTTTATTTCTTGTTATTGTTTGATGCCTTAGCTTTGTCCTATGGAAAACAACATCTTAGAACAGGCGTATTCGGTATCGCATTTTGAAGAATTTCTACCCCAGTTTTTAGCAGAATTTAAGGCAAGAATTAAACCTGAAGCCACTTCTAAAGTGATTGATTGGAAAAACCCAGAAACCGAATTAGATTTCTGGAAAAATTATTTGAAAGAAGGGCATCCTAACCAATTGTTTCCAGAATTATTTAAAAGAACAACACACATACAACATCCCAAATATGTAGGGCACCAAGTGGCCTCCCCTACTCCAATTACTAGCTTAACCGCAATGGCTGGCGCATTAATGAATAACGGAATGGCGGTGTATGAGATGGGGATGAGTCCTTCTGCTATAGAACGTATAGTCACAGACATCATTTGCGAAACTATTGGGTATACCACAGAAGCTGGTGGTTTTCTAACTTCTGGTGGTACTTTAGCCAACCTAACCGCACTCTTAGCTGCCAGAAGAACAAAAGTTAAAGAAGATATTTGGAATGACGGATACACAAAACCTTTAGGAATACTGGTATGCGAAGAAGCCCACTATTGCATAGACCGCGCCGCTAGGATTATGGGGCTAGGCAGTAAAGGCATCATAAAAATAGCCGCAAAAGCCAACTATTCTATGGACACTGACCAACTAGCAGGAGCATATCAAGAAGTCTTAGATGCTGGTATACAGGTTTTTGCCATTGTAGGTTCTGCTCCTTCTACAGCTACAGGTGCTTATGATGATTTGGCTGCAATTGCACAGTTTGCCAAAGAAAAAGATTTATGGTTTCATGTGGATGGCGCCCATGGTGGAGCTGCTATTTTCTCTAAAAAATACAAGCATTTACTAGACGGTGCCGCAGAGGCAGATTCTATGATTATAGATGGCCATAAAATGTTAATGATGCCCGTGATAACCACAGCTTTGGTATTTAAAAACAAATGGCATGCCCAACAAACTTTTAGTCAACAGGCAGATTATTTATTAGACGATAGTCAAGAAGACCAATGGTACCAAAGTGGTAAAAAAACGTTTGAATGTACCAAAACCATGATGAGTTTACATTGGTTTATTTTGATAAAGTTTTATGGCTTGGAATTGTTTGATGCTTTTGTTACCAGACAATACAATTTGGCAAAAGACTTTGCAGCAGTAATCCAAAACACCCCAAATTTTGAACTAGCGGTAGCTCCACAAAGTAATATTGTATGTTTTAGATATGTAAAAGAAGGCATGTCTGCTGCAGCGTTAAACCAGCTTAATGCAGCAATAAGGCAACAAACCTTAGAAGAAGGCGAATATTATATGGTACAAACAAAATTAAGAGGCACGCATTATTTACGTACCTCTTTAATGAATCCGTTTACTACACTAGAGCATTTAAAAGACCTATTGCAAAAAATAAGTGATTTGGCTCTAAAAAACTGCTAAGTAATATGTTCTAATATTTTTTCTTCGCGGTGTTTGTTAGAGAAAAGAATAGCGCATTCTATCAATGCCAAATGGGAATAGGCCTGTGGAAAATTACCCAGTAATCGTTTAGACTCAAAATCAATATCCTCACTAAATAAGCCTAAATGATTGCTGTACCCAAGTACTTGCTCAAATAATTGCTCCGCTTTTTCTTCTTCGCCCATCTTAAACAAGCTCTTTATAAACCAAAAAGTGCAAATGGTAAAAGACGATGAAGGCAGACCAAAATCGTCCTCATTTTTGTAACGATACAGCAAGCCGTCATTATTTAAATCTTTATCTATCGCCATAACGGTACTTACAAATTTGGGGTCCTTGGCATCTATAAATCCGTAGGATTCCATGAGTAAAACCGAAGCATCTAAATACGTAGAACCGTAAGACTGTACAAATGCCTTAACCTCATCGTTCCAAGCATTCTCTAAAATATCGGTTCTTATTTTTTCTTCTAGTTCTTTCCACATTTCTAATTTGTGGTGTTTACCAAATATCTCTGCTACCTTTATCGCCCTATCTAAAGCTACCCAACACAACACTTTAGAAAAGGTAAAATGGCGGTCTTCTTCTCTAAATTCCCAAATGCCTTTATCTGGTTCTTGCCAATGTTTATCTACAATCCAGACAATACCTTTGGTAATACCCCATAATTCTTCGCAATTTTCTAAATCCGTTCCAAACCTGCTGACCTGTTCATGGATGACATCCATTAGTATACCATAAATATCGTTTTGGGTTTGTTGGTAGGCGGCATTACCAATACGTACAGGTTTAGAGCCTTTGTAGCCGTCTAAATGGTCTAGGGTAACTTCCGTCAGCGTTTTTTCTTTATTAATACCATACATGATCTGGAATTTCTCGTCCTTATCTGGCATCAAATCAATAATAAACTGCAAATAACGCAGTGCCGAGTTTTTGTGCCCTAGTTCTGACATTACTTTAATAACCATAGAGGCATCTCTTATCCAACAAAAACGGTAATCCCAATTTCTTACTTCACCAATAGTTTCTGGTAAAGAAGTAGTGGCAGCAGCCAACACAGCACCAGTTTTGTCATAGGTGAGCATTTTAAGCGTCAATGCACTCCTTAATATTTGCTTGTTGTACTTTTTATACGTTGGTGTTCTATCGCACCAATCTAACCAATATATTTTAGTGCGCTCCATCTCTAAATACACCTTTTCTATGTTAGGTGCCAAGAGTTTTTCATTATAGGTAATCAAAAAATAACCATCCTCTTGCAATTGTAGCGTATCACCAGCCACCACTTTTTCTTTATTGAAAGAGGTGTACAGAAAAACAGTGTCGTATTGTTGCTCATCCGTAAGGCTTACAATAAAATGTTCTTTTATAAAAGAGTTGGTAGCCTCTCTAGCATATTCTAATCTTGGATTATATTTTATTTTAAATTCTGGAGTTCCAGATATTAACTTAACATAACGAACAACCTCTGGTTGGGCATGGTAATTTCCATCCTTTTTGTGGTATCTAGGCATAAAATCGCGCAGCTCAAAACAATCTACCCCATTGCTAAACCGGGTGACTAGAATGTTGGTACGGTTCTCGTAAGCCTGGCTAATAGCATAGTTATCGTCTACCAAAATTTCAAAACTCCCCCCTTTATTTTCGTCCAAAAGCTTGGCAAAAATAGAAGATGAATCAAACTCCGGTAAACAGCACCAATCCATAGAACCTTTAACTGATATGAGTGCTGCACTCCTGCAGTTGCCTATTATTCCATAATTTAGATTATCCATAAATTAATTTTTCGCAAAAGAATTCTTACAAATAGTTTATGACGTTGAATTTCCCGAAATTTCAAGAAACATAAAAGTAAAAACGGTTAAAAACATCAAAATAATGAGTAGAACTATCATAATCTCAAATCGATTACCCGTTCAGTTAAAAATTGACAATGGAGAACTTTCTGCCCAACCTAGTGTGGGTGGTTTGGCTACCGGTCTAAAATCTGTACATAGAGAAGGAAACGGTTTGTGGATTGGCTGGTCTGGATTAACCCAAGAAGATACCCCAAAAGCAATGGAGTCTAAAATTGACCAAGCTTTGGCAGAACTTAATTGCGCTAGAGTAGATTTAAATGCAGAAGATATAGAAGGTTTCTATTATGGCTTTAGCAACCGTACTATTTGGCCACTCTTTCATTATTTTTTAGAATATTCTGAATTTGAGCTCAATTTTTGGGAGGTTTACAAAAGTGTAAATCAAAAGTTTGCAGACGCAATTATAGAAGCTGCCAATGATGATGATATTATCTGGGTACATGATTACCAATTGATGTTAGTACCCCAAATGGTAAAAGAGAAAAAACCCGATGCTACCATCGGTTTCTTTTTGCACATACCTTTCCCTTCTTATGAGATTTTTAGAACCCTACCTTGGCGAGAAGAGGTATTAGAAGGACTTTTGGGGGCAGACCTTATTGGATTCCATACTTACGATTATGAACGCCATTTTTTAAGTTCTGTAAGGCGTTTGCTAGGTTTAGAGGTTAGTTTTAATGAAGTGTATCTAGATAACCGAGTAATAAAAGTAGACTCTTACCCCATGGGTATTGATTATGCTAAATTCCATGACGCAGCCAAACAGAGTTTACAACTCAGCGGAGCGGACCGTACGGATTTGCAAATGAAATTGGACGAGCATAAAAAATCTGCTCCAGGCACCAAACTCATCGTTTCCATAGACCGTTTAGATTATAGTAAAGGGATTGCCTCACGGATAAAAGCGTTTGAGTATTTCTTAACCCAAAATCCAGAATACAAAGAAAAGGTACGTTTAATAATCCTTGCGGTACCGTCTCGTTCTAACGTTCCGCAATACCAATTACTTAAAAAAGAAATAGATGAGCTCATTGGTAGAATTAATGGCGAATTGTCTACGGTAAACTGGACGCCAATATGGTATTTTTATCGCTCTTTACCTTTTGAAAATTTAATAGATTTATACACTTCTAGTGATATTGCTTGGCTTACCCCAATACGAGATGGGATGAATCTGGTAGCTAAAGAATATATTGCATGTAGGATAGATAAAAGTGGGGTTTTAATTTTGAGTGAAATGGCTGGTTCTGCAAACGAAATGAGTGAAGCACTCCTTATAAACCCTAATAATTTTGAACAGCAAGCGCAAGCACTAAAGCAAGCGATTACTATGCCTTTAGAAGAGCAGCAAGAGCGTAATTCCTTACTGCAAAAACGCTTAAGTCGTTATAACGTAGAAACTTGGGCTAATGACTTTATGACTGCACTACAGGAACAACAACAAGAAGAGAACGTTTATGTAAGCCAGAAAATAAATAAAAGTCTTTTAGAAACCTTAGTGGCCAACTATGATGCTGCTAAAAAGCGTATACTCTTTTTAGATTATGATGGCACCCTATCTGGTTTTCATAAAGACCCGCAAAAAGCATCTCCAGATGAAGAATTATATCAGTTATTAGATACACTACACCACCAAGAAAACACTACCCTATTTTTAATCAGTGGTAGGGATAAAGAAACTTTTACCAAGTGGTTTTTACCTAAAAAATACAACATGATTGTGGAGCATGGGGTATGGATTTCTAGAGGTGGAGAAGACTTTACCCTTTTAGAACAGGTAAAAGGAGATTGGATGGAAAAAATAAGACCAGTTTTAGAATCTTGGGTAGACCGTACACCTGGTTCTTTTATAGAAGAGAAAAACTATTCCTTGGCATGGCACTACCGTAACACGGACCCAGACTTTGGAGAAAAAAGAGCTACCCAGTTAAATACTGTACTTACAGGTCTCATTGGCAACGATGATATTAGCGTATTGAACGGTAATAAGGTTATGGAGGTAAAAAGCAGCAATGTAAATAAAGGTAGAGCATCTGTACGCATGTTAGCAGAGGGCGACTACGATTACATTTTTGCTATTGGAGACGATTGGACAGACGAGTTTATGTTCCAAGAGTTACCAGAACAAGCGGTTACCGTGAAGGTGGGACTAAAAAAAACGCATGCCAAATACCATGTAGAAGGCACTAAGAAGGTGAGAGAGGTTTTAAAACGATTTGCTAAAATGTAAGTCTATTTATTTTTTTTTAACTTCCACAATAAAATATAATCCACGGTTAGTATTAGCTGTGGATTATTATTTTTAATACCACTTATTAGAACTCAAAAAAAATGAAAAAGCTAGCAACTCTCCTATTTATGCTACCATTGGTAGCTTTAGCCCAAGTAGACACCCGTATTTATGATATTATAGAGGCTGTTTCTGCAGAGCGAATTGAAAAAGATATTACCACTTTGGTAAATTTTGGCACCAGACATACCTTAAGCGATACCACAAGTGCTACTACAGGTATAGGTGCTGCCAGAAGATGGATTAAAAAAGAATTTGAACAAATCTCTAGTGATTGTAACAACTGTTTAGAGGTGTTTTACCAGAAAAACTTTGTGCCCAAAGGCGATAATGCCCGTATTGTTAAGGATGTTTGGGTGGTAAACGTTGTCGCTATAAAAAAAGGCACAAAGTACCCCAACAGATATATTATTATGAGTGGGGATATAGATTCTAGAATAAGTGACCCAAATAATTATACAGACACCTCTCCCGGAGCAAATGATAATGCCAGTGGCATGGCTGGCACCTTAGAAGCTGCACGTGTATTGTCTAAATACGACTTTGAAAGTAGTATAATTTTTGTTGGGCTCTCTGGAGAAGAACAAGGCCTTTATGGTGGTAAAGGTTTAGCTGCCTATGCTAAGGAAAAGAATTGGGATATAGTAGGTATTCTAAATAATGATATGATTGGGAATATTACTGGGGTAGATGGGATAGTAAGTAATACTGATTTTAGAATTTTTTCTGAACCTGTACCGCCCACAGAAACCGAAAACCAACGAACAGCCAGAAGATTTTATGGCGGTGAGGTAGATGGTATTTCTAGACAATTGGCACGTTACGTACATAAAATGACTAAAACCTACATGCCAGAGATGAATCCTATGCTTATTTACCGTTTAGACCGTTTTGGTAGAGGCGGCCACCACAGACCTTTTAACGATGCTGGTTTTGCGGGGATACGCATAATGGAGGCGCATGAAAATTATACCCAACAGCACCAAGATTTACGAACAGAAAATGGCATTGCCTATGGGGACGTTTTAGAGCACGTAAACTTTAACTATGCTAAAAAATTAACGGCTGTAAACGCCATAAATCTAGCAGGTATAGCATGGGCTCCACCGGCGCCAACTCAGGTAAAAATTGGTGGTATAGTACAGCCTTATGCCAAACTAGTTTGGGAAGAAGTTCCGGGCGCAAAAGGCTATAAAGTATACTACAGAGATACAACTTCTCCTACTTGGGATAATTTTAAGTATGTAGAGAACGTTAAAGGAACAACTTTAGAAGGTATTGTATTAGACAATTACTTCTTTGGGGTGGCTGCCGTTGGTGCAGATGGGCATGAGAGTATTGTAGTTTTCCCTACGGGAATTATTAGAAATTAAACATGAAGAACCTTTTTACCCTAGCAATCTTCTTAGTTACGCTTACAGCGAGCGCACAAGATGTTGCTATTACAGAAGACGATTTTTTAAGAGGAAGTATAACGCCAGAACGAGCGTGGTGGGACCTTACCTATTACCATTTAGATATTACGGTAAACCCAGAGACCAAAACCATTAAGGGCAGCAACCTTATTAGGTTTAAAACGTTAGAGGAAGGTTCCATGTTGCAGGTAGATTTGCAACCGCCATTATACATAGAAAAAATTACCTACCAAGACCAAGAATTGGCTTATAAAAAGAAAGGTACCAATGCGTACCATGTGTTGTTTGATGCTCCTTTGCCAAAAGGGGAAGAAGCAGAAATAAAGGTGTATTATGCGGGTAAACCACGAGCAGCTCGTAGAGCACCATGGGACGGTGGTTTTTCTTGGAAAACTGATAGCAAAGGCCTGCCGTTTGTAGCTACATCTTGCCAAGGTCTTGGTGCAAGCGCATGGTGGCCATGTAAAGACCATATGTATGATGAGGTTTCTTCTATGGATATAAGTGTTACTGTACCCTCTAACCTAATGGATGTATCTAACGGTACCCTAACTAAGGTAGAAGAAAACGGAGCCACCAAAACCTACCACTGGCACGTAGACAACCCAATAAATAACTACGGAGTTAATGTAAATATTGGGGACTATGTGCATTTTGATGAAGTGTACCAAGGAGAAAAAGGACCGTTACAACTAGATTATTATGTGCTAAGAGAAAACCTAGAAAAGGCAAAAAAACAGTTTACCCAAACCCCGATGATGTTAAAAGCATTTGAACATTGGTTTGGTCCGTATCCGTTTTATGAAGATGGTTTTAAACTGGTAGAAGTCCCTTATTTAGGAATGGAACACCAAAGCTCTGTTACCTACGGTAATAATTTTGAGAATGGCTACTTGGGCAGAGATTTATCGGGTTCTGGTTGGGGAATGAAGTTCGATTTTATTATTATTCATGAAGCTGGGCACGAGTGGTTTGCCAATAATATTACTTATAAAGATATTGCAGACATGTGGGTGCATGAGGGTTTTACGGCCTATTCTGAAAGTTTGTATTTGGACTATCATTTTGGTACAGAAGCTGCCAATGCCTATGTTATAGGGACGCGCAAGAATATTAAGAATGATGCTCCAATAATAGGTAGATACAATCTTAATAAAGAAGGTTCTGGCGATATGTATTATAAAGGGGCCAATATGCTACACACTATTAGACAAATGCTGAATGACGATGCCAAGTGGCGTTCTATACTACGCGGGCTCAATAAAGATTTTTATCACCAAACTGTGACTACACAACAAATAGAAAAATATGTAGCAGACCATTCTGGACTAGATTTAACCGCGTTTTTTGAGCAATACCTGAGAACCACAGACATCCCCGTACTAGAATACAAGTTTAATGGTAAAAAATTACAATACAGGTTTACCAAGGTGGTTGATGGTTTTACCATCCCTGTAAAATTTTGGGTGGGTGATGCTCCCGTATGGGCAACCGTAAACACAGCATGGCAAAGCACTAAAGTTAAAGGAGATACGGTTACAGTAGACGAAAACTTTTATGTAACGCCTAAAATGGTAAAATAAACCAACTACAACCCTACAAATTTAGATACCTCAAACCGTATACATTGGTTTGGGGTATTTTTATGCGTTCTTTGTGCCAGAATTCCCCGTTACTTTTTTAATAACAACTTCTAAAAGGTGTATTAGCGCCTAATTCTAAACACTTAATTAGGTAAAAATTAAATTGTACATTAAAACATCGTACAGGGACGATACCCTTTTTATTTACGCTTCGCCCTAAAAAACTATAGGCACTAATTTTCATCGTCCTAAAACACTATTTTTAAACTACTTATTCTTGGAATGCCCCTACTCCATGTACGGCTGCCAAGTAACTAAAACGTATTTGGTTTTGTTATTTTCGGTCCTTTTTAAAAATCCATATTCAAACACAAACAAATAAACATCGCCCTTAGTATTCTTCCAATAATGCGTAAAAAACTTAGGGTTAAACCCTTGTTTATGCAATTCTTCTGCACGGACTATAGCTTTACCTGCTTTGTTGTAACTGCGTAATACTTTTCTGTTGGTTCTTAATTGCTTTTCCACCCTAAGGTAAAAGGTTTCTGTTTGTTGTCTTTTTTCGTACTGATGTATGGATTTACATTTAACAGAGCAATAAATTTTATCGGTTCTACCTTTGACAGTTGTATGGCAAACAGGGCACATTCTATCCATAATAAACGCATATTATACGCTTAAAATACGATTTATGGTCCATTTTTATATTAGGATTGCAAAATGATGACAACAAAATCCATTACGCTGCACCATTTAATGATTGGTAACGAACGTAAAATTGGCATTCAATTTAGTCCAGATAAGCTAATCCAAGATTTACTAAAGGGTTTACCCAATTGTAAATGGAGTACGGAATACAGCATGGCCTATATACCCAATACTGCTGCTAACTTAGCTGCCATTTACAGCACTTTTAAAGGGGTAGCTTGGATTAATTACAATAAATTTTTGACCAACAGACCCATAAATACCAACAATCCTGAAGTTAATGTTAGCTATTACCGAGAACGGAATCTACCCCCAGGGTATAGACGGTGTCCTGAACCCTATCTACAACGGTTAGAGCTTAAACGCTATGCCAACAATACGGTTAAAGTATACGTGCAATTTTTTGAGCAGTTCATTAACATGTACCCAGACCAAGCATTAGAAACTTTAAACGAGACTGATGTACGCAGGTATTTACAAACCTTGATACATAAGAACTTATCTACCTCTTATATTAACCAAGCTATTAATGCTATTAAGTTTTATTATGAAGGGGTGCTGGGCATGCCCAACAGGTTTTATGACTTGGAGCGGCCCAGAAAAGAGCGCCATTTACCCAAAGTAATCTCTAAAGAAGAAATTTTAGCCATAATTACACATGCCCGTAACCTAAAACACAAATGCATAATACAATTACTATACTCTGCAGGTTTACGACGTAGTGAATTGGTACAATTAAAATTGGAAGATATTGATAGCCAGCGCATGCTTATCCATGTAAAACAAGGAAAAGGCAACAAAGACAGATATACCCTTTTGAGTACTAATGCACTAGCAGATTTACGATTATATTGTGAACAGTGGCAACCTAATACTTATTTGTTTGAAGGAATGAACGGGAAACCCTACAGCCCCGTTAGTGTTTTAAAAGTAGTAAAATCTGCTGCAGAACGCGCGGGGATACGCACAAGGGTTACACCGCATATGCTGCGGCACAGTTTTGCTACCCATTTGTTAGAAGCAGGCACAGACATAAGGCAAATACAGGTTTTATTGGGGCATAGTAGCACCAAAACAACAGAAATTTATACACATGTTGCCAACCATACTTTTACAGCAATAAAAAATCCTTTAGATTAGTAGAGATAAAGTAGATATATCCGTCATATGACGGATATCCAATTGTTGTGCTTCATGTTGAAAAAAATTAGAAATGGAAGTAAGTCTTGCATTTTACAGAAAAAAGGACTGGGGAAAATTCTTGAGGATGATTGATGACAGGGAGAGTATGTTCGACACTTGGAAGGAATGGAACAAATCCTATCTTAGAACAAAGAAAGAACTCACGTCAAATGGACTAAAAGTCAATGAAGTTGAAGTGGATTTAGCCGAACTTTACAAATATTGCCGAGAAAATGGACTGAAAAACAACGGAAGGACAAGGTCACAATTCGTATCTAACAAAAGATGAACAAAAAACATATTGATAGACTAAAGGATATTCTAAGCGAATGGAATCCACTTGGTGACATGGCAAATCAAATAAGCGATTTGGAAAATTATGAAATCGAGGCGACCGACATCCTCTTCCACATCAATAAAAAAAATTCGGTGGAACAAATATCAAAAATAATAAAGACCGTTTTGGAGCAGGCCTTTGATATTGACGTGAACAAAGAAAAAAGTCTTGAAGTCGCACACAAGATTCACTTAATGATTAATGAAAAATAAAACACGAAAGCACAACACCGGCTATAATTCATTGCTGCATTTTCGCTAAATTTAAACCCATCGACCATTAACAGGGCCCGATTTCTCCCGGACAATTTCCGTTGGAAATGTCCGCAACGAAATCATAGCCCAACCGTTGTCTGTAATGCTAGAGCTGCTTTCTCGAGCAAAAACCATTTAAAGTTTACTCAGCCGTTTTTCTTACTCGCTGTTGTTATGTCGGACTTTTTAAAGCCAAAATCTGCCGCTAACGAAAACATCACAAACCGATTGCTAACTCGTACGGAAGCCTTCCAATCAGTACGGAGGGTTACGCAAGCAGAACGTGGTGACTTCCCACTCCGTGGTGGCCCTGCGGGGCAATAATCACTACAGACAACAAAACCTATAATTCATTGGGGGTCGATTTTCTAATCGAAAATCGACGGCAAAAAGTTATCTTTAACCTATGGCGGAATTTTCACTGCGTAAAATTCCCCAACAAATTATAGCTAACACGTTGTACGCAAGCTAAAAATCCAACACACAGTCAAGCACATTTGGTTTTTCCCACTGCAAAAAGCCAACGCTGAAAAAACCAAAAGAGCTTGCCTTTCCCAAGCTGATTTAAAACAAAAAACAGAATTGAATTGGAATTTTAAAAAATGTCCGTAAATTTGTCCGTGTACGTAAAAACGTCCGTAAATTTATGGCGACAATCAACTTTTATTTAGACAAGCCTGACAAAAAGGGATTTGCACCAATTCATCTGAGAATAAACTGCAACGGAAATCAAGTCAAGATTTCAACTGGACAAAAAATAGAGCCGAAAAACTTCAACAAGTCCAAACAAAGAGCAACTGGAATTACCGTAGAAGCTAACGAAATCAACCACTATTTAGATTTTTTGAGAGAGCGTGCTGACGAGCTTTTACACCATTCTAACAAAAAAACCTTTGTTCAAGAAGAAGTAAAAAGTGTCTTGAATGAACATATAGAAAACTATAAACAAAATAGTAACGTGAACATTGTAAAAGAGCAAGTTTCACTATATGGTAAACCATTCACTTTTGTGGACTTATTCGCAGGTGCAGGAGGTTTTAGTGAGGGATTTCTTCAAGCTGAACACAACAACAAATTCTTTGATTTCATTGTAGCAAACGATATAAACGAGAATTGTGAATTAACGCACATTGTTCGTTATAATCATCAATTAGGGTTAGATGCAAAATTTCTACAGCAAGATATTACAGAACCTGACTTTTTGGACAATCTATTAGAAAAAATTGATGGGAGAAAAATTGATGTTGTTTGCGGTGGACCACCTTGTCAGAGTTTCAGTCTTGCAGGAAAGCGAAAGAAATTTGACAAAAAAGACGATTTGTTTTCTCACTATTTAGAAGTCATCAAGGTATTGCAACCTAAATACTTCGTAATGGAGAATGTAAAAGGTATTTTAACCAAAGAGAAAGGAAAAATAAAAGAATTAATCTTAAAGGAGATAAACTCTATTGTGGATATCAAGGAAATTCCCCAGTTGATTTCTTTTATTAGAAAAATCAGAAAAGATTCAAACTCTTTCCTTTTTGAAAGTATTATAAAAAGAGTTGAACTTGAAAAACTACTTGAAAAGGATAAAGAATCTGGGAAAGCAGATTTTATCGGGTTTGTTGAAAGCAGATTTAGAAAACTTACCCCAAAAATTGCGGATTATAAAACAAGTAAAACCGATGAAAACATTAATACTATTCGTCACGGTTTTAATCTGTTAGCAAGAAATAAAGAATGGGAAAAACTGAAAAGAGACATCATTAAGGAAAAAGATTTTTGCAATATTGATAATGACAATTTTGTAAATGGTTTCACAGACTTTCTAACAGAAATAAGTCCTGAAAATGTTATTTCCAAAATTGAGAAGTCTTTTAGTTCTTTAAAAGTGTCTATTAAACATAAAAAAGACTGTGAGGATATAATTACTGCTTTAAAGATTTATACTACTTCTTTTGATGAATCAATTCAAATATTGAAAACCCATTGCAACAAAGTTCAAAAGGATGAATTGGAGGAAATTTTAGAAAGTATTAGACTGTATAAAATAGAAAAACCTTTTGTAGCTAATGCTTCTAACTATGGTGTTCCTCAAAATAGAGAGCGAGTTCTATTTATTGGTTGCAGAAAAGACCAAAAGTATATTTCTGAAATTCCCGCAACAGTTTCTGAAGATGAAAAAGTTACCATTTTTGAAGCCTTGTATGATTTAGATTTTGTCGGCAATAATGAAGAAGCTCATCGTTATGAACCTATTGATATTTTCTCTCAATATAACGGAACAGCGAAAAAGATGGTTAAACTTCTGAAAAAGAGAAAAATAGATGGGAAGCCAATTTCCAAAGGTGGAAAATCATTTGCTGAATGGTCTAAAAAAGGAAGATTGATTGAACGGTTTAAACCACAAACCAAACCTTTTTATGTGAGAAACACGGAAGCACTCGAAAACGGAGAAAAATTCTTTGATATTCTAAATAATCACAAAACAAGTAATCAAAACGAAACTGTTATAAATAGGCTTGAAGTGATTTTAAAAAATGGAGACTACAAAAAAGCAAAACCAGAACTCGAAAAGCTTAATCTATCATCTAACAAACGAAATTATAATGTTCTAAAACCTGATGAACAAAGCTCAACCATTATGACTATTCCAGATGATTATATTCACTATAACTCACCAAGAGCTTTGACGGTTAGAGAAATGGCAAGATTGCAATCGTTTGACGATTCTTTTGTATTTCAAGGAAAACGTTCAACTGGAGGAAATAACAGAAAATCTGAAGTACCTCAATACACGTTGGTCGGGAATGCTGTTCCACCATTATTGGCAAGAGCGATAGCAAGTGAAATTTTAAAGAATATCAAGTGAGAAAACTTACAGAAGCAGAGCAAGAAAAAATTAAGCTACTAACCAAAAACCAAGTTTCACTTACTTTAATTGAACCAACTGAAACTGGACTTAAAAAATCGATAATGGATGCGACTGGTTCCGTGCGTAGTTATTTGAAAAGTGAGAGCATCCACGATTATGAATTACAAAGTCAAGGTCCAGATAGCAAAGTGATTATTCCGACTGTAATACATACAGGATTTAAAACCTTAAAATCAAAAGCTTCACTTTATCGTCCAATAACAAAAAATGGAGACCCAAGAATATGGTTTTATGGCTTAACTAAAGTTGCTGACCCAAATGACATCATTGGGATAACTTTTTTTGATGATAAATTCCATATTTTCAATTTAACGAAGCTGAACGTTATTGAGCTTTTAAATTCGGCCATAATCAATCCATTTAAAGAGCTCATTTCTGCCATAAACTTTGAAGAAAGTGAAATTTCAATTGAGTTACTTAATAAGCTAAAAATTATATCAAAAAAAGGATTTGTAAAGTCCGAGGTAAACTCTGATACGGGAATTGGAAGAACAATTGAATCATTACTCGGAATAGAAATGAATTCTTCCAAAGCACCAGATTACAAAGGAATTGAATTAAAATCTTTTAGAGATAAAAGAAATAACCGAAAAGGACTTTTTGGGAAAACCCCAAATTGGAATTTAAGCAAATTTAAATCCAGAGTTGAAATACTTGACACTTTCGGGTATTGGGAAAGCGGAATTTTTCGACTCTATAACACAATGAGAGGAACTGGCAGAAATGCTCAAGGTCTTATGTTAAGAATCGAATACAATAAAGACTGGTTATTAGAGAACTCTGACAGACCAGAGATAGGAGACTTTCTGGTCTGGGAACTTGAAACGCTTCGAAAAGCATTATTGAAAAAGCATAAAGAGACGTTTTGGATAAAAGCGGAAAGTAAAATTGAAAACAACAACGAATATTTTCATTTTAAAGAGGTTGAACACACTAAAAATCCAATGGTAGATAAATTTGAAATTCTCATTGAAACTGGTGCAATAACTATGGACTATCCTATTAAAAGAATGCCAGATGGAAAAGTAATAGATAAGGGTTGTAATTTTAAACTCAACGCGAATTGTTTGGATTTGTTATTTCCGCCAAGTGCATTTTATGACTTAACAGCATAATGGAAATGCCAACGCTAAAAGCCATACACATTTGCAATTCGCTACGGCCAATACATAAGCCAAAATTGCAAAAGAGTATATCTTTGCCAACGCTGAATGACGAACGGAATGAAAAAAGCCAGCGTACAACAATGTGTATAATTCATTGCTAATTATAGCCTACTTACGAAAGTCCCCGCGGACTTTCTATTCGGTTTGTATTTGCTAAATTAGTTGCAGAAAAACGCAACGAAATCATACACCAGACCGTCAGACTGTCTCAAAACCCACCCTTTTATCACCTCAATTTACTTTGTCACCTTGGTGATATTTCGTAACTTAATGT
>NZ_SWKK01000016.1 GCF_005144745.1 Flavobacterium sp. ASW18X | reverse complement strand
TTTCGCCCTCCTTTTTACAAGCTTCGGTAGTTTGAAACTAATAAGCCAATTTTATATTAAAATCTGAAGGCGGTTTTGGGACAGACTGCCGTTAAATGATAGTAATATATCTATATGTTATTAATAATGATGGACGTGGTGGCTATAATCATAAATCTGATATTGCAAGAAAAGAATTATTAATAAAAAGTTAATTAATTAATGTTTTCTTAAAACCGTAAAAATCCTACGGTTTTTCTTTAATTTTTTTTGTTTTCATTATTCTAATTTTGCTTCAAGCTTACAGTTTTGCGCAAAATCTCGGAAAGTTTTTTATTTAGTATCAAAAAAATGAACGATTATTTCAGGGTTTTTTGCAAATAATTTTGAAAACAAAGAAAAGATTGATTCCAAAACGGAAATTAATTTAATTGACTTGAACGAACTAAGTGAGAAATCCGTTATCGATGATGGATATTTTGCAATTTGTTCCGTAACTATTAGCAATAGCCTAACTGGCGAAACAAGGGAAGTAAATGGTATTGGTCATGGTGCTACTCGGTCTGATGCCATAAATAATTGTGCCCGAAATGCAAGGGCTGCAGCTAATGCTTTGGTTGATAAATTAAACGGCCAAATGTAAATAGAGTTAAATTTTTAAAATTAAAGTTTTGGAGGCTATAAACCTTATTTAAGTGCATAGTCTCCATAATTCTTTTTTACTCTTAATAATTATGGTTAAAAAATTATATCCTTTATTAGTATTACTGGCTTGTGCATTAAATCTATATGCCCAACAAGACTCTATTAATATTTATCAAATACAATATGAAAGATTGTTAACTTTTGAAGACGATCCTACACCAATAAAAACAATTTATGACTACACAAAATTTATTGAATTGGATAAATCTATATGTAATATAAACAGTAAGAATAAAAATGGTAATTTATTAGAAGAAGATGATGCCGATGATAGTATCTTATATTTTACACCCTCTGGAAGTAAGTTGAGCATGGTTTATAAAGACTATAAAGAAAATGAACTCTATACAAAAGGTGAAGTTGCTTATAAATACTTTGTAATTAAAGACCGCTTAGACATTTTTAACTGGAAGATAGAAGAAGCCACAAAGGATATCCTTGGTTTTATTTGCCAAAAAGCCACCATGGATTTCAGAGGCAGAAAGTATGAAGCTTGGTTCTCATCTAAACTACCCGTAGGTGGTCCATGGAAATATGATGGACTACCAGGAATGATTATGGAGCTTAAATCACTGGACAATTTTATAGCTTTTAAGGCTATCGGTGTAAAGAGTGATGTTAAATTATTAACAAGCCTGGAAAACCCTTTTGATACAAGTAAAATACTTAATTGGGCGGAATACAAGGCACTGTACAAGAAAAAGGCAATAGAGCTTCTCAGCTATAGACCTAACGAAAATATTGGTGGAATAGTTTCATCTAGAGGCGGCATAGAAACCTATATTGAGGATGATGACCTTGAATATAACCAAGCCTTGAAGAACTACTATAAAAATTAGATATCACAATAACTTTTTTATATTGAGCGGAATTAACTTCAAGTTATATACTAGTATTTTTATTTTTTTTTGTTCAAGCTTTACTTTTTCCCAAAAAATTCACGGAACTGTTTTTAATGAAAACGAAAACCCTGTAACTGCAAAAATACTTATTAAAAATCCAAGCAATCTGGCCGTCATAAGTGAGTTTTTTTTGGCTCCTAATGGTAAATTTGAATATAATCTAAAAAAATCATATGCTTCCAATGGCTTTGTTTTAGAGGTGGCAGCAACTGGTTACACCACATTGGAGGCGGTGATTAAACCTTCTGGATTAAAACCTGAACTTAAATTTAAATTTGTTCTGAAAAAAGAAAAACTTCAGAAATTAGATGAAGTAGTGGTGGAGGGAAAAAGACCCTTTAGAATTAAGAAAGACACCTTAGTTTTTAATGTAGAGTCTTATTCTGACGGTACTGAGAAGAAAGTAGAAGACCTATTAAAAAAATTACCAGGGATTGAAATCAACGAAGCTAATGGCTTTATAAAGTTTAGAGGTAAATCTATTGAAACGGTAACTATAGAAGGAGATAATTTATTTAACTACAATTACAGTATTGGTACTAAAAATATCAACATTGATTTGATTACTGAAATTGAAGCCATTGAAAATTATTCAGAAAATAAGCTGCTTAAAGGGATTGAAAGCAGTGAAAAAGTTTCATTGAACTTAAAACTTAAAGAAAATAAAGTTGACATTACTGGGAATTCCGACATAGGTGTAGGAGATTTTCCAGATAACGGGGAAACGCCTTTGAATGTATCTCTTAATCTTTTGGGAATAAATAAATCATATAAATCATTTGCTGTTGGTTCATTCAACAATATTGGGGAAAATGCATCACCATTCGATTACTATGGCAATTCCATTAATCTGGAACAGATGAAGGATCAAAAATACTACAGTCACAAAGCAATATCAGAATTTACATTCCCTCAAGTCACTAGAACCAATTTGACTAATATCAACAACCAGTTTTTTGGGAATTTTAATGCCATTTTTAACATTTCTGATAAAGTAAAAATTAAGACCAACTTATATACTTTGTCAGATAAAATTGATGGTAATCAATTTTTGGAAAGCACCATTTTTTCTAAGAATAATAGATTTACCATATTCGATAACTATTTTATACAAAAAAAGCCACTGCAGCATAGAGGAGATTTAGCGTTGACAATCAATACATCAGCATCTTCTCTTATTGAATATGACGTAAGCTTAAGGGATGAGGTTATTAACACGTCCAATACAATTTTTTCAAATCAAGCCAATGATTTCGAGTCCGTACTAGACTCAAAGAGTCTATTGTTAAAACAAAATCTGCAATACACAAAAAAAATAACTGATAGTACTGCTGTACAGATGACCCTATTGAACGCAACCAACAATCTTGCTCAAGATTATGAGATTTCTCCTTCTACAATGGATAATTCGGAATTTGATAATGATGTTCAAAACAATGATAGTAGAAAATTAGTTACATCTTTTAAAACAGAATATCTAGGCAGAGGTAAACAAAACAATAAATACAATATTGCTTTTGGTTTTAACTTAGACAAGGAATCGTTCAATTCTAATTTGCAAAATCAGGATATTGACCAAGGCTTAAAGGTCAATAACAGCTCAAATAATCTAAGATTTCATAAAAATGAAATCTTTACGCAAGGAGGTTATAATTGGCGCCTAGGAAAATTTATTTTTTCTCCCAATTTTTCATTAAAATATTTGTATCAAAAATTAAATCAGGAAGATGTTCTCATGGATTCTAAAAACTTACTATTTGAGCCTTCCGTTAGCTTAATTTACAAATTAAACACGACATCAATTCTAAACTTTCGTAGCGGTTTTAATCAAAATACTCAGGATAACCTTAACTTATTCTCAAATGAAGTACTTATTAATAACAGGCTTGTAAGAAAAAATATTGCAAATATTTCACTACAAAAAAGTCAAAATTACAGTGTTTCATTTTCAAAAAACGATTTATTCAATCAATTAGAATTATCTTTTGGAGGAAGCTATATCAAGCAAAATGGCAACTATTTTAACGAGACTGAGATTGATGAAAATACAACAAAACTGACCAATTTCTTTTTACCTGAGAATACAGAAAATATTGATTTCTATTTAAATTTTTCCAAATTACTATCCAGAATCAAAACCAATTTTAAGATTACTTCTAGTTATTCCATATATAATTTTAAGAACATAATCAACAATTCTAATCTTACACTTAACAAGAGTAGTTTCTTTAATAACAGCCTTTCTCTGCGTACTGCGTTTAACTCTTCAATAAATTTTGAGAATAACACAACATTTTTATTCCAGCAAAACAAGGGGCAAAGTACGTTTGCCAATAATTCGCTCAACAACCACTTTAAAATAAAAATTAAGCCATCAAAACAGTTTATCGGGACTATTACCTATAACTACTTTATCCCCAACCTTTCGGATAATCGTAATACATACTCTTTTTTAAGTTCTAAAATACTTTTTAAGCCCAAAAATAAAGCATGGCAACTGGATTTTTCTGGGGTTAATTTGTTGAACGAGAACTTTTATAGTGAAGAGAGTATTAGTGAAATTTCAACTGATATTTTTCGTGTTAATCTATTGAATAGATACTATATGTTAAATTTTGCATATTCATTTTAGCATTGTCATTATTAAGGGGGTATTTCATTCTTGAGTAAAAGGAAAATCAAATTTTTTACAATGCAATAAGTTTATACATTACAATATAACTTAGCTTTGCAAAAAATTAAAGACTGATGAGAAAATCAGACAACGAACGCAATCGTAGACCTTCTAATAATAAAGGAGGCAGTTTTAAAAAGAAACCTTTTAATAAAGGAGGTTCAAAGCCATTTAAATCGGCTCCTAAAAAAACAAATAGCAATCCAGATTTAATTCGTTTAAACAAGTACATAGCCAACGCTGGCATTTGCTCGCGTAGAGAAGCAGATACCTTTATTGCAGCTGGTAACGTAACGGTAAACGGGAAACCGGTAACTGAACTTGGATATAAGGTAAAGAAGACAGATGATGTTCGTTTTGACGGTAGGAGATTAAATCCCGAGAAAAAAGAATATGTTCTTTTGAACAAGCCAAAGAATTTTATAACCACTACTAACGATGAGCGAGGTAGAAGAACGGTTATGGAATTAATATCTAGTGCCTCTAACAACAGATTGTATCCCGTTGGGCGTTTAGACCGTAATACTACAGGACTGCTGTTGTTTACTAATGATGGTGAGCTAGCTAAGAAGTTAACCCATCCAAAGCACAACGTACGCAAAATATACCATGTACACTTGGACAAGGCTCTTACTATGAGAGACCTTCAACAAATTATGGAAGGACTAACCTTAGAAGACGGACCTATTACTGTAGATGAGGTTAGTTATGTACAAGGAGCAACAAAAAATGAGGTGGGTATAGAGATACATTCTGGAAAAAATAGAATTGTTCGTCGCATATTTGAACATCTTGGATATACAGTGGTTAAGCTAGACCGTGTGGTATTTGCCGGACTTACCAAAAAAGATTTACCAAGAGGGCATTGGCGTTTTCTAACAGAACAAGAGGTAATTAATCTTGGAATGATACGATAAACATAAAGACCGACTTACACGTCGGTTTTTTTATGAATTGAAGTCGTAATTTGTGGTTTTACGTTCACCTAGATTAGGTTGATGCAGTATCTTTCTTTGAGTGAAAAAATGGTTAGACATACTGTTTAAATCTCCAGAAAAAAATACTCGTTTTAGCTGGAGACACATGCCGTATTTGCTGAAAGAAACCTATCTATCTTGGATAGATAAAGAACCTTTTAAGCTAAGTGCGGTGACTGCCTATTATGCCATTTTGTCCTTACCAGCATTTTTAATTATGGTGCTTAATTTGGTTGGTTCTGTTTGGGAGAAAGATGTTGTCCACGGTAAGCTATTCGGGGAAATTGCAAGTGCCCTGGGGCCAGAAACTGCCATGTCTATACAAGGTATGATAACAAATAAGGGTAGCGAGCCAACCTCTGTCACTACTACAATTCTGGGAGTAGTAGTATTGTTATACGGTTCAACGGGTGTCTTTTATCAATTACAAAATGCCTTAAATGAGATTTGGAATGCAAAAACCAATTTTGCCAATGGTATTGTGGCTATGTTCGTTGGTAGAATCAAAGGATTGGGCTTTATTGTAATCCTTGGATTTTTATTGTTAGTCAGTTTTATTCTCACTTCTTTATTATCATTATTTTCAGAGCAACTATCTAGTTTGTTTAGTATTGTAGATTTAAGGTGGGCTATGGTGGTAGATTTTCTCTTTTCTTTTGTGTTTATCTCAATGCTTTTTTCGGCCATGTTTAAATATCTACCTAGTACTGTAGTTCCATGGAAAGCAGTAAGTAGGGGAGCCACATTAACCGCAATTTTATTTCTGATAGGTAAATACGTGTTAGCATTTTATTTTAGCGAAGCAGAGCCCAGTTCTACCTACGGAACAGCAGGCTCTGTAATATTGGTGATGCTTTGGGTATCTTATTCTAGTTTAATTGTATTTTTTGGAGCCAATTTCACCAAGGTATTTCAAGATAAATACCTAACTGATTCTAGTTTAGATTAATCAAACGCAAAACCCCTGCCACCTCTATAATTTAATACGATACCATGAAAATTTCTTAAGGGTGAATTTGCGTTGGCGCTAGAGTAATTATACAATACCCTAAAGTTTTTAAAGGCATACAGACCGGCGAATAAATTTAAGCTACTGCTACTTCTAAAGCCCGCACCTACTTCTATTACATTTTTATAGCTTAAGGATATGTTCGCATCTACCTGAAAGGGAGCCCCAGCTTCGTGTTTAAGTAAAACACTTGGTTTCATTATGTAAGTTGGGTCGTATTTGTTCGTGATGAAATGATAACCCAAATAACCATAGAAAGGCCGTGTTAGGTTTAAGTTTTGAGAATTGGCAAAAGTATCTCCCAAAATATTTGGTGCGGATATACCTGCAAAAAAGTTTTCATGCCCAAATAGAAAACCTAATCCAGCCATGGGTAAAGTCTCGTTTATGTTTTCGGAGAAATTGGCATCGTTCTGAATTTGTAGGCTCAAAAGGTCTTCATTATAACTAAGTACACCTGCCGTTACCCCAAAAGAGAGCACGGTTCGTTCAAAGACCTGCCAATAAGGTCTGTTCTTCTTCCAATCAAAAAATAGTTTGTATGAAAATGCAGCAAAACCTTGAGTGGCTTCTGTAACGCCTATCTCGTCTGAAATTACGGCCGCACCCAGTCCCATTTTACCTTGTTGTAATGGCGCAGTAAAGCTAAAGCTTAGGTTTTTGGGCGTGTTTTGTATTTCACTTCCAAATCCAGAATTGCTTAAAACTGCCTCCGTTCCATTAAAGGAGCCAGAATACGCGGGGTTAATCAAAAACGGATTTGCATTATATTCTGCATACACGGGTGTTTGTTGGCAATAGGAAAATTGTGTTCCTGCTATTAAAAGACCTAGGTAAAGTAGTTTTTTTATTTGGTTCATAGCTTATCTTTTTAAGACCACAAAGCCTTTGGTTGTTTGTAGGTTATGATTTTCAGGTAAGATTATCGTGAAGAAATAGGTTCCTTCTGGTAGTTGGTCCGCGCCCAATCCCATAAGTTGGTTTACCTGCCCCTTGAATACGTTGTCCGCATTGTTGTAGCCCTCTATTTTAAAGACCAAGTCTCCCCATCTGTTATAGATGTATACGGTGTTTTCCGGATAGGCTTCTATACCGTTAATTTCCCAGAATTCGTTAACTCCGTCGCCATCTGGTGAAAAGCCATATTTAGATGCAACTTTTTCCTGCTCTGGCTCTTCTTCCGTTACGAATGATTCTATGCTGCAATTTTCAGCATCCCCTAAGGCATTATAAGGGGTTATAGTTACAAATAGCTCCTGCCCATATGGTAAGTCTTCCGTAAAGGAATAATTAGTCAAGATACCTAGGTCGGTTCTTGGTACTATTTCATCACCTCCGGCGGTGGTTCCTACGGTCAAATAGTACCCATCGGCATTGGCAACTGCGTTCCAATTTAAATCGGTTGAAATGGAAACGCTTGTAGCAGCATTAAGTGGTGCACTTAAACTAGTACAATTTGGAACAGTAGCCACGGTCTCGGTGGTAAACGATTCTTCTGTGCATCCTGTTGCGTTACCAACACCGTTGTACGGAACAACAGTTACAAAAATTTGCGTGTTTTCCGGTAGATCGGTAGGTAAATCAAATGTAGTACCGGTAACATTCTCGGCATCCAAGATATCGTTACCACCAGTAGTTGTACCTACAGTTAAGTAGTAGCCATCAGCGTTAGCAACTGCGTTCCAACTTAAATCGGTAGAAATAGAAACGCCCACAGAAGCATTAAGCGGTGCACTTAAACTAGTACAATTTGGAACAGTAGCCACGGTCTCGGTGGTAAATGATTCTTCGGTACATCCTGTAGCATCACCTACAGCATTATACGGAACTATTGTCACGAAAATTTGTGTATTCTCCGGTAAATCGGTAGGCAAATCAAAAGTAGTATCGGTAACATCCTCGGCATCCAAGATATCGTTACCACCAGTAGTTGTACCTACAGTTAAGTAGTACCCATTTGCATTGGCAATTGGGTTCCAACTTAAGTCGGTAGAAATGGAGACACCTGTTGCGGCATTTAGCGGTGCACTTAAACTGGTACAACTTGGAAGAGTAGCCACGGTCTCGGTGATAAAGGATTCTTCGGTACAACCTGTTGCGTTACCCACACCGTTGTACGGAACTAGAGTAACGAATATTTGTGTGTTCTCCGGTAAATCGGCAGGCAAATCAAATGTAGTACCGGTAACATCCTCGGCATCCAAGATATCGTTGCCACCAGTAGTTGTACCTACAGTTACGTAGTACCCATCGGCATTAGCAATAGCATTCCAACTTAAATCGGTAGAAATTGAAACATCAGTAGCCCCGTTCAAAGGTATGCTCAAATTGGTACAACTAGGTACAGTAGCCACGGTCTCGGTAGTAAAGGATTCTTCGGTACATCCTGTAGCATCACCTACAGCATTATACGGAATAATAGTTACGAATATTTGTGTGTTCTCCGGTAAATCGGCTGGTAGGTCAAATGTAGTTCCTGCAACATCTTCGGCATTCAATATATCGTTGCCACCAGTAGTTGTACCTACAGTTACGTAGTAGCCATCAGCGTTAGCAACTGCGTTCCAACTTAAATCGGTAGAAATAGAAACGCCCACAGAAGCATTAAGCGGTGCACTTAAACTAGTACAACTTGGAACAGTAGCCACGGTCTCGGTGGTAAACGATTCTTCTGTGCATCCTGTTGCGTTACCAACACCATTGTACGGAACTAGCGTTACGAAAATTTGTGTATTCTCCGGCAGATCGGCAGGTAAATCAAATGTAGTACCGGTAACATCCTCGGCATCCAAGATATCGTTACCACCAATAGTTGTACCTACAGTTAAGTAGTACCCATCTGCATTGGCAATTGGGTTCCAACTTAAGTCGGTAGCGATTGAAACGTCGGTAGCCCCGTTTAAGGGTATGCTCAAATTGGTGCAACTAGGTACAGTTGGTAGGGTCTCGGTAGTAAATGATTCTTCGGTACAGCCTGTTGCGTTACCAACACCGTTGTACGGAACTAGAGTAACGAATATTTGTGTGTTCTCCGGTAAATCGGCAGGCAAATCAAATGTAGTGCCGGTAACATCCTCGGCATCCAAGATATCATTACCACCAGCGGTGGTACCTACAGTTAAGTAGTAGCCATTTGCATTAGCAATAGCATTCCAACTTAAATCGGTAGAATTGGAGACACCTGTTGCCCCATTCAAAGGGGTATTCAAATTGGTGCAGGCAGGAGCAGTTGGTGCTGTGGTGGTAAAAAACGACTCTTCTACACACCCCATAGCCTGTCCTTCGTCATTATAAGGTATAATAATGACAAAAATTTCTGAACTCCCCGGTAAATCTAAGGGAAAATCGTACACCGTAACGTTACCTACGTCATAATTATCCCTAATATCTATACCTCCAGGGGTACTACCAACCGATATTAGATATCCATTGGCTCCACTAACTGCATTCCACGAAATGTCAGCATCAATTTCAACTTCAGTAGCGCCATCTACGGGAATGAGTAAATTAGAACAGTTTGGTAGTGTACCACCAGAAATGGTACTTGCAGTAGTAAAACTTGTTTCTATGCATCCAATTGTTTCTCCAGACTCATTGAAAGATGTTATGTTTACATATATGGTTTGTCCTTCCTCAAAGTCAAAAGGTACATTGTAATCACTGGAAAAAACAGTAACATTATCGATTAAATCATTCCCCCCAGAAGCTGTACCGGCAGAAATACGGTATCCGTCCGCTCTACTAGCATCTGGCCAATTAAAATTAGTACTTACGGCAACATTGTTCTGGCCATTACCAGGAAATGTTAAAGAAGCACAATCAGGTAATGCTGGAGTAGTACAAGTATTGTTTTTGTTGGCCTGCGCTTCATAAGCCCCCATATCTACAACAGATTGATATACCCTAGGACGTGCTCTTAAATCTAAAGTTTCAGTAGTGTATGCATTGTTGCCTGCGTTTACGGTTGGGGAACAACGCTGTTCCCTAAAATCTCCATTTTCTGGGTTAAGGAAGATAGGGGCATTGGTAATTAGATTCCCATTAAGATTTCCTGCTCCTGAAGGATTTTCACTTTTTATTAAAGAATGTCTTACTTGGAGATTGGAGGTGTTGCCGTGAAAACCGCTTTGCGATAGATCGCTACCAGACCAAATAATAGTGTTTCGCACTCTAGAGGGTAAATCAGCGCTAAAACCAACACTAACATTGGTATTATTAAAATCTATGGCAGAAAATGTAGAGTTGATTATATTTAACGATGTATCTCCGCTTGAATTTATTAAGCGGTGATTTCCGTTTTGCATAGCAGAAATCATTGCCAAATTGTTAATGGTCAGGTTGGTTTCGTCCAAAATCATAAAACGACTACCAGAGCTGTTACCTTCTATGAATTCATTGGTCATTGTTGCCATTGGTGTTCTGTCAAACGCCAATAGGACGTTTTCACCATAATAACGATTATTCGAAAGGGATATATTATCTACGCGGTCTACATTTATTTCCCTACCATTATTGTTCATAAATATGTTACCATCAACGATTGCTGGGGAAACTGACATTATTCCAATATCCAAAACAGGTTTGGTACTACTGTTATTGATAAAGGTATTGTTTGTGATAGTTGCACTATCTAGATTCCATAAATCCAAATCACTACTATTGGTACTCCCATTATTTTCAAAAACGCAGTTATTTACGGTTAAATCTGCATCGTACTCAATCTCTAAACATGTAGTTCCCTGAGAAATATTGTTTTTAAAGAGACAGGCATCAAACAAAATATTAGCTCCATTATCACCTCTTAAATCTACTATTGCATTAGACGAACCTGAACTAATATTGTCTAAAAATCTACAATTGGAAGTATTTACATCCGCACTGTCACCATGTAAAACTGAAGCAGTTCCTGAAATATCGTTAGCTATGAAATCCACGTTTTCCAGGAATAGGTCACAACCATTTGTGGTCTGTATACAAGCCCCAGTTCCAAAATTATTATTGAATAAAGAATTTCTGATAGAAGTAATACCGTCACCTTGATAAATAATTCTTGATTGACAACTATTTTCTTCTACAAGAATGTCATCAAATAATACATTTGAACCATTAATTGATAAAACTGCGGAGCTAGTATTTTTTTTGAAAATGGTACTATTTATTATTACGTTTGGACTATCAATAGAAACAATTGTTGAAGTGCTATTATACTCTTTAAATATACAATCAGTCAATAAAAAGTTTTCGGTATTATCATCAACATACAGACTCCTAGCACTTCCATTTTGAAAAATAGAATTTGAAATACTGATAGTATTGACCGTTTCTCCAATCGAATGGATTGCCGAACCTACATGATTAGAAAAAATGCTATTGTTAATAGTGCAGTTAGTAACGTCTCCATCTATTTTAACGCCATAGATAGCGAAGGCTTCAAATTCTACCTGGTCTACAATTAGATTAGATCTAGTGCTTATTGCATACCTGGAATTGTATATCCTAATTCCCTCAAAAGTGGAAGCTGCATTGATACCAATATCAAAAATTCGTAATAGTAAATTGTTAGGATCGAAATCTGCCTGTATTTGGGTTACGTGAGACGTTAAATCTCTTGCTCCTCCTCCTTCTACATATCCACCCCTTATAGTTAAGGGTACGGTGATGTCTATTTCGCTTTGAGGTTTGTATATCCCTTCAGCTATAAAAATGGTGTCACCACTAGCTGCAGAAGCAACAGCTTCTTCAATAGTTTGGAATGCCAATGCCCACGAAGAACCATCGCCGCCAATGGGAGCGGATTGGTCTACAAAAATATCTGCGGCATGGGCAAAATACGCAATAAAAAATAAAAAGTTAAATAGTAGTTTTTTAAACATTTGGTTGGGTGTTTGGGTTGGATATAACGCAATTTAATCCCACCAAATTGTACCAAAAGTCCCATCCGATCGGATGAAACCACTTTTTTAAATTAAACCATTTATTTTATTTTTATAGGCAGTGGGTGTGAGGCCAGTTAAAGCTTTAAAAACCCTGTTAAAAGAAGATTTACTCTTAAAGCCAACATCAAAAGCAACCGCTAAAATCTTTGCATTATTATATTTAGGAGAAACAATCAGCTTTTTTGCTTGCTCTATGCGTAACGCATTGATGTAAGAATTAAAGTTTTGATTTAACTCAAAGTACAATACTTCCGATAAATGATGTTTGCTTATATTTAACTCTTCGGTAACCATTTTTGGTGAAACTTCCGGATTTAGAAATGCTTTTTCTTTTTCCATGAAAAAAACAAGGCGCTGTTTAATTTCTTTTCTTGTAGCGTCATCAAGCGTAGAATTAGCATATTTTATTTTAAGGTTATCTTTTAATTCATTTTGTGTCTTATCAATCGTGATAATAGTGTTATTTTTTCTTTTTGATTTTTGAAAAATGAATACACCTAATACCAATAATAGGATTACAAAAGTGGCAATAATAAGTGTTTGATAATTTTGGGTTTTTAATCTTTTTAGAAGGGCTTGTTGCGTTTTTATAGTAGCTTCTTTTTTACCAATTTCTTTTTGCCCATCTAACAAAGTAGCCTCCTTTTGTCTTTCAAGAATTTTAGACTTTAATAAAAGATACTTCTCTTTATAATTTCTAGAAGAACTTACGTTGCCGAGCGTACTATCTATTTTATAGAGATATTTATAACTATTAATCTCAATTTCAGCAATACCCTTATCTAGACCCAAGGCAAGAGCATCAGAAAAATATTTTTTTGCAGTTTCGGGCTTTTCAGTTTTTGTAGATATAAGCCCTTTTCTAAATAACAACCAAGCTTTTTCTTTACTAGAATTTTCTGCCAATGGTAGGCTAAAAGCACTGTCTAAATATTCTTGGGCATCTTCATAGTTTTTTAGATGATAAGCATTCTCTGCTAAATTACCGTAGGTGGATAATAGCATGTGCTCATTCTTTATTTGTTTTGCCAGATTATTTGATTTTATATAATAAGGTAATGCCTTATTATGTTTATGGATGGCTTGGTAATTATTTGCAATACCTATTAATGCAGCACATTCTATTTTAGGATTCTCTCCGATTTCACGAAGAGTTTTTAAAACTTTCTTATAATAGGATATGGCTTTGTCTCTAGCTTTTATCTTGTTATATGAATTAGCTAAGTTTACAAGCACTACTACCCTTGTTTTTAAATCATCTGGAATACTGTCATTTAGCAATAAGGCTTGATGATACAGTATTATAGATTTATCTTGCCTGTTTTGATTATTGTAGTAGACGGCTTGGTTAACATTAGCCAAAATTTGATATTTATACAATTTATGTTCTCGCGAAAAGAGTAAAAGAGAGTCAGCTAATCTTTTATGATTTCTGTAGTCCCCGTCTTTGTAGGTTTGTTGTATGGACTTTACTAGACTTTCAGCTAGATTAATTTTATTTACTTTCGTATCATTAGATTCTTGGCAAATTAGAAATTGAAATGTTAAAAGAAGTACAAGTAAAGTTTGAAGTTTGAGGGAACTAATTTTCATTATACTAATATATATATTTAATGATTAATTAAAAATCTTAAAAGCGATTCAGCGTAAAACCATTAACCCAAGAATAAGGAGTATTGCTTTTAATTAAATCTTGGTATAACGACTTTATTTATTAACGTTTTTCTTGATCTAAATGAATCATCAAGTCTTGTATGGTAGTGGCACCTTCTCTATTGTCAATGAGCTGGGCAATGGCTATATAATCGTTTTTATAAGTTTCATGGGCAAAATTATAAAGGGCTAAAGAAGCATTGATCATGTCTTTGGTTTCTTCTGTTGGCTTTAAACTTTCAATTCCCATTATATAGCTTTCAATATTTGGGATTAAAAATGTCTCTATATGCTCTTGTATGCTTATGGTCTTAACCTTTCTGTTGTTTTGAATGGCTACCAAATTATTGGCATCTCTAAATTCTATAAAGCTCTTAAGGTCTTTGCTTCCAAACCCCCAAAATATATCTGTAGACTTGGTGGTTTTACTATAATATAAATCTGGCGATTGTGTTTTACAGCTGGCAAACGTAAATAATAATAGTACTAAAGTGGATGTGAAAAATCGTGTCATTGTTGTTGGTTTTTGAGGTTGTAAAATTACCTTGGAGCCAACATGGATCAATCCCTGTTTTCAGGAGTTTATACCTAACGGAATAGCGTGATTTTATCCCAAGATTAAACAAAAAAAACCGACCTTGCGTCGGTTTTTGAACTATTTGTTATTAATTAATGGGTAATTACCTCAATGTTATTGGCTTCTGCATAGGGCAGTGCCAAGGCCCATAATTCTGAATGTAATACATCAAATCTTGGAACTTTTAAACTATCTAGTTTAATAAGTTCCAGATTAATTGCATCTGCAGATTCATTGTTGTCTATCATTTTAGCAATAGCAATGTATTCTTTGGAATACGTGTTCTTGGCATATTCAAAAACCTCTAAACTTTTTACTATCATTTCTTTTGTTTCCTCAGTTGCTTTTAGCGTTCTGATTGTCTCAATGTTTGTTTCAATGTCTGGTATTATATACCCTTTAATGTATTCTTCTACCTTGGTTGTAGGTTCTACTTGATTTCCGTTGACTATAAACAAGTTATTGGTTTCTTTTAATTCTATAAATCGTATTAGATCATTACTTCCAAAGCCCACAAGCTTGTTGCTGTTTAATGCGGCCCGATCAAAATAATTTTCTGCAGATGTAAAATTGCAAGCGGTAACCAATACACCTATACATATTAAGGAAAAGAAGGTTTTCATGATGCGTTTTTGTTTGCCGTAAAATTAAGGCAGACCGGTAATGTTTTAACCCCTGTTTTCCGTTAAAAAAGACTATAGTTGATTAAAAGAGTTAATACTATTTTGATATACAGTAAATTATAAATTTATAGGCTGGTATATTGCAAATAAAAACATGAAAGCAGGCTCGTTATTAAGCATAGCAAAAGTTTTTGCTAAAAGTAAAAAGGTAAAGATTCTATTGGTTGGTGCCCAGTTGGGGTATCTGGGTTATACCTATCTAAAAAATAGAAATCAAAATAAGGCAGAAATTACTCAAGAGTAAATAACATGATGATAAAATGGATTTTACGGGTATTTGCTATTCTGGTTATTTTATTGACCTTATTTCCGTATTTATCTTTTAATCAATGGTACGTTCGTATTTGGGATTTTCCACACCTACAGATTGCACTTTTGACTTTATTTGCCCTAGCGTTTTATTTTATTAAGTTCGATTTAAAAAGTAAATCGGATTATGCGGTAGTCTTGGCCCTCACCGGGTGCTTCTTGTTTCAGAGCGTTAAAATTTATCCCTATACGGCTTTTGCAGATACGGAGATGGGCAATGCAAGCGCCAATGTCACCACCTCTTTGAGCGTTTATGCCGCAAATGTCTTGCAGAAAAACAAAAAAGTAGAAGCGGTAGTAAAAGACGTTTCAAAATACCAGTCTGATGTGGTTTTGCTTACCGAAACCAACGAGAGGTGGAAAAACGCTGTAGTGAATAAATTAGAAGCAGCATATAAGTATTCAATTTTAGTACCAAAAGATAACACCTATGGCATGTTGTTGTTTTCTAAACATCCATTGTATGAAGCTAAGGTAAAGTATCTTGTTGAAGACACCATACCGTCTATACATACCAAGGTAATAATAGATACAAAAGATACTATTCAGTTATTTGCTATTCATCCCGCACCGCCTACGCCACAACACAATCCTTCTTCCGTAGATCGGGATGCAGAGATGATGAAGATTACCAGGTTAACTCGAGAGACAGAATACCCTGTAATTGTTTTAGGAGACTTTAATGATGTAGCATGGTCAGAAACCACAGCATTATTTCAAAGGGTTAGTGGACTGTTGGATATGCGAAAAGGAAGAGGTTTTTTTAATACCTACAATGCCAATAGTTGGTTGATGCGGTGGCCGTTGGATCACGTATTCACTTCAGCAGATTTTAGGGTGATGCAAATAGAACGTGGTGCCGATATTGGCTCTGACCACTATCCATTTTATGCTAAACTTTCCTTGGAACCCAAATTGGCAGAAGAACAAAAGCTTCCGCCACCTTCAAAAGAAGAAGTAGCAAAAGCTTTTGAACAAATCTCTGAGAAAGAAACTAGCCAAACAGCTAGCCATTAGGCAATAGCTTCCATCTTCTTTTTTATTTCTTCTAAACACAGATTTCCCAAACTACCTTCATGAGTGTGCTTTATGTCTCTTTTGGGTTTAAAATTGCCATTTTCTATGGCCTTGCCCATGGTTTTGTAAGCATCCCTAAAGGGCATACCGCTTTTAACCATCTCATTTAACGTATCTACGCTAAACAGGTAATCGTATTTGGTGTCCGTTAGAATGTCCGCATTCACTTTTATTTCTTTTAAACTAAAATGGAGCATTTCCAAACAGGCTTTCATATCCTGAATAGCAGGTACAATTACTTCTTTTACCAACTGCAAATCCCTATGATATCCACTTGGTAAATTATTCATAATTAGGATTAACTGATTGGGCGTAGCTTGTACTTTATTGCATTTGGCACGTATCAGTTCAAATACATCCGGATTCTTCTTGTGTGGCATTATACTACTACCCGTAGTAAGCTCATTTGGAAAAGAGATAAAATTGAAATTTTGGCTCATATACAGCGTAATATCCATGGCCATTTTAGACAAGGTGGCTCCTAAACTAGAGATGCCAAAAGCCGTTGCTTTTTCTACTTTTCCACGTCCCATTTGAGCTGCCACCACGTTGTACTTTTGTGTAGCAAAATCCAATTCTGCCGTTGTAAAACTTCTATCTATAGGAAAAGAGCTTCCATAGCCGGCTGCGCTACCTAACGGATTTTGGTCTGCAATTTTATACGCAGCATCTACAAAGTACAAATCGTCTATTAAACTCTCCGCATAGGCCGAAAACCACAATCCAAAAGAAGATGGCATGGCAATCTGCAAGTGCGTATAACCAGGCAAAAGGGTTTTTTGATGTTTCTCGGCCAGTTTCATCAGTAAATCGAACAGCTGCTTGGTCTGATTTTTAATTTCTGAGAGTTCTGCCTTTAAATACAACTGCATGGCAACTAAAACTTGGTCATTTCTTGACCGTGCGGTATGTATTTTTTTACCTACATCTCCCAATTTTTCGGTAAGAATGTACTCTATCTTTGAGTGCATATCCTCAAAATCGTCTTCAATGGTAAAGTTTCCTTTTTCTATGGATTTACCAATAGCCGTCAATTCTTTTACCAAAAGCTTCGCTTCCTCATCAGATATCAATTCTACTTTGGCCAACATTTTTGCATGCGCTGTGGAGGCGATTACATCATACTTGGCCAATAGTAAATCGAGCTCCCTGTCGTTACCAACAGTGAATGTGTCTATTTTTTTATCGGTACTGAATCCTTTGTCCCAGAGTTTCATTTTCTAGTTATTAGATTTTAGTTAGTAGTTATGAGTGATTAACTAGTACTATATTTTTTTATTAGTGCTACGGTTATTTTTTGAACTTCATCACAGTTGTCAAATAATGTGGTTAGAACCTCATTGTCTAGATATCCTATTCTGTTAGAAATCTCTAATTGAGTTTTAAGTTCGTTTATAGAGCCATTTGTTATCTCTAAAAAACTTCGAAAAGATTTTTTTGAATTTCTACCAGCTCCTTCGGCAATATTACTAGGAATTGATACCGCACTTCTTCTTATTTGGCTTACGATTCCATACTTCTCTTCTGTTGGAAAATCGGATGTAATTCTATACGTTGTTTCAACTAAATTCATTGCTTTTTGCCAAACAATTAAATCCCTATAATTATACATTTCTATTAACTTCTAACTACAAACTAGTATCAATTAGCCAAAAATCCCTCTAAAATATCTATATAAAGTTGTACCCCTTCATACACTTCATCCACATAGATAAACTCATCCGCTGAATGACTTCTAGGGCTATAGCCAGGGCCTAGTTTTAAAGATTGACAGCTAAGTTCCGCTTGGTCTGATAGTGTGGGGCTACCATAAGTTTCCCTACCCAAGGCAATACCAGATTGCACCAATGGATGCTCTATAGGTATAGAACTACTGCTTAAATTCAATGACCGTGGTCTTAACTTACAAGGAGCTTCACGCTGTAGCATTTCATTGATTTCTTCATTGGTGTAACAATCGTTAACACGGGTATCTATAACTAAATCAACTTGAGCGGGTACTACATTATGTTGGCTACCCGCTTTAATTTGGGTAACCGTCATTTTTACCGGGCCTAATACATCAGATACCTTTTCAAACTGGTAGTTTTTAAACCATTCCAACACTTGTATGGTATTGTAAATGGCATTATTATCGTTTGGGTGGGCGGCGTGCGAGGGTGTGCCTTCTACGGTGCCTTCAAAAACTACCAAGCCTTTTTCCGCAATAGCCAATTGCATTTGAGTTGGCTCACCAACAATGGCCACATCAATCTCAGGTAGAATGGGTAATAAGGCCGAAATACTTTTATCGCCAGCATCTTCTTCTTCTGCCGTGGCACTCATGATAATGTTATAGCTCAAATCTTCTCGCTCATAAAAATGCACGAAGGTGGCCAACAAGGAACATAGAGCACCACCAGCATCATTACTCCCTAATCCGTATAATTTGCCGTCTTCTATATGCGGATGAAAAGGGTCTTTGGTATAGGCTTTGTTTGGCTTAACCGTATCGTGATGGGAATTCAACAACAAATTGGGTTTGTTCTCATCATAATACTTGTTAAAAGAATATATATTATTGTACTGTCTTTTGGTTGCCACTCCATGACCTTGTAACCAATTGTCTATTAACGTAGCCGTTTCATCTTCCTCTTCAGAAAAAGAAGGTATAGCGATTAATTGTTTTAGTAATTCTAGGGCTTCTGTGCCCAGGGCTTTTTTATCTAACTTCATAAAACCAATGTTGTGTAGTTGGTGTTTGCTGTTTGAAACATTCCTAAATTTCCAATTTTTACTTGTTTTACCCCATTTTTTAAGGCGTGAAAACAATTATGCATCTTTGGCAACATACCTTCTGCAATAATGCCATTTGAAACCAAGGTATCGTAAGTAGTTGTACTAATATGTTTAATAACAGAATCTTTTCTGTTGATGTCTTCCAAGACCCCATCTAGTTCAAAACAATAATAGATGGTCGTGTTAAAATGGTTGCTTAGACCAATAGCTACTTCGGCGGTAATGGTATCTGCATTTGTGTTCAGCAATTGCCCTTTATTATTATGCGTTAGTGCACAAAATACGGGAGTTAAACCTATGTGTATTAATTTACCAATAGTTTCTCCATCCACTCCTTTAACATCACCAGCAAACCCGTAATCAATTTCTGTAACGGGGCGTTTTTGTGCTTGTATGGTATTTGCATCCGCACCGCTTAGCCCAATGGCATTTATGCCTTTGGCCTGTAATTGTGCCACCACGTTTTTATTTACGAGTCCGCCGTAAACCATGGTAACCACCTCTAGCGTCGCCGCATCGGTAATACGGCGGCCGTTTACCATTTTTGGTTCTATACCTAATTGGGGTAACAACTGCGTTGCCTTTTTGCCACCGCCATGTACCAAAATTTTATGACCGGGCAATTGTGCAAATAGGGTAAGAAACTGGTCTAGCGCATCGCTATCCTCAATTATATTACCACCAATTTTAACTATGCTTAAATCTTCCATTTAAATTTTTTGTGTAGGCTTATAGGTCTTTCAATAGTTGCTTTAGCACTACCTGTGCGGCAAAAGTTCTATTGTTGGCCTGTTCCATACATAGGCTTTGGTCACTATCCATAACAGCATCTTCTACCACTACATTTCTACGTACCGGTAAACAATGCATAAACTTGGCATTACCCAATTTCTCTTTGGTCATCATCCAATGGCTATCGGTGTTTTTTACTTTACCGTAATCTTGGTAATTGCTCCAGTTTTTTACGTATACAAAATTCGCATTTTTAAGCGCTTCTTCTTGGTCGTGCACAATTTTACATCCTTTTGTTACTTCCGGGTTTAATTCATATCCCTCTGGATGGGTAATTACAAAATCGGCACCTTGCAATTTCATCATAGCTACAAAACTATTGGCAACCGCATGCGGCAAAGCGCGTGGATGTGGTGCCCAAGACAGAACTACTTTAGGTTTTTGCTCGGTTTTGTTTTCTTCTAAGGTAATGGCATCTGCCAATGCCTGTAGAGGATGGCCTACAGAACTTTCCATATTTACCACGGGAATGTTCGCATATTTTTTAAAGGCGTTTAAAACCAACTCGGCCTCGTCGGCCTCTTTATCAGTTAAACCAGCAAAAGCGCGTATCGCTACAATATCAGCGTATTGGCTCACCACTTGTGCCGCTTCTTTTACGTGTTCAGCTTTGCCTTGGTCCATTACGGCACCTTCTTCAAACTCTAATTGCCACCCTTCACTGCCAAAATTCATAACAATGGTATCCAATCCTAAATTTATGGCAGCTTTTTGTGTGCTTAAACGGGTACGTAGGCTATTGTTAAAGAACAATAAGCAAATGGTTTTGCCTGCACCTAGCTGTTTAAACTGGGTGGGTTCTTTTTTTAGTTCGATAGCTTCTTGTACCGTTTGTTGTAAACTGTCTAAATCGTTGATATGTAAGTAATGCTTCATTGTTATGTTGCTATTATTTTGGTGAAAGGCTGCGTAGCATTAAAACTATCTAGGATAAAATTATCCAATAAGCCGTTCACTATCCAAGTTTCTATTTGTGCTTCTTGCGCAATTGCAGAAGCTTCTATTTTTGATTGCATGCCGCCTGTTCCGTGAGAGGATCTCGTGGTACTAATTTCCTTTTGCATGGCTTGTAAATCACGTACTTCTAAAATGGTTTCTGGTGTTCCCTTTTCCATGGATGCTTTGCTATACACGCCATTGGTATTGGTAGCAATTATAAGTAAATCTGCCTCTAAAAAAGCCGCGGTATAGGCAGCTAGCTTGTCATTATCACCAAACTTAATCTCCTCTGTGGCTACGGTATCGTTCTCATTGATGATGGGTACTACGTTGTTTTGTAATAACACATCTATGGTATTTTTTATGTTCTGGCGCGATTTATCATCCTGTAAATCCGAATACGAAAACAAGCATTGCGAAGTAAACAAGCCCAATTCTCTAAAATTCTCCTGAAAAATATGCATTAATCGGGGTTGCCCAATGGCTGCTAAAGCTTGTTTAACATTAATGTCTTTACCAGTATGTTCTAATTGTACAAACTGCTTTGCAGTTGCAATGGCCCCAGAGCAGACCAATATAAATTCATATTGGTCTTTTAATGCCGCCAATTGCCTGCCAATATCCTCTATTTTACCACGGGATATCTGGTCTGTTTCTTTGGTCAGCGTATTGGAGCCTATTTTGACAAGAACGCGCTTTTTCATGCTACAATTCAGCTTTAAGGGCGTTAAAGAACAGGTCTATTTCTGGTTTACCGATAGTTAAAGCAGGTAAAAATCGAAGTACATGTTTATTGGCTGCGCCACCAGTAAATACATGCTGATTAAAAATAAGTTTCTTGCGAAGCTCCGCTACCTCAAAATCAAACTCGAGGCCTAACATCAATCCTCTACCTTTTACCCTTTTTACTTGTGGAATTTTGGCTGCCTCAGCTGTGAAGTATGCTCCCATAGCTTCGGCGTTAGCCAATAGGTCTTCTTTTTCAATTACTTCTAGAACCGCTAGGGTAGCGGCACAAGCAAGGTGGTTGCCACCAAAAGTAGTGCCCAACAACCCATAAGAAGCCTTAATATCTTCATGAATTAAGATGCCACCTACGGGAAACCCATTACCCATACCTTTGGCGATAGAGATAATATCTGGCTGTATGTTGTGGTGTTGAAACCCAAAGAATTTACCACTTCTACCAAAACCGGCCTGTACCTCGTCTGCAATAAGCACTACACCATGGTTTTTACATTCATTTTGAATAAGCTGGTAAAATTCGGTAGTAGGTTCGTCCAAACCGCCAACACCTTGTATGGCTTCTAAAATAACCGCACAATAGTCACCAGAAGCTAGTTCTTTTTTCAGGTTTTCAGCATCGTTAAAATCAATAAAAGTTACCTTTTGTTGTTGATTAATAGGCGCGTTGATTTTTGGATTGTCCGTTGTGGCCACTGCGGCTGAGGTACGCCCATGAAAGGCTTTTTTAAAGGCCAAGACCTTGGATTTCCCAGTATGGAAAGATGCCATTTTCAAGGCATTCTCATTGGCTTCTGCTCCAGAATTGCATAAGAATAAGTTGTAATCTTCACAACCAGAGAGCTGGCCTAATTTCTTTGCTAACTCTTCTTGCAATGGATTTTTTATAGAGTTACTATAAAAACCTATCTGTTGCAATTGGTCGGTAAGCATATTAACATAATGTGGGTGGGAATGCCCTATGGAAATCACGGCATGGCCGCCGTAAAAATCGTAATATTTTTGACCCTTATCATCAATCACCTCAATGCCTTTTGCACTTACAGGGGTAACATCATATAACGGGTAAACATCAAATAATTTCATGTTATTGGTTTTTCTAGTTACTTGGTAGTATAGCCTAAGTCTAGTTGTTTTTTATGTCGCTAATTTTCTTGTAAGAGCTTACAATACCTTGGATTAGGGAAGAGCTCAATCCCTGATGTTCCATTTCATTCAAACCTTCTATAGTACAACCTTTGGGTGTGGTTACACGGTCTATTTCTTGCTCCGGATGGTTGCCAGTTTCAATTAATAAAGCTGCGGCACCGTTACAGGTATGCATGGCCAATTCTTGCGCTTCCTTAGATTCGAATCCCAATTGTATGGCACCTTGTGTGGTGGCACGTATTAAACGCATCCAAAAAGCAATACCACTGGCACAAATAACGGTCGCCGCTTGCATTTGCTCTTCTGGAATTTCTAAGGTATGTCCCATTCTATTAAAAATGGCCTTGGCCAAGTCTACTCGTTTTTTACCAACGCCGTTACTACAAATACAAGTCATGGATTTGCCTACAGAAATAGCGGTGTTGGGCATACAACGTAATATGTATTTATCTGCTCCAATGATAGACTCGATTCTAGAAATTGGAAAGCCGGTAATTACACTAATTACCACATGTTTTTCAGTAAGTTGGTCTTTAACGTCATACAAAATGGCTTCAAAATGACCTGGTTGCACGGCAAAAATTAAAATATCCGAATTGTTTACCGCTTCTTCGTTGCTAGCCGTAACGGTTACATTACCGTAATCTTCAAAATGCTTTAATTTTTCAGGATTACGTTTGGTAAGGTACATACTGGTTGCACCATTAGAATTTAGAATGCCATTGGCAATAGATTGACCCAAGTTCCCGGTTCCTATAATTGCAATTTTCATGGTAAAGTTTTACGGTTTGGTTTTTAAAATACGCCTGCCTTTAATTTTAATCCTTTAGATTCTTTAAAGCCTAGCATTAAATTCATGTTTTGTACTGCTTGTCCAGAAGCGCCTTTTAATAGGTTGTCAATAGCTGAGGTAATCAATAAGATATCATCATGTTTGTGTAAGTGAATATGGCAATTATTGGTATTCACCACTTGTTTTAAGTGTATGGGTTCATCTACTACTTGTGTAAATTTGGCCTCCTGGTAAAAATCTGTAAATAGACTTTTTGCTTCTTCCGTACTACCATTGAATTTGGTATAGATTGTAGCCAATATGCCTCTAGTAAAATTACCACGATTGGGTAAAAAATAAATTTTACCTGTAGGGTTGTCAAAAGAATCCAAGCTCTCGCCAATTTCCCCTAAATGTTGATGAGTAAAGGGTTTGTACCAACTTACGTTATTGTTTCGCCAGCTAAAATGGGTGGTGTCCCCTGGTTTTACACCTGCACCCGTACTGCCCGTTACCGCATTTACATGAATATCTTCTTGTAGCACACCGGCTTTTGCCAAGGGCAATAATCCTAATTGAATGGCGGTGGCAAAACAACCTGGATTAGCCAAGGCATCTGTTTTTTTAATCGCTTCTTTGTTCAGCTCAGGTAAGCCATAAACATAGGTTCTACCTTGAAATGTAGCATCTGCTTGAAGCCTAAAATCGTTACTCAAGTCAATAATCACGGTTTCTTCTGAAAACTTATGCTCCTTTAAAAAGTTGCTAGAATTTCCATGCCCTAAGCACAAGAATACCACATCTACTTGAGTATTAACCTCACCCGTAAAAGTAAGGTCTGTAGCGCCAATTAAATCGGCATGGGCACTACTAATTTTTTTGCCAGCTCTGGTAGTGCTGTATACAAAATCTATAGTAACATCACTATGGTTTAATAGCAGGCGAATTAACTCGCCTCCTGTGTAACCAGAACCTCCTATTATTCCAATTTTAGCCATTATAAAATGTATTTTGAGTCATTGGGTCTTTATTATTTCCTAGAATGATATGCTGTAATTTTAGCTGTTCATTTTCTTTGCTTGTCCAAAGCAAACGAACCAAAAGAAAAGACACTTTATACGAGGTATTTTTTTCGAACATCGAAAAAACCAAATTCATCATTCTAAATTTTCTCCAAGGCTTCGAAAATTCTAAACGAATGATTGATTTTATACTGCGTATAAAGATTGTTCTCATGGAATTTAGCCGTTTACGTGATTAGAGATTTTACCTGGATTGGATAGGATTTTAATGAAACCCTTGGCATCATCAGCTGTCCAACCTTTGTTCATTTCGCCATAGCTGCCAAAAGAGGCATTCATTAAATCGTTAGGGGATTTAATTCCGTCTAATCTAAATTGGAAAGGATACAAGCTAACAAATACCTCTCCCGTAACGTTCTTTTGGGTATCAGTTAAAAAAGCCTCTATGTTGCGCATCACTTCGTCTAGGTAGTTGCCTTCGTGCAACAACATACCATAGAAGTTGCCCAACTGTTCTTTTTGAAATTGCTGCCACTTACTCAAGGTGTGTTTCTCTAGCAAATGGTGTGCTTTCAAGATAATTAATGGTGCAGCCGCTTCAAAACCAACCCTACCTTTAATTCCTATGATGGTGTCACCCACGTGAATGTCCCTGCCAATGGCATATTTGTTGGCAATAGCTTCTAACTTTTCAATATTGGCTACGGGCGAATCCTTCTCGCCATTAATCGCTACCAATTCGCCTTTTTCAAAAGAAAGACTTACTTGTGTAGGTTCTTTTTCTTTTAGTTGGCTAGGGTAAGCACTATCTGGTAAAGGTTTTTCGCTGGTCAAGGTTTCTTCACCGCCTACAGATGTACCCCAAAGTCCCCTGTTGATTGAATATTTCGCTTTTTCCCAAGAATAATCTACCCCATTGGCTTGTAAATAAGCAATCTCTTCTTCTCTTGCGAGTTTATTGTCTCTAATAGGAGTTATAATTTCAATTTCAGGAGCAAGCGTTTGAAAAATCATATCAAAACGTACTTGGTCGTTACCCGCTCCGGTACTACCATGAGCAATATATTTAGCCCCTATTTTTTTGGCGTGTTCTACAATCTCTACCGCTTGTACAATACGTTCTGCACTTACAGAAAGTGGATAAGTGTTGTTTCTAAGGACATTGCCAAAAATGAGGTATTTAACCACTTTATCATAAAAATTCTGTACGGCATCTATAGAAGTGTAGGTGCTAGCCCCTAAAGCCAATGCTTTTTCTTCTATGGTTTTAATTTCTTCAGGTGAAAAACCACCTGTGTTAACGCTTACGGCGTGTACTTCAAAACCATGCTCTTTAGATAAATTCATGGCGCAATAAGATGTATCTAAACCGCCACTATAAGCCAATACAAGTTTTTTCATTTTTCTTTCTTCTTTACTAGCATTTTGTCCTTAATACTTTTAAGACGTTCAAATGCTTTGTTATTTAGGTTTTTATGTTTTTGGTTTTCTTTTGCCAGTGGATCATATAACATACCGGTACACAAGCACATCTTACGTTCCGTACGCGTTAGAATGTCAAAATTTTTGCAGGTTTGGCACCCTTTCCAGAATTCTGGATCGTCTGTTAATTCAGAAAAAGTAACCGGCTTATAACCCAAGGCATAATTCATTTTCATTACCGCAAGCCCCGTGGTAATACCAAAAATTTTGGCGTCTGGGAATTTTTCTCGGGATAATTCAAAAATGCGCTGTTTTATCTTGCTGGCAAGGCCTTCGCCTCTATAGTCTGGGTGCACAATAAGACCAGAATTGGCCACAAAGTCTTTGTTGCCCCAAACTTCTATATAGCAGAAGCCAGCAAATTTATCACCATCTAAGGCAATGATAGCGTTGCCATTTCTAAGACGTTGCGCAATGTATTCTGGTGTACGTTTGGCTATGCCCGTACCGCGAACCTTGGCAGAGTCTGTAATAGTCTCGCTAATAATAGTTGCATATTGTAAATGCGATGCGTTGGCTACAACAATTTTCATCGTTGGCGTATGAATTAAATTTAAAAATGAATTTGTTTGCTGTGAAATACGGGATTGGACTCACCTAATCCCAATAATAGAATTGCACCCTTACGGGCGACGGCGGCGTGTAAAGAAAGGACGAACGGGAGACGGGATGCTCGCGTTTCTAGATACTGGTATGTGTCTTTGTTCTTTCATTGTTGATGTAAATGTACAAATAGTGAGAAACTGACCTAACCGATTCTAAATTTTTAACGAAAATGAAACGTTTTGTTTCGGTTTTTTAATATTTCGTAGGTCATGTAGCCAAACACCAAAATATATTCAACAAAGAGCAGTGGCAAATATTCCTTAAAGTCTGGTTGTGAGTAGGTATAGTAACTCAAAAATATGGTGGCAGACCAAAGCAATGGAAATCTATATGTTGTAAATAAACAAAGTCCAATAGGGAATACAAGATACCATGGATGCACTGTGCTTGTTATAAAGTAATAGCCTGTCATAAGTATAAGCATGCCAGTTAGTAGGCCGCCTATACTTTTCATCCGTTTAAAAATTAAAAGCCCAAGTGCAATACCAATAGTAAGTAGCGGTATTATTTTACCATAGGTTTTAATAAACAACCAGGGTTTGGCATCAAAATACGTTGTAGCTACATATTCAGCTGCATTATAGATGCTAGCGTTAAATTCAAAATTAGAAAACCATAGTGCAATGGTTTTGCTATAATTAGCAGCGAATTCTATGGTGTAAAAAGGCAAAAAGAGCAATACGCAGCTAACTGCGATACTTACATAAAACACTGCCGATTTCTTAAGACCTAAAAAGGGTAAAAATAGCGGTATAAATAATAGCGGAACCAGTTTAAGCAGAATGGCCATGGCATAAACTAGGCCCGCAAAAATGGGTTTTTGTTTTTGTAAAAGATAAATACTGGTAATAAACAAAAAGAACATAACACCTTCAAAATGTAGGTTGCCCGTAAGTTCTATTATGATCAAAGGATTAAGAAAATACCAAAAGATTAAATGGGGAGACAAATTGTTTTGTTGCAGAATTTTTTTACCGAACCACAACACACCAACATCTGCCAATAGTATTAGTAAACGTAGTGCAACAATTCCTCCTTTTATACTGCCAAAACCTAAAAAAGCGGCTACAGTAAAGAGCAGTTGATTTAAAGGAGGATAATTGCTGTAATGCTTTGCACTTAAACTGCCCATAGATTGATGCAGTAGTTCTTTATTGGGGAAAGAAGTATCCAATTGGGATAGCAATTCATTTGGGGTAAATAGGTAGGGGTTAATCCCATTTAGAATAAGTTGCCCATCCCATATAAATCGGTAAAAATCTTGAGATAAATTAGGCGAACTAAAAAGAAATATCGCCCTAAAGGCAATTCCAGCAACGAGTAGAAATGTAAAATTCCACCGTTCTAATTGCATCAATTTAAACAAGAAAAAAAACAAAGCGGCTACCAAGGTGATGAGGCGAATAAAATCTTCTCGAACCAACTGGTAGCCGAATATATAGTAGAACGCCATACTGCCCAATACCATAAGAAATGGGAATTTATGGAGTTTCCAATACGTAAGCATGAATTATGCTTTTGCTGTCAAGGATTTAAAGAATACAAAGCCAAAACCTAAGAACAACATTAAATGAAATGGGAACAATCCATAATCATTAAACGGAATTGCAATGTACATGCCATATAAGAAATATAGCATAAGGGCAAACTCCAAAATCATGTTAGGCGATAGCTTTTTTGCAAGGTATTTGTTACCCTTCCAGCTATCAGACAAGCTATTAATGTTGAATTTTGGTGTGCGTACAAACTCACTCTTTTTACCCATGTGGCCTTCTATAACTGCCAAAGCATTGTGTAAAGACAATCCTAACGCTACGGAGAAGAAGGTAAAAAATAGTTTTACATAGTCTACAAACTTATCAAAACCACTGCCTTGAATGCTTTTGTAGGTAAACCAATAGCAAAAGAATAAGATTACGGTACTAGCTATAAAAAAGCTGGTTACCTCGAACACCCAAGCCAAGTGGCCAAAAGTATTTTTAATAATAAGCATAGGTACACTTAAAACCGCTACTATAAATACGCAAAGGAACATAGAGCTGTTTAGCAAGTGCATAACTCCATGAAATTTAGTTTTAAAGTTGATGTTTTTAGCAGAAACAACACTCCAAACTGTTTTTCTGAAGTTTTCTGCACCACCTTTGTTCCAACGGAATTGCTGTGAACGGGCCGCACTCATTACCACAGGTAATTCTGCAGGGGTTTCTACATCTTCTAAATATTTAAACTTCCAGTTCTTTAACTGTGCACGGTAGCTTAAATCCAAATCTTCTGTAAGGGTATCTCCTTCCCAGTTCCCAGCGTCTAGGATACAATCTTTACGCCAGATACCAGCCGTACCATTAAAATTGATAAAGTGCCCTTTTGCGTTTCTACCAACCTGTTCTAGGGTAAAGTGGGCATCTAAAGCAAAGGCCTGTATACGGGTAAGGGTGGAGTAGTCTCTATTAATGTGTCCCCAACGGGTTTGCACCACGCCAATTTCAGGGTCTTTAAAATACGGAACCGTTTTCTTAAGCCAGTCTGTTTCTGGTAAAAAATCCGCATCAAAAATGGCGATAAAATCACCTTTAGCAATTTCTAAGCCTTCTTTTAGTGCACCGGCCTTAAAACCTACTCGGTTTTCCCTTCTTATATGCTGTATATCTAATCCGGTTTCTTTTAATTCCTGCACACGAGCAGCGGTGTCTACTACGGAGTCGTCTGTGGAATCGTCTAAAACCTGAATTTCTAATTTACTCTTTGGATATTCTATTTTGGCAATATTGTCCAATAGACGTTCCATTACATATTCCTCATTGTAAACCGGTAATTGTATGGTTACAAAAGGAATCTCTTTTGGGTCCAAAAGATTGTATTTTGGAGCCTCTTCATTCTGTCTTTTATTGCTTAGGTAGTTGATTAGCAGGTTTAACTGCGCCAAGCTGTAGCAAAAAATTAAAATCAAGGCGATGCTATAGATAGCGATGATGATGTAAGCGATTGTAATTCCCATGATTATTTAATGCTGTATTTAAAAATCCAACCCAATATTTTTATGCCTGCAAATATAGTACCTTTTACGGTTCCTGAAACTTTTGAGACACCTATTCGTTGTTTGTAACGCACAGGTACCTCTTTGTATTTCAATTTTTTACGTAAAGCTTTCAATTGCATTTCTACCGTCCATCCGTAGGTGGTGTCTTGCATTTGTAATTCTTTGAGCTTTTCGTATTTAATAGCCCTAAAAGGTCCTAAATCCGTAAATTTTGCGCCAAAAAATAATCGCATTAAAAATGTGGCCAATGCATTGCCAAAAACCTGTTGCGGTGTCATGGACCCAGGCTCGCGAAGCGATTTTTTTCTCGCTCCAATAACTAAATCCATATCTTCTTCTAAAATGGGAGCTACAATTTTCTCTAATTCTTCTGGATAATCAGAGTAGTCTCCGTCTAGAAATACGATAATGTCTGGGGTATTGGATGTGGATGCCACATAATTTAAGCCACAAAGGCAAGCATAACCGTAACCCTTTCTAGTTTCTGTAAGTACAGTGGCGCCTGCTTGTTTGGCTACTGCTACCGTTTGGTCCGTAGAGTTGTTGTTCACCACAATAACCTCTGCCACAATAGCTGGTATTTCTGCAATGACCTTGCCTATGGAATCCGCCTCGTTATAGGCGGGAATAATAACTTTTAGTACAGGCATTATTTTAAATCGGCTAGGTTATTTTCTCTTTTAAAGCTGGCAAAGCTAAACCATTCTTTGATTTTTTTACCCTTGCTATATTTTTCTGCCGATTTTAAATCGTTGTTCCTATACTTTAAGCAATAGCCATTTTTAATACCTTTTTGCAGTTGGCATTTATGGTTGATGTTGCCTTTGTCATCATAAAACAACCACCAACCGGTCTTTTTATTTTTTTGGTACCTGCCTTCTGCCGTTTTAGCGCCTAATGCATCAAAATGAAACCAGTAGCCATTGCGATGCCCCTCTGTGTACTTGCCTTTTGCGGCAAGCGAGCCGTTTACATGGTACTGGTACCAATAGCCCACTTTTTTATCGTTCTTAATCCAGCCTTGTTCTTTGAGTTCACCATTTTCGTGATATACTTTTACGTATTCCTTGGCGAAGGAGACAAGAGTCATCCAACTAAAAACTAAAAGAACCCAATGCTTCATGGTTTTATTTTTTGTTTACCAATTGCATTAAATCAACATCGTTCCCCAACAACACTTGGTTGCTGTCTATTCTGCCCTCTAACGGCCCGTTCTCCAATTTAAGAACACCTCTTGGGCAAACAGCGGAACAGATACCGCAACCAACACAGCTAGAACGTACAATGTTTTCTCCTTTTTGAGCATATGCGCGTACGTCTATACCCATTTCACAATAGGTAGAGCAATTACCACAAGAAATACATTGCCCACCATTGGTAGTAATTCTAAATTTTGAGAACATACGTTGTTGAAATCCTAGAATAGCAGCCATTGGGCAACCAAAACGGCACCACACCCTATTGCCAAAAATGGGATAAAAACCAGTGCCAATAACACCAGAAAAAATACTGCCAATTAAGAAAGAATAGGTTTTACGTAAGGATTCTGATTTAAATAAAAATACGTTGCCTTCGCCACTAAAAAAATGCATACCTATTAATGCCAATATGATGACAAAATAACCTATAGCCCCATACTGTGCATCTTTTTGCAACTGCTCTCTTTTAAATAGCATGGCCCATCCAAATACTAAAGTTAAGAATACGCCTACGCCAATTAAAAAGCTAGACTTGGTTAGCCAATATTTGCTAGTATCTGTACCTAAATAAGAGTAGATAACCGCCGTGGTCATTAAAGTAACAAAAACCACTACACTGTGTATAACCCAACGTTCTACTTTCCAAGCAAAGGTAGATTTGTCGCTCAATTGCCTAAAGGCATCTCCCGCAGTTTCTGCTAAGCCACCACAGCCACAAACCCAAGAACAATACCAGCGTTTGCCGTATTTGTAGGATAGGATTGGGGTGATAACGAATATAGAAGCGATACCAAAAATGAGTAAGGCAAAGCCAATTTCCCCAGAGCTCAAAAATCCTTTTATGCGGTAACTTTCAAAATTGTAATAATTTAACGGCCAGATGTTTTTTAAATCGTAATACGGTAGGCTACCTCCGTTAAGCACAGAACTTCCATTTAAACGCGCCATTAATTCGGGAATAATGAAAGCAAAAGCGGTTTGGAAAAACATTACACTGGTGGTACGTAAACGTTCGTATCTATTGTGTCTATATTTCCATAAAAATTTGATTCCGAAAGCTAAAATGGCAACGGTGTACAACGTACCATAAACAAACCATTGGCTGGCTGGATTACCACTAAGAGCTTTGCTCAAGGGGTCAAACAAAGCAATAACACCCTTGTTGTCACCATCATTGACCAAGCCAAGGTATTGTGGATAAAAATACAAGACAACGTAAAATCCAGTAAGGGCAATACCTGCTACCCATCCCCAAAGTCCACGACTAGAAACTGATTTAAACCAAACGCCATCGTTTTTAATGCCCGGATGTTTGTCTTTATAGGCTTCCCAAGAAAACCAAGTTATACCTACAAATAAAGCAAGAAGTGATACACTTAGCCATAAGCCTTGCTGGGGGAAATTTAGGTTGAAGGCCGCCAAAAGCATTATGCCTAAGCCAGACATACCCAATACAACTGCCAATTTTTGCGGTAACGATAAGCTTGCCGGTGGTTGCCCAGTAAGCGCCATACTTTTATCTACAGTACTCATGTTCTTAATTTGTATTTAGGTTAGCCTAGTTGAAAAATGCGTTTAAGGCTTTTAGATTTTAGTTTGATATTCTTATTTCTAGTTTGGTTGTAGTCCGCCATAATGAGGCGCTCGTAGGGTTTGTAGAATTCTGGGTCAAAATTGGCATCTTTAAGATGGGCTACCACGTAGTCTATGTTCTTTTCTTCGGTTAACCACCTATCAAACATTTGATGGCGCATGCGCATACCAAAGGTGTTAATACCCAAGAATTTCTCGGTGTTTTTATCATACGCTATGGTAACACAGATTTTTTCTTCAGGGTGGCGCCAATGAAAATGGGCTTCATACTCTGGTTTGCCTTTTCTACCAAAAACCCAACCATAGGTTTGGTATTCAATGTCCAAGAATTTTGCAGAGTTGAACCAGTGTCCTGGTTTGTATTCGGTAGGGTTGCCATAGATGGTCTGCGCAACGGTTTCGCCCATCATCCTGCCGGTGTACCAAACAGCTTCAATGGGTCTTCTATTACCAATACCCGAATGTTGTTCGGCACAATCGCCAATGGCATACACATCTGGGATGTTGGTTTCTAATTTTCTGTTTACGAGCACACCACGGCCGGTTTCTATTGCAGAATCTTCTAGGAAATCAATATTAGGACTTACCCCTGCCGTTAAACCTACTAAATCACATTCAATAGTTTCGCCTTGGTCTGTAGTCACCGCCTTTACCCGGCCAGCCCCATCGTCAAGAATGGTTTCCAGATTAGTGCTCAATCTTAAGTCTATATGGTGTTCCTTAATGTGTTCGTTTATCATGGCCGATTCACCTGCTGGTAAAACGCCATTCCAAAAACTATCTTCTCTTACCAAAAAGGTTACTGGAATTTCTCTTGTACGTAGCATTTCTGCCAACTCAATACCAATTAAACCGCCACCAACAATAACAGCCCGTTTGCAAACTTTGTTGTTTGGAGCATTTTCTTCTAACAGTTCTAAATCCTGTTTAGAATATAAGCCCTGTACACCCTGTAAATCTTGACCTGGCCATCCAAATTTATTGGGTTTGGATCCCGTTGCAATGATGAGTTTATCGTAACTAATGGCATTACCCGTAGCCAAATGCAATATTTTTGCACCAGTATCTACCTTTTCTACAAAAGCCTGCAGCAATCCAATACGATTTTTCTTCCAAAACCCATTTTCATAAGGTTGCGTATGCTCAAATTTCATATGACCCATGTACACATACATGAGCGCTGTACGCGAAAAAAAATAAGGGGTTTCTCCAGAAATAATGGTAATGCGCTTATCCGATAACTTTCGGATATGCCTTGCGGCAGTTACGCCTGCAATGCCATTACCAATGATTACAATATGCTCCATATTGGTTTGTTGATGTTCTTAAATGTGTCGCACTTAAAGTTACGAACTTTACACCCCAGGTATAATTTAGATGCATTATAAATACACAGGGAGGGTGTAAGGAATAGTATCGCTTTTCGAACGGGCAATGCGCTGTAATTCAGTGTGATAAAAAATTAAAAAAAATTGAGGTGGAGTGTAGGGTATTATTTTTTATTGCGACAGAATGAGGGAATGACAATTAAACGATAGCTATGAAATATATAAAAACCATATTACTAGCAGGCCTTTTGTTGGTAGTGCAACAAGGAACTTCACAAGTCACAGACCAATTTTTTGCCAAGGCAGATAGTTTTTTTAAAAGTTATGTTTCAAATGGACGGGTTAACTATAAAGCAGTAAAAGAAAATCCGGAAGCATTACAAGAAGCGCTGCAATTAGCAAAAACTATACGCGTAACCCCAGAAGATGCTAAAACGTACCAAGCATTTTGGATAAACACCTATAATTTATTGGTGATAGAGGGTATTGTAGCTGCATATCCGGTAAAATCGCCTTTAGCCATCAACAGTTTTTTTGATGGTAAAAAGCATGAAGTAGGTGGGGAAAACATCACCCTAAATGCTATTGAAAATGATTTGTTGCGGAAAAACTTTAAGGAAGAGGCACGGTTTCACTTTGTATTGGTATGTGCAGGATTGGGCTGTCCACCCATCATTAATAAAGCATATTTGCCCAGTACTTTGGAATCCCAGTTGCAAGAACAGACTGTTTTAGCGTTGAACAATCCTTCTTTTATTCAACTTAAAGGAAAAAAAGTATTGCTAAGCCAAATCTTTGAATGGTATAAGGAAGATTTTACAAGAAATGGGGATGAAATCGATTTTTTAAATCGCTTTAGAAAAGAACCGTTAGACCCAAAAACCAAGGTGGGGTACTACCCTTACGATTGGACATTGAACGACACCAAATAATTTCAACAAAATAAATAAACCAGTAATGAAAAATTTTAAATTCTGCCTAGCGGCGGCAGCCCTACTAGTGGCTCAATTAAACGTAAATGCACAAGACAACCAAGGTACAGACGCACATGCACAAAGTAACATTCAGCAATACACACCTTCTAAACTTATTGGCAAAGGACAGTGGGACCTTAAATGGTTCAACAATTTATACACCCAAACAGAAAGTACTTTTTCTGAGGGGAAAGAGCCTAGGGAATCCTTTTTTACCTCTACACTAGAGGCTTACACTGGAGTAGGAACAAATAAAAGATGGAATGTTGGTGCTATCGTAGAATTTAGGTCTAATGTAATAAATGACCGTAGCGCGCTAGATGTTTTTAAGTTTGATGGAGAAGAAGGTTCTGCGCGTTCCGGTCTTACTTCTATAGCACCTTCTGTAAAATTTGTTCCAATAGCTTCGGTAAGTAATTTTTCTATTCAAAGCTCTTTCTTTATTCCATTAGTTGACAATGAAACCGAAAACGGCGTGTTTTTAGACCAAAAGGGATACACCTGGCAAAACCGTTTTTTCTATGACTATTCTTTTACAAGTGGTAAATGGCAGTTGTTTTCAGAAATTAATTCGGAACTTAATTTTGGAGATGCTGCAGATAGTTTTGCAAACAATAGTTTGCGTTTAACTCCAGGAGTTTTCTTAAGTTATTTTCCAAGTGCTAAGTTTACCGTGTTGGCTTTAGCGCAACATTCACAACTCTTAGATACTGGGGGTACAGAATTCTCGCAAGATTTTACCGCCTTAGGCGGTGGTGTTAAATACCAATTAACCAAGGCATTGAATATAGAAGCACTCTATACCAATTTTGTAAGAGGTACGGATACGGGCTTAGGAGAAACATTTAACATAGGTCTAAGAGGTATATTCTAGCGGAGATAGCGTTAAATCATTTAAATTAGTCCTAAACCAACGTAAAAATGAGGAGTTTAGGGCTAATTTTTTTGTGTATACTTTTTTCTGGGTGTCAAGGGCAACAAACCGTTCAAGAGAAAATAAATGGGGTAAGTTTTGTTGCTACCCGTGATGCGGTTGGTCCTGAGCATTTAGGCCCCGTAGAAAAATTATATGCTAATTACGCCGCCATAATGCCCTTTGCCTTTATTAGAAGTGTAGACGAACCAACTGTTATTTTTAATAGGGAGCGTCAATGGTTTGGAGAAACAGAAGAAGGTGTAAAGCAATACACTAAAGAATTGCATAGCAAAGGCATTAAAGTAATGCTTAAACCGCAAATCTGGATTAGAAATGGCGAATTTACAGGTGAATTTAAGCCGAACACTGAAGCGCAGTGGCTGGCATTAGAAAAAAGCTATGCTGATTTTATTTTGACTTTTGCCAAAGTAGCTCAAGAAAGTAAGGTAGATATTTTTTGTATTGGCACAGAATTGCACAGGTTTGTAGAGAATCGCCCTGAATATTGGCATAACTTGGTAACCCAAGTAAAACAACTATACAAAGGTAAACTTACCTATGCCGCCAATTGGGACGAGTATACCAAAACCCCTTTTTGGAAAGACCTAGACTATATAGGTATAGATGGTTATTTTCCGCTTTCTGAAGAAAAATCACCAAAAAAAGAAGATTTGGTGAAAGGTTGGCAAAAATGGAAAGACCAAATGCAAAAGTTGCATGTGGCTTTGGATAAACCTATTTTATTTACTGAATTTGGGTACAGAAGTATGGATTATACGGCTAAGAAACCATGGCTGGTAGACCGTAATCAAGAAAATGTAAATCTAGACGCACAAGCATTGGCGTTGCAAGTGGTTTTTGATGAGTTGTGGAAGGAAGAGTGGTTTGCAGGTGGTTTTATCTGGAAATGGTTTCCGCACCATAATGAAGTAAGAGGTAAAGAGAACAACCGTTTTACCCCACAAAACAAACCCGCAGAAGAAACCATACGCCAACACTATAAAAACCAATTAGAAAATCAAGGATAAATGCGATTCCTTCTGTTGTGCTTTTTATTAAGTTCTCTGGCTTTTGGGCAGACAACACACACCATAAAAGAAATTACGATAACAGGTAATACACGCACTAAAACAGCACTCCTAAAGAAGCTTATAGGTCTAGAATTAGGTACGGTGGTAGATAGTACCAAATTAGCAAACACTGCTGCCCGTTTAATACGTTTGCCCGGGATTGCCCATGCCTATTTCACGGTAGAGGAGAAATCCAATGGCGCAAAGATTGTTTTTACTGTAGAGGAACAACATACATTAATTCCTTTTGCCAATGTTTACAGTTCGGACAATGAAGATTTGGCTTTTAGATTGGGCTTGCAGGAATTCAACTTTGCCGGTCAGATGATGACCGTTGGGGGATTTTACCAATACGATGTGTTTCATAGTTACGGGTTGCAATTTCGTGCTCCGTATTTATGTTCTCCACAATGGGGTTTAGAAGTAAACTACCAAGATTTAACTACACAAGAACCGGTGTTTTTGGCCAATGGAACGGCAGATTACAAATACAACAATAGATCTATAGAGGTTTTGGGGCTTTACGCGCCTTCCTATAAACATAACTTTGCATTAGGCCTGTCTAGTTTTCAAGAAGATTACGCCTACCTTTTTGGTAGTACAGATCCTAATGTGCCGCAAGAACTCAAAGTAGATAAATGGCTTGTAAAATTGTTGTATACGTATGATAACATCAACTATTTCTACTACTATTTAGATGGATTTAAAAGCAGTTTAAACTTACAGTATGTACAATCTAACGATGGTAATTTATTGCCGTTTTGGTTGGGTTTTAACGATTTCACCTTTTTTAAACGGATTGGAAAAAGAGGGAACTTTGCGACTAGATTACGCCTTGGGCTGGCTAAAAACATTGCATCACCGTTTGCTCCTTTTGCGGTAGATAACAATTTAAATATAAGGGGTGTGGGTAATACTATTGATCGTGGCACCGGGTCTGTTGTATTGAACACGGAATATAGATTTACCCTGCTAGATAGAAATTGGTTGGTACTGCAAGGAAATGCTTTTATCGATAGCGGAAGTTGGCGTAACCCAGGTGGTACTTTTGACGATTTTATTCAGAGTGAAAACTTACGGGTATATCCTGGGATAGGTATTAGGGTGATGCATAAAAAGATTTTCAATGCCATATTTAGAATAGATTATGGTCATGGCATTACGCCAGACAGTTCCAAAGGTTTTGTATTTGGGATAGGGCAGTATTTTTAGTACTTGTGGGTATGGATTGATGTGGTTGGTGAAATCAATTACAATTTTACCGTTAAGATTAAAACATAAATTTTAATGCACTGGGAGATTCAATAATCTCTTTTAATAGAGATACTCAATGAGTAATTATGAAAAAAACTTAAGCCCCAAACTTGCGCTGATAATATCCATATAGTTCTTGCGGTGGTGCTCCTAAACGATTTTTTAGATGGATAATCCCAAAATAGTATTGAGTTTGTAGCCAACCGGTTTCTTTATACCTACGGCTAGAAGTGGTAACATAGTTAGGCAAAACCTTAAAACGTGCTTGTTGGTATATGCGCTTTATAAATTCTGAATCCTCGTAAATGGTATAGCGTTCATCAAAGCCGTTAAGTTGGTTGAATAATGTTTTGGTGATAAAAAGGGACTGGTCTCCGCCACGACAGATAAGTAGATTAAACCGAGTTAACCAAGCAAAAAACTGTAGTATTGGGTTAGTGGTGTCAAAGCGCATTCTAAAGCAACCTGCCTTACAGTCCTTTGTAATAGCATTGCTTATTATGCTGTCATAGTCTTTTTCTGGAAAAGTATCTGCATGTAAAAAATAAAGGATATTGCCTTTGGCGTGTGCTGCGCCAGCATTCATCTGCTTGGCCCTCCCTTTGTCTGAGTGTACAATGTTTGCTGTATAGTTTTTTGCGATGGGTATAGTACGGTCTGTACTGCCGCCATCTACAAGAATAATCTCCGTAGTAATTAAAGGAGAGGCATTGGTAGTTAACCAATTAAGTAAACTACCAATGCCAACCTCTTCATTTAAGGTGGGGATAATTATGCTTATTTCTGGACCACTATTCATTTAATCTTTAGCAACAGCCACCACCATTGTAGTGATAGGTGCTTTCACTTATGTGTATCTGTGGGTGGGCTTTACCCAAAGCCGCTGCAGTTTTGTCGCAAACGGCCAATGGCTGATTTTGCATTAACACGTGTCCTGCACCATCATCAAAATAAGCTTTATCGCCATAATAAATAGCGGTTTTACCTGTAAAAACACAGGGTCCGTCTGTGGGCATAGGGTCTTTTATAGCCGCTATTTCTATGGATTCAATGTGAATTAATTCGTCCGTAGGGTAATGGTTGGGGCTCAGCACACGGTAAGAGTGCTTTGCTCTAATTTCTATGGTTCCAAAACCAGCATCCGTAAGAACTTTAATGTAGTCTTTCATAGGAATACTTCCGCTTAGGCAAAGAGCCCTTAGACGGTCGTCATTACGTAAGGCGTCGTTCATGGGTTGTTCGCAAATAGGGTCGCTCATTACCAATCTGCCATGTGGTTTTAATACACGGTACATTTCTGCTACCGCTTTTTTTAAATCTTCCATCTTAAAAATATTGAACAAACAGTTTTGTGCTGCTACATCAATACTTTCATCTGCTACAGGTAAAGCCAAGGCATCGCCCTTAACCAGATTTACAAAATCACTTTGGAACCAATCGTTTTCCTCTTCGGCTATTTTAAAATTCTTTTTAGACGCTTCTAGCATTTCATCTACAGAATCTACCCCGGTTACACCACCAAGTTGCCTAGAGAAGTAGGAAAATTGCAAAAGTTCCATACCACCGCCAACACCTACGTAAAGAATTTTTGGATCGTTTACCAAATCTTGCGCAGATACGGTGCTCCCGCAACCATAGTTCATTTCTTGCATTATTTTAGGGATAGAAAGCCCTGGAAATTGCCAGATGGGGTTGGTGGTGCAGCAAAGGCCTACATCTGGTGTAAGCGCCGCTGCTTTGTAAAGGTCTTGGGTAGCATCTAAATAACTCATATTCTTTTTATTAATTCCTTAAATAACGTTATCATTTTTGGTTCTGCTTTGCCAGCAATTTCTATGATTTCTTGTACGTTGATAGGTTTTAGGTTGTCTGGGTCGCACTCGTCTGTCAACACAGAAACGGCCACTACGGGTAATTTTAAGTGATTGGCCACGATTACCTCTGGCACAGTACTCATGCCCACGGCATCTGCTCCTAAGATTTTTAACATACGGTATTCTGCTTTGGTCTCTAGTTGCGGCCCTACAACAGATGCATAAACCCCTTGTCTAAGCGTAATGTTATGGGTTGAAGCTATATCTTTTAAAATATTGCGCATTTCTACATCATAAGGTTCGCTCATATCTACAAAACGCTCTCCAAAATCGCCAACATTTTTAAAGGCTAAAGGAGAACCACCTTGCAAGTTAATGTGGTCTTCTATGAGCATAATATCTCCCTTTTTAAAATCTAGGTTAACGGCACCTGCTGCATTGGATACAAACAATTTTTGAATGCCCAGTTGTTGCATTATGCGGATAGGATAGGTGATGTCTAAAAAATCATATCCCTCGTATAAATGGAAACGCCCTTGCATAACTACAACTTTTTTGCCCGCAATGGAACCATAGATTAATTTACCGGTATGGAATTCTACGGTAGCAAGGGGAAAAAACGGAATGTGGTTATAATGGGCAACTATTGGGTCTTCTATTTGGTCTATTAATTGCCCAAGCCCGGTACCTAATACGATACCTATTTCTGGGTTTTCAAATCCTTTACTTTGTAAGTAAGCAACCGATTCTTGCAATTGTTTTTTTGTCATTATTTTACGTGTTTTATAAAAGGATCAAAGGCAGGTATGTCTTTGACGTCCTCAAAGTAATCAACATCATTTTTTTCTTCCAACAAAAAGTAGGTCTCTTTTTGTAAATCTTGTAATGTGTTTTGTAAAACACTATCTGTGCCCCATTCTTTGTTGCTAAATAGCGATGGTAATAATTTGTTCATTCCTAATAAATAATAGCCGCCATCTTCTGCAGGGCCAACTACAAAATCATGTTCTCCTAGTTGTTCAAAAGCATGGTTTAAATCTTTTGGTTGTATATCATACAAATCACTTCCAATAACAATAATGTTTTTGTAGCCCGCGGCAAACCCTTCTTTAAACGCGTTTATCATTTTTTCGCCTAAATCTGAGCCTTCTTGTAATTTTTTCTCATACGTGTTGGCATCCCAAACATCGTTTTGCCAAATTTCTTCGGAATAATACACTGCTTTATCACAAGATAATTGGCTGGTAACCTTGGCGGTATGTTGTAATAAAAAGTTGTAAATGTCTAACGCGGCTTGGTCACCTACGGTTGCTGCTAATCGTGTTTTACATTTCCCTAATTCTGGATTTCTGGTAAAAATGAGCAGAAGATTCTTTTGCATAAGGTTAAAGCTGAAATTTTAGTGATACACTTTTGTGCCATTGGTCAGTAACTTGCCCCAATGCTTACTGTAAGGATGTATTTTTTCTGTGAGATTACCGTGTTGGTCGTATATAGGGCGGTCTTCATTAAGCCATTTAAAAATACCTCCGTATAAATTTTGCACATCGGTATAGCCAGCTTTTAATAGCTTAGTTGCAATATTTTCTGAACGTACACCAATAGAGCAATAAACAATTATAGGAGTGGTCTTATTAGAGTATTTTTGTTTAAAGGCATCTAAATTAAAGTTTTTGTAACCAATATATTCAGCATTGGCTAGATGACTTACTTTATACTCTTCTAGTTCTCTGGCGTCTAAATACAATGCTTGGGTTTGGGTAGATGCTTGAGCTGTACTTATGTAAGGTGCGCTGTTCCGATTGTAACGTTCTAAGGCTTTGTTAATACTTTTTTGAGCGCCTAAGGTGATAGGAGCCAAGCTCAAAAATAGTAAGTAAACTAATTTGTTAAGATTCCAATACATAGCACTCCAAAGATACGGTTAATACCTTTTCTAAAGAAGCTATAGAATGCTACTTCAATAACAGTTCTGGCCTATTCTTGGTTTTTTAGTAAATGTAAAAATATAAGTTGGTTAGTAATAGAGCGAAAGAGAGGCCCAAAACCATATACCAGCAAAAGTATCCTAATTTATCTCCTATAGTATTCATCATTTGGTGGTTTTAATATTTGATGATGAAATTATAAGATGAAGCCTAGCTGACCATCTCAATTTTTATAATTGGTACAGATTTGCGTGTATTTGGTAATTTTAAATGGTGCGTTTTTAGAAGAACTGAATACACCCTGTAAAAAGACATAAAATAAAAAAGCCCTGTAAAAACAGGGCATTAAGAGTTTGAATTGTGGTACCTCCAGGAATCGAACCAGGGACACACGGATTTTCAGTCCGTTGCTCTACCAACTGAGCTAAGGTACCAGGATTTCAAATTTTGTAGTTAAACTACATGCCTGTGATTTCTCAAAGGCGGGTGCAAATATAATTTCAATTTTAAGATTTACAAACTAAATCATAAAAAAGACGAATCTTTTTTTTCAATTTATGACCTTTGTTACATGAATCTAGTTGTGGATAAGGGGAATACCCAAATTAAATACGGAATTTTCAATAAAAATAAATTGATAGATTTAAGAATAAGTCCTGCAGACCAGTTCTTGAAAACTATAAAATCTGTCTTTGAGGACTACCCTTCTATAGCAAGGGCAATGTTATCTTCTGTTGGGGGGTTAGAAAATAATGAATACAAGACACTTACGTTATTCTGTAAAACGCATTTGCTCACCTCGGATACTAACGTTCCTTTTAAAAACAGTTACGCTACACCAAATTCTTTGGGGGTTGACCGTCTAGCACTAGCCACTGCTGCCTATTACCATAACCCAAAAGGGAATACTTTAGTGATAGATATGGGTACGTGCATTACGTATGATGTGGTAAATGACTATGGAGAGTACTTGGGCGGTGCAATTTCGCCAGGCTTACAAATGCGCTATAAGGCCATGCATCATCAAACTAAAAAATTACCCCTTTTAGCCGTTGAACCCTTGCTAGATTTTATTGGCAACTCTACAGAAACAAGCATGCACAGTGGCGTGGTTAATGGAATTACCCAAGAACTAGACGGAGTTATAAATCAATACCGTGCTCGCTTTCAAGATTTAACAGTTATTTTAACAGGGGGTGATGGGCAATTTTTTGCTAAACGAGTAAAAAATTCCATATTTGCGCATTCTAAATTCCTGCTAGAGGGGTTGAATTACTTGCTGGAATACAATAAACTTTAAATGGTTAAACAATTTTTGATAGCATTTACATGCCTAATTTCCGTTGGGATGTATGCACAAAACAGTACAATATCTCCGTACTCTTATTTTGGTATAGGTGATTCTAGAGAAAAAGGGACGGTAGACAACCAAATGATGGGTGGTTTGCAATTGTACGCAGATAGCATTCACTTGAATCTTAAAAACCCAGCTTCCTTAGCCAAGCTTAGATTAACGGCATACACGGCTGGTATTTCTAGAAAAGAATACCGCCTTAAGGATAATTTGGAAGAGCAGCGAACCTCTGTAAGCAATTTAGATTATCTAGCTATTGCTTTTCCTGTAGCAAAAAATATGGGTGCATCTTTTGGCTTGCAGCCGTACTCATCTGTGGGTTACAATTTAACACAAGTAAGGCGTAATAGCGAGCAAGATTCTATTGTAAATATATTTAATGGTGAAGGAGGATTAAACCGTGTGTTTGTTTCTTTTGGATATATGCCACTGAAAGACGTGGCTATTGGAGCAACTATAAATTACAACTTTGGAACAATAGAGTATGCGCGTTTGCAAAGTGTGGAAGGGGTGCAATTTGGTACGTTTGATAACAGAGAATCTCGGGTAGACGGTTGGGATTTTAATTACAGTATTAATTATACGCCCCAAATAGGTGATAAGCATAGATTACATACCTACTTTGGCGCAAACACGCAAGTGAACCTGGTTTCTAAAAACACACAGCGTATTGGTTCTTTAAATCTAACAAATGGAGCCGAGGTAGAGGCTTTGGATGTTAACCTTGATGCTAATGGTTTAGCTAATGGAGAGATTAAAATACCAACAGTCTTTACCTATGGTCTTGGTTATGGAGAAGAGCGTAAGTGGTTTGTAGGGGCAGAATATGCTACCCAGGCTATGAGCGAGTTCGAGAATAGATTTATAGCACAACAGAATGTAGGTTACCAAGATGCTACTAAGATAAAGGTTGGCGGATTCTTTATTCCTAACTACAGAGCATTGTCTAATGTTTTCAATAGAATAACCTATAGAGCAGGTTTGCGTTATGAAGAAACTGGCTTAATGATTGAAAATAAAGAGATTAATGATTTTGGCATAAATTTTGGTTTGGGTGTACCACTAGGCGGAAACTTCTCTAATTTAAATTTAGGTTTTGAGCTTGGCAGAAGAGGAACTAGGGCGGCAGGTCTTGTGGAAGAAAGTTACTTAAATATAAATGTTGGACTCTCTTTAAATGACCGCTGGTTTATCAAAAGAAAAATAAACTAGGGTATATTTTATAAATATGCTAATTAAGCCTGTAAACCCTTGCTAGTAAAGGGTTGGTTCTATAAAAATTTGTACATTAACCACTTTAAAATTAACAAAATGAAGAAGAAATTCTACTTAACGATGTTTGTTGGTGTCATGTCGATAGGATTAAGTATGGCTCAGGCGCAAAATCCTGAGTGCATGACCAATTTATCCATATTTGCAGAGCACGGCAAGGTAAAAAATTACGACGCAGCTTACGAACCATGGAAAATGGTTTATGAAAATTGTCCAGGTTTAAACAAGGCAACATTTTCTTACGGGGAAAAAATTCTTCAGCATAAAATAGAAAGTTCTACTGGTGCCGATAAGGATAAATACATCAATGATTTGTTAGCATTACACGATGCCAGTATGAAGTATTTTCCAGATAAATACACTGAGGCTCCTGTAACTGTAGATAAAGTATTGTTAAAGCGTGATCATGATATGATTTCTGATGACGAAGTGTATAATCAACTTGGTTCTGCCTTTAAGAATGATGCTAAGAATTTCAAAAACCCAAAAGCATTGTATCTGTATTTTTCTAGTTTAGTAGATTTACATAATGCGGGTAAAAAAGATTTGCAAGAAGTTTTTGATGTTTATGATGAGGTTACAGAAAAGATTGAAGTAGAGAATAAAAAACTTACTACTGCCTTAGCAAAATATAATGCAAAAGAAGATGCGGGTACAGCGCTAACCTCTAAAGAAAAAAGATACGTAAAAGCGTATACGGTTAACTCCAAGGCATTTGGTCAGGTTGCTAGTAGTGTAGATGGTAAATTAGGGGCATTAGCAGATTGCGGTAACTTAATTCCTTTATACCAAAAGAATTTTGAGGCTAAAAAGAATGATGTTGCTTGGGTGAAAAGAGCAGTAGGTAGAATGTTTGCTAAAGAATGTACGGACGACCCATTATTCGCTAAGTTGGTAGGGGTGCAAGCAGAGTTAGACCCTTCTGCAGATGTATATGTATACTTAGGTACCTTGAAATCTAAATCTGGAGATAACAAAGGTGCTATTGAAGATTTTAATAAAGCAGTAGAATTAGAGGCAGATGCTTATAAAAAATCTAACATTCTTTATAAAGTAGCTACTATAGTTAGAAGATCTAGCAAGTCTCAAGCAAGAAACTACTTAAACAAATCATTAGAAGCTAATGGTTCTAATGGTAGAGCGTATATTTTGTTAGCTAGTTTATACGCAAGTAGTGCTAATGATTGTGGTAACACTCCTTTTGAGAAAAGAGCTATTTATTGGAAAGCTGCTGCAACAGCAAGACAAGCCGGTCGTGTAGATCCATCTTTGGCCTCTAAGGCAAGTGCAGCTGCATCTAGCTATGATCAAAGAGCTCCTTCTAAATCAGATATTTTTAACTCTGGTATGGCAGGTAAAACAATTACCTTTCCGTGTTGGGTAGGTGGTAGTGTAACGGTGCCAAACCTATAAGAATTGACACAACATAAAACATATATGTATGGAAGATTTGCCACAGCGTTCGCTGTGGCAATCCTTTTTTGGGCCTGCAAGGACAACTATGAACGTGTAGGGGAGGAGGCTGCAGCAAACGTTTTTCCGCAAGGTGTCGCAGAAAATTTTGAGTTGATTTATACGCAAGCTAGAAAAGAATTGTCTACGCAAGATTCATCTACCACCCGAGCCGTAGCTATTTTAAAAAGTCCGTTGAACGAGGATTATGATAATATGGCTTTTAAGCATAGGGTTTTTCCGAAAGGGTTGTATGTAGAGTTTTATGATGATAAAGAGCAAAAAAGTACAATAACCGCAGATTTTGGTATGGTGTATACCCAAACAAATGTTATAGATTTGCGTGGTAATGTGGTTATAAAAAGTCATGATGGTAAAAAGCTAGAAACCCCACAGCTGTACTGGGATAGGTCTCAAAATTGGATTTTTACAGAAGAAAAATTCACTTATACTAATGAGGAAGAAGGTACAGTAATGGATGGAGAAGGCATGGATTTTAATAAGGAATTTACTTTCTTTAGAGCTAACAAGACTTTTGGGGTTATGACTATTAAAGACGAAGCAGATGACTAGGATTTTAAAGTATACAGAGTACCTATATTTAGCTGTGGCAGTAGCTTCTTTATACAAGATTATTACGTTATGGCCCACAGCCCCATCGGAAACCTATATCTTTATTTTCTTTTTGGTGGTTTCTATTGCCATGTTTTTGTTTAGAAGAAAATATAGAAAACGCTTCGAGAATAGAAGTAACGATTCTAAATAATATAATTTGGAATTTTCAATACTGGTAATCGTACTTTCATTGGTGTTCTCAGCTTTTTTTTCTGGGATGGAGATTGCATTTATCAGCGCCAATAGAATCCATATAGAGCTAGAAAAAAAGCAAGACGGATTTTTAGCTAAAGTTCTAGGTTGGATTACAGAAAAACCTTCCAAGTTTATCGCAACTATGCTTATTGGCAATAACATTGCCTTGGTAGTTTATGGTATGTATATGGGAGATTTGCTTATGGATTGGTTTCAATCTATGGTGCCTACAGCTTACAATTTCTTAAATGTGCTTTTGGTAGAGTTTAGTCTTCTTACTCAAACTATAATTTCTACCTTGGTTATATTAATAACTGCAGAATTCTTACCCAAAGTGCTATTCCAAATCTATTCTAACACCCTTTTAAAAGTATTGGCACTACCTGCTTATATCTTTTACATTCTCTTTTCTGGAATCTCTTGGTTTGTTATTAAGATATCAGATTTTATTTTAAAATACCTATTTAAGACAGATGGTGATGAGGTGCAATTGGCGTTCACAAAATTAGAGTTAGGCGATTATATTACAGAGCAAATGGAAGCTGTTGAAGAACAAGACCAGGTAGATTCAGAAATACAAATTTTTCAGAATGCGCTGGAGTTCTCAGAAGTAAAAGCCAGAGATGTTATGGTGCCAAGAACAGAAATCATGGCGGTAGAACTAAAGGAGACAACTAAGAATCTAAAAAATTTATTTGTAGAGACAGGCTACTCCAAGATTTTGGTTTATAAAGAATCAATCGAAGAAATAATTGGTTATGTACATTCTTATGAAATGTTCAAAAAACCAAGAACTATAAAGCATATTCTTAGACCGGTAGAATTTGTGCCAGAAACTATGTTAATACATGATATATTGAATGTATTAATTAAAAAGCGAAAAAGTATGGCTGTTGTGTTGGATGAATATGGTGGTACTTCTGGTATTATGACGGTAGAAGATATTGTGGAAGAGCTTTTTGGTGAGATAGAGGATGAACACGATACTACAGATTTAATTGAGGAGGCATTGGCAGAACAGAAATTTCGGTTTTCAGCACGCTTAGAAGTAGATTACCTAAACGAAAACTACAAATTAGAATTGCCAGAGAGTGAAGAGTATGGTACCCTTGGGGGGCTGATAACGAATTATACAGAAGATATTCCACAATTGAATGATGAAATTAAAATAGAAGGTTTCTTGTTCAAAATCATAGAAGTATCTAATAATAAAATAGATTTAGTGGAGCTGCAGTTGTTAGAAGAAGACTAGCGGACTCTTATTTTTTTATCGGTTTTTGGTAACCCAATACCACCCTAAGCTTCCCTTTGTTTTTTTGCTTTCTATTTTAAAAAGAAAATGGTATTTTCGCCCACTAAATTCAGCATAAAGCAGTACGCAAATGGCAATATTGGAGAATATTAGAAAGCGAACCACTGTACTAATTTTAATTATTGGTCTGGCATTGTTCGCATTTGTTATTTCTGGAGTAATCACAGGAAGCGACTTTTCTGGTGGTAAAATAAGTTCTACCCTGGCAGAAGTTAATGGAGAGGCAATATCTAGAGAGGATTTCACTCGTAAATTAGAACAAGCGCAACAACAGTTTGGGTCCAACTTTTCTTCTACACAATTGGTTAATCGAGTATATGACCAAGAGGTGAGAAGCACCTTATTGAATCAAGAATTTGACAGATTAGGAATAGATGTAGAAAGTGACCAAATTGTAGATTTTATTAAAAGTACTGGTTACGCACAAGACCCATCTTTTCAAAATGAAAATGGCGTTTTTGATGCTGAAGTATTTAAATCTACGATAGCAGATTGGAAAGAAACCAATCCATTATTGTATGATAATTGGTTGCAAATAGAAAAATCTATCATCCAGTCTGCAAAAGAGCAAATCTATTTTAATCTAATCAAGTCTGGTGTAGGTGCTACCCTGTCAGAAGGTGAGTTTGATTACGCCCTGGCTAACGATAAAGTAGATATGCAATACGTACGTGTACCGTATTCTTCTATAGCAGATAGTACAATACAGGTGTCTAAGAGCGAAATAGAAAGCTATATAAATTCGCACAAGGACGAATTTAAACAAGACAAATCTAGAGATATTCGTTTTGTATACTTTGAAGAGAAACCTTCGGCTGCAGATGAGCAAGCTAAGAAAGATGAGATTGCTAAGTTGATGGAAGGTTCTGTGGAGTTTAATGCGGCTACTAAAACTACGGATACTATCAAAGGTTTCAGAAATACAGATGACATGATGGCTTTCTTAGATAGAAACTCGGATTCTAAGTTCGATACTATTTATAAGGCAAAAAGAGATTTGCCAGCCGTAGCAGCAGAGCAAATTATGGCATTAGGTGTGGGCGAAGTATTTGGGCCGTACCGTGATGGAGATACATTTAAGGTGAGTCGAGTAATGGATAGAAAGGCGAATGGTGCCGTTAAGGCAAGCCATATCCTAATTGCTTATGAAGGCGCAGAAAGAGCTAATCCTAATGTAACAAGAACAAAGGAAGAAGCTGAGGCAGAAGCAAAACGTTTATTGGCAGAAGCTAAAAAAGCTGATGTAGATTTTACTGCCTTAGCTAGAGATAATTCTGATGGCCCTTCTGCACCAAGAGGTGGAGATTTAGGTTATTTTCAAGAAGGTGTTATGGCGGATGAGTTTAACGACTTCTGTTTTGGTAATCCAACTGGTGCTATCGGATTAGTAGAAACTCAATTTGGATTCCACGTGATAAAAGTGGATGATAAACAAGATGTGGTTCAGGTAGCTACCATGACTAGAGAAATTGAGCCATCTGAAGAGACCATCAACACATTGTTTACAAATGCAACTCAATTTGAAATGGAAACTACGGATGCAGATGCTAATGCATTTGCAGATATCGCCAAGAAAAAGGAGTATTCAGTAAGGCCAGTGAACAAAATTAAAGCGATGGACGAGAACTTGCCTGGGTTGTCTTCGCAAAGAAATATAGTACAATGGGCTTTTAATGAAGAGACTAAGGTAGGTGCTATCAAAAGATTTGACTTAGCAAATGGATACGCTGTTGTACAGTTAACTAAAAAATATAAGGAAGGCGTTATGTCTGCGGAAGATGCTTCTGCTACTGTATTACCTAAACTAAGAAAAGAGAAAAAGGCGGAACAAATTATGGCAGCTAACAAAGGCAAATCTTTAGAAGCTTTGGCCAAGGATAATAATGTTACTGTTGCTACAGCTTCTGCAGTGTCTAGAAAAACACCTACAATACCAGGTGCGGGGAGAGAAGCTTATGTGGTAGGTAAGGCTTTTGCTTTAGAAGAAGGCACTTCTTCTGAATTACTAGAGGGTGAGACCGGTGTATTTATGGTAAAAGTTACTAAGAAAACACCAGGAGCCACTTTACCTAACTTTAGCACGTTTGCACAAACATTAACTACGCAAAACAGAAACGCTGTAAATAGTGCAGTATACAATGCCCTAAAAGAAGGCGCAGATATAGAGGATAATAGAGCTACTTTTTACTAGAGCACCATTTCCTCATAAGAAAGAACAGTAGTAAAACCCTTGGCTTTAAAATAGTCAGGGGTTTTTTCATTTCCTGTAGCCAGAATGAAATCGCCACCCCAAGCACCTAGGCTTTTGAGTGCGCCAAAATAATCTGGAAATTTACGTTTTAAGGGAGCTATTTCTAAGATTTCGGAAAGTGCCATTTCGTGCTCAATTAAAAGCGATTCAAACAACTCTAAAGAGGATGCCTCTAGCATTTGTTGAGTGATATGATTTATTTGCTCTAATAAGGCTTGTTTATTGAATACCTTACTTCTGTAGGTGGCAATAGCTTCTCTGCTATTTTGTTTTTGATTTAGGTGTATAAAATAAAGTCGGTCTGCAAATTCTGGTTTAAAAGCTGTAGGGAAAACCTGTGGATTTCCTAAATCTAAATGATATAAAATAGGGGTCATGTGCTGTGCACAAGCTAAATCATAACCGCTGCCACCTAAGGTCTGTCCTAATAAGTTAAAGGCATCTATATTAGCCCATTGCGCAATATTATTGATTAAGGTAGAAGAGCTGCCTAATCCCCAATCTGTAGGGAAACTCAATTTGGTTTCTACTGTATACCCCGTCTTTAAGTCGTTTAAAAAACTTGACTTTTGTAAACGAACGGCTTTTAATATTTTTTGTAAAGTAGTTGCCTTAGCCTCGTCGTTGCTTTCAGTTATTTGGAGTTCTGGCAGTGAATATTTTGCAGTAAACCAAGGCTTGTCATTATGGTCTAAACTGGTCCATTGCAGTTGGTTATTGTTAGCTACATTTACGTGGAGCCACTGCCCAAATTTAGTGGGGACCGCTAAACCTGTGGCGCCATCTAGTATGGCATATTCTCCGGTAAGCAATAATTTGCCATTACTGTAGTAAGATGTATTCATGTTATGCTCTTAGGGCGTTAATTGCTGCCTCAACGGCTGCATTGCTTACCGTTTTGTCCTTAAAGTCTTTTACTAATTGTTCTTTTTCTGCAGTGGTAGCACCAAAGCTATTGAGAATATTCAATAGATGCATTTTCATATGACCTTTTTGTATTCCTGTAGTTACCAAAGAACGTAACGCAGCAAAATTTTGCGCCAATCCAGCAACAGCAATTATTTGCATTAATTCTTTTGCAGATGGTTTTTTAAGTATTTCTAACGCCAATTGCACCATAGGATGTAAAGATGTTAATCCACCAACCGTTCCAAGCGCCAAAGGCACATCAATCCAAAAAGAAAACATATCGTTTTTTATGCTAGCATGGGTAAGGCTACTATAGTGGCCATCCTTAGCAGCATAGGCATGGACTCCGGCTTCTACAGCTCTAAAATCGTTGCCTGTGGCTAGCACTACCGCATCAATACCATTCATAATCCCTTTATTGTGTGTTACGGCACGGTAGGGCTCTACTTCTGCAATTTTAACCGCTTGTAGCATGCGCTCTGCAAACTTTCTACTAACACTAGCATTGCTTTTATCATCACTAATCGGGCAACTAACCTTAGCACGGACTACACAATTAGGAACATAGTTACTTAAAATACTCATGATTACTTCAAAAGGAGCTGCTTTCAACTCCTCATCTTGACTAATTTCTCTTTCTAGAGTTTGGGCAAATTGTTCTAGACAAGAGTTAATAAAATTAGCCCCCATTGCATCTAAGGTTTCAAAAGTGCAGTGCAATTGATAATAACCAGGTATAGTATCTGTTTTATCGCGTAAGCTAATAGCTGTAATTCCTCCACCCCGTTTCTCCATATTTTTGGTGATGTCAGCACTATCTTTGCGGAAAATGGGTTGTAATTTTTCAATAAAGGATACTAATAGTTTACCATCGCCCTGAAACATAAAATGGACTTGTCCTATCTTTTCAGTACCCAAAATTTCAGTTTTGAAACCACCACGGGACAACCAAAATTTTGCGGCTTTACTTGCAGCGGCAACAACTGAGCTTTCTTCTATAGTCATGGGTATAGCCAGCAACCTATCGTTTATTAAAAAATTAGGTGCAATGGCAAATGGCATATAAAAGTTAGATAAGGTGTTTTCTATAAACTCATCGTGCTTTTGTTGTAATTGGCTATCCGTGTTCCAATACTTGGCTAATAATGCCTTAGTAGCATCTGGATCAGTGGTACATTGATTAGCCACCCATGCTATTTTTTCTTCTTTACTCAGTTTGGAAAATCCCTCTACTGGTTGTTGCATACATTTATCTTAAGACTCAAAGATAATTCTTTAACAGTTTTGGCTTGTTATTTGTGTTTCAAATATAACCTCTGGTGTGATTTTTACGTAAATTATTAGTAAACTTGAAAGTTTTTAATCAATTAATACCATACATGAACAGACTAATTTTATTTGTTGTTTGCGGATTGACCGTCATAAGCCAAGCTGTAGGGCAAAAAAAACAGCTAACCTTAGAAGAAATATGGGGCGGAGCCTTTAGAACGGAGTATATGGATGCCCTGCGTTCCATGAAAAATGGCAAACAATATACTGTGCTTAATTTTACTGGACCTGGCCAGAGTAGTTTAGATAAGTACGATTACAAAACGCAACAAAAGGTAGAAACTATTGTTGCTTCTTCTGATGCTGTTCCTTTTTTTACCTCTTACGAGTTTTCTGCAGACGAATCTAAATTGATTTTAGCAACAGAAATAGAACCTATTTTTAGACATTCTAGATTAGGTATTTATTATGTGTATGATGTAAAAAGCAAAGAGTTAACTAAAATTTCTGAAGATAAAATTCAAGAACCAGAACTTTCTGCAGATGGCACCAAAGTGGCCTACGCAAAAGAAAATAATCTTTTTGTTTTTGATTTAAAAAGTGCTAAAACCCAGCAATTGACCACTGATGGGAAATTTGGTAGTATAATTAACGGAATTACAGACTGGGTTTACGAAGAGGAATTTGCTTTTGTACAAGCTTTTGAATGGAATAGCAATGGGACCAAGATTGCTTTTTTAAAGTTTGATGAGTCAGAAGTGCCACATTTTTCTATGGATGTATACGGACAAAATTTATATCCTTATCAACATGAGTTTAAATATCCTAAAGCAGGTGAGGCTAATGCTAAAGTAAGCTTGCATATGATAGATGTTGCCTCTGCAGAGGTAAGCAAAGTAGATTTGGGAGCACCTTATTACATTCCACGTATTAAATGGATGAATAATCCTAACTACTTAAGCGTACGTACATTGAACAGACATCAAAATCATTTAAAATTAATTGCAGTAAATGCTAAGGATAATTCTTCTACAATCTTGCTAGAAGAAAAAGATGATGCCTACGTAGACATTACTGACGATTTAACTTTTTTAGCAGATGATAGCTTCATTTGGACAAGTGAAAGAGACGGATATAACCATTTGTATTTGTACGACCAAGATGGTAATTTACTAAATCAAATTACCAAAGGCAATTGGGAAGTTACCAGTTATTACGGATATGATCAGGCAGAAGACCGTATTTTTTATCAATCTGTAGAAGAGGGTAGTATTAATAGAGATGTGTATCATATCAGTACTTCTGGTCAAGAAAAAACCAAGTTAACTCAGAAGGTAGGTACTAATGGAGCGGATTTTAGTGCAGATTATAGTTATTTTATCAACACTTTTTCTAGTGCAACTACTCCATATGAATTTACATTACATAAAGCAGCTAATGGCAAAAAAGTTGCCGATATAAAAGATAATAAAGCATTATCTAAACAATTAGAAGATTATGCTCTAAGTAAAAAAGAGTTTAGCACCCTTACCGTAAACGGGAACGAGTTAAACATGTATATGATTAAGCCATTGGATTTTGATCCAAATAAAGCGTATCCTCTATTTATGTTCCAATACAGTGGCCCTGGTTCTCAGCAAGTAGCCAACAAATGGTGGGGAGCAAATGATTATTGGCATCAGTTGTTAGCACAACAAGGTTATATTATTGCGTGTGTAGACGGTCGTGGAACTGGTCTAAAGGGTCGTGATTTTAAAAAAGTGACGCAGTTAGAGCTAGGGAAGTTAGAAGTAGAAGACCAAATTGCGGCGGCTAAAAAATTAAGTGAATTGCCATATGTAGATGAAGAAAGAACGGGTATCTGGGGATGGAGTTATGGCGGTTTTATGTCTACCAATGCTTTATTAAAGGGTAACGATACTTTTGAAATGGCGATAGCTGTCGCCCCTGTAACTAGTTGGAGGTTTTACGATACAATCTACACAGAAAGATACATGAAAACGCCACAGGAAAATGCTAGTGGTTATGATGATAATTCCCCATTTAATTATCCAGAACTGTTAAAAGGAAAGTACCTTTTGGTTCATGGAACGGGAGATGATAATGTACATGTTCAAAACTCTATGCGTATGGTAGAAGCGCTAGTACAGGCTAATAAACAGTTTGACTGGGCCATTTATCCAGATAGAAATCACGGTATATATGGAGGTAACACTCGTTTACATTTATACACCAAGATGACTGACTTTATTAAGGAAAACTTATAATTAAGTAACTAAACTCAACTCAAATATGTCAGAAATGATGAAACCTGCAAGTGAGAGACAGCTGTTGGGGCACCCTCAAGGCTTATTCTACTTATTTTTTGCAGAGCTATGGGAGCGTTTCAGCTTTTATGGAATGCGCGCCTTACTTACCTTATACATGGTAGATGTAATCTTTGAGGCCTTGGCTAAAAAAGATTTTGCTACCGCTGCTGTGTATTCTTCTTATGGTTCTCTAGTATATGCCTCCACAGTTATTGGTGGGCGTGTATCTGATAGTATTCTTGGAATGCGTAACTCTATTTTTCTAGGGGGTATATTAATGTCATTAGGCCATTTTGTTTTAGCAATAGAAAACAATGTGGCTTTCTTTTTGGCCCTTTCTTTAATCATTGCAGGAAATGGTTTTTTTAAACCTAATATTTCCACCTTTGTAGGCTCATTATATAAAGACGGTGACCCAAAGAAAGATTCTGGTTTTACTATTTTCTACATGGGCATTAATATTGGTGGCTGGGTAGCCCCTCTATTGTGCGGTTGGCTAGCGGCCGCCTATGGATGGCACTATGGTTTTGGACTGGCGGGGATTGGCATGCTTACGGGTTTAATAGTCTTCTGGAGTGGCATCAAAAAAGGAGTATTTGGAGACAAAGGATTACCACCAGACAATGGAAACATAGATAAAAAAGTTGTTGGTATTAAGCAGGGTATTCTTGTGCCTGTTCTAGCTTTTGTTTCTGTGCCTGTTATCGCTTATTTACTTTCCTCTTATCAGGCATTAGGAGAAGAAGGTACTTGGTTGGGTGAGCAAAATATTGTGAACATTATTTTTAAGGTCATAGGCATTTCTATTTTAGGGTACTTAACCTATATCATGGTACAAGCAACAGCGGAAGAACGTAAAAAGCTCTTTGTTGCTGTTTTAATTACCTTTTTTATGACCATATTTTGGGGTTTTCATGAACTGTCTGGTAGTGTAATTACATTGTTTGCTGCTAGGAATGTAGACTTAGAAGGTATTATGTCCGCATCGCAAACAAACAGTTTAAATTCTATGTGGATAATTATATTAGCCATTCCAATTTCTATGTTATGGCAATGGTTGTCTAAAAAGAACCTAAATCCCAGAACCCCTTATAAATTTGGCATGGGGCTGTTATTTGCAGGTATTAGTTTTTATGCTTTGGCAATAAGTGGGGCAAGTGCAAATGCTGATGGATATGTGCCTTTTATGTATTTATTATTAATGTACTTTTTATTGTCTGTGGGAGAACTGTTCATGTCTCCTGTTGGATTGTCTAAAATAACCGATTTATCTCCTAAACGTATTGTTGCATTTATGATGGGAGTTTGGTTCTTGTCATCAGCCTTTGCTTTCCAAGTTGTTGGTTTTATAGGTAAACAATTGTCTGTGGAAGATACTGGTGGTGCCATCAATGGTTTTGCTACCTTATCTGTATATACTGATGGGTTTTTGTTAATTGCAAAATACGCGCTAGGGGCTGGATTACTAGTAATCTTAGCTTCACCTTTAATAAAAAGATTAATGGGTAACGTTCATTAATCCGTTAGCCATTTAAAATAGAAGGCTCCCTTTTCACCAGTATGGTGAAAAGGGATTTCTTTTTTTGTACAACTTGCTTTCCAAAGCTGAACTAAATGGGGAAAATTGCTGCCATCTGATATTATGTATTTAGGTCTGTAGGTATCTATGACTTTCTCTAAATGAATTTTCGGGGAATGGCTTAACCATAATACATCTATTGCTTTAGTTTCTGGTAAGAGTGCAAGACTATCTATACGCACAATTGCTAGTGATTCATAGGAAAATGCATTTGGTAACGTTGAATGCTTAATTGATTTTATATCTTCTCCTAAAACAAATGTATGGAGCATGGAAGTTGCTTCGGGCAATCCATAAACAGTTAAGCTGTCTTTGTTTTGGGCTATAAGTGCGCTGGTTTTATACTGATGCGGCAGAATTACCTGATTATTAGAGAAAAAAGAAGGCTTGAACAGCGTATAGCTTACAAGCAATAGTGCAAGTGGTATGAATATTTTAAAGGCAATTTCTTTTCTAGTGGTGAGCCAATAGAGTAGACTAATTAGGGTAGCGTAGGTTAGTAGCATTTGCCAGGCATCGAATGCTATGCTATCAAAGAAGAACGCCTCTTGTTGAGCGACCCAAGTAATTAGGGTATTCATGATTTTAATAACATCATTATAGAAAACTACTAACCACATCGGGAGCAATTTTAAAGTGCTTAAAAATAAAACTAAGAAGCCTAAACCGAGGACCAATCCTAAGAAGGGAATTATTAGAATATTTGCTATAAAAAATAGAGACGGAAATTGGTGAAAATAAAATAGGCTTAGTGGTAGAACCCCTATTTGAGCAGCAATACTTACAGAAATGAGCTGCCATAGTTTTAAAAGTATTTTATTGTCTGGGTACCAAAACCGCTGTAAGGAAGGATATAACCATGCAATAGCAAATACTGCGGCGTAACTTAGTTGAAAGCCTACCTGAAACAAAAAATTGGGCTGCCAGAGTAACATAAAAAAATAGGAAAGTGCTAAGATGTTAAAGGTGTTGGTAGGTCTATTTAGCCACAGTGCATAGCTGATAAAAGAAAACATAGTGGTAGCCCGTACTATTGAAGGTGATAAACCAGTAAATAAAGCATAGCACCATAACCCTAAGATGGATAAAAGTAAACCTAAATTTCTTCCTTTACTCCAATATTTTAAAGGACTTAAAAGAAACTGTAGCAATAATAAAACCACACCAACATGCAAGCCAGATACTGCTAATAAGTGTATGGCACCAGCTTTTTTATAGGCATTGTAGGTATTTTCAGTTAAGTCATTGCGCTGACCTAGAACTAATGCTTGGACAACAGCCAATTCCTGAGGTCCAAACGCTTCGGTTTTTAATTGAGCAATAATTTTTTGGCGACGTTGGGCTACCCATGTTAATATGGAGGATTTTACCTTGCCTGTAGGTAATATATCGTAGGAGGCAACACTTAATTGATGATGTACTCCTATGGTTTGTAAATAGCGTTTATAATTAAATTGATGTGGGTTAAAAGGCGGTTTTACAGATTCCGGTCTATATGGTGTAACTAATAATTCACCAATAGTAAACTCGATTTTGTTATCATTTTTAATTTGAAGTAAAATGTTACCTGTGGTTGGTGTATCATCTACTGCGTAAACTTTGGCAATAAATCGTTTTCCAAAAGTAGTTGGTTTTAACTCTTCTAGTATTTGTAATTGATAATTACTTTGTGTGTTCGCTTTTGCTTTGCTAAAATGGTGTTCTTGGTACTGGGGCAATTGCAAGGAATATGAGAGAATACCAAGCATAACAACGCCTGCAAATGCACCAAATTCTGTCACAGGCAATCCATTTCTTGTTTGATATTTTAAACCGAGCCCAATAGTGATGAGGCAAAGTAATACGCCTATCTGGCCATAATTGGGTGGCACAGAGTAGTAATGCCCAAATAGTATACCTACGGTAATGCTAAGCGCTAATTTAACCGAGATATATCGCCATAACTTCATGGTTTATAAAATATGTGTAGCTTTTACAAAAGCACCATTCCAATAACCTTCTTTAATAGAAGATACAATTACGCCTCTAGAGGTGGTAGAATGTATAAATTTAATGTCCTTTCCGTCTACTTCTACTACTAGGCCTACATGATTTATACGTTTACTGCGTTTACTCGTTTTAAAAAATAATAAATCGCCTTTTTGTACCTGGTTAAGTTTTATGCGCTCCCCTTCATTAGCCATCTGATAAGAAACTCTAGGAAAAGAAATATTGTTTTCTAGTAAAGAAACGTATACCAGACCACTGCAGTCCATTCCTTTTCTGGTGGTTCCTCCATAACGGTACCGTGTACCTGCAAAACCTAATGCTACGCCAACTATGGCATCTGCCTTAGTAACCCTAACGTCTTCCTTGCGCTTAGGTTTTCTACGAGGCTTCTCTTTTTCTAGTTCAATTGGGTCTGCATTTACGGTAATACTGCGTTCTTGATCCTTCGCATAAGTAGTTTTCTTTTTCACCCCGCAATTAGCCAGGCAAAACAGTAAAGATAAAAGGGATAATTTTTTGAACATACAAGGTGAGTTGTCTCTTGTAGGTTAAAATTAAGCATTTTCTATAATCAATTGGGCCGTTTTTTCGCTAGCACCAGCACCACCAAGTTTGTGGATTAAAGCATCATACTGCTGTACGACAGAATTTCTGTGAGACGGTTCTAAAATTTTGGCTAATTCTTGTTTTAAATTTTTAAGGTTTAAATCGTCTTGTATTAACTCTTTTACCACCTCTTGATTCATTATTAAATTGACTAAAGAGATGTATTCCAAAGTTATAATCCGCTTTGCGATTTGGTAAGATACCCAATTACCGCGGTAACAAACCACTTGTGGTACTCTAAACAAGGCCGTTTCTAAAGTAGCGGTACCACTAGTGACCAAGGCAGCATGTGCATTAGATAGTAGCGAATACGTTTGATTTTTTACAAATGCCACATGATCTTTTTTTAGAAATTTTTGATAAAATTCATTATCTAGGCTTGGAGCACCTGCAATAACAAATTGATATTCTGGAAAGTTGTTTGCAGTTTGCAGCATTAATGCCAACATTTTTTCTACCTCTTGTTTTCTGCTGCCTGGCAATAACGCAATAATCTTTTTGTCTTTAGATAAATTGTTTTCAGCACAAAATATGGATAAAGACTGGGTTGGTGTGTTGGCAATAGCATCTAACAAAGGATGCCCAACAAAATCTACCTTGTAATCGTATTTGGCATAAAAAGCTTTTTCAAACGGTAGGATTACATACATTTGGTCAATGTATTGTTTTATCTTTTCTACTCTGCTAGCTCTAGAGGCCCAAACTTGCGGACTTATATAGTAATTGGTGTTGTAATTTTTGGTTTTTGCCCATTTTGCAATCCTGAGGTTAAATCCAGAAAAATCTATAAAAATCAATGCGTCGGGAGAAAAAGCAGCAATGTCTTCCTTACAAAAGGCCATGTTTTTAAATATTTGCCTTATGTTTTTTACTACCTCTAAAAAGCCCATGAAAGCCATTGCCTTATAATGTAAGGCTAGTGTTGCGCCTGCCTGTTGCATAAGATCACCGCCAAAAGCACGTATTTCTGCTTCTGGGTCTTTTGCTTTTAGAGCTTTAATAAGATTAGAGCCGTGTAAATCGCCAGAAGCTTCGCCTGCAATGATATAGTATTTCATTCTAGAAAATCTTAAAATACAGAATGGTCAGTGCAGTAATGACCGTGGCAATCATTACCCCTCTAGCTCGATAATCCCTTTTTAATCGCAAGAAACCAAAGAATGCTAATAAATTCAGGATAGCACCTAAGGCTAATATGCTCCCTAAATGATCTTGTTGGCGTGCTACTTTTAAGGTTTCTAAAATGCCCAATTTAGAAAATAGGACAATGTATAGTAAAGAGCCAAAAGTATTAGCAATTAAGCCTACCACCAACCCAATCAGAACGTCTTTTTTACTTGTATTCATTTAAATATTCCAACTATTTATTGTTTGTATGGCATGGTGTGCTGTTAAGTCAAATTGGGTGGGGACTACAGAAATATAACCGTTGTTTAACGCGTAGATATCTGTGTCTTCACCTTTGTCTAAAAGCTCAAATTCCCCAGTTAACCAATAATATTCTCTGCCACTAGGGCTAAAACGTTTATCAAATTTTTCTTTCCAATTGGCCTTTGCCTGCCTACATACTTTTATGCCTTTTGGCAACTTGCCATCTGTCTTGGGTATGTTTACGTTTAATACCGTTCCTTGTGGTATCCCATTAGTTAGCGCTTCTTGTACTATTGTTTTAATAGCCTCAGTGGCGCCATCAAAATTAGCATCCCAAGTATAATCACATAACGAAAAACCTATAGCAGGGAGCCCTTCTATTCCTGCTTCTATGGCAGCACTCATGGTTCCAGAATAAATAACATTTATAGAGGCATTAGACCCGTGATTAATGCCACTTACCACCAAATCTGGCTTTTTATCTAGTAATTCTTGTAGTGCCAATTTAACGCAATCTGCCGGAGTACCACTACAAGAATACTCTAAGGGAGCACCGTGCTCATGGTCTATTGTCATTTGCTTGGAATGTAGCGTATTATCTATAGTTATGGCATGCCCCATACCAGATTGGGGACTGTCTGGCGCTACTACTACTACATCACCTATCTCCTTCATAATAGCAACTAATTTACGTAGTCCTGGTGCTGTAATGCCATCATCATTGGTTACTAAAATCAAAGGTTTTTCCATTGGGTATAATTAATAGTGTAAAAATACGTTTTTCATAAGGATGAGACGGGTTTTCCGTTTAACAAAAAATTAAAAGGGATATAGCAAACTGGCATGGTTTTTTCTGTATCTTAGTTAATTAAGAGTGGTTTTTACGGTGGTAGGAAGCCAAGGAAATCGTGAGTTTAAACCTAAAAACACTTCTAGCAATATATTATGAAGAAGAATTTAATCTTAGTCCTTTTGGTCAGTATGGTGGCAGTTGCTTCTTGCAGCTTTACCAACAAATCTTTTGAGAATGATGATAAAGATAAACTCTTATTAGACTTAATTACCTACGTTTTAGAGCGTGGGCATTATGAGCCTAAACAAATAAATGATAAATTTTCTGCTAATGTTTTTGAAGATTTTCTAGATATCCTAGATCCAACAAAACGTTACTTTTTAGAGGATGATATTAAAGAGTTTGAAAAGTACAAGTACCAGATAGATGACCAAATTAAGAATACAGATATTACATTCTTCAACTTGGTTTACCAACGCCTCATGACTCGTATGGACGAAGCTCAGGCGGTTTACACAGAAATCTTATCGGAGCCTTTTGATTATACCAAGAAAGAGGAAATAAAAGTGGACTACAAAGACGAGCCTTACGCCTCTAATAAAAGAGAATTAAAGGAACGTTGGAGAAAGCAATTAAAATATAACACCCTGGGTACCTACGATAATAAAATTAAAATCAGAACTAAATCCATAGCTTCTGGTGGTACCGGTGAAAGTGCTGTTGGAGAAGACTTAGCAGCAGTAGAATTTGAACGTGCTAAGAGTGATGGCAAAAAGCCACTTAGAGACATGACCTTAGCGGAGGTGGAAGCTTCTTCTAGAGAAAGCACCAAAAATACTTTAGATGAATTTTTTGATTTTGTTGCTGGTTTAGAGCGTAAAGATTGGTTTGTACAGTATATAAATACTATTGTGGACGAGTTTGACCCTCATACATTCTACTTTGCTCCAGAAGAAAAAGATAAGTTTGATATTAGCATGTCTGGTAAATTTGAGGGGATTGGTGCCCGTTTGCAGAAAAAGCCAGAAGGAGCAAAAATTGTTGAAATTATTAGTGGCGGTCCAGTTTGGAGGGAAAAAAGCCTAGAGGTAGGGGATGAGATTTTAAAAGTAGGTCAGAACGGAGAAGAACCTATAGATATTGTAGGTATGCGTTTAGATGACGCTATAAAATTAATAAAGGGTCCAAAAGGTACTATTGTAGATTTAACAGTGCGTAAGGTAGATGGTACCGTTGAGGTTGTGTCTATTACCAGAGATGTAGTCGAATTAGAAGAGTCCTACGCTAAATCTGCTACGGTAATCCAAGACGATAGAAAATATGGGCTTATACATTTACCTAAATTCTATGTGGATTTTGAGGATTATACGGAGCGCAACGCGGCTACAGACGTGGCTAAAGAAGTGGAACGCTTAAAAGAAGCTGGTGCAGAAGGTCTTATCTTAGATTTAAGAGATAATGGTGGTGGGTCTCTAAAAACTGTGGTAGAAATGGCTGGTTTATTTATTAAAGATGGCCCTATTGTACAGGTTAAATCTTCTGGTCAACGCAAAGAGATTCATGAAGATAATGATGAGCGAATTCAGTGGGATGGTCCTTTGGTTATTTTGGTAAATGAATTATCCGCTTCTGCTTCTGAGATTTTAGCAGCCGCAATGCAAGATTATAAGCGAGCTATCGTAATTGGTAGTAAGCAGACTTTTGGTAAGGGAACCGTACAAAATGTAATTCCATTAGAAAATATAGTGCGTAGTAATGAGCATGGAGATTTAGGAGCCATCAAACTAACTACACAAAAATTTTATAGAATTAATGGAGGTTCTACCCAGTTAGAAGGGGTTAAGAGTGACATTGTAGTTCCAGACCGTTATAGTTATATAGATTTAGGAGAACGTGATCAAGACAATCCTCTGGGTTGGGATAAAATTTCTCCTGCGGATTATAATACATGGGATGGCTACATTGATTACGAAGGTACCGTCTCTAGAAGTAAAAATCGACTAGAGAATAATCCGCAAATAAAGCTATTAGAAGAAAACGCAAGATGGGTAAAAGAGCAACAAGATGAAAATGTGGTTTCTTTGAATTATGAAGCGTATAAGAAAGATCAAGAGGCGAATAAAGAAAAGTCTAATTACTTTAAAAAATTAAGAGATTACGATTCTAAATTAACATTTCAATCCTTAGAATATGAGCGAGAATTATTTGCTCAAGATGAGGTCTTGAGAGAAAAGCGTGATCGTTGGCATAAAGATTTAGCTAAAGATATTTATGTAGAAGAGGCAATAAACGTGTTGCAAGATTTAAAGTTAAATGCAATTAAACATGAAAAGCATAAACTAGCCGTTAAAGGCTAGTCAATACTAAACAGCAAAGTAAAGCCCTAATGGATTTTCCGTTGGGGCTTTTTCTTTGCAAAAAAGTATTTTTGTAGCATGAAAAAAAAGACGATTTACTCCCTTATTTTAATTACGCTCACTGTTGGCTTTTGGTTATTCCAGAATTTTTACACACCCGCTGCCTATTCTAATCCAGCGCAGCAATCTCAGCACAGTCCTTTTTTAGAACAATTACAGCCTAGTTCCACATATGGAGCAATCGTGGAGCATGACTATTACATGTTGTCTTATAGTGAGGCGCACGAACAGGCAGAATGGGTAGCTTACGAGTTAAAGCGAGAGCATTTAACGTACGACGATAGAAAACGTCCTTATTTTATAGAAGACCCTAAGGTAAAGAGTAAATCTGCAGATTGGCGTAATTATAGAGGTTCTGGTTATGATAGGGGGCATTTAGTCCCGGCTGGTGACCGTAAGTTTACAGAATATGCGTATAACGAAACATTTTATACCAGTAACATATCTCCTCAGAATAGAGCTTTTAATGCAGGTGTTTGGAACGAATTAGAAAAACAAGTAAGGCGTTGGTGTAAAAAGTACGGAGACGTATATATAATTACGGCTGGAGTGTTAGAGGATGGATTAAAAGAAATAGGGGATGAAGATGTAGATGTGCCCAATAGTTATTATAAAATTGTAATACGCCCTAAAGGCGATGATTATACGGTTTTAGCTATTTTAATACCAAACAGACCTACAACCACATCTTTTATGGACTTTGTTGTGCCAGTAGATGTAGTAGAAAAAGCTACAGGAATCGATTTTTTTCCAAAGTTACAAGACAATTTAGAAAACCAGCTAGAGTCAAAAACGTATCAATCAGATTGGGAGTTCTAAAGTTCGCTCAATCGCTCCGCATCAAACTTTAAAAAGATAAAAAGCATACCAGTAAAAAAGAGTAACCCAGAACCGCCGTAACTAAAAAAGGGTAAGGGAATGCCTATGGTTGGTAGTAAACCTATTACCATACCAATATTTACAAAATAGTGGGTTAAAAGTATAGATATAATGCCATAGCCATACATGCGTCCAAAATCTTTTTTCTGTCGCTCTGCAAGCATAATAAGACGTAAAAAGAATAAAGAAAAAACAAGTACAACAGCGGAGGTTCCTAAAAAACCCCACTCTTCACCTACCGAACTAAAAATGTAGTCTGTGTCCTGTTCAGGAACAAAATCTCCTTTAGTTCTGGTGCCTTCTAAAAATCCTTTCCCTTTAAGACCTCCAGATTCAATAGCCTTTTCGGCTTGGTATGTATTGTAGCCAATCGTTTTTTTAATTTGTTCTAATCGCACTGGGTCCTTCTCTAAATCCAACCATAAGCTAAAGCGATCTCTGTGGCGTTGCTCAAAAACATTATTGTACACAAAGTCTACGGATAAAGAAACAACAAGGCTTGCTACTAAAAATAAAATTAGAGGTAGGGTCGGTATTTTTAATTGAGGTTTTTTGAACAAGAAAAATAAAGAGGTTAGAATACCCATACCAATAACTACCCAGATTACTCCATATTTTAATGTACAGACAAAGAGTAGAATTAGCATTAAGGCAAAACCTAAATACTTTAAGGGCATACCTTCTCTAAAGAGCACAAAGAACAAGGAAAAATAGACCAGTGCACTTCCTGGGTCTGGCTGCGGTAAAATTAAGATGATAGGTATTAAAAGGATAAGTACAGCGTACCATTGGTGTTTTCCTTTTCTTAAATCTGTTTGTATGTCACTCAAATATTTTGCTAACGCGAGAGCGGTGGTTAATTTGCCTAATTCTGAAGGTTGAAAATTGAAAAATCCTAAATCATACCAGCTAATAGCGCCGCCAATCTTTTTACCAAAAAGGAAAAGACCTAATAGAAGAACAATAGAAATGATGTAAAATAAGCTGGCAAACCGCTCAAAAAACGAGTTTTCTATGGCTAATATGATGATAATAAAAACCAAGGAGGCGCCAACGAAAAACAGTTGTTTACCATAGCGGGTAGACATGTCAAATACAGAAACATCAGCGTCTACAAAAGTGGTACTGTATATGTTGACCCAGCCAAAAAACACTAAAATTAAATAAAGTAAAATGGTAACCCAATCTAATTTTTTAAGCATGCTACTACCAGACATACTCATTTATTTTAAACGGTTCTCCGCTAAACGGTTTGGCATATTCATGCTCCAAAGTCTTTTCTAGCATACGCTTTTCCAAATCTGTACGTGTAATTTCACCATTTACATATTTTTCTATCATTAATGATGCAATATGGCCAGCATAACGTGCTCCGTAGTATCCATTTTCTATGTAAACAGCAATAGCAATTTTAGGGCGTTTTAAAGGTGCAAAGGCAGTGAAAACAGAATGATCAGTAAGTTGTACACGTTCTCCATCTATTTTTGTGAAATTCTCTACGGTGCCTGTTTTACCAGCAATTTCTATCCCAGGAATGTTTAGATAGCGTGCAGTCCCCACTCTATACACATTAGCCATACCTTCTATTACAGGTTCAAAATGTTCTGGCGAAATAGTAGTATATTTCTTTTCTGTAAAATTCTCGTCAATAGTAAGACCGTTGCCTATTTCTTTGATGATGTGGGGTGTATAGTAAAACCCTCTATTAGAAATTGCAGCCATTACATTAGCTAATTGTATAGGTGTTATAGCAACCTCTCCTTGCCCAATAGAATTAGATATTATTGTAGAAGAGCCCCAGCGATTGTCTCCGTACCATTTATCATAGAATTCTTTATTAGGGATTCTCCCAGGTCTTCCTGTAGGTAAATCTACACCTAGGTAATTCCCAAGCCCAAAACTTTTCATATGTTTTTCCCAAGCATCCATACCTTCATCGGTAGTAGCATATTTGCCATATATTTTTCTAAAAGTACCTGCAAAATAAGCGTTACAAGATTTATAAATACCAGAATTCATGTCTCTAACACCACCACCGCAATGACATCCTTTCTTTTGTCTGCCAACGTAGAACCCGTTGTAGCAAGTGAATTTTGTGTGTTCGTCAATCACACCTTCTTCTAGTCCTACAAGGGCATTTAATGTTTTAAAAGGTGAACCTGGAGAGGGTTCTGCTAAAATGGAACGGTCCCAAGTAGGCCTGGCAACACTGTCATAATGTAGTTTACTATAGTTTTTAGAGCGTTCGCGGCCCACCAATAATGAAGGGTCGTACGTAGGTCCAGAAATTAAAGCTAATATTTCTCCAGTAGAAGGTTCAATCGCCACAATACCACCTCTTTTTCCATGCATTAAAAGTTCTCCGTATTCTTGCAGGTCTTTATCAATAGTAATGTGTACTTCTTTGCCCAGTTTTGGTAGCGTATCTAATTTACCTTCTTTATAGGGTCCAATGTCTCTATTAAATCGGTCTTTTTGAATGTACTTAACTCCTTTTCTGCCTCGTAGTAATTCTTCGTACTGCTTTTCTATACCAGTACGGCCTTTTAATTCGCCTGCACGGTAGTACGGATTGGCTCTTAAATCAGCCTCATTCACTTCACTAATATAACCAAGTACATTGGCAGCGCTATTTGTTTTGTAATCCCGCAAAGAACGTTTTTGAATGTAGAATCCTTGGTATTTACGCATTTTTTCTTGTAGTCCGGCATAATCTTCTTTAGATAATTGTGGTACTACAACAGAGGGTAATCTAGGAGAGTAGATACGTGCCTTTTTAAGCTGTTCTATAAATTTTTCTTTTGTAATGCCTAAGAGTTGACAAAATTCTAGTGTGTCTAAAGGTTTGGTCTCCCTAGGTATTACCATAACGTCATACGCAGGCTGGTTACCTACCATTAATTTACCATTTCTATCATAAATATAGCCTCGTTCAGGATAATCGTAAACGGCTTTAATGGCAGGGTCTTCTAATATCTGATTGGGAGAAAAGCGCAGTAGTTGTAGATAAGATAATCTACTAATAAAGGTTATCCCAATAATGATAATTATGGATGATAAAAGTAATCGCCTCATGGAAATTAACTATAGGTCTTGTTCTCTAGCAAAGAGAGAACTAAGTAATACACAAAATAGAAACGTAGTTAAACTAGTAAATAGTATTTTTTTCAAAATTAACAGGATATGCGAGAAACTTAAAATTTCTAGCGAAAAGAATACCACGTGTTGCACTATAATTAACAGCAATAAGAAAGTCGCGCGTTGTACTTTAGTTGTGTTTTTAAAGGTAAACCCTTGAAATTCAAAATTCGCGCCAAAGCAAAAGCGCATTAGAAGGGGTCTGGCGTAGGCAACTGTAATTGCAGCTATGGAATGTAACGCCATGGTGTCAGAAAATAAATCGATTGCAAAACCTAACAAAAAACTGACCAATAAAAAAACTGATTTGTTTTCCCTAAGCGGGTACCAGTAGAAGAACAATACATAAACTAGTGGGTTAATGTAACCCCAAAAGTTTAGATGGTTAAACAATAGCACTTGCGCAAGTACTAAAAGTACAAAACGAATAATGGTTAATGGTATTGGATTATTTTGCATCTTCTACCAATTTTTGCAATTCTAGCACTTCTTTTCTATTCTTATTTTTAATGATATAGACATTTTTAATGTTTGCCATATCATTAAACAAATCTACGTTGATGGTAAACGTACTTTGGTTTTGGTTCAAATCATACGCTTTAATCACACCAATTGGGATGTCTTCCGGAAAAATGCTGGACATAGCCCCTGTGGTGATAGTGTCCCCTACTGTTAAAGGAACCGACCTTGGAATGTCTATCAATTGTACCGTTCTATAATCTCGGGCATTCCATACTAATGAACCAAAGTAATTGGTATTTTTTATTTTGGCGTTTATATTGGATTTTGTGTTTAAGATGCTTTGCACCACACTAAAGTTGTTAGATGTATTTTCTATGATGCCAAGAACGCCTAGGGGTGTAATTACACCCATGTCTTGTTTTATGCCATCCTTTTCTCCTTTGTCTAAAGTGATGTAATTTCTAGGTGAGGAATACATGTTTTTAAGAGCCTTGGCGGGTGTAACAGTAAAATTATATATACTATCAGATAAATAGGTGACAGGGGCATTGAGTAGTTGCTCCCGCAATTGTTCGTTTTCTAAAACGAGTCTTTGGTTTTCTTCTCTGAGATTAAAATAATCTTTTATGTTGTAAGATACGCCATATATACTACCTGTAATCCATTTAGAAGAGTTGAAGAATTTAGATTGATGATAGGAATGAGTGTTTACCGTAATTATAAGGCCAAACAATACCAATACCGCATAGAGAAATGCATTTCTGTTGTTGATTATAAAATTGATAATTCTTTGCATTCCACCTGATGTATTTTACCTTGGAATAAACCAGTAAGGCTACTAGAGCCTTACTTAATTAAAATACTCTTGTATCTATCCAAATTTTTAAGCGCTATTCCCGTACCGCGTACTACTGCCCTTAAAGGATCTTCGGCAATATAAACGGGTAAATCTGTTTTTTGAGATAAACGTTTATCCAGACCACGAAGCATTGAGCCTCCACCAGCAAGGTAAATACCTGTATTGTAAATATCTGCAGCAAGTTCTGGTGGAGTCTGTGATAGGGTCTCCATTACCGCATCTTCTACGCGTAAAATACTTTTATCTAAGGCTTTTGCAATTTCACGGTAAGTTACTTGTACCTGTTTTGGTTTTCCGGTTAACAAATCCCTACCTTGAATCTGTTTGTCATCTGGCGGGGACTGCAAATCTTCCGTAGCAGCTCCAATTTCAATTTTTATAGCTTCTGCAGTACTTTCTCCCACATATAAATTGTGTTGTGTACGCATGTAATAGATAATATCATTGGTAAAGACATCACCAGCAATCTTTACAGATTTATCACACACAATACCACCAAGGGCTATAACCGCAATTTCTGTAGTACCACCACCTATATCTACAATCATGTTGCCTTTGGGTTGCATAATATCTAAGCCAATACCTATTGCTGCTGCCATAGGTTCATGAATTAGGTAAACTTCTTTGCCATTAACACGTTCTGCAGATTCACGAACGGCACGCATTTCTACTTCTGTAATACCAGAAGGAATACAAATTACCATGCGCAATGCAGGTGGGAACCATTTCTTTTTAAGCGCAGGTATGTTCTTAATGAACATATTAATCATCTTTTCAGAAGCATCAAAATCTGCGATTACACCATCTTTAAGTGGGCGTATGGTTTTAATGTTTTCATGGGTTTTCCCCTGCATCATACTCGCCTCCTTACCTACGGCAATTATCTTCCCAGACACACGGTCACGGGCCACAATGGAAGGGCTATCTACCACAACCTTGTCCAAATGTATTATTAAGGTGTTTGCCGTACCAAGGTCAATGGCAATCTCCTCGGTCATGAAATCAAAGAATCCCATAGAAAGGTCCTAATTTTAGATTAAAGGTAAAATTTATCGGTAAAAGTAAGCAATTTAATGCTTAAAATGTCTTGTGCCTGTCATTACCATAGAAAGTCCGTTTTCGTTACAATAATCTATACTCAATTGGTCTTTGATAGAACCCCCAGGTTGTATTACGGAACTAATGCCTGCCTTGTGAGCAATTTCCACACAATCAGGAAACGGAAAAAAAGCATCACTGGCCATAACAGCACCATTCAAATCAAAATTAAAAGAACCTGCCTTGTGTATAGCTTGGTTTAAAGCATCTACTCTAGAAGTTTGCCCAGTACCGCTAGCACATAATTGTTTGTTTTTGGCCAATACAATGGTGTTACTTTTAGTATGCTTGCAGATTTTAGAAGCAAAAAGTAAATCTTCTATTTCCTCAGCAGTGGCTGCCTTATCGGTAACATTGTTTAAATCTTCTTTTGCATCGCTCTTGTTGTCTTTGTCTTGTAACAAAAAACCGTTTAAACAAGTACGTACTTGGTTGGCGGGTAATACTACTTCTTTTTGTATTAGGATTATTCTATTCTTTTTGCCTTTCAAAACCTCTAGAGCGTCATCAGAATAAGAAGGTGCGATTACTACTTCACAAAACAGTTGGTGAATTTCTTCAGCAGTTGCCTTGTCAATTTCCGTGTTGCTGATTAAAATACCGCCAAAAGCAGAAACAGGGTCGCCAGCAAGTGCATCCACATATGCTTCTTTTATGGTATTTCTAGTAGCAAGACCACAAGCGTTATTGTGCTTTAAAATAGCAAAGGTAGGAGCATCATTTTGAAATTCTCCCATTAAATTAACGGCTGCGTCCACATCTAAAAGGTTGTTGTAAGATAATTCTTTGCCGTGTAGTTTATCAAACATGGCGTCAAAATCTCCAAAGAAATACCCTTTTTGGTGTGGGTTTTCTCCATAACGCAATATCTGTCCTTGCGTTTCGCTGATTTTTAAACTAGTAACTGCTTGTTTTTGATTGAAGTAGTTGAAAATAGCGGAATCATAATGTGATGAAACATTAAACGCTTTAGCAGCGAACAATTTTCTTTCTTCTAAGGTAGTCTCGCCATTACCATTGGTTATAATATCCAAAAATTGGCCATAATCTTCCATAGAGGAAACGCATAGCACATCCTTGAAATTTTTTGCGGCCGCTCTAATCAAAGAAATACCACCTATGTCAATTTTTTCAATAATATCTTGTTCAGCAGCACCGCTTGCTACCGTTTTTTCAAATGGATACAAGTCTACAATAACGATATCTAACTGTGGAATTTCAAATTCTTGCATCTGAGCCACATCGCCTTCATGTTCTTGTCTGTTTAATATGCCACCAAAAATTTTAGGATGTAAGGTTTTAACGCGGCCACCCAAAATAGAGGGGTAGCTAGTTACATCTTCTACGGCAACTACATCTATGCCTAGGTCTTTAATAAACTTCTCCGTGCCTCCGGTAGAATATAGGGTAACCCCAAGTTCGTCTAGTTTTTTAACAATAGGTTCTAGTCCGTCTTTATGAAATACGGAAATTAATGCCGATGTTGCTTTTTTGGTAGTACTCATTAGAATTTTGAAGTGGAAAAAATTAAGCTTCAAAAGTACTTTATTTCACCAGAAAAACCTTAATGGGTTATTAACAAAAAACCTTAAGTTTTAAAGAATTTGAGAAACACCTTCGTTTACCCATTCCAGAAAACGTTCGTCTTCTGTTGTAAAAGGGTCTGGTGTGTTAGAGTCTATGTCTATCTGGCCAATATTTTCACCATTTTTAAACAATGGAATTACAATTTCTGACTTTACGGTAATGCTACAAGCAATGTAATTATCTTGGGCTTGTACATCTGGTACTACAAAGTTTTGGTTGCTTTCTGCCACTTGTCCACAAATGCCCTTGCCAAAAGGAATAATGGTATGGTCTGTAGGTGCACCGGCATAGGACCCTAATTTTAGTTCGCGCTTATCACCATTTTTAAAGTAAAAGCCAACCCAATCATAGTGTGGAATATTCGCCTTCAATAGCTCGCAAATAGCTTGCATGCGTTGCTCTGCGGTTTGGGTTGTGTTATTTAGTAGGGTTGCTATCTGTGGTTTTAAAGCGTCGAACATTACTATCAAAATTTATAGAGTGCAAAAGTCGGTAGTATTCCTATTCCTTACAATAGAAGCTGTTAAAAATATATCAAACAAAAACGCGTTTAAGTATCCAGCTTAAAATTTTGTATTTTTGCAGGGTGAAAAAAGCGGTAACACATAGTTTTTCTATAGCATTAGCTTGCCTAGTATTGCTTTCTACATTCTCTTGGACGGTAGACAAGCATTTGTGCATGGGCAGGGTTATGGATGTTGCTTTTTTTCATGGTGCGGAAGATTGTGGTATGAAAGCTGCCTTGGCAGCCCTAGAAATGGAACAGGAAAATCCAGGTTGTTGTGATGATGATTCCTTTACCCTAACGGGTCAAGATGATTTAATTAAAGTTTCTTGGGACGATTTAGATTTTGAGCAACAAGTTTTTCTACAAACCTATACGGTTGCTTATCTTCATTTACTATCCGTAGCATTGGAAGAGGTTGCAACACCATTAATTGAAGCACCGCCCTTACCTGAACGGAAACTACATCAGCTTTACGAAGTATATCTAATTTGATTTTAAGGTTTTACAAAAAATTGGTCTATGACGACCTGAATAATTGTATGTAACCTTATCATATCAAATTACAATGAAAAATACTTATTGGCTTTTCGCCATTATACTACAAATTTTAAACTTAGGTCATGCCCAGGATAAAGTAGAAGGCATGATTATGGAGGGCAATGCAGCAGGAAAGCATTTGGCACTTCCTGGAGCTAATGTATATTGGCTCAACTCACCTATTGGAACCATTACTAATGAAGAGGGTCTTTTTGCTATACCCTATACTGGTGAATACGATAAATTGGTTGTCAGTTATATTGGTTTTAAAACTGATACTCTAACCATTACCGAACCAAAAATGGTGCATCACACCCTACAGCCTTCCAATCAATTAGATGAGGTTGTGGTGGAACAAAAAAGAGATGCGGTACAAAAGGCATTTTTATCTTCAGAGAATATTGTTACCATTAATAGTGCCGAATTATTAAAGGCCGCTTGCTGTAATCTATCAGAAAGCTTTGAAACCAATCCGGCTATAGACGTAAACTTTAACGATGCGCTTACAGGCACAAAGCAAATAGAGATGTTGGGGTTAACAAGTCCGTATATCTTAATTACACAAGAGAATATACCCATGGTGCGTGGCGCTTCTCAAACCTTTGGCTTAACATTTACCCCGGGTACATGGGTAGAAAGTATACAGATAACCAAAGGTGCTGGTTCTGTAGTAAATGGTTACGAAAGTATATCTGGCCAAATAAATACAGAGTTGTTAAAACCCTTTACGGATAATAAGCTTTTTGTTAATGGATACGCAAATCAGAATGGCAGGTACGAGGTAAATACGCACTTAAATGCAAAGGTTGCTGAAAAATGGTCTACCGGTCTATATGTGCATGGTAACAAAAGGAGCCAAAAAGAGGATAATAATGAAGACGGGTTTTTAGATGCGCCATTGGCGGAACAGTTAAATGTTTTTAATAGATGGCAATACCAAGATGCAGCTAAAGGTTGGGTAGGTTTTTTGGGAGCCCGCTTTTTAGTTGATGATAAACAAGTTGGGCAAGTAAACTTTAATCCGGAAACGGATAAATTTACCACCAATGCTTGGGGTAGTGAAATCAATACAAAGCGATATGACCTTTCTGGTAAAATGGGTTACGTGTTTCCAGATATGCCTTTCCAGAGCATGGGCCTGCAAATAGCTTATAGTAAGCACGAACAGGATTCGTATTACGGATTTAATCAATATGACATTTCTCATGCTAGTTTGTATTCCAATTTGGTGTTTAATTCTATTCTGGGCGATACTAGAAACACCTTTAAAACAGGTATTACGTTTGCTTATGATCAGTATGACGAACTGGTGAATACGGTAGATTTTAACCGGGTAGACCGTTCCGTGGGTGTATTCTTTGAGTATGCCTATACCAATCTGGAGAAATTGAGCCTTACCGCTGGTGCCCGGGTAGATAGCCATAATAGACTTGGAACGTTTTTTACGCCAAGATTGCATGTAAGGTATACGCCTTGGGAGAACGCAAGTTTACGAGGGTCTTTTGGTATTGGGCGTAGGGCTGCAAACATTTTTGCAGAGAATCAGAGATTGTTCGCATCTAACAGGCAATTACTTCTTAATAGCTCTACAGGTCCCATTTATGGTTTTGAACCCGAAAAGGCAACGAATTTTGGATTGAGTTTTTTACAAGGATTCACATGGGAAGGTCGTAAGGGTAATGTTGGTCTGGATTTTTACCGTACCCAGTTCAATAATCAGGTAGTGGTTGATTGGGAGAATCCCAGTCAGGTAATTTTTTCCAATTTAGAGGGAGATAGTTATGCCAACAGTTTTCAGGTAGAATTAAATTATGAGGTTTTACCACGACTAGATTTTAGAACCGCCTACAAGTTCTATAGTGTTAAGACCAATTACCAAAACGGATTATTGCAAAAACCGTTAACCGCTAAAAACAGGTACTTTTTAAATATAGGATACACCACTAACCCTAAGGAGAATGGTGCACAATGGCGAATGGATTATACTTTACATACGGTGGGGCAACAACGTTTGCCTAGCTCTGTGGTTTTTGAGCACAACTATCAATTAGGAGATGCTTCCCCTTCTTATGCCTTGATGAATGCGCAGGTAACCAAAGTGTTTTCTAATGCTTTTGAAGTGTATTTGGGTGGTGAAAACTTAACTAATTTTACACAGGATAATCCTGTTCTTGGGGCAAATGACCCTTTTGGTCCAAACTTTGATACAAGCATAGTATATGCGCCCATAATGGGTAGAATGTTCTATGCTGGATTTAGATATAAACTTAATTAAACAATACGATGAAAAAACTTATTTTATTTTTAGGAGTAGCGTTAATGGCGCTTACCACAACAGCGCAAGACAAGAACAAAAAATTGAACTTTGAGGTCAACGGTAAATGTGGCATGTGTAAAGCTCGTATAGAAAAGGCTTGTTTAAACGTAAAAGGTGTAAAATATGCCTCTTGGGACATTCCTACGCACGAATTGTCTTTGATAATAGATGAGCGCAAAACCAATAGCATGGAAATAAAGTCTGCCATCGCGGCGGTTGGCCATGATAGTAAAGAGTTGAAGGCAACAGAAGAGGCTTATGCTAAAATTCATCCATGTTGTAAGTACCGCGAGGACAATACAGATGATTCTAAGCATCACGACTAATGGAGCAACAATTTAAGGTGGCAGGGATGACGTGTAATGGTTGTGTAGCGTCCGTGACCAAAAAAATAGCTACTATTTCTGGGGTAATCCAGGTTGATGTAAATTTGGAAACTTCTTTGGCCAAGATTACCTCTAATCGGGTAATACCTGCCACAGAATTACAATCGGTTTTGCCTGAAAAATATACAGTAACTAGTACAACCGAAACTTATCCTGAAGCAACCTCTGAGGAAGAATTATCTAAATGGAAGCAGCTTAAGCCTTTGTTTCTCATATTTGCCTATTTGTTTGTTGCAGCTTTTTTACTCAACTACAAAAGTTGGGACTGGAGTAGTGCTATGTTAGATTTCATGGGGCTATTTTATATCGTTTTTAGTTTTTTTAAACTACTCGATTTAAAAGGGTTTCCAGAAAGTTTTGGCATGTACGATCCCTTGGCAAAGCGGGTTCCCGTTTATGGTAAAATTTACCCTTTTATAGAAGTGGTTTTAGGGCTGATGTTCTTAATGAGAATTCAAGTACTATTAGCTTTGTTTGTTACCTTAATTGTATTGGGTATAACAACTGTTGGTGTAACTAAGTCTATCTTGGATAAGAAGGCAATAAAATGTGCTTGTTTGGGTACAACTTTAAATTTGCCAATGACAGAGGCTACCTTTATAGAAAACGTTATAATGCTGGTAATGGCGGTGTCCATGCTTTTAGTTAATCTTTAGCCAAAATTGACCAACGGATTCATCCATCATCTACATTTACATCGGTTTTTAAATTAACAATTATGGCAAAAGCTAAATCCTCTGGAAAGTCTCAGTCAGCTAAAGCAGCTCCTGCTGCTAGAGCTCAAAAGACTACCCAAGCTACTGGCAAGAAGAAGTAATTTGGTGGTTGGATTCCAAGATGGAATCTGGTTTTAAAATAACAGGAAGAGTCGTTTTAAACGACTCTTTTTTTTAATTAGGGTGATAAAAGACTCCGTAAATACGGGGTCTTTTTTTATTTGATTTATACGTGAATTATGGATGATAACACAGTTTTAATTGTCAGTGATACAATTAAGAATAGTTTAGCCATGCAGGCACTTTAGTTTTGTATTGATTCTGTGGCTGTTTAGTTTCCTCTTTCCCCATATGGCTTTAGTGGAATCATATCTAAAAAATGTAAACATTTAATATTTATATGATATGAAAACCATTGCTTCGATTAAATTGTGCGTCTTTTTTTGCTTTTGTTTTATGATGACTTCTTGTGGGCCTCTCATTTTTAGCGCAAATTTCAATGCTGATAACGTAGGCTCAGCACCAAACCCTAATCCGCCAGGAGAACCTTCTGGGGATGAAATAAAAGGTAATTGTGGTATAACGGTTGTAGACAACGCTACTATTGGGTCTAAATCCATGCGCTTCTACAATGAACCTAACTGTTCTTTTAAATTGATGTGGTTTGAGTCTGATAATGTGCCATCTTCTAATAAGTTTTTGAACTATAGCTTCTTGGGTACACCTGAAAGTACGAATCACAAAACATTCCATATAAGTTTTTCTGGAGGGCACTTTGAGTCTGCCTTTGATATAAAATTCAAAGATGGCGACCTGCTATTAACGGATGGTGCTTATAACGAACATGTTATTGGGACTTATACCGCTAATGAAAAGCAAACATTTTTAGTTGGTATAAACCGCGAAACAAATGAGTATGCTTTGAATATTTATAAAGAGAGTGGCAATATAAACCTGCAGAATAGACCGGTAAAATCGGACACATTTTGGGGTAAGTCTGCTTATTTGTTATATGTTTATTATGACGTGGACGATACCAGTAATGCTGCGGCGGGTTACGTTTTTGACGATGTAAAAATTAATAAAGAGAAGGAGTAGGGGTAAAAATGAAAAAGCCATGTTGAATACAACATGGCTTTTTGTTATTTGTAGTTCTTAAAACTAGAATTACATCATACCTGGCATACCACCACCTGGCATTGGAGGTCCTGCAGGGGTATCTTCCTTAATGTCTGTTAATGCACACTCGGTAGTTAAAATCATACCTGCAACAGAAGCTGCATTTTCCAAAGCAACACGAGTTACTTTCTTAGGGTCAATAATACCAGCCTTCATCATTTCTACATACTGGTCAGATTTTGCATCATAACCAAAATCACCTTTACCTTCTAAGATTTTAGCAACCACTACAGATCCCTCGCCACCAGCATTAGAAACAATAGTTCTGATAGGCGCCTCAATAGCTCTTGCTACAATTTGTAAACCGGTAGCTTCATCAGCATTTTCGGTCTTAACTTTGTCTAGAACAGATTTTGCTCTAACCAAAGCAACACCACCACCAGCAACAATACCTTCTTCTACAGCTGCTCTAGTTGCGTGTAAGGCATCATCTACGCGGTCTTTCTTCTCTTTCATTTCAACTTCAGAAGCAGCACCAACATAAAGTACGGCTACACCACCAGCTAATTTAGCAAGACGTTCTTGAAGTTTTTCTTTATCGTAATCAGAAGTAGTAGTCTCTATTTGAGATTTAATCTGGTTTACACGAGTTTTAATGTTATCAGCAGCACCAGAACCATTTACAATTGTTGTATTGTCTTTGTCTATAGACACACGCTCTGTAGTACCTAACATATCAATAGTAGCAGTCTCCAAGGAGAATCCTCTTTCTTCAGAAATAACGGTACCGTTAGTTAAGATTGCAATATCTTCCAACATTGCTTTTCTTCTATCTCCAAAACCAGGAGCTTTAACAGCAGCAATTTTTAAAGAACCACGTAATTTGTTTACCACTAAAGTAGCTAGTGCTTCACCATCTACGTCTTCTGCAATAATCAATAAAGGCTTGCCAGATTGTGCCACAGGCTCAAGTACTGGTAATAAATCCTTCATAGAAGAGATTTTCTTGTCAAATAACAAGATGTAAGGGTTGTCTAACTCAGCAACCATCTTTTCAGAATCGGTTACAAAGTATGGAGAAAGGTATCCTCTGTCAAACTGCATACCTTCTACTACATCTACGTAAGTATCTGTACCTTTAGCTTCTTCTACCGTGATTACACCTTCTTTACCTACTTTTTCAAAAGCTTGTGCAATTAAGTCGCCAATAGTTTCGTCGTTATTAGCAGAAATAGAGGCTACTTGCTTAATTTTATCTGTAGAATCTCCTACTTTTTTAGATTGCTTAGCTAAATCCTCAACAATAGCTTCTACAGCCTTGTCAATACCTCTTTTAAGGTCCATAGGGTTAGCGCCTGCCGCAACATTTTTTAAGCCTTCTTTTACAATAGCCTGTGCTAATACGGTGGCCGTAGTAGTACCATCACCTGCAAGGTCGTTAGTTTTAGAAGCTACTTCTTTTACCATTTGTGCTCCCATATTCTCTAGAGCATCTGCCAATTCTATTTCTTTAGCAACAGTTACACCATCTTTAGTGACTTGTGGAGCACCAAAAGATTTGCTGATGATAACGTTTCTACCTTTAGGGCCTAGGGTTACTTTAACCGCGTTAGCCAATGCATCTACACCTTTTTTTAGGCCGTCACGTGCATCAATGTCAAATGTTATGTCTTTTGCCATTATTATAATGTTTTAAAAAATTAAAATTTCAAGATTTACTGTTGACGTAAATTTTTGAAACTTTAGAATTTGAGATTTGTTTTAATTTGGAATTTGCGGATTATACAATTGCAAGTATATCGCTCTCTCTCATAATTAGGTAGTCTACACCTTCTAGTTTTAAGTCGGTTCCGGCATATTTTCCATAAAGCACGGAATCACCTACTTTAACTGTCATTGCTTCGTCTTTGGTTCCAGGACCAACTGCAACAACTTTACCTTTTTGTGGTTTTTCTTTGGCAGTGTCTGGAATAATGATACCAGAGGCCGTTTTGGTCTCGGCCGCCATAGGCTCAATAAGAACCCTGTCTGCTAATGGTTTAATATTAACTTTCGCCATTTTATAAAATTTTAGGTATTAGTTTTAAATATTCTGCATTGCAGTGGGCAGAAATTGTGCCAATTGCCAAAAACTGACAATATGTAAAACTAAAAATGCCAGCTTGTCATCCAAGCTGGCATTTTTAAATTTTTTAGCATCCGTTTTGTTTATTGGATGGTGTCTGCAGTGCCATCACTTGGGGCTGCAGGGGTGGTTTCTGGGACTGTTTCCGGAACAGTTTCTGGAACTGTCGTTTCAATATCCTCACCTTGTAATACTTTAGATTCTGGAGCGCCAAAGCTACCTTTTAGAGATAAATTACTTAAAAGGATTAGCACAATTAACAATACTGCTAATGTCCATGTACTTTTATCCAAAAAGTCTCCAGTTTTCTTAACGCCACCTACAACTTGGTTGCCACCACCACCAAAAGAAGAAGACAATCCGCCTCCTTTTGGATTCTGCACCATAATAACCAAGACTAATAGTAGGCATACAACAATAATTAGGCCTAGAAAAATAGTAAACGTACTCATGTTATCAATTCTTTTCTTTCTGAAGCTGTTTTACAGCTCGAATTTGATCCGCAAAGAAACCACTTTTTTCCGGATATTTCAAACTCAATATTTTATATGCCTGTATAGCCTTTTTGTACTTCTTTTGTTCTAAATATACTTTGGCTAAGGTTTCTGTCATTAACTGAGATGCATCTACCTTTTGTGTGTCGCTGATATCTACTTTTTTCATAAGCTCAGCATTAGGTACAATTTTGGGATTAGTGCTTATGAATTTGTCTAACAACTCAAATTTCTTCTTCTTATTTAAACCTTTTTGAGTATTAGTTTTGACTGTTTCTGCCTTAGATGCTAGCGGATAATCTTTTACCTTGCTCACCTTGGAGATAGGGGTTTCTTTTATATCCTCGTTGTCTCTAGCAATAGGTTGATGTGTGCTAGTAAGCTGCAGCCACTCTGTAAACGAATGTTTTTCTGATTTTGTAAATTGAAAAGGTTTTCCAATTCCCAATTCTCTTTCTACAACGGTTTTTTCTTCTAACGCATCTTCTTTAAGTGTTAATTCCGTAGCAGCTTTTACATTAAATAGTGCGGGGTCCAGTATTTGCTCAGCGTCGGTAATATTTTGCGGTAAAGGCGCTTCTTCAGTTTCCTCTAGCATCGATTTAGCATCGGGATTTGGAGTAATTACTTCAGAAATGGTTTCCTGTTCCGCTAATGGCGCTGTTCTACCCAGTATGGTGTTAGCAATTTGGTGGTTGCTAAAATCTTCTGACGTAATGTAGTCAAACAATACCTCTCTGTCTGTGGTGTGCGCAGCCGTTACTTTTAGTGCATTATTATATTTATAAGATTCCAAAGACTTAAGACCTTTTAGATGTAAGGCTCTGGCGGCTTGAAAGTACGGATATTCTTCTAGCATACCTTCTAACTCCTTAGTTTGTTGTGGAGTTAGCGTGGCTTTTGGTTCTTGTAAAAGTTGTATGAATTCCGTTACATTCATGGCTTACCAGTCCGCTAAAGAAGCATTGAAAATATCTTGTGTTATTCGCTCAAAAATTACTTCATGCGCTTCTGTTTTTACGTTTTGTAAAAGCGAAGCTTGTGGATAATCATAAAAGAAAGAAAAACGCCTTTCAAAATCGGCATCTTCTTTAGTTTTATTATAAAAACGGACGTTTACGCTAATTGTTAATCTATTTTGAGAAGCTTGTTGATTGGCTGTAGCAGACATGGGGGATACGCGGTATTCAACAATTTCTCCTTCATACAATAAATGGCCTCCGTTGCTGGTAAGATTAAGACTGGTAAGGTTGGTAATTAAATCTTGAAGCGCGTTGGTAAAATCTCTATCTAATCCTGGTTCAATCGTAGATCCTGGAGTTTGGTCTGCGTAATTCTGAAAAAAGTTTACCTGAACTGTTTCTGCGGTCCCTGTACTAGCACCAGAGAAATTATAAAATCCACAGGCTTGTATGGTGAGTAAGCCTACAAAGGAAAGAATTCTAAAGAATGATTTTATCAATTTCATTTACAAGTCATATTGTTTTATTTTACGGTACAAAGTGCGTTCAGAGATGCCTAATTCTGCTGCTGCAGCTTTACGTTTACCTTTATTCCGTTCTAATGATTTTTTTATAAGCTCTATCTCTTTTTCTTGTAGAGACAGGGTTTCTTCTTCTTGTATTTCTTCTGCAAAGTGGTAGCGGTCTTCTAAGGGAGCGGGTCTCTGTGGTTTTACTGTTGATTCTGCAGTTGGTTCTGGCAAATGCAAAATTTCAGTAATTGGCTGCTCCTCTTCATAAGATTCTTCTTTATCGCCGTAAATTTTACGAATTAAAGTTTCGTTTTCTTCCTGTACCTTTTCAGAATCATTCTCTTTCATCAATTCCAAAGTCAACTTTTTTAAATCATTTAAGTCGCTCTTCATATCAAAAAGAACCTTATAAAGAATTTCGCGTTCGGTACTAAAGTCGCTCTCTTTCTTTTGTTGATTTACCAAGGCTGGTAAATTACCTCCAGTCATATCTGGTAAATAGCTGCCCAGTGTAGCGGCTGATACCTCTCTGTTTTCTTCTAAAACAGATACTTGTTCGGCTATATTACGTAGTTGACGAATGTTTCCGGGCCATCGGTAACGTTGTAAAATAGCCACGGCCTCTTCTTGCAGTCTGATGGTGGGCATTTTATATTTTTGTCCAAAGTCTGAGGCAAACTTTCGGAACAACAAATGAATGTCTCCTTGTCTTTCTCGTAAAGGAGGTATGTTGATTTCTACCGTACTTAAACGGTAGTATAAATCCTCTCTAAATTTCTCTTTTTTAATCGCCTCGAACATATTTACATTGGTCGCGGCCACAATACGCACGTTTGTTTTTTGTACTTGAGAAGAACCTACTTTTAAAAATTCGCCATTTTCTAATACTCGTAATAAACGTACTTGTGTAGTTAAGGGTAATTCTCCTACTTCATCTAAAAAAATAGTACCTCCATCGACCACTTCAAAATAACCACTACGGGTTTGTGTGGCGCCGGTGAAGGCTCCTTTTTCGTGTCCAAAAAGTTCAGAGTCTATGGTGCCTTCTGGTATTGCTCCACAGTTCACAGCAATATATTTGGCGTGTTTTCTATGTGATAAGGAATGAATAATTTTTGGAATAGATTCTTTACCTACACCACTTTCCCCAGTAACTAATACGGAGATATCCGTAGGTGCTACTTGCATAGCTTTTTCCAAAGCTCTATTAAACTTTGGGTCGTTGCCTATAAGTTCAAAGCGCTGTTTTATGGATTGTACGGATTCCAATAGCTTAATTGTTTTTAGAAAGTGAAACTGCTTCTCCTATTAATGTAGCAGAAGTACAGTCGTTAATTTTTACATTTACAAATTGCCCAACTTTGTAGTCCTCTTTAGGGAATACAACAACGGTGTTTTGAGAGTTTCTACCCATCCAATGCGCATCAGATTTTTTAGAGGTTCCTTCTATTAAAACCTCTTCTGTCTTGCCAACATGTTGTTGCGTACGGTATAAAGCATGCTCTTGTTGTAAGTTGATAATTTCTGTAAGTCTGCGTTTTTTTATAGCTTCTGGAACATCATCTTCTAATTTACGAGCAGCTAAGGTTCCCGGCCTTTCGGAGTAGGCGAACATAAATCCAAAATCGTACTTTACATACTCCATTAAAGATAAAGTATCTTGGTGGTCTTCTTCGGTTTCTGTTGGGAAACCAGTAATCATATCTTGACTAATGGCGCAATCCGGAATACGGGCTTTTATATTATCTATAAGGGTAAAATATTCTTGTCTGGTATGCAGGCGATTCATTTCTTTTAGTATTCTATCGCTACCACTTTGTACAGGCAAGTGTATGTATTTGCAGATGTTGTCAAATTTAGCCATGGTGTCTATAACATCCAAGGTCATGTCTTGCGGATTAGATGTAGAAAAACGAATGCGCATTTTAGGTTGTGCAAGTGCCACCAATTCTAATAATTTCGCAAAGTTTACAGAAGTTGCTTTTTGCATATCCGTAGCCTTGTCAAAATCTTTTTTTAATCCGCCACCATACCATAGGTAACTATCTACATTTTGTCCTAGTAATGTAATTTCTTTAAAACCTCTGTCCCATAAATCATTGACTTCATCTATGATAGATTGTGGGTCACGACTACGTTCCCTACCTCTAGTAAAGGGCACAACACAAAAGGTACACATATTATCACAGCCACGGGTAATGGAGACAAAAGCGCTAACCCCGTTAGAATTTAGACGTACGGGGGCAACATCACCATACGTTTCGTCTTTAGATAGAATGACGTTAACTGCGTTTCTACCTTCGTCTATTTCTTTAATTAGGTTTGGTAAATCTTTGTAGGCATCTGGGCCTACAACCATATCTACCATTTTTTCCTCTTCTAAGAATTTACTTTTAAGACGTTCTGCCATACAACCCAATACGCCAACTTTCATCCCAGGGTTGGTGCGTTTTACAGCATTGTATTTTTCTAAACGTTTTCTAACAGTTTGTTCTGCCTTTTCTCTAATAGAACAGGTATTTACCAAAACCAAATCGGCCTCCTCTAACTTTTGGGTGGTGTTAAAGCCTTCTTTAGCCAATATGGACGCAACAATTTCACTATCCGAAAAATTCATTTGACAGCCGTAGCTTTCAATGTATAATTTACGGGTGTTTTTGCTGTTGTTTTCTAGTGATAGGGCAGTGCCCTGTACTTTTTCGTCTATAATTTTTTCCGTGTCGTTTTGCATCATCCTTACCTTTCTGCGGGGGGCAAAGATACTATTTTTAGTAAACGATAATGACAAATTGGCAGTTAAATTAAGACGATTTTAAATAATTGCACGTTATATCCTAAATTTAGAACAACCAAAATCAATATTTTATGAAAATAGACCAACTAAAGTCTAGAATTGAATCCAGTGTTAATCTGGATTTCGGTGGAATTTTTAGTGAATCCATCGAGCTATTTAAAAAAGTGTGGGTGCAAGGATTAGTGACCTTTCTAATTATGATGGCTTGCATTATGCCTTTTTATCTTATTATTTACATACCAATGTTTGCTGCAGGCTTTAATGACCCTCAGTCTTTTGAATCTGACCAGCCACCAGTGTGGTTTGCTGTGTTGATGATTGTATTCATGCCTATTTTTTTATTGGCAGTAATGACCATTAGTAATGGCCTAATGGCTGCTTTTTATCGAATCTGTAAGCTAAAAGATAAGGAGGAGATGGGCAAGGATGATTATTTTAGGTTTTTAAAAGGAGAAAATTTAAAAAAGTCTTTTGTTCTTGGGTTATACGCAACAGGCCTTACTTTTTTAGGTATGCTTGCTTGTGGTATAGGGGTAATCTACGTTATGGTCCCTGTTTCTTTGTTTCCTGTGTTTTTAGCATTTAGACAAGATTTGACTGCTGCAGAGATAGTGAAAGCGAGCTTCGCTTTAGGAAATAAAAATTGGCTAGTGATATTTGGGTTGCTGTTAGTCTGTGGTTTTTTAGCTAATCTAGGTGTTATTGCCTGTTACATAGGATTGTTTTTTACTGCTATGTTTGGCAAAATACCATTGTATTTTGTGTATAAAAATAGCCTTGGTTTTGATGCGGATGAGCAACATGAACAACCAATTTTAGAAGCATAAATTAGTAATTTATTTACAGTAAAGTTGCGTAATAACAACATGTTAAAGTGTTAGTTGTTACGCAACTTTTTATTTGGGCTTCATCTATAAATTGTATTCAACTAACAATCAATAAAACAACAATCATGAAAAAGAACCTTTTTATAGTAGTCCTTTCTATTTTAGTGTGTACGCTAAGCTGTACGGATGATAATGATGCTTCTTATGCAGAAGTTGTAGTGGCAAAACCTTTGGTAATTAGCAAAACAGAATTTGTAAATAGTATAGCTGTTCTTCCGCCGCAGGCGATTGATGAGTCTGGTAAAATGTATGCTTATAAGGAATACATTTTTGTGAATGATAAATACAAAGGCATACATGTTATAGATAACAGTAATCCATCTAACCCAAATAAAATAGGCTTTATAAAAATTGCAGGCAATGTGGATATATCTATTAAGGATGATGTATTGTACGCAGATAGTTTAATGGATTTATTGGTTTTTGATATTACAGATATACATAACATTAAACAGTTGAAACGATTAGAAAACGTATTGCAAGATAATGTAGTTTGGCCTGCTGCAGATGTATTTGAATTTGATGGCGTAGATTATGAAAACGAGATTTTGGTAGGTTGGGAAACTGTGGTGGAACGCCGGAAAATAGCAGAGGTGAATACGGTAGATTTTGCTTTGGAAAATGCTAGCGACGGCGCAAGAAGTACAGGTCAAGGTGGCTCTCTGGCTCGGTTTAAAATTGTGTCAGATTATCTGTATGCAGTAGACAATCATAATATCAATATTTTTGATATTTCCAATTTAGACGCTCCAGAAGTTTTAGATAAAGTATACGCTGGTTTTGATATTGAGACCATTTTTAATAAAGGGGAGTACTTGTTTTTAGGAAGTATGCGCGGTATGTACATCTATAATATTGGCAATCCAGAACAGCCTACCTTGGTGAGTGAATTTGAGCATGGAAAGGCTTGTGATCCTGTGGTTGTAGATGATAATTATGCCTATGTAACGCTGCGGGGAGGTAATACCTGTGGTGCTACAGAGAGTGGTTTGTTTATTATTGATATCAGTAATATGGAGCAACCAGAATTAAAAGTGATGTATCCCATGGATGAGCCTTACGGACTCGGAATTAAAGATGATAAGCTTTTTGTGTGCGATGGCGCTTCTGGATTAAAAGTGTACGATAAGCGTAATGTTCCGGACTTGCCGCAGCTAAACCATTTTAAGGATGTTGTTACGTTTGATGTTATTCCGTTAGAAGACCATTTATTAATGGTAGGAGATGGTGTGCTATATCAATATAAATATTTAGATGCTTCCATAGCGTTGCTTAGCACGTTTCAACTTAACTAATTACAAGGTGAATTTGGTGTGTAAATATCCCGCAATTAGCGGGATATTTATGTATTGGTATGCTTTTGAGTTAAGTCAAATAAAAAAATTCATATACTTTTGTTTTCAACAAACCGCAGCTAATGCCAAAGAATCTAGTTATCGTGGAGTCGCCTGCTAAGGCAAAGACCATAGAAAAGTTTTTAGGAAAAGATTATCAAGTAGAGTCCAGCTTTGGACACATTGCCGATTTACCGTCAAAAGAATTGGGGGTAGACGTGGATAAAGACTTTACGCCTAAGTATGTGGTGGATAAGGATAAAAAAGCCCTGGTTAAGAAATTAAAAGATTTAGCTAAAAAAGCAGAGATAATCTGGCTTGCGAGTGATGAAGACCGTGAGGGAGAGGCTATATCTTGGCATTTGGCAGAAGAATTAGGTTTGGAGCAGAAAAAGACAAAAAGAATTGTTTTTAATTCCATTACTAAAGCTGCAATACAACGAGCTATCAAAAACCCAAGAGAAATTAATTACAACTTGGTAAACGCACAGCAAGCGCGTAGGGTTTTAGATCGTTTGGTGGGATACCAGTTGTCTCCGGTACTTTGGAAAAAAATTAAACCGGGACTTTCTGCGGGTAGAGTACAATCTGTATCTGTGCGTTTAATTGTAGAAAGAGAAAGGGAAATAGAGGCTTTTACTCCAGAAGCATCTTTTAAAATAAAGGCAGAATTCAAAACGCTAGGCGGTGTTGCTTTTGAAGCTAAATTGAATAAAAGTTTTGCATCAGAAAAAGAAGCTCAAGCATTTTTAGATAGCAATATAGGTGCAGATTTTAAGGTGGCTAAATTAGATACTAAACCTGCTAAAAAATCACCGGCTGCTCCATTTACCACATCTACCCTTCAACAGGAAGCCTCGCGAAAGCTATACTTTTCTGTGGGTAAAACCATGCAAGTAGCGCAACGTTTATATGAGGCGGGTCTTATCACCTACATGAGAACGGACAGCGTAAATCTTTCTAAAGAAGCACTGGATGCTGCAAAAGATGCTATTGTATCTAACTATGGTGAAAAATATAGTGAAGTTCGTAATTACACAGGTAAGTCTAAAGGGGCGCAAGAAGCACATGAGGCGATAAGACCTACAGATATGAAATTGCAAGCTCCTTCTTTAGAAAGAGACCAAGCTAGATTATATGAGTTAATCTGGAAACGTACCTTGGCTTCTCAAATGAGTGATGCGCAATTAGAGCGTACTAATGTTAAAATCAGCGCAAGTACTCACCAAGAAGAATTTACAGCCAATGGTGAGGTAGTTAAATTTGATGGTTTTTTAAAAGTCTATTTAGAAGGGGTAGATGAAGAAGATTTAGCAGAAGAACAAGAAGGGATGCTACCAGCTATGAAGGTGGGTGATGCTCTAAATAATAATTACATCTCTGCTACAGAAAGATTTACTAGACCACCATATAGGTATACAGAGGCTTCTTTGGTAAAGAAATTGGAACAATTGGGTATCGGTAGGCCTTCTACATATGCTCCTACAATTTCTACCATACAAAACAGGGGTTATGTAGAAAAAGGAGCTATAGAAGGTATGGAGCGTAATTACACCCAATTGGTTTTAGAAGGTGGTAAGATAGACGCTAAAACACTGACAGAAACTGTAGGGTCTGATAAAGGAAAAATGGTGCCAACAGATATTGGTATGATTGTAAATGATTTCCTAGTTACCAATTTTTCTAAAATTTTAGATTACAATTTTACGGCACAATTAGAAGAGGACTTTGATGAAATAGCGGCAGGAGAGGAAGATTGGAAAAAAGTAATGAAAGATTTTTATGCTGATTTTCATCCAACTGTAGAAGATGTAGAAGAAAATGCAGAACGTGCTAGTGGGGAACGCATATTAGGTACCGACCCAGAATCTGGCAGGCAAGTATCTGTAAGGTTGGGTAGGTTTGGGCCAATGGTCCAGATTGGTACATCAGAAGAAGAAGAAAAGCCACAATTTGCAAGTCTACTGCCAGAACAATCTTTGACAACAATAACTTTTGAAGAAGCCATGGAGCTGTTTCAATTGCCTAAAAAATTGGGTGTTTATGAGGGGGAAGAAGTAGAAGCCAATGTTGGGAGGTACGGTCCGTATGTAAAATTTGGGAAAAAATTCATCTCTTTAGATAAAGGGGAAAGCGCTTTTGATGTAGATATGGATAGGGCGGTAGAATTAATTAAGGCAAAGCAAAAGGCAGATGCCCCTATTGCTACGTATAAGGGTACTGATGTAACCAAGGGCGTAGGTAGATTTGGACCATTTATAAAATGGGACGGCATGTTTATTAACGTGAATAAGAAATACGACTTTGATAATCTTAGCCAAGCAGATATAGAAGAATTGATTGAGGCTAAAATCCAAAAGGAAAAAGATAAGTTAATCCAAGAGTGGCCAGAAGAGGGTATACGTATAGAAAAGGCACGCTGGGGCAGGCACAATATTATAAAAGGTAAAATTAAGGTAGAGCTGAGTAAAGATGTAGATGCTACTAAAATTGCCTTAGATGAAGCCAAAGCCTTAATAGAGCAAAAAACACCTAAGAAGAAAACAAGAGCAAAAAGCAAAAAATAGCAAACCAAAATCCTTTAAAACTAGAAGAAATATATGGCGTTCGACTTTTTAGTGCCCGTAAGTGAAAAAGTGTTGGCCTTTTCAGAATTCTTACCTCCCCAAGCACTAGGAATGAATATTCACAAGCATACCGAAAAAAAAGGTATGCCAGTATTTGCAAACGCTACGGTGGCTCTATTTGGTGTTCTAGAATCTAGAAATGCATTTGAGAAAAAGACAGCCAAGTTAGATACAGACGGCCTACGTTTAGAGCTATACAGGTTAATGATGGGGAATTGGAATGGTACTATAATAGATATAGGAGACATTCATGAAGGAGCTTCTGTAGAAGACACTTATTTTGTAGTTAAAGAAATAACAGCAGGTCTGTTAGAAGAAAACATTATACCCATAGTTTTAGGGGCTACACAAGATTTAACCTTTCCTATTTATCGTTCTTTTGATGGTATAAAGGATATGGTCAATATTGTTAATGTAGATGCTAAGTTTGATTTTGGTATGGATGATGAATTAATCTCTTCAGAGTCTTACATGAGTCGTATCATTACAGATAAACCAAATAATTTATTCAATTTTAGCAATCTAGGATACCAATCGTATTTTAATGCACAAGAAGAGATGGACCTTATGGACCGCCTGTTTTTTGATGCATACAGGTTAGGAGAACTTATTGGGGATATCAAGTTAGTAGAGCCAGTAATGCGTAATGCACATTTGGTGAGTATAGATATGAGGGCGGTTATGGCATCTACAATGGGGGTAACCACTAATTTTTCTCCAAACGGATTTGATGGTAGAGAAATCTGTGCCATAGCAAGGTATGCGGGGATGAGCGATAAAATATGTGCTTTTGGTATTTATGAAATGGAGAATGCCGTACTCTCTCATAAATTAATTGCACAAATAATATGGTACTTTATAGAGGGTTTAAATTACCGCATTTTAGAAGAGCCAACTTCTGATAGTGAAGATTTTACAAAATTTACCGTACCCACAGATGCGGATGAAATGGTATTCTTTAAAAGCCATGTAACAGAAAGATGGTGGGTAGAGGTGCCATCTGTTATGATTCCACATAATAAATCAAAATCCGTTGCGTTATTACCTTGCACTCAACAGGACTATTTAGATGCTTGCAATCAAAATATCCCAGAGAGATGGCTAAAAGCCTATAAGAAAGGTTTAAACTGAACATTAAAATTTTTTGACACTTAAATTGTATTTGTACAATAAAATATTCAAAATCAAGTTTTGAGAGTATGAAATTGTGTTATGCAGTTTATAAATCTTAAATCGAAAATTTAACCTAAAGTATGAGAAAGCTATTGTTATCATCTCTAGCATTTGTGTTTTTACTCGGAAGTTGCGGGTCAAAATCAAATTCAAAAGGTGAATTAGTTGGAGTTAAAGGGAAGAAATGGTATCCCGAGAAGCCTTACGGTATGGAATTGATACCACGAGGTTCCTTTATCATGGGTAAGGCAGATGAGGATCAAGCTAAAGTTCTCAATGCACCAACCAGAACGGTTACCGTTAGGTCCTTCTATATGGATGATACAGAGATTACGAATAGTGAATATCGTCAGTTCGTAGAGTGGGTAAAGGATTCTGTTGCTAGAACCAAAATGGCCATCTTAGCAGATGAGTTAGGTTTGGGACCAGATGATGATGGTACTATTGGGGAGTATGCTTTTAAAAGTGCCGATACTTCAAAGCTTTCTGTATGGGAAAAATATAAAATAGACAACTTTATTGGGGGTGATGGTTATGAAGGCTATGCGCTTAATAAAGATGTTGATCTTATTTGGGATACTAATGATTATCCAGATGAGTACTATGCAGAAATTATGGATACCTTGTATTTAGATGATGAGGAAACCTATAATGGACAGCGTACTATTGATGTAAAACAATTAAAGTACAAGTATAACTGGATGGATATTGAAGCAGCTGCTAGAGCAAAAACTGGTAAGCGTAGTGATTTCATTAAAAAGGAAGAACTAGAGATATATCCGGATACAACGGTTTGGATTAGAGATTTTGAGTACTCTTACAACGAACCAATGCATAACGACTATTTTTGGCATGATGCGTATAGCGACTACCCTGTAGTTGGTGTAAATTGGCAACAAGCCAAAGCGTTCTGTCACTGGAGAACCAAGTTCAAGAACGATGATCAGAAAAGCAGAGGAAAGCAATTTGTAAATCAATTTAGATTGCCTACAGAAGCAGAATGGGAATATGCTGCTAGAGGAGGCATTGAAGGAGGTACTTATCCTTGGGGTGGTCCTTATGTAATTAGTGATACAGGATGCTTTATGGCAAACTTTAAACCACAGCGTGGAGATTATGCAGCGGATGCCGCGTTATACACAGTAGAAGCGCAGTCTTACGAACCTAACGATTATAATCTTTACAATATGGCTGGTAACGTGTCTGAATGGACCAACTCTAGCTACGACCCAGGAGCATACGAGTATGTTTCTACAATGAACCCAAATGCAGGTTCTGGCCAAAACAAGCGTAAAGTTATCCGTGGTGGTTCATGGAAAGATGTTGCATACTTCTTACAAGTAAGCACTAGAGATTACGAATATCAAGATTCTGCTCGTAGCTATATCGGCTTTAGAACGGTACAAGACTACATGGGAGAAGAAGATTCAACAAAAGGTAATAACGGACTATAAACAAGAAATAGCTTACGAGAACACTGAATTAAACTTGTAACCAAATTCTTTATTTATATAACTTAATTTAATTATCATTATGGCACAGTCAAAATCAACAAAAAAACTGTTTAACATGGCCTACGGGCTTGGAGCATCAGTAGTAATTATTGGTGCACTTTTTAAGATACTTCACTGGGAGTTCGGTCCTTTAACAGGGGGTTTACTTTTAGCTATTGGTCTTATTACAGAAGCATTAATTTTTGCAATTGCAGCTTTTGAACCTGTAGAAGAAGAAGTAGATTGGTCTTTAGTGTACCCAGAATTAGCTGGTGGTGAGCCTAAAAAAGCACAAAAGAAAGAAGCTGCTGAGGTTAAAGAAGCAGAAGGCATCCTTTCTAAGAAATTAGATGAAATGCTTAAAGAAGCTAACATTGATTCTCAATTGTTTAGTAGCTTAGGAGAAAGCATCAAAAGTTTTGAAGGTGCAGCTAAAAATATTGCTCCTACTACAGATGCTATTCAACACACTAAAAAATACTCAGAAGAGTTATCTCAGGCAGCCACTCAAATGGAGTCTTTAAATAGTCTTTACAAAGTACAGTTAGAAAGTGCAAGTCGTCAAGCTTCTATCAACGAAGAAGTAGTACAAAATGCTGGTGCTTTAAAAGAGCAAATGCAATCTTTGGCCACTAACCTTTCTTCTTTGAATGGTGTTTATGGTGGAATGTTGTCTGCAATGTCTAAGAACTAATTAGTTTCTATTACAATAACCCCAAATTATTAATTTTTAAAACTAATTAGAAAAACATGGCAGGAGGTAAAGCAAGTCCACGTCAGAAGATGATCAACTTAATGTATTTGATCTTCATCGCGATGTTGGCACTAAACATAGGAAAAGAAGTTCTAGCAGCATTCGGTGTAATGAATGAAAAGTTTGAAGCTTCTAATATAAAAGCCAGCGATAACAATATGGCCTACTTAGAAGGTTTGGAAACCAAAGCTTCTGAAAACGAAGAGGAGTATGCTCCTTTGTATGCTAAAGCTAAGCAAGTAACAGAAATGTCTAACGAGTTCTATAGCTATATAGAAGGTCTTAAGACAGAAATGCTTGCAGGTTACGAAGACAAAAAAGATTACGAAAAAATGGATAAATCAGATTTTCTTGATCAAAAATTCTTCGGTGGTGATAAAGTAACAGAAGAAGGACAAAAGTTCTTAAACTGGGTAAACAAGTACCGTACAGATGTTAGTAAGGTGCTACCAGAAAACATGAAAGATATTAAGGAATCTGTAAATGCTCGTTTTGCTACTGGTGATGCCAATGGTAAAGTAGAAAAGAGTGACGGTACCAAAGAAGATTGGTTAAACTATCACTATGAAAGAGTACCTATGGTAGTTTCTTTAACTAAGTTAACTGCGTTGCAGTCAGACATCAAAGCTACTGAGCAAGATGTATTAAAAGGCTTGTTAGAAGGTAACCTTACAGAAGCAGTATCTTTAAAGAACTTTGCTACTTCTTTATCAGCATCTAAATCTGCTTTCTACAGTGGTGAAAAATATGATGGTAAAATCATCATCTCTAAAACAGATAAGACATCTACACCTGTACGTGCAGAGTTAACTTTAGATGGTAGAAAATTAACTGCAGATAAAGATTACAAATTAGAAGCTGGTGGTGTAAAAATGTTAATCAACGCTGGTGGCGCTGGTGATCACACTGTAGCGGGTAACCTTTACTTTATGCAAGATGGTAAAGAAATAGAAGTTCCTGTAAACAATTCGTTCGCAACTATTTCTAAGCCTAACGCTGCTGTGATTGCTGCAGATAAAATGAATGTAGTTTATCGCGGGGTTGCAAACCCAATGACAATCTCTATTCCTGGTATTCCAGATAACAAAGTAAGTGCTTCTGCACCAGGATTAAGAAAAGTTAATGGTAGTAGATACGTAATGAACCCGGGTACGGGTAGAGAAGTAACAATCAGTGCTTCTGGTGTATTGCCAGATGGTCAAAGAATTAGTACTCCAGCAACTTTCCGTATCAAAGATATTCCAAGACCTAGCGGTACCATCCGTGGAGAGGCAGGTAGCGTTAAGATGCCAAGAAGAAACTTGGAAATCTCTACTGTTAGTGCAATGTTAGAAGACTTTGATTTTGATTTAAATTTAGGCGTAAGCGGATTTAAGTTTAAAGTTCCTGGTCAACCAACGGTAGTAGTTAGCGGTAACAAATTAAATGCAAAAGCAAAATCTGCATTACAAAGAGCTAAAAGAGGTGATGCAGTACAAATTTTTGATATCAACGCTTATATTTCAAACAACAAAGGATATAAATTGAAGAAAGTTTCTCCTGTTGTTGTAGAATTGACAAACTAAAGATTTAGGTAAAATGAATTGGAAAAATGTTTTAGTAATTGCTGCGGTAGGTCTATTGCCATTATCCATGGTGGCACAAGCAAACATCCTTAATGCAAAATTGCCAGAGGAGATTGGTAAAAAGACCGATGCACAAATAGCTCAAGATAATGACAAACCTTTAGATTACGGCTATGTGGACGATAGGGATATTCTTTGGTCTAAAACCGTATGGGAGGTAATAGATTTAGATGAGCGCGTTAACTTTCCGTTGTACTATCCTACTGATACTATTGGGATAGGTTCTGATAGAAGGTCTTTATACCACGTATTGATTAAAAATATCAAGAATGGGAAACTAACAGACATCTATACGGATTCTTACTTTACAGAAAAGCTTCAAGGTCTTGGAGATTTAGAAGCAACTCTTAAAAAAGTAGATACAACAGACCTTGGTTATGAGCAATTGAACGCAGGAGAACAAATCTCAGAAGAGTTTATTAACAGAAGAGATTTAGATGCTGCAGATATTGAAGAGTACCACGTAAAAGGTATTTGGTATTTTGATAAGAGACAGGGAGAATTAAAGTACCGTTTATTAGGTATAGCTCCAGTAGCTCCAGATGTAAACTTTATAGATGATGAGTCTGTAGATCCAAACGAAAACAAGGTAGAATTGTTCTGGGTATGGTACCCAAGCGCAAGACAAATCTTGCACGAAGCTAAGGTCTTTAACAACAGAAACTCGGCGCAACCTATCACTTTTGATATGTTGCTAAACGCTAGAAGGTTTAATGGTACCATTTATAAGGAAGATAACGTACATGGAGACCGTAAAATTGACGATTACGTTTTTGATAATGCCTTGTTCCAATTACTAGAAGCGAACAGAATAAAAGAAACTATTCGCGATAGGGAGCAAGATATGTGGGCATATTAATTAGTACCCAAAAATAATTTCCAATTCAACAAGATGAGACGCCTTGGCAATTTGCCAAGGCGTTTTTTATTTTCTATAGCCTAGCGATGTATTTTTGTAATATGAAAGACGTGCTTATCATAGGCTTAGGTTTAGCGGGGATATCGCTTTGCGAAAGATTAGAAGCTAAGGGGAAAACATTTGATGTGTACACAGATACCTCTCAAAAATCTTCTTTAGTTGCTGGTGGGCTATACAATCCGGTTATTTTAAAACGATTTACCATGGCATGGCGAGCAGATGCCCAAATGGATGTAGCCATACCGTTTTATCAGCAATTACAAACTAAACTTGGCGCGCAGTTAGATTATAAGGTTAAAGTATTAAGAAGATTTACTTCTATAGAAGAACAAAACACGTGGTTTGAGGCTGCTGATAAACCCCGTTTAGCCCGTTTTTTAAATACATACTTGCACAAAAACACAAATGACGGCATAGATGCTCCCTTTGGGTATGGAGAAGTCTTAGAAACGGGTCGTGTTGCTACGGAAAAATTAGTACAGTTGTATGCAAAATACCTTGAAGGCATAAGCGCTTTGCACAAAACGACATTTCTCTATCAAGATTTACAAATGCTTAAGGATGGCGTAGCCTATCAAGGAAAAAAATATGAGAAAGTAGTTTTTGCAGAAGGTTTTGGACTTAAAAGCAATCCTTATTTTAATTATCTGCCCTTAAATGGTACAAAAGGAGAATTACTCACTGTAAAGATTCCGGGTTTAAGAGAAACGAGTGTAATTAAATCTTCTGTTTTTATTATTCCTTTAGAAGAAGATGTATACAGAATTGGAGCTACTTACAAATGGAAGGACAAAACGAATACACCAACTGATGCGGCTAAAGAGGAGTTATTAGAAAAATTGGAAAAATTTTTAAAGCTTCCTTATACAGTGGAAAAGCATGTAGCAGGGATTAGACCCACAGTAACAGATAGGAGGCCATTAGTTGGGAGACACCCTATTTATGAACAATTATATGTGTTGAATGGTTTTGGCTCAAGAGGTGTTTTAATTGCTCCAGAGGCATCAAACCAATTAGTAGACGCCATGTATGGTACTGCACAATTGCATCCAGAAATAGATATTCAAAGATTTCAAAATAAATATGTGGCTAGTACTTAATGTGCTTTTGCCGTAGTATTAGCTTCTTTTTTATCCAAACTAGGGTCGTAAGACATAAAAAAGTTAATCCAAATATTTCTAGATAAGCGCATAATCACCGGCATAAAAACTATTAGAGTACCAATAATGCTTATAAAAGTAGCTACAAGGTCTGCTCCTAAAATTAGATTGCTAATAACAAATGCAGCTACGGCAAAGGCAATTCCCACAGCATAACTAACATACATTGCCCCATAAAAAAAGGATGGTTCTATTTTATACTTAGTATTGCAGTGAGAACAACGGTCGTGCATTTTTAAAACTTGGCTTAACGCATACGGGTTTGAGTTAACATACATGCTTTGGTTTTGACATTTAGGGCAACTTCCTGTTAAAATACTGTTGATTTTAGAGCCTTTTTTTAACATTTGCATCAGTTTTAAACAAAAATACAGAATATCCAATTCTGGGTTTGTAACCTATATCACAAATTATGCTTAACATTCACAACCTTTCTGTATCCTTTGGAGGGGAATATTTATTCAATCAAATTTCATTTCGCCTAAACCCAGGAGACAAAGTTGGTTTAATTGGTAAAAATGGAGCTGGTAAATCTACCATGCTTAAACTTTTATCTAAAGAAATGCCCTTAGATGAAGGTACCATAGCATCAGACAAAGATGTTAAGATTGGTTTTCTTAAGCAAGATTTGGATTTTGAAGAAGGTCGTACGGTATTAGAAGAATCTTATCAAGCCTTTAAAGATATTAAAGACTTAGAGCTAAAGTTAGATTACATCAATAATCAACTAGCAGAACGTACGGATTATGAGAGCGAAGGATACAACCAGTTAATGATAGATCTAAATGATGTTACGCATCGTTATGAAATATTAGGAGGATATAATTACCAAGGCGATACAGAAAAAGTACTACTTGGACTTGGGTTTAAGCGCGAAGATTTTGACAAGCAAACAACAACTTTTTCTGGTGGTTGGCGTATGCGTATAGAGTTAGCTAAGCTTTTATTACAGTCTAATGATGTGTTGCTATTAGATGAGCCTACGAACCACTTGGATATTGAGTCTATTCTGTGGTTAGAGCAATTTTTAAAGGGCTATGTAGGTGCTGTGGTAATTGTCTCTCACGATAAAATGTTTTTAGACAATGTTACTAACAGAACTATAGAAATATCCTTAGGACGTATTTACGATTATAACAAGCCTTATTCTGCATACCTAGAATTACGTTCAGAAATAAAGGAACAGCAACGTGCTGCACAGAAAAACCAAGAAAGAGAAATACAACAAGCAGAACGCTTAATAGAGAAATTTAGGGCAAAGTCTAGTAAAGCATCTATGGCGCAATCGCTTATCAAAAAATTAGATAAGTTGGAGCGTATAGAGGTAGACCAAGATGATAATAGCGTGATGAACGTCCGTTTTCCTATTTCTGTGAATCCAGGAAAGGTAATTGTGGAACTGGATGAACTAGGTAAAAATTACGGGAGCAAAAAAGTACTAGAAGATGTTTCTATGTTAGTAGAGCGTGGAAGCAAAATAGCATTTGTGGGGCAAAACGGTCAAGGTAAAACTACGCTAGCTAAAATTATAGTAGGAGAGCTAGCGTATTCTGGAAATCTTAAACTGGGACATAATGTGCAGATAGGATACTTTGCTCAAAACCAAGCAGAGTATCTAGACGGCAATAAAACCATCCTAGATACCATGATAGATGCGGCTAATGAAACCAACCGTAGTAAGGTAAGAGATATTCTGGGTTCCTTTTTGTTTGGTGGTGATGATGTAGAAAAGCAGGTAAAAGTGCTTTCTGGTGGTGAACGTAACCGTTTAGCACTGGCAAAACTCTTGTTACAACCTTTTAATGTGTTGGTAATGGATGAGCCTACCAACCACTTAGATATTAAATCTAAAAACGTATTAAAACAAGCCTTAAAGCATTTTGAAGGAACCTTACTTCTAGTTTCTCATGATAGAGATTTTCTGCAAGGATTAACAGATAAGGTGTACGAATTTAAAGATGGGAATATCAAGGAATATTTAGGGGATATTGATTTTTACCTAGAACAGCGTAATGTAGAAGATTTTAGGAGTATAGAAAAAAGAAGTAAGGAAAACGTAGCAGCAACTGCACCCAAGGCACAGAACGATTACAAAGAACAAAAGCGCATAAAATCCTTAAAAAATAAATTAAGTACGCTAGAAAAGAATATTGCAAAACTAGAAAAGCAAATTGCAGACTATGACCATAACCTTTTAATGGATTATGAGGGTACCATTGCAAAGCCAGATTTTTTTGATACTTACAATGGTTGTAAGAAAAAATTAGAGGATTATATGGCAGACTGGGAAGAGGTTTCTATGCAATTAGATGGCTAACCACAGTTTTTAGCATTTTCACAACAATATGGTTTAGTTTCACAACAATCCGGGGTGCGTTTAACGATTTAATTTTTTTGTAAAGAATTCTTCCTTTTATTTTGTAGGTAAATTCTTATGAAGTAAATTTGAATTGTATGAAAACGACCAAATCAACCATCCTTTTTTTAGTAGCAGTGCTACAAACAGCTGTTAGCCTTGCTGAAATTGGCAAAGCAGAGAAAGCAGCTTTGGTAGAACTATACCAAAACACAAGAGGGGCGGAGTGGACAAATTCATGGAATTTAGATGCGCCAGTATCAGAATGGCAAGGTGTTGTTGTAAGAAATGATAAGGTTGTAGGCTTAAATCTTTTTAATAATAATCTTACTGGGGTTTTACCAGAGAGTTTAGGGAATTTAGAGTATTTAGAGCATCTAAATTTGGCATTTAATAGTATAACAGGTGAGTTACCAAAGAATATAGTAGAACTTAAACGCTTAAAAACGTTCAAGTTAGAGATGAATAGGCTTAAAGGGGGTATCCCTACAGAAATTGGTAACCTAACAGCCTTGAAAGAATTCTCTGTTTTTAATAATTTTTTGAGTGGGCCAATACCCGAAAGTTTTGGGGCTATTACGGGACTAAAAATATTGAATTTATCTAGCAACAACTTTAGAGGTACTATACCACAAAGTATAGGGAGCTTAACCCAGTTAAAGAAGTTAGGATTGTTTGAGAATGCGTTAGAAGGAGAAATACCTTCTAGCATAGGGCAATTGGTTGCTTTAGAAGAATTAGTGTTGGCAAATAATGACTTAGGTGGCGGTATACCGCAAGAATTTGCGCAACTTTCAAAATTAAAAGTACTTCAAATACAAAATAATAAGTTCAATTCTTACAGGGGTATTGAGGCCATGGACACTAAACAGTTTTTGGTATTAGATACAGATAGCGAAAAGCTATCGCCTTACAAGGTATTAGACTTACAAGCTGTACCTAGTAGGATGGCTGATACAAAATTTGAAGACAATGATAATAAGTAGTTAGTTATACTTTAGTTTGTTTGGTTCGGGGGTGCAGAGGTGTGCCCCCTTTTTTTGTGTCTATTTTTCTTTTTATGAAATATTTAACCCAGAACAGCCGTAGCTTGCGATAAGTTTGTATTTTAACAAATACCAAACTAATGCAAAGAAAAACCATCTCCGTTATCCTGGGGGTATTGCTAATTATTGCGGCTTTTTTTGGAGCCAAAGCAATTATCAATAGTAAAAAGGATAGAAAACCAACTCCCCAAAAGGTTGTAAAAACCGTTTTTGCAGAAGAAATTAAGAATAAGACGATACCTATTGTGGTTCCTGCCAACGGTAATTTGGTAGCTAAAGACCGCGTAGAACTATATGCAGAGGTACAAGGCGTTTTTAAAAAAGGAGCTAAGCCATTTAAAGCAGGTCAAGAATATCAAGCTGGGCAAACATTAATTCGTATAGATGCCTCCGAATATTACGCTAGTGTGCAAGCTGCTAAAAGTAATTTTTACAATCAACTTACCGCAATAATGCCAGATTTGCAATTAGATTATCCAGAACATTTTGATAAATGGCAGGCGTATTTGGTAAATTTTGATTTGAACAAAACTACCCCGGAGTTACCAGAGGTAACTTCTAACAAAGAGAAATTTTTTATTACGGGCAGAGGCATTTTTAGTAGTTATTACAATGTTAAAAATTTAGAACAGCGGCTTTCTAAGTATTCGTTGTCTGCACCATTTTCTGGTATATTAACAGAAGCCTTGGTTACAGAAGGCTCTTTGGTTCGGTCTGGCCAAAAGTTAGGTGAGTATATAAAAACGGGTGTATACGAGTTAGAAGTGGCAGTGAGTAAAACCTTTGCAGATTTTTTATCAGTAGGTAAAACAGTACAACTTCAAAATTTAGAAAAAACTAAAAAATTTACAGGTAAAGTGGTACGGGTAAATGGTAGGGTAGACCAAACATCGCAAACCATTACTGCCTTTATAGAAGTAGAAGGGAATCAATTAAAAGAAGGACAGTATTTAGAGGCGCAGTTAGACGCTAATGAAGTTGAAAATGCCATAGAGGTAGACCGTTCGCTTTTAACGGAAAACAATCAGATTTTTGTGGTTAAGGACTCTATTTTAGATGTAATAGACGTTAAGCCCGTATATTTTTCAGAAAAGAAAGTTGTACTCCAAGATGTGCCAGAAGGGACTACAATTGTATCTAAGCCAGTAACGGGTGCGTACGCGGGTATGTTGGTTAAGGTGTTTAAGGATAAAGCAGAAAGTACAGAATAATGAAGAAGATAATAGAATACTTCATTAAATACCACGTAGCTGTTAACGTGGTAATCATATCCTTCTTCATCTTTGGTATTGTGGGGATGCTTTCTTTAAAATCATCCTTCTTTCCTTTAACAGATTCCAAAAATGTACTCATTACCATAGTTTATCCTGGTGCTTCTCCGCAAGAAATTGAAGAAGGGGTCGTCCTTAAAATAGAGGATAATTTAAAAGGATTACAAGGAGTGGATAGAGTCACTTCTACGTCTAGAGAAAATTCGGGTACCATTAATGTAGAGATAGAAAAGGGGTATGATATTGATTTTATGCTTCTGGAGGTTAAAAATGCGGTGGATAGGGTACCAACCTTCCCCACAGGTATGGAGCCTCTAATTGTTGCCAAACAAGAAGCCATAAGGCAGACGATTAGCTTTGCAATTAGCGGGGAGCATGTTTCTCTTGCCGTTTTAAAACAAATTGGCCGTCAAGTAGAAAATGATTTACGGGCCATGGAGGGTATTAGTCAAATTAGCATTGGTGGTTACCCAGATGAAGAGATAGAAATTGCGGTTAATGAAGATAATTTGCTCGCCTACAACGTCTCTTTTTCAGAAGTAGCAGCAGCAGTTTCTAATGCCAATATTTTAGTTACAGGGGGTAATATTAAAACGGATGCAGAAGAATACCTAATTAGAGCTAATAATAGGTCGTATTATGGTGATGAATTGAGCAATATAATTGTTAGGGCAGATGCTAGTGGTAGAACGGTTCGTTTAAAAGATGTTGCGACCATAAGAGATAGGTTTTCAGAAACCCCAAATGCTTCCTATTTTAATGGTAATCTTAGTGTTTCTGTTACCATAACTAGTACAAATACGGAAGATTTAATTGGTTCTGCAGACAAGGTAAAGGCTTATATAGAAGAATACAATCAAAAATACAATAACGTACAGTTAAGTGTGGTGAGTGATTTGTCTAAAACGCTTAATCAACGTACCCAATTACTAACGGAAAATGCTATAGTAGGGATGTTGTTGGTTTTGGTGTTTCTATCCCTTTTCTTAAACACTCGTTTGGCATTCTGGGTGGCTTTTGGTTTACCCGTGGCTTTCTTAGGAATGTTCATATTCGCTCCTATGTTAGATGTAACCATTAACGTCCTGTCTTTATTTGGGATGATAATTGTAATTGGTATTCTAGTAGATGATGGTATTGTAATAGCAGAGAACATTTACCAGCATTACGAAGATGGTAAAAGCCCTGTTAAAGCAGCTTTAGATGGTACTTTAGAAGTAATACCCCCTATTGTTTCTGCTATCATAACCACTATTTTGGCGTTTTCTATTTTCTTGTTTTTAGAAGGTAGAATTGGTGAATTCTTTGGAGAGGTATCTGTGATTGTGATTTTGACTCTAGTAGTTTCTTTGGTAGAAGCGTTAATTATTTTACCCGCTCACTTAGCACATTCCACGGCCTTAACCAAACAAACTTCACAACCCAAAACAACATTGGGCAAAATGTTTGCCAAGCTTAGAGAAGTTAACAAATATGGGGATAGGTCTATGGCATGGATGCGTGATAAATTATATGCTCCGGCTTTATCTTTTGCTTTGCAACATCGTTTTTTGACCTTCGCTATTTTTATTACGGCCCTTTTTCTCACTATAGGTTCTATTGGTGGCGGTATTGTAAAAACAGCCTTTTTTCCGCGAGTAGCTAGTGATAGGGTAAGTGTGCAATTAGAAATGCCTAATGGAACCAATGAAAAGATAACAGACTCTATCATCAGTCTAATTCAAGAGAAAGCTCATATTGTAAATCAAGAATTAACAGACCAATATTTAGATGGTTCTGGTAAGGAATTGTTTGAAAATATGATTAAAAAACTGGGACCTGGAACAGCTACAGCTTCATTAGAAATTAATTTATTGCCAGGAGAAGAAAGACCAGACGCTATTGTCTCCGATATGGTTACTAGCCGTTTGAGAGAGTTAATGGGACCAGTGATAGGCGTAGAAAGTTTAATTTATGGTTCTGGTGGTAATTTTGGAGGAGACCCTATATCGGTTTCGTTATTGGGCAATAATATAACCGAATTGAAAGCTGCTAAAAAAGAACTTAAGACGGCTTTAGAGGAAAATTCGCTTTTAAAAGATGTCAAGGATAACGACCCTGCTGGAATAAAAGAAATACAGTTACAGTTAAAAGAAAATGCCTATCTCTTAGGGTTAGATTTACGTACGGTGATGAATCAAGTGCGCTCTGGGTTTTTTGGAGTACAAGCACAACGTTTTCAGCGGGGACAAGACGAAATACGGGTCTGGGTACGCTATGACCGCACTAATAGAGAATCTATAAATCAACTAGATGAAATGCGCATTGTAACGCCTACGGGTTCTCGCGTGCCTCTAAAAGAAATAGCAAGTTATACCATTGCTCGTGGAGATGTAGCAATAAATCACTTAGACGGTCAAAGAGAAATACAGGTTGGTGCTGATTTAAAAGATGCTAAGACCACAAGTGCTCCAGATATTATGTCATGGATTAAAACAGATATTATGTCAGAGATACAATCCAAGTACCCAACTGTTTCTGCATCTTATGAAGGTCAAAGTAGAGAGCGTAACAAACTTACAGACAGTTTAAATTATGTTGGGCCTGTGGTGCTATTTCTTATTTATATCACTATTGCGTTTACGTTCAGAAGTTTCAGTCAGCCATTGCTACTTATATTATTAATTCCGTTTAGTTTAACTGCGGTAGCATGGGGACATTATATTCATGATTTTCCAGTGAACTTGTTGTCTATGTTAGGTATTATAGCGCTGATAGGTATTATGGTGAATGATGGTTTGGTGCTCATTGGTAAATTCAACGGAAATTTAAAATCTGGGATGAAATTTGATGATGCTCTATATGAAGCAGGAAAATCTAGATTTAGAGCTATTTTCTTAACCTCTATTACTACTATAGCTGGTTTAGCGCCTTTACTACTAGAAAAGAGTAGACAAGCACAATTTCTAAAACCTATGGCAATCTCTATTGCCTATGGTATTGGTTTTGCTACAATACTTACTTTGCTAATGTTACCTATTTTTCTGTCTTTTAGCAACCAAATTAAGGTAGGGGCTAAATGGTTAAAAACAGGAGAAGATGTGAGTAAGGAAGAGGTAGAGCGGGCTATAAAAGAACAACAAGAACATCACGATGCATAATTTAAAGAAGAGTAACATTATGCCTTTACATATTAGTAAGTCAGTTACATTAATCTTATTATTTACAGGATTCTTAGGTATTAGTCAGACTGCTTTTTTAAGTAAAGAAGAGGCTGTAAAACAGACTTTAGAAAACAACTTGGGAATTAAGGTGGCCAACAATAATGTAGCCATTGCAGACAATAATCAAGGAATATTAAATTCTGGTTACTTGCCCACTATAACGGCACAAGCAGGCGCCAATTATAATAGGGACGATAGTACTATAGAATTCCCAGGACAATTTTTAACAGATGGTGAGGGCGCTATTTTGGTAGATGAAAGTACGGGTAACCCAATTGCACGCCCAGATGTAGAAATTAATAAGGCCGAAGCACAACGTTATAATGCCTCTGTGAATGTAAATTATACACTGTTTGATGGTTTTGGGCGCTATTACAATTATAAGCGCTTACAAGAAGAGTACAATCTTTCTAGTTTGCAAGCAAGAGAAACTATAGAGAATACCATTATACAGTTATTCTCTGTGTATTATGAAGTTGCTCGTATAAGTGAGAATGTAGGTGTTTTAGAAGAAACTTTCGCTAACACAAAAAACAGACTTACCCGTGCAGAATATGGTTTTGAGTATGGTCAAGTAAATAAATTAGATGTGCTTAATGCTCAAGTAGATTTGGTAAATGATAGTATTAACCTAATGACGGAAAGACAGCTGTTAGAAAATACGCAGCGCGATTTAAACATCATCCTAAACCAAGAAATAGAAAGCCAGTTCAATGTAGACACCACAGCAGTTTTTGTATCGCCTATAGAATTAGAAAATTTTGTGGGAGATGCGCCAAACAATAATGTGCGTTTGTTACAAGCCAAAAGCAATATGACCATTAATGATTATACGGTGAAAAATGCAAAATCTGTGTTTTTACCTACTGTTGGATTAACGGGTTCTTATGGGTGGAACCTAAATCAATCTGCGGCTTCTGCCTTTTTTCCTGGAACCAATAATACTACTTTTAGTTTTGGTTTGGGTGCTAATTTAACCTGGAATTTATTTGATGGTGGTTCTGGTATAACCCAGGTTAAAAACGCTAGATTGTTACTAGATTCTCAAGACCAATTACAGCAACAACTGGCATTGGAGGTTACAAGAGATATAGCGAATGCTAAGGGTAATTATGAAAACCGTTTAAAAGTGTTCCGTTTGCAAGAACAGAATGTGCTCACTGCCACTAACAATTTTGATAGGTCTAATGAGCGTTATAAGTTAGGACAGATTACCTCTGTAGAATTAAGGCAAGCGCAAATTAACCTGCTTAATGCTCAAACCAGTAAAAATTTAGCTAAGTACAATGCCAAACTAGCAGAATTGCAATTGTTGCAATTAACAGGCCAGTTGTTAAATGTAAGCTATTAAGATGTTAGAACACTTTTTTCAATGTCCATACTGTTGGGAAGAAATATCCATGCTTTTAGATACTTCTGTGAGCCAACAAACGTATGTGGAAGATTGTGAAGTCTGTTGTAATCCGATAGAAATACAAGCCAATTTTCAGAATAACGAAATAATTTCCTTTGTTGCAGTGGAGTTGGGGCAATAAACAATTACGCCCTGCCTTGTGGTAGCTCAAAAGTCATAGTGGTGCCTTGCCCTGGAGTACTATTGATGTTTAGGGTGCCTTTATTTTTCTTTAAGTAAAATAAGCATGTTCTAATACCAAAGCCCGTACCTTTTTCATTAGAAGTACCCTTGGTGGTGAACCAATTTTCACCTTCCATAATTTTTTCTATTTCTTTTTCAGAAATCCCTACACCAGTATCCGTAATTTCGGTATAGACCTTACCGTACATTTGATAGGTGCGCAGGTAAATTTTACCATTTTCTGGAGTAAATTTTATGGCATTGTGTAAAACATTTCTAAAGATAAAAGCGTAACTGTTTTCATCTGCATAGATATCATGCGCGCTTATATTAGCAAGTATTTTAATATTTTTTTCTTCGGCCAAAGGTTCTAAAAGTTTGCAAACAGGTTTAATTGCTGTAGCACAAGAAAACACCTGTTTTTCTAAGGGTTTATCTAAGGTTTGCCTTTTGGACCAGTCTAGCAAACCATCTAAAAAAACAGTAACGCCGTCTAGCTTATCCGCTACTTGGCCCAAGTATTCTTTAGATTCCTTAATGTCTGCATCCTCATTTAAAAAAATATCTAACAGGCCTTTTAAGTTGATTAAAGGAGAACGGACGTCATGAGAAATTAGCGCGAATAATTTTTTATTGACGTTGTCTAATTGCTCCAATCTAACTTTTTGTTGTTTTAATTTTTTAAGGGTATTGTACGTAAATAAAGCTATGGGTATTGCAATTAATAGTGGAATTACAGAAGCCAAAATTAACCCTTCCCAAAAGTGAATCCATCCTACTAGTTTATGCCCTAGAAGGTAGAACAGCACAGATAGTATCGTTGAAACGATAACTATAAAAGCTGGGTGGTGTCTTGTGATTTTAGGTAATTTCATGATTTTGGGACTTAAAACATTCTACATCATTTAATCATTTACGAAACAATATTTTTGAATTTAGTTTCTACAAAGATATTTTAGCTTTGTAGGAATTTATCTACTTTTTTGATTAATGGGTAGCTAAAAGGGTTAAAATCCAATTTGCTATCGATGGGTGGTTTTGGTTTTGTAGGAATTTTTAAGTTTTGTCTTACTTTTTATCGTTTTTCCTACAAAAAAATAAGGTCTGTTTTTGTATGCTAGTAGTAAGGTACAAAAAAAAGAAAGGGTTCCTATATGGAACCCCTCTGGGATAATTGCTAACCAACAATCAAGAGCAAAGTATGTGTAATAGTATTCTTTATTCGCTTCGTTGCTTGCTTATGTAATCTGTGTATGTAGTGGCTAATTCTTTAATTGCTACCTCTGGTAGTACTTTACCCGCTAATTGAAAAAAGCTATGTTCCTCATCTTCTAGGTGATGGGTAACTTTTTCCTGAAGGTCTTTAGCATACTTTAGCCAAGCAGAGCTAGAAAATTCGGTTTCTTCTAATTTCTCTACTAACTCATCTATTTCGTGATGTTCTGCAACCCCATGTCTAGCATGGTCCTGCGTTTTATCTATTTTCATTAAAGGAATGTAGAAGTGACGTTCCTCACCATCAGCATGTATAGCCAATTCTCTCTTAAGCGTATTGAAAGCATCTCTTCTAGTTTTACTATCCCCACTAGTGTCTACCAATACATCTAGTAATTTGCGTTGTACATCGTGGTCGTTACGGATGGCTTCAAAAATGGTCATAGTCTTCTGTTAAAATCGTTCATTTTTAGTAGTGTCTTTATGGTTTGCTTTTTTTATTGCTTCCGGAGATTTATCAAAATTGCTACCGTCAGCTTCAAAAAAGGAACTTAAGTCGTGCTGGTTAGCTACAAGTTTTGCATGTTCCCCTTTTATAATTATGGGAGTAGCTAATACTTCTGGGTTGTTCTGTATCACTTTAAGCCAATCATGCGTATCCATCTGCTCATCGCCATTAATATCTTTAGAAAGATTATGAGAATCTCCAAATAAATCCTTGGCAGAGATGTTTAGCAGCTCTAAAATTTCGGTCCAAACGGTATCAGAAATTTTTTCATTATCTATATTTATGGTCCTCACTGGGCCATCTATACTTTGAGCATACGCTAAAAGGCGTTTGCCCGATTCTGATTTATTAGAATAAATATAAATGTACTGCTTCTTATCTGTGGCTAAAACTCCCATATCTTGTGGCATCACTGTAGTATTGTTATTCTTTACAAAGATGACCACCTTTTATTCTTATAAGGACTCCATTAAAATAAAATATGAACTGTATTGCTTTGATAAAGAAATAAATAGGTAAAACTGTCGGCAATTGGATTGCGTTACTAAAAGTTTGGTATGAGTTAAATTGTAAACTTTGGTGAGAGCATCTTTGCAATATAAGTTTACGGCTAGGTATACTTATAGTGGTGGTATTAAAAGGTTGTCTCTGTAGACAACCTTTTTTAATTTTTTTAAACTATGCTGAAGACGGAAATCAGAAAAGTGCTCAAAGGAATAGAGCGGTTTTACGAAGCGCCACAGGAAGATTTAGCGTATTTTAATTTGGTCTACGCTACGCCAGACGTGTTGTGCATATCAAGGAAAAAAGACGAAGAAAAATATGCATATATCCTTGCCACCGGAGAGCGCTTGCAAAAAGAAAAAGAAATAAAACGAATAAATGCATTGGCCATACCGCCAGCCTGGCAAAAAGTAAAAATAGCTTCCTTAGCCAATGCACATTTACAGGCAACGGGTAGAGATGGAAAAAACAGAAAACAATATCGCTATCATCCTAAATGGACTACAATTAGAAACCAAACTAAATTCTATAGAATGTTGCCATTTGCTGGTGTTTTACCCAAAATTAGAAAAAGAGTAGAGGCAGACTTAACGGCCAAGGGTTGGCAAAAAGAAAAAGTATTGGCACTGATAGTACGTTTGTTAGAAGAGTCTCATATAAGAATTGGAAATAGCTATTATGCAGAGCGAAATAAAACATATGGTCTGTCTACCTTAAGAAATAAGCATGTATCTATATTCAATGATAAAATAAAGTTTCAGTTTATTGGTAAAAAGGGAAAAGAGCATAAGGTTACCATAAGAAATAAAAAGTTGGCGCGTTTGGTAAATCGTTGTGAAGAATTGCCGGGATGGGAACTTTTTCAATATTTTGATGAAAACGGAAATAAGCAAAAAGTAGATAGTGGTTTGGTAAACCAGTATTTACAAGAATGTAGTGGAGCCCATTTTACGGCAAAGGATTTTAGAACATGGGCAGCAAGTCTAATAGTTTTTGATACACTTAACACAATGCCAACAGTAAATAGTGATAAAGAAAAGCATAAGCAATGGGTACTAGCCTTAGATGCTGCGGCAAAAGAATTAAATAATACCAGAAAGGTATGTCAAAAATATTATGTACATCCGCTTTTAGAAGAACTGCATAAATCTGAAGAATTAACGCCCTATTTTAAAATAGCAAATTCAAGAAGCAAAACCAATAATACTAGCTTGCAACCTAATGAAATAGCATTACATCAATTGTTAGAAAACTATAAGCCAGAAATACTACAAAAGTTAAAATAACCAAATAAGCCAAGAATATTCTTACCTGTTTAGAAATAGAAATAATAATAAATAGTTTTTGTTTAATCTTTTTGTGAATTAATTGACAATTTCTACGACTGTGTTAGACTAAATATGGAAAAGTTGCGTTATTTTTGAACACGCTTTTGAATAAGAAAACCCCTACCTAAAAAAGTTAGGACAATTGGGGGATTGCTACTGACAATCGCGGTAGGGGTTCTTTAAAAGTATTGAAAAAATTGGTAACGGTAATTATTTCTTGTTTTTTGTACGCAAGACAGCATAAAGTTTAATTTGGTCCGTTACTATGTTAGTTACAATTAGACTCTGTAACTACTTAAACCATTTAGGGTGGGATTACTATCTAGAGCACGATTGGTCTTGGGGGAGACAAGTTGGCAAAAGAGGTTTTCCCTCCTGGGATGGTACTTTTTCTTCTATTAATAATACATATTTTATAACAGTATATAGGATTGTAGAATGTATTTACGCTGCAACCTTAAAGCATAAAAAAAGGTAAGCGGGGAAGCTTACCTTTTTGTTTTAGTGATAGATTGTGATGACGTCCTTTTTATATTTTAAAAGTGCTTCACAGGTTTAAATATAGAAAAAAATCTATATAATAGCATTTTGATAGAAAATAAAATTTTAGTTTTTCGATTAACTGCACAACTTGGTCTAGTATACACTGTAGAAAATAGTATCTTTGGGTCTAGCTTAAACAATTAGAAATAGTAGCGTGATAAAGACCATTGATAGATTGATGCAGTTTATTGAACATGCAGGTTTGAGTGCCCGCCAGTTTGATATTAGTATTGGAGCCAGTAATGGCTATACCTTACGCATGCGTAAGAACCATGCATCTATAGGTAGTGATGTTATAGAAAACATTATTAAAACCTATCCACAGTTAAATTTAATATGGTTAATTACGGGAGAGGGTGAGATGCTTAACCCGGAAAAACAATTCTTATCTGCGAACAAACTTCCAAAAGAAAAGGAGCTAGAAATAGAGCGAATTATTGCCGCTAAAATTAGAGAGCGACAAGAAAAAGAATTGCAAGAACTTTTACGAGAAGTAAATAAGGAATTAGACAAACGAGAAGATAAGGATTAAGTAAGCTTTTCAAGTTCTTCTTCTAGTTCTTTTTTCAATGCCGCTAATTCTGCTTTACTCAGGTCTTTTTTAGTAGCCAAGCGCTGCTTTTTCTCTTCAATATTTTGTTGCTGCTTGCCAAAACGTTGCTCTACGGCATGTTCTATGTTTTGGTACTGTAATTTTAGAAATGCTCTAATCTGTTCTTGGTGGTCTGCAGCTTGAGCTAGTAGTAGTAAAACAATTAAGATTGCAAGTAAGAATGGACCAGATTGGTAGAGTTCAAACTCGTCTACAATATCCTCTTCACTGTCAGAGATTATACAATTATAAAATTGGTTTACTAGCAGAAGAATAGGAGAAAGAATAGCGTAACGCCACCATTTTTTCTCAGAAAAAAACCAAGTTAAAAAAGCAATAAATCCATAAATTTTGATAATAACAGCTAAATGGAATGTGCTAAAATCATAAAACCCATAGGAGCCAATTGTTATAAAACCTAGGTTTAATTCTTTTGATTTATACGGTATAACGGAAAAGGTAGAGGAAATATAAAGCAAACCAATGACAATGAATAAAAGATTTGCAGGATTTAGTTGGTTATTTTTTCTGATTCTATAATAGTAGTCCTTATTAAAGTATAAATAGGCTAGGCTACAAAGATGAAAAAGTAGATAAACAGATTTTGTATAGCCTTTAAAAATAGGAATCGGATAGGTGAAAAAATTAGCTAGTAGAGAAATAACTATAAAATAAACCCCATATAAATGTTTGTTCTTTGCATTTTTAAACCAAATTATGAACAGGCAGATTAAATACAAATAGGTTAATTCCATATAAATTAAACCACTAAAAGGAGTATCAAAAATCTGCTTCTGGTAATTTCTCCAAAGTTCATGGTCTAAATCAAATGGAGAATAGGTGTTTAGGTACAACAAAAACGGCAACAAAAATATCGCTAGAGCCTTAATACCATCTTTTACTACGGGGTTTTTAAACATTGGGCAAAAATAGAAAACTATGTTTGTCTAAAACCTAATAGGTTTTGTTAGCTTTAAGATAGTTTTTTAAGTTCTTGTTCTAGTTCTTTTTTCAATGCCGCTAATTCTGCTTTACTCAGGTCTTTTTTAGTAGCCAAGCGCTGCTTTTTCTCTTCAATATTTTGTTGTTGTTTGCCAAAACGTTGCTCTACGGCATGTTCTATGTGTTGGTACTGCAATAGTAAAAATGCTTTTATCCGTTCTTGGTGGTCTGCAGCTTGTGCTAATAACAATAAAGCAATTAAGAGGGTTAACAAAAATGGACCAGATTGGTAGAGTTCAAACTCGTCTATTATATCATCTTCACCATTAGAAATTATGCAATTATAGAATTGGTTTACCAGCAGAAGAATAGGAGAGAGAATAGCGTAACGCCACCATTTTTTTTCAGTAAAAAACCAGATTAAAAAAGCAATAATACCATAAATTTTAATGAAAGCAACTAAATTGAAGGTATTAAAATTTTGAAATCCGTAGGAGCTAATTGTTACAAAACCTAGGTTTAATTCTTTAGATGTATATGAAAAAAGGTTTAAATGACAGCAAATGTAAAGCAAACCAACGACAACCAATAAGAGGTTTAAAGGATTTAGTTGGTTGTTATTTCTGATTCTATAATGGTAGTCCTTTTTAAATAATAAATAGGTTAGGCTACAAAGATGAAAAATTAGATAGGTCAGTTCAAGATAGCCATCAAATATTGGAAATACATAGTTAAAAGAATTTGCTATTAATGAAGTAATAATAAAATAAACTCCGTATAAATGTTTGTCTTTTATATTATTAAACCAAATTAGGAACAGGCATGTTAAATAGAAATAGTTCAATTCTACGTAAACTAATCCACTAAAAAAAGTATTGTAAATCTGCGTTTTATAATATCTCCAAAGTTCATAGTCTAAATCATCAGGAGCATACATGTGTATATAAGATAAAAACGGCAACAAAAATATCGCTAGAGCCTTTATACCATCTTTTACTACAGGGTTTTTAAACATTGGGCAAAAATAGAAAACTATGTTTGTCTAATACCTAATAGGTTTTGTTAGGTATTACGTAAGCTTTTTAAGTTCTTGTTCTAGTTCTTTTTTCAAGGCTGCTAATTCTGCTTTGCTGAGGTCTTTTTTAGTAGCCAAGCGTCGTTTTTTCTCTTCAATATTTTGTTGTTGCCTGCCAAAACGTTGCTCTACGGCATGTTCTATGTTTTGGTACTGCAATCGTAAAAATGCTTTTATCCGTTCTTGGTGGTCTGCAGCTTGTGCTAGTAGCAGTAAGACAATCAGGATTACGAGTAAGAATGGACCAGATTGGTAGAGTTCTATTTCGTCTATTTCTCCGGAACTACTATTTGTTTGAAAAATATTGAAAATTTGATTTGTCAATAATAGAAGGGGAGATAAAATGGCATATCGCCACCAACGGTTTTCTAAAATAAACCACACCAAAAAATAAATCACTAAGGAAACTTTATTACTCGTTATATACACTAATTGTGCAGCATCAACAAATCCGTAAGATTCGATTCTGAAAAGAATTAAATTATACGTATCTATTCCTTTGGGGAGGTAAATTGTGATTTCCCTAAATAAAAGGGTAATCAAAATTAGAAGAGCACTTGATGAAAATTTTATATTACGAACTCTTGTTTTCATATTCTTTTTCAAAAAAGAACCAACTATGAATATTATTATTAAGAACAATAAGGTTAGTTTGTTGAAAATAAGAGGTTTGTGGCAAAATATCGTATATGATAGAAATTGATGAATTGACCAAGTAAGAATGATTCCGACGGCTAACTTTATAGTAGAGGTACAAGATTTAAACCAAATTAAGAATAACAAGACGTACTGAAATGTGCTAATAGCGAAGTACATTAAAGAGAGAAGATTTTCGTGTTCGTTACCAATGTTTAAAAATGATTTTAAATTTTGATTTGTTAGTTCGTAATCAATAAAAAAAAGGTGCAGATAGGATAAAAACGGCAACAAAAATATCGCCAAAGCTTTTACAAAATCTTTTGTAGTAGTGGATAAAATCAATCAGTAAAAATTAAAAGATTATTTCTTTTTACGTTTTTTAGGTTTGCATTCCTTGCAATAATCCGAGTATTCTTTTAATTCTTCTCTAACTTTTTGATGCGCTTTTTGTAAAAGCTCTTCTTTTGCTCCAAAATTCGAGGCATCGTAAAGTTGAGCGCTAATCGTATTGCGTTCAGCAATCATTTTACTATAATAGGGCTGAAAAAAATTAGCATTGGAAAACGCTTTTTTATTTTCAAACAATTCTTTACGTATTTTCCGTGCATACAACTCGGACAAATCAAAATCATAAGATGCTAAATGTAATAGTCTGGTTAGTTGTTTTTGATTTTGAGCTTTAAGAACCGCCGTGTTCTTATCTAGAATGCAAATTACTTTGTCATTAAAGTTTTTCGTAAACATAAATTCTATGTTCGTCATTTGAAAACCAAGCTCAATAGTAATACCTGTTTGCAGGTAAAGATTACTTACTTCTTGGTCTACTTTAGTAGTAGCTGCTTTAAAATCAGCTAAAGAAAATTCGTAGTTATTTATCCATTCTTGTCTAGATTCTTGTGCTTTTACAAAAGAAAAGAAGGTAAATACTAATAGTGTGGCAAAAAGCCATTGGGGGCACTTGAACATACTATAGTCAATTGGTTAGGTGCTAAAAATAACAAATTGTTGTAATAATACTTTATTTTCCATCTGTTAAGATTACGATGGTCATCTGCTCCTTAAATAAAAAGCGTATCAGAAAAAATAAAGGAATACAGCTGAGATTTCAGCTAAAGGCCATATATTTCTTAGCTAGAATGTTCTATTTTTTAAACTAACCTTTTTAGATATGACCAAAAAATTATCTATAGTTATTGTGGCTATTTTATGTATCGCTTGTTCAAACAAGAATGCCGATAACAAAGCAATGGTTAAAGCTTACTATGATGGTTTTCTTAAAGGTGATTATGATTTAGTTAAACAAGTACTGGCAGACGAGTTTATATCGGTAGAAGGAGATTTTACTACAAGGTACACCCGGGAAACCTATCATGAATTATTTAAGTGGGATTCAGTTTTTAAACCAACCTACCATATTAAAGAGATAAAAACAATGCAAAACGAAGTGGTAGCAACAGTATCGGTATCTAGTGATAAATTTCAATTTCTAAAAAATAATCCATTAGTGTTTAAGCATAAGTTTTCTTTTAAAAATGGAAAAATTGCTAAATCTGAAAACATTGAATTTATTGGTACAGATTGGGACGCTTGGGAAGCTCAGAAACAAGCTTTGATAATTTGGATTGCTAAAGAGCATCCGGAGCTAGATGGTTTCATGTACGATTTAACCGAAAAAGGAGCAATCAATTATAATCGTGCTATGGATTTGTATAAAAACCGTGTCCTTAAAGACAGTCTTTAGTACACCTTTCTTCTCTTTGTCAACCAAATAGGCAAGTAATAACATCGGTTTTTTAATACGCTGCTATTTTCTTCCAAATATTCTTCTTGACCTTTAAAGCAGGGGAAAACCACCTTTTCTATCCTAAATTACCAAAAAACTGTGTAAAATTACCGTTTACATTAAATTAACATTGAGTGCAGGGTAATATAGCATAGATATTGGCAAAAATTGGTGTAGAATGGCATAGCACAACGGGCGTATGTTTGCAGTGTAAGTTTTTACTAACATATTAAACGATTGAGTTATGAAAGCAATCTTAAGAAACTTAACAGTAGTAGC
>NZ_SWKK01000015.1 GCF_005144745.1 Flavobacterium sp. ASW18X | reverse complement strand
TGACCAAAAGAGGAATGGAAGCCGCCTCAGCTGACTTTGGACTTATACTATCGGCTTATAATCTAAAACGAATACTGAAAATCCTCAAAGTACAAAGGAAAGAACTTATTACAGCATTTTTAAGGTATTTTCAACTTATTTGAAAGCCAATAGGCACTATTAAAAAGGGTTTTAAATCAATTAGAGGTAGTTTGGAGCAAAACAAAATTTCGCCCTCCTTTTTACAAGCTTCGGTAGTTTGAAACTAATAAGCTAATTTTAAATTAAAATCTGAAGGCGGTTTTGGGACAGACTGCCGTTAGGTGCAATACGAAATAAAAATTGGAAGATAAAATTGAAATTATACTAGTTGGTGCAATCCTCGAATTTATCGACACAAAAGTCGAATTTATTCCAAAATGTTTACATTCTGCAATGTCCATTTTTATGGACGATAAATCCATTTTTGAAAAGATTCCAGAAAAAGTCATTAAAAGTTCTGAAGATTTTGAAAAACTTAATAAAGGTCGGCCAATGACTGGCTTGGGAAAAGATTGGTTAACGAATAAAGGACAAGAAAACGATAAAGAAATTGAATATTTCGATAAAAATGGTGTTTTAATTTATGATGGAATTCACGCTTCTGCATTTGGAAGGATGAATTACTTTTATCGCTCAAAAGGTATTCGACTATATCTTTTAGAAGATAAAACGATTATGACAGTTTGCCCATATTCTTATATTGACCATCAAGGGTTTTCATTTGTACAGGAAGAGGTGGATAAAACTAAATTTAAAAAAATAAAAACCGCTGATGAAGTACAGCAACATTTAGGTTGGACAAGAGAAGACCCAAATGACAGGAGTAAAATAAAAGTCAATGAACAATTAATAAAAATGTTGACTTCCATTAAAAAACCTTTCCATCGTGACTACTATCTTGAGTACTTATTGACACCACCAGACGTTGATAAAATATCTGACTTCTCAGAAAATATAAGACTTAAGTTTTGGGATGTATGTTTATCTAAACGGTTTAAAAAAAATTGGGGAAAAGAAATGCAGGAAAATGCAATTAGCTTTTTGTCATATTTGAAAATTCCACCTTCACCAATTCAAATTTTGGAATTCATAAAAAGAAAATCAAAAGGTGCAAAGCTGGATGAAATTTTAGAAAAAATTGATAATTTACAAGATAACCTCACAAATCAAAAAGAGGATATTTTTGAATTTAAACCAAATATTGGGGGAGTTGGAATTAATTTGAATGAACTTAATAAAAGAATAGCAAAAAAGTTTAATCTATAAAGTACTGCACCTAACAAAGAACTGAGGTAAAAACCAACAAATTTCTGCATTAAATTTGAGACATATATATTTTGGCCAAATTCCTGCATTTTTTGGATTTTAGCTATTACGATTAGGTGTTCTTATCCTTAGCCGATTATCCAAGCCCGTTATATAGTATCTTTATCTAGACATTAATTAAAAGTTGTTTTCAAGCGAAGGCCAAAATCAACTTAACTTTTATATGAAAAATCCATTCCAAAAAAGAAATCACTCTTAATAATACTCCTACTCATCTTAGGCATTTTTATGGTATTGAGTTCGGTGATAAATTTTTTTATCGCCAAACATAGCACTAAATTTATTGTAAGGGCACCAATAGCTGCAATAGGACTAGCATTACTATATTATTGTATCAATTACATGATAACCATAGATAAAGCTTTTAAAGAAAAACTAGTAAAGGTTTGGTCTCAGGACGATTCAAGACTACTGACAATATTCAATTATCAACCGCTAGAATGGCAAACATACGGTACAAAGTATACGCAAAAAAAGAAAAGAAACTTTAAAGCAACGTTTATAACCGTATTTACAGTTCTTTTTTTATTTTTCTTTATAAGGGTAACAGAACAGTTTTTAGCATAATAGTGCCGGTTTTCTGTTTGGGTGGTTCGCTAATCGCTTATTTTAAATGGAGAGCAATTACCCAATTTAAAACCAATTTGTTAGTTGATTCTGGGCCAAGTGCAAGAATAACTACCTCTGGGTTATTAATTAATAATAAGTATGTGGTTTCCTTTAATAACCAAGACGGCAATTTAGAGCGCTGCCAATTGCAATCGTTTTTAGGGAAGCAGTGTTTAGAGTTTACCATAAGTAGAGCTGGTGGTAAAGGACATAATTATGAGCACTTTAATTTGTTAATACCCCGAACCGAAATAGATATACAAGCATTATTATTACAAATACAAAAGTTTGCCGTAATCAAACCGTAATACTAAGAAAGGATACAGCTCAATAATCGTTACCATCAAAATATCCTAAGCATTAGTAATATGTAAATCCTAGGCATAAGATTTTTTTTGTAACATAAATTTAGGTTCATCGTCTTAATTTAAAACGGACATATGAGAAACTACACGTACATTTTACTGGTTTGCATGCTTTACTTAGCCATGCCATCTAAAGCACAAACAGTTGCATCCCAAAAAAAATTTGACTTTTTAGCAGATAGCCTACAAATAGAGCATCAACTAAAAGAACACAACCTGCCAGGTTTTAGTTTTGTTGTTTTTGAAGATTATAAAATAGTATACAGTAAACAATACGGAGTTAAAAGTACGGAAGGTGAAGAAAATTTAGATGGTAACACCGCTTTCTCTACAGCATCAATTTCTAAACCTGTGACCGCCTTACTTTGTTTTATTCTAGAAGAAAAAGGCTTGTTAGATTTAGATGCGCCTATTACAAAAAGTCTAAAGCGTTGGCAATTGCCAAAAAGTGAATGGACTACTAAAACACAACCTAGCTGGAAACACTTCTTAAATCATACCGCAGGGACTACCCAACATGGTTTCGCAGATTTTTATGCAGGAGATACTGTACCAACAATTAAGCAAAGTCTATTGGGGCAACTTCCACGGTATAAGGAAGAAATAAACTTTTTGTTTGAACCTGGGACTAGTTGGCAATATAGCGGTGGTGGGTATGTTGTAGTGCAAATGGCTTTAGAGGATACTTTTAAGACCAATCTAGCCAATTTGGCTCAGGAGCATTTATTTACGCCCTTAGGATTAGAAAATACCAGTATGATACAGCCCAATGAAAAAGGATTTTTACAAAATGTAGCATTGGTACATGATAAAGATGGTAAGGTAATTAAAACAGGATTGCCTATTACACCACAAGTAAGTGCTTCTGGGCTATGGTCTACACCAACAGATTTGGCCAAGCTAACCATAGCATTACAGAAAGCCCTGAGCGGGGAAGATACTACGGTGATTTCTACATCCGTAGCACAAGAGGTAACTGCTGTTTCGGCATTAAAAAATGCGGTAGGCGGATGGAGTTATGGTTTTCAAAAATCTTTTGGATTTAATAATTATGATTGGCTATCCTGTAATGGCTCTAATACGGGCGTTGGTGGCGATGTTTTTGCAACCATGACAGATGGTAATGGTTTTGTGTTTTTGGCTAATGGTGAAAAGCCCAATCGTTTTCCGGTTATTGATAATACACGTAAGAAGCTGCTAAAACTATTGCAATGGAAAAAAGAATTAAACAGAGATCAAATTGAAGAAATACCTGCGAGTACTAGAAAGGCACTGATTGGGGAGTATAATGATTTTTTGTATCAACTAAAACTACCCACTGCCATTAGTGAAGAAGATGGTAAACTATATGTTGCATCTGCTTTTTTTAGTCATTTTAAAGGAGAGGATAAAAGTGAATTAATGTATTTGGGAGATGGTAGGTATAAAATAAAAGACTATCCTAATTATTTGCAATTCAATATGGAGGAGAACCAGCTAAAATCGGTGACGTTGTCCAGAGATTTGGTTAGCATAGCTATAGAAGTGACAAAGAAATAAAGACAAAAGTTATTCTTGTAGGTAAGGTGGTTATGAACAATTTTCTTAAAAGAGAAAGAAGAGGTTTTAATTTCTGGTAATATGTAGTACTAAAAAACGAATATGTGGTTAGAGAAGTAATGGATAATTTAAAACTTCATCACTTTAAAAACGATGTGATACTGTCACATCGTTTTGTTTAGTGTAAGTAGATGAAAACATACCAATTAACCCTAGTAAACCGATTATTATCCATCCTCGTTATTTGTTTGCAAATAACACCTAGTGTAGCGCAAACTAATGCTAGTAAAAAGCAACCTAATATTCTTTGGATAGTTACAGATGACCATAGGTATGATGCTGTAAGGGGATTTAATAAAATGATACATGGCAGAGAAATGAGTGAGCTTGGCTATGTAGAATCTCCTAATATAGACCGGCTTATAGCTATTGGCACTACGTATAAAAATACTTATGTGCATTCGCCAGTATGTGCGCCATCGCGTTCTGCAATGCATTTAGGACGTTACCCATTTAGGTCTGGAATTTATCAATTTGAATATTACAACAACAATTTGCCACATTTTAAGCCAACGTTACCAGAGCAGATGGTTAAAGAGGGCTACCAAACCTTTCATGTTGGTAAATTGGGCGTTCGTATTAAAACCTTAAAAGAGGGGAAACCTACAACGCATCCTATTTATCAGAATGCTATTAGCTTTAAACAAATGCATAAAGATGGCCTCACAGACTGGGGTAAAGATTGGATAAAAGAAGTAGATGGCCAAACATTAGAAGAACCGCTAAAGAGTGTAGCGTATTTCGTGTCTCCAGAGGGGACCTTTACATATGCTTCTTTAGAGTTAGAAAAAGAGCGACCTTCTCATGAGGGTAAGACGGCTTTGGCAAATAAAAAGTTTGATATACTGCGGCATTACAAAAAAGGAGAGAAAGAACATCCTACCAAAGGTATTATCCTCTCTGGAGTAAGTCCACAACCCGCCGGAAAAACTAGAGACGGATATTATAACCGAGTACTTTTAGACTACCTTAATAATACAGCGCCTACATTCACTGTGGGTTCACAAAAGGTAGCTGGGATAGCTCCAGACAAACCTCTGTTTGTGCATTTAGGGTATGATTTTCCCCATACCCCCGTATTACCCCCTGCAACATTTAGAGAACGCTTTCAGCAAGAAACCTACAAAGTACCTCAGTTTACAAAAGAGGAACTTGCAAAACTACCAGAGCAAATTAAAAGATTTATAAAAAGTAAAGGGACAGACCATTTTACAGCAGAAGAAAAGCAAAAAATGATTCAGGATTACTATGCTTTTTGTGCTTATGGCGATAGTTTAATAGGGGAGGCTGTAGATGGTTTTATTGCTTATAGCGAAGCTAAAAAACAACCTTGGACAATCGTGTATGTACACGGAGACCACGGATGGAAATTAAATGACCACGGAGCAGTATCTAAATGCACACCTTGGGAGCTAGATAGCCATAACCCAATTGTAATTGTTAGTTCTAATAAAGAAAAGTACCCTGCTGGGAAAGTAGTAGATGCTTTTGCTGAGTTTGTAGATATTGCACCCACCATTTTAGCAGAAGCCGGAGCAGATATTACTAAAGATGCTTATACCTATTTAGACGGAATGGACTTAGCATTGATAGCCAATGGCACAGCGCCAGAACGCGATTATATTATAGGAGAGAGCCATGCAGCTACAGGCCCTAGAGCGTATATCCGTACTAAGGAATATGTTTTTTCCATGCGAATCCGCCCACAAAAAGCAAGAAAAGGAGAACAAATTCGATGGGCTTTGACGGCTCCTTATCAGGCTATAGACCCTAGTTTGTATCACACCACAAAGGACCTTAAAGAGCTAAATAATGTAGCCTTTGATAAAGCTTATAAAAAGATAGCTCAAAAAATGCGCGTAAAACTGGCTAATATCGTATTAGGAGACAATAGAGTAGAGGTGGACTGGGGAACTTGGGGAGAAGGGACCAAAGTTTACTACAGTAATTTTGCTCCAGGGATGCACGATTTTAAGTTGAATTTAGATTGATGCGTATCAAGGAGAAAACAAGCGGACCACTTGTGGTACAGCAGGGCCCCAGCCTTTACAATACTAATGTTTTCCATTTAAAAAACAGCTCATATTAAAAAAAGAATACGTTAAATAGTGATATAAATGCCATACCAATTGAAAGAACAAAATAATATAAAAACCAGTCTACTACTCTTTTTGGTAATTTTTTGGGTAATGTACGGTTTTGCACAGCAAGAAAAACCCAATATTGTTTGGATTACTACAGAAGACAATTCGGCCATATGGTTAAAATTGTACGACCCTGAAAATGGCGTTTCCATGCCCAATGTAGAAGCGTTGGCGGCAGAAGGTATTGTATTCAATAATGCATTTTCTAATGGAGCGGTATGTTCTGTAGCTAGAAGCACGCTCATAAGCGGAACCTATGCGCCAAGGACGGGTAGCCAATTTCATAGAAATGCCTTTGAAGTTCCCTTACCAGAGGGCTTAAAATCATATCCAGAATATTTAAAAGAGGCAGGGTATTACATGGCCAATTGCGCTAAGGAAGATTATAATTTTGAATTAGATGGTATTTGGGATGATAGCTCCAAACAGGCATCTTACAGAAATAGAAAAGAGGGGCAGCCTTTTATGCAGGTCTGGAGTTTGCACGATACCCATGAAGGTAGTATGCATAAACGATTGGATGATTATGCTATCACAGATTTGCATCGTAACCCAAAAGAGATAACCGTGTTTCCATACCACCCAAACACACCAACTTTTAGAAAAAGCTATGCCTATTATTATGAGAAGCACAGACATGATGATACGCGTATAGGTGAGCTTGTAGCTCAGCTAAAAGAGGATCAAGTTTTAGATAATACCATCATCTTTTATTATGGAGACCATGGTGGGGTATTACCGCGTTCTAAAGGATATATTTATGAGAGTGGTTTGCAGGTTCCCTTAGTGGTTTATATACCAGAAAAATGGCAGCATCTTTTTCCTGCTAAAGCGGGGAGTAGGGTAGATGGTTTTGTAAGTTTTGTAGATTTTGCGCCTACACTATTGAATCTTGCTGGCGTAGCCATACCTAAGCAAATGGACGGTAAAGCCTTTATGGGTAAAGATGTTAGTTTGCAAGAACTAAATAGACAACAACTAACCATTGGGCATGCAGACCGTTTTGATGAAAAGTACGATTTGGTGCGGAGCATCCGAATAGGAAATTACAAGTATATAAGAAACTACCAACCGTTCAATGTAGATGCGCTCTATAATGCGTACCGGTATAAACAAAAAGCATATCAAGAATGGTTAGCCTTGTACAGAAAAGGAGCGCTAACAGCAACGCAAGCAGCATTTTTTAAGGCAAGACCAGTAGAGCAGTTGTTCAATGTTTCTACAGACCCCCATGAAATTAAAAATTTGGCTAATAGTCCTCAATTTGCGGAAAAACTACAAGAACTGAGAAAAGCCTTAAACGATAAGGTAAAAGCATGGCCAGATTTGAGCTTTTATCCAGAGTCCTATTTGCGGCAGCATGCTATCAATAATCCAGTTGATTTTGGTCAAAAGCATAAGAAAGAAATAGGGGAACTCATTGCAATCGCCAATTTAGAACTGTTACCTTTTACAGAAGCAAAAGCAGAAATAGCAAAAGCGTTGAAATCAGATAATCCATGGAAAAGGTATTGGGCACTTATAGTTTGTAGCGCTTTTGAAGAAGAAGCAATAGCGTTTACACCAATTATTCGCAATTTAAAAGAAAACGACGATGAAGTGCTAGTGCGTTTAAGAGCTATTGAATATTTAGGACTTACGGCGCAAGAAAATCCAGTGACAGCCCTTGAAAAATTACTAAGGGAAAAGCACGGCCTGTTAGACAATTTAATGATTTTAAACACCGCAAGTTTATTTAAAACTCTAGATAATCAGTTAACCTTTAAACTAAATAAAGAATTGCTATTGTCATCTGCAGAGGGGGATAAAAATGGCGAATATTGGATTAACGGTAGAATACAATTTTTGATGGGAGATGCTAATTAATTTATTTATCCATTTGTTCTTGTATCAAACCTATATGTGCTAATAGTTTTTGTGTGGATTAGATAGTTTTAAGTCAGCATAAAAACAGACCAAAAAATGATACACTACAAAAACGGAATAACGATAGCATTTCTAATGCTAGGCATAGTTGCTTATGGGCAAAAAGGACCATTTTTTACTGCAGGGGAAGACCCAAAACCGAGTGGAGCCAAATGGAAACTAGTCAAGGGTATGTCAGACGAGTTCAATGGCAAAAAAGTAGACGAGAAGAAATGGCAAATTTCTGGACAAGGTTGGATTGGTAGAGCACCAGGGCTGTTTGTAGCAGACAACATAACCGTAGCGGATGGTAATTTGGAAATTATTACCAACACCCTAGATAAACCAGTAGTAAAGCAGGGAAAAACGTATACCCATGGTGGGGGTTATGTAGGTTCTTATCAAGGAAAGACTTATGGCTATTACGAATGCCGTATGAAGGCAAATAAAACCTTTATGTCTTCTACTTTTTGGTTAATAAATGATAGGAGAGAGGCAGATGGTTGTGAAAAACGCACAACAGAATTGGATATTCAGGAATGTGTGGGAGAGGTTACCACAGACCAAGAATGGGCGCAATTGATGCTAAATAACATGAATTCTAATACGCACAGTAGAGACATACCAGAGGGTTGTGATATTGCATCTGGCACAATTGGGGCAAAGCAACCTTTGCAAGAGAAAGCAACAGAAGACTACCATGTTTATGGTGTTTGGTGGAAAAGTAAAGACGAGGTGTTGTATTTCTTAGATGGTAAATTTCACGCTAAAGTAAAACCAGCAGCCGACTTTAATATACCTATGCATTTGCGTATGGTGGTAGAAACATACGATTGGAATCCGGTACCAGCCGATGGTGGCATGACGGGCACTGCAAAAGATAGAACCACCTATTATGATTGGGTACGTACTTGGGAGTTGAAGGAGTAGTGTTTAATGACTTCAAAAAAAAAGACTAAGGTGATTACTTTTGTGTATGCAATTACCCAAAAGTAACCACCTTATTTCCCCATAGTTGTAAACGTTGCTCTGCCAATAGTTTATTGTTTTTATCTTTTACAATTCATTGGGCTTACAATGTTCCAATATAATTTGACCAAAGTTTAGATTTACCGTCTGTAAAAGAGAATAGACTTCAGCATCGCCAATTTTTTTTTAGAGGCATTTAATATCAATTCTCTTTTTAGAGCCTATTTACGGTCATAAGCATAGTGGTATTTCTGTTTGGAAGCGGAAAAACGGCTTTGATACACTTTTGTTTGTTTATTATTAACCATAAACGCGTAGACCAGTAGTACGTCTTTAGTTAATATTATCTTTTTAAAGCATCTTTTAATTCAATTCATAAGCAGTGATGGGGAGGTCTTAAGTGTCATACAGTCTATACACTTCTGGTTCCTGTTAATTGGTGCTGATTCACTGTTATGCGTAAGGATATTTTTTATCTTTAGCCTAAAAATTATATATCTGTCATATGACGGATATTCAATTGTTGTAACACATTTAAAAATTGAACTTTAAAGATATTTTCGAGAATATTAAATCCTATTTATTTATAGGAACATTCTTTTTTGGATTCGTCATAATTTTCGCAGGACTACCAGGTCGAAACCGAGACTGGAATTTATATTTTATTCTTATCGGACTAGCCATGCTGCTACCATTCGCAATATGGTACCTAAATGACCATCTAAAACTAAAGAGACTTGATAAAAAGTATGAAAAAGCACTTGCCGACCTAAAATTAAGGGGGGAAAAAGTTAAAGTAGAATTGGATAATGTAAAAATAAAATCCAATAAATGGAACGAGACTGTTATCACGGACAATACACAATATGCTGGTTTAAATGAATTAGTTGGACGAGCTGACAGAAATATGAAAACCGTTGTAAAAAATTTAAATCAAGTAACAATAAACATTCCATATAAAGGAAAAATTATTAGATACAAAGCGAATGTCCAAATGGACACGGATAACCTAAAAATACATTTCGCAATTCAAAAAGAAACTACCTTATACATTGACCCTTTGAACAACCGAAACATGTATCTGGATTTAGAGTTTCTGGAATAAAAACGTGTTACAACAAAACCTATAAACAATACGGGCTTAGGGCTTAAACGAATGGTTTGCGTATTTTTATGAAGTCCGCAAAATCTTTTGGATTTTGCTTTGGACAGGAAAAATAAATCAAAACAAAAAGATTTCGCTATGTGCACGGCGGAAAGCAAACGCCGGTTTGCCCCCGTACTGTTCATAGCTAAACCGTTGTAGAGCATTTAAAAGCAAAAATTGAAAAAAACAGTAATATTATTTTCCATCCTAATTTCAATCTCTTCTTGTGGACAAAAAGAGAATAACGGAAAGTCAGACTTTAAAATTGACGAAAACATAAAAAAAGAGGTGGATTTTAAACTGTCTGAGTCGGAATTTGGCGAATCTTTCAATGAACTTTTCTTAGTGTATGACAATGTCCTTTTGGCTAATTTTTATGAAAATGACTCTTTGATTGTCTCTACTATTGGAAAGGAGCGGAAGATGCCCTTTAAATCATTTTATTACGTTAAAAACGACACTATTTCAATAGATGGCGCATATGGACTTTTTGGTGGTTTTGGATTTTCAATAAAGTTTGTGGGAAACAAACCAATGGTTTATCACATGCTGGCTGGGGACGATTTTCCCGAATATTCTGAGTCTGCAGATGGACAACTAAAATTTAGAATTGAAGTACAATGTACCGAAAGCACCCTCACACTTTCAAAATTTCCAGAACCAAATATGAATGACGTAATTTACGGAATTGTCGAATTTAAAAGCAAAGATTATTATTCTGGGGCAATGCTAGTGGATAATGAGGAGCATGGTGAAAGGAAGAAAACAAGAATGGACATGAAAATTTATTTTAAGTCCAAATTTGTGGACTTTGAAAAATTATAAAAACGCTCTACAATACGGTGTATAATTAATTGCGGGTGGATTTCCCAAATGGAAATCCTTACAATTAACTATCTTCGGTACAGGCGGACATTTTCCGTTGGAAAAGTCCGCAACTAATCATAGCTAACGCGTTAGCCACAATGTATGACAAGCTTTCGAACATATTTAATCATCAATTTAAAAGATTCGAAATTAGTCGACACACTAGACTTTTCTGAAACCAATTTTACGTTAGAATATCGTCCTGAACCAACTAATTGTTATTATGAAATTGAAAAAGGAGAAATCCATTATACTGGAGGCAAAAATCTTTTTGAAGATTCTTCAGATAGAATTGAATATCAGCAAAATGAATTAATAATTACTGCCGAAAATGAAGATATTGCTGAAAACGCACTATCACTTTTAAAAGGAGGTATTCTTTTAGCTTTTCCAACCCCAAGTACTACTCTAATTGATTTATATGTCTCTGAATTCAAAGAAACAGATTCAGATTTTTATAAAAATCATACAAATTACTTTCGAAAAATAGAAAATATAGGATTTGGGTGTCAAGTATTAGAAAAAATCATAGACAACAGAGAATGCTGTTATGCTCTAGAAAAATACAAGGTAAGCTTGGAATTGCACTCATTTAGTCCACATTCAGCTGATCCAATGTATGGCCAAGTATTTGACCATTATGATTATAAAAAACAAACACATACACGTTCGGCTTTTGCGATTATATCTGCCTTTTCTGTAATTGAGGAATTAGGACTTGAAATTCGGTCAAGTGCTAAAAATCCTAGGTTCTTAAACTCAGAAAAAGGTGAATGGAATCCAAAAGTTTTAGATAACATAGAAAAACGATTAAATAATATCGGAATAGACAAATCCTCAACTTTTGATTGGATTTTTAGAGGAGATAAAACAGAAGTCGAAAAAGATTTCAAACCTTATTTTGGATATGATTCTCAATGGACAAAATATGGCGAAAGTGTTAGGGATAAAACACTAACTTTTCCAGAAGCAATTCATAATGCTAGTTATTTGAGAAATTTTATTGCTTCTCATAAATTCAAAGAATTAACTGAATTTATTAGTCCGTATGATGTTTTTAATGTCCAATGTTTAGCTCGAAAACTAATATTGGAAAGTTTAGGAATGTGGGAAACAATGTTAGGAAGACATAAGAAAAACAGTGGCTAACACCGTATAAAATTCCTTGCTAGTAATTGTCTACTTACGAAAGTCCTCGCGGACTTTCAATCCGTGATTTATTTGCTAACTATAGGGCTTAAACTCGCAATGAAATCATACATTTACCGTTGGCTAAATTTTTTACCAAAAGTGAATTCAGATTTTGAAAAGGTTACTGGAAGACCCCACATATCACCAAAAGAAATGATGAAAGCATTTACAAATAAATAAGCAAAGCTAATTGCCAACAATTCAGCCAAACCGTCCGAAACTAAAAACTTAATGTAACAAATACTTTATTTGAGATACTAATTATTAAAAATCTATAATCAAATGAAAAAAATAAAGAAAAGAAGAGCATTAATTTTATTATCAATTGGGTTACTTGTAATTGCAACTTCACAAATTTTATCTCACTCTTTTGAATTACCGGATTTTGTAAAGGGTTCTTTTATCGGTATTGGAATCGGACTTTTACTTACTTCTTTAATTTTCGGAAATTTCAAAACTGTTCGTAATTAAAAGCTAAAAAAGCGGAATTGAAAATAATAGGCGTAAAGAAAAACTCTTTTTTAAAATTTTACTATCCAAAATCAATCGAACTCAATTAAATATCAGCACAAAAATAATTTAAAGAACTATTTCCGAATTTGAATTTGAAGAATTAAACGGAAACTAGAATCTTATCATTTACGTATAGTAACTGTTCCCAAGAATGTTTAACCACAATTACGGCGGATTCGACTACGTCCGAATCCACTCGGAATTGCTACAGCCAGTGCTAAATCCGAAATAATTTGCTAACTTTTCCGTAACTGAAGGTTATACGAGACCGCTTGCAAGAATTTGAATGAAAGAACAACTAATCCATTCCATTACAAAACATATTCAATTAGATTCCGGCGAACAAACCTTAATCGAATCATTTTGGACAGAAAAAGCACTTGAAAAAGGAGAATTTCTCTTAAGAAATGGAGAAGTTTGCCGAACGGACAACTTTGTGATTAACGGAGCATTAAAGGCTTTTTATATAAATGCCAAAACAGGAAAAGAAGAAATCCTATATTTTGCAATAGATAATTGGTGGGCAACCGACATTGAAAGTTTTCAAAAACAAAAGACTTCAATTTATAACATTCAGGCAATCGAAAAAACAGAATTATTACAAATTCGTTACGATTCTTTTCAGGAAATGCTAAGAAAAATCCCAAAACTTGAACGATTTTTCAGAATCATTCTTGAAAATTATTTGGGAAGCCTTCAAAAAAGAATAATAACCAACAATGTGCTTGATGCTGAACAGCGTTATTTGGATTTTATCGAAAATTACCCAGAAATCTGCAACAAGGTTCCTAATTATTTAATTGCTTCTTATTTGGGAATTACTCCAGAATTTTTGAGTAGAATCCGTAAAAAAATAGAAGCATCTTAAACTACATCAATTTTTATGATATTTTCAATTCAGAACTTTGCTCATCATTCAAAAAAAATACAAAATGAACAAAGTACTAATTATCAATTCTAGTGTGAGAAATGAAAAATCACACAGCAGAAAACTAACACAACTCTTTGAGGAAAACTGGAAAGCAAAAAATCCGAGCGATATTTTTACTTATCGAGAAGTTGGATTGAAGCAAATTCCTGCAATCAATGAAAAATGGATAGCGAGTGCGTTTGTGAAACCGGAAAATAGAACGGAAGAAAACCAATCAGGAGTTGAATTAAGTGATAAGTTGATAAAAGAATTTAAAGAGCATGATATTTATATCCTTGGAACACCAATGTATAATTGGTCAATTCCAAGTGGGCTAAAATCTTACATTGACCAACTGATGCGTATAAATGAAACTTGAAAATTTCGCTCCGGACAACCCGATGGAGATTATGTTGGTTTACTTAAGAATAAAAAAATGTTCATTCTTTCGAGTCGAGGAGACACAGGATATGAAGAAAATGAAAAAAATGAGCATATGAATTTCCAAACAACCTACTTAAAATTCGTTTTCGGAATTATGGGGATAAAAGACATTTCTATAATTTCATTGGATAATGAAGAGTTTGGAGGAGAAATATTTGAGAACTCTAAAAAGATAATATACCAAAGGATTGAACAGATTTAAAAACTGTTGCCAACAACGAACAGAGGTAAAAACCAACAAATTTCCGCAATAGGTTTGTGGCCTATTATTCTTGGCCAAATTTCTAGTTTTTTTGAATTGCAGGTAACGCTAGGCTATTAGATTCTTTACATCTACTTAATAGACAAAGCTGGTATTTTTAATATTTTTAAAGTTTAATTTTTGACCAAATAAGACTACAAATGAAAACTATTTTTAAGGCAGCAGTAGTGCTGTTTTTTTGCTTTTTAGGGCCTGTTTCGGCACAAGACAAAGTGCAATCTGGACCCATGGTGGGCTATTCTACAATGAAAGAGGTTTTACTCTGGCTACAAACTACAGAAACTGCAAAGGTGCATTTTGAGTATGTAGAAAAAGGAACCTCACAACCCAGATTTTCTACAGATACCATTACAACAATAAAAGACCAAGGTTTTGTTGCCAAAGCTATAGCAGACCAAGTGTTGCCTAGTAAGACGTATACCTATGAGGTTTTTGTTAATGGCAGTAAGGTAAAAAGGGATTACGCTATGGAATTTAAAACGCAAGAACTCTGGAAATGGCGTAAGGACCCACCAGAGATTGAGTTTGCTATAGGGAGTTGTACTTATGTTAATGAGCCAGAAATGGATAGGCCCGGAAAAGGTTATGGTAGTGAATACGAGATTTTTGATGCCATCCATAAAAAACAACCTGATTTTATGGTATGGTTAGGCGATAATATGTATTTAAGAGAACCGGACTGGAACTCTAAAACAGGTATTATGCACCGCTATACCCACACACGTTCGCTAAAAGAAATGCAGCCTTTATTAGCATCTACACACAATTATGCTATTTGGGACGATCATGATTTTGGACCAAATGACTCTGATAGTAGCTTCTGGCTAAAACGTACATCTGCAGAGATTTTTAAATTATTTTGGGGTAACCCCAATTATGACGTTTTAGATTCTGGAGGTATTACAGGTTCGTTTGAGTGGGGTGATATTCAGTTCTTTTTATTAGACAATAGATACTACAGAACAGCAAATCGAAATTTTACTACAGAGCGTCAAATTTTAGGCAAAGAACAAATAGATTGGCTTATAAATGCCTTAACAGCGAGCCATGCCACATTTAAGTTTATTGTTATAGGCAACCAAGTGGTGAGTACAGAGGCCATGCATGAGAATTATGCTACCTTCCCAGTAGAGCAACAATATTTGTTAAGAAAAATTAGAGAGTCTAGAGTAGAAGGTGTTATATTTTTGGATGGAGACAGACACCATACGGGGCTAAGTAAAATGAAGGAAAGCAAATATGTTTATCCGTTGTACGATTTGACTTGTTCTTCTTTAACCGCAGGTGCAGCCCCAAGTGATGAAGCAACCAATGCATATAAGCTTACAGAAACTTTAGTAGGGCAACATAACTTTGGAATGTTAAAAGTGTCTGGCCCTTGGAAAGACAGGGTACTTACCATAACTATAAATGATAAGGATGGTAAAAAACTTTGGACAAAGGAAATTGCCGCTAGTGAATTAAAGTATTAGTTTTTGTAATTACAAAAACAAAAAAAGGCTGGTATAACCAGCCTTTTTTATAGAACAGAAAATCGATTATTCAACAATCTTGAGGTCTATAGAAGTTCTGCTTTGCCAGCCCGTTTGGTCAGTTACGGAATAGCCACAATGGTAATCCCCTACATCTATATCTTCCGGGATGGTTACTTCAATACTAAACGTAAATTCTTTTGGACCTTCTTCAATGGTGTAATTTTCTACAATGAGCATTGGATTAACAGGACTTTTAATCGGCGATAAATCGCAGGTTGCCCCTTGGTCGTCATGGGTATGGTGGTCAAAATTATGATGTAAGTTTATGCTGTAGGCAGCAAGTGCATCATTATCAGTAACCTTAGCGCTAAACGTATAGGTTTCTCCTCGTTTTAATGATTCGCAGGCTTGTGGAAAACCACCAGTAAAATTTACACTTATGGTTGGTTTCTCTTCATCTATTGTTGTGCTGTCATCTGATGAACACGCCGTGGTAGCTAACAAGGCTAGCGTACCTAGTATAGATAGTATTTTTTTCATTTCAAATTATATTAAAAACCCAACACCAAACCAGATGCTGGGCTTATTTGCATTTATACAGTTACATCAATGTGGGTGTCAATTACAGAAGTATTACCGTTTTCGTCTTCTATGGTAATCATCATGTGGTATTCCCCAGCTGGTGCCGTAGCAGGTACATCTATGTGTTTGTGGAATTCAGCAGAAGTTTCGCCATGCAAACCTTCCTCATATTCCTGTTCAAAATCCCACTCTTGTTCACCTTCTGCAACTTCTAAACCGTGAGCATGTATATCTACGGTTACATTATGGATACCATTAACCGCATCTATCATAAATTCTACATGAAAATCGCTGCCACGGGCTACTGTTTCATCAATAGACATTTCCGAAGTGATAATTGGCTCCATAATATCTATATGGCCTTCAATTTCGGTACTGTTTCCGTTGGCATCTGTTACTGTAAGAGAAATATGGTATTCCCCAGCAGGTGCCGTCATAGGAATATCTACGTGCTCATGGAATTCTGGATTTTTGGCCATGTATTCTGCACCGTCAAAAACTTGCTCAAAATCCCATTCTACTTCCCCTTCTTTCAATTCTAAATCGTGTCCGTGAATGTCTAGGGTAATGCTAGCTACAGTAGCTTCTGCGGTAATTTCTGCTTCTAAATGAATATCAGAACCTTTGTAAGCCACTGGTTCGGCACTATGGGTGCTTCCTTCTCCAAATTCAAAATTGGCAATTACAGGAGCCGCTTCGTTTACGTTGTCATCATCATCTTCACTACAAGAATGTAGGGTAAGTATAGCTACAAATAAAAAGGCTAGGTGTTTAAAATTAAGTTTCATAAAAAAGTATTTAAGTAGTTATTAATTGATTAAAGTTTAAAATTGTTGTGTTAGTGAAATAGCAATATTTCGGCCTGCTTCTGGCACGTCTATAAGTCTGTAAAAACTGGTATGGTCATAGTATTCTGTATTAAAAAGATTATTAAGTTTTAGGCGTATTTGTATGGGTTTACTTTTGCTAAAGAGCGGTGCTTTCCCCGTTAAAGACATATGAATAACTTGGTAGCCGTCTGTGATTTCTTCTGGTGGTACAATTTCTTTTTGCGCTGCCGCGATGCGTACATCTGTAGTGAAATTGATACCTGTAAAAATTCCTAGTTGTTCTTTGCCGTAGGTAAAGCTGAACATACCAATTAGCGGAGGTGAAAAAGGGATGGTAAATCCTTCTTTGGGACCACTGGTCTGCTCTGCGTAAACATATTCTGCAGAGGCGGAAACATTAAAATTTTTAAACCACTGATAGCCTATGCTAGCTTCGCCTCCTATCCTAAAAACTTCTGCTTGTGTATACTCGTAAATTTGTAAAGTTTCATAATACTCTGGCGTAGGGTTTAGATAGATGTAATTATCAAAATAGTTTACAAAAGGGCTTACGCCAAAGCTTAATTTATGTTTTGCATAACTCACTTCTGCATCTATTTGGTACGATGATTCTGGGTCCAAACTAAGGTTGCCCCGTTCATAACGGTACATGTGGTAATTAACTCCGTCAGAAGAAAGTTCGTGGGCTAAAGGCATTCTAAAACTCTTACCAATATTTAATTTGTAAGTAGTATGCTCTTTTAAGTAACTAGCGCCAATACCGCCACTAAAACTGCTAAAATTTAAACTAGAATTGGTAGCGCGCTGTAAAAAGATAGTAGAGGTAGAACCGTCTGCATTTTGCCGTGGTGTTTGGAACCAATCTGTATGTGTTTTGGTTGTAATTAATCCATAGTCATACCGGATACCTGCTTGCAAATATAGATTGGGTGTTGCTTCAAAATGGTCAAATAAGTAACCGCCAATACTATAGCGGTCATAAGCGGGAATCAAAAATCCCCATCCGCCAATATTATTGTTCTGTAACTCTGTATTTAACCCTGTAGAAAATGTGTGTTTGCTATTAATTGCTATAACATCTTTAGCATTTAGGGTGTAGGTGTTTTTGGTGAAAATACGCTCCTTACTATCGGGTGGCGTGGGCATAAAACCGTGGGGTACAGGCTCTGACTGTTCTTCTCTTTGATTATTTTGGTAACCAAAATCTATTTTTAAGGTGTGGTTATTAAGTTGAAGGGTAGTGTTGTTGGTAATTTTGATGTGATTTACTTTATGAAAAGGGAGGTCTACATCTCTGTTAGAGGCATCATAATCAATAGAAGAATTGCGTACTTCTAATCCATGAGCGTTAGCAAAGAATCCGTTTTTGGCGTTAACATTGCTGATAAACGTTTCTGTCCTAAACTTATCACTTACATAGCCAAAGCTAAGGCTGCCGTTAGCCTCTTCGCCTGCAGTATTCCTTAGGTTATTGTCTTGCAGTTTAAAAATGTAATTCTCGTAATTAATCTGCTCTGTAGGCACCTTAAAATCCGCATAATCCCTGTAGGTTATGCGACCACGATAGTACCACTGGTTCTTTCTGCCTTGGATACCTGTAGAAAAAGCTAGTAGGTCATTATTGGTTTCCCCCAGGATAGTTACTTCCCCAGAAAAGGAATTGGGCATGGGTAGTTTAGCGGGTTGTATATCTACCACACCAGCAATAGCGTCTGAGCCAAATAACAAAGAGGCTGGTCCTTTAATTATTCGGATTTCATCAATACCATACTGGTCAATCTCTAAACCATGATTGCTGCCCCATTGCTGTGCCTCGTGCTTTATGCCATTTTGTACCACACTAACACGGTTAAAACCGAGTCCTCTTATGGTAGGTTTAGATTGCGCGGAACCAATGGTCATGCTACTAACTCCTGGAATTTTTTTTAGGGTTTGCATTAAGCTATTTTCCCGATTGGCATGCAAATATTCTTCATCTACTGCTATGCTTACCGTAGACGATTCTTGAGCAAGCCGCTGTTGGGATTTACCTTTTAAAGTAACACCATCTAATTCGGTGTTAATGGATTTTAACTTTAGAATGATGGGCGTTTTGGTATCAGATGTGATAGTGTATTCCTTTTCTGCATAACCAATATGGCTAGCAACAAAGGAGTCATACTTAGTTTTTAGTAAAAAGGTTCCATTTTGGTCTGTGGTAGCAAAACCATCTTTGGCAATAAGGTTTACACCAAATAAAGGCTCTAAAGTATGGGCATCTATAACCGTACCTTGTATGGAAGGCTTGTTTTGAGCACTGAGTATAGAGGTAATTGCGATACCCAGCCCAAATATGAGCTGTCTAATAGACATGTTATTCTAAAATAAAAGTTTGGTTTTCCTAGGGGGCTAGGAAATAAATAGGGTTTTGGATGCCAACAAAAACACAGGGTGTTTACGCTAAAAAGGGACACCAAAAATGTTAGCTTAAAAAAGGGTTAGGCCAAGAGGTGTGGTGGTGGCCTAGAAAATTGAAAGTAAGAAAATAAGGTGTTGCTTACACTTTGGGGTGCAGTGGTTACTTTTAATTGGGGATAACCTATGATTTGAACATCTAATTGCCAGTCAGTACCATTTTCTGGTAGTACAGGAGTGTGGGTGTCTAAGAATACCACCTCGCAAATGGCACAATCATCTGCAGCGTCTGCCTCATCCGTATGGGTAAAAACGTGTAGACCTGCCATTTTCACCGTAAGGAAAAGGGCTAGAAATACATAAGAAAGTTTATGTTTGATTTCTTTGGTCATATTTGCTTAATGCGACTGATTTGCGAATTTAGGATTTTGTTTGCTTTTATTAAAAGTTATTTTGCACTTCTGTTGCATTAAGCATCAGGTAGTGTACATCGGTATTTTTAATAAACGGTGTAAGTAGTTCACTACCTGGTCCATACATGGCTAACTCTACATAGTCTGCAGAATGTTGCATGCTTATCCATCCCACGGAATTGTACTCCTTTTGCAATTCGGCCAAAGGTTTAAAGGGTAATTTTTTAGGGTTATACCAGCCCGCATCAGTATTTAAATTATTGTAGTAGGATAGCAGTAGTTTTGCCGCATCATCATTAATAGCGATGCCATTGGCATAAGCTATACGTTCCTTTACCGTGTTTATAGAAGATTCTTTACCAAGTCCGTTTAATATCCAAGAATTGGTGAATTTGTAATGCTGAATAGAATCAAAATTGGTGTTGGCGTTGCTACCATATATTACCCCTGGATTGGCATTGCCGTGGTCTGTAGTTATAATCACTAGTGTTTCACCATCTTTTTCTGCAAATTCCATAGCTGCATTTATAGCTTCATCAAATGCTAATTGATCATACAATAGTCCGGTAATGTCATTGGCATGTGCCGCCCAATCTACTTTGCCAGCCTCAACTTGTAATACAAACCCGTTTTCAGCATCCTTTAAATTGTCAATTGCTTTTTTGGTCATTTCTGCCAGGGTGGGTACACTGTTGGCTAATTCTTTGGTGTTTTCTTGGTCCTTGGCGTAGGGTAATCCACTGTCATAAAAAACGCCTAGTAAGGGTTTTTGGCGACTAGCGTTTTGCATTGCCTTTTTGTCTTTAACAACGCTATATCCTTTGGTAGCAAATGCATGGTATAGGTTTTTGCCATCTTTGCGCTTGTCTGCGGCAAAGTGTTCGTTACCCGCACCCATAAGTACATCAAAATTTTGTTCTAGATATTTTTCTGCAATGGTGTCTTGGTCATTTCTAGACTTAATGTTAATACAAAAACCAGCTGGTGTAGCATGCGTAATAGGTACCGTGGTTACACAGCCCGCTTTTTTACCTGCAGATTTAAACTTTTGCCAAATAGGCAGATTGGCTTCGCCATTAGCATCAATATTGATTCTACCGTTAGGTACACGCACACCACCACCCCAAGCAGAACTAGCGGCTGCGGAATCTGTTACTATGGAACTGGCAGAAGCCGTATCCATTAAAGCCCGGGTTACTTTGTTTTCTCGATAAAGATTCATCCAATGGCTGCCTATACCGGTTTTTCTAGTAAGGTGTAAATCGGCCATATTTAAGGTGCCCGTACTCATACCATCGCTAACCAGCAGAATAATATTCTTAGCTTTTTTATTTTTAAAGCTAGCGGCGGTTTCTGCGGCTTCTAATGAGTTGAATGACGCTAATAACGATGTTCCTAATGCTCCTAAAGAGGTGTTGCGGAAAAACTTTCTTCTGTTCATTTTTGGTGATTGATGCTTTTTTAAACGTGCTATTTATTTCATTTTTAGTCCAGTACTTTCTGTTAGGATGTAGTTAAAATGTTCTACATCGTCTTTATTTAACTTTAGTTTACCTGTAATAACCACAACATCGTCGGTTTTGAAGTTGGGTTTGGATTTAAACTGAATTTCCATGGCAGTTTCTGGTCCGCTGGCACCACAGAAAAAGCAAGACGCCATTGGATTTTTAGATAAGATAAACAAGTTTCCGCTAGGGTCTATATCTAAAAAGTAACCCACAATGGATACTTCTTTGCCCTGTAGTTCTTCTATACTTTTACTAAAGTCTGGGTATAAAAAATTAGAACCATAATCGGGGTAATATTTTTCGGTATAGGTAATATCCGCTAAGTCTTTCCACGTTAGTTCTACCTGTGCAAAAGTGTATGTAGAGGCCAACAGTAAAAGCAGGGACATCAATTTATTTTTCATCACTTAAAATTTTAGATATATTCATTTTAAACAGTGGCACTATTGCCATTGTAATACCTATCAAAATTACAGCCAATATTAGTATTACGGTGTATAAAAAAGATTGCAGCGGTAAGTTGGGCATAATGTCTTGCTGTAAGCTAGATTTTAAGATAGTAAAGACGAAATGTAGACCAAGTTGACTCAAAGCAAAGCCAATTAATAGGGATAATACCACGATGCATATACCCTCCAAAGCAATAATGGTACTTATTTTAAGATTACTAGCACCGTAGGTGCGCATTAAAGCAAGGTCAAACGCGCGCTCTTTCACCATTTTATACAAGCTAATAAAGATGGTAATACAAGAAATGATTAAAATAATGTAAGCGATCCAAGAAATGGCTTGTACACCAATTCCTGTAAATTTAAACAGTCGGTCCAACTCAAACTTAGGTAATGCCGCCTGCATGTTTGTTTGTTCATTAATCATTCTAGGTGTGGTAAGCAAGCCTACCGGACTTCGGAAAGAAAGCAACAGGGAAGTAACCTCTTTAGCTTCTTGTTGGTGTGCTTCTTCATGCTCATGATCTTCATGTTCTTCATGGTCATGCACATCCCAAATACTTTCTAGGGTAGTGATGATTAATCGGTCTAAAACTTTATAACTTTTCTTATAAATACCAACCACTTTAAATTCTGCATCATGTGCTTCTATAGCTTCATCTGTAAGCCCATGCGCACTTTTAAAGGTGTCACCCAGTTGCAATCCCAGTTTTTGTGCCACCTCACTGCCAATTACAGCTTCCATAGAAGTTTTAGGGCTAGTACCAGTTGCTATTTCAGCAGCGTAAAAGGAATCAAAGGCTGGGGTGGTCCCTACAATACGGTAGCCTTTATAGTTATCGCCATAAGAAATAGGAGCAGCGTTTTTAATTAATGGATTGCGCGTTAGTTTTATAGCCTCGGGATATGAAATGTTACCGGTGGGATTGTCTACATGTAAAACAGAAGACAGCACCAATTGTAGCGGACTGCCTTTAGCGCCGACCACCAAATCCACATCACCTAAGCTATTTTTAAACTGATTTTGTACCGAGGCATCCAATTGTAGAACACCTAAGAGTAATGCAATGCTTATAGAGAGCGAAAAAACGCTAAGAAATGTGTAAAGCGGTTTATTATTTAGGTTACTAAGCACTATTTTCCAGGTATTCATAGCGTAAGTACATTTTTAAAGTTCGCCTTAATACGCTGGTCGTGTGTAATCACGATGAGGTTCGCCTTATTTGCAGTTGCTTGTTCTTGTAATAACTGCATTACTTTAGTACAATTGGTATCGTCTAAGCTAGAGGTGGGTTCGTCCGCTAATATTAATTTAGGTTGATGTACCACTGCCAGCGCGATACCCAAGCGTTGTAATTGACCAATACTTAATTCGTTTGTTTTTTTGTTCTGGCAATCTGCAATCCCTAATACGTTCAGTAATTCTACAAGCGCATTTTTATTACTTGTTTTTTTTGTAAAGTACAAGCGTGCTTTTAGATTTTCTAATACGGTTAATGACCGTAACGCATGATTGTTCTGAAAAACCATACCTATTTGCTTACCTCTGAACGCATCTAGCGCTTTGGCGGATAGGGTAGTGATATCGGTGTGGTTTATGGTAACGTTACCCGTAGCCGGTCGTATCAAACCTGCCAAAAGATGTAATAGGGTTGTTTTGCCTACCCCAGATTTCCCCAAAATAAGAAGACTTTCTGCCTCATCTAAATGTAGATTAGGAAAAGCCAAAACGGAAGAACTGCTAGGATATTGATATGTTAGGCTACTAGACTGTATCATATAACTCTGCTGAAAAAGAAGCTTAAAGATAGTGCTAACAAGATAGCTGTTAAATGGTTTTTGGCTTAATTTTATGGTGTTACGGCTGGTAACAACCTAGGGAATATTATATGCTATCTAAAAAACTGCTATCTTTTCTTTATCCATTTTTTGCACAGCATGTATCGGTTTTACATTGGCAGTATTTTCTATTGTATAGATGCAGGAATACCAGGCTTATAGCTACAGCATAGGTTGCTATTTCGGGTAGTGGAAAACCCTCAAACTTTTCATTCAATAATAAAAAAGTTAAAGCAGACCAACTCAGCCATAAGGCGGGTTTTATCCATGGTGCAGCGGTTGTTTTAGTTGCCTGTAAAACTGCCAGAAAAGAGATAATTAAAAAGAAAACATCTAGCTGCTTCCACCAGTTAGGGACAACATCGGACTCAAATCCAATGGGCAGTAAAAACAAAAATGGCGTCGCTATACAGTGGACCAAACATAATCCGCTGGCTAATGCACCTAATGCATCTGGTTTTTTTAAAGTGATATTCATCTTTTGTTATTGCAATTGAATTGCAAAAGTAATTAAAGCGATTGTAATTGCAACTGTTTTGCATTAAATTTGTGGTATGGGAGTAGTAAGAACCACAAAAACAGTACGGTTGGTAACGCAATTTTTTGATACCTATGAGCATGCAATTGGGGTGTTGGATTTGGTAGAGAAGTTTAAGGAAGAAATGAACCGTTCTACCATTTATAGAATTTTAGACCGTCTCGAAGATGAAGGTAAAGTCCATTCATTTTTGGGTACCAATGGTTTAAAACACTATGCCAAATGCAAAGATTGTAACCATAAAGAGCATGTAGATGTACATCCACATTTTCAATGTACCAGTTGTGGCAAGGTTGAATGTGTTGCTTACGAAATAAAAATTCCGATTTTACCCAACAAAAAAGTAGAACATGCACAGTTACTACTGACCGGAGTATGTGATAATTGTAGGCATTAATCTGTATCCTTGGGTAAAGCAATACAAAATAGTGTATCCTTTTTTGTTACCGGCGGTGTTCCTACCATATAAAGTATAGTACCATTTTCAGAGGCTTGTACGGTTGCTAAAATTTCCCCAAATTCGTTGGTTATTTTACCAATTTCTTGCCCTTTATACACGGTGTCTCCGGCTTTAACATTGGCGTAAAAAATACCTTTAGCCGGTGATTTTATATAAACAGGATTTACATATTGATTTAAGCTTTTAGGCAATGGTAGGTTTGTGTTATACATCCCTAATTGGGCTAGTAAATGATATATTCCATTCTTATTTAAAGCTACTGCGTCTTCCTGCACATTACCCAATTTACCAGCTTCAAAGCTCAAGCCTACTTTACCGTCTTGTACAGCTTGTTTAAAGGCATATTTGGCAGGTTCCGTGTCTTTAATCGTGTAGGGATAAGAAACTACATTGGTAAAACCACTAGTTTCTGATAACTCTTTAGCTAGTGCAGTGGCTACGGGTTGGTCTTCATGGCGATAATAGCATACAAAAGGCATTAAATCTTCGCTAGCGTCACCACCATGGATATCTAAAAAGACATCACTTTGTGGAATGATATTTTTGGTTATATAATAAGCAATCTGTTCTGTAACGGTACCTTGTTCTTTGCCAGGAAAAGCATTGTTGAGGTTTACACCATCGTCTGGATTCTTAAAAATAGACCTACCATAAAATGCAGAGGAGCTGCTAATAGGGATTATAATTAAGTTGCCTTTCAGGTTGTATGCTTCAACCTCTTTAATGAGTTGTTGCACGGCCATTATTGGGGGATATTCATAGCCATGTACTCCTGCCAAAACGGTTAGAGTTTTACCTTTTTCTATTCCTTTAATAAGTACAATGGGTAGGTGTGTAGTATTGCCTTGATCATCAGAAAATTCTATCACCACATTTTTCCTAATTCCATTTTTACTTTTTACAAAGAAATTGGTTATACTATTTTGCGCTCTTGCTTGGGAGCTAAATCCTATGATAAAAAAAAGTAAAAGAAAGCGTAGAATAAATTTGTCCATGGGATTGTATAAGCTGTGGAAAAACAAAGCTAATGGGAATCAAAGCTTTCCTATCTTAATAAAAGATTAAATGTAACGTAACTAGGGGGGGTGTAAGGTAAGTGACTCTTAAAAAAGCCATAAACGTAGAACATTTATGGCAATTTTTCCATTTGTTTTAAAACTTGTTCAGCTTCGTATACCTTTTCATCACTTAATTTTCTATTAGTCGTAGACAAGGTATGCGCTTCTTTCATTAATTTGGCATACTGGTCTTGTAGCCTTTCTTTTTCTGTTTTCTTTTTAAATAATCCAAACATGCCAGAGAGATTATACTAAAGGAGTACCCTTTAAACGTTTTTCAATCTTTCGTTTTTTTGTTGTAATACGTTTCATTACCTCCATAAGTTTGCTGTCTTTAGTCTTTTTGTAAATTTCATTAATACCTAAAACTAATTCTTTTGCTTCTCTTGAGGCTTTTACACGGTCACTCGTTGACATGTGACTCATCGGCCTTTTTTCAAACTCTTCTGCTTTCAAAAGTAAGTCCATATTATAACGTTTAATGTTTTTTTAAAAATAATAAACAAAAATATAATTGTACTTGTCTTCTTTTTGCATTAGGATTTAATTAACAAAATTGATGCTTTTTCAATTTCAAAGGAAATAAATAATATACTTTGTATTTATTATAAATTGTCTATATCTATTTTTTTTAGAAATAAGTTAACAAAAATACATATAATATTGTTTAAGTTTATATTGAATTATTTAAACAAAAAATACTAAGAATAAAAGCGTAAAGGTTTAGAAGAGCAAAACAGAAGGAAGGAAGTGTTTTCCAGATAGAATCTTTTAGGCTAATACGCACCAGAAATCCGGAAAACATGAGTAAAGAAAGGCCGTAGCTACCTAGTAAAAGAAGAGGGGTAAAATACAAGCCTACAGCCAAAGAGATTGCTCCTAATATTTGCAGAATACCTGTAATCTTTTGATAGCTATGTAGTTCATACCGTTTAAACTCTAGTGTCATCAGCGGGGAAAACAGGCAAGAAAGACCAAAAAGTAAAAAGCTAAATGCACTAAAAAGAACAATAAATTTTAAAGTAATCAACATGAATAACAAATTATCAACCTATAAAATTAAGACATGGAATACGTAACCATTGCCATTAAGATATTTATTTTTCTCAGCATTTTTAATGTTTGGGTGATTCGTTTTCATAAATCCACGCCGTGGCGTGGTGGTGCGGCAAAATCAATGGAAGAAGAATTTGAAGCTTATGGACTTGGTAAACCCATGATGTATTTGGTAGGCGGTTTAAAATTACTTTCGGCCGTGTTACTGCTGGCTTCTATTTGGGTGCCATCCTTAATTTTTTACGGAGCACCGCCTTTAGCTGTATTAATGATTGGCGCTATAATTATGCATATAAAAGTGAACGATCCGATTAAAAAATCATTACCTGCTTTTATCTTTTTAATCCTATCTATTTTATTACTAATCTTAAAATAAAGAATACTATGAAAAATTTTACTTTGCCCATAAGATTTGGGTTAGCCACGAGTGGTTCTTTAATTGCATACTTTTTAGTATTAGCATTATTTGACCTGCATACCAATGTATTTTACAGCCTATTTAACGGTGTAATTACAGGTTTTGCAATTTATGAAGCAATTAAGTACAGAAAATTAGAAGAAGGTAAGGCCTTTAATTACCGAAAAGGTTTTGAAACTGGGGTAATTACTGGTTTTATGGCGACTCTTATTTTTACGTTATTTTTTACGGTTTATGCTACAGAAATCAATCCAGATTTTTTAGCGGCACTATCTAAGGAGTGGTTCAGAAATTTAAATTTTAAGGGTATTGTATCCTTCACAGTAGCTATCATGGGTTTCGCAACTACGTTGGTTCTGACTTTAGCTTTTATGCAATTGTTTAAAGTGCCAAATAGTAGCAAGAAGAGCATATTAAAGGTGGTTACGGAATCCTAAGAAAGACTCTTATTGGATATTGGTAAGGTGTTGCAGTATAATAAGAACTTTGACTGTCTTCAGTACCTAAATCTAAATTAGTAGAATAAAAAAAGCAAGCTCCATTTTGTAGCTTGCTTTTTTTTGTGACCGCGGCAGGATTCAAACCTGCAACCTTCTGAGCCGTAATCAGATGCGCTATTCAGTTGCGCCACGCGGCCTTATTTAAGGGGTGCAAATATATTTCTTTTTACCTTTACTGCAAAAATAGAGCGCAAAAAAAATGGATTTTAAATCATTTATTCGTGATGTGGCAGATTTCCCTAAGGAGGGAATCGTCTTTAAGGATATTACTCCATTATTAAAAGACCCTAGCGTACTAAATAAAGCAGCTGATACATTATCTTCTTTTTTAGAAGGTGAGCAAGTGGATAAAGTGATAGGAGTAGACAGTCGCGGATTTATTTTTGCGCCGATGTTGGCTTCTAAACTAGGAGCAGGTTTTGTTCCTGTGCGTAAAAAAGGAAAGCTACCGTATCATACCAAATCAGCTAGTTACGATTTGGAATACGGTACCGATACTTTAGAAATACATGTAGATGCTATTAAAAAGGGAGAAAAAGTGTTAATCCATGACGATGTATTAGCTACCGGAGGCACAGCGGCAGCGGTGTGTGAATTGGTGCAAAGCCTTGGAGGAGAAATTATTCAGTGCAACTTTTTAATTCATTTGGCATTCTTAAATGGCGAAGATAAATTAGGTGATGTGCCAGTTAGAGCGCTGATGACCTATTAGTCTAACGCACGTGTAGTTATAAAATAGCGATACCCTATAATGGCTAATTGTAATTTGCTAGCCTTAGTTAAATCTAGTCTTTTTTTAGAATAGGAGGGGAGCAACACTTTATTGAGCTTGGCTAAAAATTTGTACATCAGGTTATTTAGTTGGTTAGGTTGCAAGATAAAATCTTATTTAGGAATACATTCTTTTACAGGTTACAAAAAAGGATGATTTAGAAGCTATTTTCAAAAATGTAACTATAACTTGGGAATAGCTGCCTACTAATCTATGCAACTATTTACTCTAAAATATTTTAATAACTAATGAAGCTAAAAAGTGCTTTGAGATGCTCTTATATTTAAAATAGTAGCATAGAGACCTACCAAACTCACAAAGGAAATATGACTGTCTTCTAAGGTATTTCCTAGTTCTATTTTGTACGTATATTTCCACTGTTTCCAAGAATAAGTTGGTTTAATGGTAAGTATAATTTGATTATTTGAGTTGTACAGTATGTACGTTAGTGCAAAAAAGCCCTTAGATTTTAATGTGTAATGACCAATATCTTTAAGGTTTAGTTTAATGCTGTTCCAGCTAGATTTTAAGCTGCCTACCATGTCATGGTTTCTTCTTATCCATGTAGTGCTACTAAAAATACTTTTACGTTCCATGTTAAGCACGTTATTCTCCCAAGTTATAGTAGCGCCCATAGAAAAAGAACTTTTAAATGCTAAAACGCCTATTTCTTTTTTATTTAGCGTAAGTGTATGTTTTAGATTGCTATGTGTTATTTGTAAAACCCTCATAATTTTAAAGTTTTAAGGTAAATAAAAGCCCGGAAATACCGGGCTTTCTAAATATAGTATGGATGGTGTTTAGTCCTTTTTTTGCATCATGGTTTTGGCCAAGTCTGCTCCAATAAGTGACTCTAGTAAATTGCCGTTGTTGCTTTTGGCTTGACTACCTTCAATATAAATCTCGGGTAGGTTTAAGCTTTTTAATTGCCCAGCAACGCCAACAGCTGTTTTGTATTCCCATTCTGCCCTTTCTTGTGGTGTTAAACCTGCACTAACAAGTTTTGCGTTTTGATACGATTCTGCATCTGCAGCAACCTTTTTGCTTTGTGCTTTAAATTTCTCCACCTCAAATTGTTTTTTCTCCTTTATAAGATTGAATTCGGCCACCTTAGCTTCAGTTTCTGCAGCTATAGTTTTTTGTATTTGTTCTTTTTCTAAACGTGCGCGCTCCGCTGCTTTTTCTGCTTCACCACGTGCTTTTTCTTTCTGCGCACGGTAAAACTCGCGCTCTGCCTGCTGCTTTTCTAATTGTGTCTGGGCTACCTCTTCTTTTTGTAGCTGTAAGCGTTTGTCAAAAGTAGCTTCCCAATCTATCTCTGTTACTACGGCTTGTACTACGGTTAAGCCGTAAGCCTTTAAAGAATTGCCTTTTTCTCTTACAGGAGCTCCGTCTTTAAATTTAATTCTAAAGCGCTTTTGTTTACTCTCTTTATTTACTACCGTACGTACGGTAGACGAATCTCCTATAATTTCTTTGTTCTGATTGGTAACATACTCTTCTAAAACATACATTCCGTTTTCCAATTGATCTTTAAAATAGCGGTCAAAATCTGACGCTTGTCCAGAAATATAGTCTTGTGCATCCATTAACTTACAGGTATTTTTAATACTCTGGTCAATGTTAGGGATAATTCTAGAACGTATTAAATTGCGCTCCGTTTTATTTCTATCGGCTACGGATAAGAATTGCTTTTCATCCTCTGTGTTTATACTAATAACAACAGAAGTTGCAATACGTGCTTTTACGGCATCACTAAACGCCCAGTACTTAGCTTTGTCCACATTGGCATATTCACTTTGCTCTCCCAAATCTCCTTCTCCATTGGGGATTACGTATTTAATAGGTAGCTCAAACTGTATGGGTATTAATCTACCCCACATTTTGCTGTTTATGCCCTGTCTAAACACAGCTTTCTGGCCACCCCAAGGGTATTGCACGGCGTAAGCTGTGCCAGGTTCTGCGTAGAAAAAAGCACCAGTTACAATGCTTAATATTAAACCAATTAAAACTATTTGCAGACTTCTTTTGATGGTAAACCAATTCAGAGCAGCAACGTTTTTAAATAGTGCTTTGGCTAATAAGGTTCCTAAACCAAAGACAATAACGAGTATTCCTAAGAATGTTAGCATAGGTTCATAATTTTAAGGTTGATAAAAGTTTTTTTGATTTCTGGTTAGGAAATCGGTTGGTTTTGTAAGCAGCTTTTAAATGAGTCCTCCGAAAATGGTAAGTACTACTGTTACAATTAATTTTACAATGGTTATCATGTTGATTGTTTTTTGATGGTTATAAACTCCTGTTTTGTTGATTGAGTTTTCAATATAAAATGAGTTTTGTCATAGTTGCAAACAAATTGAAGTTAAATAGTGAAATTGACTGCATAATTGAAAGATAAAAAACAAAATATGTTTCAATATTTATGTGACCTCCTTAGATGTCCTTATGTTTTGTAATAAAAATGAGGGTATTCACTATTGAATAATAGGTTTTGTAGGGGTTTTTAGCTGTTTTTTTAGAAATGCAAGGGCAATTTCATTGTAAAATGAGGCAAAATGAGGTATTTCATTTAACCGCATAAAAAAACCGACCCTGAAAAGGTCGGCTAAAAAAGATAGTTTTTTAATTGATGAATGTGACTAATTTTTCTTTTTAGTGGTTATTTCTATAACACCGTGTTGAGCTTTTTCGCCATATTTTTCAACTGCTTTTTCGCCTTTTAATACATTTACACTTTTAATTAAATCTGGAGAAAGTTTATCTATTTGTTTTTTGGTTGCTACTTTACCATCTATGTAATACAATGGTTCTTCTTGATCTTGTAGAGTGCTTTCTTTCTCTGAAACAGAGGTAATCTCATTTATTGTAGTGGAAATGGACTTGCCATTTTCTTTGGTAATTTCTTTTTTGTGAATGGTGATGTCCTTGTGTTTACCAATCTCTTCTAGACCGTCTAAAGCAGTTTTTTCTTTTTGGGATAAATTAGATTCGGTAACTAGAAAACGTTTGTTGTTGGGGGTTGAGTGTTGTTTTAAATAAGTAATTTTTTTATAATCACCATTGGTTTCTTCTACTTTGACCTCGTTTATTTCTGTATCTTGGTCAATGGATTCGGTAATATGCAGGGTTTTGATAAATTGCTCTTCTAGCTTGCCGATTTTGCTGAGCGAATCTCTAGAAATCTCTTCACCATCTAACACTATTTTTTCTACACCGTTAGTATTTATGAGTTCTATAAGTTTAGAATTTTTATCTTTAAGTATTGGGGTTGTATTTCTGTGTTGACCAGCTTCTGGTATAGAGTTGCTATCTTCCTGTAGGATTTCAATATATGCGGTTTCATTATTTTCAAATGATATAGAAATTTTAAAGGGAGCAATAGTGCTTTCGTTTTTTGTTTGTTGATATACGCCTTTGCTTCCGTTGTTGTTATCATAAGCTATTTTTAACGAGGTAATTTCTCCGTTTGAATTTCGCTTAAGTTGTTTGTATTCTAAAATTACACCTTGTTCTACTAAAAAATTAGCATCACTCTCTAAAACTTCATCCGTACTATTTTTATCAATAGTGATGGTGATATTGTCAATTTTTACGTGGTCAATGGTGTCATTAACTACATTTTGTGGTGTGTTTTTGTAGGTATAAATTGTTTTGGTTTCTACATTGAAAGCTAGTAAGAATAGTGCCAAGGCGGGTAAAAGAAATAAAACTTTTAATTGGTGCTTTTTCTTGGATGATTTTTGTTGTAACATGTGTATTCTGTTTTTGATTAATGAATTAAAAAATTGATGTGTTATTGCAGTAGGGCTGTATCCTAAAGATTCCCTTAGCATTAAATATTGATAGTCTTTTGGGTTATGGATTTTAGCAACGGCATAGGCGTCTGCTGCAAATTCTAAATTTTGCCGAATTACGTGCTGATATAACCAAATAAGAGGATTGAACCAAAAAAGTGTACAGCAAAGTTGTATGACGAGTAAATCCCAAGTATGCAATTGTTTAGCGTGCGCTTTTTCGTGCATTAATATGCTTTGTAGCTCCTCTGGAGTGTAAGTTTTAGGAGTGTAAAATATATTGTAGAAAAAAGAAAAGGGAGCTATAATTTCTTTGCTCTCGTATAAGTTGTAGTGCGCTTCGGTAATTAATTGGCATTGCTGTTTTAATTGTTTTATTCGTAATAATTGTAACAGTAAACGACCGGTAAAAAAGAGTACGCCAATCAGGTAAATTAATCTGAGCAATAAAGACAAATCTAGGAGTGCTGTATTTTGAGAATCTCCCGTATTAATTTGTTTGTAATTAACACTTTCTGTGTAAGGTACAATTACCGTGATAATCTTAGTGTAATTAAGTATTGGGAGTACTAGAGCTAAAGCTAAACCAATTAATAAATACAATCTGTTCGTCTGGAAAAATGTTTCTTTTCGTAAAAACAGTACGTAGCTTAAAAGTAATATTCCTAGAATACCACTCATTTTTAAAAGATAAATTGGTAAGTGGTGTTCCATTATTTTTTTTGTTCAATTAGAGCGATAATTTCTTTTAATTCGGCTACGGAAATCTTTTTTTCCTTAGCAAAATGCGAGACCAAACCTGTGTAAGAATTATCAAAATAAGAAAGTAGCGCATTGTTTACATACTGTTTACGGTATACTTCTTTTTCTATTTTAGGAAAATAACGGTGCGTGTTTCCAAAAGCCTCATAAGAAACATATCCTTTGTCTTGTAAATTTCTGATGATGGTAGAAAGTGTATTATAATGAGGTTTAGGTGCTGGTATGGCTTCAAGAACTTCTTTTACAAAAGCCTTTTTTAGCTTCCATAGTACCATCATTATTTCTTCTTCTTTGTTGGTTAATTTTTCCATAAGCCTGTTTACGTTAACACGAATATAAACTAAAAAAATAGTTAATCAACTATAATTATAGTTATTTAACTAAAAATATAGTCTATTGCATAGCTAAGGATTTTTAATTCTTGGGTTATCTTTACTGCCTAAAACCATTAACTATGACAGACCTTTTATTTATAATCCTAGGATTAGTATTGCTAATTGTAGGTGGTAATTGGTTATTAAAAGCAGCAGTAGCCCTTTCTTTAAGATTAGCCATACCTAAAATTGTTGTTGGGATGACTGTGGTTTCTTTTGCAACTTCTGCACCAGAATTAATTGTAAGTATTAAGGCAGCTTTAGACGGTTTTCCAGATTTGGCCTTAGGTAATGTTGTAGGGTCTAACATTGCTAATTTGGGCTTGGTGCTTGGGGTAACGGTTTTGTTGGGTAGCATAGATGTAAAGAAGAGTTTTTATACAACAGATTGGCCAGTGATGATGTTGGCAAGTATATTATTCTTTGTATTTATTTATTTTGATGGAGTACTGGAGCAGTATGAGGGTGTTTTGATGGTAGCCTTTTTATTTGTGTTTTTGGTGTATTTATTGCGTTTTCAGAAACCTGCAGTGGAAGATGAAATGCCAGAGGATGATGAGTTACTACCCTTGTATAAAATAGTGTTGTTTCTAGGCTTAGGAGGTGTTGCGCTTTGGGGTGGGTCAGAATTATTAATTAATGGAGCAGTGGGTATGGCGTCCGCTTTTGGGGTTAGTGATCGTGTAATTGGTATAACGGTAGTTTCTGTAGGGACTAGTATTCCAGAATTGGCAGCTTCTATTATAGCAGTAATTAAGAAAGAAAAAGCTATTTCTTTAGGTAACCTTATAGGCTCTAACATATTTAATTTGTTGGCTGTGTTAGGGATTACTAGCATCATTACGCCTATTAGGGTAATGGATCAAGGATTACTTTCTAGTGATATATTTTGGATGCTCGGCATCTCTTTTATGGTATTGCCATTGGTATTTATTCCAAAAGGATTGCGTTTAGGTTGGCGAGATGGAATAGTACTACTAGGGTTGTATATTTTCTTTGTGTACACCACGGTAACCTAAAATAGACTTAACGTTCTTAATCTTGAGCTTTTCTTTTGTTTAAATAGAGATAGTGTTAAGTTTATATGTGTTGATTTGTTTAGGGACTTTTAAAACACTTAAATCAACACTTTATGAAAACCAATGTTTTTGCATCGCTAATGGTGATGTCCCTTTTATCTTTAGCTTCTTGTGACTACGTAGATGATTTTACTGGTGGTCCAGCAGAGGAGCCAAAGGCAGAACAACCCTTAGTTATTGCGCACCGTGGCGCACAATCAGTATTTCCAGAACATACCTTAGAGGCTTACGCCAAAGGTGTGGAGCTAGGAGCAGATTATATTGAACCAGATTTGGTTTTAACTAAAGATGGGGTTTTAGTAGCACGCCATGAACCTATGCTTTCTGGTACTACTAATGTTGCAGAATTGCCAGAATTTGCTGATAGAAAAACCACTAAGAACGTAGACGGTAAAGAAGTTACAGATTGGTTTGCTTCGGATTTTACTTTAGAAGAAATAAAGCAACTAAGAGCAGTGCAAGTTTGGCCAAACAGACCGCACGATTATGACGGTAAATTTCAAATACCAACCTTTTCAGAAATCATCGCGCTAGCAAAATCTAAAACAACAGCGAGTGGAAATAAAGTAGGAATTTATCCTGAGATTAAGCATCCTTATTTTCACAATCAATTGGGCTTTGCTATGGAAGATGCTCTGTTACAAGAGTTGGATAAGGCGGGGTGGAATCATTATGATGCACCTGTGTTTGTACAGTGTTTTGAGGTAGCTCCTTTACAATACATCAATACCAAATCTACCGTAAAACTAGTACAATTAATTTCTACCTATGATGTTAATGCAGACGGTTCTTTAGTATTTGATGTGCCTGCGGGCGACTTTATTAGCTATGCTGCTCCTTATGATTTTTATGTAGATGGGGATAGCCGTACTTATGAGTATTTTTCTACAGAAGAAGGGATGTTATTTACGGCTAGCTATGCAGATGGCATAGGGCCATGGAAGCCATTCATCATTTCTTTTACCAAAGATGCTAATGGTAATGTGGATAAAGTATTGCCACCGTCAGATTTTATAGACTTGGCACACAAATATGGGTTAAAGGTACATCCATATACGTTTAGAAATGAGGACGAAAAGTGGAGTGGTGGCAATCCAGAAGCGGAATATCATTTATTTTTTGATGCTGGCGTAGACGGCGTTTTTACGGATTATACAGACGATGCTGTTAGGGCATTAGAAAGCTGGAAAAAGTAATTCTTAAACAGAGTGCATAAAAAAACGCCCTTACAGTAATGTAAGGGCATTTTTAATAAATAATCAACAACTAATTTTTATACGTCTGCAGACTTTACAGTCTTAACGATTCTTGCAGCAACCTTATATGGGTCAGCATTAGAAGCAGGTCTTCTGTCTTCTAACCAGCCTTTCCAACCTTTTTCTACGGTCATAATTGGAATACGGATAGAAGCACCACGGTCAGATACTCCGTAGCTAAAATCTTTAATAGAAGCAGTTTCGTGCTTACCAGTTAAACGCTGGTCGTTAAATTCACCATAAACCTCAATATGTTCTTTGGTTACAGGTCTAAATGCTTCACAAATTTTTTCGTATGTTTCTTTAGAACCACAAGTTCTTAAAGTGGTGTTAGAGAAGTTAGCGTGCATACCAGAACCATTCCAGTCACCTTTTATAGGTTTAGGGTGGTACTCAATGTAATATCCGTAACTTTCTGTAAGTCTTTGTAGTAAATAACGAGCTACCCAAATTTCATCACCTGCTTTTTTAGCGCCTTTAGCGAATAATTGGAACTCCCATTGACCAGCAGCTACCTCTTGGTTAATACCTTCAAATTGTAAACCAGCATCCAAACATAAGTCAGCATGCTCTTCTACTAATTCTCTACCCCAAGTGTTTCTACCACCAACAGAGCAGTAGTAAAGACCTTGTGGTCCAGGGTAACCACCAACTGGGAAACCTAATGGTAACTGTGTAGCAGTATCCATGATAAAGTATTCTTGCTCAAAACCGAACCAGAAATCGTCATCAGCATCATCAATAGTTGCTCTAGAATTAGATTCGTGTGGTGTTCCGTCAGGATTTAATACTTCTGTCATTACTAAGTATCCGTTTCTTCTTGCTGGATCAGGGTAAATAGCAACTGGTTTTAATAAACAGTCAGAAGAACCACCTTCTGCTTGTTTGGTAGAAGAACCGTCAAAAGACCATGTTGGGCAATCTTCTAGTTTGCCACTAAAGTCTTCTTCAATTCTAGTTTTACTTCTAATGTTAGCGGTTGGTTCATAACCGTCTAACCAAAGGTACTCTAACTTTGCCTTGCTCATAATTTTGGTCGTTATAACTTTATAAATTCAAGTACACAAATTTATAATTTAAAATGAACCTTGGGTAATTTTAAAGGGTAAAAAGGGTGTATCTTTGTTAAAATTATGAAGCACCCCCTTGCACAAGGGGGTTTGTTATGTAATCTTAAAAAAACACCCATCATTTTAAAGAAAATGTAAATTTTGGGATATATAATTATAAAATTCTAGTTACGAATGAGATTTGAGGCGATAACAGAAAGCAACAAACGGAAGCCATTTGTTATATCTGAAACAGATAAGCGTTCGGCCCTTTTTGCGAAGCATGTTTTTAATGATGAAAAGATGTTGCAATTCTTAACAGAGGATGCGTACCAAAAAGTACAAGCAGCTATTTTTTCTGGTAGTAAGATTGATAGAAAGGTGGCAGACCAAGTTGCTGAGGGGATGAAAGCTTGGGCGCTAAGTATGGGCGCAACACATTATACACACTGGTTTCAACCCTTAACTGGGGCAACAGCAGAAAAACATGACGCTTTTTTTGATTTAAGAAGTGATGGTAAGGCCATGGAAAAATTTGGTGGTAGCCAACTAGTACAGCAAGAACCAGATGCTAGTAGTTTTCCTAGCGGCGGAATTCGCAACACGTTCGAAGCTCGTGGATATACGGCATGGGACCCTACATCTCCTGCTTTTATTTATAAAACTACGCTATGTATTCCCACTATTTTTGTGGCTTACACGGGAGAGGCTTTAGATAATAAAGCGCCGTTATTAAGAGCATTGCATGCGGTGGATGAGGCTGCTACCTCCGTAGCGCAATATTTTGATAAAAATGTAAAGAAGGTTTATGCTACGCTAGGTTGGGAGCAAGAATACTTTTTGGTAGACAAGGCTTTGGCACAATCAAGACCAGACATTCTAATGACGGGTAGAACGCTTGTTGGGAGTTCTGCAGCTAAGGGGCAGCAACTAGATGACCATTATTTTGGAGTGATACCAAGTAGGGTGTTAGCTTTTATGAGCGAGCTAGAAAAGGAGAGCATGCTTTTAGGTATTCCAGTTAAAACAAGACATAATGAAGTTGCACCTAACCAGTTTGAAGTTGCTCCTGTTTTTGAAGAAGCGAATCTTTCTGTAGACCATAACTTATTGCTAATGGATATTATGGATGAGATTGCAGACAAGCATAATTTTAAAGTTCTGTTCCATGAAAAGCCTTTTGCAGGGATTAATGGTTCTGGTAAGCACAACAACTGGTCTCTTAGTACAGATACGGGCGTAAATTTGTTGAGTCCGGGGACTACCCCAATGAAAAATCTACAATTCCTCACCTTTTTTGTAAATACAATTAAGGCAGTAGATAATTATGAAGAGTTATTGCGCTCTTCCATTGCTTCTGCAAGTAATGACCATAGATTGGGTTCTAATGAAGCGCCGCCAGCTATAATTTCTATTTTTATAGGCCAACAATTGGCAGATGTGTTGGATGAACTAGAAGGTGTTTCTAAAGGAAAACTATCGCCTCAAGAGAAAACCGAGTTAAAGCTTAACGTGGTAGGCAAAATTCCAGAAATTTTGTTAGATAATACGGATAGGAATAGAACATCGCCATTTGCATTTACAGGAAATAAGTTTGAAATGCGTGGGGTAGGAGCCAAAATGAACTGCGGCAAACCTATGACTATTTTAAACACCATTATGGCGCAGCAGCTTAAGGAGTTTAAAAAAGAGGTAGATACTTTAATAGATAAGAAAAAACTTAAAAAAGACGAGGCGGTTTTTAATGTGTTAAGAGAATACATTAAGACCTCTAAGCGTATTCGCTTTGATGGTGATGGTTACAGCTTTAACTGGCAAGAAGAAGCCCGTTTACGTAAATTAAGCAACAACAAGAATACCCCAGAAGCTTTACAGATTTTAACTTCAAAAGAAAGCGAAGAATTATTTGCCAACACACAAGTAATGAGCGCTACAGAATTAAAAGCACACCAAGAAGTTGAGCTGGGTAATTATGTGCACCACATACAAATAGAAGGTAGAATATTTAAAGAATTGGTGTATACCTACATCTTCCCAGCCGCGGTTAAATATCAAAATCTGCTTTTACAAAATGTTGCAGGTTTAAAAGAGGTGTATGGTGCAGCTCATAAAACTATTACGGAGCCCCAACTAAACATAGTGGAGCAAATGGGAGAGCACATGGTGCAAGCCAAAAAGTTGGTAGATAATATGACAGAAGCTATGGAACGTGCAGATAATATGGCAACCGTAGCCAAAAAAGCAAAGGCTTATTGTGATACTATTGTTCCTTATTTTAAAGAGGTACGTTCACATTTAGATGCTTTAGAAAAAATAGTATCGGATGAGTATTGGCCTTTGACCAAATATCGAGAACTCCTTTTTATCAAATAACAAATTTAAAAGGGCTATTCTTACTTTTGTACAAACACTAAGGAATGGCCCTTTCTCTTTCAGATATTCGCGCAGCACAAAAGCGTATTTCTCCCTACATTGTTAAGACCCCGGTTTTGACCTCTACCCTGTTGAATACTTGGTTAGGGCATGAGGTTTATTTTAAATGCGAAAATTTTCAAAAAGTAGGCGCATTTAAAGCTCGTGGTGGTGTAAACACGGTTGGTTGGCTAATAGAAAATGGGATAAAGCCTAAAAAAATTATCGCTAATAGTTCTGGAAATCATGCACAAGCTGTGGCTTTTGCAGGCAAACAATTTGGGATACCGGTAACTATTTATATGCCAGAATATTCCAGTGATGTAAAAATTAAAGCGACAAAATCCTACGGTGCAGAGGTAGTTTTGAGTAAAGACCGTAATGTCACGGATAGTTTAGTTAAAGAGGCCTCTAAAGAAGAGGGAACTTACTGGATTCCACCATTTAATCACGAGCAAGTTATTTGTGGTCAAGGTACTGCAGTTTTAGAAGGGTTAGAAGAAATAGAAGGCATTACAGCAGTTTTTACACCTTGTGGTGGCGGTGGCTTAGCTTCAGGCAGTTTAATTGCTGCTAAAGGATTCAAAGAAACAATTAAAGCAATAGGTGTAGAGCCTTTAAACGCCAATGATGCGGCAGAATCGTTACGTAAAAATAGTATACAAAAACTACAAGGAGTACCCAATACCTTAGCAGATGGTGCTATGACCCTTTCTGTAGGAGACATCACCTTTGAGTATTTAAAGCAACTAGATGCTTTTTATGAAATAGCAGAGGAATCTATAGTTTACTGGACTCAATGGTTAACTCATTTATTAAAAATTAGGCTAGAGCCAACATGTGCAATGCCTATGGAGGCAGTTTTACAGTGGTTAAGAACACAAAAAAAACCTCAAAAAGTAATGGTTGTTATCACAGGTGGTAACATGGACCAGAAGACCAGTGCTAAAATATGGGCTAAGGATTATTTAACAGAGGTGCCTAAACTCTAAAGGGAATCTGTATTTTTGCCAAAATTCCATTTTTATGTCCTCAGAGAACAGTAAAAGATATGCGCAAAGAGGCGTTTCTGCCGCTAAAGAAGATGTGCACAACGCTATCAAGAATATAGATAAAGGTCTTTTTCCTAAGGCTTTCTGTAAAATAGTGCCAGATTACTTAACGGGTAGTGAGGACCATTGTTTGGTGATGCATGCAGATGGTGCTGGTACCAAATCTTCTTTAGCATATATGTATTGGAAAGAGACTGGAGACGTAAGTGTATGGAAGGGGATTGCGCAAGACGCGCTGATTATGAATGTGGACGATTTAATTTGTGTTGGAGCTACAGATAATATTATGTTGTCTTCTACCATAGGGCGTAATAAGAATTTAATTCCTGGAGAGGTTATTGCTGCCATCATCAATGGGACAGAAGAATTGATAGCGGACTTAAAAACGCACGGTATAACCATCCATTCCACAGGTGGTGAAACTGCAGATGTGGGCGATTTAGTACGTACTATAATAGTGGATTCTACAGTGACTGCCCGTGTTGCCCGTAAAAAAGTGATAGATAACGCCAATATTAAACCAGGGAATGTAATCGTTGGTTTAGCTTCTTTTGGAAAAGCCAGTTATGAAAAAGAATACAACGGCGGAATGGGTAGTAATGGATTAACTTCTGCACGCCACGATGTATTTGCTAACTATTTAGCAACCAAATATCCAGAGAGTTTTGACGCTGCTGTGCCGGCAGAATTAGTGTATTCTGGAAACAAAAAATTAACGGACGTTGTGGAGGATGCTCCGCTAGATGCTGGTAAATTAGTATTGTCCCCAACCCGTACTTATGCGCCCATAGTAAAGGCAATTTTAGAAAAGTACAATGCTGAACAGATTAATGGAATGGTGCATTGCAGTGGAGGTGCACAGACAAAAATTCTACACTTTGTAGAAGAGGTACATGTTATAAAAGACAATCTTTTCCCAGTTCCACCATTATTTAAATTGATACAGGAGCAATCGGGTACAGATTGGAAAGAGATGTACCAAGTGTTTAATTGTGGTCACCGCTTAGAATTGTATGTTGATGAAGCAGTAGCAGAAGATATCATCGCAATTTCTAAATCGTTTCATGTGGATGCGCAAATCATAGGTAGGGTAGAAGCTGCAGAAACCAAAAAATTGACAATACAAAGTGAATATGGAAACTTCACGTATAACTAATACGAATTTTTCTTTTTAAACGTTAGCAAATTAACCTTACAACTCAACGCTATGGAAAGAAAACAATTTTTAAAAAGTATTGGAGCAGGAGCGGCATTTGCCTTACTATTTCCTTGTGTAAATGGTTGTTCTAGTGATGCAGAAGACTTGGAAACCTTTGAGGTAACAGACGGCGTGGACTTTACCTTAGATTTAAATAGTGAGCAAGCGGCGCCTTTGGCAGAAAATGGCGGCTATATTTCTATAAAATCCAGCCCAGAACTTAAATATCTAGATATAGTTGTAGCACGTAATTTAGAGGGGCAACTCATTGCAGCTAGTAAAATTTGTAGTCACCAACAAACGGAGGGTATTTATTTTTCTGACACTGATGATGGTGTTTTTATTTGTAGTACACACAATTCTAAATTTGCTCAGGACGGTACTTCATTAAATTTAAATACGACTAGTAATCCACTCAAGATTTTTAATACTGAATTACAAGGCAGCATACTGCGTGTTTTTGAATAAGCTGCGTATGAAGTTCTTTTTAGTTCCCTCTTTACTTTTCATGTCCTTCATGGTTTCTGCTCAGAATTGGGTAACTAATTTTGAAGAAGCTAAGACACTTGCTAAAAATCAAGACAAAACTATTCTGCTAGTTTTTTCTGGTTCTGATTGGTGTGCACCGTGTATTAAATTAGACCGAAATGTTTGGAAAACCAAAGAATTTCAGCGATTTGCAGAAAAGCACTTTGTGCTGTACAAAGCAGACTTTCCAAGAAAGAAAAAAAATAAGTTACCTGAGCAAATTTTAAGTACTAATAAGACGCTCGCTGCACAGTATAATGTAAAAGGATACTTTCCGCTAGTGGTGTTGTTAAATGCAAATGGCACGGTTTTGGCAGAAACTGGCTACCGACAAGAAAAAGCAAAGGTTTATATATCGCATTTAAAAACATTATTAAATAAGTGAAGCAATATTTGTCCATAGTATGTTTTATGTTAGTAAGTGCTCTTTTTGCCCAAGAGCAAACTATTACTGTAAGAAAGGTGGTCAAATTGATGGGAACCCGTTTTGAGATTACGGTTGTTGCGGAGGACCAAGATATAGGTGATATTTACATTAATGAAGCGATTGCAGAAATACAACGTTTAGAACAACTTATTTCTTCTTGGAATCCAGATTCAGAGACCTCCAAAATAAACAAATACGCTGGAATTAAGCCGGTTGCGGTAAGTCCTGAATTATTTCAATTAATTGAGCGTAGTATTAAACTTTCAGAAATTACCTCTGGAGCGTTTGACATTTCTTATGCATCTCTTGATGAGGTATGGAAGTTTGACGGTAGTATGGATTACAAACCTACAGAACAGCAAATTAAAACCTCCATAGCTAAGATAGGATATCAAAATATTCATCTTAATAAAGAAAAACAAACCGTATTCTTGACCAAAAAAGGCATGCGTATTGGGTTTGGAGCTGTGGGTAAAGGATTTGCAGCAGATAAGGTGAAAGAATTAATGGTGAGTAAGGGGGTCGTTGGGGGTATTATTAATGCTGCGGGAGATTTAACCACATGGGGAGCACAAGCCTCTGGAGACAGTTGGGTGGTAGGTATCACTAATCCATTAAATACAGAGAAAGTCTTTTCATGGATACCAATAGTGGAATCTTCGGTTGCTACATCTGGTAATTATGAGAAATTCGTAAGTATCAATAATGAAAAATACTCACATATTATAGACCCAAGGACCGGGTATCCGGCTAAAGGGATAAATAGCGTAAGCGTATTTGCGAAAAAAGCAGAACTTTGTGATGCATTAGCTACAGCGGTTTTTATAATGGGTAAGGACAGTGGAATGCATCTAATTAATCAAATTGACGGTGTTGAGGTTGTAGTTGTAGATGCTGCCAATAGGGTTCATAAGAGCTCTGGAATCTTGATGGACGTAAAGCAAATACCATGAAAAGAATAACACCTTTAGTATTACTATTAGTTTTGCTTAACTCCTGTGTGGTGGTTAAAGAGTACGAAAAAGTGTATCTTAATGATGATGAGATGCAACTGGGCTTAAAAAGCACTGAACGATTTGAAACTACCTTTCAGGTGTATAGAGAAGGAGCTGCTGGTGCAAACGGAGGTAAAACAGGCGGAGGATGCGGCTGTAATTAAAGGATTATCAGTATCTAGGCATACAATACAATAATTCATTTTGGTGAAATTTATCCATAACCTCCGGAAGGGGTTTGCTTTAAATTTTTTTAGAATTTCTTTGGAAGATTTTTAATAGTCTCATGAGCTTGGGTGATGCCTGTTGATAGAAATTTAAATAAAACTAAGGTTGAAATTATTGCCGTATCTTTCCAGTAAAATAGACCTTTTGAGACCTAGATACATTTACGAACTAAGCTTAGTGTTATTCTTGTGTTCGTTGTCCACTTTAAGTCAACAATCAAATACTGCATATCAAAAAAGAGTTTTAGAGCAAGCGGAGTTAGAAACGCTTTTTAGTTATTACGCACAAGATGGCTCCAATGCTGCGGTTACGGGTGGTGAAGGTACAGAAGAATTAACAGACGCTACGAGTACCATTGTTTTAAGAATGCCACTTAATGAAGATGATATACTCACCTTAGATGCTGGCATATCTGCCTATACTTCTGCGTCTTCTAGTAATGTAGATCCATTTGACTCTAGGTCTGCCGGTAATGCCTTCCAAGCTTCCTCTGGTGCTTCTAGAAGAGACGTTCTGGCGTATTTTAATCCAGCTTATGTCCACAGTTCTAAAGACAGAAATAAGATATGGTCTGCCAACGCTTACGTCTCTAACGAATATGATTATTTTTCTTTTGGTTTTGGAGGGGAATACACTTATTTGTTTAATGAAAAAAACACGGAATTCTCCTTTAATGGTCAAGTGTATTTAGATAAATGGAATCCACAATACCCAGTGGAGTTACGGCCAGGTTATAGCAATGGAATTATAGGTTATGATCCAATGTTTAACGCTTTCCAAAACAATTATCGGAATTCATACAGTTTGGGATTGGGATTTTCCCAAATAGTATCATCCAAGTTACAATTAAGATTAGGTACAGAGATAATCTATCAAGACGGATTACTGAGTACGCCTTTTCAACGGGTATACTTTGCAGACAGAGCGGATTTTTTTCAAGAAGAATTTCAACTAGCGGATAATGTGGAACAATTACCAAATTCTCGTATAAAAATTCCGGTTTCTGCTCGGCTAAATTACTATTGGAATGATTATGTGGTACTACGGTCTTTTTATCGCTTTTATTATGACGATTGGGGTATACGCTCTAATACTTTTCAATTAGAAGCGCCTGTGAAACTTGGAGAACAATTTACGCTATATCCAAATTACCGTTATTACCAACAATCAGCTGCAGATTATTTTTATGCCAAAGATGTAGCCCTATCTACATATCAATATTACACCTCAGATTATGATTTGTCCACGTATACGGCGCATCAATACGGTTTTGGAGTGCAGTATAAAGACATTTTTACTAAATCTAGATTTTTGTTATTTGGCTTAAAAGCATTGAATTTACGCCTTGCTTACTACCAAAGGAGTAACGGATTAAACGCAACAATTGTTACGCTAGGAGCTTCTTTTGTAGTAGATTCAAATTAAGGTTAGCACTAGGAATAGATAGAATTTGTTGTAAATTCGTAGCCCTAAGGAAGATTGAACATGCTTGACAAATTGAACATAGTAAAGCAACGCTTTGATGAGATTGCTGACCTAATTATACAGCCCGATGTTATAGCGGATCAAAAGCGCTATGTAAAGCTAAATAAGGAATATAAAGACCTTAAAGAGCTGGTAGATAGGAGGGAAACCTATATTGAGCTTACCAATAATATAAGTGAAGCAGAAGAAATATTAGCAGATGGTAGTGATGCGGAGATGGTAGAAATGGCCAAAATGCAGTTAGAAGAGGCCAAATCTGCTATGCCGAAGTTAGAAGAAGAAATAAAATTCTTGCTAATACCAAAAGACCCAGAAGACGAAAAAGATGTGGTGATGGAAATCCGAGCCGGAACAGGAGGGGATGAAGCTAGTATTTTTGCAGGAGACTTGTACCGAATGTATGCTAAATACTGTGAAAGTAAAGGTTGGCGTACTAACATCATAGATTTAAATGAGGGTACAGCTGGTGGCTATAAAGAAATCCATTTTGAAGTTAGCGGTGCAGATGTATATGGTACGTTAAAATTTGAAGCTGGAGTACACCGTGTACAACGTGTTCCACAAACCGAAACACAGGGTAGAGTGCATACCAGTGCAGCAACGGTCATGGTGATACCAGAAGCAGAGGAGTTTGATGTACAAATAGACCCAAAAGACGTTAGGATAGATTATTTCTGTTCTTCTGGTCCTGGAGGGCAGTCTGTAAACACCACGTATTCGGCTGTACGTTTAACTCATTTACCAACCGGTTTAGTAGCACAGTGTCAAGATGAAAAATCACAACACAAAAACAAAGACAAGGCCTTTAAGGTACTTAGAGCGCGTCTGTACGATTTAGAATTGGCTAAAAAACAAGCAGAAGATGCGGCTAAACGTAACTCTCAGGTAAGTAGTGGAGACCGTTCTGCAAAGATTAGAACGTATAATTATCCGCAAGGTAGGGTTACCGATCATAGAATTGGTCTTACGTTGTACGATTTACAGAACATCATAAATGGCGATATACAAAAGATTATAGATGAGTTGATGTTGGTAAATAATACCGAGAAACTAAAAGAAGCATCAGAGATTTTCTAGACTCATGGAGATTCAAAAACTAGTAGCGCAAATTAAGCGTAAAAAGTCTTTTTTATGTGTTGGCCTAGATACGGATTTAGAAAAGATTCCTCCGCACTTATTACAAGAAGAAGACCCAATTTTTAGTTTTAATAAGGCGATTATAGATGCCACACATGAATTTTGTGTAGCCTATAAACCCAATATCGCGTTTTATGAAGCCTATGGTTTAGAAGGGTGGAAGTCCTTAGAGAAAACTATGGCGTATTTAAACGATAAATATCCAGAACAGTTTACCATCGCAGATGCTAAAAGAGGAGATATTGGGAATACTTCTACCCGGTACGCAAAGGCTTTTTTTGAAACGTTGAATTTTGACGCTATCACAGTTGCACCATATATGGGTAGAGATTCAGTAGAGCCTTTTACTGCTTTTGAGAATAAGCATACCATAGTTTTAGCTTTAACCTCTAACGAAGGAGCGTATGATTTTCAAACAAAAATCGTAGAGGGAACAGAATTATACAAAACAGTATTGCGTACAACGACCACATATACTAATGCAGACCGTTTAATGTATGTTGTCGGGGCCACTAAAGCGAGCTACTTAAAAGAAATTAGAGCAATTGTGCCCAATAGTTTTCTGCTTGTACCAGGAGTAGGAGCACAAGGTGGAAGTTTGGAAGAAGTATGCCAATATGGGATGACCCAAGAGATAGGTCTTTTGGTTAACTCTTCTAGAGGTATAATCTATGCTTCTGATAGCACGGATTTTGCAAGCGCAGCTGGTGCTAAAGCCAAGGCGTTGCAGCAGGCTATGGAAGCACAGCTCAAAATGTATTTATAACGATTCTATTATCTTTTTAAAGCTTTCTGCCTTAGACATAAAAAACTCAGCGAGTCTAGCATCTATGTCTTTTAAATTCGCTTTTTCTAAGAATAATTGATACCTTAATTGTAAGGCATCTAGAGTAGTTGGGTCGTTGTTAATGGGTGTCACAGCACCCACTTTACAATATTGACTTTTCATAACGTGTAATTTTATAGCAAATATACGATGCATGCATAGTATTGGATGTTTTCAAAATGCTGTATTCACCTAATTTTAAGGTTATTTATCTAAAAATTAACGATGGATGCTCTTTACATTGAGGATTTGGTAGATATACATAAAAAAACGCCCTCGTTATTTGAGGGCGTTTTTGTTACTAATTTAAAGGATTTTTTACTGTTTAATATAGGTGGCTGTGTATTCGCCGTTGTCAAAGAAATCATCGTTCAAAATAAGCTCTAGAACACCAGTTTCTTGATTCCAGGTACCGCCTTGGATACAACCAATACCGTAATCTCCGCAATAATCTACATCAGAAGAAGGTTGTACTACGCCACATACTACAGAAATTTTACCGCCGTTTACCAATCCCGTATTAGAGGTGCAATATTGCAACAAACCACCATCTGCAGTTTGCAATTCCCAAGCACCATCTGGAGTTTCTGTAATCTGGATAGGAGGTATGGTACCACTAGAACCAGAGCCACAAACTGAATTGGTAACGGTGTAAGTTCCGTTTAAATCTGCAAAACAGTTTACGGTTAAATTAAAAGATTGGCCTTGAAAATAGTAAGACTCTCCATTGGTTTGGTTAACCTTTACGGTAAATTTAAACTGATCACCAATTTTCAAATCGTTTTCTGTAACCGTTAATCCAGATACAAATTCACTAATATCGGATAGGTTCACCGTGAATGGAAGGGCTTCGAAAGTATCCACAAGAACTTCGTCTCCACCATTAAAAGTTTTTACAACTTCAAAATTAGAAATTAAAGAGGCATCCTCTACAGAACCTTCTGAAACCTCCATACTCAATTCATTAGCCAGAATGCTTACGGTACTTTCATCTATGTTGTCATAATCCTCAGGTTCTCCCTGAACTTTACCAAAACCACTAACGTTTATTGCTACACCGGCAATTTTACGGTTCTGTAACACCTCTGACTCTTCCTCGCCATCGCAACCTGTGAAGACTAACGCTACACAGAAAATGAATAGGGAATATAAATTAAATTTTTTCATTATAGAATAATTAGTTTTTATCAATTACTTAACGTCCCACCAAAGCTTTGTTGTTAGTGCATCTTCACCTTGGTTAGCCACGGCACCTGCTACATTGTCTGCATTTAATGATTTTTCATCATTAGTATAGCCATAACGTGTAGGGATGCTGTTAACCCCTGGTTGTGGGTCTATAGCTAAAGATAAATTTGCAGGAATATCCGATCTTCTCCACTCAGACCAAGTTTCATAACCTTGTAAAAAGGTACTAGCCCATAATTGCTCAGCAATGGATTGGTATCCGTTATACGAAGGAGTAAAAGAACCTGCATCCAAACCATTCTGCTCTAAGGAAGCATCTATACCTGCTTGAAAGTATGTTGCGGCATCTCCGCTAGCTCCAAATCTTTCTATGGCTTCTGCAATTAATAAATTAACTTGGGCTGCCGTCATTAAAAATAACGGAGCATCTGCAGCCATATAGGCGTCTCCAATTTCTGATACAACACCGGCACCAAATCCAGATATACCTGGGTTAATATATCCTGCAGGTTTACCAACGTACTCACCATTTGCGTTTTCTTTGGCATACACTGCTAATCTTGGGTCGCTTTGGCCTTTCATAAATTCAACCAAAGCTTCTCCCATACACCACTCTGCCTGACGGCCGTTTTGTACTATACCATAATAAGGATTGGCATTAGGAGCGTTTTCTGTTTCAAAAGCAATAAAAGCGTTGTCATCATTTGATGTGATTAGATTGCCAGAGCTAATTAAAGATTGTACCTCAGAAGAATTAAATAGAGAAGTGTCAGAAATTCTCATCAAAGCTCTAAACTTAACCGATGTGGCAAATTTTAACCATTTATCAAGGTCACCACCGTACATTAAATCTTGAGAGCTACTTAACGCACCCTCACCAGTGGCAAACTTTGCAATAGCTTCGTCTAACATGGAGAATATTCCCTGATAAACTGCTTCTTGGCTATCATAAGCAGGTGTAAAATTACCATCGCTCAAACCTGCATTGGCTTCAGACATTGGAATGTCTCCAAAAGAATCTGTCAAATATTGTAAAGCCATTGCCTTTAAGGTAAGCGCTGCTCCTTGTATAGCAGGGTTTTCTGCTTCTCCACCTAACTTATACATTTCATCAGCCTCAGCAATAACGTTTACATACATGGTGTTCCAAAACGTATTAATTGCTCCAAGTCTTGGATAATAACGATCTGCATCGTTATAAATAGGTTTAGAAATATGCTGTGGCCATGTTGCCGCACATTCACCAGAAACAAAGTAATCATACACTTCGTTTACAAGAGAACGCTCAATAAATCCCAATTGTAAGTCTGCAGAAATTTCTGTTGGCTTATCTGGGTCTGTGTTTATTTCTTCAAAATTACTATCACATCCTGTTATTAACATAGTTAGGCCCAAAGGCAAACAGATGGATAAAGTTTTATATATATTTTTCATTTAATGTAATGTTTAGAAGTTAACATTTAAGCTTACACCAATTGTTCTTGTTGCAGGAGTTTGAGCATATTCTAATCCCTGCTGACCAATTTGAGTACCAAAAGCTGTTTCTGGATCAATGTGTGGTGCTTTTCTGTATAACACGGCTAGGTTACGAATGTTAACCCCAAGATTAACAGACTGAACGCCTATGTTTTCGAAAAACTGTCTTGGAATATCATAGCTTAAAGAAAGCTCTCTCCACTTTACAAATGTTGCATCGTAAACTGAAGATTCTGCTATGTTTTGGTTAAATGCAGAAGAATAGTAGTCTATTGCAGGTACAACTACGTTGTTAGGTACAAAACCACCCGCACCATCAGACATAACACCGTCTCCAATAATACCAGATTCTCTACCAATTACCGTTTCTTCTAAGATGCCAGATAGCATACCCCAAGTATTGGTTTGAGAGTAAACTTCCCCACCAATTTTAGCATCAAATAACGTACGGAACCTAAAACCTTTAAAAGAGGCGTTTATGCCAACACCTCCTACCCAGTCTGGTTGAGAGTTTCCTAAAATTTTATTGTCTCCAATAACAGGAAGACCATTTTCATATATAATTTTACCAGACGCCTCGTCACGAGCAAATGCCGGACCAAAAATAGCTCCAATAGACTCTCCGTTTCTAGCTTGTGTATTTACGTTCCATAAACCACCGGCAGAAAGGTTAATAACACCAGAGCCTTCAATGTCTGAAACCTCATTTACGTTTTTAGCAAAGTTGATGTCTAAACCTAAATTTAAACCATTGTCTTTAGCGCTTCTTAAAACGTCTATGCCTAAAAATGCCTCAACACCTTCGTTAGTAATGGTAGCTGCATTTTTCCAAGTGCTGGTAAATCCAGATGAAGAAGAAACATCTAATGGCATAATTACATCTTCGTTTTTCTTGTTGTAATAGGTTAAATTAAGATTGATTCTATTTTGGAACAATCTAGTTTCGATACCTGCTTCGATTGCTGTTTCTGTTTGTGCTTTAATATCACTATTCCAAGCTGTATTAGGAACAAATGCCGTAGGTGTGCTACCGTTCAGTGGGTTTCCAGATAATTCGTACACTGGATTAACACTGTATGCACTTAAAGGTCCTGCACTACCTGTTTGCGCCCAAGAAGCTCTTAATTTTAAGAAATTTAATTGTTGAGATTCTATATTAAGGATATCATGCACCAATGCACTAGTTGAAACGGCAGGATAAAAAACGCTATTATTCTGTATTGGCAATACACTAGCCCAGTCGTTTCTACCAGAGAAGTTAAGATAAATGTTGTCATTATAGCTTAAAGAACCTGTCCCATACAAGCTATTAATTCTTTGTTCACTACTATCATCTGATAAAACAGGAGCACCGTCTGAGTTTGCTAGATTAAATAAATTATCTATAACAAGGTTTTGGGCAATACCTCCAAAATAGGAGTATTTGTTAACCATAATCTGGCCACCCACTAGCATATTTAACTTCCATTGGTCGTTAGCTCCATATCTATCATTATAAGAAAACATAGCTTGTGAGTTCACCTCATATCTATTTCTTTCTTCTAATTGATAGTATCCGTTTCTAAAATCTACAGTACCATATTTAAATTGTTTTTCTCTAGTATCATCAAAATAATCGATGGCAGTATTTACATCAAACCTGAATTTATCATTGAATTGGTGACCAATATTGGCTGTAGCGATAAAACGGTTACGCTCCCAAGGATTTAAGTTGTTGTCCAATGCCCAGAAAGGGTTGTTGTTATACCTCAAGTTCCAGTTAAGTGGAGTTAACCTCTCTCTACCGTCATCTACAGTATTGATTAGAGGTAAATTTCTCCAATCTTTTAAAAGAGACCAATCTACTTGTCTTGCAGACCATACTAGCTGTCCTACCTGATTAGATACCTCACCGTATCCAACACCATTTCTTTGGTCAGATGTACTTTTGGTGTAACGAGCACTAAAACCAGCGCTCCATTTTTCATTTAAATCGAAAGAAACATTACCTGCAATGTTATATTTTTTTAAATCTGTATTGTAAACAATACCAGTAGCATCTGTTAAACCAAGGGATAAGCGATAAGAAGTAGATTCTGTACCACCAGAAAGCGCAACAGTGTTATCCGTAGATAAACCGGTTTGGTAAAAATTGTCTACAACGCTATTTGGGTAAGATACCCATGGTAGTGGTTGTGGGTTATCTGGGTTTTGAATGTAAGACCCAAATTGTACAAATTCTAAACCTGCATCTAATCTAGGTCCCCAGCTTTCGTCAGTACCACCATCACCACCTGCTAAACCTTCATCATAACCAAAACCATCTATAAAATGAAATAAATCTGGACTGTGTCCTTGACCGTATTCATTTTGGTAATCTGGGAATATGTAAGGGTTAGAGAAAGAAACTGTGCTATTGATACTTATGCCTAAAGCTTTACCTTTTTTTCCAGTTTTTGTGGTAATAACTAGTACACCGTTTGTACCACGCATCCCATAAAGTGCAGTAGCTTCACCACCTTTAAGAACGTTTATACTTTCAATGTCTTGTGGATTAATATCTGCCAGACCGTTTGGAACATCTGTTCCAGCGTTTCCACCATTGTAAGTGTTATTGTCTACAACGGCACCATCTACAACAATTAAAGGCTGTGAGTTACCAAAAATAGTAGAGACACCTCTAACGGTAATTCTTGAAGAAGAACCTATATCTCCCGAGGATTGCGTAATGTTTACACCTGCAATTTTACCAGAAAGTGCGTTTACAACGTTGGTAGTAGGTACATCTGCAATACTTTCGCTTTCCAGTTGTTGGGAAGAATATCCTAAAGACTTTTCTTCCCTAGAAATACCCAAAGCTGTTACCACAACTTCATCTAACGCTTGTGCATCTTCTTGCATGGCCAAATTAATTGTGGTGTTAGCACCAACAGTTCTTGTAGCATCTGTCATACCTATATAGGTATAAACCAATACATCGCCTGAGCTAGCAGTAATGGTGTAATTACCATCAAAATCGGTTTGGGTTCCGTTGGTGGTACCCTTAACCATAATGTTTACTCCAGGTAATGGAAGGCCGTCTTGGTCCGTCACTGTACCTGAAATTGCTTGCTGTGCAAAAGATAGATGCACAGTAAACGCCGTGAGGAGCGTCAAAATAAATTTCAATTTTGTTCTCATCTAGATCAATTTGAGTTTGAGTTAGAAATAATTCTTGGACATCTTGGAAAGAAAAAAGGACCTGCCTTTCATTTAATTGTGATAGCTAATTCAAAAAAAATGAAAATCAAAACCAATAATGTTTTTTGATAGGCACAGTCCTTTTAAGTATTTCTGAATGTCTGTTGCAGCAAAAGAAATGAGTTGCTGTTAGAATATGGTTTTTTCCGACCTAAGTAAATGGTTTCCGATGTAAGTTAACGTTTACACCTTTCTGTAAAGTGTTGTAGTACAGTTGGTAGTGTAAGTAATTAAGGAATTAATAAAAAATTAAGGTAAAATTTGCTTAAATGTTAATTTACTTCGTTTTGTGTTTTAATTGCTTATGATATTCTAGTGGTGTTTTGCCAGTTCGCTTTTTAAATGCCTTGTAAAAGGATACTTTATTGTTAAATCCAACTTGGAAAATTAAATCACTTACAACAATCTCCTTGTCTTTTTCCTTTTCTAAAATATTTTGGGCAAATGCAATACGATAATCGTTGATAAATTCGTAAAAGTTCTTGGAAAAGTTTTCATTGATTACTTGTGATAGGCTATATCGGTCTGTATTAAGAGTTTTAGCTAAATTGGTTAGGCTTATGGCCGAATCTAAAAAAGGCTGCTCGGATTCCATTTTTGCCAATAATTGCTCCTTGAGAATATTAGACATATCTGGAGTAAGTGCAGAATTCTTGTACTTATCTTTTTTAACGGGTGTTTGTGTAGCTTGTATGGCTAATGGGCTATTAATAAATAGTTGCCCAGCTAATAGTAAAATAAAACAGCAGAAGAAAAGTGACGCCAAAAGATTAACCATTATGGCATGTGTAAGATTCTGATTCACTTCTGCCTTTACACTAATAAAAAGCCAAATGATAAATAAGCTCGTAATTAACGCGAGCAATAACTTTATATCTTTTCTAATGATAGTCATTCGGAGTTTTACAAAGTCATAAAGAATCCAAACAAGGTAAAAGCCAACATAAAAACATCTTATCCATATATTATTCATTAAGCTAAGAGCATTTTTTTGCACAGCTGCGTATGGTGGTTCAAAAAACTGAATAGACATATAACTCATTAATGCAATGGCAAATGGTATTAAATGGATTAGAGGTTTTTTCCCTTTTTCCCTATCAATCTTAAAAAATCTGGTATGCAGATACAAAAAGAAAAAGGGGATAAAAAGAAAAATATTGACCCTAAAAAAAGGAATTTTTGGTACGTAAGCTATCTTTGAAAAAGATATAAAGTTGAGTTCTAGTAAAATGGTGGATGTAGAGAGTAGTAATAAGCCTAAGTACAACGCTATTTTTCTTTTAAAACCATTAGTTTTAGCAAGTATCCAGGCTGCTGTTGCCAAACCGCCTAGGCTACAAACGATAAAAAATATAGTAAGCACGTTAATGGCTAAATCATTTATTTCCTGAGTAGGAGGTGCTAATGGGTTTGTAGCCGATAACGGAAAATGTAAAACACGGAAAAAACAACGAATTAGCGCCATAGGCGCTTTAATTGTATAAGGTAAAATCATGTATTGGTCAAGATTGTCTAAAGACAAATGTATATTTTAGGAAAATTAAGTGTATAAGCTACGCTCTTATATTTTTGTTAAAAATGCAACATAATTTGACTTAAATCATCAGATTATCAACTTAGTAGCTTGTAAATGTTTATCTAAATTTACTTGCTTTAAAAGAATTTTGGTTTAATAAGCATAGAGTTGATTATCTTTAAAACAAAAAATATTGCTTCATTATTCTATCATTGAGCATGCCACAAGTAAAGAATGGGTAACTTTTGTTCATGGCGCAGGAGGTAGTTCTACTATTTGGTATAAACAGGTTAAAGCTTTTAAAGAGCATTTCAACATTCTGCTTTTGGATTTAAGAGGTCATGGAAAATCTAAATTTCACTTAAAAGAAGCCTTGAAATCCAAATACACTTTTGATGCTATAACCCAGGATATTAAAGAGGTTGTTGATTACTTAGAAATTAAGAAATCGCATTTTGTAGGTATTTCTCTCGGAACCATATTGATAAGAAATTTAGCCGAAAAACACCCGACCTTAGTAAAAAGTATGGTTATGGGTGGGGCTATAATGAAAATGAATTTTAGAAGCAGAGTGCTCATGCGTTTAGGGGTTATTCTTAAATCTGTTGTGCCTTACATATGGTTATATAAGTTTTTTGCATTTGTGATTATGCCCAACAAAAATCACAAGGAATCTAGGTCCTTATTTGTTAGAGAAGCTAAAAAATTATATCAGAAAGAGTTTATAAGATGGTTTAAACTTACCTCAGAAATAAATCCACTTTTAAAACTTTTTAGAATGGTAGATTTAAAAATACCAACATTGTATGTAATGGGGAGTGAGGACTACCTGTTCTTACCTACCATAGAAAAAGTGGCAGAACAGCATACTTTTAGTCAATTATACGTAGTTCCACATTGTGGTCATGTAGTTAATGTGGAACAACCGCATCTGTTTAATGAAAAAGTAATTGCATACTTAAGATTAGACAATAAAAAAACCGGCGCAATACACCGGTTTTAGACTAACTAACTCAAAAAAATGCTAACTCAAATAACTCGAGGCAAAATTCAATTTTCTTAACTAGGTTTAGGTTATCTAAACTTTAGCAATAGGTTATTGTTGCTTTGCCTCTAGTATAAATTTAACGCAATAAAAAAACCTTTAGTATTCATTGTTATATTAAATTAAGGTTAAATTGAAGCTCTGATACTTAGATTGTTAGCATCCTTTTAAGTAAATATTACAGTCTTATTATTGTACACTACAGTTTTGTGCTGCACATGTAGTTTAACGGCTCTAGATAAAACTATTTTTTCTAAATCTCTTCCCTTAGCTATAAAATCTTTTATGGAATGGGTGTGGCTTACTGGAGCGACATCCTGTTCAATGATTGGGCCTGCATCTAATTCTTCTGTAACATAATGGCTTGTTGCTCCAATAATTTTTACGCCACGTTCAAAAGCTGCATGGTAAGGTTTTGCTCCGGCAAATGCAGGTAAAAAAGAATGATGTATGTTAATTATTTTATTGGGGTATACATCTATTACCGTAGAACTCACTATCTGCATATATCTAGCTAGAACTACAAAGTCAACCTTATATTCTTCCAGTAATCTTAAATGCTCTTGCTCTGCGTCTTTTCTATTAGCTTTAGATATTGGTACATGATAAAAAGGAATGCTAAATTGGTCTGCAATATATTTTAAGTCGGTATGGTTACTTAATATAAAAGGTATATCAGCTTCCAACTCACCAGAATGATATCTACTTAATAAATCGTACAGGCAATGATTGTATTTAGAAACAAATATGGCCATACGTGGTTTTTCTTTTCGTAAAAAAGCTTGCCACTTCATTTGGTAATTTGCCGCTATTTGACTTTCAAATTCTTGCTTAAAAAGTGCTTTGGTGTATCCATTTTCAAAATCAGCTTCTAATCGCATAAAAAATACACCCGCAGGTTTGTCTACGTGTTGATCTAGATACACTACGTTACCACCTTTTTGATGTAAAAAATTGGTAACAGTACTGATGATGCCTTTTTGGTCAGGACAATGTATTAAAACGGTTAGATTCATGTAATGCTAAATCGATTAAAATTATATAATTGAGAATTTAACCCTTCAATTTGCATGCTTAATTATTAAATTATAATTAATATTAAATAATTGTTGCATTTATCTTAAATTGCATACGATTTAATTCATCTTTTTAACATGGAACAAGTTAAGGCATATACTCCCAACAATAAAATTAGAATTGTTACAGCAGCATCGTTATTTGATGGTCATGATGCGGCCATTAATATTATGCGTAGAATTATCCAAGCTACTGGGGTAGAGGTTATTCATTTAGGGCATGATAGGAGCGTGGAAGAAGTGGTTAATTGTGCCATACAAGAAGATGCCAACGCAATTGCTATGACTTCTTATCAAGGTGGTCACAATGAATACTTTAAATATATGTTTGATTTGCTGCAGGAAAAAGGGGCTGGGCATATCAAAATTTTTGGTGGTGGCGGTGGAGTGATTTTGCCAGAAGAAATTAAGGAGCTGATGGATTATGGCATTACGCGTATTTATTCTCCAGATGATGGTAGAGAAATGGGATTGCAAGGTATGATTAATGATTTGGTGCAAAAAAGTGATTTTGCTACACCTGCTTTAAAATTGCCACAAGGAAATTCATTAGGGGATGCCTTAATTAAAAAAGATGTCAATACTATAGCACGTCTTGTGTCAATCGCAGAAAATAGATATGATGAATTTAAATCGTTGTTTACGGTTAAACCTAATAGAGCTATTCCTGTTCTTGGAATAACGGGAACAGGAGGTGCGGGTAAATCTAGCTTAGTAGACGAATTGATACGGAGGTTTTTGACTGATTTTGAAGACAAACAAATTGCAGTAATTTCTGTAGACCCATCTAAAAAGAAAACAGGTGGTGCGCTTTTGGGAGATAGAATTCGAATGAATGCCATAAATAATGAGCGTGTATACATGCGTTCTTTGGCAACTAGACAATCAAACTTGGCACTGTCTAAACATGTAGAAGAGGCAATACAGGTGCTCAAAGCTGCGGCGTATGATTTAATTATTTTAGAAACCTCTGGTATTGGCCAGTCTGATACCGAAATCTTAGAGTATAGTGATGTCGCTTTATATGTAATGACCCCAGAATTTGGTGCGGCTACACAACTGGAGAAAATAGATATGCTAGATTTTGCAGATTTAGTGGCAATAAATAAGTTTGATAAACGGGGTGCTCAAGATGCATTGAGAGATGTTCGTAAGCAGTACATGCGTAATCACAATCTTTGGGATATAGACCAAAAAGATTTACCAGTTTATGGAACAATCGCTTCTCAATTTAACGACCCAGGAATGAACCGTTTGTATACTTCTATCATGGAGGTTTTGAACTCAAAGGCAAAAGCTGGTTTAATTTCTAAAACTAAGTTGGAAGTGGGTTTAAGCGAAAAGAAATTTATTATTCCGCCAGCTCGTAGTAGGTACTTATCAGAAATTGCAGAAAGCAATAGGGGCTACGAAACAGAAGCTGAAAAGCAAGCACATATAGCTCAAAAACTATACGGTATTTACAAGACGCTACTTTCTGTTGTAGGAGGGCAAAAAGAGTTGGAAGAGACAGAATTTCTAGAACCTAACGGATTGGCTGTAAATAAACTTTCGGCTATAGTTCAAGAAGAAAATAAAGAGCTTTTACAACTTTTACTGGCTGAGTTTGATCGCGTAAAGATGGATTTGCTGCCAAGAAATTGGGAACGTTTAATGCAGTGGGGAAACCAGTTGAAACGTTATAAAGACCCAATTTTTAGTTTTAAAGTTAGAGACAAGGAAATTAAAATAGAAACACACACTACCTCATTATCTCATAACCAAATTCCAAAAGTTGCCTTGCCAAAGTATAAAGCTTGGGGAGATATTCTTTTATGGATGTATAAAGAGAATGTTCCTGGAGAGTTTCCGTACACAGCTGGTATATATCCTTTTAAAAGACAAGGAGAAGATCCAACCCGTATGTTTGCAGGGGAAGGTGGTCCAGAGCGCACCAATAGAAGGTTTCATTACGTTAGTCTAGATATGCCGGCTAAACGTTTGTCTACGGCATTTGATTCGGTAACGCTTTATGGAAATGACCCAGATTACAGGCCAGATATTTATGGTAAAATTGGTAATGCAGGGGTTTCTATCTGTTGCTTAGATGATGCTAAGAAATTATATTCTGGGTTTGATTTAAGTGACCCCATGACTTCTGTGAGTATGACGATTAATGGGCCTGCGCCTATGTTGTTAGGGTATTTTCTAAATGCTGCTATAGACCAAAATTGTGAGAAATATATTAAGGAGCAGGGCTTGGAAGAAGAAGTAAAGTCAAAAATCGCTGCCATCTATAAGGAAAAGGGTATGGCTGTGCCAACTTATAATGGCGATTTACCAAAAGGGAACAATGGTTTAGGACTAATGTTACTTGGGGTTACGGGGAATCAAGTGTTGCCAGCAGACGTTTATAATACAATAAAAGCATCAACATTAAAACAGGTTAGGGGAACCGTTCAGGCAGATATTTTAAAAGAAGACCAAGCACAAAACACGTGTATTTTTTCTACTGAATTTGCAATTCGTTTAATGGGGGATGTGCAAGAGTATTTTATAGAAAATGGAGTTCGTAATTTCTATTCGGTTTCTATTTCTGGGTATCATATTGCGGAGGCAGGTGCAAACCCAATTTCACAATTGGCCTTTACCTTGTCTAATGGATTCACTTATGTAGAATATTACCTAAGCAGAGGGATGGATATAGATAAATTTGGTCCTAATTTATCTTTTTTCTTCTCTAACGGAATAGACCCAGAGTATGCTGTTATTGGTAGGGTTGCCAGGCGTATTTGGGCAAAAGCCATGAAGGAAAAGTACGGGGCTGGTCCACGAGCACAAATGTTAAAGTACCACATACAAACCTCTGGTAGGAGTTTACATGCTCAAGAAATAGACTTTAACGATATCCGCACCACGTTACAGGCCTTATATGCTATTTATGATAATTGTAACTCGCTGCACACCAATGCTTATGATGAAGCTATTACTACACCAACAGAAGAATCTGTACGCAGAGCTATGGCCATACAGCTTATCATAAATAAAGAATTAGGTTTAGCTAAGAACGAGAACCCGTTACAAGGCTCTTTTATTATAGAAGAGCTAACAGATTTAGTAGAAGAAGCTGTGTTGTTAGAGTTTGATAGAATTACAGAGAGAGGCGGTGTTTTAGGTGCTATGGAAACCATGTATCAACGTTCTAAAATACAAGAAGAAAGCTTGCATTATGAGAACCTGAAACACTCTGGCAAGTATCCTATTATTGGTGTGAATACATTCTTAAGTTCTAAGGGTAGTCCAACAGTATTGCCACAAGAAGTAATTAGAGCTACAAAGGATGAAAAAGAAGCTCAAATATCCACCCTGAATAATTTGCATATTGCTTACGAAGAAAAGGCGGAAGCTTTGCTGCAGCAATTACAGCAAACAGCTATAGATAATAACAATACCTTTGAGGCGCTTATGGAAGTGACTAAATATTGTTCTTTAGGTCAAATTACTAAAGCGTTGTTTCAAGTAGGAGGGCAGTATCGTAGAAACATGTAAAGTTTAAGTATTGAGCTTCAAAAATAAAAAAGGCTTCAAAATTTTTTGAAGCCTTTTTAGTATTTAATAAACACCTAGGTTAGTCATTTTTACTATTTACTAAAGATTTTCTCCATTGCTTAAAAGTACGTCTAAATAATTTAATTTCTCTTCTCAAAAGATATATATATTCTTTTTCTTTAATTCCGTCTTGTTCTAAACCGTTACAATAAGATAAAATATTTCTAGTCATAATACTGATGTGTTTCATAGTATTGATTCTAGAAGTGAAGCAACTAGTTTCGTAAGCTTTCTGTATGGAGGTAGAAATTAATGATGCATCTGTAACCAAACTATTCGCAATAACATGTCTTAGACCGGCAGTTTTAGTTAGGGTAAAGGCATCATTATCTTTAGAAAAGTATAGTGCAATTGCACTACTCAAATCACGCAATGCAATCGATTTTTTATATACAGCTAAAGAATTGTAACTATTCTGTTCCATTAATTACCCTACTAAATTGGTAGTCTAAAGATAATTCCATTTTTAAAATGATTATCTTTAGTTTTTAAAGCAATTATTTAAAAAGGCTTTAGAAAATAACTTATTAAGCAGAATTAGGTTTGAAAAATAAATTAGATAAGCTAAGTGTTGAAATCTTGCTTTGTTTACAAGAAAATGCACGGGCAAGTTATGCAGATATCGGTCGTAAAGTAGGCTTAACGTCACCAGCCGTGGCAGAGCGGATAAAGAAAATGGAAGACCTTGGTATCATAGAAGGTTATAACGTTAATATCTCTTACAGTCAGTTAGGATATCAACTTACAGCAATGGTAACCTTAAGAGCCTTTGTGGGTAAGCTAAAACCCTTTTTAGAACATGTCAAAAGTTTTGAAGAGGTGCGTAATTGTTATCGCATAACAGGGAACGAAAATATTATTATGGAAGTAGTAATACGGGACCAAAAACATTTAGAAACTTTTATAGATAAGTTAATTGTGTACGGGGAGGCGCGTACGCACATTGTGTTGTCTAATGTAGTATCCAATCAATTACTAACAAGAATAAAAAAATAAACTAAGTCTATGTTCTGGCTAGGTTTTTGTGGTTGTAAAAATATGGTGAAAAAATACGCGGCTTTGGTTATTGCAGTTGTCATCTCACAGATGATAATGGCTCAAGACATAAAACTTGTTAAAGGTAAAGTGATGGATTCCATTGTGGTAAATGATTCTATTGCAGAAGATTTTTCCTTATATCTGCCTAACGATTTTGAGGCAAAAACTACATGGCCTTTGTTAATGGTGACCGATTTAAAAAAGAATGCAAGTCAGCAGTTAAGGCAACTGGCTCCAATAGCAGAAAGTAAAGGTTATATTTTGGTTGCGCCCAATAGCTTAAGTTCAAAAGCGGCTATTGCGGATAATATTTTAGAGGTTAAAAATGCCTTAGAGACTGTTGTTAATACTTTACCTATTAATCGTTCTGCCATATATGTTGCTGGTTTTGGAGAGGGTGGTCGTTTTGCATCTCTAGTGCCAGTTTTGATTAAAGATTTTAAAGGAGTTTTAGGGATACACACATCATTGGCAAATGTAGAAGTATTAAGTAGTAAGAATAATTATCATTACGTTGGGCTTACTTCTAGAGAGAATTATAATTATGCAACTATAGTAGAGGAGGAAAAATTACTAAATGGCTACAGAATACCGAATAATTTTATTTTTTACGATGGAGCAGATGGCGAATTAAAAATGGATGATGTAGCACGTGCGCTATCTTATTTTGAGTTGTTGGCTATGGCTAAAGGTTATAAAGCAAGAGATACCGCAAAGGCTATTGCTTATTACAAAAAAGATGAGATGGCTTTTAGGTCAGAAATGTCTCAACAGAATTATTTAATGGCAGATAGGATTCTACAAGAAATGCAGTCGCTATATAGACCTTTTATGAATGTAGATTCGCTAAAACGTTTGCAACGCGATTTAAGAAAGATAAGTACCTACAGGTCTCAAAAACGTCAATTTGAATCATTACGTTTTAATGAGAATTTAAAAAGAGAGGATTTTGCTTACTATTTAGAAGAAGACGTTCTAACTTATAATTATAATAATCTAGGGTGGTGGTTGTTTAAAATGAACGAGTTAGATAAGCAAATACAAGGGCAAGATAAATTAGAGCGGCAAATGGCGCTAAGATTAAAAGGGTATGTAAATGCTTTGGCAGATTACCAAATAGATGTGCTAACATTATCTGATTCTCCTGATGAAGAAGCCTTGGTCATTACCTATATGATTAAAACGATTATTGAGCCGGAGAATGCACAAAATTATCTAAATGTAGTATCTATAAGCGCTAAGAACGAAGATTATGGTACCGCTATTTATTATTTAGAAGAATTGTTGAAAATAGGGTACAAAGACAAACAAGCAATTTATAATGTGGAACATACTGCACTGTTAAAAATTATGCCAGAATTTAATGCCTTACTAGAAAAATACCTGGGAGAAAGTAGGTATTAATTCTGTGCCTTTAAAAGTTAAGGTTTTAGATGGCAAAGCTATAGATTGTATTTTTGTGTAATGAAGTACGTTTTACTATCCACTCTTTTCTTTATTATAGCTTGTGGGCAACAAAAAAAATATCACAAACAAACTGATGAGGAGCAAGCTTCAATTAATAGTGATGCTGTTAGAAAAATTCTATATTTTCAAAATAAACTCAATTCTGAGTTTAAAGACCCAGAAAGTTCTCCTTTGCCGGATAGGTTTAGAAAAGATTTTGAGGGTTTAGATTTTTTTATGCCAGATACCAATTACATCGTGACTGCTAAATTACAACGCACTCCAGATGCAGAACCTTTCTTATTGCCAACTACAACTAGTCGTAAATCTCATGAAAAGTTATATGCTATTGCACATTTTGTTTTAAATGGTATTGAGCATCAGTTAGAGATATACCAGAGTTTAGAATTGTTAGATGAAGAAGGGTATGAGGATTATTTGTTTTTACCTTTTTTAGATAATACCAATGGAGAAGAAACGTATGCTGGCGGTCGTTATATAGATTTAAAAGAGCCAGAAGGGGATTCTATTGTAATTGATTTTAACAGAGCGTACAACCCCTATTGTGTTTACAATAAAAAATACTCCTGCCCCTTGGTGCCAAGGCAAAATTATATGAAAACCAAGGTTCTGGCAGGAGTAAAAGATTTTATAAAACACTAAAAGCCCGGTTAACCGGACTTTTAGCATCATTTCACTGAACGTTATTGTGAGTTGGTTAGTTAACTAAACACAACTAATCATTAATCAAAAGAGTAGATTGCGGCAATAGCAAATGTAGCTAAGCTATTTGTGGCAGCTAAGTCGTTGTCTGTGTAAGGCTCAATGTCGTTACCCCAGCTGTCCAATCTAATTTCTGGCTTAATGATTAAATTATCAACACTGTAGCTTCCAGTTAAAGTTAAAGCTAATACAGGAGCATCGTCACCCTCGTCTTGAGTAAATGCAAAGTATTCTCCTCTTAAACCTAATGCAAAGTTTTCAGAAGTAGAGTATTGTGGATACAATGCAGCACCGTAGAAACCAGAACCATCATTTGTTGCTAACGCAGCATTGATTCCTAAGAAGAAATCATCAGATAAATCAAAACCACCAGTATAATCAATCTCAAAACCTAATGCTTCACCGCCATCATAATATAAGTTGATGAATTGGTCATAGAAACCTAATTGCGCTCCTAAAGAGTATGCTCCAGTAAGGTTGTTGTTTACATCGGTTACATTCATTACAGCAAGCATTAAGCTCATATCATCAGATAATCCAAAATCCGCCTTTAAACCTACGTGAGAAAAAGGTCCATTAGAGAATAGGTAAGATGTACTGTAGTTAAAGTTAGCTGCAGGAGCAATTACTTCATAACCCAAAAAGGTATTGAATCTACCCATGGTCAAAGTTGTTCCTTCACTTACATTCCAATAGGCATATAATTGGTTTAGGTTGTAACCTCCTGTAGCATCATCGCCTCTAGGACCAAATACTACATCTGCAACTGCACCAACGCTACCTTTTTCATAAGAAGCAATTAGGTTTGCCATACCCAAAGCAAAACCAGTTTCGTTGGCAAAAGATGTGCCAGGGTCAACAGTTCCGTCTGCATCAGAAGTAGTAAGTGCAGTTCTATAATAAGTATCTACACTACCGCTTAGGCTTAATGGGCTAGATTCTTCTTCTTCCTGTGCTGTTGCACTAACTGCAAATAAAGCAGCAGCTGCTAATACTGTATTTTTTATGTATTTTGTAGAAATAATCGTTTTCATAAATGTGATGTTTTTGTGTGACTCTTTTTGAGTCATTTTTAAGTTTTTAATCGAATGTTACTTTTGAAAATTGGTTTAATCAACGGAGCGTTCTGCCAAACGCTCCGTTTCTCTTTGGTATTAGTCTTGGTTGGAAATATGTTCTGGGTAAGACTCCATTCCGTGCTCATGGATGTCTAGACCTTCAATTTCTTCTTTTTCAGAAACTCTTAATCCTATGGTCTTTTTAAGGATAATAAGTAAAATAAATGTGGTTAATGCTGCCCATAAAATGTAAGCAAGGGAGCCGTAGGTTTGTACCCAAAGTAATTTAAATCCTCCGTCGTAGATTAATCCACCATCTAAGGCAAAAACACCTACTAAAACAGTACCTAAGAAACCACAAACACCGTGTACGGATATAGCACCTACAGGGTCATCAATCTTAAATTTCTTATCTAAAGTTTCTATTGAAAGAACTACTACTACGCCACAAATTAAACCTATAATTAATGAGCCAAAAGCGTTAACAGCGCCACAACCAGCAGTGATACCTACTAAGCCTGCTAATGCACCATTTAAGGTCATGGAAAGGTCTGCTTTTTTGTAACGCATCCATGTAAAAAATAAGGCTGCAATTGCACCTGCTGCTGCTGCAATATTGGTATTAATGATTACACTACCAGCTGCAACCGTATCACTACCGCCCCAAGCTAATTGGGAACCACCGTTAAATCCAAACCATCCTAACCATAGGATAAGTACACCTAGTGCTCCAAACATCATATTATGTCCTGGAATAACTTGTGGTTTACCATCTACGTATTTTCCAATTCTTGGTCCTACCATAATAGCAGCTACTAATGCGGCACCACCACCAACGGCGTGTACAACAGAAGAACCAGCAAAATCAACAAAACCAGCAACATTTAACCAAGCGTCGTCATCAAATGGCCAGTACCAGCTACCAGAAATTGGGTAGATGATTGTAGTTAATACTGCAGATAAAATTAAGTAGGTAGAGAATTTTGTTCTACCGGCTACGGCACCAGATACAATGGTGGCAGCTGTTGCACAGAAAACGGTCTGGAAAAATAGGTTGTACCAATCGTCAGCGCTAAAGAAAAAGTAACCCTGATCAGAAGGGCTTGTACGGAAAAATCCACCTAAAACGGTGTCACTGCCGTACATAATGCCATAACCTACAGCCCAGAACATGATGGAGCCTACTGCAAGGTCCATTAGGTTTTTCATAATGATGTTACCAGAGTTTTTACTTCTGGTAAAACCAACTTCAACTAGCGTAAATCCAGCTTGCATAAAGAATACCAAGATTGCCGCTATAGTAATCCACAAGGCGCCCATATCACCATTAATGGCTTCTATTGCCTTGTCTAGTGTTTCTTGTTCTAATTGAGACATAATTAAATTGTTTGTTAGTTAGTATTGGTTTAGTTGATTCCTGCGTGACCGCTTTCTCCTGTTCTTATCCTATAAGCTTCGGATATCTCAGAAACAAAGATTTTACCATCACCTACGTTACCAGTGCTGGCGGTCTTGATTAAAGTTTGAATGGTTCTTTCTAAGAAATCATCAGAAACCACAATCACTAAATACCTTCTTTGGATATCCGTAGTACTATACGTGATACCGCGGTATACGTGACCTTGTTTTTCATTACCAACTCCCGTTACGTCCCAGTAACTGAAAAAGTTTACCTCAATTTCATGAAGTGCTTTTTTCACCTCATCAAATTTTGATTTTCGAATAATTGCCTCGACTTTTTTCATAATTGATTTTGTTAGTTAACGGGTCAAATATATGTTAAAGGAAACCTAACGGGTAATTAAAATGGGTCTTATTGGTAATTTTTATCATATTATAATTTATACCCCCTAAAATTTTAGGGGTTTATTAAAATTGATAACATTTTATTAAAATCAGGATAATATTGAGTGCTCCTTTATGTGGATATTAGCTAAAATAATATAACAAGTCCTTTATTATGTTGAGAATAATGTAACAATGTAAGTAAAATGATGTGTAGAATGTAATATTTGGCTATTACAATTGTCTGCTAAGGTACAGTCCTAATGCAACAGCCCCTATGCCAATAATAATACTCATGGCTAGATATAAGGTGAAATAAAGAAGTTCGCCGCTTTTTAAGAGGCCATACTTTTCAAATGCAAATGTAGAAAAGGTGGTAAAACCACCACAAAACCCTGTTGCTAATAATAAGGTGTGATTTTCTGATAGTAATTTGCCTTTTGAAGCAAAGCCTAAAAGTAGACCAATTAATAAGCATCCAATAATATTGGCTGCAAATGTGCCTAAAAAGAAATTTTGAAAAAGCGGATTAAGGTTTTTGGAGACTATATATCTGAGCGAGCTTCCGATGCCGCCTCCTAAAAATACCAAAAGAACCTGTTTCATACCCTAAAGGTAATAGAAACTATACGGCCTTTTTGTATTTGTTTTCAGAAAATTCATTGGTAGATAGTTTAAGTACGGTACTGTCCTTAATTTTCTGAAAAGGTTTTTTGATGTTGTCCATAGCACCGTTAACGCTAAAAATCAAAAGAAATGCATTAATGCCAAGGAGTACAAATAAAATGCTAAAAAAAGTAACCATTTGGTGTAGGGTTTACGATTACAAAAGTACGTCTTTTCCTATATTTAACGACTATATCCCTAATAATGTTGTGTATTTCCTCATTTTTGTGGTGTATCTAAATTTCTTGTTAATTTTTGAGGAAATATTTAACTAGAAATAAAAATATTATGAAACCAATAAAGGTAATTAGAACCCATTTTACGCCTTTATAATTTTTTTTGTGTAGCTTTTTATCTTTTGCATACATATATATAAGGATGCTTACAAATGCAATGATAAATAGAATAGCAAAAGTAATCTGGCCAGAACTGAACATAGTTTTATTATATTTTGACAAAATTACACTAAATAGATAGGTATGGAAAGTAAATTAAAGGCTGTTCAGTTATTTCATGAATCTTTTGGTTTAGGTATAAAGCATGAGCCTACAGCTAATTTAGGCGAAGCAAAAAATTTATTACGATTTAACTTAATGGATGAAGAAAACAAAGAGTACTTAGAAGCTGCAATGAATAATGATGTAGTAGAGGTGGCAGATGCGCTTGGGGATATGCTTTATATTTTATGTGGCACTATTCTGGAACATGGTATGCAGTATAAAATAGAAGAAGTGTTTAATGAAATACAACGTAGTAATATGAGTAAGTTGGGTGTAGATGGAAAGCCTATTTATAGAGAGGATGGAAAAGTGCTTAAGGGACCAAATTACTTTAAACCTAACTTGGAAGAAGTTTTAAAGAGATAAAAAAAGGCACCTATTTGGTGCCTTTTTTTTATTTTACTTCGTATCGCCAATTAAACTTGTCTTCGGCACGGTTGTATTGTATATCGGTAATTCGCTTTTTTAAACGAGCCGCAAACGGATGTTCTAATTCGGGCAAATCGTAATCGGTGCCGTCATAGCCAAAACCTGCTAATGGTGAGATTACAGCTGCAGTTCCTGCGCCAAACATTTCTTTTAGACTCCCGTCTTTAGCAGCGGCAACAACTTCTGCAACACTCACTTTTCTTACCTCAGTAGTTATACCTTCGTCTTCAGCAATTTTAAGAATGCTCTTTCTGGTAATACCGTCTAAGATTCTATCATTCGTTGGAGCAGTAATTAAAGTGTCGTTAATGCGGATAAATATATTCATCGCTCCTGCCTCTTCTATAAACTCATGATTGTTATCATCCGTCCAAATAATCTGCTGATATCCTTTTTCTGCGGCGAGTTTAGTTGGATAAAACTGTCCTGCGTAATTGCCACCAGCTTTAGCATAACCTACACCGCCATTAGCAGCTCTAGAATACGTTTGTTCTATTAACACCTTGACCTTGCCAGAGAAATAAGAACCAGAAGGAGCGCAAGCAATAATAAATTTGTATTCATTTGCTGGAGAAGCGTGGAAACCTTCTCCAGAAGCAAACATAAAAGGCCTAATGTACAAGCTGCTTCCAGGATTTTGCGGTATCCAATCACTATCTACTTTTAATAAGGCTTCTAAACCTTGCATAAAATAGGATTGCGGAATTTCTGGTATTGCCATACGTTCCGCACTCTTATTTAAACGAGCATGGTTATCTGTAGGTCTAAACAGCCAGATTTTACCATCCTCATCTTTGTAGGCTTTCATTCCTTCAAATATAGATTGGCCATAATGAAAAATCTTTGCAGAAGGATTTAACGAGATAGGACCATATGGAACAATTTTTGGAGCCAACCATTTACCGTCTTTGTAGTCGCAGACCACCATATGGTCTGTGTAAACACTTCCAAAGGAAAGGTTGTCAAAATCTACATCGTTAATCTTAGATGTTTTGCATTTTTCTATTGCAATGTTGTTATCCATTACCTCCATATCTGTTAACTTTAATAAGCTAAAATTAGGTATTTATCCTTAGTTTTACCTCATTACACTTATGATTTACGATTCTAGTGTGATGTATATTTCAAAATTTAAAGAATATGAGGGTTTTTAACATCTTTGCTGCTGTATTTTTAATGATTTTCACTTTAAATAGTTGTGCGCAAAAATCACCTGAGGGTGAGTATTTTGGTGCTCAATTTGAGCCAGAATCAAAACAAAGTGAGGAAATTACAACTACATATGCGGCTATAAAAGTTAAAGATACAGTTGCTACTCAGGTTTCCGGTACCATAAAAGAAGTATGCCAAGCAAAGGGGTGTTGGATGCAGGTAGCTCTTACAGATGGGCAAGAAGTTTTTGTAAAGTTTAAGGACTATGGTTTTTTTGTTCCTAAAGATGTAGCAGGCAAACAAGTGTTTTTAGATGGTTTGGCTTTTGTAGAAGAAATGCCAGTGGATGAGCAAAAGCATTATGCAGAAGATAAAGGAGCAACTCCAGAAGAATTGTCTAAAATAACGGAACCAAAAAGAACATTGCGTTTTGAAGCTTCAGGGGTCTTAATTGCAGAATAAAGGTGAAGCGTAAAATCATTACAACCGGGGATGGTTCTACTACCATTCAAATAGAGGAGTGGAATGAGCAGTATCATTCCAAACACGGTGCAATACAAGAAGCTAAGCACGTTTTTATTAAACATGGATTTGAACATGTAAAGAATGCTCCACTTTCCATACTAGAAATTGGTTTTGGTACGGGTCTTAATGCCTTTATTACGTATTTAGAAAATTTAAGCAATCCTAGACCAATACAGTATGTAGGCGTAGAGGCTTATCCTGTAAATACAGAAGAGTTACAATATTTAAATTATGCTGAAGCTTTAGCGGCGCAAAATCATAAAAAAATCTTTACAGTAATGCATAATGCTGCATGGGGGCAGCCAGTAACTATTGCAGAAAATTTTTCATTGCATAAGCTACAGCGTAAATTTCAAGATATAGAAGCAGTAGCAGAGTACCATCTCATTTATTTTGATGCTTTTGGAGCAAGAGTACAACCAGAACTTTGGACAGAGGCAATTTTTAAAAAGATGTTTACTGCGCTTAAAACTGGTGGTATTTTGGTTACTTATGCAGCAAAAGGAAGTGTTCGTAGGGCAATGCAAGCGGTAGGTTTTACGGTAGAACGTTTGCCTGGCCCACCAGGTAAAAGAGAAATGTTAAGAGCTACAAAAATAGCAATAGCTTAACCCATTGTTAAAATTGGTTTTTAGTTTTTCCCAAATTTGGTTAAAAGTTGAACAACACTGTTAAATAGAATATAACTTCCTAATTTGGGGCTATTTAAACAGTAAATTCGTAAAAAAAATAGCATGAAAGTTTTGATAACGGGAGCTACTGGATTGGTGGGGCAGGCTATTGTAAAAGAACTTAAGAAAAAGAGTGTTCCAATACACTATCTCACAACTAGTAAAAATAAAATAGAGACAGAAAACGGGTATAAAGGATTTTATTGGAATCCAGCAAACCTAGAAATGGATATGGCCGCACTTGACGGGGTTACAGATATTATAAATCTGGCAGGGGCTTCCATTTCTAAAAGGTGGAAATCTAGTTATAAAAAAGAAATTATAGATAGTAGAATCAATAGTTTAAAAACCTTAAAAAAAGGTATTGAGCTAGTAGGTGATGATAATTTAATTGGATTTGTCTCCGCTTCTGCTATAGGTATCTATACAGATTCATTAACTAATCTTTACGATGTTGATGAGACTACTGTAGATGATAGTTTTTTAGGTGAAGTTGTAAAACTTTGGGAAGAAGAGATTAAGACTTTTCAAAAATTTGACATTAATGTATCCATGGTTCGGATTGGGCTAGTGCTTTCCAAAGATGGAGGTGCACTACCGCAAATAGAAAAGCCAGTTCAGAACTATGTTGGAGCTGCATTTGGTTCTGGAGAGCAATGGCAAAGCTGGATACATATTCAGGATTTAGCAGAACTTTTCGTTTTTATTTTAAAACATCAACTTAAAGGTGTATTCAATGGCGTTGCGCCTAATCCAGTTACCAACTCAAAAATGACAAAGGAGTTAGCGAATGTATTGCAAAAACCGTTGTGGCTGCCCAACATACCAAAATTGGTAATGAGAGTAGTCTTGGGAGAAATGAGCTACATTCTTTTTGCTAGTCAGCGTGTAAGTAGTAGAAGGATAGAAGAAGAAGGTTTTTTATTTAACTATGCCAACATTTGTGCAGCGTTAAGGAATATCTACGATGCTCCAAAACCAGAACCTAAATTAACAGAAAAGTACGAAGAGACTTACTCTTAAAAAGAAGCACTAAGACTATTGAAAATCCGCCAATTGGCGGATTTTTTTTTATTGCGATGACATTTTGACATTTATTTGCGAAATGGCAGTACTTTTGCCACCTGAAAATCAGAATTAAATAAATAGCAATATGAGCAAGAAAAGTAAGGTTCAAGAAATGGATGAGGTGCAAGATGCAAAGCAATCTGTTGACGCAACTGAGCTGGAACAAGCTAACGATATACAAGAAGATGCTGTAGAGGAAGAAGAGACAATGTCTAAAGAAGAGCAATTGCAAGAAGAATTAGGCAAGGAAAAAGATAAGTTTCTTCGTCTGTTTGCAGAGTTTGAAAATTTTAAAAAGCGAACATCTAAAGAGCGTATGGAGCTGTTTAAGACTGCGGGGCAAGAGATTATGACTTCTATGTTGCCCGTTATGGACGATTTTGACCGTGCGCTTAAAGAGATTGCTAAAACAGAAGAAAAAGAGCTATTAAAAGGGGTAGAGCTCATTAGTACTAAATTCAGGGAGACGCTAAAAAATAAAGGTTTAGAAGAAGTTGCTGTAGAAGCCGGCGAAACTTTTGATGCAGAGCTACACGAGGCGGTAACCCAAATACCAGCACCAGATGATAGCATGAAGGGTAAGATTATAGATGTAATTGAAAAAGGCTATAAACTAGGAGACCGTATCATTCGCCACCCAAAAGTAGTTGTAGGTAACTAAAAAGAGATTATGAAAGAGGATTACTATGACATATTAGGCGTTTCTAAAGGCGCTACCGCGTCAGAGATTAAGAAAGCCTATAGAAAAAAGGCCATAGAATACCATCCAGATAAAAATCCAGGAGATGAAAAGGCAGAGGAAATGTTTAAGAAGGCAGCCGAAGCTTATGAAATCTTAGGAGACGCAGATAAACGTGCAAAGTACGACCAATATGGCCATGCAGCATTTGATGGTGGTGGTTTCGGTGGCGGTGGTATGAATATGGATGACATATTTAGCCAGTTTGGAGACATCTTTGGAGGCGGAGGCTTTGGCGGATTTGGTGGCTTTGGCGGCTTTGGTGGCGGGCAAAGACGTGTTAAAGGTAGCAATCTCAGAATCCGGGTTAAACTTACGTTAGAAGAGATAGCTAATGGTGTTGAGAAAAAAGTAAAAGTAAAACGCAAGGTGCCTGCAGAAGGAGTTACGTATAAAACGTGTTCTACTTGTAACGGTACAGGGCAAGTTACTAGAGTTACCAATACTATTTTAGGAAGAATGCAGACCGCTACTACCTGCAATACTTGTGGTGGGGCTGGCCAAACTATAGATAATAGACCTAGTGGAACAGATGCGCAGGGTTTAAAAACAGTAGAAGAAACCGTTTCAATTAAAATTCCTGCTGGTGTAGAAGAGGGGATGCAGCTAAAAGTATCTGGTAAAGGTAATGGAGCCCCTGGTAATAATGGTATTCCGGGAGACTTACTAGTTGCCATAGAGACAGAAGAGCACGATACACTTAAAAGAGAGGGTGATAATTTGCATTATGACTTGTATATCAGTTTTTCTGAGGCTGTATTAGGTAGTTCTAAAGAGATAGATACTGTTGGCGGTAAGGTTAGAATTAAATTAGAACCTGGCATTCAATCTGGTAAAATTTTACGTTTAAGAGGTAAAGGCGTACAGAGTTTAAATGGCTACGGTAGTGGAGATCTGTTAGTGCATGTAAATGTTTGGACTCCTAAGGAACTAACAAAGGAGCAAAGAGAGTTTTTTGAGCGTATGCAAGAAGACGATAATTTTAAGCCAAGCCCAGAGAAATCTGATAAATCTTTCTTTGAGAAAGTAAAAGATATGTTCTCTTAGGCAAAACTGTCTTTTGTTTAAGTAAAAAACGTATATTTGAAATTGATACCGCTACGGTGGTATCTAATTTTCTTTTTCATAGCAATTTTTTTCCCATCCTTATTTGTTTAAGGGTGGGTTTTGTTTTTTAGGGGTTTTGTAATTTATTGTTGTCTCTTTTTAAGATAAATTCGGCTTTAGTTTATCTTTGATAAAATTGTTTACATGAGTTCAATTCTTGTTGCTGAGAATATCTCCAAAAAATTTGGGGAACATACCGCTTTAAGCAACGTTTCCATAAATATTCCAAAGAATAGTATTTACGGTCTTTTGGGGCCAAATGGTGCAGGTAAAACCACTTTAATACGTATTATTAATCAAATAACGTATCCAGACCAAGGTCAGGTGTTATTTGATGGTGAGCCACTAGCGCCAAAACACATTGCCACTATAGGTTATTTGCCAGAAGAGCGTGGATTGTATAAAAGTATGAAAGTAGGTGAACAGGCTTTGTACTTAGCGCAATTAAAAGGTTTGAGCAAAGCGGAGGCAAAAAAAAGACTTCTTTATTGGTTTGAGCGGTTAGAAATAGGCGACTGGTGGAATAAAAAGATTCAAGAACTTTCTAAAGGAATGGCTCAAAAGATTCAGTTTATTGTCACGGTGCTACATGAGCCAAAACTCTTAATTTTTGATGAACCTTTTAGCGGTTTTGACCCCATCAATGCAAATAAAATCAAAGATGAGATACTAGAGCTTACAAATCAGGGGACATCCATCATTTTTTCTACGCACAGAATGGAATCTGTAGAAGAGTTGTGCGAGTATATCGCCTTGATTCATAAGTCAGAAAAAATACTTGACGGCAAGTTAAAAGATATAAAACGGGAGTTTAAAAATAATGTTTATAAAATTGGTTTGCAGATTAGTGCAGATGCCCAAGAGGTTTTACAAAAATTACAGGTAGATTACAGACTTTCAGATAGTTTCTATGATTCGTCTGATCAACAACTTTCCTTTTCTGTAAAGCTAGAAGATTCAGATACTACCACATTACTACGTAATTTAAATGGTGTTGGTAATTTGTATCATTTTGAAGAAACAATTCCGTCTGCAAATGACATTTTTATTCAAGCAATTAAATCAAAAGGGCATGAGTAAACTAAGACTGATTATTAAAAGAGAATATTTAGCAAAGGTTAGGAACAAATCTTTTGTTATCATGACCTTTTTAAGCCCCATATTAATGGTTGGTATGGTGGTGCTCATTGCATATTTAACTAAGGTTAATGATAGTGAAAAACGCGTTGTTGCAATACAGAATGAAAGTGGTTATTTTGAGAATTTGTTTACACCTTCTGAGTCTATTTCATTTGTAACCTTTAAGGGGCTTTCACTAGAAGAAGCAAAAGACTCTACCCAACAAATGGGCTACTATGGTTTATTACATATTCCAGCGGGTACAGATAGAGAAATGATTGCGGGTAATTCTTTCTTATACACTAAAGACAACCCTAATAGTAGTGTTTTAGAACGTTTAGAGCGTACTTTTCAGCAACGCTTACGTCAATACCGTTTACAAGATTTAGGTATGACTAAAGAACAGTATACTAAAATTGATAAGAATTTTGAGATAAAAGCAGCCACCTTTGATGGTCAACAAAACTTAAAAGGAATAAACGAAATTAAGGCGATAATTGGTGGAGGCTTTGGCTATCTTATTATGATGTTTATTATTATCTACGGTGGTTTCGTAATGCGCAGTGTTATAGAAGAGAAGACATCAAGGATTATAGAAGTTATCATTTCTTCAGTAAAGCCATTTCAGTTGATGTTAGGTAAAATTATAGGGACATCCTTGGCAGGTATAACGCAGTTTGCTATTTGGGTGATTTCTGCCGCTATTTTATTAACACTGGCTATGGTTTTTTTAGACATAGATTTGGCAGCACTGAATAATGGAGCTACGGTTAGCCCTATGGGCGGCATGGGTGCCATGGCAGAAATAAGCTCTGATAAAAACAGTGAGTTCTTACTGTATGCAGCAGAATTTTTAAAAATACCTTGGGTATTAATTGTTGTGTCTTTTTTAATCTATTTTGTTTTAGGTTATCTTATATATAGTTCTATTTATGCAGCAATAGGGGCTGCTGTAGATAATGAGACAGATACACAACAATTTATCTTTCCTATTATTTTACCTTTAATGTTGGCAATTTATGTAGGTTTCTTTTCTGTGTTCAGCAATCCACATGGCCCAATAGCCGTAGGGTTTTCTTTGTTTCCTTTAACCTCACCAATCGTGATGATGATGCGTTTGCCAAGCGGATTAGGAGAAGCTGGGGTACCCATATGGCAGTTTGTGTTAAGCATTGTGTTGTTGGTCTTAACTTTTTTGGCTATTGTGTGGTTGGCAGCTAAGATTTACCGTGTTGGTATTTTAATGTACGGTAAAAAACCAACTTACAAAGAAATGTTTACGTGGTTAAAATATAATTAAAGTGCAACAAGAGGCAGAGCAAATAAAAGAACTTATAGAAGAAGATGTTTGGGGATCCATTAAAGAGTTCTTAAACTTCGGCTTTCATATACCAGCTGGTGAAGGTACAATACACCTAACCATTGGATTGTTGTTGGTATTGATTCTCGCCTTTGTCTTAACTAGTTATATTCTTCGTCTTATAAGACAATTATTTACCCGTAAAATGACGGACGAAGACACGCTAAAATTTGTTAGCGTTTTCAAGTTTATTAAATACGTTATTTATCTGGTTGTAATTTTACTTACGTTAAGTGCAGCCGGTGTTAATGTAACGGTTGTATTAACCGCTTCTGCAGCCTTGTTCGTTGGGCTTGGATTAGCACTGCAAGAGCTTTTTCAAGATATTATCGGTGGGGTTTTTATCATCGTAGATAAATCGCTCAACGTAGGGGATATTGTAGAGATAGATGGAAAGGTAGGTAAGGTTTTTGATATTAAATTGAGAACCACCAGGGCAATTACCAGAGATGATAAAATTATCATCATACCTAATCATAAATTTATAAGTGATATTGTCTATAACTACACACAAAACCACAAGCTTACTAGAGAAAAGGTCACTGTTGGGGTGGCCTATGGTAGTGATGTAAATTTGGTTACTAAACTACTAGAAGAAGTTGCTTTGCAACAAAAGCAAGTACGCAAAACCCCTAAACCATTTGTAACATTTGATGATTTTGGAGACTCTGCATTGGTGTTTTCTGTAAATTATTTTACTAATGATAGTTTTGCAGATCCACGCACTAAGAGTGCTATCAGGTATGATATTGATGCTAAGTTTAGACACAATAATATTGCTATTCCGTTTCCACAAAGAGATATACATATATACCAACATAATAATGCAATAGATAGCGGAAAATAAATTGTATGCAGAAGAAGATTATTGCGGTTATTTGCTGTGTTGTATGTATTTTTTTGAGCCTGCCGCTAATTGCTCAAAGTACAGATGTACTTAAAATAGAATATTTAAACATCCCTAAAAATTTAGAATCTGGAATTGTAACAGAACGCTTAAAAGTAGGGGTGAATATTCCTTTAAAAGTGAATAATGATAGCTACTTTGTGGTAGGTGGAGAATACAATCAATTTGGGATTAATTTTGACAAAGTTTTACCCTTTAGTACGGCAGATTTAAGCAAGTTATACATAACAGATTTAAATTTAGGGTACATTACTAAATGGAATGATAATTGGCGTTTAGTAAGTATTGCAACGCCTAGATTAGCGAGTAACCTTACGGAAGGTACCTCTACAGAAGACTTTTTTTTTAATGCTACGGTTGCTTTTTGGAAAGAAAATAATAAAGCAAATCAACCCTATAGAATAGTTTTGGGTTTGTCTTATAACAGTACTACGGGTTTACCCATACCATTACCCTTGGTAAGTTATTATAAAAGATACCATCCCAATTGGTCCTACACATTGGGTATACCTAAAACTAATTTTAAATATCATTCTAATAAAAACCATGTATGGGAAATGGCATTGTTATTGGATGGTTACTTTATAAATATTCAAAATGATATAGCCTTAGATAACGGCCAAGTGGGTTCTAAAATTTCTTTATCCGCAGCTATTGCAACCTTAGGGTATCAATATAAATTAAATAAAAATATGGCATTCTATGCCTATGTTGGGCATTCTGTATATCAAGAAAGTATTTTAAGAGATAACAGCCGTAATGATGTATTTTTATTGAATAGTAAACAAAATCTTTTCCTTAGGGGAGGATTCAAAATAGGAATCTTTTAAACCGAAATAAATGTCAAAAATATTGGTCATAGAAGACGAAGCCGCTATCAGAAGGGTTTTGGTTAAAATATTGTCAGAAGAGAGTGAAGCCTATCAGCTATCAGAAGCAGAAGATGGGGCAAAAGGCATAGAAGTACTAAAAAAGGAAGATTTTGATTTGGTGCTGTGCGATATTAAAATGCCTAAAATGGATGGGGTAGAGGTGTTAGAAGCGGCTAAAAAATTAAAGCCAGAAATTCCTTTTATAATGATATCTGGTCATGGAGATTTAGATACCGCTGTAAATACTATGCGGCTAGGCGCATTTGATTACATTTCTAAACCACCAGATTTAAATAGATTATTAACTACCGTCCGTAATGCTTTAGACCGTAAAGAATTGGTGGTTGAGAATAAAATTCTTAAAAAGAAGGTCAGTAAAAATTATGAAATGGTAGGTAATAGTGAAGCTATTGAAACTATCAAAGGTATGATAGAAAAGGTAGCACCTACAGATGCCAGAGTACTAATTACAGGTTCTAATGGTACAGGTAAAGAACTTGTAGCACATTGGTTACACCAGAAAAGCCCACGTTCCTCTGCCCCTTTTATTGAGGTTAATTGTGCTGCAATTCCTTCAGAATTAATTGAGAGCGAACTTTTTGGTCATGTTAAAGGAGCATTTACCTCTGCTGTAAAGGATAGGGCTGGTAAGTTTGAGGCAGCAAACAAAGGCACTATTTTTTTAGATGAAATAGGAGACATGAGCATGTCCGCGCAGGCAAAAGTGTTACGAGCCTTACAAGAAAATAAAATTTCTAGAGTGGGTAGTGATAAGGATATAAAAGTAGATGTTAGGGTGTTGGCGGCAACTAATAAGGATTTAAAAAAGGAAATCGCTGAAGGAAATTTTCGTGAAGATTTGTATCATAGATTGGCCGTAATTTTAATAAAGGTGCCTGCTCTAAATGACCGTAGAGACGATATCCCCTTGTTAATTTCTCATTTTTCTCAAAAGATTGCTTCTGAACAAGGTACAGGGGTTAAGAGCTTTTCTCAGAAAGCGGTAGCCTTATTGCAAAGTTATGATTGGACTGGTAATATACGCGAATTAAGAAATGTGGTAGAACGTTTAATTATACTTGGTGGTAAAGAGGTGAGTGAGGAAGATGTAAAACTTTTTGCAAGTAAATAATTAGTCTTGGCAATTTCCCATTTCTGTAAGGGTATTCGTTGCAATACGTATTACCTGTTGATGATAAAAGCGTTTTGCTTCTGTTAAATTGGGATTTGCCATTTCTTTTTTAGTTCGTTCTAAGGTGCCGTTAATAAAGTTCTTGGCCTCCGTACAGCTAACTACTTCTGTTACTTCTTTTAAAGATTTTTCAAATTTAGCTAAGGTTTTCTCTAGTACTTTATCCATTTGTTGATACGGATCAACTTTAGATTTGTTATCCAAAAATAATAAAGCGGGTTCATTGGTCTCTGTGGTGTTCATCACCAATACTTCATTACCATACGTGCTAAATTGTTCTATTTCAAAATTGTTGAGGTTGTTTAAAGTTAATTCGGTGTTTTTTAATGCCAATTCCAAAAACAATTTAGCATCTTCTAAAACAACACTTTTTGTTGCTTGGCGCAAATTGTCCTTGGTTTGCTTAAAAGTAGATTCTGCTGGGGAGCAACCACATTCTACAAAATTAGGTTGGCTGTTGTAAGTACCTTTTAAGGCTTTGTAGGCATGGTATTTTGCTAAATCCAAAGAAGGGGCATTAAGAGCCAATTGTGTTTGGTCCTTGATAAAGCCGGTATTCTTATAGGCAAATTCGCACGGGTTTAGCTTGGTAAAAGAAACCATGAGCAAAAGACCCAATGCACCTGTAAGACCAGCTATTGGGGTAAATAGCCACTTGTAGGATTTCATTATTTAAAGATTTGGACTGCTAAAGTTAATCGTAAAGTCAATTGCTTAAAAATATCATCGGTATACCGCTTTTATATTCTTTAAACGGGAAAATTACTCGCCGTATGTTAGCTGTATAGAACTCGTATTAAGCTTTAAATTATGTATATTTCAGGTTATGAAAGACATTGATATTACAGACTATAAAGTAGACGGTCATATACAGCTAGATCAAATACCCACTATTGACGACTTTAACGCAGACGGTAAATTGCTGCGTAAAAAATTGAAAACAGTTAGTCAAGAATTGTCAGATTTTCAAAATACCTTGTATGCACATGGTAAATACGGGGTGCTAATTTGTTTGCAGGGTATGGATACGGCAGGCAAGGATAGTTTAATTCGCGAAGTCTTTAAAGAACTTAACGCTAGGGGAGTTGTAGTCCACAGTTTTAAAGTCCCAACTAAGTTAGAGAAGAGACACGACTACTTGTGGCGACATTATATAGCTTTACCGGAACGGGGGAAATTTTCTGTGTTTAATAGAACACATTATGAGAATGTATTGGTGACCAAGGTACATCCAGAGTATATATTAGGAGAAAACCTTCCAGATGTTACTACTGTAGAAGATGTTAACGATGCATTTTGGGAAAAGCGTTACAGGCAAATAAATGATTTTGAACGGCATATTTCTGAAAATGGAACGCTCATTTTTAAATTCTTTTTACATCTATCTAAAGAAGAACAGCGCCAAAGGCTATTGCGTAGATTACATTTACAAGAAAAAAATTGGAAATTCTCTCCAGCAGACATAGCAGAACGCCAACTATGGGATTCTTACCAAGAATGTTACCAAACAGCACTCAACAAAACCTCTAAGCCCCACGCGCCTTGGTATATTGTACCAGCAGATAATAAAAAAGCAGCACGACTTATAGTGGCTACTATTTTATTAGAAACGTTAAAAAAGTATAAAGATGTTAAGGAACCAGAATTGGACGCTGAAATAAAAGCTAACTTGGAAACCTACAAGCAACAATTAGAAAAAGAAGCGTAATGAAAAAAAAGGCGATACTACTACTATTCCTTGGTGTTATTGGATTATTGTCTGCTCAAATTAATAAGGACCAAGAACAGCTGAGAGCAATATATGACCAAGCATTGACCAATGGTAAAGCTTATGATTGGCTTAATTATTTATCCAACCAAATAGGAGGTAGGCTATCTGGTTCTGTACAGGCGCAGCATGCCGTAGAATACACTAAAAAACAACTAGATTCTTTGGGTCTAGACAGAGTTTGGTTACAACCAGTAATGGTGCCTAAATGGGTTAGGGGTACAGCGGAGTTTGCTTATTTTGAGACCCAACCAGGATTAACTACCAATGTGCCAATTTGTGCTCTAGGTGGCTCTGTGGCTACTCCAGACGGTGGTCTAAAAGCAGCTCTGGTAGAAGTGCAAGGGATAGAGGATTTAGAAAAATTAGGAAAAGAAAAAATTGAAGGAAAAATCGTTTTTTACAATCGTCCTATGGATCCTACACAGATTAGTACGTTCACAGCGTATTCTGGTTGTGTAGACCAGCGGTATGCAGGAGCTATGGAAGCCGCTAAGTATGGCGCAGTAGGTGTTTTGGTGCGTTCCATGAACTTGCGTTTAGATGACTATCCACATACCGGTAGTATGAGCTACGGAGATACACCCGCAGAAAATAGAATCCCCGCAGCGGCCATTAGTACAAAGGGGGCTGAGTTGCTAAGTGCCACTTTAAAACTTAATCCGTCAATTAAATTTTATTTTCACCAAACCTGTAAAGTTTTTCCAGACACAGAGAGTTATAATGTAATTGGAGAGATTAAAGGAAGTGAATTTCCTGACGAAATAATGATAGTTGGCGGACATTTAGATTCTTGGGATTTGGGTGATGGCTCCCATGACGATGGTGCGGGTGTCGTACAAAGCATGGAGGTATTACGCCTAATAAAAGCCAACGGATACAAGCCAAAACGTACAATTAGAGTGGTTTTATTTATGAACGAAGAAAACGGTTTGCGCGGTGGTAATAAATATGCAGAAGTAGCAAAGTCTAAAAAGGAAAATCATGTTTTTGCTTTGGAGAGTGATGCTGGTGGTTTTACCCCAAGAGGCTTTTCTTTTGATTGTTCTGATGCCAATTTTAATCAAGTTAAGAGTTGGGAATCACTCTTTGAACCTTATTTAATACACATGTTTGTTAGAGGTGGTAGTGGTGCAGATGTAGGGCCATTGAAAGACGAAAATATTGTTTTAGCGGGTTTAAGACCAGATAGCCAGCGTTATTTTGATCATCATCATGCAGAGAATGATACTTTTGAGCATGTGAACAAAAGAGAGCTAGAATTGGGAGCAGCAACCATGGCCAGTTTAGTCTATCTTTTTGATACTTATGGCACCGTAAAACCTGCTAAAATTAAGGGCTAGTTAGTAAGTTAAACCCTTAAAATCAACTACCTTTGCACTTTTAAATATAAAAAGTAACAATGCAAGACGGAATCTACGCAAAGTTCAATACGAGCAAAGGAGAAATTCTAGTAAAACTTACACACGACAAAACCCCAGGTACAGTTGGGAACTTCGTGGCTTTAGCAGAAGGAAATATGGAGAATAGTGCTAAGCCACAAGGAAAACCTTATTATGATGGTCTTAGCTTTCATAGGGTTATTCCAGATTTTATGATTCAAGGAGGTTGTCCACAGGGTACTGGCACAGGTAGTCCTGGATACCAGTTTGATGATGAGATACGGGAAGAACTAAAACATGATGCCCCTGGTGTACTATCTATGGCCAATGCAGGTCCAGGTACTAACGGTAGTCAGTTTTTTATTACCCACGTACCAACTCCTTGGTTAGATGGTAAACATACTGTTTTTGGTTTTGTAGAAGCTGGTCAAGAAACTGTAGATGCTATAGCACAAGGTGATAAAATTGAGTCTTTAGAGATTGTAAGAGTGGGTGATGCCGCTGAAAAATGGAATGCTATTGAAGCTTTTAGAACTTTTGAAGGTGCACGTGAAAAAAGAATAGCAGAGCAAAAGGAAAAAGCAGAAGCAGAATTGGAAAAACTTGCAGCAGGTTTTGACAAAACAGAATCTGGACTTAGGTATAAAATGATTCAGAAAGGAGATGGAACTAAGGCAGAAAAAGGTAAGACTGTATCTGTACATTATGAAGGAAGTCTACCTAACGGACAGGTTTTTGACTCTTCGTTTAAAAGAAATCAACCTATAGATTTTCAATTAGGAGTTGGACAAGTAATTTCTGGATGGGATGAAGGTATTGCTCTATTAAAAGTAGGTGACAAAGCAAGATTTGTTATACCTTCTCATTTGGGCTATGGTAGTAGAGGCGCAGGTGGTGTTATTCCACCAGATGCTACATTAATTTTTGATGTAGAATTAATGGATGTAAAATAAAAAGTAGCTTTCTGCTTTTAGATAAAAAAAACCTCGCAGTAATCTGCGAGGTTTTTTATTTTGCTCTGTTTACACTAATAAACAAAAGGCAAATGTTAATTACTAACAATACAATGAGTACGCTAAAGAAAGTGTTCATGGTCAAGTGTTTTGTTTTAGTAACAAATAACCAACGTAAAACCCTACCCTTTAATTGTTAAATCTATAGACTTTTTCTGTCTTTAGTTCTATTTACACTTACTAGTAACATCACAACATTAATTACCAATAAAGTGAATAAAATTGTTAAGAAAGTGGTCACGGTGTTTTGTTGTTTATTTTGTTAGGTGTTCATCCCTTAGATATAGAATTGGCAGATGGTTGCGTCTAAAAATCAAAAAAAATATTATGTAAACTCAGTTTTAACTGATGCGCATAAGAAAACCCTCGTTTAGCGAGGGTTTAAGTTGTAAAATATAATGTGTTTTAGCCTTATACCTGTGTTGGCGCTAAAGGGTCGGGAGTAAAACGTAGGTAAGGCTTTACTTCTTCTACCCCTTTTTCAAATAATTGTTTAGCTTCTTCTGTAGGTATTGCTGGGCTCACTACTACTTTTTCACCATTTTTCCAGTTTGCAGGAGTAGCAACCTTGTGGTAAGCGGTAAGTTGTAGGGAATCAATAACACGTAATAATTCGTAAAAATTACGACCAGTAGAGGCAGGATAAGTCAGAATCAACTTAATACTTTTATCTGGAGCTACAATAAACACAGAACGTACGGTTAATGTACTGTCTTCGTTTGGGTGAATCATATCATATAAATCTGCCACCTTTCTATCTTCATCTGCAATAATAGGATAGTTAATTGTTGTGTTCTGCGTTTCATTAATATCTTTTATCCATTCGTGGTGAGATTCTACCCCATCTACGCTCAATGCCATCATCTTAACGTTACGCTTATCAAACTCATCCTTAAATTTGGCAGCGGTTCCTAATTCCGTAGTGCAAACAGGTGTAAAATCAGAAGGGTGTGAAAATAAAATTCCCCAACTATCGCCTAAATAGTCATAAAAGTTTAAACTCCCTTGCGTTGTATCTACAGTAAAATCGGGTGCTTTATCACCCAGTCTAAGTGTTGCCATCGTTTTAAATTTAATTTACTCTATAAAAATACTAGATTAAAGTAGTAAGCTGGGTTTTATAGGGGTTAAATGTCTATTAAAATTTTATCTTTAGGCATGCAAACTCCTACTTTAGAATCGCTTAGATTTCCGATAGGTAAATTTGAGCCACCAGCCACGATTACAGATAAAGAGATTACGCAATGGATAGCCGAGCTAGAGGCACTCCCTACTAAGTTAGAGGCTTTAGTTGCTTCATTAACTAATGCTCAATTAGAAACTCCATACAGACCAGAAGGATGGACAGTAAGGCAATTGATTCATCATATTTCTGATAGTCATCATCACAGCTATGTACGTTTTAAATGGGCGTTAACAGAAAACACTCCTTTAATAAAAGCATATGAAGAAAAAGAATGGTCCAAACTAAAAGATGCGAACGATGCTCCAATAGAATTATCCTTAGCGCATTTAAAGGCGGTACATGCAAAGTTGGTCTACATGTTAAAGGGATTTTCCACACAAGATTTTGAGAAAACTTATCTCCATCCAGAAGGGAATGTGGTAGTAAGCTTAAAGGAAAATTTAGGAAAGTACGCGCATCATGGAAATCATCACTACGCACATATTAAAAACTTGGTAGAAAGAGAGGGCTGGTAATCATTTCCATTTGATGTTGCAGCCCAAACTAGGCTTTTGTACTGTTGTAATAGCTACTCCACTCAATAATGCATCCATGGCTGCTTTAAGGTCTTGGCCGGTTAGTGGTATACCATTTTGCGGTCTAGAATCATCTAATTGACCTCTATATACTAGCGCCAAGTCCTGATCAAATAAATATAGGTCTGGTGTACAGGCAGCATCGTAAGCCTTGGCTACTTCTTGGGTTTCATCATACAAATATGGAAAAGGATAGTTTTCTTTTTTAGCCACTTTGGTCATCAGCTCTGGGGCATCTTGTGGATAGTTTTCTACATCATTGCTAGATATGGCAATAAAATTGATTCCCTTTTCTTGGTAAATGTTAGCAAGTGTTACTAACATTGGATTTACGTGGATTACAAAAGGACAATGATTGCAAATAAAAAGAACTACAGTGCCTTTTTCGCCTTTAAGTTGGTCAAGCTCTAAAACAGAACCACTTAGAGTGTCTAAAAGTGAAAAATCAGGTGCTTTAGTGCCAAGAGGTAACATATTGCTGGGAGTACGTGCCATTTCTCTTTTTTTACAAAACTACCCAAATAAATGGCAACACTAAAACAAGGAGTATTGATGAAATCTAATTTTAATAAGAAAAAAGTATCTTGTGAAACTAATTAAATCGTTCCCTACTTGGAAAATATATTGGACCAAGTTCACATCAATTTTGATAAAAGCTCTTTGTGGACGCTAAATGTAATTTTAGCCTTTATCATGTTTGGCGTGGCTTTAGAATTAAAATTCTCAGATTTTAAGCAAATTTACCGTCAACCAAAAGTAATTCTAACGGGTGCTATTAGTCAGTTTGTGCTATTGCCGTTTGCTACGTTTATTTTGATTAATATCATAACACCTTTACCTTCTGTAGCTTTAGGTATGTTTATGGTGGCCGCTTGTCCTGGCGGTAATGTCTCTAATTTTATTACGCAATTAGCAAAAGGTAACACCGCGCTATCTATTACCATGACGGCAATTTCCACGCTTGCGGCAGTATTCATGACTCCTTTAAATCTAAGTTTCTGGGCAGGTAATTATAAACCTACAGCTATATTACTTACAAGTATATCTATTAATTATATAGATATGGTATTATTAGGATTGGTTTTGTTGGTTGTTCCTCTTGCTTTAGGGATGTGGTTGAACTATAAGTTGCCAAAACAAACAAAAAAAATAGCAAAATGGTTTAAGAGGGCTTCGTTATTATTTTTTGTAGTTCTTATTTTTATGGCTTTATACAAGAACAAAGCTATATTTTTAGACTACGTGAGTTATGTGTTTTGGCTAGTCTTACTACACAATGCAGTAGCATTATCTACAGGCTTTTCTGTAGCTAAATTAATGGGACTAAACAGTGCTGATGTTAAAAGCATTACTATAGAAACAGGCATACAAAATAGTGGGTTAGGATTGCTGTTGATTTTTACTTTTTTTGATGGTTTAGGTGGTATGGCACTACTCACAGCTTTCTGGGGAATATGGCATCTTGTATCTGGATTATTGATAGGAGGAATTTGGGGAAGATACTCCAACAAAAATGAAGCATTGGTATAATGAAGCAACTAGGCTATCAGCTATTATTTTATTGGATAAAAATTGGTTTACACTGTTATTACAGAAGAATTAGAGTAAAAGGGGTAGAAAATATACCTACGGATGCCCCAGTTTTATTTTTATCTAATCACCAGAATGCGTTATTGGATATTTTATTAATTGCAACGCATAACACTAGAAAACCTTGGTATTTAACACGTGCTGATGTCTTTAAAAATAAGCACTTAAAAAAGTTTTTTACGTATTTACAAATGATGCCGGTCTATAGAATTAGAGACGGTAAGTCTCAATTGGCAAAGAACAAGGCGGTGTTTGCATTTTGTGGAGAATTACTTAAACAAGACCAATCTATTCTTCTTTTTCCAGAGGCAAATCATAATCTTAAAAAAAGAGTACGGCCACTAAGTAAAGGTTTTACCAGAATTGTAGACGAGGCTTTGCACAATCATTTAGTTAAGCCATTATATATTGTTCCAGTAGGTCAAAACTATGTTATGCCAACGTACTTTGTAGATTCTTGTGCTATTGAATATGGAGCTCCTATCAACGTTACTCATCACAGTTTTTTTACTGAGAATGGTATTACAGACTTAAAAGAAAAAGTAAGTACAGCCTTAAAGACTTTGACAACACATATAGCTGATGAAAATAAGTATAGTGTTGTTCTGGATTATTTAAGAAAGAGAAAAGTCGACTTTTTAAATCCTTCTGAAGTAAATAAGATGGTGGCAGATATTGGGGTAGATGATTTAAATGGTCTTAATATTGAAGCAGCAAAGTCAGGTTTTGGTATGGGAAGACTTTTATTGTGGTTGTTTAATTTTCCGTTACTACTTACTTGGAGGAAATTTATAGTACCCAAGATTCCCGAGCCAGAGTTTGTTGATACTTTTAGATTTATGTATGCCTTACTGTTTAGCACTTTGCTATACCTCTTAATGTTTAGTCTTTTTACAGTGATTTGGGATGGTTTAACGGCTTTAATTTTTATTTTGACGCACTTTGGATTAAACCTATTCCTGGTTAAGTCTGGGTGCATAGAAAAGAAATAATAAACCCACCTAACAATTTAGGTGGGTTTTATAAAATATTTATTTCTACTTATTTACATGCTATCGCCAAAAAAGATAGCATTCATCATTAATTTATTGGTGCCGTACCAAAAAGCTCTAAAGTTGGTGTTATCCGTAAATAAGATAACCTTACCACTCCCTAAACGTTTTGCTTTAAAAGGTACACTGTTCTTTATTAAAGCTTCATTTTCTTCAGAGATATAACCACTTTGCAATGGGTTACTGGTGTATTGAATAGGGTTTTCATAGCTGTTCTCTTCGGCTTTAAGATAAATGTTAGTATTTCTAAACATACTTATCTTATCGTTCTTGTAACCATATGCAATGGGATGGCTCAAATCTAACTTTGCTTCAAAAATAGCGCCACCTGTTACTTGTGCTCCTCTAAAATCTCTTCGTTTATCAAACGGGATGTTCGTTGCTTTTAAAGTGGTATCTTTTAACATAGTTAGATTAAGAAAATCATTATTCTTAAACCAACTGGCTACATTTCTAAAACCAATAACGGTGCCACCATCTTTTACCCATTCTTTAATTTTTGTCGCCGCTTGTTGGTCTAGCATATTGCTGCCCCAACCACTTGGAATAATTAAATCCGTGTATTTGCTCAAATCTACACGGTTTAGATAGTCAGTATCTATTTTAGTGATGTGCATATCATAACGGGTATCAAACAAATGCCATATTTCTCCCGCATCATAGGGGCTAATACCATTGCCAACCAACATAGCTACGCTTTGTTTTTTTACCGGGTCAAATTCGTTACTACCTAAATCTATCCCTAGGGTAGACCCTGTGCCTACCGCAGTAATGATTAAGCTATTATCTTCTGCTACTTCTTTTAAAAAGGTGTAGAGTTCATCTTTCTCTAACTTTTGATTTTGTACGGGAATCATAATAGTACCATAATCGTAGCGGTTACCTTCCAAAGTAAAAGGAGATTTAGCAACTTTAGCTCTTAAGCCTGCTTGCGAGATGGTATTAAGAGCTTTTGGAGCGTAATACGGATTCCAAGGCATAAGATAAGCGTAATTACTGGAGCCTGTTATTTTACCTGTAATAGGTTCTAATTTTTCTATAGGGCTACCTGCCGTAGTAATACTGCTTAATTCTTGGTAATCCAAATTAAAAGCGAGAGGAAAGGTCCAAGCAGAAATATCATAAAATAAACTGTCTGTAAACGTGGTACGCTTTTCAAACATCGCCTTAATTAACCTTGGATTTCTTTGATTTGTTGGAACGATGTATGCGCTTCCTTTTTTATAGTTTTTACCTCCAACCTTAGTGTCGTTCTTCAGTTCATGAAACCTAATTTGTTGGCGCTCTAAAATTTCTGCTAAGTGCCAAGCCTTGGCAGGGTCTTTCTCGTCCCCAAAAATGTACCCTTTAACTTTATCTTTACTAGCGCTAGTGGCCATGTCCTTATAAAAAGTACGTTGGTAATCTAATAACTTACTGCGCATGCTATTGGCAGCTTCTATAGTAGATAAGGCAGTAGTAAACTGATTTCTAACCGTGAAAGGAAAAGTTAAAATTCCGTTCTCACTCTCTTGAATATGACCTCTAGAACTACCCTGTTCAAATAAAATTCCAATACTGCCATTTACATCTGGGAACGTAGAACCTTTGCCGTAGTAATAGTCATCATAATTTTCTTCTGAATAATATAATGAGCCAATCTTATCTAGAGCTTTAACATGGTATGTGCCAATTTCTTTGGTGAGTTCTTGATTTATTTTAGGAGTTAATGGGTGTACTCTTGTAGGTTCTCCAGGTTGAAAGAAAAAGGTAGAATTGGTGCCCATTTCATGATGGTCCGTTAAAATATTAGGCATCCATTTATGGAATGTAGCTATCCTAGCTCTACTCTCTGGTAATTGAACAGGTAACCAATCACGGTTCATATCAAACCAATAATGATTTGTTCTGCCACCTGGCCACACCTCATGGTATTCTCGCTCATTGGGGTCAGGGTTCAAATTTTGACTTTTATGTATGTTAGCCCAATACGCAAAACGTTGCAGCCCATCTGGATTGAAGCTCGGGTCTAATAGAATTACCAAATTATCTAATTTTTCTTCTATTTCTGAGCCTTGAGCCGCTGCCAAATAATAAGCATATGCCAGAGCAGCATTGGATCCAGAAGCTTCATTTCCATGAATGGAAAATCCTTGGTAAACTACAGCCGGCATTTCTGCTGTATTAAGGGTATTACCATTGCTTTGTGTAAGTTGTAGATGGTTAGTTCTTATTTCTTCTAACTTAGCATGGTTATCTGGTGCCGTAACTGTTAAAAGAACTAGAGGTCTGCCTTCAAAAGTGGTTCCGCGATTTTCAAGGGTAATACGGTTACTTGCTTTTGCTAATGCTTGCATATAAAACAAAAGTTTATCATGTGTTACATGCCATTCTCCTACTTCGTGACCTATAACCTCTTTTGGGGTAGGTATTGCTGGGTTGTAGGTAATATTTTTTGGTAAGTAATAGTCTAGCGTTGGTTGTTGTGCGTATAGCCCAAAGCCAAGCAAGACTAGGATGTAAAAAAGTCTGATTTTCATTAAGGATGGTTTTGAATTAGTCATCCTTAAAAATAACAAAACGACCTATTTTGGTAGGTCGTTTTGTTAAATATTTAAGACAATATTAAATGTCTTCGAAGTTTACGTCTGTAAAACTATCTGCTGTGTTGTTCTCCAGAGTAAAATCTTCTTTTTTAAAATCTTTTTGATGTCTTTCTGAAATAACTTCTTGTCCTTTGTGTTCAATGATGTAATCCATCATTTCTGACATGATATCCCTAAAAGAATCGAAATCCTCTTTATAAAGGTATATCTTGTGTTTTTTGTAATGAAAAGAACCGTCTTCGTTGGTAAATTTTTTACTTTCTGTAACTGTTAAGTAGTAATCTCCAGCTTTGGTACTTCTAACATCGAAGAAATACGTCCGTCTCCCCGCCCGTAAAACTTTTGAATAAATTTCTTCCTGTTCCATTAATCCTTTTTCGCTCATTTGGTGTAGTGTCTAATTTCAATAGGTGCAATATTCTGTCAAAAATGTAAAAAAAATCATAATATAGCAACTTTTATGTTAATCTTTCTCTGTTAATTGATCAAGATATAATTGCTTGTAATAACCTTCTAAGTTGTTCAATTCTTGATGGCTGCCCGCCTGAATGATTTTTCCGTCTTCTAAAATTAAAATTTTGTCAGCACTTTTTGCAGAAGATATTCTATGGCTAACGATTAAGGTTGTTTTGTTTTCGGAAGCAGATTTAAGATTATACAATATTTTTTCTTCCGTTTCTGTATCGACTGCAGATAAGCAATCATCAAACAAAAAGATTTTGGGGTCTTTTATAAGGGCCCTTGCTATAGATACACGTTGTTTTTGCCCGCCACTTAAGGTTATACCACGTTCCCCTAATATAGTATTATATTGGTTGGTAAAACCCTTAATATTTTTATGAACCACTGCTGCTTTAGCTACTTTTTCTATTTCTGCTTGGGTGGCATCTTCTTTGCCAAACCGGATGTTGTTGGCAATGGTGTCAGAAAATAAAAAGGCATCTTGCGGTACCGCACCAATATTGTTCCTTAAATCGTCCAAGTTAACCTCTTGTATAGGTATGTTGTCTATGCGTATTTCACCTTCCGTAGCATCATAAAGGCGGGCTACCAAGTCTAGAATGGTGGATTTACCAGAGCCGGTTTTTCCTAAAATGGCTACGGTTTCGCCAGGGTTTATAGTAAAAGAGACCTTATCTAAGGCTAAAATACCTGTGTCTGGATAGGTAAAAGAAACTGCTTTAAATTCTATCTTGCCACTTATAGTACTTCTAGCAGCGCTCGTGTTGCTTATTTCTGGAGTAACCTTTAGAAACTCATTGATTCTTTTTTGAGACGCTTCTGCACGTTGTACTATGGAGGTTAGCCATCCTACGACAGCTACTGGCCAGGTAAGCATATTTACATATAAAATAAATTCAGCTATAACACCAAGGCTAATTTCACCAACAATGTATTGTTTACCTCCAATGTAAATAACAAAAATATTACTAATACCAATTAACAAAATCATTAATGGAAAAAACCAAGCATTTACCTTAGCTAAGTCCATGCTGGTATTCTTGCCTTCTGTAGCTAAACCAACTACATCCTCGTTAATTTGTGGTTCTAAACCATACGCTTTAATTACCGCAACACCAGAAAATGATTCCTGAGCAAAAGTGGATAGGGTAGAGAGGTACTCCTGCACTTTAGTACTGCGTTGGTGTATAATTTTACTTATTTGATAAATTAAAACGGATAGTATAGGTAATGGGATTAAAGTGTAAAACGCAATAGTTGGAGCCTTGATAAACATTAGTGGAACTAAACAAACAAACAGAGTCAATGTTTGTATGCCGTACATTATGGCAGGTCCTCCGTACATACGTACCTGTGTAACATCTTCACTTATCCTATTCATTAAATCACCAATTCTGTTCCGTTTGTAAAAATTTAGATTTAAGATTTGATAGTGGTCAAATACTTCATTCTTTAAATCGTACTCAATATACCTAGAAACATTAATGATGGTTTGGCGCATTAAAAAGGTAAATAAAGCCGATAAGAGGGCAGTACCTATTATTACCAAAATGTATTGTAAGAGTAATTCTTTAGCCGTGGCCTTATCTATGGCATCTGTTGTAAGTTGGTTAACTACATTAATAGATTTGCTTACGTAAGAAGGCATAACTAGGGAAAAAACCCGAGCAATAATGGTTATCAAAATGCCAAGGAGTAATTTAAACCAATATTTTTTAAAGTATTTATTTAGGTGCTTTAGCTCTTTCATCTAGCGGGCAGGTCCATTATTTCATAATCACAAAAGGTCAAAGATAGCGTATCAACAGCAAAACAAATGTTATAAAACTGATAAGATAACATAAGGTCATAGGTGGGGAAGAAATATAGTACTACTTTTGCGGCGTTAATCAAATACTAATCAAAGAAAAGTTCTTTTAAATGCTAACAAGAAGGCATATCAGAGTTAAGGTGATGCAGTGTATTTATGCGTTAATCCAGTCAGAAGACGACTCATTGGAAAAACAGCAGAAATTTTTAAACGTGAGTATCGCTAATGTTTATAGTTTGTATTTGTTAATGTTGAGTTTGTTGTTAGAATTGCACCAACTTGCTCAAAAACATGTATCCGCATCATCCAAAAAATATCTGGCAGATGAACAGGATAACTTTCCCAATAAAGAAAAATTTATCCATAACAAATTATTGGTACAGTTGGCAGAAAATACGGCTTTAAAAGAGGCTTTAGATTCTAGAAAACTGAACAATTGGTATCTTAATGAAGAATATATTAAGATTATTTATAAAGATATGGTAGAGAGTAAATTGTACCAGAAATACATGCAATCTACCGAAAATAGTTACGAAGAGGATAAAGAAATTGTTATTGCGCTGTTTAAAGAAGTGGTAGCGCCCAACGACAAAATTTACGAGTATTTTGAGGACGATAAACTTACTTGGGTAGACGATATCCCTATTGTAAACACCTTTATAGTAAAGCGTCTTAAAAAGGCAAAGGAAGACAGTACTTTTAGTTTCTTTTTGCCCAAGTTGCTAAAAGACGAACAAGATATGGTCTATGCAAAAAACTTGTTGTCTAAAACCTTGTTGAATAATGCAGAGTGGGAGAAAGAGATTTCTGCCAAAACTCCAAATTGGGATAAAGATAGGATTGCAGAGATAGACCACATCTTACTTAAAATGGCTATATGTGAGTTTGTGCATTTTGCTTCTATTCCAGAAAAGGTGACCATTAATGAGTATTTAGAAATTGCTAAAGAATACTCCACACCTAAAAGTAGCATCTTTATTAACGGAATTTTAGATAAAGTAGTTAAGGAATACAAGGCCAATGGCAAGATGCAGAAAATTGGCAGGGGTTTACTTTAATTAGGAATTGATTATTTTTGAAGATAAAAATACACCGAATCATGAAAAAAGTAATTTACGTAGTTGCTATGGGTGCCTTGTTAATAGGTACGGTTGCTTGTAAAGATAAAGCAAGCGCAAAGATTGTTGGGGAGAACGTAGAAACCGCTTCTGTTAGGGATGAAGGGGCTAAGAAAGTACCTGTGATGCAGTTTGACAAAACAGAGCACGATTTTGGTACGATAGAAAACGGTACTCCGCAGCAAACTATTTTTAAATTCACTAATGCTGGTGATGGTCCGTTAATTATTACAGATGCGAAAAGTAGCTGTGGATGTACAGTACCAGAGTATCCTAAGAACACGCCAATTGCACCAGGGGATTCTGGAGAGTTATTAGTGAAATTTAACGGTAGTGGGCAAAACCAAGTAACCAAAACAATTACAGTAACAGCAAATACCGCAAAAGGGTCTGAGTTGTTAAGAATTAAGGCATTTGTAACGCCAAAAGATGGAGCTGCTATTTCAGTTCCAATGAAAAAAGGATAAATATTTATAGATGGAAGCAGTACAACAGTTTCTTCCCCTTTTATTGATTTTTGTGGTCGCTTATTTTTTTATGATAAGACCCCAAATGAAGCGTCAGAAAGATGAGAAGAAATTTGCAGCAGAATTAAAAAAGGGTGATAAAATTATGACCAAGAGTGGCCTATACGGCAAAATTGTTGATTTGAATGACAATGATAACTCTTGCATTATTGAAACCATGGCAGGGAGATTAAAGTTTGATAGAGCCGCTATTTCTATGGAGGCGAGTAAAAAATTAAATCCTAGCGCTGTTGCTAAAAAATAGTCCAAACTTTAATGGATTAAAAAAGCACCCTTAGGGTGCTTTTTTATTTTCTATACTTATCATTTAAGCCAATACCTGCAGCAATCAATGGTATTATTTTGGCAAGTCTAGTAGTTTTAGTTTTTTCTTGTTTGGCGCTGGTAATATATACTATAAATTCATTTTGCTTATAAGGTGAAAAGGCATTGAATTTTGAAGTTAAATTATTTCTTTCTAAACATGCCACTAATACGGTTGGTAGTTGGTGTGGTTTTGTACTTTCTTTACTGGCTAAGTGTACCTTACCTTCTTTTTGTTTGGCAATAGCATTATTTAGGTAAAGAAGTATTTGTTTAGAGTTCAATTGGTCTTCTCTAGTAAATTTCCAATGTCTCATGGCCTTGGTTTTACCTTCTTGGGCATTTTCCAAAATGTTGAGCGGGTCGTCCATAAATACGCCGTTATAAAACCAAATTCCGAAATGAGATTTAAAGCGACAAATACCAAAAACATTTTTTTTAGCATAAGTGTATACTGGCATACCCCATTTACAGGTTTCAATAGCCTCAGTTTGCAATGCTAACTTCCGTAATATTAATAATGCTTTTTGATATTGATGCGGAGTATTGTAATAGGTTTCTGCCGTTTTACTTTTTTCCATCCTTTTCTATTTGCGTGCAAGTAAGTTCACAGATTCTAATAATAACTTCTGTAGCTTTCTGCATACTTTCTAAAGGAACATACTCGTATTTTCCATGAAAATTATGTCCCCCAGCAAAAATATTAGGACATGGTAGCCCCATAAAACTGAGTTGACTACCATCCGTACCTCCTCTGATGGGTTTTATTATTGGGGTAATTCCTAAAGATTCCATAGCTTCCTTAGCAATCTCTACAATATGGAAAACAGGTTCCACTTTTTCTCGCATATTGCGGTATTGATCAGTAATGCTTACGTGTACCATAGGTTCCTTAAATCTCAAATTGATTTTTTCTGCAATAGCAGATAATAGCTCTTTTCTAGCCTCAAAATGTTCGGAGTCGTGGTCGCGGATTATAAGTGCTATACTAGCGTTTTCAATGCTTCCTTCAGTATGGTATACATGAAAAAAACCTTCTCTACCAGCAGTGTTTTCTGGCGTTTCATGTTTTGGTAATAGACTTATAAATTCATTAGCTAACTGTATGGCATTAACCATTTTATTCTTAGCATAGCCAGGATGTACACTTTTGCCACTAAACGTAACTTTTACTCCTGCCGCATTAAAATTTTCATATTCTAATTCACCCACTTGGCTACCATCCATGGTATATGCCCATTCGGCCCCAAATTTTTCAACATCAAATTTGTGAGCACCGCGCCCAATTTCTTCGTCTGGGGTAAAGGCAATCCTAATTTTACCGTGTTTAATTTCCGGATGATGAATTAAATACTCCATAGCCGTAATTATTTCTGCAATTCCTGCTTTATCATCTGCTCCCAGAAGGGTGGTTCCATCTGTAGTAATTAAAGTTTGCCCTTTATATTGTAGTAAATCCTCAAAATAAGAAGGAGAAAGCACTATATTCTTTGCGCTATTCAATACGATATCTTCACCGTCGTAATTTTCTATTACTTTAGGATGTACATTGGTACCGCTAAAATCTGGACTCGTATCAAAATGAGAAATAAAACCAATGGTAGGTACCTCTTTGGTAGTGTTGCTCGGCAAGGTTGCCATGATGTAGGCATTATCATCTATAGAAACCTCTTCTAGTCCAATTTGTTGTAATTCTAATACGAGCTTCTTGGCCAAATCCCATTGTTTATCTGTACTTGGCGTATTTTGAGATTCGGGATTACTCTGTGTATCAATTTTTACATAAGAAAGAAATCGGTCTAATAAATGTTCCATAAAAATGCATTTTATCAAAAATAAGGTATATTCCTGCTTCTATCTTTTTTTAACTCAAAATGAAATTATCTTACAATCATAAAATCATATTCTTTTCAGCAATTTTAAATGGCATTTTCACCATCAATATAAGTGCTCAAGAAACTTGTTTATTGGGTATAGGGGGTAAGGACGATGAAGCAATTATCGACTTTTTTAAGTTAACAGATACGCAACAAGCGAAACTTAGAAATTGGGGCGCAGAAATGAATTATAGGAATGAAGTACACCAGAATAAATTGAAATCCTTGTTGCGAAATCATCCTAAAGAAACTTTGGAAGACTTGCGGACCATGGCATACAAGCAAAAATCCTTATTAGATAGTATGGAAGCGAATATGAGGCTTGTAGATAAGCGTTTGTTGGGGATTTTTACCGTTGAACAGTACAATGCCTATGTGCTATTATGTAATGGTGTGCAACGTATACCTATTTATGTGGATAAGTCTTTTAACGAAAAAAAGCAGCGCCCTTGAAAATAAGGGAATAGAACCCCTATTTTTGCAAGAAATTAGACCTAATGTACAAAATTATCCTCCGTCCTGTTTTATTCCTGTTTGATGCAGAAACAGCACACCATATTTCTTTCTTTTTTATTAGGCTATTTTCCAGGTTAGGACTTACTGGATTGTACAAAAAAATATTCGTTTTTGAGGATAAGCGGTTAGAACGTGAAGTTTTTGGTCTCAAATTTAAAAATCCTATTGGATTAGCAGCAGGTTTTGATAAGGATGCTAAATTGTACAATGAGTTTGCAGATTTTGGGTTTGGCTTTGTAGAAATAGGAACATTGACCCCGAAACCCCAGGCAGGTAATCCTAAAAAAAGATTGTTTAGGTTGGTAGAGGATAAGGCTATAATCAACCGCATGGGCTTTAACAACAAAGGGGTTTATGATGCGGTAGAACGCTTAAAAAAGAAACATAGAGTCTTGGTTGGTGGCAATATTGGTAAAAACAAAGTAACTCCTAATGAAGAAGCTGTAAAAGATTATCTTATTTGTTTTGATGCTCTTTTTAGCCATGTAGATTATTTTGTAGTAAATGTAAGTTCTCCTAATACTCCAGGGTTGCGAGAATTACAAGATAAAAAGCCTTTATTGGAAATATTAAATAAGTTAAAAAGGCAAAATGCTAAGCTAGCCAAACAGGCGAAGCTAAAGGAAAAGCCGATACTTTTAAAAATAGCGCCAGACCTTACCAATGCGCAATTGTTTGATATTATAGATATTGTAAAAGAAAGTGCTATAGATGGTGTAATAGCAACTAATACTACCATTTCTAGAAAGGGACTAAAATCTCACTTAACCTTAGTAGAAGAAAAAGGAGGCTTAAGTGGTAAGCCACTTGCCAACAGAAGTACAGAGGTTATTGAATTCTTACATTACCATAGTAATGGAAGCTTTCCTATAATTGCGGTTGGCGGTATCTTTTCTGCAGAAGATGCTTTGGCTAAATTAAAAGCAGGAGCTTCTTTAGTACAATTATACACTGGTTTTATTTATGAAGGTCCAGCCTTGCTTAATAAAATAAATAAGGCATTAGCTGCAAGGGAATTTTAGTTTTTAGTCCAATAATCTACCACTAAAACATCTTCTAGCTGGTTATCTAAAAGTTTTACAAAATCTTGATGCGCTGGGTGTGGTAAATATATTTCACGGTCCTTTTCACTTTCAAAGGTGACAAAAAAACAATGCGTAAAACCTTTATTTAGCCCTTCCGGACTATTATTTAAACCCCATTCAAAATCTTTAATAACGTGTATTTTTTGTGGTAGCGCTTTAAAGGCATTGCTTATTTCAGAAATTTTATTTGGACTGGTTTCTTTTTTAAAGGAAAACAAAACCATATGTCTTAGTAAACTGTCATTAGACTTTTCCATGCGCGTATATTGTGCTTTAATGGGTAATGCTAGGGTTAAAAACAATAGTATTAGTATGTAATTTTTCATTAGTTCATTTTTTATGGTAAGGAATTCTCTTAAATGTCTTTGTAAATTTAGCCTTTTAATTGCACGCAATTGAGTTACGAGATTCTTTTAGCATTCTGTATAGCTACGGCAACTTTAGCCATTGCTCCAGGGCCAGATAATATTTTTGTATTAGTACAGAGTATGGTGTATGGTAGAACACAAGGCTTGGCTGTAGTAGTTGGGTTAATGATGGGGTGTTTAATCCATACCAGTCTATTGGCATTTGGTGTATCTAGCTTAATTAAGAGTAATGAAACCATTTATTGGAGCATTAAAGTTTTTGGGGCAATCTACCTCTTGTATTTAGCCTTTAAAGTGTTTAAAAGTAAGGCTGTCCTTGATTTGAAGGCGAACCCAGAAGCTCAAAAGTCCAACATGCAACTTTTTAAAAAAGGTTTTTGGATGAATGTCTTAAACCCAAAAGTGACCATTTTTTTTCTGGCTTTTTTTCCTGGCTTTTTATTTAGTGAAGAACTAAGCTATATATGGCAGTTTTACATTTTAGGATTTATTTTTATTGGGGTTTCATTTACAATTTTTGGTGCTATTGCTGTTCTTGCAGGTAGTATTTCTGATAAATTAAAACGATGGCGTTTAGCGCCTCATTTTTTTAAATGGTTGCAAATAGTAGTCTTTTTAGGTCTTGCCGTTTTTTTGTTGCTTTCTGGCAAATAGTAGTAATTTTGGAAGTATGACTAAACCGCAAGTAAAGATTATAGAGTGTCCTAGAGATGCCATGCAAGGCATAAAGCCATTTATACCTACTAAGGAGAAGGTGAGGTATTTGCAAGCTTTGTTAGGTTGCGGTTTTGATACTTTAGACTTTGGAAGTTTTGTTTCGCCAAAAGCTATACCGCAAATGCAAGATACAGCAGAAGTTTTGGGTATGTTAGATTTGTCTAAAACCCAAACCAAGTTATTGTCTATAGTGGCTAATGTGCGTGGAGCAGAAGACGCCTGTATACATTCAGAAATTCAGTATTTGGGGTATCCTTTTTCAATATCAGAAAACTTCCAAATGCGGAATACCCATAAAACTATTGCCCAATCTGTAGAAATTTTAAGCGAAATCCTAGAATTGGCGGATAAAAGTAATAAAGAGGTGGTAACGTATATTTCTATGGGTTTCGGTAATCCGTATGGCGACCCGTGGAATGTAGATATTGTGGGTGAATGGACAGAAAAACTAGCAGGTATGGGGAGTAAAATCTTATCACTTTCAGATACCGTCGGGAGTTCTACTGCAGCAGATATTACCTATTTATTTTCTAATCTTATTCCTAAATATCCAGAAATTGAATTTGGGGCACATTTACATACTACCCCCCAGCAATGGCATGAGAAAGTTAAGGCAGCACATGAAGCGGGTTGCGTGCGCTTTGATGGTGCAATTCAAGGTTTTGGTGGTTGCCCCATGGCAAAGGACGATTTAACAGGTAACATGCCTACAGAAAAAGTCCTTTCTTATTTTACTGCACAAAAAGTGAATACAGGGGTGAATTGGATGGTGTTTGAAGCCGCCTATAATAAAGCAACCGAGCTGTTTTCTGCATATCATTAAAATATAATTTGATTATTATTTACAATAAGTCTAAATAAAATTTGTGTAATTCCTACGGAGGAGTATTTTTGCAGTCGTTAAATTTATTTAAATCAAATCTAAATAAAAGTTATGATTAGAAAGATTCTTCCAGTAGTTGTAGGATTATCAGCTTTTACATCCTGTTCTTTAGACGACGATGGTGATGATGTTATAATTGATGAAATACAAATTGAAAATCCAGCCTCCTATACTTTTAAAAGAGATGGTGAGTCCACGGTTTCTTTTTCTGGCCAAACCACAAGATTAGATATGGGAGATGAGCTTTTGGCTAAGATGATGGACCCAACATCTACCTTAGACGCATTACAGGCTATGTATGCGCACGAAGAAGGTGCAGCAGATTTTACTGATGCAGATTTAAATGCATCGGATAAGAACTTAATAACTAAAACTGCAGCATCTGTAGATTATTTCGCTGCTAATACCGCTGAACAAAATGAAATTAGAGCAGACTTTAACTCTTGGTTACAGGTACAGGTAGAAGAGGTGTTTCCTAATTGGAATTCAGTTGCTACTGCTGGCGTAGCGGGGCAACTAGCAGATGGTTCTTCTACCAGATATGTAAATGCCCAAGGCTTAGAGATGAATCAACTGTTCAACAAATCTTTAATTGGGGCTTTAATGGTAGACCAAGCCATTAATAATTATTTAAGTACGGCTGTGTTGGATGCTGGTGATAACCCAGATAATAACGGTGCAGGCATTACTGAAGATGGTAAAAACTATACCACTATGGAGCACAAATGGGATGAGGCTTACGGTTATGTATTTGGCCAAAATGCAGACGCGGCTAATCCTAACGCAGATTTAGGAGCAGATAATTTTTTAAATAAATACTTGGGTAGAGTAGAGGGTGATGAAGATTTTGCCGGTATTGCAGATGATATTTTTCAAGCTTTTAAATTGGGTAGAGCTGCCATTGTTGCCAAGCAATATACCGTACGGGATCAACAAGCAGAACTTATTCAAGATAAAATATCTACTATCATAGGTGTAAGAGCGGTTTATTATCTACAACAGGCAAAATTAGAATTGGAAAAGGATTCTCCTGCTTACGGAACCGTATTTCATGATTTGTCAGAAGGCTATGGTTTTGTTTACAGTTTGCAATTTACTAGAGATACTAGCAAGCAATCGCCTTACTTTAATAAAGAGCAGGTAGATGAAATGTTAGCGCAACTTTTAGGCGATGGTACTAACGGTTTATGGGATGTTACTCCAGAAACTTTGGATGCCTTGTCAGAAACTATTGCAAATGCCTTCAGTTTTACCTTAGAGGAGGCTGCTAATTAATTGAACAAAAGCGTTAATATTAAAAAAAGGGGAGTAAATATGTTAATATTTCAACTCCCCTTTTTTATATTTGCCCTCGCTTAATTAGAATAAATAAAAATTAGGAAATGAAAGGGAAGATTTGGATTTTAGGAGTAGTGCTTACTTCGTTCTTAGTTTGGGCCTGTAGTTCTGATGCAACAGATGATGGTAGCCAAGAAGATGATGGTCCAGTGAATGTTAGTTTTGACCGCGGTGCCATGCTGAGCAATTGGGCGGATAATATTATCATTCCTGCTTACGCGAATTTTAATACCAATTTTGATGCCGTCGTGGCTGCGAATGCCGCTTTTAAAGCAGATGTTTCAATAGAAAATTTAACGATTCTGCGTAACGCTTGGTTGACATCTTATCAAGATTGGCAAACCATTTCTATGTTCGAGATTGGTCCTGCAGAGGATAATGACCTACGCTTAAACATTAATATCTACCCAACAGATGTACCCGCCATTAAGGATGCTATTTCTAGTGGTACATATGGTTTCGATTTACCTTCTAGCCGTGATACCAAAGGATTTCCTGCTATGGATTACTTGTTAAACGGTTTAGCAGCTACAGATGCAGAAATTGTTGCAGTTTATCAAGATGCAACTGCCGGTCAAGCTCATTTAGATTTTTTAGAAGCTGTTGTGTTAGATATTCAATCAAGGGTTTCTACCGTGGCAACAGAATGGACCAGCGGATACAGAGATACTTTTGTTACTAATGACGGTGCTTCTGCTACTGCTAGCACAGACCGCTTGGTAAACGATGTTATTTTTTATTACGAAAAATTCTTGCGGGCAGGTAAAGTAGGTATCCCTATTGGTAAATTCACGGGTACTGCAGCTCCTAATACGTTAGAGGCTTTTTATAGTCCAGAAAACAGTAAAGTTTTATTATTGGCAAGTTTAGATGCTTTTCAAGATTTTTTTAATGGTAATCATTTTCAAAGCTCGGCTAAGGGAGAAAGCTTGGCAAGTTATTTGGTGGCTTTGAATAGCGTTAAAAATGGGGAGGAATTAGAAAACTTGATTAACACGCAGTTAGATAACGCTAGAGATTCCTTTGACAGTTTAGGTATTTTTAAAGAAGAGATAGAAAGCAATACTGCAAGTATTGCAGATGCGTATGACCAATTGCAATTGGTTGTGCCCATGTTAAAGGTAGATATGGTTTCTGCCATGAGTATTGCAGTAGATTTTGTAGATGCAGACGGGGATTAGATGATTGCTCAACTCCAAAAAAAATTAATACAACCTGTAGAGGCCGCCCCTTTGGCGGTCTTTCGTATTTTTTTTGGTGTAATGATGTTTTTAAGTATTCTAAGGTTTTGGGCCAACGGCTGGATAGAAAAACTCTATTTAGAACCTAATTTCCATTTTACTTACTATGGTTTTGAATGGGTAAAACCTTTGGGGAATTTTACGTACCTGTTATTCATTGTTTGTGCCATCACGGCCTTAATGGTTGCTTTAGGAGTTAAATACCGTTTAGCAATAATGCTATTCTTTCTCAGCTTCACTTATATAGAGCTGATGGATAAAACTACTTACCTTAACCACTATTATTTTATTTCAGTATTAGCTTTTGTAATGCTCTTTTTGCCAGCGGAACGCTATTTTTCATGGGATGCTTATAAAAGTGAAAAAATGAGAGCGAAATTTATTCCAGCGTGGTGCATTTTAGTCTTAAAACTATTACTGAGTATTGTTTATTTCTATGCGGGTTTGGCAAAGCTAAATTCAGATTGGTTGGTTAAAGCGATACCCCTTAAAATTTGGTTGCCTTCTAAGTTTGATGTGCCGCTTATCGGTGACTTTATGGGCTTAGAATGGGTCCATTATGTATTTAGTTATACCGGCGCTTTGTATGATTTGGCTATTCCTTTTCTACTGTTTTACAAGCCAACGCGCAAATTCGCATTTATAATGGTAGTCATTTTTCATGTGTTAACTCGAGTATTATTTCCTATTGGTATGTTTCCGTACATAATGATAGTTTCTGCCTTGGTATTTTTCGATGCTAGCTTTCACCAGAAAATAATAGAATGGATTGCGAAACAACTTAAGGTTTCCATAGCCCTTTTTCAAAATAAAAGGGTATATCAACCTAAAGGAATAAAGGCAAAATTAGCAACTGGAGTATTGGTTATTTTTATGGCATTTCAATTGATATTCCCATGGCGTTACCTTTTGTATCCGGGCGAATTGTTTTGGACAGAAGAAGGGTATCGTTTTTCATGGCGGGTAATGCTGATGGAAAAATCGGGTTACGCGCAGTTTAAGGTGGTAGATACCAAAACCGGCAAACAATTTTATGTGGATAATTCGGACTTTTTGACCACATTTCAAGAAAAACAGATGAGTTTTCAACCGGACTTCATTCTAGAATATGCACATTACTTAAAGCAACATTTTACGGCCCAAGGACATAAAAACATCGCCATTTATGTAGAAAGTTATGTGGCGCTAAATGGTAGGTTAAGTCAACCTTACATCAATCCAAAAGTCGACTTGACCCAAGAAAAAGAATCATTCAAACCTAAAAACTGGATATTACCTTTTAAAGATGAGATTACAGGTATTTAATACACTATTTGCACTTTTTATCGCTACTACTACTTGGGCACAGTTGACTATAACAGGTACCGTAAAAAACCAAGAAGGGGCAACTATTGCAGATGCAGAGGTGTATTTAAAAGAGTTACAAGAATTGCAGACAACAGATGACAAAGGCACATTTGTTTTTACAGATATACCTGTAGGTAAATATACCATTCTGGTGTTTTCTTTGGAATACGAGGTGTATGAGAAGGAACTAACCTTTGACCAGCCTTTTTCGGTAGACATTACTTTAAGACCATTACAGGCACAACAATTGTCAGAAGTGGTGTTATCCCGACAACGGGAAAAAGTTTTCGCCTTACAAAAACTAAAAACCGTAGAAGGTACCGCTATCTATGCGGGTAAAAAGAGTGAAGTGGTATTGATGGATAACTTGGTAGGCAATTTAGCAGCCAATAATCCGCGGCAAATTTACAACCAAGTGGTTGGGCTCAATATTTTTGATTATGGCGATGCAGGTCTGCAATTAAATATTGGGGGTAGAGGTTTAGACCCCAACCGTTCGGCTAATTTTAATACGAGGCAAAACGGGTATGATATTAGTGCGGACGCCCTTGGTTATCCAGAAAGTTATTACAGCCCACCAGCGGAAGCTTTGGAGCAAATACAAGTGGTACGTGGTGCTGCTTCTTTGCAATATGGTCCGCAGTTTGGAGGTCTTATAAATTTTGTGTTTAAGAAACCGAATCCTACAAAAAAAATAGAATTGATTTCTAGGCAAACCGTAGGTTCTTATGATTTATTTACCAGCTTCAATAGTTTATCCGGTACTACAGGTGAGTTAAGTTATTATACTTTTTTTAATTACAAACAGGGAAGTAGTTTTAGGCCCAATTCTGATTTTAGTAGTCGCAATTTTCATACACATATTGGATATCAACTGTCAGATAAAACAAAGTTAAGTGGAGAGGTTACGCTATTGGATTATCTGGCCCAACAACCTGGCGGCCTTACCGATGCACAATTTATAGAAGATCCAACTTTTAGTAATAGAGAAAGAAACTGGTTTGATATTGACTGGAAATTATACAACTTAAAACTAGAACATAGCTTTTCTGTACAAACAGATTTTAGCCTAAGTCTTACAGGTTTGCAGGCATCGCGTAGTGCACTCGGTTTTAGGACGAATAGGGTAAGCCAGCCAGATGACCCAGAAGAACCAAGAGAATTGTTGGTAGATGATTTTAGCAATATTGGCGCCGAGGCTCGGGTGTTACACAGATATAAAATACAAGATAAAGATGCAATAGCCTTATTGGGCGTTAAGTATTACCAAACTTACAACGAGCAACAACAAGGTCCTGGCTCTGCAGCGGCAAATGCTGATTTTAATTTTGCAACAACGGATTTTCCAGATTATGAAAGACAATCAAGTTTTACCTTTCCTAATCTAAATTTTGCAGTTTTTGGCGAACATATTTTTAATCTAAACGACAAGTTTTCTGTTACACCTGGTTTTAGGTGGGAGTATATTAATACCAAAAGCAGTGGAACGTATAAAAATATTGTAAAAGACTTAGCGGGCAATACCATACTAAATGAGGAAATTGCCGATGATAGAAATTTTGAACGTAATTTCTTCTTGTTAGGACTAGGACTCTCCTATAAACCCATTAGCAATTTAGAATTCTATGGTAATTTTTCAGAGAACTATAGGTCTATCACTTTTAGTGATATTAGAGTCGTAAATCCAAGCTTTCAGATTGACCCAAACATAAGTGATGAGTCTGGTTTTACCGCAGATTTTGGTGCACGTGGTAGAATATCAGATGTTTTATCTTACGATGCTAGTATTTTTGGCTTGTATTATGATGACCGGTTAGGAGAAATACTAGAAGAAGAGACACGTACCAACTCACAAGGCCAAGAAGTGCCAACAGGCCGTATCGTCCGTAAAAGAGGTAATATTGGTACTGCTTTTATCTATGGTTTAGAGACTTTTGCAGATGTAAATTTAAAGTCGTTGCTTAATTTTAAATCGGATAAAATAAAGCTTAACTATTTTGCCAACATGGCTTTAACAGCTTCGGAGTATACAAATTCCGAAAGAGTAGGGGTTGAGGGCAATGAAGTAGAATTTATTCCAGATGTGAATTTAAAAACAGGGCTAAGCTTTGGTTATGGCAACTTATTAGGGAGTTTGCAATACACCTATTTAGAGCAACAGTTTACAGATGCCACCAATGCGGAACAAGATAGAACAGATAATCAAAGAGGGATAGAAGGGGCTATTCCAGCATACGATATATTAGATTTTTCTTTGTCCTATACCTACAAAAGATATAAGATAGAAGCGGGTATTAACAACGTTTTAGATACTACTTATTTTACCCGTAGGGCAACAGGTTATCCAGGGCCAGGGATTATCCCAGCAGAACCCAGAACATTTTATACTACCTTGCAAATCAAAATTTAAAATAACCAATCATGTTTAGAAAAATAGCGCTAGCACTTTTAATTGTATTTATTGCGATGCAATTTTACAGACCAGATAAAAATACAGCAGAAGGCGATGTTGTAGCAGCATTTGAGGCAGAAACGATGCCGAATGCAGCAGTAAAAACCATTCTAAGACAAAACTGTTACGATTGTCATAGCAATAATACTATTTACCCTTGGTATGCAGAAGTGGCACCAATATCTTACATGATTGCCAATCATGTGGAAGAAGGCAAAGAGCATTTTAACGTATCTGATTGGTCTCAATGGGAGGTAAAGAAAAAGGACCACAAACTGGACGAGCTAATTGAAGAAGTAGAAGAAGGGCATATGCCAGAAAGTTCTTATACATGGTTGCATGGTAGCATGTCTGAGGCAGATGTAGAAACTTTAATAAGTTGGGCTAAAGAAGCCAGAACAAAATTAAAATAAAGAGAAAGGGAGGTAAAACCTCCCTTTTTTAGTATTAAGCCATTGCTTGTGGTGCCCAACTGGAGCAACTCATCTCTGGAGCTGCTTTTGCAGGGTGTGCACAGGATGGCGTATTAAATCTTGAGCATGTACCGCAGGTCATATTCATCTTTAGCGCTTGTTGCATATTAAAACTATCACACGTGTGTCTTTCCGTAACTTTAGTATGGTGTTGTGTACAGGTATGGTCATTTTGGTAATTGGTACAGTTAACGCAATTATTTGCTAATCTTATAGGCATAACATTTCTTTTTTAAGTTTCACTTAAAGGTACTAGCATTAAAGAGTGGAATCAATATAAATAGCTGTAAAACAGTTATATATATTTAGATTGATTAAAAAAAGAAAGCGGCCAAATACCAATGCCGCCTTCTGCCAAACCATAAATGAGAACAAAGGTTTAGTTGTATTCTAAAGAATAATCTATTTCTTGAGATGTAAGTATACGATGTTTTGGAGCAGGAGAAAGAAGTTCCTTGAGTTCAAGGATTTCCGTTCGTTTCATTAAAATAATAAAATGACTCTTACCCACAGAGATAGGTATTTTTCTATCATGTGGATAGGCTTGCAACTGTTGTTCCCAATACAATACATCTATATCATATAAATACTCAATAAACGTACGTAATTCCCACTCATACAATTCAAAACACAAATTATTAAACACAAATTGAAAAAGCTTGCTGTTATGGCAATACGTAAATCTGCCGTGTGCTGTTGTATTAAGTATTTGTAAAGAAGGACATTTCATACTAATGCAATTTAATTCTCCTCAAATATATTTATTATTTATAATAAGTCTAAATAAAATTAATAATAAATCGATTAACGTCATGTAAATTATTGTAGTCCTATTTATTGTGGTATATTTGCACGCAATTAATCCGTAATTGCAATGGAATTTCACCAAAACAAAATAGTTGGCGAAGGTTTAACCTATGATGATGTACTTTTAGTACCCGCCTTCTCAGAAGTACTTCCTAGAGAAGTAGACATCACCTCTAAATTTTCTCGTAACATAGCTATCAACGTACCAGTGGTATCTGCTGCTATGGACACGGTTACCGAGTCTAAGATGGCAATTGCCATGGCCAGAGAAGGAGGTATAGGTGTGCTACACAAGAACATGACTATTGAGCAGCAAGCACTCAAGGTAAGAAAGGTTAAAAGAGCAGAAAGCGGAATGATTTTAGATCCGGTAACCTTACCACAAGATGCTTTGGTTAAGGACGCTAAAGCAGCTATGAAAGAACATAGTATAGGGGGTATACCTATAGTAGACGATGCAGGTAAATTAATAGGTATCGTAACCAACAGAGATTTACGTTTTGAAAAAAATAACAATAGACCAATTTCTGAAGTGATGACTTCTGAAAACTTGGTAACAGCAGGTGTTGGTACTACCTTGGACCAAGCTGAAGATATTTTGCAAGAAAATAAGATTGAAAAGCTACCCGTTGTAGACGAAAACTATAAACTGGTAGGGCTTATTACTTTCAGGGACATTACCAAACTTACCCAAAAACCTATAGCTAATAAGGATCAATATGGTAGGCTGCGTGTAGCGGCAGCCATAGGGGTTACACCAGATGCTGTAGACCGTGCAGGTGCTTTAGTAAAAGCTGGTGTAGATGCTATTATAATAGATACGGCTCATGGGCATACTAAAGGTGTGGTAAATGTATTAAAAGAGGTAAAGAAAGCCTATCCACAAATAGATGTTGTTGTAGGTAATATTGCCACGGCAGAAGCAGCTCGTTATTTGGTAGAAGCAGGTGCGGATGCAGTTAAAGTAGGAATTGGCCCAGGTTCTATTTGTACTACACGTGTTGTAGCTGGGGTTGGTTTTCCTCAGTTTTCTGCAGTGTTAGAAGTTGCAGCAGCTATTAAGGGCAGTGGAGTTCCGGTTATTGCTGATGGTGGAATTAGATATACAGGTGATATTCCTAAAGCAATTGCAGCTGGTGCAGACACGGTAATGTTAGGTTCATTATTGGCGGGTACCAAGGAATCTCCAGGAGAAACTATTATTTACGAAGGTAGAAAATTTAAGAGCTACCGTGGAATGGGGTCTGTAGAAGCTATGAAAGAGGGTAGTAAAGACCGCTATTTCCAAGATGTGGAGGATGATATTAAAAAGCTAGTTCCAGAAGGTATTGTGGGGCGTGTACCTTACAAAGGCGAGCTTATGGAAAGTATGCATCAGTTTATTGGTGGCTTAAGAGCCGGTATGGGCTATTGTGGGGCAAAGGATATTGCAACCCTACAAGATTCTGGTAAGTTCGTGAAAATTACATTTAGCGGTATTGCAGAGAGTCACCCGCATGATGTTACTATTACCAAGGAGAGTCCTAATTATAGTAGATAGAACTCACTATTTAATAAAACAAAAAAAGGCGACCAACTGGTCGCCTTTTTTTGTTTGGGTATTTTATTTACCGACACCGGCATAGGTTTTCCAATCTTTTTCCTTGTAGATGTTTTCACCAAAATATTTAGCTATTTGCATAAACGGTTCCACTTTCTGGTAACCCGGAACAGGAGAAAGCATCTTTAATTCTTGGTCCAAAAATACTACGGTTGGGTAGCTTAATCTTCCTTGTAATAAGGCAGCAGCTAGCTCATGGTATCCTTTTCTTCCAGAGGGGACAAATTTAAATGTTCTTCCTTGGTATTCAATTGGGTCTTTTCCTTCGGCATCAAATTTAACCATGATAAAGTTTTCTTTCATGTAAGCGGCCACCTCTGGATTCTGAAAAGTGTCTTTGTCCATTTTCTTGCACCAGCCGCACCAATCCGTATAAACATCTACAAAAACTTTTTTGGTATTCCCTTTGTTTTGGGTTAATGCAACTGCTTCTTCCCAACTTACCCATTCAATATCTTGTGCACTTACTGTAAAAGTAAAAAGCAGTGTTATAGCAAAAATCCAATTTTTCATATCCATCATTTTGATAAGTAGTCTACAGACTATATCAAAACTAACGAAAATTATGCCAGATTATTTTGCGTCTACGGCTGCAGGTGCTGCCATGAACAAGTCCTTAACATCTACTTGATTTCTCAAAATATCATCAAAAGTTTCTCGTTCACGTATAAGCTGCGCTTTTCCTTGGTACCAAAGCACTTCAGCAGGGCGGTATCTAGAGTTGTAATTACTACTCATGGTAAAACAGTATGCCCCCGCGTTTCTAAAAGCTAAAATATCACCCTCAGATATTTCATTAATTCTGCGGTTACTGCCAAAAGTATCCGTCTCGCAAATGTAACCTACTACACTGTAGTAGCGTTCCTTGCCTTTAGGATTGCTTATGTTTACAATCTCGTGGCTAGAACCGTAAAGCATCGGTCTTATTAAGTGATTAAACCCTGAGTCTACGCTGGCAAAAACGGTAGAGGTGGTTTGTTTTACTACATTTACTTTAGCAAGAAAATAACCCGCCTCGCTCACTAAAAATTTGCCTGGTTCAAAAGCCAAGGTTAAATCGCGACCATATTCTTTGCAAAACTGATTGAATCGTTTGGATAGTTTTTTTCCTAATTCCTCAATATTAGTCTCAATATCCCCCTTTTTGTAAGGAACTTTAAAGCCGCTACCAAAATCTATAAATTCTAAATTTTTAAAGTTTTTAGCGGTGTCAAATAAGATTTCAGAGGCGTATAAGAAAACATCAATATCTAAAATATCACTACCAGTATGCATGTGGATACCGTTGATATTCATTTGAGTTAGTTCTACAATACGTAGTAAATGCGGTATTTGGTGAATGCTTATTCCGAATTTAGAATCGATGTGACCAACAGAAATATTAGAATTTCCACCAGCCATAACATGTGGATTTATACGGATACAAACAGGAATATCTGGATGCTTACTGCCAAACTGTTCTAAAATAGAAAGGTTGTCAATATTTATTTGAACCCCTAGTGCTGCCGCCTCTTCTATTTCTTCTAAAGAAACGCCATTGGGGGTGTAAATAATAGATTCCGGTTTAAAACCAGCCAAAAGTCCTAATTTCACCTCTTGAATAGAAACGGTATCTAAACCGCTACCAAGAGAATTCATTAGACGTAAAATGGAAATATTGGATAATGCCTTAACAGCATAATTTAATCGTAATTGTGGAACTGCCTTAAATGCACTTGTTAATCTACTGTATTGGGCAGTAATTTTCTCCGCATCATACACGTACACTGGAGCGCCGTGTTCCTTTGCAATGTTTAGTAAATCTGTAGCTTTCATTTGTCGATTTTAGTCAAAGCTATAATAATACCTTTTGTACGACAAAAAATCACAAGCAAAATAAATAAATAACACAATTTGTTGTAAATGCAACAAGCTGTTTTGGAGGTGAACGCTTTCCGTATTATTTTTGATAATATTTAAGCTGTATGAGACTGCCTTTCTTTCCTTTAAAATCAATTTTCTTTCCAGGTGAAACTGTGCCTATTCATGTGTTTGAGGAGCGTTACCAACAACTTATAAAAGATTGCCGTAAAGAAGCGATTACGTTTGGGATTCCGGTATATCACAATAAAGAAATGCATTATGGTACAGAGGTGCAATTAGTTGAGGTTGTAAACACTTATGATGGAGGGGAAATGGATGTGCTTTGTGTTGCTAGACAAGTATTTAAAGTGAAAAGCTTTGAACCAAATATGGAAGACCGTTTGTATGCAGGGGGTGTGGTAGAGTTTTTAGAAACTATTTATGATGCTACTGCTGCAGAAAGAAAAAAAGTATACGATAAGATTAGACTATTATACAAATTAATGCAGGTTGCTTTTCCGCCCGTGCCTTTTGATAAATTTAATAGCTATGCTTTTGCTCACAAAATGGGCTTGTCTTTTGAGCAAGAGTTTAGTTTGTTAAAAATGAATAGAGAAACCGATAGATTACGTTTTCTAAATTCGCATTTGGAAGACACCATAGCAGTGCTCAAAAAAATTGACCATACTAAAATGGTGATAGAAATGAATGGGCATTTTAAAAATTTTGACCCGTTAGATTTTAAAGATTATGGACTTAAATAGACCGTGCTAAGGTATTTAGTACTAAACGCAAGTCAATTATTTCAATTTAATTATTAATTCAGGTCTTGGTTTCCTATTTTTGTTTTCTAAAATTTAACAGGATACACCTATGAACCTTCATGAATATCAAGGCAAAGAGATATTAGCAAGTTTTGGCGTAAGGGTACAACGTGGTATTGTAGCACACAATGCAAAAGAAGCCGTTGATGCCGCAAAACAATTAACAGAAGAGACCGGAACCGGTTGGCACGTAATAAAAGCGCAGGTCCACGCTGGTGGTCGTGGTAAAGGTGGTGGTGTTAAGTTGGCTAAAAACCTTAAAGAGGTAGAAGAGTTGGCAGGTAGCATCATCGGCATGAATTTGGTGACACCGCAAACCTCTGCAGAAGGTAAAAAAGTACACCAAGTTTTGGTAGCAGAAGATGTTTACTATCCTGGAGATAGTGAAACCAGTGAGTTTTACATGTCTGTACTTTTAAATAGAGGCACTGGTAGAAACATGATTATGTATTCTACAGAAGGTGGTATGGATATTGAAGAGGTAGCAGAAAAGACACCGCACCTTATTTTTACAGAAGAAATAAATCCTGCAACAGGTCTTTTACCTTTCCAAGCTAGAAAGATTGCCTTTAACTTAGGCTTGTCTGGTACAGCTTTTAAAGAAATGGTAAAATTTGTTTCTGCCTTATATAAAGCATATGTAGAAAGTGATTCTAGTATGTTTGAGATTAACCCTGTACTTAAAACATCTGACGATAAAATCATGGCGGTAGATGCCAAGGTTACCATTGATGATAATGCATTATACAGAAGAAAGCAGTATGCAGAAATGAGAGACCTTAGGGAAGAAAATCCCGTAGAGGTAGAGGCTAGAGCTGTTGGTCTTAACTACGTAGACTTAGATGGTAACGTAGGCTGTATGGTTAATGGTGCTGGTTTGGCAATGGCTACTATGGATTTAATTAAGATGGCGGGTGGTGAACCAGCTAACTTCTTAGATGTTGGCGGTACTGCTGATGCTAAAAGAGTAGAAGAGGCATTTAGAATCATCCTTAAGGATTCTAATGTTAAAGCGATACTGATTAACATTTTCGGAGGTATTGTGCGTTGTGACCGTGTAGCGCAGGGTGTGGTAGACGCGTACAAGAACATGGGAGACAGCATTCAAGTACCAATTATTGTTCGTTTACAAGGGACTAATGCAGAATTAGCAAAAGAAATTATAGATAATTCTGGTTTAGCAGTGCATTCTGCAGTACAGTTCCAAGAAGCTGCAGATAAAGTAAAAGAAGTATTGGCGTAACTAATGTCTAAAGTATATGTTAAAGCGGGTAATGTTTAGGTAACATTACCCGTTTTTGTTTTTTAAGGCTTTTCTTACTTTTTGTTACATTTTATGCAGTGTTTATTTATCCAAGGCATCAATAATTAGTTAAATATTGCCAATTGTATTTTTTCCTTCTAAATCACATATTCTGGTTATTAACTTCCGCTAATTTTAGCAAACTGTTACCAAATTTAAAGTTGTATTAATTAGCGCTTTTCCATTTTTCTGATGGCTGAATGGCTATTAATTTTGACTTCGAAATTGATGCACTATAGAGCTGATTAGAAAATTATGTTAAAATTGAATTTCATTGTAACAATCTAATTTTTTGGTCGTCTTTTTAGCATATTCATCAAATTATCAATCACATAAAAACGAATGTATCATGAAAAGAGTTAGTTTATTTTTAGCAGCAGCATTTTTATTTGTTGTAACCGCAAGTGCAAACACTACAGAACCTGCCAAGGTTGCAAAACAACTTTCTGGAGAAATCCATTCCATGTTAGAGGGCAATTCTTTTAAAATTGAAAAAGATTTAACGGCAAACGTAAAATTTACAATTAATGCGGAGGGTGAAATTGTAGTATTATCTGTAGAAACTGCAGATGCTGCTTTAGAAAGCTTTGTAAAAGGCAGATTAAACTACCAAAAAGTAGACGTGCAAAACGTTGTAGAAGGTAGATACTATACTGTACCTGTACGTATAGAAGCTTAAAAGCCAAGGAAAAATTATTGAATTAGTCAAAAAGCTCTGACAAGGTCAGAGCTTTTTTTATGACTAAAATCTAATTTTTTACGTTATAGCCATAGAGCTGTTGTATTATGAGGAGTAAAGAGGAGAAATTAAGCATCTTAAGTGAACTTATTGCATTTGCCAAGGTAGACCAAGAAATTAAGGTGGAGGAGTACGATTTTTTATTATCCGTAGCGCATTTATTAGAGGTTAAGAAAGCTACCCTAGATAGTTTAATTAAAAAAGAGCGCAAAGTTATTTTGGCAAAAAGACAGGCAGACCGGATAATTCAATTTCATAGGCTGTTGTTACTTATGAATATAGATGATGAGCAGCATTCTAAAGAAGTTTCTAAACTTTATAATATTGGTTTAAAAATGGGCTTGCCTCCCTCAGTAATTGGGCAGGTGCTAGAGATTATGCATCACTATCCAAATAAAATGGTGCCACCAAAGGTCCTAATAGATTTATTTAGGGCACATTACAATTAAAAAAATGACAAAAAGACATGAATTACACTATATTAACTGTCAAAAAGGCAGTGATTGTGTAATGGTATAATCATTGTCTTATTCATGGTGTATTTAATATTTAAAAATTGAAAACCATGAGTTTAGTAAAAAGAAATAATGTATTGCTGCCTAATTTGATGAATGAGTTTTTTACCCCAGATTGGTTTGGAGGTATGGAAAACTTTAAAAACAATGTTCCTGCCGTAAACATTAAAGAAACGGAAAAGGAGTTTGAATTAGAACTCTCTATTCCTGGCTTTAACAAGGAAGATTTTAACGTAGAAGTAGATAAAGACCTTCTTACAATTTCTTCTGAAGTAAAGAAAGCAGATGAGCAAACAGAAGATAATTATACACGTAAGGAGTTTAGTATTTCCTCTTTTAAACGCGCTTTTACGTTACCAGAGTCGGTGAATTCTGATGCTATTAATGCGGCGTATGAAAATGGAATTTTAAAGTTGACATTGCCTAAAAAAGAAGAAGCATTGCCAAAACCAAAACGCTTAATCCAAATAGGATAAAAATATGTTTGAGAACACCAACTAAAGGTGTTTCATGATGGTTGGTTTGTTTAGTTGGTTAGTTAGGAAAACCCTGCTTTTGGCAGGGTTTTCTTTTATTCTTTTTCTTGTAAGATTTTAATTTCATCTCTTAATTTAGCTGCTTCCATAAAGTTTAATTCTTTCGCAGCCTTTTCCATTGCTTTGCGTTTTTCTCTTATGAGCTTCTCTTTTTGGTCTGGAGTTAAATAATCCAAATCTGGTTCTGCAGCACGCATCGCTTCTTTTTCAAAATGATAGGTTGAAACCGAATTTTTAGCTAGAACATTATCTAAGCTTTTGTTTAGAGCTTTGGGAGTTATGCCGTGTTCCTTATTGTAGCTCATTTGTTTTTCCCTGCGGTAATTGGTTTCGTCAATAGTTTTTTGCATGCTATCCGTAATTGTATCCGCATACATGATGGCCTTACCATTTAAATTACGAGCCGCTCTACCTACGGTTTGCGTTAATGAACGATTACTTCTTAAAAAACCTTCTTTATCGGCATCCAATATGGCCACAAGAGAAACTTCTGGTAAATCTAACCCTTCTCGTAGTAAGTTTACACCCACCAAAACATCAAACAATCCCTTGCGTAAATCTTGCATAATCTCTACACGCTCCAAAGTATCCACGTCACTATGAATGTAACGGCAGCGCACATCAATACGCGTTAAATATTTAGTGAGTTCCTCTGCCATACGTTTGGTTAACGTGGTTACCAACGTACGCTCGTCTAATTCAACCCTAGCCTGTATTTCTTCCATTAAATCATCTATCTGATTTTCACTAGGGCGAACTTCAATGATAGGGTCTAAAAGTCCGGTAGGGCGTATAATTTGCTCAACATAAATACCTTGACTTTTTTCTAACTCATAATCTGCTGGTGTGGCACTCACATATATTGCCTGATTTTGCAATGCCTCATACTCTTCAAACTTCAAAGGTCTGTTATCTAGTGCTGCAGGTAATCGGAAACCGTATTCCACCAAATTTTCTTTTCTAGAGCGGTCGCCTCCATACATAGCATGGACTTGGGGTATGGTTACATGACTTTCATCTATCACCATTAAATAATCTTCTGGAAAATAGTCTAACAAACAGAAAGGTCTTGTTCCAGGTTTTCTACCGTCTAAATACCTACTATAATTTTCTATTCCAGAACAATAGCCCAATTCCCGAATCATTTCTAAATCAAAATTGGTACGTTCTTCCAAACGCTTGGCTTCCAAGGGCCTTCCAATTTCTTTAAAATAGTCTATTTGTTTCACCAAATCGTCTTGTATTTCCCTAATGGCATTTTGTAAGACATCTGGTGAGGTTACAAACATATTTGCTGGGTAAATATTAAGTGTATTGTACACTTCTATGACCTTGTTGTTATGTGGGTCTAAAGCTTCAATCTCTTCAATTTCATCACCAAAAAAATGGATTCTGAACGCATGGTCTGCATATCCTGGAAACACGTCAACAACATCACCCTTTACTCTAAAATTTCCATTTCTAAAATCGGCAGTAGTTCTGGCATACAAACTTTGAACCAGCTGTTGTAAAAACTTAGTTCTAGAAATTACCTGGTCTCTTTGTATGGTAATTACATTTTTTTGAAACTCTATGGGATTACCAATACCATACAAACAAGAAACAGAAGCCACTACAAGCACATCTCTACGACCAGATAGGAGGGAAGAAGTAGCACTTAATCGTAACTTTTCAATGTCCTCGTTAATGCTTAAATCTTTTTCTATATAGGTACCACTGGTGGGTATATATGCTTCAGGTTGGTAATAGTCGTAATACGAGACAAAATACTCTACCGCATTCTCTGGAAAAAACTGTTTAAACTCAGAATACAATTGCGCTGCCAGGGTTTTGTTGTGGGCTAAAACAAGGGTGGGGCGCTGAACTTCTGCCACCACATTTGCCACTGTAAAAGTTTTACCAGAACCTGTGACCCCGAGCAAGGTTTGGTGTTCTTCACCGGTATGTATACCTTCTACCAACTGCTTTATAGCCCCAGGTTGGTCACCTGTGGGCTTGAACTCAGAAACTACTTTAAACTTCATACCTCAAAGATACGAAGGCATTGCCAACCAGAGTGAGCGCTAAAGCATCAAACAGCGATGCAAACCCTACAAATCGCGCTTTTTTAACAAGGCGAAGCTCATATAGATAAATATGAAAGTCCAAGCTAGTGCAATGACAATCTCATACCACTGTACATGATAATCTAATACTACTGTTTCCCCAACTTGATTAGCAAAAGATTGTACTGCGTTTAAGCGGCTAAAAGGCTCTTTTATTAAGTTAAAAAATGATTCTAAAGGAAAAAAGCCCATAACCATATCTGTACCTTCTTTGCTCAAAACCTTCCAGCGTAACATGCCTCTTACAAAGAGTTCAAAAATTTGCCATAGAAATAGAAAACCAAGGGCAAAAGCGGAACGTTTTACCAATACGCCAGCAAATAAGCAAAAAGCAAAAAAGCCCATAAGCTTAACAAAGAATGCCAGTAAAAATTCCAAATCAGAAAGAATGATGGATAACTCTGTATAATCAGAATAGACAAGCCCTAAAATTAGGGAAACTGCAAATACAAATACCGTAGATAAAACGGAAAAAGAAAGTACAGTTAAAAACTTAGATAACACAAATTCCTTTTTAGATAAACCGTCGATAAGGTTTTGTTTTAATGTTTTGTTACTGTACTCATTTGCCATCATAGAAACGATAACAATAGCTAAAAACACCTTAAATAGAGCCGTCATGAAGGTGTTCAAATGCCAGATGTAAGGGAAATTAAAGATTCCTTGTTCTGCCAAATGAAATTTTATAGGACCAATATCAAACTTAATTGCAGCAATTAATGCAATGGAGGTTAATAGTATAAAGTAGGCAATGATTAATATTTTACTGGCTCGGTTATTCCAAAGCTTTATAAATTCTATTTCTAGTAAACGTAGCATATTTAGTTGTTTTTGGTTAGGGCAAGAAATTGTTCTTCTAAACTTTCTTTTCTTTTTACAAGCTGAGATAAAACAATACCTTCTTTAAATAGTAATTGGTTAAGGGCTGCAGCATCTAATTCCTCCTTTAGATGTGCAGTCAGCAGATGCTCATTTATGCTAATTGTGCCAAAACTTGGATGTTTCTCTAAAAAGGCTTGTAAAGCAGGCATTCGGTCTGCTTTTAACTCAAAAAAGCCAAAACTAGACAACATATTATCTACCGGACCTGCATACAGTTTGGTCCCTTTTCTTAAAATGACTACGTGAGTACATACTTTTTCAACTTCGTCTAATAGATGAGAGGCCAATAAAATAGTGGTGCCTTGTGCAGCAATTTTTTTAATTATTTCTCTAATTTGATGAATGCCAGCCGGGTCCAATCCATTGGTAGGTTCATCTAAAATTAAAATTTCTGGGTCGTTTAACAGGGCAGAAGCTATGGCTAAGCGTTGTTTCATACCCAAAGAAAAAGTTCTAAACTTACTGTCCTTGCGTTCCAATAAGCCCACGAGTTCTAGTTTTTCTTCTATTTTGCTTTCTGGAACGTTTTTAATTTTACAAACTAGGCGTAGGTTTTTCACGGCCGTCATGTACGGATAAAAGTTAGGGCGTTCTATGATGGCTCCTACTTTTTTCAAAGCTTCATGGGTAGATGTGCTCCCATTAAACCAGCTAAAACTTCCGTCGGTAGCGTTGACCACATTAAGTATAATGCCTAGCGTGGTAGATTTACCACTGCCGTTTGGACCTAGTATACCATAAACATGACCTTTTTCTATGCTAAAAGAAAGGTCGTTTACAGCAGTTAATGGTCCAAATTTCTTTGTTAAATTTTTTACGGTTAAAATTGTACTCAAAATAAGTTGGTTTTTAGATTGATGTATGGGTTTGACGACTACTACAGAAATTTGTTACAACGAGCTTCTTTATCTTGATTGAGTTTACAGTATAACTGTAACTTTTGCGTTAGGGAAATATAGTATTTAAACCTTTGAAAAAGAATATTTTAGTAATTGAAATAGTAAATTTTGTTTGCTTTTTTAATTAGTTTAACAAGGCTATCCCATAATATAAATTACGTATGATGGTGTCCTTACTTTCTCTATCCTTATCACTTCTATTTGCGTTTTTAGGAGTGCTGCATTTGTATTGGTTAGTTGGGGGTACATGGGCGTTAAACAAAGTAATCCCTACGAAAGAAGAAGAAAAGAGCAATTTAAAGATTCCGCCGTTAGCTACATTACTTGTTGCGCTAGGTTTACTTTTTTTGGCTTTTGTATACCTTGAACAAACCTCTTTTATAAACCACTTGTTGCCCGTAACATTAGGTATAGTAGCCCTTTGGTTTGTACCGATACTATTTTTAATTAGGGCGATAGGTGACTTTAATTATGTTGGTTTTTTTAAGAGGGTAAAAACAACAGCCTTTGCAAAAGCAGATTCTAAACTGTTTTCACCATTATGCTTGGGTATTGCATTAGCAGGGTTTGCTATTATTTTTTTAGGATGATATAAGGATATAAAAAAAGTCGCACTTAGTGGTGCGACTTATTAAATTTATATGAAGAATGGTATCTTAGTTTTTTGCGTCTTCTTCTTCTGCCCATTTTTTTGCTCTTTCTGCTCTTTTGGCAGACCCTGGGTGAGAAGAGGTTAAAGACCCTTTACCACCGTTATCTGTTAAATCTGCTAATTTTTGAAAAGCAGAAGCCATAGCATGATAATCATGACCATTAGCTACTAAAAATTTAAATCCATAACTGTCTGATGCTGACTCGTGAGACTGAGAAAACTGAGCATTAGCCACATTTTCCATGAAACCACCTATTTCATCATCAGCTAAAATTTTTCCACCACTAGTATTAGCTTCGGCCAAGTCTTTTGCGGCAGAAACACTGTAGGCAGTTTGGTATCTTTTTTTAGAATGCCCTAGTTTTACATGGCCTATTTCATGACCAATTACTCCAAGAATTTCATCATCAGTCATTAAATCCATAAGACCAGCCATTACACGAATACTACCATCTGGTGTAGCAAAAGCATTGATATCTACTACCAGATAGACTTTAAAATTTAAGTCTAACCCATCTGCATTATCAAGGCCAGCAACAAGTTTATTCAATCTTTCGTAATAAGGGTCACCTGGTTCCGCAACGGGATTATTTTCATCCATCCATTGCACAGCTTCTAAAGATAATTTGGTCATATCTTCATCAGATAATGTGGCAGCTTTCACCAATTTTTTACCGGCGTTAATGTTTCCCTTTTTACCCAATTTACCAAGTTGGGCTTGGGTGTTCATCGCCATAATAAAAAGGCTGAATACAAGCAAAATTTGCTTCATAATGTAGTGTTTTAAGTTGTTTGATTGCAAAAGTATGGTATGCCCTAAATGTTTAGCATCCCAATTACCGTGAAATTACAAAATTAACGGTTTAGAGTAAAAATTATTAGAGAATTAATTTTATGGTTGGTAATTATACAAGTTAGTTCCTGTTTACTCTTATAGTAATACGCCTGTTTGTAATTACAGTCGTTGGTGTTTGGAAGTTTACCGTCACAGTTTCTGATGGGTCATCTACGGTAATATTGCCATCCGTTTGGTCTTGGGAATTACTTATTGTATTAGTATATGTAGCGGTTTGGGTATTTACATCTGGTAAATTCACTTGTGTAACTAGGGTTAAAGTTTCTAAATCGCCACTTGTCATAGTACCCACATTCCAATTGGGATAAGTAAAGCTTCCTTTGGTTACAGACGCATTGACTAAAGAAATACCGTCTGGCAAAATATCAGTAATTACAACATTAGTTACAGGGTCTAATCCTAAACTTTCTACGGTAATACTAAAGGTTACAGTATCACCATGCCTTACTGTATTCTGGTCTGCTACTTTTTTTATGACTACATCTGGGTCACAATAATAAGCGGTTAAAGGTTGGCTATCATATTGGCAACCTCCTTTTATTACTCTTACAAAATAATCTCCAGCAGCCGTAGGCGTATAAGTAGGGCCGTTGGCGCCTGCAATTAAAGAACCATTTTCAAACCACTGGTAACTATCAAAATTGGGGTCTACAACTTCTACTGTGGCAGATGGTAAACAACCACCACCAGAAACTTGCAAATCTACCTCAGGGACCGTATCAAAACCAGAAAAATAACCGGCTACCCCACGAGCCCCATTAAAACCAATAAAACCAACAGCAATAGGTCCGGATGAATTTACTGTTACATTACCATTTAAATTAGGTACATAGAATGTTTTCCATAAGGTGGAACCTGTTACAGGGGTTGCAGCCGGTAGTGCAACTGTACCATTGCCATCGGTAACCGTAATATTACTATCAGGAGTGGAGCTAGACGCGACTATAGTTACACCACCAGTAACGGTAATACCTGCAACATTTCTTATGTCAGGAATATTATCCATGGTATCTGGTAGCAAACAATTTACGGGTGCTACAAAGTTTAATCCTTGAGTGTAAGCCGCAGTAGAACCACCCATACACTGGTAGGCATATGCATCTTTATTAGTAGTAACATACATATTGGCACCTACAGCGTTAGAAGAATAATTACTGGAAGGGATTTCAAAATATTCTCCATTATTTATAGTAGCAATAGGGGTAGTGTTACCGTTAACGTAAATTTCAGTATTGTTTTGGGTAGCAATAATTAAGGGAAACTCTGTCCATCCATTGGTATTACCATTACCTCTAATGAACACATATTCTTTACCAATTCTATTTTCTGGTACGGGTTGATCAATACCGGCATCTCTGTTAGTGTTGTTGGCTTGTCTACCGTAGTTCAAAGACCCATTGCTAATTACAATGTCCTTATCAGAAACAATACTAGTACCTATCCATCCTTGGCTTTGCGCATCAGAAAATGTATTTCCCATATAGGCTTCAAAAACAAAAGATTCGTTGGCATTAAGTGTTATTTGGTACGTATCTGCTGTAATCGCAGATGCATTACCTCCTTGTCTAAAAACACAGTTAGGGTCATACCCAAAAACATCTACAGTAGTATTATCTTCTGTAGCCATAATACCTACCGTATTAGATTTGGATACGTGGGTTCCTAAATTAGGGACACCACCCCATTTAAATTGGGTACCCATGGCAGCTCTACCCTTAGAGGTTAAAGAGGCTCCTTGAGAACCAGACCTTCCTCTATAATTAACATAAAATCGTTCTCCGTTGGGAGCCACATATCGTAAGCCGGCAGACTGTCTCAAAACCCACTTTTTATCACCTCAATTTACTTTGTCACCTTGGTGATATTTCGTAACTTAATGTATGGAATATCAACAAGG
>NZ_SWKK01000014.1 GCF_005144745.1 Flavobacterium sp. ASW18X | reverse complement strand
TTGCCCAGTCGTCCTAAAAACAAAAAGCCCCTAAAAAGGGCTTAAAAGAGGTCTCTTTTTTGCTGTTCAAGGGCTTGCGCAACGGTTACCAATGTTGTAACCAGTTTTTACAATTCACTTAATTCGTTAATTTCATATAACTTAAATTCAACATCCATTTCTTTTAAATATTCTTCAACAGTTTGCACAAATCCAGCTTGTTTTCTCCAGACATTTATTGAATCCACATTTTTAATAGGCCAAAGGAAATATATCCATTCACCTTTCCTATTGGCTTGTCCTTTTATCTGAGTTCCGTAAATCTGTTCAAGCCCTTGTTCCATTAAATTTCTATCTTCCATCATTGCTAAAGAAGTTTGAGAGATGTCTCCATTTTTTGTGGCTTCTCTAATCAGTGGAAGATATTTGTTTATTTTATTCGAGTGTTGAATTACATAAAATATAGCTTTATTAGCAGGTTCTCCAACAAGTGATTTACTTGGATATCCGAATTTGTCTATAATGTTTTCAACTTCAACTATATTGATGCTGTCAATTTTACGCATTAAGTTGAACTTTCTATTTCCGTCTATATCATTTTCAGATAAGTTCATTTGAGTGAGTAGTTCAGTTTTTCTTTTATCAGATAAGTTTCCGTTTACAATTTCTCTTATTCCTTGGTCTTTTATTAAAATGGATTCAAGTGTGCTTTTTAATTCAAGGTTAATGTTTTCCTTTTCAGAATTGTCTTTTTTGTCAATTCTGTTACAAGAAATTAATGTTAAAAGGGTTAAGAAAATTATTCTAAAGGATTTCATTTTTCTCCAATTATGTATAACGTTCCGGTTATGATTTCGTTGAGGTATTATCCGCAAAATCATTCCGCTGAAATCTAACCATGGCTTTAAGTTAAGGATTTCCGTTTAGGATATCCAACCTCTATGAATTATAGCCATGTTACCTGTAGTTTTTATTCCACTATTTTTTTTAATATTTCTGCTATATTTGGTTCAATTTCTCCATTGAATATCAGTTCAGATGCTTTTTTGTGAGTCAGCATCTGATAAAAAACACAGGCGTTTAAAAATGCTCCGTATTTGTTTGGATGAATGTTGTCCTCATATACATCGATATCTTGGTGTTCAGTTAGAATCTCATAAATTTTATTGACATTATCGGATGTTGTGAGTTCGTATTTTTCAGCAACTGAATCATACGCTTTATTAATAAATGCAATTTCCTGTTCTAAACTCTCTATTTCAGGTGAGCAATACTTGTCATTCTCTAAAGAATGATTAATTGCCCATTTAGAATAGCAATATTGTTTCGGGTATTCTTTTTTTGAAGGCCAAGTTTTAAACAAAATAAACTTGCAATCTTGATTTGAAATACGATTCTTTATTTCTGCAATGGCAGTTTCAACTTTAAATTCTTTAGCCTCTGGTATTAAAAGTCTTACAGTTCCTTCTTGAAGTATTATAAAATCCCATTCCTTTTCGGATAGCTTAATTTCTGTTTCTGTTCTTTCACCAATTTCTTTTTTCCGAGTGCTGATTCCATTTTCAGTTCGTGATTCAATTATGTTGTTCAAATGTCCATCCAATGACATACCAGGTAATGTACTATGTTCAATGCTGAAATTTGAGGTAGTCTCATTTAGCATTTTTTGTAATGTTTCTGGCATATCGTAGTAATAGGTCAAACTATTTCCAATGAAGAGAACATTTATTTTTTCAGTTCCCTTTGTATCTTGAGATTTACATTTAACAGAGACAAGAATAAAAAATATGAGCAGAATGTTTTTCATAAATTACAGGTAGCGGTGAGTATAATCGTAGTAGCGGGTTTAGTAAACAGAACCTTCCATTTGTGCAGATATTGGCTTAAAAACAAAACGGTCAGGGTATGTGCCCCAGCCGCTATTGCGTTTATACCATGTTATGCCACGTTGATAAAATATATTGATATCAGAATAGTGCTCAACACCCCTAATAACAAGTACCAAATGTTTTTTTTTGGGATACTATTTTCTCTTGTCTTAAAGAGAGTAATGAGACTTATAACAATCATTCCTATTAGAATTGTTAATCTTAAATTCCATTCAATATCTAACCTCTTTATGAAAATAAGGTATATTGTTAGTAATATAAGCGGAATAAATTTAGCAGCCTTAGTCATTACAATCATTATTTGGTTTTCTATTCCTTATATAAACTTATATAACCCAGCAGCTAAAATTACTAAAAGCAATCTTTGAACCCAAATATTAATATTATTGAATAGCGGACTTTGACCTCCGAAAAAAGTTCCAATTAAATACCCAACATTAATTATTCCAGCTATTAAGAATAGATAATTTGTGATTTTTTCCATTATATTTTTTATTTATTTCTGTTTGTTTGTTAATGAAAGGCAACGGTTTGGCTATGAAAAGTTCGGGGTTGAAAAGCGCTAGTCTTCAATTTGGCAGGAACCCAAACGAACCATTTTTGAATTTGTTTATTGTTGGAAATCAATTTACAAAATTGTGAGTGTTGTTGTTAGAAAATCACTTTCGTCTAAAACATCAGTCCGCATTACTTATTGGCGTTGTTGTACGTCGTATTTATCTCGTTTCGAACTTGAAAGAAACTGTTTTCCATCTATTTCCGAAGATTTTGTCTTTTTCCATTGTCCAATCCGCACCCATTGCTGCTACTAGATAAATATCTTTAATATTAAGTCCAAAATCTTCATTGAATTTTCCTTCTTTTAATTCGATAATTCTGCCTAATTTTTGTCCAGTTAATTCAGAAAACTTTTTCGCTTTTAGCTTAGCTTTTTTTACTAATTTTTCGAAAAGTCTTTCTTCCCACGAATCGTTTTCATTGAATGTTATTTGTCCAACATTACCTGTTATGAAATCAAATTTTTTCAAATCGGCGGTAAGATTATCTATTTCGCTAGATTTTAATAGACTAATGGAAAAGCCTAAGTTCCAAATTCCAGAATAACCATTTATTTGGTATTTCTCTTCGTTCAATGGTCGAAAGTCATAGTTCTTAGATTTAAGGAAACTTTCTAATTCCTCCAGTTTTGACCTAATTTCTTTTTTTTTTGATTCTGTTATTCCAGTTGAACTTTCACTATAATCGGCGAAACTGTCATAGTTTATTTTTACTTGATATTCAAATTGGATTGGCTTCAAATGAATAGAATCTTTCACTTCTATTTCAATGAATCCAGTTTGTGCTAACCCTAAACGACTAAGAAGGATAATGAAATAAAATAGTTTTCTCATAATTTTAACGATATGGCGTATAACAACCAAGTATCCGTCATTTTACGAATACCTCTTTTGTATAAAACTACTAAATTTTAAAGCGGTAAAAAATGCATTTTTACAACTTTAGGTTTTGGTAAACAACTGTTACTGTCTAGCCTCAATTTGTAATTGTTTTCTAATATAGTCGTTTAATTGAACCCTAGGTATTCCTAGGTACTTTTCAATAGCTTTATAGTAGTCCTCATCAGTTTTACCACTAGACATAAATTTTGTGAGTAAACCCCAACCTCCCTTATCTACTATTTTTTTTACTATCAACCCCCCTATTACATAATGATAAGCGGTTTCGTTATCCAAATTTTTTAGTAGAAGCATTTGGTTTAGGTCTATCTCTGTATGTTGCTGTAAATAGCGGTTTGTTTTTTTTATATGCCAATCCAAGCTTTTTCCACGACTCCCACCCAATAGTGTGGCTATGCCTTCGGAAGCCCAAAAATGCATTTTTGGAAAGTGCCCATCTATCTGAACATGAAAAGCTTCGTGCGGATAGTATTCTCCTAAACCTCCGCAATACACTTTATCGTCAGTAGCTTTACCCCTTGGTTTTGAGGGGCCGCCCATTCCTAGATAATAATCTAAGCCTTTTAGTTTTTGGATTTCATCGTATTCATCAGCAAGGTAGTATTCAAATGGTTTTGGTTGTATACCAAAGTGCGTACAAGTTTTATTTACAAAATCGTTGAGTTTTTTAGCCTTATCGTAATTAAATTGATGAGATGTTGGGTAGTAAAAATCCACAATGCCAACGGTTGTACATTGCCAAGTCTGTTTATTAATGGTCAAGGCATTAAATAGTTTAAACGTTCCATTTTCTTTTTTTGCAAAATAGTTGACTATTGCTAAAACATAAGGGCTACCATTTTCTTTGCAATACGAAAACTGTGCTTTAATTTGATAGGTTCCGTTTATGGATGTTAAACTTAAAATATGAACGGGAAACCCCATGTAAAGTGAAGGTTGAAATTCACGCTCCAAGAAGTCAAAATTTGTATGTTTCTCTTGTTCTTCAAAATTCCAATATGGGTTTTTTTCTTTGTTCTGGGGATTAGAAGCTAAGTAGTTTTCAAAGAGCTTAAGAACCTCATTAGCTTCTGCATCTGCTGCATCTACCACGTAGTTGTAAGTCACTTTTTGTCCTAAAGCGTAGGCACTTAAAAAAAGAAAAAGTATAATTTTAAGTTGTTTCATGCTGCAGTTTGTAATGTGGTAAGTGTTGTGGAATTTTACGTAGTGAAAATTCCGTCTTAAAACTAAAGGTTACTTAAAAAATAGGATTTGCATTGGAGCAAATTTAACGCAAGTGAATTAGGGTATAAGTGTGTAGCACTAGCTTTTATTTTAGTAATTCGGCCTGTTGCCTCACAAATTCTATATAAATCTTATTCTTATAATCAAACCATTGGTTTCTAAAGTCAGACGCATCGATTAAATTTTTATAATTCCTAAAGGGTTTAGGCTTGGTCAATGCTAATAACAACTTGCTTTTAAAAAGGGAATCTTCCAAGGATTTGGCAAAATCTTCCATTACCTTGAAACTTTGGTTTGCATCCATTTTTTTAAATCGAATATAATTTTCGTTTTCACTATCAATTCTTTGGATGACATCGGTCCAATGTTCGGGCTCAAAATAAGGATGGTTCACATCTGGATGGTATTCAATTTGTCCGGTTAGAAGATGATAAAAACAATCCATACCGGTATCTAGAAGTTCACTAATTTCTTTTAAATTTTCTTCGCTCAATTTCATCTTTTGACATGTTGGCGGACTTTCTAAATATACACAAACCTTTCGATTAAGTATTTATTAGCTATTTTTTATACACCGTGTCACCTGCTTTTTTCTATTAAATTTTCAAAATCTGGGATTAGCCCTGAGCCTTTATTTCCAACTATTTTAGATAGTCCAAATTCAGAAAATTCAATAACCTTTTTCTTATCTCCTAATTTGTCATTTATTCTCGCTAAAAGTAAGGCAGTTCTTAGAGGTGATATTTTAAAAAGAATCTTTGTATTACCATTCTCAATATCTTCCGGTGTGAATTTTTCGCAAATATCTTCCCAATTGTAAAACTGGTTGAAGTATTCTTGTCCACTTGAAGATATTAGGTGCTTTAACTCATCAAACAGGAGATTAGATTCGTTTTCAGTTTTAGGAAAATCCCACCAGTAATCACTTTCATCATTAGGGTTCAGTCGAGTTCTGATATCCATATCCCAAGTCTTCATTTTTGAAAACTCCTTTTCCACCTTTAATGGGATGAAGTCAAAATGAACTCCAATTTCTACGCAAAACTTTCCTCCAGCACTTGATGGTTGGACAGTAAATGCCTGAACAATATTTACTATGTGTCTTGTATAGTCAAATCCAGTCCCTTTCCATTCGTTATCTCGAAGAAACGGAGCTAGTTCCTTAGTTACTATTTTCTTAAAATCAGCTGACTTCATTTTTATCGGAATTGCAGGTAACGTCTCGAATAACGCAAGTTGCGGCTTGGATATTTGAATTTTTCCGTTAAACTCTATTTTAAAAGGTAGTCAAAAATGGCATTTTTGAAAGGTATTCCGCAATTTGTGTTATTCATTGTTGGTTGCAGTTTTTTTACTTTTAGATTCTTTCTCCTTCTCATCCTCCTCCTTAATCTGCATTATTAAATTGGAAAGTTCTTCTGTAAGTTTTTTAGCAGTTTCCTTTATTTTCTTTTTTGATTCTGGGTCAGTAATAAATCCATCTTCCTTTTCTTGAAACTTGTTATCTAATAATCCAGCTACGTGAATCTCCGCCATAATTCCATAAACAGTATTAGTAAAAACTCCCCGAGGTCGAATTTCTCCAGGTGTGTAAAAATTACTTTTGAGAAGATTAATCCTTTGCCTCACTGACTCTGTTTCAAAACTAAGAGATTCATAAGAGTGTCCGAAGTCATTTCTTATTTTTCTTATTGTGTGCAAATCAGTCAGAGAGGTTTTACTAATAAAACCTAAAGAATAGGATAGGTTTATCTTCGAAGAAAATGTGCCAAGGGGACCAGAAAATTCGAATAATGATTTTAAATGTTTATTTGAGCCAACTAACTTCTTTTTTAGCATTCTTTCAAGTTCAAAATCTAAATAAGAAGTAGCCACTAAGCAACATCCTCTATCAGTTTCATTGTTCAATTCATTCCGTACTTTCTTTAAAGTTGAAATATTTTCTTCTCTTTCCTTTTGTTGTTCAGTCGTAAACAATTTTAATTCTTTTATCTTGGGTTATGTGAAATTGCAACCAACAACCAAATATCCGTCATTTAACGAATACCTCTTTCGTATAAAACTACTAAATTTTATGTTGGCAAACGCTCCTTTTTTTAGTTACGGTTTTGATACATCATAGTAGTTTCCCACTTCAATAGCTTTTTGTAGATAGTAACATGCAGAAAAATAATGGTGGCTGGGGCAAAGGCGGGGATAAAGCAGTAGGGGAAGGTGGTAAGAATATCCACCCCCATGGTACCTGTTTCTATATTCCATTTGGTCAATAACACCGCCGTAAAAGAGGTAGCAAGGATATCTAACAGGCCAAAGGTGTTCCAAATATAAGTTAAGCGCTTGGCATACCTTTTCTGTTGTTTTATAGCTTTAGCTACATAAAGGGAACACAATGCGGTTATAATATCTCCCGTGCCAGCAATAAGCGCAAACGTTTTGGGTAGCGTGTCCAAGGCCCAAAGCACAAGAAAAAAACCTCCAATTAATCTAAAAATGTGCAATTGTACCCAAGCAGCTAAGGGCGTGTTTTGTACTAGTTTTTTATAAAATGTGGTTTGATGGATTACTACAAGGTAAAAAGCTAAAAGTGGTAGGGTAGTTAATACAATGATTTTGGGAGGTAAGCTTACCACACTAAAATACCCGTTGTATTGTAGTAGGAGCACGCCTAAAAGAAAAAAGAGATAAAACAACAGTACCAATATGCCATTAGTTGTACTGCTAAAGTTGCGTATGAGCTTTACTATTAAGAATAACGGAACCAAAAACGCAATTAAAAATAAAATGCTTAGCCCCAACGGAACTTGGTCTGTAATCATGGTTAAGGTGTTTTTACAATTTCTTTTCTTATTCTACTTAAAGACGTATCCGTAATACCTAAATAGGTAGCCAAATGTTTTAAGGGGGCATGTTGCAGCAACGCTGGTTGCTGCTGCATTAAACGCAAATACCTATCCTTTGCGGGTTCTGCAATTACTGCTAGGGAATGGTTTTTTAGCTCAAAATAGCTGTTAACTAATCGGGTACGGCCCACTTCTCTAAAGGCTTCAATATGAAATAACTTCATGAAATTAGTAAAGGTGATACGCCACGCTTTGCCTTCTGTAAGCGCTACTATGCGCTCTTTACAGGGCTGTTTTAAAAAGTAGGCATTCCAGTCGATTACAATATCCAGTGGACAGAAAAATTTAGTGGTAATATCATTACCGTGGGTATCGTATATAGAAGACCGTAAATAACCGCTTTCCAAGAAATAATAGTAATTGGCGGGTTTACCACTCTCAATCAAGGTGTCATTTTTAGCAAAGTCGACTTCCGTAAATTGTTCGGTGATTAGTTGTAAATCTGCTACGGAAAAATTCTCGGGTTTAAAAATTTGATGCAAGAAACAGTGAGTATCCATTTACACACCAAATTGTTTAAAATGATGGTCTAAATGTTTATACTCCAATTGTCCCCATTGGTCTTTGGTAAAAGCGCCAAAAAGTGGGTGCGGATTCCATGTTTCTCTTGTTTTTACTTCGTGGCAATCGGTTATTAGCGCTTTTAGCTTTTCAATTTCCGTAGTAAAATCTTTCTCCTCTTTAGCTTTGAGTTCTGGCGCCGTTGGTAGATTTTTACGCCAGGGTTTATCATTATACAAGGATTTTTTAAAAAACCATCGAACTAAAAAATTACCGTTCACCTTAGTCTTTTTATTCGTTACCGCTAGTTGTAGCGGGTATTGGCAATGCCAAGCCATTTGTGCGGCACTCATTTTACCCCAACCACGAGGGGAATCTGGGGTGAGTTTATCGGCTCTAGCCATTAGTTCTTCGTAAGCTTCGGTATCAAAAATAGATTTCATAAGGTGTTGGTATTTAGAGCTTCAAATTACAAAATAGCGATAAATTATCTGGGCAAAAATTAAATTTCGGTTATATTTAGCCCATGCAAGAAAAAGCACAATCGTTTTCCATAAAACACTGGTCAGACGATGATAAGCCTAGAGAAAAATTAATAGCTAAAGGAAGAACAGCACTCTCAGACGCAGAACTGATAGCCATACTTATTGGTTCTGGGAGTAGGGAAGAGTCTGCCGTAGAATTGTCTAAACGTATTTTAGCGGTTGCGGATAACAATCTAAACGAACTGGGAAAACTCAGCATAAAACAACTGATGCAATTTAAAGGGATTGGCGAAGCTAAGGCCATTAGTATTGCTGCAGCTTTGGAAATAGGGCGTAGACGTAGGGGAGAAGCAGCAGCAAAAATTACCAAAATTACCTGTAGTAAAGATGTGTTTGAATTGTTGCAACCATTGCTGGGCGATTTACCTCATGAAGAGTTTTGGATTATTTACCTAAACAACAGTAATAAAGTATTGTTTAAAGAGCAGTTAAGTAAAGGCGGCATTACTGGAACCTTGGTAGATGTACGGTTGGTCATGAAAAATGCCTTGGAGCAAGGTGCAGTGGGTCTTATTCTAGCGCACAATCATCCCTCGGGCACATTAAAAGCCAGCACTGCAGATAAGCAAATTACCCAAAAATTAAAATCGGCTGCCGAGGTGTTAGACATAAAAGTATTGGATCATTTAATCATAACTCAAACCGCTTATTTTAGTTTTGCAGACGAAGGGGTGTTGTAATACCTACCATGACTTTGCTACCTTTGTAATTAATCTAGAAATAACTGACCAATGCCTAAAAAAGCACTTTTAGTGATAGACATGCAAAAGGCATCTTTTACGGTAGAAACACCCCGTTTAGATGAAGCTGGCGTGGTAAAAAGAATAAACACCTTAGCTGCTAAGTTTAGAGAAGAAGAAAATCTAGTAATCATAATTCAGCATGATGGTGGGTTAGGTGGTGCTTATGAAAAAAATTCTAATTCGTGGGAGAATTTAGATGCCTTACAAACCAAACCAACCGATATTTTTTTAGACAAAACAGCTAACGATGCATTTTACAATACCGCTTTAGAATCTCTTCTTAAAGAAAAGGGTGTAAAAGAAGTGTGTATAACCGGCTGTGCAACAGATTTTTGTGTAGCTTCTACGTTACAATCTACTTTAATTAAAGATTTTAACGTAGTGGCCGTGGCAGATGGGCACACTACGGGCAATAGGCCAAACCTTACTGCGGAGCAAGTAGTAGCACATTATAATTGGGTGTGGCAAGACATGATACCTACCAAGGGTAGCGTAGTGGTAAAAACGGTAGCGGAACTAACAGCCGAGTAGGCGCGTATTATTTTCTAGAAAGGCTAATCTTCTTTCTCAATAATCTTTAATGTACCTTAGCACTCTATGCTATTGATTTATACCCATAAAATAACCAAACGGTTTACCTATACCATGAATCAGGTTTTGGGTAGAATCTTGGGTTTGGAAGTTGGTTTTACCACTAAGGTAGAAGACTTTATAAAGCATAAAGAGCCTAAAATCACTTACACTAAGCAGCCCTTACAGAATGAACTTTTTATACGCAGCAATGACTTATTGTTTGAGCAAGGGATTAACGATATTGAAATAAAGGTGCAGGATTGGGAAGGGGTTCCCTGTTTTTTTGAATCGGGAGAAAAGAGCGGTTTACCTTTTGATATTTTCTCTGCTAGTTTTTATTTGTTGAGTAGATACGAAGAGTATTTACCCCATGTTAAGGATTCGTTGGGGCGTTTTCCACCAGAAACCAGTATCGCATTTCAACATCAATTTTTAGATAAACCAGTTGTAGATATTTGGGCATTTCGGTTTTTAGCTGTTCTCAAAGAAAAGTTTCCAGAACTAGAGAATAAACAAAGAATCTACGCTTTTACGAGTATTATTAATGTAACCACTTCTCATATTTATGCTATGCGTGGATTGGGAAGAAGCATTGGTGGTATGGTCAAAGATTTATCTAAATTTCAATTGCGTAGATTAGGAAAACGTATGGCGGTTTGGATCAACCCTAAAAAAGACCCCTATGATAATTTTGACCGTCTTATGGAGATTCATAAAGAGGTCAAGGGCATAAAAACCATGTTCTTTTTTCAGTTTGCGGAATATTCTGAGCACGATAAGAATATTTCCATTCATCGTAGTAAGTTTAGATACTTAATTAAATCGGTTGCGGATTACAGTGTGGTTTCTTTAAGTGCTTCTATGGCAGCTGGCGCAGAGTTGAAGGTGTTAAAAGAAGAGAAAGCAAGATTAAGTCAACTTATACATCGCCCTATAAAATATGCCAGAATGCGCTATAATAGGGTGCTGGTGCCACATACCTACAGAGAATTAATAGAAGCAGAGTTTACAGATGATTTCTCTATGGGGTATACCCATCACCTTGGTTTTAGAGCCGGAACATGCACACCATTCCATTTTTATGATATTAATTTAGAAGTACAACAACCCATTAAAGTGCATCCTTTTGCGGTATCGGACTATGCTTTACGTAAATACAAAAAACAAGATGAAGTAATACAACGCTTAGACCAAATGTACCAACAAGTAAAACAAGTAAGGGGTAATTTTACTGTGGTATTTTCTAATGAATTGTTTGGAGAAAGACAACGTGTACCTTGGTTGCGCTTGTATCAGAATATATTAAAACGCTATTATGTTTAAAGGCATTGTTACCGATGTTTTTTTTGATTTAGACCATACCCTGTGGGATTTTGAAAAGAACTCCGAACTTACATTTCAACATATATTTAAGGAGCATAATATACCAGTAGACTTAACCGTATTTCTACAGGCCTATGTGCCTATAAATTTTGAAATGTGGAAGCTATTTAGAGAAGAAAAAGTAGCTAAAGAAGAATTACGTTACCAACGCTTAAAGAAAACTTTTGATGCTGTAGGATATAATGCTACAGACAAAGAAATAGATTTACTTTCCGAAGGCTACATAGAACATTTATCCTCTTTTAACCACACCTTTCCAGGAGTGCAAGAAGTTTTAGACTATTTAAAACCTAATTACAAGTTGCATATTATCACTAACGGGTTTGGACAGGTTCAAGCTAAGAAATTACGAAATGCTAATATTCAAGATTTTTTTGATGTGGTAGTTAATTCAGAAATGGCAGGTGTTAAAAAGCCTAATCCAAAAATTTTTAAAATGGCTTTAGATATGGCTAAGGTTGCTCCAGCAAACGCTTTAATGATTGGGGATAATCTAGAGGCGGACATTCTGGGCGCCAAAGATTTAGGATTCCATACCCTACATTTTAACAGCAATGGCGAAGAGGAGCATCAGATTTGTGATATCATTTACAAACTAGAAGAAATAAAAACTTATTTATAGAGTTATAGTAGGGTAAGTAGGCACGATAATTGTTGCTTAAAAAACTATAGTTGTATACATGAAAAGGATATTTGCTTCACTTTTAGTTTTATTCTTGCTATGCTCTTGTTCAGAGGAGCAAGATTTTGACCAAATAGATGATTTGGTTTTAGAACCCACCATAGCTTCCAGTATTTTTTATTTTGAGTCTAATGAAGATACCATTGATTTAGCGGGTGTAGGACCATTTTATTCTCAAGAATTTACTTTTGAAGCTTTTAATGAGTCTTTTATACAAGACAATGTGGTAGAAGCAGAACTTACCTATCAACTAGAAAATACTACAAATAAAGCATTACGTATAATAGTGGAGTTTTTAGACGAAGCTGGTAACCCTTTAGATAGTCAACCATTTTCTTTAGAACCGCACCCAACAACAACTTTAGAGACTATTGTTAATTATGGTCCTAGTGGCAAAAGCTTAGATATTTTAAGAAACACAAAAAGCATACGGATTAATGGGGAAAACCAAGGAGATTCTACTACGGGGGTCTCTGGAACAGACCCTAAGGTAATTTTTAAATCTAGTGCAGCTCTTAGCCTTAGTGTGGAATGAGAAAGTTACTAGTATTACTTTTTGTAGCATTTGGACTTATATCCATAAGCGCTCAGAACAAGCAGTTGCTTTATGATTTTAACGAGATTCCGCAGTCTTTACTGTTGAATCCAGGAACTAAGCCCTCCTTTAAATGGCATGTGGGCGTGCCTGTTTTATCGGCATTTAATTTACAAGCCGGTTCTAGTGGGGTTACCGTGAACGATTTGTTTGCTAATGATGGGATAGATTTTACAGCCAAAGTTAGAGAACGCGTTATAAACTCTATGACAGAAAGAGATGAGTTTAGTTTAAGTGGCCAGTTAGAACTATTTAATGCGGGTTTTCGCAGTAGAAATAATCCGGATATCTATTATTCCTTCGGAATGTATGGCGAAGGCTATTTATCGCAATTTTGGCCTAAAGATTTAGCCATTTTGGCTTTTGAGGGTAATGCGAATAACCTCAATAGACAGTTCAATTTTAGCGATTTAACTACCCAAGGTGAAGTAGTTAATGTATTACATTTTGGCGTTAATAAGCAATTAGACCAAGATTGGACCGTTGGTGCAAGAGCAAAATTATACTCAAGTGTATTAGAATTTAAATCTAAAGGGAATACAGGTTATTTTGAAACAACCCAAGGACAAGACAATATTCTAAGAAATTCTGTGGTTGCCAATGTAGAGCTAAAAACCTCTGGATTGCAAGAGTTTTTAGATATCATTGATGAAGATACAGGGACTACCCAAGTAGATTTAATGAATAGGTTTGTTTCTAGGTCCCTTTTTGGCGGTAATCTAGGGATAGGAGTAGATTTAGGTTTTACCAAGAGCCTAGGAGCTAACAGTTATTTTACAGCTAGCTTATTAGACTTAGGTTTTGTGTATCATAGCAATGCCGTTAAAAATTATCAGGTGGTAGGTAGCGCGTCTAACGAAGGTTTAGAGATACGCTTACCAGATGACTTAGCTAATTTTAATGACCAACTTTGGCAAGAATTAATAGACGATTTAGAAGAACAGGTAGATTACAGTACCAATCAAGCTAGCTGGTTATCTTTAAGACCAATTAAATTATATTCTTCTTTTAGATATAATTTTGGTGAGCAAAGTACCGGAGGCGGGCGTACCAGAAGAGATAATTGTGGTTGTGCATACAACGTAGGAGGAGGTTCCGCTAACGACCAACAAGTTGGTGACTATAAAAATGCCGTAGGAGGGCAATTATTTGTAATTAACAGACCTAAAGGTTCACAAGCAGCATTAACAGCTTTTTATCAACGTAGACTAGGGAACTTCTTAGCCCTAAAAACTACCTACACGGTAGATAAATATTCTTTGTCTAATATAGGTCTAGGGTTAAACTTCCAAGCAGGTCCTGTTAACTTCTATGTCTTAGGGGATAACCTTTTAGCGTATAGTAATATCGCAGATAGTCATTATGCTTCTTTTCAATTTGGATTTAATATTTTATCTTGGAACAGTAATTGATTCTATGTAGTATGAAAAAATCTATCTTAATGCTTGTGGCAATGTTAACAAGCAGCATGTTTTACGCACAATTCAATGATTATAAATATATTATCGTACCTAAAAAGTTCGAAGCTTTTAAACAAGAAAATCAGTATTTAACCAGTACACTTATAAAACATAATCTTTCGGAATTTGGGTATACCGTTGTGTATGATGATGCATTGCCTCCAGAATTAAAAATGAATCGATGCCTTGGGGTAACCACAGATATTGATGACAGCTCATCTATGTTCACTACAAAATTAAATCTGGTTTTTAAAGATTGTAATGGAGTAGAAGTATATACTAGTCTAGAAGGAAAAAGCAAGATAAAAGAATTTAAAGAAGCTTATAAAGAAGCAATTTCTAGAGCTTTAGAGGGGCTAAGAGGCATACCTTACAATTATAATGGTGATAAGGGAACAATTGCTTCTACACCTAGTGTAAGTGCAACAACGACTACCACGCAAGTGCAAGAAGAACCTGTTATTACCCTAGCTGATAATTCTGCTAAAACTATTAAAACTCCCGTTGCGACAGAAGCAGCGATAGAAAGAATTGAGCAAACTGCAACTACTGCGGTAGGTTCAACTTCTGCACCTATTTTAAAAGAGGTGGGAGATGTGTTGTACGCACAGCCAAAGCAAGGCGGCTACCAATTGGTAGATAGTACACCACAGGTTATTTACTTTTTAAAGTCGACCGCAGCTCCAGATGTTTTTATTGTTGAAAAAGAGGGTAAAAATGGAGTGGTTTACAAAAAAGATAATACATGGTTTATAGAATTTGATGGTGGCCAAGCAGGGCCTCAACCATTAAATATTAAATTCTAAAAATCGTACTTATCTTTCCAGCGTTTTTTTAAAAAGTCACGGAAAGCATTCTCTCTGGCATTATTGCCAGGCTTGTAAAAAGTAGTTCCAGATAATTCGTCTGGTAAAAATTCTTGATTCACAAAATTGTCTTGATAATCATGGCTATAAGCATAATCTTTACCATAGCCTAAATCTTTCATTAATTTTGTTGGCGCATTTCTTAGGTGTAAGGGTATGGATAAATCTCCAGTTTGTTTTACCGTTTGCTGTGCTTTGCCAATGGCCATATAACTTGCATTGCTTTTAGGAGAGCTGGCTAAATAGGTTGCGCATTGTCCTAACACTATACGAGCTTCAGGATAACCTATGGCAGTTACAGCTTGGAAAGTAGCGTTGGCAAGTACCAATGCTGTAGGGTTTGCATTGCCAATATCCTCAGAGGCAAGAATAAGCATACGTCTGGCAATAAATTTTACGTCTTCGCCACCTTCTATCATTCGCGCCAACCAATATACAGCGCCATTTGGGTCGCTACCCCTTACAGACTTTATAAAGGCAGAAATTATATCATAATGTTGTTCTCCTGTTTTATCATAGAGGACCGTGTTTTTTTGCACCTTGCTTAATACTAGTTCATTGGTGATAGTAAGTTTGTTGCTTGCCTCCGAATTGATGATGAGTTCAAAAATATTCAACAATTTTCTGCCATCACCTCCAGATAATTTTAATAACGCTTCTGTTTCTTTGAGTTCTATTTCCTTATTATTTAAAACGGTATCTTCTTTAAGTGCTCTGTGGAGTAATGCCTCTAAATCCTTTTTATCAAAAGGATTTAGAATATAAACCTGACATCTAGACAGCAAGGCAGGAATAACTTCAAAGCTTGGATTTTCTGTCGTAGCGCCAACCAAAGTAACCCATCCTTTTTCTACAGCTCCAAGTAAAGAATCTTGTTGCGATTTACTAAATCTATGAATTTCATCTATAAATAGAATAGGATTTTTTGTTGTGAACAGTCCACCACTTTGTTTTGCCTTTTCAATAACTTCTCTAACCTCTTTTACCCCACTACTAATGGCGCTAAGGGTGTAAAAAGGGCGTTTGCTTTCTGTAGCAATTATATTGGCCAAAGTTGTTTTACCTGTGCCAGGAGGCCCCCAAAGGATTAAAGAAGGGATATTGCCACTTTTAATTTGCTGATAAAGAGAGCCTGTTTTTTCTCCTACTAAATGCTTTTGGCTAATATAAGCATCAAGTGTTTTTGGCCTAATTCGTTCTGCTAAAGGTTCACTCATTGTACAAAATTAGAACTTTTAAAAGGATGACAATTTATCTTCATTATAGATTTTGGTATACTTTTAAGGGTTGAAGTGTATGCAGGAAGAAAACTATTTTAAATTTTCCATAGAACAATTGTTACCACCGTTTTTAATGGTGTTTTCTGCTTGGGTTGTATTCTGGGTAGAAATCAAATGGGGAGTTAATTTAAATTTTTTAGGTGTATACCCAAGAACGCTAGAAGGCTTAGGGGGTATTTTTTGTAGTCCATTTATTCATGGTTCTGTGGAGCATTTGTTTAACAATAGCTTACCCTTGTTTATTCTTTCTTTAGCTTTATTCTACTTCTACAAAGAAAAAGCGTGGCATGTTTTATTCATTGGATGGCTTGTTACGGGTATTTTGACATGGCTTTTGGGTAGACCTAGTTATCATATTGGGGCAAGTGGACTTATATATATGTTGGCAAGTTTTATCTTTTTTAAAGGTGTATTTCAAAAGTATTATCGTCTAGTTGCACTTTCTTTAACGGTTGTCTTTATTTATGGTAGTATGCTGTGGTATATATTTCCTGTAGAAGAGGGGATATCTTGGGAAGGCCACCTCTCTGGTTTTCTTTCTGGTTTGGTCTTGGCAAAATTGGTTACGATGCGTTTACCTGAAAAAAAGAAGTACGACTGGGAAAAAGAAGACTACAATGAAGAAGAGGATGAATTTCTACAACATTTTGATGCTGATGGTAATTTTATAGAAAAATTACCAGAGGAACCACTTAGTGAAATATCCATAAATTACGAATACAAACCCAATAAAAAAGAAGCAGACTAAGCTAAACGTTGTCTAAGAGCTTCATATAAGAATACCCCGCAAGCAACAGAAACGTTCAACGATTCTATTTGCCCCATCAAAGGGAGTTTTGCCTTCTGGTCGGCAAGTTTTAAGATAGAATCAGATATACCTTTGTCTTCTGCACCCATAATTATAGCGGTAGCCTCTATAAAATCTACATCATAAATTGAATCCTCTGTTTTTTCTGTAGCAGCTACTAGTTTAAATCCTGAGCCTTGTAAGTAGTATATGGCATCTTTTAGATGGTCAACTTTACTAATAGGGACATTAAAAGCAGCGCCGGCGCTTGTTTTAATGGTGTCGCTAGTTATAGGAGCAGAGCCACTTTTAGGAACGATGATTGCATCAACGCCAACACATTCTGCAGTACGTATAATAGCGCCAAAGTTTCGAACATCAGTAAGTTGGTCTAAAAGCAGTAATAGGGGCTTTTCTTTCTTTTCTAAAATAGCTTCAATAAGCGTATTAAAGTCTTGAAAATCTACAGGAGAAATCTGCGCAATGGCGCCTTGATGGTTATTTTGGGTAATTCTATTAAGTTTTTCCCAAGGTACGTAAGAAGCGCTTACACCCTTTTTACGTATTAAAGACTCCAATTCAGAAAACAACTCACCTTTTAATCCTTTCTGGAGTAAAACTTTATTGATGCTTTGTTCTGCTTCTATAGCTTCTATAATGGCCCTAATTCCGTAGATGATGTGGTCTTTGCTCATGGGGCAAAGATAGTGGAAGATTGTTTGTAATGAGAAATAAAAAAACCGCCTTGTTAAAGGCGGTTTTATATAATAATAAGGTCCGACTAGTTGTTAACGGCCGTAGGAACGTATAAACCTATTACTTCAGGTGCATTGGCATTTGAAGAAGATTCCGTTAATGGATATAAAAATCGCTGCGGAATTGTAGTTTGAGTACTGTTCTTAATGGTTGTACCTATCAGGTTTTGCGTTCTATTTGTGTCATGGAAAGTTGGAACTCCAATTACAGAACAAAATTTTTCTTTTAAAATTTCAATGTGCAAATCTTCTGTATCTGTAAAGTCACTTTCAACGTAAGGATCATATTGACTTCCTGGGTATTTTGTTACGTTGTTTGCACGTACAAGGTTCAAGGCATCGATAGCAGCCCCATTATCAGAATTGGCCAATATCTCAGTTTCCGCTATTATCAATTGCATTTCTTCGAAAGAAACAACGGGAAAGGATGCAGTTTGTGCCGCAAATCCATCAGTAGTATTAATACTTTCACCATCTGCGTAATAGCTATATCTAGCAGCTTCAGTTGTTTTCGAATTTCCTTTGTAATTTGGATGGTTAACATCTAATAATTCAAGCATATAAGAAAAATTTGGTGGATTATCATCTTCACCAGGGGCAGCTACTTTTAAATAGTCACCTCGTTGTTCAACTTCAAATTGCCAAAATAGATTTTCTCCAAAATTTGCTGGAGAATGATTGATGGACCAATCATCGCTGTTGGAAGAAAAGTTTGCATCTTTAGCGGCTTGATTTGCAAGACCGTACTCTTTTTGTGCAAGATAATATCTCGCTAATAACGCATTTCCAATTTGACCCCAAGATGAATTTGTTGAGAATACATTATTAGCAGCAGATATACTACTGGCTTTTGATATTCCTTCTTGGATTAGGTTAATAGCACCGTTTAAAACTGTTGTCTGACTTTCATAAACCGGGTCAGCAATTTCAGGGTTGTTAACCTCAGAAAATGGTACGTCACCAAATAGAAGTGCAGCTTCTGCAAAATAATAACCTTCAAGAATTAAAGCCTGTCCTTCGGCAGCAGTATTGTTTGCCTCTATTGCTTTTTGTTTAGCTATTTGCGCTTGGGTAATACCACGTTGGTATAAATCCTCCCAATGCTCATCAAAATTGGACTGTGTTACACTGTATCCATTCAAAGTTCCATATTGACGGTCTACCCCCATAAACTGATCGGTAAAAATGGTTGCATATCTGGCCATGTCAGATTCAGCAACGCTTACAACATTTAAAATTGCATGGTTTAAAATTAGGGACAAACTAGTGTCATTGAAGTTATTAGGATCTTCATTCAAATCTTCTACTACGCTTTCACATGATGAAAGCATTAGAAATACCGTAATGATGTATAAAAATTTCGTTTTCATCTTAAAGTCCAAGTTTTACATTTAAAATAATACTTCTTGTTGCGGGGTTTGTAAAGTAATCCAAACCTCTACCCTTTGAGGCACCTGTTAGATTAACCTCAGGATCTACACCTTCAAAATCAGTAATTAACAATAAATTTCTTCCGGCAATTCCTACCTCCAAATTTTTTAAGAAAGTCTTGTCAAGCATTTTTTCCGGGAAAGAATAGGATAGACTTACCTCTCTCAATTTTGTCCATGAAGCGTCTTGAACAAATTGTTCATCGAGGTCTCCAAATCCACCTCCATTGGTTCTATACCATCCTTCTTCTAATGCCACAGGTCCGCCTCCAAAGTCAGCAACCGATCCTCTAAAAGTTGTTCCAGCTGGAATTACTCCTCCAAATCCACCTGAATATCTTGGTAAATCTACTTCAGCAACAGATTCAACTGCTGTATTTGGGTGTATTCCAAAATAATGTAATACTCCATTGGTTCCTCCCCACATATCGTTACCCTGACTTGTTTCAAATAAGAATGAGAACTTAAATCCTTTATGGTCTAAAGACATTCCCAAACCACCTCTCCAGTCGGGATTAGGATCTCCAATGACACCTTGCTCGGCATCAATCAAAGGAAATCCGTCCGCATCTAACTGGATTGTGCCATTGTCGTCTCTTAAATAACGTCCACCGTAGATAGCTCCAAAAGGTTCCCCTTCTACAACCGCTGAAGATGTAGATGTAAATCCATTTAGAATATATCTAGATACATTTGGTAGTTTTTCCACTATATTCTTATAAGTAGTCCAGTTACCAAATAAGTCCAGTTTCCAATTTTCATTTCTTAAAATAGAGTAACTAAAATCTACTTCAACTCCTTTGTTAGAAATTTCAGCTGCATTTTCATACGTAGAAGAATAACCGGTAGATGCAGGTAATTCTAATTCTAATATTGCATCAGTTGTTAATCTATCATAATAGGTTAGTCCTAGACTAAGTCTGTCTTCAAGAAATCTAAAGTCAGCTCCTACCTCAAATTCTTTGATTTTTTCGATTGTTAGGTCTGGATTACCTCTTACAGCACCTCTTCTAACAGTTCCTCCGTAATTTGCTCCGTCTAAGTAATCTCCCCAGCCCTCTGCTCCTGCTGTGGAAGAGAAGAATACGTCTCTTGCAAGATATAACTGTGGTTCGATTCCAATTTGACCGTAAGAGGCTCTAACTTTTGCAAATGATAAAAAATCAGAATCTATTAAATTTTCCGTCAGGTCGTAACCTAAAGATACAGAGGGGAAGAAGTTCAAATCTTCCACTGTTGTGGCTCTTTCCATCCTACCTGTTGTTTCAAATAATAGACCTCCATACCCAAGGTTAAAAGAATAATAAGCACCATTTTTTCTGTTCAAACTATTGAATTCTGAAGCTAATATGTTTTCGTTGGTAGCATTGTTCATTAGCTGTCTAACCGGATCAGGGTTAAGGAAAATGTTCGTTGATGAACTAAATCTACTATAACGTGTAGATTCTAACATGTAACCAAGAATCCAATTAATATTGGACGTTTCGCTTAGTTCAAAATTCCCGTTAAAGAAAATATTTAAATTTTCGATTTTTTCGGAATAGTCATCTCTAAAGTAAGCACCTTGAGAAAAATCCCCAGCAGAATTAACAGGGAAATATGTGTTTCTCTTATCTAAATAGAAATCTAATCCATATCTAACGGTAAGTCCTAAGCTTTCATTAAAATTATAATTCAATTCAGGCGCTAAGGTAAAACGATTTACAGTATTTGGATTGGATATATTATTAATAGTCCATCCTGGATTATTATATATGGCGGAAGCCTCTCCTAGATGTCTTGCTCTATAAGATCTATGACTATTGGATGCGCCAACAGGATCGTTAGCTGATGCAAAATAAGTGCCCTCGTAATCGGTGTTGTCAAAATCCGGAGATGTTCTTAAATATCCTAAGTATAAACCATTTAAATTTGAACCTGTTTGTATTCTGTTAGAATTTGAGTGGGCATAAGAAGTATTGAATCTAATCGAAAATTTATCGCTCATCATTCTAAAATGGTTAAGACGAACAGTATTTCTCTCATAATCAGACTGACCATTAATAATACCTTTTTGGTCAACTCTTGCTAAACCTAAATAGGTGTTGGAATTAGATTCAGCAAAGCTAATACCTGCCGAATAATTTTGGGTTACACCAGTTCTAAATATTTGGTCTCTGTTGACAGCGTTGAAAACTTCTTGGCTATTTTTCGTAGTAACTGGATAATAAGTATTTCCTGTTTGGTTTCCAACAAAGTAAGCTCCAGATGTATCAAAGACATCACTTCCACCAGTTCTATCAGCTATTTTATCACCCCAAGATAGACCATTGGCATTTGAGCTCCATGAGCCGCCTGCTCCCTGTCCATAGATGCCTTGCTTTTCGTGTTCTCTATTAACTTCATCAACACTTAAGCTACTAGTAACATCTATAGACATTTTGCCAATTCCGCTGCCTTTTTTTGTTTTAATGACTACTACACCATTTGCTGCACCTGTACCCCAAACTGCTGCAGCTGCAGCACCCTTTAAGACCGTAACACTTTCAATATCGCTAGCTGGTATGTCGTTAAGTCTTGATTGTTGTACAACACCAGCGGTGCCAGCTCCGAAAGCACTATTGGAGACTGGTACTCCATCTACAATAATCAATGGGGAGCTATTTCCTAAAATTGTGTTTTGCCCCCTAATTTGAATGTATGCCCCTGCACCAGGGTCTCCAGAGTTCTGTGTTATGTTAACACCTGAAGTTTTTCCTGCAAGACCTTGTACTAAGTTTGGTTCACCAGATCTAGAAATTTTGTCAGTTTTGATAATAGTAGATGAAGATATGTCGTCATCCTTCTTTTTTTCAAAACCCAAGGCAGTAACAACTACTTCTTCTAAAGCCTGAGCATCTTCTACCATCTGGACATCAATGGTATTTCCTGCTCCAACAGCTTTTCGTACATTTTTCTGTCCAATGTAAGTAAACAATAATGTTTGGCCAGTACTGGCATTGATGGTGTATTTTCCATCAAAGTCAGACTGGGTTCCATTAGAAGTACCCTCTACTAGGACATTAACTCCGGGTAATGGAAGACCATCGGCATCAGTAACCGTACCTGAAATCGTCTTTTCTTGTGCAAACGAAATGTGCACAATTAACGCCATGAGTAGCGTTAAAATTCCACTTAATTTTGTTTTCATTTTAAAATTATTTGAATTAGCTGGGGACTAAAGTCCTAAATTCATGTTAATAATCCAAGCTATATTCATTAAATTTTAAGAATATTTAGAAATATTAAATTTTTAAAATTTGGGATTGGAGTAATTGGTAAATAATTAATATTTAACCATTAAAATAGAGATTTCATAAAAGAGGCTGTCTTTTATGATGTATTGTGTGGTGTTAATAAAAACTAAATAGTTGAATTCTTCTTGAAATGAAATTATTGAAAACTACCGTTATTCAATATGGGAGGGGTAGGGATTGGTGTTTTCGTGTTTTGCTTGTCTATTTTGTGTTCTAAAAATTTGGGTAAAAATAAAATATTGGCTACTGTATTTGAATAGTTTAGAAATATTACTACATTTGCAGCCCTCAAAAAGAGGGTTATAAGTATTTAAATATAGTAATTTAATGCCAACAATTTCACAATTAGTAAGAAAAGGAAGGAGCACAATTGCCAAGAAGAGCAAATCGGCTGCTTTGGATTCTTGCCCACAAAGAAGGGGTGTTTGTACGCGTGTATATACTACTACGCCTAAAAAACCAAACTCTGCAATGCGTAAAGTTGCAAGGGTTAGGTTGACTAACGGTAAAGAGGTGAACGCATACATCCCGGGAGAAGGGCATAACCTCCAAGAGCACTCGATAGTATTGGTAAGAGGTGGAAGGGTAAAAGATTTACCTGGAGTAAGGTATCACATTGTACGTGGTGCTTTGGATACTGCTGGTGTAGCTGGTAGAACACAAAGAAGGTCTAAGTACGGTGCTAAACGCCCTAAGAAGTAATCAACTTTATTAAGAAGCGATGAGAAAAAGACAGGCAAAAAAGAGACCGTTGTTACCAGATCCTAGATTTAATGATCAATTGGTGACACGTTTTGTTAATATGATGATGTGGGACGGAAAGAAATCCGTTGCATTCAAGGTTTTTTACGATGCTATTGATATAGTTAATCAAAAGAAAACTGATGAGGAAAAAACAGCCTTAGAGTTGTGGAAAGATGCATTATCTAATGTGATGCCGCACGTTGAGGTTAGAAGTAGGCGTGTTGGTGGTGCAACTTTTCAAATTCCAATGCAAATTAGGCCAGACCGTAAAATTTCTACGGCTATGAAGTGGTTGATAAGTTATGCAAGAAAGCGTAATGAAAAGTCAATGGCTTTGAAATTGGCTTCTGAAATTCTAGCGGCTGCAAAGGAAGAAGGTGCTGCGGTGAAGAAAAGAGTTGATACACATAAAATGGCAGAAGCCAATAAAGCATTTTCACACTTCAGATTTTAATTTGACTAATGGCTAGAGATTTAAAACTTACAAGAAATATTGGAATTGCAGCGCATATTGATGCGGGTAAGACCACAACTACTGAGCGTATCTTATTTTACACTGGTGTGAGCCACAAAATAGGGGAAGTTCATGATGGTGCTGCAACAATGGACTGGATGGAGCAAGAGCAAGAGCGTGGTATCACGATTACTTCTGCAGCTACCACTTGTACATGGCAATTTCCTACAGAGCAAGGTAAGCCTACGGCTGATGCTAAAGGTTATCACTTTAATATAATTGATACTCCTGGGCACGTTGATTTTACGGTAGAGGTAAATCGTTCATTACGTGTTTTAGATGGATTAGTTTTCCTTTTTAGTGCTGTTGATGGTGTTGAGCCACAATCAGAGACTAACTGGAGATTGGCGGATAATTATAAAGTTCCGCGTATGGGCTTTGTAAATAAGATGGATAGACAGGGTTCTAATTTCCTAAACGTGTGTAAGCAGGTTAAGGATATGTTGAAGTCTAATGCCGTTCCTATTGTATTGCCAATTGGTGAAGAAGCTGATTTTAGGGGGATTGTAGATTTGGTTAAGAATCGTGCTATTGTGTGGCATGATGATAACTTTGGGTCTACTTTTGATGTAATCGATATTCCTGAAGATATGAAAGCTGAAGTTAGTGAGTATAGAGCTATGCTAATTGAGGCTGTTGCGGAATATGATGAGAACTTAATGGAGAAGTTCTTTGAAGATGAAAATTCAATAACTGAAGATGAGATTCATGCTGCGTTACGTGCTGCGGTAATGGATATGAGTATCATACCAATGATATGTGGTTCTGCATTTAAGAATAAAGGTGTTCAGTTCTTATTGGATGCTGTTTGTAGATATCTTCCTTCTCCATTAGATAAGGAAGCTATTGTTGGTGAGAATCCAGATACAGGTGCAGAGGTTGCAAGAAAGCCGGATCCGAAAGAGCCATTTGCTGCTCTTGCCTTTAAAATTGCTACGGATCCATTCGTGGGGCGTTTAGCATTCTTTAGAGCTTATTCTGGTACTCTTGAAGCTGGTTCTTATGTATTAAATAACCGTTCTGGTAATAAGGAGCGTATATCTAGGATTTATCAGATGCACTCTAATAAGCAAAATGCTATAGAGCGTATTTCAGCTGGGGATATTGGTGCCGCTGTAGGGTTTAAAGATATCAAGACTGGGGATACTTTATCTGATGAAAAACATCCTATTGTATTGGAAAGCATGGAGTTTCCTGATCCGGTAATTGGTATCGCTGTAGAGCCTAAAACTAAGGCTGATGTAGATAAATTGGGTATGGCTTTAGCTAAATTGGCTGAAGAGGACCCTACTTTTCAGGTGAAAACAGATGAAGCATCTGGGCAGACAATTATTTCCGGTATGGGTGAGCTTCACTTGGATATTATTGTGGATCGTTTAAGAAGAGAATTTAAGGTAGAGGTGAATCAGGGTCAACCTCAGGTTGAGTATAAAGAAGCGCTTACGGCTGTTGCTGATCACAGAGAGACTTATAAGAAGCAAACTGGTGGTCGTGGTAAATTTGCGGATATCGTATTCGTTATGGAGCCTTCTGAAGACGGTAAAGCTGGTCTTGAGTTTGTAAACGAAATTAAGGGTGGTAATATACCAAGAGAATATATTCCGTCTGTTGAGAAAGGTTTTAAAGAGGCTATGAAAAATGGTCCTTTGGCTGGATTTGAGATGGATAGTATGAAGGTTACTCTTAAGGATGGTTCTTTTCACCCTGTGGATTCTGACTCTTTATCTTTCGAATTGGCGGCTAAGTTAGGTTACAAAGTTGCTGCTAAGAAAGCGAAGGCGGTATTAATGGAGCCAATTATGAAGCTGGAAGTTTTAACTCCAGAAGAAAACATGGGTGATATTGTTGGGGATTTGAACAGAAGAAGGGGGCAGGTGAACAACATGTCTGATCGTTCAGGCTCCAAGGTAATTAAGGCAGATGTTCCATTATCAGAAATGTTTGGATATGTAACTTCCTTAAGAACGTTGTCCTCAGGTCGTGCAACTTCGACAATGGAATTCTCTCACTACGCAGAAACTCCATCTAATATTGCAGAAGAGGTAATTAAAGCCGCTAAAGGTGTAACTGCTTAATTTTTCAGAAGATGAGTCAAAAGATTAGAATTAAATTAAAGTCTTACGATCACAATTTGGTGGACAAGTCTGCTGAAAAGATTGTGAAAACTGTAAAGACAACAGGTGCGGTAGTTACTGGTCCAATACCGTTGCCAACAAATAAAAAGATTTTTACGGTGCTTCGTTCGCCTCACGTTAATAAGAAGTCTAGAGAGCAATTTGAGCTTAGTTCTTACAAGAGATTGCTTGATATTTATAGTTCTTCTTCAAAAACAATTGATGCTTTAATGAAATTAGAGCTTCCAAGTGGTGTAGAAGTCGAAATAAAAGTGTAACTTTGCACGCCTTTTAAGATAAAGGTGTTACATGTCCTGAGCTTTGTGCGAAGGAAAAACGGGTAAAAAGAAATAAACTGGGTCACAGGATACTTTCTTTTGACCCAATTTTTTTGCCGATAAATATCGGTGTGAATTTAAAAGTGAATTATTAATAAATTATAAATATGTCTGGGTTAATAGGAAAGAAAATCGGCATGACCAGCATTTTTGACGAGAATGGGAAGAACATTCCATGTACCGTTATTCAAGCTGGACCTTGTGTCGTTACCCAAGTCAGAACCGAAGAGGTTGATGGGTATAGTGCTCTTCAATTAGGTTTCGATGACAAGGCAGAAAAGCGTACCAGCAAAGCTGAACAAGGTCATTTTAAAAAGGCCGGCGCATCGCCTAAGAGAAAAGTTGTCGAGTTCCGTGATTTTGAAGGGGAATTTAAATTAGGTGATACTGTAGGTGTAGACTTGTTCGCGGAGGGAGAATTCGTGGATGTTGTTGGTACATCTAAAGGTAAAGGATTTCAGGGTGTTGTTAAAAGGCATGGTTTCGGTGGTGTAGGTCAAGCTACTCATGGTCAGCATAACCGTTTAAGAGCTCCAGGTTCTATTGGTGCTGCGTCTACTCCTTCTAAGGTTGTGAAAGGTCTTAGGATGGCAGGTCGTATGGGTGGTGACAGAGTTACTGTTCAAAACCTTAGAGTGTTAAAAGTTGTGCCAGAAAAAAACTTAATTGTTATTAAAGGTGCAATTCCTGGTCATAAAAATGCTTACGTAACCATTGAAAAATAAGGGGATGAAGGTAGCTGTATTAGATAGTAAAGGTAAAGACACAGGTAGGAAGGTTGAACTTTCCGATGATGTTTTTGGAATAGAGCCTAACGAACATGCCATTTATTTGGATGTTAAACAGTATTTGGCGCATCAACGTCAAGGTACGCATAAGGCGAAAGAGAGAGCAGAAATTGCTGGAAGTACTAGGAAGCTTAAAAAGCAAAAAGGTACTGGTACTGCTCGTGCGGGTAGTATAAAATCTCCCGTTTTTAGAGGTGGTGGTAGAATTTTTGGTCCTAGGCCAAGATTGTATGGTCAAAAGCTTAATAAGTCTCTAAAGCGTTTAGCTAGAAAGTCGGCTTTAAGTATTAAATCTAAAGAAAGTGCTTTGGTTGTTGTGGAGGATTTCAATTTTGAAACCCCAAAAACTAAAGACTTTAAAGCTTTTCTTTCTTCTTTAGGTATTCAGGATAAAAAGTCTTTGGTTGTGTTAGGTGATGCTAATAGTAATTTGTATCTATCCTCTCGTAATTTAAAGCGTTCTGATGTAGTTACAACATCAGAATTAAATACCTATAAAATTTTAAATGCAAATAGCATTGTGGTTTTAGAAGGTGCGTTAGAAGGAATTCAAGAGAATTTAAGTAAATAGGAACAAGATGAGTGTGTTGATAAAGCCAATCATAACAGAAAAGATGACTGCGGAGAGCGAGTTGTTTAATCGCTATGGTTTTTACGTGAATCCAACTGCAAATAAGTTGCAGATTAAGGAAGCTGTAGAAGCAACTTATGGTGTTTCTGTTGAAAAAGTAAGGACAATGAATTATGGTCCTAACCGCAAGACTAGGTATACAAAAACTGGAATTCAACATGGTAAGACCAACTTGAGAAAGAAGGCGGTTGTTGATGTTGCGGAAGGAGATATTATTGATTTCTATAGTAATCTATAAAACAGGGTAATGTCAGTTAGAAAATTAAAACCCATCACTCCTGGACAGCGTTTTAGAGTAGTTAACGGATTTGACGCGATAACTACTGATAAGCCGGAGAAAAGTTTACTTGCTCCGTTAAAAAAGTCTGGAGGTAGAAACAGTCAAGGAAAAATGACCATGCGTCACAGAGGTGGTGGTCATAAAAGAAGATATCGTGTAATCGATTTCAAAAGAGAGAGACATGGTGTAGAAGCGGAAATTGTTTCTATACAGTATGATCCAAATAGAACAGCTTTTATTGCATTAGTGCAGTATGCTGATGGTGAAAAAAGGTATGTTATTGCTCAAAATGGTATGCAGGTAGGTCAGAAGATAGTTTCTGGTGATGCTGCTGCTCCAGAGATAGGTAATGCTTTATTTCTGTCGCAAATCCCTTTAGGAACAATTATTTCTTGTATTGAGTTGCGTCCTGGTCAAGGTGCGGTGATGGCAAGAAGTGCTGGTACTTTTGCACAATTAATGGCGAAAGACGGTAAGTTTGTGACAATCAAGTTGCCTTCTGGTGAGACCCGTTTAATTTTAGCGACTTGCATGGCTACTATTGGTGCAGTATCTAATTCTGACCATCAATTGCTAGTGTCTGGTAAGGCAGGTAGAAGTAGATGGTTAGGTAGAAGACCAAGAACAAGACCGGTTGCTATGAACCCTGTAGATCACCCAATGGGTGGTGGTGAAGGTAGAGCTTCTGGTGGTCACCCAAGATCTAAGAATGGTATCCCAGCTAAAGGTTATAGAACTCGTTCTTTAACTAAGGATAGCAACAGATATATTGTAGAACGTAGAAAGAAATAAAAGATAACAAATGGCACGTTCATTAAAAAAAGGACCATACGTTCATTTTAGTTTAGAAAAGAAGGTTCAGGCAAATGTTGAGTCTGGTAAGAAGACTGTAATTAAAACTTGGTCTAGAGCTTCAATGATAACTCCTGATTTTGTTGGTCAGACTATAGCAGTACATAACGGAAAACAATTCGTTCCTGTTTATGTTACGGAAAATATGGTGGGTCACAAGTTAGGCGAATTTTCACCAACGCGTTCATTCCGTGGACACGCTGGAGCTAAAAATAAAGGAAAAAAGTAATAAGCTATGGGAGTTCGTAAGAGACAAATGGCGGAAAGAATTAAGGAAGAGAAAAAAAGCATGGCGTTTGCTAAGCTTAATAACTGTCCTACTTCGCCTAGAAAAATGAGATTAGTAGCTGATTTAGTTCGTGGTAAGAAAGTAGAAATGGCTTTAGCTATTTTGAGATTCAACCAAAAAGAAGCTTCTAGAAGATTAGAGAAACTTTTGCTTTCTGCTATTGCTAACTGGGAGGCTAAAAATGAAGATGCTAGTATTGAAGATGCGGATTTAATTGTTAAGGAAATTCGTGTGGATGGCGGTACTATGTTGAAGCGTTTGCGTCCAGCTCCGCAAGGTAGAGCTCATAGGATTAGAAAGCGTTCTAACCACGTAACTTTGGTTTTGGGTGCTAAGAATACAATAACTTCAGAAACAACGGCATAAGAATATGGGACAAAAGACTAATCCGATAGGAAATCGTTTAGGAATCATCAGAGGATGGGAGTCCAATTGGTATGGAGGAAATGATTATGGAGATAAGTTGGCGGAAGATGATAAAATCAGACGTTATATCAATGCTCGTTTAGCTAAGGCTAGTGTTTCTAGAGTAATTATAGAGCGTACGCTAAAATTAATTACAGTTACAATTACAACAGCAAGACCTGGTATCATTATTGGTAAAGGTGGGCAAGAGGTTGATAGATTGAAGGAAGAGTTGAAAAAAATTACTGGTAAAGAGGTTCAAATCAACATTCACGAAATTAAAAGACCTGAGTTGGATGCTAACCTTGTTGCTGCTAGTATTGCAAGGCAAATAGAAAATAGAATTTCTTACCGTAGAGCTATTAAAATGGCTATAGCGGCTGCTATTAGAATGAATGCGGAAGGAATTAAAGTTCAGATTTCTGGTAGGTTAAATGGGGCAGAAATGGCGCGTTCAGAAACTTACAAGGATGGAAGAATTCCGTTGTCTACCTTTAGAGCAGATGTAGACTATGCTTTAGAAGAGGCTCACACTACTTATGGTAGATTGGGTATTAAGGTATGGATTATGAAGGGAGAGGTATATGGTAAGAGAGAATTATCGCCACTTGTAGGTCTTTCTAAAGGAAATTCCAAAGGAGGAGGAAAACAAGACGGTGGTAAAAGACAACGTCGTAGAAAATAACAGAGTAAAGAGCAGGTAAGATGTTACAGCCTAAAAGAACAAAATTTCGTAAAGCCCAGAAGGGAAGAATGAAAGGGAACTCCCAGAGAGGACATCAGTTGTCTAATGGTATGTTTGGTATCAAATCTTTGGATTCTCATTTTATTACTTCTCGCCAAATAGAAGCTGCGCGTATCGCCGCTACTAGATATATGAAAAGGCAGGGGCAGTTGTGGATTAAAATATTCCCGGACAAACCTATTACCAAAAAACCTTTAGAGGTGCGTATGGGTAAGGGTAAGGGTGCACCCGAATATTGGGTGGCAGTTGTAAAACCAGGTAGAATCATGTTTGAGGTTGCTGGCGTGCCACACGATATTGCAAAGGAAGCTTTGCGTTTAGCTGCCCAAAAGTTGCCGGTAAAAACAAAATTCGTAGTAGCCAGAGATTACGCTGGATAAACTGATCTGAGATGAAACAAACAGAGATTAAAGAATTATCGGTAGAGGAGATTCAGCAAAAGTTGGCTGAATTGAAGAAAGAATATGCGGATTTAAAAATGGCGCACTCGGTTACCCCATTAGAAAATCCAATGCAGATTAGAAAAGCAAGAAGAATTGTCGCAAGGTTGGCAACTGAGTTAACTAAAAGGGAACTACAATAACAGATTCGGCCTTATGGAAGAAAATACAAGAAATTTAAGAAAAGAAAGAATCGGGGTTGTTACCAGTAACAAAATGGAGAAGTCCATTGTTGTTTCTGAAGTAAAACGAGTGAAGCATCCTATGTATGGTAAGTTCGTTTTGAAGACCAAGAAATATGTTGCCCATGATGAGAAGAATGACTGTAATGAAGGCGACACGGTAAGAATTATGGAAACAAGGCCTCTAAGTAAAACAAAATGCTGGAGGTTAGTAGAAATCCTAGAAAGAGCTAAGTAATCATGGTACAACAAGAATCAAGATTAAAAGTTGCGGACAATACTGGTGCTAAAGAAGTGCTTACCATCCGTGTACTTGGAGGAACAAAAAGAAGATATGCATCTTTAGGAGATAAGATCGTTGTTACTGTAAAAGAGGCTACGCCTAATGGTACGGTAAAAAAAGGTTCTGTGTCTACTGCTGTTGTAGTACGATCTAAAAAAGAGGTTAGAAGACCGGATGGTTCTTACATTAGGTTTGATGACAATGCTTGCGTTTTATTGAACCCTGCAGGGGAGATGAGAGGTACTAGGGTTTTTGGTCCTGTGGCTAGAGAACTTAGAGATAAGCAGTATATGAAGATTGTTTCATTGGCCCCTGAGGTACTTTAAAAGTTAAGACGATGAAATTAAAGATTAAAACAGGAGATACGGTAACAGTTGTCGCTGGTGACCACAAGGGTTCTGAAGGAAAAGTTTTGCGCGTAGACCTTGAGAAAAACAAGGCAATCGTTGAAGGTGTAAATGTGGTCAAAAAGCATGAAAAGCCTAGTGCGCAAAACCCACAGGGTGGTATCGTAGAAAAAGAAGCGCCTATCCATATTTCTAATTTAGCACTAATTGAAAACGGTAAATCCGTTAGAGTTGGTTTTGAGGTTAGAGATGGCAAAAAGGTAAGGGTGTCCAAAAAAACAGGAGAAATTATCTAGTCATGAGTTATATTCCAAGACTAAAACAAGAATACAAGGAGCGTGTAATTAAGGCGCTTACTGAAGAATTCGGTTACAAAAATGTAATGCAAGTTCCTAAGCTAAACAAAATTGTGGTTAGTAGAGGGGTTGGTGCTGCTGTAGCTGACAAGAAATTGATAGATCACGCTGTAGAAGAATTGAGTAATATCACTGGGCAGAAAGCTGTTGCTACAATGTCAAAGAAAGATGTTGCTACTTTCAAATTGCGAAAGGGAATGCCAATTGGTGCTAAGGTAACCTTAAGAGGAGAACGTATGTACGAATTTTTGGATAGGTTGATTACTTCGGCATTACCTAGGGTTAGAGATTTTCAAGGTGTTAAGGCTACTGGTTTTGATGGTCGTGGAAATTATAACTTGGGGGTTACTGAGCAAATCATCTTTCCAGAGATTAATATAGACAGAATCAACAGAATTAATGGTATGGATATTACCTTTGTTACTTCTGCTGAAACTGATAAAGAAGCAAAATCATTGTTGACCCAACTAGGATTACCTTTTAAAAAGAATTAAGATGGCCAAAGAATCAATGAAAGCCCGTGAAAGAAAAAGGGCAAAAACTGTAGCTAAATACGCAGAAAAGAGAAAGGCGCTTAAGGAAGCTGGTGACTATGAGGCGTTGCAGAAACTTCCTAAAAATGCATCTCCAGTAAGAATGCGAAATAGATGTAAGTTAACTGGTAGGCCAAGAGGGTATATGCGTACTTTTGGAATTTCTAGGGTTATGTTTAGGGAAATGGCAAACAAAGGTTTGATTCCTGGAGTTAAGAAAGCAAGTTGGTAATTTAGATAAATAGACAGAAAAATGTTAACAGATCCAATTTCAGATTATTTAACAAGAATAAGAAACGCTAGTAGAGCGGGTCATAGGGTTGTGAACATTCCTGCTTCCAACTTGAAAAAGGAGATGACCAAAATTCTTTTTGATCAAGGGTATATTTTAAGCTATAAATTTGAAGATGATTCCGTACAGGGAAACATTAAAATAGCTTTAAAGTATAATAAATTGAGCAAAGAGCCAATAATTAAAAAATTACAGAGAGTAAGTAAGCCTGGTCTTAGGAAATATGCTAGTGCAGATGAACTGCCTAGGGTATTAAATGGGTTAGGTATTGCAATTGTATCTACTTCTCATGGGGTGATGACTAGCAAGCAAGCTAAGCAAGAGAATGTTGGAGGAGAGGTATTGTGTTACGTATACTAAAAAGTAAAAAAGAACTAGAGAGATGTCAAGAATAGGTAATAGTCCAGTAGCGATTCCAGAAGGTGTTACCGTTGAAGTTAAGGACAACGTAGTTACTGTAAAAGGTAAGCTTGGAGAATTGAGCCAAGACTTTGCTGGTGTAGAAGTAAAAGTAGAGGAAGGTAATGTGGTTGTAGAGAGGCCATCTGATTCTAAAGACTTAAAAGCTAAGCATGGTTTGTATAGAGCATTAATCAACAATATGGTGGAAGGTGTTTCTAAAGGATGGACCAAAGAACTAGAGTTGGTAGGTGTAGGTTACAGAGCAAGTAATCAAGGTCAAAAACTAGATTTGGCTTTAGGATTTTCTCACAACATCATAATGGATATAGCTCCAGAGGTAAAGATAGAAACCGTTTCTGAAAAGGGTAAAAACCCAATCGTGAAGTTGACATCTCATGACAAACAACTGGTTGGAGCGGTTGCGGCTAAGATTAGATCTTTTAGAAAACCTGAGCCTTACAAAGGAAAAGGTATCAAGTTTGTTGGAGAGATTATTAGAAGAAAAGCAGGTAAATCAGCTTAATAACAAGGTATAATGGGATTATCAAAGACTGATAGAAAATTAAGGATAAGAAGAAGGATAAGAAAAGTGTCTTTTGGTACGGAAGCTCGTCCACGTTTATCCGTGTTCCGTAGTAATAAAGAAATCTATGCTCAGGTAATAGATGACAATGCAGGTAAAACATTGGCTTCTGTTTCTTCTAGAGATAAAGGTTTGGAGCTTAGCGGAACTAAGACAGAAATTGCTGCTGCTGTTGGTAAAGCCATAGCAGAAAAAGCATTGAAAGCTGGTATAGAAACTGTTGCCTTTGATCGTGGAGGTAACTTATACCACGGTAGAGTTAAAGCATTGGCAGAAGGTGCCAGAGAAGGTGGATTAAAATTCTAAATCATATGTACCAGAAGTATAAAAACGTAGAACTAGTTAAACCAGGTGGTTTAGAATTAAAAGATCGCCTTGTTGGTGTACAAAGGGTAACTAAAGTAACTAAGGGTGGTCGTGCCTTCGGTTTCTCTGCAATCGTTGTTGTAGGAGACGAGAACGGTGTAGTTGGCCACGGTCTTGGAAAATCTAAAGAAGTTGCTACTGCAATCGCCAAGGCTGTAGAAGATGCAAAAAAGAATTTGGTAAGGATTCCTTTGAATAAGGCTACATTGCCACATGAGCAAAAAGGTAAGTATGGAGGTGCAAAAGTGTTTATCAAACCTGCATCTCAGGGTACTGGAGTTATTGCTGGAGGTGCTGTAAGAGCTGTATTGGAGGCTGTAGGTATTCATGATGTACTTTCTAAGTCTCAAGGTTCATCTAATCCTCACAACGTTGTAAAGGCGACTTTTGATGCATTATTACAACTAAGAGATGCGGGTACTATTGCTGAGCAGAGAGGTGTAAGTCTGGATAAAGTTTTTAAAGGATAATACGATGGCTAAGATTAGAGTTAAGCAATTAAAAAGTGCAATCAAGAGACCTCAGAACCAAAAGAGAACTCTAGAGGCATTGGGATTAAGGAAATTAGGCCAAGTAGTAGAACATGAGGCTACTCCAAATATCCTTGGAATGATAAAGAAAGTAGAACATTTGGTTTCCACAGAGGAAGCCTAAATAACCAAGACTAATGGATTTAAGTAATTTAAAACCAGCAGAAGGAGCAAAGAACCGAGATGGTAAACGTCTTGGTAGAGGACAAGCATCTGGTAAAGGTGGTACTGCTGCACGTGGTCACAAAGGGGCCAAATCTAGATCAGGTTACTCTAAGAAAATTGGTTTCGAGGGTGGTCAGATGCCATTACAAAGACGAGTTCCTAAGTTCGGTTTCAAAAATATTAACCGTAAAGAGTATCAAGGAATCAATCTTGATAAATTACAAGCTTTAGTAGACGAGAAAGGTGTAAAAGATGAAGTATCTTTGGACACTCTTGTAGAAAATGGCTTAGCAGGTAAAAACGATTTGGTAAAGATTTTAGGTGGTGGTGAATTAAAAACCAAACTTAAAGTTTCTGCCCATAAATTTAGTGCTTCTGCAAAGGCTGCTATAGAAGCTGCAGGAGGAGAAGCAATAAGTTTATAATTTTAAGATATGAAGAAGTTTATTGAGACTATATCAAATATTTGGAAGATTGAGGAACTTAGGAACCGTATCCTAATAACCCTTGGTTTACTATTGGTGTATCGTTTTGGTGCGCAAGTGGTGCTTCCAGGTATAGATACTACTCAATTGGCACAACTAACCTCCCAAACAGAGAACGGTATCTTAGGTATTTTAAATGCATTCACAGGGGGAGCTTTTGCTAATGCCTCTGTTTTTGCGTTAGGTATCATGCCATATATTTCTGCCTCTATTGTGGTGCAACTTATGAGTATTGCAATTCCTTATCTGCAGAAATTGGATAAAGAAGGCGAGAGCGGAAGAAAAACTAAAAACCAAATTACACGTTGGCTAACCATTGCTATTTGTATTGTTCAAGCACCAACCTATTTATATGGGTTAAGTGCATTGGGTGTTCCAGATAGTGCTTTTGTTTTGGGTAAAGGTCTTAACTTTATTGTTCCTTCTGTAATTATTTTAGTTACAGGATGTGTCTTTGCCATGTGGTTAGGAGAGCGAATTACTGATAAAGGTATTGGTAATGGTATCTCTTTGTTGATTATGATAGGTATCATAGCAACTATGCCGCAATCCTTTTTACAGGAATTTATTTCTAGAACCACTAATACTCCTGGGGGAATAATGTTTATTCTAGTAGAAGTTATTGTTTGGTTCTTGGTTATTCTTGCTAGTGTATTGTTGGTAATGGCTGTAAGGCAAATACCGGTACAATATGCTAGAAGAAGTGCTACGGGTGGTTATGAGAAAAACGTGATGGGTTCTCGCCAGTACATTCCTTTAAAATTGAATGCCTCTGGAGTTATGCCTATCATTTTTGCACAAGCAATTATGTTTGCTCCAGCGCTTATTGGTAAAACATTTAACAATACTACTGCTGGGCAATGGATGGAAGTTCAGTTTGCTGATATTTTTGGTTGGGCATATAATATATTATTTGCTGCTTTGATAATCATTTTTACTTATTTCTATACGGCTATAACAGTTCCAACGAACAAAATGGCAGATGATTTAAAAAGAAGTGGTGGATTTGTACCTGGTATACGTCCCGGAAAGGAGACTGCAGATTATTTAGATAAAATAATGTCTTTAATTACTTTTCCAGGTTCAATATTTTTAGCACTTTTGGCGGTTTTACCGGCAATTGTAGTGAAATTGATGGATGTTCAGGCTGGATGGGCGCTGTTTTATGGTGGTACTTCACTGTTAATTATGGTCGGTGTGGCTATAGATACAGTACAACAAGTAAATTCTTATTTGTTGAATAGACACTATGACGGATTGATGAAAACCGGAAAAAATAGAAAAGTAGCTTAACATGGCAAAACAGGCAGCTATAGAGCAAGACGGAAGTATCATTGAGGCATTGTCCAATGCAATGTTCCGTGTGGAATTAGAAAATGGTCATATTGTAACGGCACATATATCTGGTAAGATGCGTATGCACTACATTAAGTTGTTGCCAGGAGATAAGGTAAAATTAGAAATGAGTCCTTACGATTTGACTAAAGCAAGAATTACATATAGATATTAAGAAAATTGATATGAAGGTAAGGGCATCAATAAAGAAAAGAAGTGCAGACTGCAAGATAGTACGCAGAAAGGGTAGACTGTACGTAATTAACAAAAAGAATCCTAGATTTAAACAAAGACAAGGGTAATTATGGCTAGAATTGCAGGTGTAGATATACCAAAACAAAAGAGAGGTGTTATAGCAATGACCTACATCTTCGGTATTGGAAAAAGCCGTGCCAAAGAAATTTTGGCAAAAGCTAATGTAAGCGAAGATGCAAAAGTTTCTGATTGGAACGATGACGAAATCGGTAGAATCAGAGAAGCTGTTTCTGAATATACCATTGAAGGTGAATTGCGTTCAGAAACACAAATGAACATCAAACGTTTAATGGATATCGGTTGTTACCGTGGTATACGTCATAGAGCTGGTCTACCATTACGTGGTCAGAGAACAAAGAACAATTCTAGGACAAGAAAAGGAAAACGTAAAACAGTTGCTAACAAGAAAAAGGCAACTAAATAATAGCTAGGGCATTATGGCAAAGTCAAATACCAAAACAGCAAAAAAACGTAAAGTTGTTGTTGAATCAACAGGAGAGGCTCACATTGTAGCTTCTTTTAACAACATTATTATTTCTTTGACCAATAAGAAGGGAGATGTTATTTCTTGGTCTTCTGCTGGTAAGATGGGCTTTAGAGGGTCTAAAAAGAATACTCCTTATGCAGCCCAAGTTGCTGCTGAAGATTGTTCTAAAGTAGCGCACGAAGCTGGTTTAAGAAAAGTAAAGGTTTACGTTAAAGGACCTGGTAATGGTAGAGAATCCGCAATCCGTTCAATACACAACGCTGGTATAGAAGTTACAGAAATTGTAGATGTTACTCCACTACCACATAACGGTTGTAGACCTCCAAAAAGAAGAAGAGTTTAATTATAATTGAGTCTGTCTCACAAGGACAGACTTTTATTCATCGAGTGTGCAATAATGATTATCGAAGGATAAGCCTTAATTCATAATCGTACATTCAAATTTATTAGAAAATGGCAAGATATACAGGACCAAAAACTAAGATAGCCCGTAAGTTCGGTGAAGCTATCTTTGGCGACGACAAGTCGTTTGAGAAAAAGAATTATCCTCCAGGACAACACGGTAACAACCGCAGAAGAGGTAAAAAGTCAGAATATGCTATCCAGTTGATGGAAAAGCAAAAGGCGAAGTATACCTACGGTATCTTGGAGCGTCAATTTAGAAATTTGTTCGCAGCTGCAAAGCGTAAAGATGGTGTAACTGGTGAGGTTTTACTACAGCTTTGTGAGTCTAGATTGGATAATGTGGTATACCGAATGGGTATTGCACCATCTAGAAGAGCCGCAAGACAGTTAGTGTCTCACAGACATATAACGGTAAATGGTGATTTAGTGAACATTCCATCATATTCCCTAAAACCTGGTGATGTTGTTGGTGTAAGGGAAAAATCTAAATCTGTACAAGCAATCACAGACTCATTAACAAATAGCAATAGTTCAGTTTATGAGTGGTTAACTTGGAATGGAGAAAAGAAAGAAGGTACTTTTGTAACAGTACCAGAAAGGCTTCAAATCCCTGAAAATATCAAGGAGCAGCTAATCGTCGAGTTATACTCTAAATAATAACAACATTAATCCAATTATGGCATTACTTAATTTTCAGAAGCCCGATAAAGTTATAATGATAGACTCAACAGATTTCGAGGGGAAATTTGAATTTCGCCCTTTGGAACCTGGTTATGGCTTAACTGTTGGGAACGCATTAAGAAGGGTACTACTTTCCTCTTTGGAAGGTTTTGCCATCACATCTGTTAGAATTGACGGCGTTGAGCATGAATTCTCTGTAATTCCTGGTGTTGTTGAGGATGTTACTGAAATGATTTTGAATTTAAAGCAAGTTCGTTTCAAAAGACAAATTGATGATGTTGAGAGTGAGACGGTATCTATCTCTGTAAGTGGTAAAGAACAACTTACTGCTGGTGATTTCCAAAAATTTATTTCTGGTTACCAAGTTTTGAACCCAGATTTAGTGATTTGTAACATGGATGCTAAGGTGTCTGTGAACATGGAAATCATTATAGAGAAAGGTCGTGGGTATGTACCTGCAGAAGAGAATAAGAAGTCTAATGCTCCTATTGGTACAATAGCAGTAGACTCTGTATTCACTCCTATCAAAAATGTAAAATACAGCATTGAGAACTATAGGGTAGAACAAAAGACAGATTACGAAAAGTTAGTTTTTGAAATTAGTTCTGATGGTTCTATTCATCCTAAAGATGCCTTGACAGAAGCTGCCAAAGTTTTGATACACCACTTTATGTTATTCTCTGATGAGCGTATCACTTTAGAGGCGGATGAAATTGCTCAGACAGAAACTTATGATGAGGAGTCATTGCATATGCGTCAGTTGCTTAAGACTAAGTTGGTAGATATGGACTTGTCTGTGCGTGCCTTGAACTGTCTTAAAGCAGCAGAAGTAGATACTTTAGGAGACTTGGTATCTTTTAACAAAAATGATTTGATGAAGTTCAGAAACTTCGGTAAAAAATCGTTAACAGAATTAGAAGAGTTGGTTATTAACAAAGGCCTTCAGTTTGGCATGGACTTAACCAAATATAAATTAGATAAGGATTAAATAATCATATTTTGCTCTCCTTAGTAGGATGTAAGGATGTGGTAGCAAGATGATAAAGGAAAACCATGAGACACGGTAAAAAATTCAATCATTTAGGTAGAAAGTCTGCCCACAGAAAGGCAATGTTAGCTAACATGGCTTGTTCTTTAATTGAACATAAAAGAATCAATACAACTGTTGCTAAGGCAAAAGCGCTTAAGCAGTTTGTAGAGCCCTTAATTACGAAGGCTAAAACTGAAAACAATCAGACTACTGAAAAAGGTACGCACAATAGAAGAATTGTTTTTAGTAACCTTAGAAGCAAGGAAGCTATTACGGAGTTGTTCGGTACAGTAGCAGAAAAAGTTGGTGATAGACCAGGGGGTTACACAAGAATTATTAAGCTTGGTAATCGTCTAGGAGATAATGCTGACATGGCTATGATAGAGTTAGTGGACTTTAATGAAGTTTATAACACAGATGCTAGTAAAAAGAAAACTACTAGAAGAAGTAGAAGAGGCAAAAAAGCTACAGAGGTAGCGCCGGTTCAAGAAGCTCAACCAGCAACTGATGATTCTGAAGAATAAAATGTTTATTATTCATTCATAACTTAAAAGGATACGTTTTTAACGTATCCTTTTTTTTATGTTTTTTTGTAAAATTTTTGCACCCAATATGAAATATCAAAAAAGAAAAAAGGCACTATTACTTTTAGAGGACGGTACAATATTCTACGGTAAAGCAGTAGGGGAAAAGGAGGGCACCTCCTTTGGCGAGGTATGTTTTAATACTGGGATGACCGGCTATCAAGAAATTTTTACAGACCCGTCTTATTTTGGTCAATTAATGGTAACTACTAATGCCCATATTGGTAATTATGGTACCAATAAAGATGAAATTGAGTCAGACTCTATTAAAATTGCAGGTCTCATTTGTAAGAACTTTAGTTACGAATATTCAAGACCAAGTGCCGATAAAAGCTTATTAGAATTTTTAAATGATAATAATTTATTGGCCATCTCTGATGTTGATACTAGGGCTTTGGTTAGTTACATTAGAGATAATGGAGCTATGAATGCGGTGATATCTACACGTGTCAATGAAGTAGACCAACTAAAAGAAGAGCTTAAACAAGTTCCTAGTATGGAAGGCTTAGAATTAGCTTCTAAAGTATCTACAAAAGAACCTTATATATATGGGGAAGATTCCGCGCAATACAGAATAGCGGCTTTAGATATCGGTATCAAAAAAAATATCCTTAGAAATTTAGAAAAGAGAGGTGCGCAAATAAAGGTTTTCCCATATAATACTTCGCAAGAGGAATTGGCAAAGTGGAATCCAGATGGTTACTTTATCTCTAATGGTCCTGGTGATCCAGAACCTTTAAAAGATGCCATTCAAACAACAAAAGATATACTAAAAACAAACAAACCGTTATTTGGAATTTGTTTAGGGCACCAAGTATTGGCTTTAGCAAACGGGGTGTCTACCTATAAAATGCACCATGGGCATAGAGGAATTAATCACCCAATTTTGAATTTAATGACGGGGAAAGGAGAAATTACAAGTCAAAATCATGGTTTCGCAGTCAACAGAGAAGAGACAGAAGCGCATCCAGACTTAGAGATAACTCATACCCATTTAAATGATGGAACTGTGGCTGGTATTAAAATGAAATATAAAAATGTATTCTCTGTACAATACCATCCAGAAGCAAGCCCTGGCCCACATGATGCGGATTATTTATTCGACCAATTTTTCGAAGCTATAAAGGCTAGTGCCAACTAAATCGTTTGAGTTTATTTTTAAGTTATTAACGGTGTTTTTACACTGTAAATGTTCCGCTTAAAGATGTGCCTTTCGTATCTTCGTTTAGTTAAATGCAACCTTAAAAAATAGATTATGAGTATTATCGTCAACATTCATGCAAGACAAATATTAGATTCTCGTGGTAACCCTACGGTAGAAGTAGATGTTATCACGGAAACCGGTGTTTTAGGTAGAGCAGCTGTGCCTTCAGGAGCTTCTACAGGAGAGCATGAAGCCGTTGAACTTAGAGACGGTGGAGATTCCTTCATGGGTAAAGGAGTAGGCCAAGCCGTAAACAATGTAAACACAATCATTGCAGAAGAGTTAGTAGGTACTTCTGTTTTTGAGCAAAACTATATAGATGCTACCATGATAGCATTGGATGGTACCCCAAATAAATCTAAATTGGGTGCAAATGCAATTCTAGGGGTTTCTTTAGCCGTGGCAAAAGCAGCCGCGGAAGAATTAGGTATGCCCTTATATAGATATGTAGGTGGAGTTTCTGCGAATACCTTACCAGTACCGATGATGAACATAATTAATGGTGGTTCTCATTCAGATGCTCCTATCGCATTTCAAGAGTTTATGGTAATGCCAGTTAAGGCGAAAGATTTTAGTCATGCCATGCAAATGGGAACAGAAATCTTCCACAACCTTAAAAAAGTATTGCACGATAGAAACCTAAGTACTGCAGTTGGTGACGAAGGTGGTTTTGCACCAAACTTGGCTGGTGGTACAGAAGACGCATTAGATACTATTGCTAAGGCGGTAGATAAAGCAGGATATAAATTAGGAGACGATGTAATGATTGCTCTTGATTGTGCTTCTGCTGAGTTTTACGTAGATGGTAAGTATGATTATACCAAGTTTGAAGGTGATAAGGGAGTAGTAAGAACTTCTGAAGAGCAAGCCACATACTTGGCAGAATTGTGTGAGAAGTACCCTATCATCTCCATTGAAGATGGTATGGATGAAAACGACTGGGATGGATGGAAGTTACTTACTGAAAAAGTGGGTGATAAAGTACAATTAGTTGGTGATGATTTATTTGTTACTAATGTAGAGCGTTTATCCAAAGGTATAGCGAATGGTATTGCTAATTCTATACTTATCAAAGTAAACCAGATTGGTACACTAACAGAAACTATTGCAGCCGTAAACATGGCTAAAAATGCGGGGTATACTTCTGTTATGTCTCACCGTTCAGGAGAAACTGAAGACAATACTATTGCAGATTTGGCCGTAGCACTAAATACAGGGCAAATTAAAACAGGTTCAGCATCCAGAAGTGATAGGATGGCTAAGTATAACCAATTGCTTAGAATAGAAGAAGAATTAGGAGATGTTGCTTATTATCCACAGCAAAAAGCTTTCAAAATCAAATAATAACAATTATTTAGCTATAAAAAAGCCTTTCTTAAACTAGAAAGGCTTTTTTTTATATTGTATATTAATGTTTTAATCAATCGCCAAGTTCTACATGAAAAACTTTTTATTCGCAGCTGCAGAAAACGATGCTATTCCTAAATGCAAAGCTGGTGGTATGGGCGATGTAGTAAGAGATGTTCCTAGGCAAATATCAGAAAGGGGAGACCGTACCCATGTGGTTGTACCTTCTTATGGTAGACTGCATCAAAACGGTACATTTAGGACCAACCTCAAATTTAGTTTAAGAGGTATTACTTATACTGCAGAAATATACGAAGTGCCGCCAAAGAAAATTTATGAGAATATACATCATTATGTAATTCATCATCCAGAAATACAAGCTGGTGGCATTGCTCATATTTACCATGATGATCCAGAGGAGCCTTTTTATACCGATGCCATAAAATATTTTATATTTTGTACAGCCGTGGCAGAAGCTATTAAACAAGGTGTTTTTGGAGATTTAGATGTAGTTCATTTACATGACTGGCATTCTAGCTTATTGCTTTTTCTAAGAGAATATGTGGCAGAATATGAAGCGCTAAAACCTATTCGTTTTGTTTATAGCATTCACAATTTAGCCATACAAGGTATACGTCCGTTTAAGGATAATTATGCTTCTTTGTTAAATTGGTTTCCTACAGCACCGTTAGATTATAATAAGTTAATGGACTACCGTTACCAAGATTGTGTTAATCTTATGGCTGTTGGTATACGTTTAGCGGATGCGGTACATACGGTTTCTCCTAGTTATAAAGCGGATGTGATGAAACCAAGCACGCCTCCAGAGTTTATTGGAGGAGAAGGATTAGAGATAGACTTGCAGCAAGCCGACGAAGAAGGGCGTTTATTTGGAATATTAAACGGCTGTAATTATAGTAACATTAATGTAGAGGCCTCTGGCAATATTTATAGAAATACCATAAAATCACTTTTTCAATGGTTACAAGAGGAATCTAAAAAATATAAGGCAGATTTTCTTGCGCATACTGGTGAAAAAATTATGGAATACGTCTCTAACGGTAAACCAAAATTTATTGCTTGTAGCGTTGCCCGACTTACAGAACAGAAATTTTATTTTTTTAAACGTTCTCCTGAAGCTTTTGAGGCAATTTTAGAAAAACTTAAAACGCATGATGGAATCTTTATGCTTTTAGGTACAGGGGCGCCAGAATACGAAGAACTTTTTAGAAAAATAAGTTACAAGTATGATAACTTTATCTTCACCAATGGGCAATCAGAGTGTTTAATTGACAGTATGTATCAGGAATGCGATTTATATTTTATGCCTAGTTTGTTTGAGCCTTGCGGTATAAGTCAGATGTTAGCTATGCGTAATGGAAACCCATGTTTGGTACACCATACAGGTGGTTTAAGAGATACAGTAGATCATTTACAGACAGGTTTTGCTTTTGATGGTGGCTCCTATGAAGAAAAAATACAGAGCATGCTCGCTAGCTTTGATTTGGCATTAGATATTTTTAATAATGATAAACCAAGGTGGAAAAAAATGCAAACAGCTGCTAAACGCAAACGTTTTACTTGGAAAAAATCTGTGGATCAATACTACGAAGCGTTATATCGGTTATAAGTTGTTCACTTATAAAGATATTCGTTAATAATAGTTCAAAATGGCCTGTTTAAATTGTTAAAGCTTTGGCTTTTTCGTAAATTTAGCCGCAAAGATTTTACTAATAAAAATTATAGATGTCGAAAACTGCTACAATAGAATTTGAGGGGAAAAAATATGAGTTTCCTGTAGTAAAGGGAACCGAGGACGAATTAGCAATTGATATAAAAACGCTACGCTCCACAACGGGTATGGTAACTATAGATCCAGGGTTTAAAAACACAGGTTCTTGTGAAAGTTCAATTACCTTTTTGGATGGAGAAAAGGGTATTTTAAGGTACAGAGGGTATTCCATTGAAGACCTAGCAGAAAAGGCGGACTTTTTAGAAGTAGCATATTTGCTAATTTTTGGTGAACTTCCTAACAAAGAGCAGCTTGCTAAATTCGATGCAGATATAAAGGCAGAGTCTCACGTGGATGAAGAAATGAAAAAGATTTTGGATGGTTTTCCTAAATCTGCGCACCCAATGGGCGTGTTATCTTCTTTAACGAGTGCTTTAATTGCTTTTAATCCTTCTTCTGTAGATGTAGATTCAGAAGAAGCCATGTACAGTGCAATTGTAAGAATCATGGCAAAATTCCCAGTACTTGTAGCATGGACAATGCGCAAAAAAATGGGACTACCTTTAGATTATGGGGATGATAATTTAGGGTATGTAGAGAACATTCATAAAATGATGTTCAAAAGACCAAACAAGGATTATAAAAAGGATAGTACTGTAATTGATGCTTTAGATAAGTTATTAATTCTTCACGCTGACCATGAGCAGAATTGTTCTACCTCTACTGTACGTATTGTAGGTTCTTCTCATGCGGGTTTATTTGCTTCTTTATCTGCAGGTATATCTGCACTTTGGGGACCATTACATGGTGGAGCAAACCAAGCCGTTTTAGAAATGCTAGAAGCCATCCAAGAAGACGGTGGTGATACTAAAAAATACATGGGTAAAGCCAAGGACAAAGAAGACCCATTTAGATTAATGGGCTTTGGGCACCGTGTATACAAGAATTTTGATCCAAGAGCAAGAATCATTAAAAAGGCAGCAGATGAAGTTTTGGGTAGCCTTGGTATTGACGACCCTATTCTAGATGTTGCTAAAGGTTTAGAAAAAGAGGCTTTGGAAGATGACTACTTTGTAAAAAGAAAGTTGTATCCTAATGTAGATTTTTATTCTGGGATAATTTATAGAGCCCTAGGGATACCTGTAGATATGTTTACCGTAATGTTTGCTTTAGGTCGTTTGCCTGGTTGGATTGCACAATGGAGAGAAATGCGTTTGCGTAAAGAACCAATAGGTAGGCCAAGACAGGTTTATATTGGAGCAAACCATAGAGAATTTAAAAAGATAGCCGACCGCTAGAACTTTCGAGTTTTTTCAGCAAATCTTTAGAAAATTCCGCACAATATTTTTCAAAATAATAATGGTAAGGATATTGCACGGAATCTTTACTGTTCATTGCCTTAGAACTGGTTCTGAAGATATAATTTAAAAGAGCTAATCGCTCATCTTTATCTAATTGATAGAGTTGGGCGATTACTTTTTGTTTATAATTGTAACAAATTTCTTGAGTTTTCTTATAATTCTCAGCATTTCTATCAGAACCAAGGTTGCTAAGTGCATTAGAATTTACTGTAGGATTAGGGACGACAAGGGTGTTAAATCGTTTATCTGAGTATGGTTTATTGTCACCGTCTGGTGACTGCGCATAACTTGCTGGCGACAGTACTGAAATGAGTAGACCACCAAAAAGAATGATTGAAACCATAGACTCAGCGTAAACTTTTTTCATAGAAAGAAATTTCTTACAAATTAATAAAATGTAGTCAAATTTTACACAATTTTTCAACAGAAATTATGGATTAAATTTTTGTTAAATAAAAGGAGGCTGCAACAAATCTTAAACAAGTACTGTGAATCTAAATGTAGTTGATGAAATTGGCCAGTTAAAGGCAGTTGTTTTGGGAACGGCAATAAGTAATGGACCAATCCCTACTCTAGAAGAAGCTTATGACCCAAAGTCTATGGAGCATATAAAAGCGGGCACCTATCCTATAGAGGAGGATATGGTTAAAGAAATGACAGCTTTTGAAACAGTTTTGAAAAAATATGGTGTAACAGTCTATAGACCGACAATTATAAAGGACTGTAATCAGATTTTTTCTAGAGATATTGCTTTTGTGATAGAAGATAAAATATATCATGCCAATATATTACCAGACAGAGAGAATGAATTTGAGGCCATACAGCATGTGCTAGATGTAATTGATCCAAATAAATTAATAAGGCCTCCAGAAGATGTGCACGTAGAAGGAGGTGATGTTATGCCTTGGAATAATTATATTTTTGTGGGCACGTATACAGCGCCAGATTATTCTTCTTTTATTACTGCAAGAACTAATAAAGCTGCTGTAGAATTTTTACAAAAGGAATTTCCTAATAAAATAGTAAAGTCTTTTGAACTTAGAAAGTCTAACACTAACGCTAAAGAAAATGCATTGCATTTAGATTGTTGTTTTCAGCCATTAGGAAAAGGAAAAGCAATAGTGCATAAGAATGGATTTCTGGTAGAAGAAGAATACCAGTGGCTACTAAACTTTTTTGGTAAGGAAAATGTTTTTGAAATTACAGCAGAAGAAATGTACCGCATGTTTAGCAATGTATTTTCCATTTCACCAGAAGTTGTTGTGTCAGAAAAAAACTTCACAAGACTTAATAATTGGTTGCGAGAGCAAGGGTTTACGGTAGAAGAAATACCCTATGGAGAAATTGCAAAACAAGAAGGATTGTTACGTTGCAGCACCTTACCTTTGATTCGTGAATAATTCAACAACAATGCAGATTACAAACACAATATTAATGGTACGCCCAGTAGCGTTTAGGATGAACGAGGAGACGGCGGTTAACAATTATTTTCAAGAAGATTTATCACTTAAAAATCAAGAAATTAATCTCAAGGCCCAGGAGGAGTTCGATGCATTTGTAACTAAATTACAAGCGCATGGGGTGCAAGTTGTTGTCATAGAAGATAGAATAGAAGAAGATACGCCAGATTCTATTTTTCCTAATAATTGGATTAGTTTTCACGAAGATGGTACCATCGGTGTTTATCCTATGTTTGCAGAAAACCGAAGAAGAGAACGTAGAGAAGATGTTTTTGATGTATTAGAAGATAAAGGGTTTGCTATTGATAAGATTGTAGACTATACTAGTGCAGAAGAGGAAGAACTTTATTTAGAAGGTACAGGGAGTATAATTTTGGACCGTGTACATAAAAAGGCCTATTGTGCTTTGTCTGATAGGGCGGATGAGGAATTGTTTATAGAATTCTGCGAGGATTTTGATATGTTTCCAGTAATTTTTACGGCTAACCAAACCGTAGATGGTAAGCGATTACCTATTTATCATACCAATGTTATGATGGCACTTGCAGAGACTTTTGCAGTGATTTGTTTAGAAGCAATAGATGACAAAAAAGAGCGTAAAAATGTAATAGACCATCTTAAAAAAGATGGTAAAGAAATTATTGCAATCACGGAAAAACAGATGCACAGTTTTGCGGGGAACATGCTGCAGGTATTAGGAGCAGATGACAACCGCTATTTAGTGATGAGTTCTACAGCCTATAACAGTTTAACTAGTGATCAATTAAAAACTATTGAGCAACATTGCGGCATACTACATAGCCCGCTGTCTACTATAGAAACCTGTGGGGGAGGTTCTGCAAGATGCATGATGGCAGAGGTATTTTTACCCAAAAAATAGCTTAATGTTAATTTTTTGCTAAAAGTGCTTATTGAATAGTGATAGGAGGTTGTTGTTTGTGGAATAAATTCGTAATTTTTTGTAAGAATTTACGTTAAATGATTAACCTTTATTTTTATTCACTATGGCTTTATGGGAAATAGATGAGATAATCATTAGTGGAATTGAGCTCATCAAACATTCAGAATTAGAACCAACATTTAAAAAGCATATACTATGGAACCTAGAGAATATTCCAGAATTGTATGGTTTTGATGCAGGCATGTTCAATAGAACGGAACTGGATATAGATTTTTCTTACGAGAGAATGAATATCTACAACGTAGGTTATTATGTTATAGCAGAAGCAAAAAAACGTGGTTACAAAGATTTAGTGTACGATTGGTCTGCCTTTTTACTCAATTTTAGAGAAGGTTATTTTGCTGAAATAGCAGCTACTCAAGAGCTTAAAGAAGGAGTGCTTAAGCAGGTAAAACTAATTTTTGAAAGCTTAGATTTTAGTGATTACGAGCCAATACATCTTAGCTTAACCATATACCAAAACGGAATGGATTGGTATAGTGAGGATCAAAAAGCATTGGTAAAATGGTTTTGTACTAATAATGCAGCAATCAACAACCAAAATTTAGAACCAAGCCTGTAGTTTTAATCACTATAAGTTGTTTTGAAACTCTTTATGGCAGCATTGGGTTCCATAATGTTGTAACCTGTCCAAAAATCGGCATTGTAAGCGGGCATATAAGTTGGCTTTAAAGCTTTGTCTTCTTTATAATTAGCTATTGCGGCTTCCTCAATTAGTTCGTTTTGAAAAATGACCAACTCGTATTTATCAACATTAGAAATTTGAAAATCCAGATTCATACGCAGCTCATTTTGCTTGCGTCTCCCTTTTACGTGTTTGTTTTTCTCTATAACGTCTAAAGGTCTATCTATTCTAAACCATTTGCCAAAAGTTATATCTGCAAATTTTAATGCGTAACGACCATTGGCTATTTTGCCAAAACGCATGGTGCCCTTATAGGTTACATCTCTATAGTAAATGCCAAGAAGTCTAAAATTTCTTAGGTTTTTTACGTTCTCAAAATCAATTCGCATTACGGCAAAATCATCGATTTTAATATAGATTTTTCCCTTAAAATCTGCCTTTCCTTTGGGTTCAAAATCCACAACATAGACACCATTACCGTCTATTTCTGAGTATCCGTTTAGACTAAAACTATAGCGCTTGTATTTATCAACAATATTTAGTTTACTATCTTCTTTGTAATATAGTTCTTCATAAATATCTCGTAACATCCAACGCTGCCCATGTACCGCGCCGTTTGTAGTGTCCTTGGCTTTTTCTATTTCGCTGGCCAATTCTTTTGCCTCTTCTTCTTTTATATCGTTCAAAATAGAATCTACCTGTATTTTTTGACTAAACAAACCCGATTTTACTTTTAAATAGGAGCTAGGTTTTACATGTTTTTTAAAAATGGTTTCCATGTAATCGCCAATGCCTTCAATAGAGTTTAATTGGTCTTTGTTGTACATTTCTGCAACTTTTATCAGACCAATTTTACTCATCTCCTTAGAGGAATATAAATCGCCCAACGCTTCTGTATAATGATAGGTATTTCTTGGTACAGCTCTGCCAATACTATCTATTAATTCTTTGTCTAACTCTTCAATACTGGATTTTTCAAAACCAAAATCTAGTTTATGGATGTTCGCAAATTCTGAGTTTCTTAAAAAATAACGTTGTTTTATGGGAGACAAGTTTCGGTTGCTAGGAATATTTTCAATCATCTTTTCAATGATTTCATCAACCGTTAATTCCTTATCAAACAAGAACACACCATCTAGGTTTATGGCTTTAGGTGTTAGATAAAGTATAGAGTCTAATGGGGCAACAAAAGGGAAACCTGTTTTCTCGTACCCCATGCTAGAAATGTAAATACTGTCTAGTTTCTTTTCGTTTTCTTTTAATGTAAAAGAAAAAAGTCCCTCGTCATTGGTAATAACACCTGCATGTTCTCCATAGGCCACGGTAGCATACGGAATAGCTTTTTTTGTTTTACCATCTACTAATTTAGCAGCAAAGGTTTGTGCCTGTAGTTGATAAATACAGCAGATAAATACAAGAGAGGTAGATAAGAATAAGGTTTTATGGAGCATACTTAGCGTTTGTTTGTATTAATAAGACAACTTATGTACTTAAATGGTTGCCTCTTAACACGAATAAGACTCTAAGTTGTTACATTATTGCGCCTTAACCAAGTTATTTATCATTCCTTTAAATATAAAAATGTGAAAAGGTAGTACACTATACCAGTATAGTCTACCTTTTAAACCCCTTGGTCTAAAGGTTGCTGTTTGGTGTAAGGTATTGTTGGCGTCTATTCTAAATTCTAGCCACGCTTCGCCAGGCAACCGCATTTCTGCAAAAAGCAAAAGGCGTTTTTTATCTCGGTCTGCCAAAAGCACACGCCAAAAATCCAACGCATCTCCAGGAAATATTTTATCGGGATGCGTACGCCCACGACGCAAACCAGGGCCACCATTCATTTTGTCTAGATAACCTCTTATTTTCCAAAGCCAATTGCCATAATACCAACCCGTTTCTCCACCAATTTTCCAAATATTGTCAAGGGTACGTTTCACGTCTGTTATGGCAAGCGTTTTTTTATCCGTTAGTACCCCATATTTTGGTACCTGAATGTATTTTTCTAAGTTTCTACGTATTTGCCCGCTTGCTAAACTATCCTTCCAACTACTGACTACTAAATTTTGTTCTATTTTTTTAAATGCAAAATCAATAGCTTGCTCATACGTTAACGGCTCTATACCTAATAATTGCTGTAATTTATTGTCTCTTGCCACTACTTCCATCTTCATGCTATCTACCAAATTCACGGCAAGCTTGTAAGAAGTAGAGGTTACAAAATATAGCCAGTAAGAAGATAACTTTGGTGTCATTACCGGTACCGTGTAAATCCAATTTTTAAAGCCCCTTACCTTAGCATATTTGTGTAGCATTTCTTTGTAGGTCAACACATCTGGTCCGCCAATATCAAAAGATTGGTTGTACGTTTCTGCATGCCCCAAAACTTGGGTTAAAAAGGCTATTACGTCCCTAATGGCAATAGGTTGGGTTTTTGTTAGCACCCATTTAGGAGTTATCATTACCGGGAGTTTCTCACACAAATCCCTTATAATTTCAAAGGAGGAACTTCCAGAGCCAACGATAATTCCGGCGCGTAGCACCGTTAAATTAAAAGGCCCTTTGTACAAGATTTCTTCTACATTTTTTCGAGAAGAAAGGTGTTTGCTCAACTCCTGCTCATTAACAATGCCACTTAGGTAAATTACCTGTTTTACATTGGTGCCATGCATTAATTTATTAAAGTTCTCTGCCGCCAAAGCTTCTTTTTCATCAAAATCCGTGATAGAAGATGTCATGCTGTGTATTAAGTAATAAGCGGCATCTATATCTGTAGGTATAGGGTTGTTTTCTGGTAGTTTTAAAAAGTCTACTTCAATAACTTCTATCTGTTCTAGAATTTCTTCCTCTACAGACAGTCGGTTTTTATCGCGCACAGCGCACACCAATTGGTGCCCAGAATCCAGTAAGTTTGGTAAAAGGCGCATGCCAATGTAGCCATTTGCTCCTGTTAGTAGAATTTTCATAAATCTTCTATTGAGGTTGGTGCGGTATCAGCTTTATAATCTAATAACTTCTTAAAAAATTTCTGCACCGCCTTAGTGTCTGCCAAAACCTTTACAAAATAATGGTCACGGTAAACCGAATAAATGGCCATATCGCCCTTATAGATAGTAAGTTTGTAAAAAGGAATTACTAGGGCATAAGATTCTAATAACGACCTAAAGCCAAGTATGATGCCTTTTGGGCGTATTTCTATGTTGCAAACATTGGCATTGTTATCTAGAATAAGCAAATTGTGTATTTCAACACTTGCTTCTTTGATTTCTAATTTTGGCGAGCCAATACCGCCCATTTTAATACGGTCTTTTAGTGGAAAAGGCTTACCCACTTCAGCATCTATTTTTCTGGTAATCTCTTTATTATTGTAAGATACGTTCAATAGCATAATCTAATAGTATTAGAGATTGCCCAAAACAAATTTAATAGCCCTCTTAGATAAAAGATGTGTTTGCTACAAGTATAAACGTTACGCTATTAAATTAAAAAAGCGAGATTCTTGCAAGCCATATGGTTAAATTTATTTTCTATCCTCAAAACTATTAAGTTCTAAAACCAATAAATGAATCTAAAACAAGCTTGGTAGCAAGCAAATGTTCCGTGCAATCTTTTCTTTTAAAGATACGGCGGAAATGGCACTATTGCATATAAAACAGGGAAAAAACGGTAAAAAAATGTAGTTTTGCAGGCCACAAAAAGGCATGTTTATGAAGCTTACCACGGTATTAGAAGAAAAAGTAAAAGAAGCGGTACAATCTATTTTTGGTCAGGAATTGCCTGCTGTAGAATTTCAACCTACTCGTAAAGATTTTGAGGGAGACATCACCGTGGTGGTTTTTCCTATGTTACGTGTGGTTAAAGGTAATCCAGTAGCTATTGGTACGCAAATTGGGGAATACTTGGTAGAAAATGTAGAAGAAGTAGCCAAGTTTAACGTGGTAAAAGGTTTTTTGAACTTGGTGGTGAGTGATGCCTATTACATTAACTTTTTTAAATCCATATTGGTGGTAGAGCAGTTTGGCTATGCGCCGGCCAACTCTAAGGACGCTGTTATGGTAGAATATTCTAGTCCTAATACCAATAAGCCACTACACCTAGGGCATATTAGAAATAATTTATTGGGATATTCCGTTGCGGAAATTTTAAAAGCTGCCGGTCATAAGGTATATAAAACCCAAATTATTAATGATCGGGGTATACATATTTGTAAAAGCATGTTGGCTTGGCAAAAGTTTGGCAAGGACGAAACACCAGATTCCTCAGGTTTAAAAGGAGACCATTTGGTGGGTAAATATTATGTGGCTTTTGATAAAGCCTATAAAGCAGAAATTGCGGAATTGATAAGTGCCGGTAAAACCAAAGAAGAAGCAGAGAAGGAAGCGCCTATTTTATTAGAAGCCCAAGAAATGCTTCGTAAATGGGAGGCCGGAGATGCACAAGTGGTGGAACTTTGGAAAATGATGAATGGTTGGGTATACAAAGGTTTTGATACTACGTATGAGAATCTTGGTGTGGATTTTAACCAGCTGTATTATGAGAGTGATACTTATTTACTAGGTAGAGATGTGGTACAAGACGGACTGGAAAAAGGTGTTTTCTTTAAAAAAGAAGACGGTAGCGTTTGGATAGACCTAACCGAAGATGGCTTAGACGAGAAAATTGTACTTCGTTCTGATGGCACCGCGGTGTATATGACACAGGATATAGGTACGGCCATACAGCGTGTTACCGATTTTCCAGATATTAATGGCATGGTTTATACCGTAGGTAATGAGCAAGACTATCACTTTAAAGTACTTTTCTTAATACTAAAAAAACTAGGGTATAGCTGGGCAGATAAGTTGTATCATTTGAGTTACGGAATGGTAGATTTACCATCTGGTAAAATGAAGAGTAGGGAAGGAACCGTAGTAGATGCCGACGACCTTATCCAGAATATGGAAGATACGGCTGCAGAAATTTCTCAAGAACTAGGCAAGCTAGATGGTTATTCAGATACCGAAAAACAAGCACTTTACCGCACCATTGGTTTGGGAGCTCTAAAATATTACATCTTAAAGGTAGACCCTAAAAAGCGAATTCTATTTAACCCAGAGGAGTCTGTAGATTTTCAAGGTAATACGGGGCCATTTATACAGTACACCTATGCTAGAATACAGAGTATTCTTAGAAAAGCGAATGAGTTGAATTTAGACTTAGAAGTGGCTGTAACTTCTGTGCATCCAAAGGAAAAAGAATTGTTGAAGCAATTAGAGTTATTCCCGGATAAAGTACAAGAAGCCGCAGAAAACCATAGTCCTGCATTGGTGGCAAATTATGTGTATGATTTGGTCAAGGAGTTCAATTCTTTTTATCAACAGGTATCTATTTTAGGTGAAGAGGATGCTCAAATAAAGGCTTTCCGTGTAAACCTTAGTAAAAAGGTAGCAGATGTTATTAAAGATGCATTTTTATTGCTAGGGATTCATGTGCCTGTGAGAATGTAATCTGGATGGTCCTTAATCCAACAGAAAAGTACATTGCGCTAATTTTTTTAACGTTCTCTATTCTAGTAGTGGTGCTAAAAGGCGTGTATCAAATACTGGCAAAAGAGCGTTTTGCTTGGCGAAAGCTTTTTAATAAGGTGCAACCCATTACCGAAAAGGAACGTCATTTTATCACAGCGTTTTTACTGCCCTATCAACAATTTACCCATGCGGAACGAAAACAATTTTTAAAACGATTCGCTTGGTTTAGGTCTAGAAAATCCTTTGTTTTTTATGGTGCTATTGAGGAGCCAGAACAGATAAAAGCATATGTAACCGCATCTGCAATTTTATTGACTATGGGTTTGAGAAATTATAAGTATGAAAATTCTATACGAAGAATTATAATTTATCCATCTGCCTATTATTCTAAGATAGCGAAGCGGTATCATCTAGGGGAATACAATCCACGGTTTAAAACACTTGTGTTTGCCGCGGATGAATTAGAGCATGGTTTTAGAATTCCTAACGATAATAAGAACCTAGGGTTGCATGAGGCAGCCCATGCGTTAATGTTTGAATTTGATAAGATGCGTAGTTGGGAAGCGCGTAAGTTTAGATTGGGTATTCGGAAATTTAAAGGATTATTTGAGAATCCGAACTTTAAAAAAGTATTGGAAGGTTCTACTTATTTTAGACCCTATGGTAAAACAAGTTTTATAGAGTTTTTTGCGGTAGCAGTAGAAAATTTTGTGAAGAGCCCAGCGGAATTTAAAACCCATTATCCAGGGTTGTTTTATTTGATGACGAGGATATTTAATATTCCTAAAACCGAATCCTAAAACTGGCATTAGGGGTAATGCCCAAAGAAATACGTTCTATACTTTGAATTTCCTCATCTTCATTGAGACGATAGTATTTGTTCAAGAGGTTTTTTCTATTGGTCATATTCAGCAAAGAAATACCGGTATCTGCCTTAATACTATTAGAAATTTTAAAACTGTAGGTTGCAGAGCCATCTAAACGTAAATACTCTGGTAATCTACTGCTATTAGGTGCGGCATAGTTTATTTTACTTGGAAAAACGGTGTTGTCTATTGAGTTTTCAGTATCTGGTTCCGTATAAGGTTTACCCGTTCTATAGTTTAAGCCAAGCCCTAGTTTTAGATTGCCCAGCGTATAGGTACTGGCCAATGTAATGTTATGGCGCACATCTAAATTATTAGGGAAGCGGGCCGGCACAATACTGTCAAAAGTATAATCATTCTTATTATAGGTATAGCTTAACCAGCTACTGTAATTTTCCCCTTTTTTATTCAACAAGAGTTCTATGCCTTTTACCCTATACAGGCCAATTTCTCCATTAAACTGGTCTTGATTTTGAAAGCCTTGTGTGCGTGTACTTATGCCATCTACTTCTTTATAAAAAGCTTCTACCCCAGCGTGAAACCCATTTTTTTCATAAACTATACCAGCCGATGCTTGTTTACTCTGGGTAAGTGGCAAGTTTTCTTGATTAGACAATGTCCACCTACGTTTTTCGATACCTAAAAAATTTTGTTCCAAGTCGATAACCTGATTGGTGGTTTGGCTTTTAAATTCGCCCATTACCTGTGCCCGTAAGAAATTGGCCAATTTAAAGTTAAGATTTAGGCGTGGTTCTAAAAGCCATGTCTTAAAATCGGCCCCAAAAGTATCTAGGTTTATAATGTAATTGGCACGTAAGCCGCCCGTGGCAATCAATTTGTTTTCAAAAGCGGTGTAGGTAAAGCTAGAATAGGGTGCAAATGTGCGTATTACTTCAATTATGTTACTTTGAAACGGTGGCTGGGTAACATCACTTAAATTGGTGATTCCCGTCTCTATGTACTGAAAGCCATTTTGCCATTGCCATGCATCGCTCAACGCATAATTAATATTAAATTTTGCGGCGCGTTCCTCTACCCGGTTTTTTTGAAATAGCTGTTGGTTGTTATTTAGTATGTTTTGCGCATCTAAGGTATATTGAGAAAAATAGGCATTAGCCGTTGTGGTAAGTTTATTGTTCCATTGCCCTCGGTATTGCAGGCCCGCGCTTACATTGGTTTGGTCTAGAAAGCTTTGGGAGCTGGTATTGTTATCGGTATTGGTTTCTACATAATCTAAATCGTTGTCAATACCTATTAGGCTTAACCTTAATTTATGGTCCGGGTTAATGTTGTATAATAACTTGGCAGAAACATCAAAAAACGCAAAGTTTTCATCCGTTTCTATAAAGTAGTCTACGGATTCGTTGTCTTCATTTTTAATTTCGGTATCCTGAAAAACCTTATCGGTGAAACTACCATAGATGGGGGTATTCAAAAAGTCGGTGGTAGACCTTCTTGCGGAAAATTGTAGGGCAAAATTATCGCTTAGTGGAAGATGTGCATACGCATCCCCACTAATTAGATTAAAGCCGGCCCCGCCTGTAGCCGTATTCCCTATTTCGTCTTGGGTCTGCATGCTAATTACGCTACTAACCCCATCACCGTGTTGAGCGGGCGTTCCGTTTTTATAAACCGTTACTTTATCTGTTAGGTAGGGGTTAAAGGCAGATATCAACCCAAAAAAATGCCCAGATTGGTACATTTTAATTCCGTTCCACAAGATAAGGTTTTGGTCGTTGGTGCCGCCCCGCACATTAATGTCAGATACGGTCTCATCCACACTTTCTATTCCTGGTAAGGCCTGTATAGACTGCAATACGTCTGGTTCTATTAAACCAGGTAAAATACCCAATTCTCCTGTCTTTAGGCTAAAACTCCCATCTGTTTCCTTAACCAATCCCGGTGTTAAAAATTGGTATACAATAACTTCATCTAATTGCTCTCGCTGTTCTGACAATAACACCTTTGGGCATTCCTTGCCTATAAAATTGCTGACGGGTACCACTTTGGTTTGGAAACCTAAATAGCGTATTTGTAAAGATGCATCTCTAGGTGCGTTAGAAATATTGAAAAGACCATTGGTATCGGTAACCAGTGCTATGTCCGTTCCCAGCACTGCTACGGTAGCCCCGGGTATGGTATTGGCGGCAAAATTATCCAACACTTTTCCGCAAATAGCAATGGTGTTGGGATAGTAAAAGCTGTAATAGCGCTCGCTTATACTTTTTATGGTTAAACCGGTTTGTAGTTCAATGCTAGATAGGGCTGTCTTTAGGTCTTCTAAAGAAGAAAAAGAAATGGTTTTACCAGCTGCGTCTTCATCGGCATAGGAAATTTTTATTTCAAAAGCTTGCTCTATTTTAGCAATGTATTCTTTAAGACCTATGGTGGTACTATCTTGGGCAGAAAGGCACACCGGTAAAAAGAAAACTAGAACCCCTAAAAGAAAGGGTAAACGCCTATGGAGTATCCTCCGCATAGAAAACAACATTTAGAGTGCCAACAGTGTATTTTAATTGCAATGGGGTGCTTATACTTTCCAAAGCTACATTAAAATCAGAATTGCTAAATGTTCCCGTAAAAAGTTGTTCGGTATCTACGTTTTTAGTTTCAACCTTAAAATCATATTGGCGCTCAAACTCTGCCAAAACATATTTTAAGGGTACGCTATTAAAGGTACTTTCGTTTTGCATCCATGCGGGTTGGGTAGCGGTAATGCTTTGCTTTGTAATAGTACCATTGACTACAGCAAAAGAATGGCCCGCAGGTAATTTAAGTATTTGGTCTTTATAACTCACCTGTACCAAGCCCTCAAAACAAGTAACCTTAAAATAATCATCTCGCTGTTGTACGTTAAACTGTGTGCCTAACACAGCAACCTCACCTAAATCTGTAGCTACGGTGAATTTTTTGCCCTTCGCTACTTTAAAAAAGGCTTCTCCTGCCAGTTCAACATTACGCTTGTTGTCCCAATTCTTTTTGTTGTAGGCTACCTTGGAGTCCGCATTCAAAATAATTTCAGAATTATCTGGTAGCGTAAGCTCCGTGCGTTCTGCCATTTGTGTGGTAACTTGTGTGTTTAGCGTACCTAAATAAAAATAAGAACCTACAATAAGTATGGCAGCAACCGCAGCAACGCGTAGAAACTTTTTAAATGGGCTCAACGTAATCACCTTAGGTGCCTTCTCCGTTCGTTGACTATTTAGTTGCAGCCATGCTTGGTCTATATCAAATTCTGGTGGGGAAAGTTTATCCGTGGTCTCTTTTATTTTTTGGTATTGTGCATACTCAGCCGTGGCCTTAAACGCCTCTAACTCCTCATCCGTCAACTCATTGTTGAGCCATTTTGCTAAGTAATTTTCTTGCATTTTCTTCACTTTATATTGATATAACAATCGGGTTTGCAAAAACCCTACTTATTTTAGATAATATTCTATAATAAACTTATTTATGGAACTCAGTATTAATTCTATAACCTTTTCCTAAATACCATCAATTTTATCTCTTAAGCTTTTTAGAGCCAGGTGCATACGTTTTTCAATTGCTTTAACGCTAACACCTTCTAGTTCTGCTATCTCTGCATATTTTTTACCATCAATTCTATTTAACAAAAAGGTGGTTCGTTGGTTTTCGGGTAGCGCATCCAAAGCGTTCTCCAACTTTTCTTTAAACTGTTGTTCTTCTAATAGAAATTCGGGCGACTCGTTAGTACTTTCGTTTCTATGCTTGTCTGCATGTTTTAAGCGCACTTTTTCTGCCTTGATTACATTTAAATACAAATTGTTCGCCACGGTAAACAAATAAGATTTTGCCTTGTCTGGGGCAACTTTGCTGCAATTTTCCCATAGTTTAACAAAGGCTTCTTGTACAGCGTCATTCGCCTTTTCTTCGTTCCCAAACTTATAATAGATATAGTTAAAGACCGTTTTACTAGTGGTCCTAAAAATAGTATTGTATTGTTGCTCCTCGCACACATTATCCATACCGGCATATTTAGTTGCAATCAAAGATATTTTAAAAAAAAATAATTTTTTTGGTAGGGTAATTTTAATTGGGATTGTTTAGAAGATGAATAAACATAAAAACCAAATCGGATTATGAAAAAAATATTAAAGAACCTAACCTACGCTAGCCTGTTTTTTATGGCGCTTGCGTTTACATCTTGCCAAGAAGAATTTGAAGAGATTGGGAATGAGGAAGAACAACAAGCTATAGAAGTGGGTAGCAATACAGCCCTTTTAATAGAAAATACAAGTGCTAATGATGGCTCTTTTGATAACATTGTGGACGGTAGTAGTTGTATTGCTGTACAGTTTCCTTATACAGTAGCAGTTGCTGGTGTAGAAATTACTATTAATTCTATTGCGGATTTAAAGGTGATAGAAGAGTTATTTGATGAGGTAGACACAGATGATGATTTATTGGAAATATTTTTCCCGATTACGGTAACTCTTTCCGATTTTAAAGAAGTGGTAATAGAAAATAAAGAAGCACTAAGAGAATTAGCAGCAGACTGCCTAGAGGGTGGGGACGATGATGATATTGAGTGTATAGACTTTGTGTACCCTATTACGCTTTTCACTTTTGATGTGCAAAACCAACAATCTGGTACGGTTACAGTTAACAGTGATAGAGAAATGCGTTTATTTTTTAAGGAGAAAACGCCAGGGGAATTGGTAAGTATAGATTTTCCTATTACGCTTAAAAAAGCGGACGGTACTACAATAGAAGTAGTGAATAATGCCAGTTTAGCAGCGGCTTTATCTAATGCAAAAGATGAATGTGACGAAGATGATGATAATGACTATAACGATGATGATTTTGAAGATAATAGCTTTGTGGAATATTTAACGTCTTGTGAATGGGTGTTAAAAGAAATTGTTAGAAATGGTGGTGACCAAACAGGGCAATATCTTGAGTTTATATTTGAATTTGATGACGAGGGTGTTGTTGAGGTAGAAGGAATGTTAGGTAACAGTCTTGCTGGGGAATGGTCCTTAGCGTTTACAGAAGATGGCCCAAAAATTCTTATGGCTTTTGATACGAATACCGATTTTTCTTTAGAATGGCGGGTGTATGAGTTAGAAGAAGGAATTATTAAATTCTACTCGGACAATGACAATAAGATGGTGTTAAGAAGAGCATGCACAGATAACACTATTTGTGATATAACCAATGTGGCAGCTAATCTTTCTGGTTGTAAATGGAGAATTGCAGACGCTAGTTGGGACATAGATTTTGATGGTCTTATAGACTTTTCTAACTTCAATATACATGCATACCAGAATAGCGGTGTTTTTGTAGACGAAGGGAATTGGGAGCTAACCCAAGAAGGTAAATTTAAATTTAATGCCTTATTCTCCGCCAATTTAGAGGGCTTATTAGGAGAGTGGTCTGTTTTAGAATGCGAACCTGGTAGCATTAAATTAGGTAACGCGGATAACGCTTACGTAGTTTTAGAAAAAGACTGTGAGTTTGAGTTGCCTTCTGCAGACAGATTAGCAACTATCTTGCAAGAGTGTTCTTGGGTTATTCAAAGAATGAAACAAGAAGGAGCTAGATACAATCGTTATTTAGGTTATGAGTTTCTTTTTAATGCTAACGGGACGGTGACTTTAGAAGCAGAGGCAGAAGTGGTATCAGAAGGAAATTGGGAATTAGGGTTTAATGCCAGCGGTCAATTAGCAATAGTAATTTCTATGATGGCAGAACAAGAATTAAATTTTGAGTGGCCACTTGTAGAAATGCTGGAGCAAAAACTAACTTTTAAAATTGAAGAAACAGGAAAAGAATTGACCATACAACGTGTCTGCGAGCAAGAAAATGATGAAGATGTACAATCCATCAGAACCATTTTAATGAGTGGCTTATGGAATATTACTGAGCTAACAGAAGGAGACATGGATTTAACAGCCAATCATTCTGACTTCGATTTTGATTTTAAAGCGATGCATCAAGTGGAATTGAGTATCAACCAAGACCCAATTACTGCAGGGCTTTGGAGAAATTACAGAGATTATCCAGGAGATTTAAGAATGGCATTGAATTTTGAAGCAGATGTTTATGATTTAGGAGTATTGTCAGAAGCTTGGTACATAACGGAAGTGTCAGAGAATAGAATTAAAATGGTATATGAAAATGAGGAAACCGTAAAAGTGGTAGTTTTTGAAAAGAAACCCTAATATCACATTAATTTACAGAACTCATTAACCCGAAAAGGACAGTTTGCCTCAAAGCTGTCCTTTTCTATTTTGGTTTAACTTCTAGAAAATAAGCACGCTTACTTTCTGTGCAATCCATTGGTATTGCTTAAATTTGTCGCTCTTCAAAAATAAATTGTTGTAAGCAGATGTTCGATAATTTAAGTGATAAGCTAGACAAAGCCCTCCATAACCTTAAAGGTCATGGAAAGATAACGGAAATTAATGTTGCAGAAACCTTAAAAGAGGTAAGAAGGGCACTATTAGATGCAGATGTTAACTTTAAGATAGCCAAAGAGTTTACCAACAAAGTAAAGGATAAGGCGCTAGGGCAAAACGTACTTACTACCTTGCAACCTGGCCAGTTAATGGTTAAGATTGTAAAGGATGAACTAACCCAACTAATGGGGGGAGAGGCAGAAGATATTAATTTGTCTGGAGCACCATCCGTAATTTTAATGTCTGGTCTACAAGGTTCTGGTAAAACCACTTTTTCTGGTAAACTAGCCAACTTTTTAAAAAGCAAAAAAAACAAAAAGCCTTTATTAGTTGCTTGTGATGTATATCGTCCTGCGGCAATAGACCAATTGCATGTGGTTGGGGAGCAAATAGGGGTAGAAGTATATTCAGACAGGGGTAATACTAATCCAGTTGCAATTGCACAGGCAGGTATAGCCCATGCAAAAACAACAGGTTGTAATGTAGTTATAGTGGATACCGCTGGACGTTTAGCCGTGGATCAAGAAATGATGGATGAAATCTCTAACATCCATAAAGCGATACAACCGCAAGAAACTTTATTTGTAGTAGACTCCATGACGGGGCAAGATGCAGTAAATACTGCCAAAGCCTTTAATGATGTTTTAAATTTTGACGGGGTTATTTTAACCAAGTTAGATGGTGATACTCGTGGTGGTGCTGCGATATCTATCAAGTCCGTTGTAGATAAGCCAATTAAGTTTATTGGTACAGGGGAAAAAATGGATGCCATAGATGTTTTCCATCCCTCTAGAATGGCAGACAGGATTTTAGGTATGGGAGACGTGGTGTCTCTTGTAGAGCGTGCACAAGAACAGTTTGATGAAGAACAGGCACGTAAAATCCAAAAGAAGATTGCCAAAAACAAATTTGGTTTTGATGACTTTCTATCCCAGATTCAGCAGATTAAGAAAATGGGTAGCATGAAAGACCTGATGGGCATGATACCAGGGATGGGTAAAGCCTTGAAGGGAATAGATATAGATGATGATGCATTTAAACATATAGAAGCTATTATCTATTCTATGACGCCTGATGAACGCGCCAATCCAAATAAATTAAACTCAAGTCGTAAAAAGCGTATTGCTGCAGGTAGTGGTCGTTCGGTGCAAGATGTAAATCAGTTGCTGAAACAATTTGACCAAATGAGCAAAATGATGAAAATGATGCAAGGCGGCGGAGGAAAGCGTATGATGCAGATGATGCAAAATATGCGCTAATAAAAATTATAAAACTAAGTATCTACCCACAACATACACCTATGGAAATCCTAGACGGTAAAAAAATATCTAACGATATTAAACAAGAAATTGCAGTAGAAGTAGCTAAAATGAAGGACCGTGGAGAAAAGGTTCCCCATTTAGCAGCTGTTTTAGTTGGCAATGATGGGGCTAGTTTAACTTACGTGGGTAGTAAGGTGCGTTCTTGTAAGAAAATTGGATTTGAGTCAACCCTAATACAACTTCCAGAAGATACTTCTGAAGAAAAATTGTTAGCGCAAGTAGCAGAACTTAATAATAATCCAGAGATAGATGGTTATATTGTTCAATTGCCACTTCCAAAACACATTAACGAGCAAAAGGTATTATTGGCGGTAGATCCTAGTAAAGATGTAGACGGTTTTCATCCAGAAAACTTTGGGCGCATGGCATTAGATATGGTTTCTTTTATTCCTGCAACACCTTTTGGTATTATGGAATTATTGCGCAGGTACAACGTGGATACCTCTGGTAAGCATACGGTAGTTATTGGTAGAAGCCATATTGTAGGTAGGCCTATCAGTATTTTAATGAGTCAAAAAGGGAAAGCAGCAGATGCCACTGTTACTCTAACTCACAGTAGAACCAAAAACTTAAAAGAGTTTACACAAAATGCAGATATCATTGTTTCTGCCCTTGGCGTACCAGATTTCTTAAAAGCAGATATGGTTAAAGAGGGTGTTGTGATTATAGACGTTGGGATTACTCGTGTGCCAGACAGTTCAGAAAAAGGCTATTATATTACCGGAGACGTAGATTTTGATGAGGTTGCGCCAAAAGCGTCTTATATTACCCCAGTGCCTGGAGGAGTTGGGCCAATGACCATTGCAATGTTGTTACAAAATACGCTTTTAGCTAGAAAACGCCGTTCTTAAGGCAGTTCTACATAATCTTTTTTTTAGCTTTCAGCGGAACACTTTCCTGTTGTTCAGTGAGGCAACTACCTACAGCCATTAAAGAAAAAATTATGGTTAAAATAAGTAGGATGGTACTCATAGGTTTTAATTTGGGTAATGGTTAAAACGTATTTTTATACAAATTCTTATAACTTGTATGTGCTTTTTGGTTGAAATACAGTAATTAAGCTTGTATTTTCAAAAGAAATGTTTAACACACTTTTTAAATAGGAATGCAATTTTATATGTTATTTTAAGTTATAAGAAAAAACCTACAATTTTATATAATGGCACAACCAGAAGAATTGATAAAGGATGAGGCAAGGCTAAAGAAATTGGACCATTATGAGATAATGGATTCTCAAGAAGAAGCCATGTTTGATGAGTTGACTTTATTGGCGTCCCAAATTTTAGATGTGCCAATTGCATACATTAGTTTAATAGATGGTGAGCGCCAGTGGTTTAAATCTAAGGTGGGTTTAGATATTAATGAAACACCTATAGATATTTCTTTTTGTAAGTACACCATTTTAGATGATAAGCCGCTGATAGTGAACAATACACTAGAAAGTGAACGGTTTAAAAATAACGTATTTGTAACAGGTGATTATAAGGTTCGTTTTTATGCTGGTGTTCCTATTACGGACGGCGACAACCATACTATAGGTACTTTCTGTGCAATTGATCAAAAACCAAAAGAATTATCAGAGAAAGAAACTAAACTTATGCAAACCTTAGCAAAAACAGCTATGAGTTTAATTGCTTTGCGTAAAAGCAGGTTAGACTCCATGAAGTTGGCTAAGGCTAAAGAAGAGTTTATGTCTAACATGAGTCATGAAATTAGAACACCCTTAAATGCCATTATTGGGTTTAATGACTTATTGAGAAAAACGGAATTAAATAATACGCAAAAAGAATATCTAGATACTATAAGAACATCTTCTTTAAACCTAAAAGTAATTATAGATGACATTTTAGACTACTCTAAACTAGAGAGTGAAAAAATAGATTTAGAAACAAGGCCTATTTCTTTAAATGCTTTATTGGACCATATCATGAAGCTGCAGTTGCCGTTAGCAAATGAGAAAGGTATTCGCTTATTAAAAAGTGTTGATGCGGATTTACCAGACTATATTAAAGGCGACCAGACCAGATTAGCACAAATTTTTAATAACCTGATTAGTAATGCAATTAAATTTACCCATGAAGGTCAAGTAGAGTTAAAAGCTTTTGTTCTAGAAGGTGGGGAGGAGCGCAGTAAAATTCGTTTTCAGGTAACGGATACCGGTATAGGTGTAGCTCAAGAAAATTTAGATAAAATATTTGAACGCTTTACCCAATCAGAATCTAGTACAACTCGCTTATATGGTGGTACTGGGTTGGGACTTAGTATCGTTAAGGGGCTAACAGGTCTTATGCAGGGAGAGATAAAAGTAGAAAGCACCTTGGGTAAGGGGACATGCTTTACGGTAGATTTATCTTTTGAGCATGCTTCGGAAGAGGATGTTAGAGTTGTAGATAATGTAAATACCAGTCAGCTATCTCCCATTTTACAAGGGAAGAATGTATTGGTTTTAGAAGATAATCCGCACAACCAATTGCTGATTAAAAATTACTTAAAATTATGGGGTATTAATCCTACGATGGCAGATAACGGTCAGGATGGTGTTGATTTGGTTAAAGAACAAGCTTTTGATGCTATTTTTATGGACTTGCAAATGCCTGTGATGGATGGCTTCAAGGCGACCGAAGTAATTCGTAATGAGCTTTATGTAACAACTCCTATTATTGGTTGTAGCGCACATTCTATGGTAAATGAAAAAGAAAAATGCTTAGCTATCGGGATGAATGATTACGTAAGTAAACCTTATACAGAGCAAGAACTTTTAAATTCTTTATTGCAATTTTTTACAGACCAGGAAAAACTACAAGTTTTAATGACTCCTGAAAATGCGGAGGAAACAGAAAAAACGATAGCCACAGATGAGATGACAGCAATGCTACAATCGTTCAATGAAAATTTTATGGATGGTTTTGCGAATGAAGTGGTGGAGGTGTTTTTACGTACCATACCAAAGCCTTTGGAAGAATTTCGTTTAGCACTGGATGAGAAAGATTATGAAAATATTAAAAAGAAAGCGCATTACTTTACTGGTACGTTTGGCTCTTTAGGAGTAGAAGAAGGGTACGACTTATGTAAGCAAACAGAAAATGCGGTGTATGATGGACAATTTGACGCTGCGTTAGAAACTGGAGAAAAGTTACATGCTTACATTAGTAAATTGTTAGCTGCGTTTGAAATGGTTGAGCTGGAGTAGCTATTTGGCAAATAGCTGACTCCTATCTTTAAAAGCTTTAAATTCTAGAGCATTGCCAGCAGGGTCTAAAAAAAACATAGTTGCTTGCTCGCCTATTTCGCCCTGAAAGCGTATGTAAGGTTCAATTACAAAATTTATGTTTTTGTTTTGTAGATGACTAGAAAAGGTATGGAATGCCTCCCATTCTAATACCACCCCAAAATGAGGTACAGGTACATTTTTGCCATCCACGGCATTGGTATGTAGAACTTCTTCAGATTTTGGTTTGTAGTGGATAACCAGTTGATGCCCAAAAAAATTAAAATCTACCCAGTGGTCACTACTTCTACCTTCTGTAAAACCCAAGGTATCTCTGTAAAAAATTCTACAGGTATCTAAATTATGAACGGGAATTGCTAAATGAAAGGGATTAAGGATATCCATAAACACTATTTGCCACTAAAGATACCACTTCTTAATTGTTTCTTAAGGCATTAATAAGTTCTCCCTTATTCATTTTAGAACGGCCTTCTATATCCAATTCTTTTGCTTTTTGGTATAATTCTTCTTTTGTACGTTCTTCGTAGGTGTTAGCACTACCTCCTTTTTTACCTGCATTATTTGTGTTGGCTATTCTAGCTGCTTTTTCTTTGCTATAGCCTTTGTCTCGCAAGGCTTCGTATTGATCATCATTTTTAACTTGAGGTCTATTTGTACTTGCCATAATTTTTTAGGTTGAAAGTACGATAGTGTGTTCTTTTAACCTTCCTCTAAAAAATTTACTATTTGCTCATTTACACCATCTTGATGCATACTGTGTCCTAAACCTTCTGTTAAGACCAATTTACTTCCATGCCAGTGTTCGTGAACGCGTATTGACTCGGTGTGGGGTACTTGTAAATCTAGCTTATCATGGAACAGTAATCCTTTCTTAGTGTTATTAGAAACAAACTTAGCACTAGAAAACTCATGAATATGAAAACCAAATTCTTGCTTTAGTCGTTGGTCCATTGCAGCTTTCACTTTAGCGTTAAATTTGAGCAAAGCTTGGTAGTGATTTATAAATTGTTGAAACTCGCAAGGGGATCCTACGGTCACAATTTTTTTAACCTTAGATTCTGGATGTTGGTAATGATCAAATAAGATTGTCATACCGCCAATAGAATGTGCCACTACGTAATCTGGTTGGTATTTGGTAATAAAATGGCGAGTTGTCTCTGCATATAACGGAACATGTAGCATTTTGCCAGTAGAATATCCGTGTGCTGGAGCATCAAATGCAATGATATTAAAATCTTTTTCTTGTAAAAATTTAATAAGGTTACGCCATCTATAGGTATTGCTCTCCCAACCATGCATTAATAGTACGGTTTCTTTAGAGCCTGGCCATCGGTAACTTTGTATATGCTGCTCACCTACTTTTTCCTTTGCTAATTTGGCACTATCTAAGTATTCCTTTTGCAGTTCGGTTACTCTGCCTTTTCTAATGGTACAAAAAATATCAAATCCCACTTTAGCAGCCTTTCTAGGGTTAACTGTAGCAAGAACGTTTAAGTATTTGCCGTAAACTAAAGGCATCGCTTTTTGTATCACTTTTTTCATTTGGTTTCTTTTTGTAACTTAGGCTGTATAGGTAACTAAAATACGCATTGCATTTGGTTGTAACAAGCGGTATTCATTGTAAAACTAAGTTGATTTATGGAAACTAATATTGATAATCAGCAGCTTATCGTGTCAGAAAAAATGAAAAAAATGTTCGGGCATATAGACTACAAGCATCCTCCAGAGCTTTGTCCTGTGCGGGATGTCATGTCTGTCGCTTCTGACCAATGGAGCACCCTAATACTATTATGGCTGGCGTATTTTCCTGTGCTGCGCTTTAATAAATTAAAAAAGTACGTGTATGGTATCTCTAATAAAATTCTAAGCCAGCGGTTAAAAGCATTAGAGGTGGACGGTTACGTTGTACGCAAGGCTTACGCAGAAGTGCCTGTACGAGTAGAGTATAACCTAACACAGTTTGGTAAAGACTATGTAGAAAAACTTTTAGAGTTAACCGAGTGGATGCACGATAATAGTCCTAAAGTTATGGCAAATAGGGCGCGTTATGGATTACGCTCCCCAAGCCAACATTAGGTACTTAATTTTAGCTTCATCCGGAATTTGTACTGCTTCTATGGAGCCTCTATTATACCGAAGACTTTCTGGTAATTCTTCTTTAGAAATGGTAAAATAGAGGTTAGATTCGTTAATGAAGATGATAATATTATTGGTAGCGTTTACAATCTTTTTTATGGTATACTTAGCTTGTATATCTTTAAAAGTACTGCTCAAACCAATACCTTCTTCCGTGGTGTAACGGGGGTCCATTATTTGTATGTTTTCAATCTTTGGAATACTATCATCCGTAGGTGTTAAAGTTAACAGATGTTTACCTCCTTTTTCAAAAACCTTAATCTTTTTATTGCTCGCCTGTATTCTAGTAGCAAAAGTGTCTTTTACAATAGAGTCATCTGCGTATATAAGTTCTAAATCTCGCACCAAACTAATTCGGTCTAATTTGCCAATACTGTCATTGGTAATTACAAAGGTGTTGTCTTTATCTCCGCAAGATATGTTGGCTAATATGCCTAAGGTCAAAAGCCCAAGTACTTTTTTCATTCTAATATTATCTAATTACTTTTTTTAAGACTCCAAGAACTCCTCTAATAAAAGTGGCGCTAGTGAGTACTTTTACTACCGGATTCATACGCGTAGAACTTCTTCTAGATGTGGTTCTTCTGCTTGTTGTTTTGCGCTCTTTTTCTTTTTCTGCCTCTTCTTCTGCTTTTGCAATCTTCTCGTTTAAAATTTCATAAGCACTTTCTCTATCAATGACCTCATTGTATTTTTTAGTCAATTTAGACGCGCTAATGGCTTCTTTTAATTCTTTGTTGGTCAACACATCCATTCTACTCATAGGTGCACGTAATAAGGTAGCCGCCAACGGGGTAGGCCTTCCTTTTTCGTCTAGAGCAGAAATCAACGCCTCTCCAATACCTAAAGAGGTTAAAAGTTCTTCGGTATCGTAAAATTCTGATTCTGGATAATTCTGTGCGGCTAGTTTTATTGCTTTTCTATCTTTAGCAGTAAAAGCTCTAAGCGCATGCTGCACTTTTAAACCAAGTTGGGCTAAAACATCATCTGGAATATCCGCAGGATTTTGCGTTACAAAGTAAAGCCCTATTCCTTTAGAACGGATAAGTTTAACAATACTTTCTATTTGATCTAATAGCGCTTTAGAAGCATTTTCAAATATCAGGTGTGCTTCATCAATAAAAAGAACTAATTCTGGACGGTCACTGTCTCCTTGTTCTGGAAAGGTAGCATATATTTCTGCTAGTAAGCTTAGCATAAATGTAGAAAACAGCTTTGGTTTGTCTTGTATATCGGTTAAACGGATTATATTAATATACCCTTTACCATTTTCATCAATTCGCGTTAAATCATCGACCTCAAAAGATTTTTCACCAAAGAATAAATCAGCTCCTTGTTGTTCTAGTTCAATTATCTTTCTTAAAATGGTTCCGGTAGAACTGGTAGAAATTCTCCCATACTCTTCTTGAAATTCTTTTTTACCAGCACCGGTAGCGTATTGCAATACCTTTTTTAGGTCTTCTAAATCTAACAAAGGCATTTTATAATCATCACAGTACTTAAAAACTACTGCAATAATACCCTCTTGGGTAGTTGTTAAATCTAATATTCTAGACAATAAAACGGGTCCAAACTCAGAAACTGTAGCACGTAAACGTACACCATCTTGCTCAGAAAGCGTGAGCATCTCTACAGGAAAGCCCTTGGCCTCAAAAGGGATGCCTATGGCAGCGTGGCGCTCATCTATTTTTGAATGTCCCGGACTTGGTTGTGCAATACCACTTAAATCCCCTTTTAAATCCATCAATAAAACAGGTACTCCTTTATCCGATAGATTTTCTGCTAATACCTGCAGTGTTTTTGTTTTGCCAGTTCCTGTAGCGCCAGCAATAAGACCGTGCCTATTCATAGTCTTTAAAGGCACTTTAACTAAAGCGTTGGTTACGGCTTGCCCGTCTAACATACCAGCACCCATGATTAAAGCATCACCTTTAGTGGTGTATCCTTTTTCAATAGTATTAAAAAACACTTCTTTAGTATCCATAGGGGTTTAGTTTGCGATAAAAATAGGGTAATTTAGGAGAAGTTAAAAAACAGTGAATCGTTAATCGTATCGTTTTAAAAAGAACATTATGAAAATATCCTTACCACTAGTACTACTTTTTCTTTTTTGTGGAGTGACAAATGAAGTTTTTGCGCAAACAGAAATTGTTTTTCACCCTACTCACGAACCTAAAAAAGCAAACGCTCCTTATTCTGATGCCGTACAAGCAGGGAACTTATTCTTTTTATCAGGGCAAATAGGAATGGACCATAGTACCCGAACTATGGTGCAGCCTGGAATAACTACAGAAACAGAACAAGTAGTAAAAAATATAAAAGCAGTATTGGAACAGCACGGTATGACATTGGATAATGTTGTAAAGTGCACTGTGGTATTAAGTACTATGGAAGATTTTGCAGCCTTTAATGCGGTCTACAGTAAATATTTTACCAAAAAACCTGCACGCACCACATTTGCGGCTCAAAATTTAGCATTGAATGCCAAAGTAGAGATTGATGTGATTGCGGTAAAGTAATGTTATCTTTGTGCCATGGTTTTACAAGAAGCAATGGATTTGGTGGAGAAAGGGCAGATGTTACCCTTAATGGAAGAGTTCTATACCATTCAAGGAGAGGGCTATCATAAAGGTACAGCGGCTTATTTTATTAGGGTTGGTGGTTGTGATGTAGGGTGTCATTGGTGCGATGTAAAAGAAAGTTGGAATGCCGGTACCCACCCGCCAACGGCCATTGAACAAATTATTGCCAACGCTAAAAGTTATTCTGACACCATTGTGATTACTGGTGGGGAGCCATTGACTTGGGATATGGATCCATTAACTGCAGGATTAAAAAATGAAGGATTAAAAACGCATGTAGAGACTTCTGGAGCCTACGCACTTACGGGTGACTGGGATTGGATTTGCCTATCTCCTAAAAAAATGAAGTTACCAGTGGACGAAATCTACCCTTTGGCACACGAACTAAAGGTGATAGTTTATAATAAGCACGATTTAATTTTTGCAGAAGAGCAAGCGGCCAAAGTAAACGATACGTGTATTTTATACCTACAGCCAGAATGGAGTGTACGTGACAAGGTCGTGCCTATGATTGTAGATTATGTTATGGCTAATCCTAAATGGAAAGTGTCTTTACAAACACACAAATACCTAAATATCCCTTAAACTTAACGCCCTCCATTATTTTGTAGGTCTAGCATGCATTCCTGGTCTAGTCCTGGAACACGAGAATTTTGTGCTGCTTTTGCATTTAGTATTTTAAGAACACTAGCGGCAGAAATCTGGCAGCCTACTTTAATATCACCAGTGTGGTTTGTTGTGTTTTTAGCTAAAATACCATTGTTAAACTGCAATTCTGCACGCATTAGGCAGCCTTCTACATTGCAATGATTTGGCGCCTCTTCATCTTCGTGCGGATTAACCATAGGTGTAAAAACTACCTGTTCGCCATTTACATTACCACCTAAATTTACCAAACCAAATAAATGGCCAAACTCATGGTTTAATGTAGCAGTCTCAATTTCTTCAGTAGAATTAGAACTTCGGTTGGCTATAGTGCGGATGGTATTTTCATAAATAACCATAGATGTGTTCCAATAAACAGCACCTAGGGTTACTAAGTTTTCTTCCTCATTATCAGTGTCAGAGGCGGCATCCGTAAAATATATGTATATGGCTAGAGTATTCCCTTGGTTAAAAGCCGTACGATGCTCTTGTTCAATAGCATCTATTTCTTGCAAGGTTATCTTTTCTTGCCCTGTAGGTTCTAATTCCGTGTAAAAAACTTCAATATCCTCTTTAAATGTGTATTGTCTTAAGAACGCAGTAAAGTTAGTAATGGAGGCTTCTTGCGGTTTAAAACCTTGCGCATGTACTATTTGTATTTGTATTCTATCATAGGTATCGTTGGCTAAAATAGCATTAGCAGCACTACCAAATATTTGTCTGTTTAAGCTTCTGTCTACCGTAGCAACCCCATCATCATAAGTAGCGCTTGTATTGGTTTCCCCATCATCACTAGACTTAGAGCATGCTGATAAAAACAAAATAAAACAACAGATTAACCCAAGAAACACCTTCTTCATACCAATTCTTTTAGCTATTAAAACGTGGATTACGGCAATCTATTATTGTACTGCCGTAAGTTTAGCTAAATAGTCGTAATGCTCCCCTTCAACTATCAACTCCGCAGTCAAGCCACAGTAAAGAGCGGTTCGCTGTAAGGTGTTAAAATCTACATAGAGCCAAGGAAAAGGCTTGCTTTTTTTTCCTTCGTACTCCATTACAAACTCCATTTCGCCATAATAATCTCCATCTCCAGGAACCCAATAACCACCGTCTTCATCAGCATCAAACATGTAAATGATATCACTACTATCTAAAAGTAGCTGTCCGTTTGGTTTTAAAAGTGATTTTAAGTGCGATAGGAATTTTGGTAAATTAGTAAGAGTGCCAGCAAGCCCAATACCATTCATCAATAGCATTATGGTGTCAAATTTATCATCGTTATAATTAAGAATGTCTGTGCAAAATGTGCTGTTTACCCCTCTTGCTTTGCTTGTTGCTATAGCGCCTTTAGATACGTCTAGAGCCACCACTTCTTTACCCTGTTCTTGTAGCCATAAGCTATGACTGCCAGCGCCACACCCTACGTCTAAAATTTTGCCTTCAGCAAGATGCAAAGCTTTCTGTTCAATGGTAGGCATTGCTTTAAAATCCCTAAAAATATAAGGTAAAGGCATACAGTCTGTATCGCCTAAAGAAGAGTGTGTGGTAATGTCTTCTGAGTAATTACCTTGCTGATAATCTAAAAGGGCATTACCAAATACATCTGACATAATTTTATTTGTATTTTGCGTTCAAGAACCATTGACAATAGCTATGAAAAAGTTCAAAGTTACCGTAATCCTTTTTGTTATGGCGTGTATGCCAGCATTAATTAGGGCCCAAGAAAATAAAGTTGTAACGCAAGTTGGCACCTACCTAGAAGCCAATGGCACTATGCGGCAATACGCAGATGCTTACCAACAACTTTTGATTTTGATGGAAAAGCAATACCCTAAAACGGAAGCTAACAAAAATGGCTGGACTTTTTTAGAACGAAACGAACCAAAAGCGTTGATGGAAATTAAAGATTTGTTAGCGCCCATTTACATTCAGCATTTTACGGAAGAAGAGCTGAATCAGATGTTTAGTTTTTACACTTCTGATACAGGTAAACAGCTTGTAGCAAATAAAGAAGAATTGACAGAAGACCAACGCAACACGATACAAGACTTCTTTTATTCACCTGTTGGTCAAAAACTAAACGAAAAAAAAGCAGCGCTAACTAAGGAAATTGCCGCGGTGTCTGAATATTGGAGTAAGGATTTGTACCAAACTGCGGTGCTGCTCTTGCAAGGAGAATAATGGAACATATTTTACAAGAATTACCACAGAAAGCACGCGAAAAACATAACGAGAATAAAAAATTCTTTGCCAAGCTTAAAAAAAAGCCGCCTAAGGATTTAGATTATGTTATGGCAGATTTACATCAAGAGGAGTTTGAACGTACAGATTGTTTAACGTGCGCCAATTGCTGTAAAACTACTGGTCCTTTATTTACAAATGCAGATGTAGAACGGATAGCCAAATCTTTTAGACAAAAGCCTTCTGTGTTTATTGAAAATTATCTGCGTATAGATGAAGATAATGATTATGTATTACAACAGCTACCTTGCCCTTTTTTAGGGGCAGATAATTTTTGTTCTATCTATGATGTCCGTCCTAAAGCCTGTAGGGAGTTTCCGCATACAGACCGGAAAAAATTTCATCAAATTAGTAATCTTACCCTTAAAAACGTAGCTATTTGCCCAGCGGCTTATAACATTGTAGAAGCCATGAAGGCTAAATTGTAGCCATGTTAATTAAGAGTAATCTCGGTAAATTTATTTTTTTGGTATCTTGTTAAAGAACACCAATCTAAACTGCCATGGAAAGTGTTATTACCTATTTTGAAAACATACCCTCCTTACACCGTACCTTAATTTTGGTAGGTGGTATTACGTTTTTTTGGATTCTAGAAGGGATTTTGCCACTGTTTACCGTTGGTTACAAAAAATGGAGGCATGCATTGCCCAACTTATTTTTTACTTTAACTACTATAGTCGTCAATTTTCCCTTAGCTTTTTTGCTTTTGAAAGCCTCTAGATGGACCATTGAAAATAAATTTGGAATTATAAATTGGTTACCAGAAATGCCGCTCTGGCTATATGTAGTTTTGGGGGTATTGCTCTTAGATTTAATAGGTGCGTATACGGCTCATCTAGTGGAACACAAGGTTAAGCCCTTGTGGATGGTGCATTTAGTGCATCACTCAGACCATCATGTAGATACTACCACCGCCAATAGGCATCATCCGTTAGAGAGTTTTATACGTTATATTTTTACGCTAATAGGTGTGTTTCTTGTAGGTGCTCCTGTAGGCATTATAATGCTATATCAAAGTTTGTCTGTGGTGTCTTCTCAATTTAATCATGCTAATATATCCTTGCCCAAACGAGTGGATAAATTACTAAGTTATATTCTGGTATCCCCAGACATGCACAAGGTGCATCATCATTATGTGTTGCCTTACACCGATTCTAATTATGGGAATATATTTTCTATTTGGGACCGTGTTTTCGGTACTTACATGGAACTAGACAGAGAAAAGATTGTATATGGTGTGGATACTTTTCCAGATGAAAAAGAGAATAGCAGCATTAAAGGGCTCTTAAAACAACCATTTCATAAATACCGCAAACCAACAACTGGTTAAACCCTATTCTTAACCCAAAGATTACATTGTTTTTTGTAGTTTCACTGGCTTAAATTAAGTTGGTAATGAAGTGGATTTTATTCGTTTATGGTGCACTAGCGATACATTTTTTAGGAATAGCACAAAACCAAACGTATGATGAGGTTTTGGCCAAAGAAATAATTGCCAATAGTATAGAAAATACCAGCAGTGCTCAAGAGAAACCTTACGTGATTATGGTTTCTTTAGATGGCTTTAGGTATGATTATGCAGAAAAGCATAATGCCAGTAATATTCTAAAAATGGCACAGCAAGGATCAAGTGTACAGCGTTTATTGCCATCCTTTCCGTCCAAAACATTTCCAAACCATTATACGTTAGCCACAGGATTATATCCGCAGCATCATGGTATTGTAGCCAATTCTTTTATTGATACAAAAACCAAAAAAAAATATAGTATTGGTAATAGAAATGCTGTGGAAGATGGTAGTTGGTACGGTGGATTGCCGCTTTGGAATTTAGCACAGTTGCAAGGCATGGTTGCGGCTTCTTTCTTTTGGGTTGGTAGTGAGGCTAATGTAAATGGTTTGCATCCTAAATACTATTACCAGTACGATAAAAAATTGCCGTACGATTTACGGGTAAAACGTGTGTTAGATTGGTTAAAATTACCAGAAAGTCAACGCCCGCATATGATAACACTCTATTTTTCTTTGGTAGATACCCAAGGGCATAGATTCGGTCCTAATGGCAAAGAAACAAAGGAGGCAGTACAATATGTAGATGAGCAAATAGGAGCTTTAAGAGGAGGGATAGCTGCATCTGGTTTGCCAGTTTATTTAATTGTTACGTCTGACCACGGTATGGCAGAAATTAAGAATCTTATCAATGTAAAAGATTATATAGACGTGCCTAAAGACCAATTTTTTGGTGGTCCCGTGGGAATGATTTATACTAAATCAGAAGAAGAAAAACAGCGGTATCTAACTAAGTTAAATGCACAAAAAGGTTTTCTTACCTATGAGAGAGAAGCGGTTCCAGTTTACCTCAATTTTAATAAAAACAGTAGAATTGGGGATTTAGTCCTAATTGCGGAACCCCCTTATACCTTTACGCATACAGAAAGTAATAAAAGAGAATTTGATAGGATTGAAGGTACGCACGGGTTCGACCCCTTCGTAATAAAAGAAATGGGTGGTATTTTGTATGTAGAAGGTCCACGAATCAGAAAGAATACAACTCTAGCTCCTGTAGAGAATATCCATATTTATCCCCTAGTCGCAGAATTATTAGGATTAAAGATGCTAATGCCTGTGGATGGTAAATTAGAAGTCTTAGAACCTATGTTGATAGACTAAGGATACAACAAATAATTCGCCCTTATTTTTTTAAAATCCGCTATTTGTGGTTGCCAACTTGCCTGTATTGCAGTAGCGGAAAGTCCATCCATTAATTGTTTTTGTAATTTTTTAGTGCCTGCATGCTTGGTAAATGAGTTGGTTAAAAAAAACTTTTCTTTAGCAAGGCAATGGTTGTAAGCTGCTACTAGATATTCCATACTAACCTTATTCAATCTTGGAGTATTAGATAAATCCATGCCATAACATTTTTTACCCTTTTCCTTAGGAAATTTTGACCCAAAATTGGGTTGTGGTGTATATGAAAAATGTAACTGCGTACTATCTAAAAAAGAGGCTCCAAACCGTTGAAACTGATGTTCCGTGCCTCTACCTGCGTTTATGTTTGTGCCCTCAAACAATCCTAAAGAAGGATATAACTGTATGGCTTGGTCGTTAGGTAAGTTTGGAGAAGGACGTATAGGTAAGGAATATGCTGTGGTATGTGTGTAGTTTTTTAAAGGGATAACGGTAAGTTTCGCCTTAATTCCTTTGGCTAACCATCCTTTCTCATTAATCATGTTGGCATATTCTCCAATAGTCATTCCATATACCAAGGGTATTTCTGTCATCCCTAAAAAGCTAGTGTGTTCTGCTTCCATGGTAGGGCCATCTATGTAATGGGCATTAGGGTTAGGTCTATCTAATACCACAACAGGAATATCAGCTTCTGCACAAGCTTCTAAAACTAATTGCAAAGTGGCAATGTAGGTGTAAAAGCGTACTCCAACATCTTGTATATCAAACAAAACAACATCTATATCTTGCAATTGGGTTGGGCTAGGTTTTTTGTTTTTTCCGTATAACGAAATTAAGGAGAGACCTGTTTTGGTATCCTTACCGTCCTTAACTACCTCGCCTGCATCTATATTTCCCCTAAAACCATGTTCAGGGGCAAATACTTTTTGTAGTTGAATTTTATGCGCTAAAAGAGAATCGACCAAATGGGTGTAGCTACCATCTTTCTTAAAAATTACAGAAGTTGGGTTTGCCACCAAGGCTACTTTTTTGTCTTTCAAAAGAGGTAAATAAGCTTCTGTTTGGTTGGCAGCTAAAACCAAACTGGTATCTTTTACTGTTTTTATAGGTGTTATTGTTATATCCTCCGTTTTTTTTGCTTGTCCGCATGCCATCAGCACACAACTAAACCATAAAACTGTACATTTGAATTGAAATAAAAATGGCATTCGTTGAATTTAGAGTTATTTATTGCCAAACGTCTAATTACAGGCAAGGGAGATAAAAGTAGTATTTCTGCTCCAATCATTAAAATTGCAATTGCGGCAATTGCAATTGGGGTGGTGATGATGTTGATTGCCCTTGCTAGTGGCGCGGGATTAAAAGAAAAGATTAGGGAAAAGATAGCGGCTTTTAATGGGCATATTCAGATATATAACTATGATAACAATCGTTCTGATGTTTCTGTAGAAGCCCTATCCTTACAACAAGATTTTTATCCTGAATTTACCTCGGTAGAAGGTGTAAATCACGTACAAGCTGTTGCGGTTAAGGCAGGCATAATCCGTACAGAAAAAACCTTTGAAGGTATTTTAGCTAAAGGTGTTGGCGCAGATTTTAAATGGGATTCTTTTAATGAATTCTTAGTGGAAGGCAAATTACCAAATTTCTCTGGAGAACTAAACCAAGAAGCATTACTTTCTAAAGTACTTGCTCAAAAATTAGAATTAAAGGTAGGAGATACATTTCTTGCTATTTTTCTTAAAGAAGGAGACCCATCTAGACCACCAAATAACCGCAGATTTACCGTTAAAGGTATATATGAAAGTGGTTTTGAGGAATTAGACGCCTCTTACATTTTGGTTGATTTAAGGCATATACAACGTATGAATCGTTGGAATGAAAACCAGATTGGACATTTTGAATTTTTTTTAGATGATTTTGATAAGCTGGAGCAAAAAACAGGAGAGATTTACGATAAAACCCTGTCCACTTTAGATACACAAAATATTAAAAACAAGTATTTCAAAATTTTTGAATGGTTACCACTGTTCGATTTTAATATTGCTCTTATTATAGGTATCATGATTATAGTGGGGGGCATTAATATGATAACGGCTTTGTTGGTCCTTATTTTGGAGCGCACGCCCATGATTGGGGTTTTAAAGGCTTTGGGTTCTAGCAACTGGAGCATCAGAAAAATGTTTTTAATCAATGCTGCCTATCTTATTTTTTTAGGATTGTTCTGGGGAAATTTACTGGGCTTAGGTCTAATTTACCTTCAAAATAGATTTCAGTTTTTAAAATTCCCGAATCCAGAAGAATACTACGTTACATATATTCCAGTATCTATAGATGTGCCTACCATTATTATTTTAAATGTAGGAGTTATGGTACTTTGTTTACTTATGTTACTTATTCCGTCTTACGCTATCTCCAAAATAGCGCCTGTTAAAGCCATTAAGTTTGAGTAGGTTTGGAGTTGCACTAAACTTAGTATCTTGCTTTTTAAATGGGACACTACCTTTTAGAACAACATTTTAAAAATTCGGTTCAACTTACAGAAGAAGAATCAACAGCTATCTGCGATGCTTTCACACTAAAAAAATATCAGAAAAAAGAATTTGTTTTTACCCAGGGCAGTATTGTTAATCAGGAGTTCTTTGTAGTTTCTGGTTGTTTCAGAGTTTTTACCTTAGATAAAAAAGGGAATGAGAGTACACTCTATTTTGCTGTACAAAATTGGTGGTTAATGGATATTGATAGTTTTATGAACAATACACCATCTAATCTTAATGTGCAAGCGCTAGAAGATAGTGAAGTCCTTTTCATTTCAAAAACGGATAAATTAGCGTTGTATGAGGCATACCCTGTAGTAGAAAAATTATTTAGGGTGATGTTTCAAAAAGCTATTGTAGCATGGCAACGCAGGTTGATACGAAATCATTGTGAAACCGCCCGGGAACGCTATGGATACTTTATAACTACGTATCCAGAAATAGCGGCTAAACTTACAGACAAGCAAATTGCTAGCTACCTTGGTATTACGCACGAGTTTTTAAGTCGATTTAAAAAAGAGAATAGTTTAGAGTAGTAAAAGTAACTTTTATGTGCTAACAGGATATAGCTTAACTTTAAGGAACTAACACAATACAACATGAAAACCAATACACTTATAACCATGTTAGTACTTTTAGGGTGCTACATGCTAAAAGCGCAACAATTAACCAAAACAGAGAAAAAGCTAGTAAAGACGGTTGCAAAAAATAATTCAGAGGCATTACAATTTTTAGAAGAGGTAGTAAATATTAATAGCGGTACGTTAAACTTAAAAGGCGTGCAAAAGGTAGGTAAAGTTTTTAAGGAAGCTTTTGATGCTATCAATTTTAAAACGGAATGGATAGCTATGCCAGAAGAAATGAATAGAGCAGGGCATTTGTTTGCAGAAACTAGCGGAAAAAAGGGCAAAAAAGTATTGCTTATAGGGCATTTAGATACGGTTTTTGAAGAAGACAGTCCTTTCCAAACTTTTACCATGGTAAATGATTCTATAGCCCATGCTCCAGGTGGTAACGATATGAAGGGCGGTAACGTAATAGTGTTATATGCCTTAAAAGCATTACATGAAAATGGTTTATTAGGAGATGCACAGGTAATTGTTGCTTTTACTGGGGACGAAGAAAGTACAGGTAGTCCTTTATCGGTTAGCCGCAAAGATTTAGTTGATGCAGCAAAGCGTAGCGATGTTGCTTTGGGGTTCGAAACTTCTACAGGGTTTAATTATGCTACTGTGGCAAGGAGGGGTTCATCTGGCTGGGCAGTAGAAGTTACGGGTAAACGTGCCCATTCTTCGGGAATATTTAATGAAAGTGTTGGTGCTGGGGCCATTTTTGAAATGTCTAGAATATTGCATCAGTTTTATACAGAAGTAAAAGGAGAAGATTTATTAACCTTTAATCCTGGTGTGCTCTTAGGGGGTACCTTTTTAAATTATGACACAAAAACAGGGAAAGGAGATGCATTTGGTAAAACAAATGTGGTTGCGCAATCTGCAGTAGTACGTGGTGGATTACGTTTTATTTCTGAAGAGCAGAAAGAAAGAGCAAGAGATAAAATGCGCGCCATTGTCAAAGAAAATTTGCCACAAACAACGGCAGAGATTACGTTTAAAGACAGTTACCCAGCCATGCAGCCTACGGTAGGTAATCAACAATTATTAGCAACTCTTAATCAAGTTAGTTTGGATTTGGACCAAGGAGAAGTAGTTGCTTATGACCCAGGTAAGCGTGGAGCCGCAGATGTCTCTTTTGTGGCAAGTTATGTAGATTGTTTAGACGGTTTAGGAACTATGGGTACAGGGGCACATACCCCAGAAGAAACCGTAAATCTTAATACCTTTGAAGCATTGACTAAAAGAACGGCAGTTTTAATTTATAGACTCATCAATCAATACTAAAAATGACAACATTAACATTAGGAACACAGTCTGTACAGATAGATAAAGGAGAATTAGTAAGCTATAAAGTTTCTGAGCACGAATTTATGCATCAAAAAGGAAGTCCAGGTTGGGGCTCCACAGATACAGAAATGTTCCCTATTATAGGTCCTGTGAATGAAGCTAGATTTATGGTTCAGGTAAATAAAGGGCAAGCCATACAGGACCAACATGGTTTATTGCGTCAGTTTCCGTATCAGCTACAAGAGGCAAACGCTACAAAAGCTGTTTTTGTCAAAGAATATAAGGCAATGACGCCGATAGAAAATAGTAAATATCCAGAAAAAAGCAATCGCAAATTTTTGGTTTGGCCTTATGATTTCAAGTTTACTAAAACCATAGAACTTACGGAAGAAGGAGTCTTGATTAGCTTTTTAGTAGAAGGTGATAAAGATATGCCTTACATGCTAGGGTATCATCCTGCATTTAATATACATACTACAGACCCAAGAATAATAGCAGGGGATACCACAATTACTTTAGATGAGGTTTTAGCAGTAGGCAGTAGAGCTCTGGAAGTGCCAAACTGCAGTAGTATTACGCTCAAAGACGCTAAGGAGCTTACAATTACTACTACGGGTTTTGGAAATTTTATGTGTTGGACAGAGGTGCGTAACATGGTGTGTATAGAACCCATAAGTTTTTACCCATACGCTGTGCCACAATCACAATTGCATGAGGGGTTTGAGCACTTGCATGCTCCAGTGAATTTTTCGGTTAAGTTAACACCTAGTAGTTAACTAAATTTTTGTTGCAATTGCCGCACTACCTGTGCAGTTTCTTGGTGTTTTGCACGGTTTTGTAAGTAAATAGGGGCCGCAGCTCGCTCAGCACAGTCAGCAATAGAACAGCGCTCGCAGGTGACCCCAACATTCATTTGTTTAATTGCAGGGTCTTTTAAAAATTTAGCTTTCTTGCTTAATGTATCGGTAACTTGCAATCCAATACTTACACTGCGGTATTGACTTTCTTTAAAGGGGTCTTTGGTGGCAGAAGCCAAAATAAGATAGGACAATTGGTCATCTGGGTAATGAGACACTTGTAAATCCATAATATGTTCCTCGTTCTGGGTGGCAATGTCTTTTAAAACCCGTATAGAAGCCCATCTGCGGCAGTATTTTTCATTCGTCTGGTTCCCGTGAGGAGAATGCTGATGGGTAAGATGCAATTCCTTAGTAATATCATAACGCGTGCTACCCTTGGTATGAGAAAATCGTAGAAAAAATAAGTTCTCTAGTTGGTAATCGTGGGGTAGCAAATTGGTTAATCGTTGGTATAAAGATTCTGGAGACGCATTATAATTACTACGTATTTCAGATAAAAAAGATTTGTCAAACGCTGTTTTAGCTAGCATTTGGTCAATCTGTTGCTTCAGCAAATTTCTAGGGATTAGTAATGCGCCCGCAAAATAAGAAGCGTAAAAGTTGTTCAGTACTTGATCAAAATGGTCAAAATTTATCCAACTAAAAGTATAGAGGCGTTCTGTTATTTTTAAGTAATTATAGCCAAGTTCTTTAGCATAGATAAATGTACGTTGTGGTTCATCTATATGGCTAGCGATTAAAAGAGTTTTCGTTTTTGGTACAAAGACGGAACGCAAAGAATCTAACTCTTTATGTTTATTTAAATCATCATTATTTATAGTGTAACCGTATTCCTCTACCAATATTTCTTCTAGTTCATTAGAAGAAACGCTCTTACCTAAATCTACATGGTACGCTTTGGCAAAATCTACAACAGCCTGTTCCAATTCTGGAAAGTAATTATTATTCGCTTCTTGAAAAGAGCGTAAAGAGGCTAAGTAAAAGCTCTCTTTGCCAAAGTTGTATTGTTTAGCAATTTCTATGATGGTGCTGATAAAAGCATTGACCTTTGTAGGGGCATTAGCAACTATTTCTATTAAGTCGCGCTCCTTTACACCAAATAAGTCGAGCGGAATTTCTTTTAATATTTTAGATTGAAATAGCTGACCAACCGGTGCTAGATTCTTATCTAATTTAAGGGAAACTAGACTGTCATAAGGGATTTCTAATTTCTCTGCTAGTAGAATGATTTTATCCGTTTTCGGATATTTTTTTCCCTTTTCAATCTCGTTTAAGTAGGATTTAGAAAGTCCTGTAAGCTTTGCTAAGCCAAACAAAGACAAGTCTTTCTTAAGTCGAAGCTGCTTCAACTTAAGTCCAAAAATCAGTTTTATATACTCTTCTTCCATTATTCTTAATCAAAAGTACAATTTTTTGCGAATTATTTAAAAATAGCGAAAAATATAAAAATGGCGAACGTTCGCTTGTTTTGTTTCAAAGTTTGATCTATTCTTGTTGCAACAAAAACAAAGAAGTCATGGAAGAAAGTATGATGACCACTTCGGAAATTCAGTTCGCGGATAACGTTAAAAACTATTATCCAGAATTATTGACAGATGGTGCCTTGGATTTTTTGATTGCGTTAAATAGCAAATTCAACAAGGCCAGATTGCAATTGTTGCAAGAGCGCGTCAAGGCGCAGGCAAAATTAGATGCGGGCGAGTTTCCTACGTTTCCGGTAGAGACAGAGCAAACAAGAAATATGGAGTGGCAAGTGCCGCACATACCAAAAGATTTGCAAGATAGGCGAGTAGAAATTACTGGTCCTGTAGATAGAAAGATGGTCATTAATGCTCTCAATTCTGGGGCAACCACATTCATGGCAGATTTTGAAGACAGCAATGCGCCAACTTGGTACAACTGCATGTTAGGACAGCAGAATTTATTAGAAGCTAACTTAGGCACTATTAAGTTTTATGATAGCAAGAAAGGTAAGCAGTATGAGCTTAATGAAAATCCGGCGACCTTATTGGTTAGACCAAGAGGATTGCACTTAGATGAAAGTCATTTGTTAGTTAATGGTGAGGAAGCTTCTGCTAGTTTAATAGATTTTGGCTTGTATGTTTTTCATAACACACGTGTGCTGTTAGAAAAAGGCAGTGCACCCTATTTTTACCTGCCAAAATTGGAGCATTATTTAGAAGCAAGATGGTGGGATGAGGTTTTTACCTATGCAGAAAACTATTTAAAAGTGCCTAGAGGTACCTTCAAAGCAACTGTTTTAATAGAAACAATTACAGCTAGTTTTCAATTAGATGAAATTATTTATGAGCTTAAAAACCATATTGTAGGACTAAACTGTGGCCGTTGGGATTACATATTTTCATACATTAAAAAATTTAGAAATCACCCTCAATTTATTTTGCCCAATAGAGACCAGGTAACCATGACGGCGCCCTTTATGGATGCCTATTCTAAACGTGTAATTCAACGTTGTCATAAAAGAGGAATTTTAGCTATCGGTGGTATGGCGGCACAAATTCCAATTAAAAATAATCCGTCTGCTAATGAAAAAGCAATGGAAAAGGTGCGTGCAGATAAAGAAAGAGAGGTTAAGAATGGTCATGATGGTACTTGGGTGGCTCACCCAGCTTTAGTGCCAATAGCACTAGAGGTATTCAATAAACACATGCCTAGTAATAACCAAATGCATGTAATGAGAGCGGGTGAGCAAATCACAGAACAAGATTTAATTGCCATTCCTAAAGGTAGCATTACAGAAGAAGGTATTAGAAAAAATATCAATGTTGGCATACTTTATATAGAATCCTGGTTGTGTGGGCAGGGCTGTGTAGCATTATACAATTTAATGGAAGATGCAGCTACTGCAGAAATTTCTAGAACTCAGATTTGGCAGTGGTTAAAGTATAATGTTAGGCTAGATGATGGTCGTAGCTTTAAAAAGGAATTATACGAGACCATTTTTAAGGAGGAAAAAGAAAAGATTAAGCATTTGGTGGGCGAAGCCAATATGCATAGCACACAATTTAATAAAGCCTTTGAGCTGTTTGATGAATTGGTGACCAATAGAGAATTTCAAGAATTCTTAACATTAAAAGCGTATACAGAAATCATTTAAACAAAAAAAATCCCAAGCGTGGGCGAACACATCTTGGGATAGATATCAATTTCGAAAAATTAAAATTATGGAAAAAAAAGAAAAGATCCAACAATTGGTAACAGATTGGACGGTTAATCCAAGATGGAAAGGAGTAGAAAGACCATATACCGCAGAGGAGGTAATTAATCTAAGAGGTTCTTATGATATTGATTATTCTGTGGCAAGGTTGGGTGCAGAGAAATTGTGGACAAAATTAAATAGCCAAGATTGGGTAGCTGGTTTAGGTGCGTTAACGGGGAACCAAGCAATACAAGAGGTAGAAGCAGGTTTAGAAGCTATTTATTTAAGTGGATGGCAAGTAGCAGCAGATGCTAACCTTGCGGGAGAAATGTACCCAGACCAATCTCTTTACCCCGCTAATAGTGTGCCGATGGTGGTTAAACGTATAAATAATGCACTATTACGTGCAGACCAAATACAGACGGTAAATGGGGTAGAAGATAAAAAAGATTATCTAGTACCTATAGTTGCAGATGCAGAAGCAGGATTCGGAGGGAATTTAAATGCGTTTGAGTTGATGAAGGGGATGATTGAAAATGGAGCTTCTGGTGTACACTTTGAAGACCAATTAAGTTCTGCTAAAAAATGCGGACACTTAGGGGGTAAGGTATTGGTGCCTACTCAAGAGGCGGTGAATAAGCTTATTGCAGCAAGATTGGCAGCAGATGTTATGAATGTACCCACTATTATAATTGCTCGTACAGATGCTGATGCCGCAAATTTACTAACGAGTGATATTGATGACAGAGATAAGAAGTTTGTAACAGGAGAACGTTCTCCAGAAGGTTTCTTTTACGTAAAAAATGGTTTGGAGCAAGGCATAGATAGAGGATTGAGTTATGCACCTTATGCAGATTTAATTTGGTTAGAAACTTCTACCCCAAACTTAGAGGAGGCTAGAAAATTTGCAGAAGCCATCCATGCTAAGTTTCCTGGAAAAATGTTGGCATACAACTGTTCTCCATCATTTAACTGGGCCTCTAAATTGAGTGTTCCAGAAATGGAAACTTTTAGAGAGGAATTAGCTGCTTTGGGGTATAGATTTCAATTTATTACCCTTGCTGGTTTCCATGCCTTAAATACCAGTATGTTTGAGTTGTCCAAGGCGTACAAAGAAAGAGGTATGGCAGGGTACTCAGAACTCCAAGAAAGAGAATTCTCATTACAAAAGCATGGCTTTAGAGCTGTAAAACACCAAGCTTTTGTTGGCACCACTTATTTTGATGCGGTGCAGAATACGGTAACCTCCGGTAAGGCTTCTACGGTAGCCATGGAGGGGAGCACGGAGACGGCTCAGTTTATGTAGGTTGTTGTATTTATTGCGAAAAGCCCCAAGTTTTGGGGCTTTTTTTGCTTAATCCTTAATATGTTAAATAAAACTAAAAAAATTTAACATTTTATGCAAGGTAATGTGTATATTCAAATATGAAAATAGACGGGTAACTGTTATGTTCAAAGAATTTATTGAAAAACTAGGCGTAATGAACTGCATTATGCTAGTAGTAGTGCTCTCAATTATTGTAGTGTCAGAAATTCTTTTTTTAAGAGGAGAAAAATTAGAAGCAATATTTATTGCTTTTTGGGCACCTACAATATTAGGATTTATGATTTATTTTAAACTCAATGAATAATGGATTTTATTCTAGTGTATTCCATTATCGTAGCTATAGTATTTGTCGTTTGGCTCATATTTGTAGCAAGAATGTATAAAAAGATGAAAAAATAGTTCTTAAGGAATCCCCTTTAGCCAATTTTTAAAATCCTTTACCCTGTTTCTGCTCACTACTAAATCCAAATCAAAATCGTTTTCTAGTTCTATCAATAGCCTATGGTTGGGATAGTCTTTAACAGATTGTATTACATCAATAGAGATGGTCACTTTTCTATTAATTCTAAAAAAGTACTCTGGGTGTAATAGTCCTTCTAGTTTATCCAGCGTATATTCTACCAAATGTTTCGCACCACACTTTTCTACCAAATAGGTACTGCTATTATCAGAATAAAAACAGAAAATATTCTTAGTTTCTATTAGTGTTATTCTATTTTCATTTCTAATTAAAAAACGCTTTTTGTAACTGGGAGGTGTAAAAGAACTTACCATTTGGTCTGTACGTTGTACATAACTTTGGCGTTCAATAGCCTTTAAAGACCAGTATTTGTTCAAGGCATCTTGTATGTCTTCTAATTTTGGTGGTTTTAGAATATAATCCAAGCTATTGTAGTTAAAGGCATCAATGGCATAGGTATCAAAAGTAGTGCAAAAGATAATGGGTTTTTTAATTTGTACCGCATTCAAAATTTCAAAACAAGTGCCATCTCCCAAATGTATGTCCATGAACACCAAATCAAAATTTTCTGCCACTCCAAAGAACTGTAAAGCGTCATTTACAGAATCTATTTCTGCCACAATACTATGTGGTTTTCTTGTATCTCTTATTAACTTTTTTAGATAAGCCGTGGAAATAGGCTCATCTTCTACAATTACAATTTTTAGAGAATCTACCATCAACTGCTAAAATAATCAATCATTCTAAATTAAAATCGTCTGCTGTTATAATATGTAAATTAACTACTTATTGTAACCAAGTGCAAAATACATAAGCCTAAGGAGGTATGCTAAGCACTATTACGATTTAACATTATACAACAAGCTCTGTTAAGCTTTTTACAATAGGAATTTTTAATTCAAAATACCTATTATCTCTATGCCATTCTATATTCTTTTTGCAGACTAGCTGATACCGCTTTGCTATATTTTCTAAACCTTGTCCCGTACTTTCTGCCGCTTTGTTCGTTTGTTGAATATTATTTCTGATGATTAGGTGTTTATCGGTATTGTATATGGTAATTACCAATTTTTCCTTTTTAGAAACAGCATTGTGTTTTACCGCATTCTCTATCCCTATTTGTAAGGCCATTGGTACCACGTAGGTGGCGTGTAAGTCATTATCTATTTTTTGTACAAAATCTAAATTAGTTCCATGCCTAATTTGTAACAAACTAGCGTAAGCCTCTATATAGGTTAGTTCTTCTTTTAAAAAGATGAGGTTTTTATTGTTTTGTGAAACCATTCTCTTGTAAAGAAAAGCAAGTTTGTGTAAAAACTCTATGCTCTTTGCATGGTCATTCTCTGTTAAATAAACCATTGTATTAAGGCTGTTAAACAAAAAATGTGGGTCCATTTGTTGCTGTAATGCTTTCAATTGGGCGATTGCATTTTCTCGTTTCAATACTTCTGCATCAATTTTACTTTTGTTTAACTGGTAAATATAGATAAGTACTGTATATAGACTTACATTGCAGATGAGTAGCACTATACCATTTATTAAAAGCGTTTGCATGGTAGGTTGTTGGTAACCAGGCAGCTCATTACCTATGTAAGGTTCTATAAAAATAAGGTAGCCCCCTAAGATAATGCTATAAGGAATAAGCAATAGGGGTAAAGTTAGCCATCTCTTGTTGCGGTTTTGATACCCAGGATATTTTTTTAATTGAATAAAATATGCCACACGTAAAACCCCTATCAATAAAAGGGTAATGCCACCATATTCTACCCATTTTTTTAAATAAGTGCTAAAGGGTAAAGCATATAGAGCGCCTTGGTAAAATAAGGAAAGAAGTATTTGGGTGTTCAAGAAAATAGCGGCTAAGACAAAATATTTATCATCAAAACCAGTATAGGGCTTAGAATTTTTGAACAACATATTTTAGGACATTACCTACGGTAAGTTAAACATAAAGTTGTGCAATTGGTATAAATTCTACTTTATTTCTAAAAGCATTAATAATTTGTCTCGCCTCAATGGTGTTTTGTTGCGGAATTAAAAAAGCTTCTAAATCAGCAGTATTGCTAATATTTTGGTCTTTAGGTATAAAACCATAACCACGATATTGTCCTTGTTCTATAAAAACAAAACCTTGTTCTTCTTCATGTCTGCCAGGTAGCGGAATTACAGCTTCTTCTGCGGTGGCTTTAAGATGAGCAATAGCCTTTTTTACTTTGGCGTTATACGCGCTAATTGCTTCTTGTTTTGCGCAAATACCTTCGCAATTACTGATGGGAATGTCTTTGCAGATTGCTGCTCCTTGCCGTAGCTGACAATATTTAGGACACAGTTTAAAATCTTCTGCTAGCTGATACAGTAAATCTCTGCAAGCCGTAGGATTGTTCATAACTACTAAAGGCGCAGCTACCAATTTTAGATTGTTGTAGCCCAATTGTAAAATGCCAGCTCTATTTTCATAGTAGAAAATAGCAAATTGCTGGTCTTTTCTTTTTTGTGCTCTATTGAATTTTGGAAAGTGTTTTTTAATGCGATGACTCTCCATTAACAAGGCTAAAAATTCGCTCCCAGAAAGCTCAAAATCAATATGGGCAACTGCTCTACAAAGCATAATCTCGTGTTCACTTTTATCATAAAAATGTCCAAGAACTCTTTTTTTTAGGTTTTTAGCTTTGCCTACGTATATAATTTCTCTTTTCTGATTGTAAAAAATATAGATCCCTGGTTTTGCAGGAATTCTTTCTACTTCTGCATGATTTAAATGTGGTGGTAAGGTGGCTTCTTGGCTTTTAGAATTTAGAAATGATGTTACCACTCCTGGTGCTTCTGATTTTTCTAACAACAAATGAAATAGTAATACCGTTGCATGGGCGTCCCCTCTAGCTCGGTGGCGGTCTGTTAAAGGAATAGAAAGACTAGAACATAATTTTCCTAGGCTATACGAATTAAATCCAGGGGTCAACCTTCTACTTAACCTAACTGTGCATAACTTTTTACGCACAAAATCCTGATTCATTTGTTTAAACTCCTCTTTAATAACCCCGTAGTCAAAGTTTACAGCGTGCGCAACAAAAATAGTGTCTTTGGTAATTTCTAGAATTTGTGGAGCAATTTCTGCAAACGTTGGTGCATTAGCCACCATAGCATCATCTATACCGGTAAGCGCTGTAATGTGGTAGGGAATGGGCTGTTCTGGATTCACTAAAGAGGTGAATTCTTCTAAAATTACGGTGCCATCGGTTTTAAAGATGGCAATTTCAGTAATTTTATTACCTCTTAATCCATTACCTGTTGTTTCAACATCTATTACCGTGTACAAAGCTACCCTTTCCTTTTAGTTCTTAAAATTAAAAAGAATTAGTGTTCGCCCATGTTAAAAACTAAAAACGGATGCTTATCTAAGTCAGTTCCCAAAAGCGCATAAAAAACTCCTTGTAAGGATTTACAAGGAGTTTAAAAGTGTTTGCTAGAATTTTAGAAATAGTATTTCAATAATTTACCATCGGTAATTACCCATAAAATACCATCATTATATAAAATACCTTTACAAGAAGTGGAAGAGGTATGCATTAGTTGCCAAGAGCTGCCTCCATCTGTGGTAGCAAATATTTCGTTCTCAGAAGCATACCAACCTTCGTTGGTGTTTTTAAAGGTGAAATCGTCTATGCGGGTATCTTCTTCTAGTACAATCTCATAACTATCGCCGCCATCAATAGATTTTATTAAAACATATTTCTCTGCTCCAGTATCCAAATCTACAATGTAAGCAGAAGCATAGCCCGTAACGCCATCTATAAACTTAATACGCTCTATCCTTTCCCTTGTTCTATTTCCGGGGTCTATTTCAACGGCGCTATCTAGCCATACTCCATCTTTAAGTCTTAATTGTTTGGCGGGATAGTAATCTAGGTTTTCTGGAAAAGGAAAGGTGTAACCTGCTAGCCATATTTGATTCTCAGAATGGGCGTAAAAGCTCAAAAATTCATAAGTATTGCTTTCTCTGGAATGTATCATGTCAAAAGATTGTGCACCGTTTGTAGACTTGTAGATTCTACCTTCTGCAGAACCTATAATTATAGTTTGTTCGTTTTCATCAACAAACAAACCTCTTGTCCAAGAATTTACATTACTGGGAAAATCCTCAAAAATGGTTTGTGTGCCATCAGCTTTTAGATAAGATAGATAATTTGAGCCTAGAAGGAATTCACCCCCTTGCGGACCAACCAAAAAGTCGCCATTTTCCTCGGTAAAAGCATAAGCCTGATTAAAAAATGCAATAGAAACACCGCCATTTAAGGTATTGTGCACTTTCATTATACCAGTTCCACCACCTTCTTCTCTTTTGGCTTCGGTAGAAAAATATATTTCCTCTTTGCCAGTGGCTTGTATGTTTCTTACTGCGTTAATAGCTTCTAAATAGAATGGATAGGTAATCCATTCACCTTTGGTATTATCAACAACGGCAATAGGTTGGTAGGTGTCTGCGTAAGAAACGTTTGTGTTTGGCATTTCAATAGCAACAAAAGGGCTGGCGCTAGTTCCTGCAGGTATGGTGAAAGTAAGTTTGGTAGTAGTAGCAGAAATAAGTGTGGCCTCAATATCATCTAGCAAGACTTTAATTTCACTTGCATTGGTGGTAAAATTGGTACCTACAAGAGTTACCTGATCATTGACATAGGCATAAGGTTGTTCAAAGGCTTGTAGCGTGACTTCGGTTGGCGGTACTGGTTGGTTTACGGTTTCGGTGTCATTGTCTTCATCAGAAGAACAAGAAATTAAAACCGCAACAAATAAAAAAATAGAAAAGTAATTTTTAATCGTCATTTTAGTTAGTTATAATTAATTAAAAATTTTTAACGTTAACATTATTGTTTTGTTGTGGCTTTAGTTGTGAGTGGTTGTTTTCTTCTTATTTGGATGATTACAGTAGGTAGCTTGAAGGTTTAGAAAACAGAAGGTATACCGTAATGCTATGGCTTAATTTAAGCGCAAGTTTTTTAATATGTTGATAAAAAGAATGTTTTGGTTTTAATTAAATAGCTAGTTTTATGCAAAAGAGATATGCGTTAGCTATGACGGATATTGAATTGTTGTAGTGCATTTTGTAAAAATCATCCGAATTGAAAGAACACATAGTATTCAAAAGATTCCAAGAAGAAATCGAAAAATATGGATTGGAAATTGCCCGAATCGATGATGATGGATTTATCTATATACCGAAGGACTCTTCTGAATATAAAATCCATTTAGAAAACTCTATTCGAGATTATGAATCGAATGGGGACTTCTATACTGTGGACACAATAATAAATGGTTTGATAAATGGGCAGGAAGAAATACCTACTTGGGACAAAGCAAAGAATCATATTTATCAGTCCCTTGTTCCAAATGATTGCTTTAAAAAGGCTGATATATTCCATCAGGGATTTGACCAAAACCTCAGTAAAATATTCGTTTACTATAAGACAGAATTAGTGCATTGGATAACGAAATGGCATGTGGACAAATTAAAATTTAATGCAACCGAGATAATCAATCAATCTAAAATAAATTTAAACAATGAATTGGACCAAGCGGATATAGAAATTCAAGATATTCATGGTCACACATTAATTTTTTTCGACACGGACTTTTATCTTAAATCGGAATTGCTTTTATCGACTGAATTAAAGAAAAAAGTTGAAGATATAATAGGTTGGCCCATTTACTGTGTTTTCCCAGTTCGAGATTTCATCTACATGTTTGCTGAAACAGACTATGAATTCTTTGCAGCAAGACTTGGACATATCGTAATCGATGAATATGAAAACACAAAATCACCGATTACTAAAGGAATTTATAAAATATCGGACATGGGATTCGAGATGAACGGGACGTATTAAAAAACGCACTACAACACGGTGTATAATTAATTGCGGTCGGAAATTCAAAAAGTGAATTTCCTGCAATCAATTATCTTTATTACGGGCGAACATTTTCCGTTGGAAAAGTCCGCAACTAATCATACACGAACCGTTGGGCACAATTAAAAGAATATGATAACAAAAATAAAAGTTGATGGATTCAAATCACTATCGGATTTTTCATTAAATCTCAATAGTGGACTTAATATTCTCGTAGGACCAAATGGTGCTGGAAAAACGAATATTATATTATTTTTTGAATTTTTATCCCAACTAGTAAAAAACCCTGTAGCAAAGGCGGTAAGTACCGTTGGTGGTGCTGGTTCGATTTTCAAAAAAATCGGAGAAGAAAATTATCAGGATAATATTTCGTTCAAGATTTTTGGTTCAAAAAAGCACTCTTCAAAACAGTACATTGTTTATGAATATGAAGCAAGAATCAAAACGTCATTCGAAAAGGATACCATTTTCTATTCTAACCAACGAATAAAAATTAGAACTGCCTCAAAATTTTGGGCAAATCCCGATGCAAAGTTTTACAAGTCAAAATGGGATTTAGATATTGTTTTTGAAAATGAAGATTCAAAATCCAGCTCTGTAAAAATTCTAAATCTCGATAGAAGAAAATTCAAACCTCGATTTTTGATTAATGAAAATAAAAGTAAATCAGACTTTATTAATAGACTTGAAGAATTTGCTCTAGAACAAAATCCAAACGTAAAGCCAATAATATATTGTCTTTTTCCATTTATAGAATTTTCAGAGGTCTTGATTAGTGATTTGGTAGGTGGAGAAACATTTAACGTTGTGCCAAGTAAAGTCAAAGAAAGTGAAGATGCAGCAACCCCAGCAGAAATTAAGAGAGATGGTTCTGGTCTTGCGACCACTCTTTATGCAATGAAAAAGAGTAAGCCTAAAACTGAAAATATGCGCAGAATATTTTTTGGGTATGATAGGCCTGAAAGGAGTTTTAAACCTGAAACATTACAAAAAGTTAAATCCTATTTAAAACTTGCAAATAATACTATAACCGATTTAGATATTGAAAACGACCCTTTTGACAATAAGTTAATTGTTAAAATTTCAATCGAAACTGGAGATTATAGTGCAATCTTACCTCTTTCTGCCATGTCGGATGGCACAATTAAATGGCTTTCTTTAATTACGGCAATTCTAACTTCAAAAACCATCTTTTCAATAGAAGAGCCTGAAAATTTCTTACACCCTTGGATGCAAGCAGAAATTGCTCAAATAATGAGAGACCACTTATCAGAAAAAAACTCTAATTCTTTCGTTTTAATGACAACACATAGTGAATCATTGTTGAACTCATCAAAACCAGAGGAGGTTATAATAGTTGATTTAGTAGATGGGAGAACAACTGCAAGAAGAATTAAAAACTTAAAGCTAGTAAAAGACGAAATATCAAATTCTGGTTTTGGTTTAGGTCATTTTTACTTCTCAAATTCAATTCAAAATGCCTAATCCAGCCTTTATAGTAGACGGTCATACCGAACAATCATTTATTGGAAAAATTTGCCCAGGTAAACCTGTTCAAAGAACAAATTTGAATGGGAATGGAGTTACTATAGAAGCAATTGCTAAAAAAGTTGCCTCTTTAATTAGACTATTTGGAAATAGACATTATCCGATAATAATATTAGTTGACCGAGAAAACAGAAATGAATCTGCTAACGAATTATGTGGTCTATTACAAAATGCGTTAGAAAATGAAGGAATAACTGACCAAGATTTACGAATAGGATTTGCTGATAAAATGATTGAAAATTGGATTTTAGCCGATTATAAGTTAATTGACGATATTGAAAATAAACCCGAATCTACTGATGGTTTAAGTGGCGCTTCTGTCATTAAAAAAATAAAAGGCTCATATAATAAAGTTATTGACGGAGTTGAATTATTGGGTAAGATAGACAAACCAACTGTTTATAATGCTTCACCAAGTTTTAAAAGTTTTGTCGATAGCTTGAATGGAGTTGAATGTAATTACTTGGAATTTGAAAAATAACTGTGCCCAACAAAGAACTGAGTTAAAAAACAAGTTCTTTTAGTTCAATTTCGACACATATTTCTCATCGTAAGGTATTCCGGATTTTGCAATAGCAAAAGCCTGTTTCAAAAGCTTGTTGCATACCGCTATCAAAGCAAGTTTTTTGCTTTTTCCCTTAGCTACTATGCGTTCATAGATTGCTTTGCATTGTTTGTTGTACTTACAAGCTGAAAAAGCGCATAAAAACAAAAGATTTATCTATGACGTTAAAAAATGGTAAGTTATATTTAGCGGTACCAATGAACAAAGACTTTTTTGAGAACATTACGGTAGAAGAGAAAGTAGTTAAAGTAAATTCTCTAGAAGCTATTAAGGAGGACTTAAATGTAGTTCAGAATTTAATTACAGAGCTTAATATTAGCAATCGTATTTGGACAAAAGCATAGTAATTCCTTAGAAATACTTCACCTTATAATCCACAACTACTAGATAAAAACTGTACACTGTTTACTTTGAACCCTTTACTTATTGGGTTTGCAATGTTTTAAAATTTGTATAGAAAGACTCTGGTTGTTGTTCTTTTAGGACTTGTTTACATTAGTTCTCTTCGGTTTCTTATAAAGCACGGGTTAGAACCTGTTAATTGTTTGGAGCTAGAGCAAGCCATGTACGTTTAAATATAAAATATACCAAATGAGTTCTTTTTCAGAATCCCTTTTTAAAAAAACACCTGTGGTTGGTATTCTTAGGGGGTATACAGTAAAACAAGTAATGCAGATTGCAGAAGTATATGCTGATGCTGGGTTTACTAATTTAGAAATTACCATGAATACGCCGAATGCGCTTCAAATCATTGAAGAATTAGCAAGAACCTTTAAAACGCAATTAAATATAGGGGCAGGTACTGTTTTAGATGCCAAGCAAGTAGATGCAGTTGTAGCAGTAGGAGGACAATTTATTGTATCGCCAGTGGTAGATATGGCAGTTATAGCGCATTGTGTTGCTAAAGCAGTGCCTATCTTTCCTGGAGCTTATTCGCCCACAGAAATTTATACTGCTTCAAAAGCAGGGGCTAGAATGGTCAAGGTTTTTCCTGCAACCCAGCTTGGGCCAAAATATATAGCAGATGTATTGGCTCCACTAGACCAAATAGAACTTATGCCCACCGCAGGTGTCACAATAGATAATCTAAGTCCATTTGCCCAAGCAGGGGCAAAGGCATTTGGTATGGGGGGTAATCTTTTTAAACCAGATTTAATTGCTGCGGAAGATTGGCTAGGGCTAAAAGCGCATTTAGTTCTCTTTAAGGAAAAGCTAGAGCAGACTTTCAATTCTATAAAATGATATTGCAGTTGTTAACCCTCAACGGGTACAATTAGTTGTGCTAAAATGTAGAAATAAACAAAAAAGCCACCCATAAGGTGGTTTTTAAAGTGGAGCCGGGGACGGCCAAACGTTAAGAAAAGGTCTTGTAGACCTTTTTAGTGCAGGAGCGAGCCTGCCGCCCAGGCCTTCGAATACCGTAGGTAAAAACGCAAAAAATAAACCCCCGTAAACATTAGGCTTACGAGGGTTTAAAGTGGAGCCGGAGGGATTCGAACCCTCGTCCAAACAAGAAATAACTGAGCTTTCTACATGCTTAGTCTTGGTTCATTTTTCGACTTAAGACCGACCCAAAACCGCCTATCTTAAGCTTAGCTTCTTTTGTTTAGAATTGTTACCGAAGCACAAACAATTCGGTGTTGACTTTTATGGTGCTCCTAAACTGGTCGCCATCAACAAGGGCTACCATGGAACATTCAGCTTTCGCGCCTTGCGCGACTAGGCTTGGACTTACTATAATTCAGTCAATTAAGCAGCTAAAGCGTAGTTAGACTCGCCATTTAAAAAAGTTGAGACATTGTATTTACGAGCATCATTCCCATAGCTCGGCATGCTTACACCGCCATTGGTCTCGCTGTCAAAACCAGTCGGCCCCATTAGTAAGTCAGTAAAAAAATACTGCCCACTTTTTTCAAAGAACGGTAGGGCGTTCCCTGCCTTGGCAGGTCGGGCTTTTGGCAGTCGCTTTCTATTTATCCTTTTCAAGAGTAAAAAGAAGAGCTCCAACAAAGCCGCAATCCCTAACGCACATTTTCCCTTTCGGGAAAACGGACCGCAAAGGTAACAGTATTTCACCAAACAACTAAAAAGTTTGTGCAACCTTAGCAATCTAGGTAATTTAGACAAAAATTATACCACAACTGTAATGAAATTCGGAATCATACAAGAACGTAAAAATCCACCAGATAAGCGCGTAGTGTTGCCGCCAGAATTATGCCAAACCGTCATGGAAACCTATCCAGCGGCACAACTCGTTGTAGAGCCGTCATCTATTCGGGTGTTTACAGACCAAGAATATTTAGATGCAGGAGTGCCGGTACAAGATGCTATGGAAAGTTGTGATGTACTTTTAGGTGTAAAAGAAGTGCCGATAAATGCATTGCTACCCAATAAAAAATACTTTTTCTTTTCGCATACCATAAAAAAGCAACCTTACAATAGAGATTTGCTTAGGGCTATATTAGATAAGAATATAGAATTGTATGATCATGAAGTAATTACCAATACCCAAGGCCAACGTTTAGTAGCCTTTGGTAGGTATGCAGGTATTGTAGGTGCTTATAATGGGATAAGAGCATTTGGTCTCAAAGAACAATCTTTTAACTTACCCAAAGCAGAAAACCTTAAGGACCAAGCTGCATTAATCACAGAACTCAATAAAATAACATTGCCAGCCATTAAAATTGTGCTTACTGGTATGGGCAGAGTAGGTAATGGTGCTAAAGAAATGCTAGATGGTATGGGTATTAAAGAGGTTAGCGTTGCAGACTATTTAACTAAAGAATATCAAGAGGCCGTGTATTGCCAGATAGATGTATTGGATTATAATAAACCTAAAGACGGTTCAGATGGGGATAAGCAAGCGTTTTTTAATGATCCATCTGGATACGAATCTAATTTCTTCCGTTTTGCAAAAGTGTCAAACATGTTCATTGCAGGGCATTTTTATGGAGATGGAGCACCGTACTTATTTACTAGAGAAGATGCAAAGCACCCAGATTTTAAGATAAAGGTTGTAGCAGATATAAGTTGTGATATAGATGGGCCAGTGGCAAGTACCATTAAACCATCTACCATTGCAGAACCCATTTACGGTTATGATGCCCATACGGAGAAAGAAGTAGATTTCTTACACAAAGACGCTATTGCAGTAATGGCTGTAGATAATTTGCCTGCAGAATTACCTAGAGACGCTAGTGGGGGCTTTGGAGAAGCATTTATGACACACGTAATTCCTGCCTTTTTTAATAATGATAAAGACGGTATCTTAGAAAGAGCAAGGATGACGAAGGGTGGGCAATTAACGCAGCGATACCAATATCTTGCTGATTATGTGTTGGGTTAAATTTAAAGAGTTATAAAAAAATTTGCATTTATGTTAAATAAATGTAAATTTGACCTTTCTTTTACGTTAATCAAATGTATTTTAATTGGATTCAATCTCCAGAGGCTTCCGCTGACTTTTATGAAGCGAAGAGGGAAATGGAGTACGCAATACGACCAAAAATCGTGCGTATATTACTAGCAACTTTTGAAGATGAATGTTGCACAGATTTTTCTTGTTTCTATTTTGATGTAGACTTGGACCAGAGAATTGTGCGTATTGCAAAGGATACCCCAAAGGAATACAAGAAAAAAATTAAGAAGGCCTTTAAAGCGGAGTTTGGTAAAGTGCCTGTAGCTTTTTAATTAGACATCGTTGTTTTAAGGGGAAAATTAATCCCTTTACCGATTAGGATTTATAACCAATTGATAATAAGGGTATTTTTTGTACTTTGTTCCAAGATAAACACAATTAAAAAGTGAAAATTAATTGGATATATAATCCAACCACCAGAGAGGCTCAAGAAAAGAAGCGTATAGAGTTGGAGTATCTTATACGCCCTAAACTATTTCGTTACCTATTAGAGCATTTTGACCAAGATTGTAGTGGAGATTTTTCTTCTTTCAGTTTTAATGTACACATAGAATCTGGTAAAATAGAAGTGGCAAAGGAAACACCTCTTAAGTACAGAGAAAATAACTTCAAGAACTTTGAGGCTTTTATGAATGGGGAGCGTAGTAAGTTAGATTTGGTAAATTAATAATTTTAATGCCTGTGAGAATAAAATGAATCCAGCCGAGGCCTACATACTTAATCAACCAGAACCGTACCGTAGCATACTACTTCACTTACAAATGACCATACAAAGCTTAGTACCAGATGTGGAACTCAAATACAAATGGAATATCCCCTGTTTTTATGTGGGTAAAAGCCCAATTTGTTATTTAAATGCTTCGCACAAAAACAAATATGTTGACATCGCTTTTTGGAATTCCGCACATTTAACCAAGCATTTAGACAAAATGAATTCCGAAAATCGTAAAGTGGTAAAATCACTCCGGTATTCTTCTCTAGAAGCAATAGATGACCAAGTTTTGCATGAGGTGTTAGAAGAGGCATACCAGCTTAGGGGTTGCGGTTTCTATAAAACTTAGTAATGCTGGTTGCGAATTAGGTAACTTATAAAGAATTGATGGTTCTTTTTATAGCGGTTAAATCGGTAAGAACTTTCTCTAAAAGACTTAAGTCCAGCATATTTGCGCCATCACTTTTTGCGTTTTTTGGGTCAAAGTGTGTTTCCATAAAGATGCCATCTACGCCTGCAGCAATACCTGCTCTTGCCATAGTGCCAATTAATGCCGGCCTACCACCAGTAACGCCAGAAGCTTGGTTGGGTTGCTGTAAAGAGTGGGTTACATCTAAGACCACTGGAGCATATTGCTTCATAGTGGGTACGCCTCTAAAATCTACAATCATATCTTGATAACCGAACATGGTACCACGGTCCGTAATCCAAACTTGGTCATTATTACTTTCCTTAACTTTATTTACGGCGTGTTGCATGCTTTCTGGGCTCATAAACTGTCCCTTTTTTAAGTTTACAACTTTTCCAGTTTCAGCGGCAGCAACTACTAAATCTGTTTGTCTTACCAAAAAAGCGGGAATCTGTAATACATCTACATATGCTGCAGCCATGGCTGCATCCGAGATTTCATGTATATCCGTTATAGTAGGTACTTCAAATGTTTCGGAAACTTTTCTAAGGATTTTAAGTGCTTTTTCATCGCCAATTCCAGTAAAAGAATCTACTCTGCTGCGGTTGGCTTTTTTAAAACTTCCTTTAAATACGTAAGGTATCTTAAGCTTGTCCGTTACCGTAACAATATGCTCCGCAATACGCATGGCCATGTCTTCGCCCTCGATGGCACAGGGGCCAGATAGTAAAAAAAAGTTATCGCTTTGGGCATGTTTTAGTTGCGGTATTAAAGAAAGATTCATAATGTAGTATTTTGACAAAGATACTTTTTTGGCTCATTATTTGATAGCCTAAATGCTTAAACAATCCATCATGAAAATCATTTACACCACACTATTGGCCATAGGGCTAATTATGCCTGTTATGGCACAGAATAGACAGGTAGAAGAATCGCAAATAACACTTAATCTGCTGTTGCCCGGGGTAATTTATGAGGCAGCGGTAGGAGACAAATCTACCATGGCTCTGGAGGGAACGATTGGCTTTCAGTATGTGGAATCTTCATTTTCAGAAAGTGGTTTTGGTATTTACCCGATTGGTCGTTTGCAGTACCGCAACTACTTAAATTTTGATAGAAGATTGTCTAAAGGCAAAAATATTGCTGGCAATTCTGGGAACTATATAGCGCCATTGTTGGCGGTACAAGGCGGAAAGGCATTTATTGGCGACTTGGATTATTACGAGGACTATTTTGCATTGGCAGGTGCAGTTTACGGATTGCAGCGTACGGGTAAGAAAGGTTTGCAGTTTCGGTTTGAAGTGGGGCCTGCATATCTCTTTTCAGAATACGATGGTGGTTTTGCCATAGCTACAGCACTAAAACTGGGCTTTGTGTTGGGGAAGTCAAGACGATAACTTATCAGTTAAAATCCTAAAAATTAGCTAAAGCCGACTGTCATAGGGTATAAGAAAATTATCTTATGCCCTAAACAACCATCATGAAACGTATTCTTTGGCTAGTATTTTGCCTTACAGCATTACCAACCATACAAGCGCAGTATCGCTTAAGTGAAAGAGGTACTGGGTTATTACATTTAGAAAAACACCAAGTAACCTTTAACCTTTTAGGACCTGGATTTAGATATGAAATTGGTTTACTACGTAATGTAACCGCATCTACCAGTTTTTCACCTGGCCTGGCAACATATCAAGAAGGATACACTTTTGGTTACGCATGGCATACTCGTATTAGGTATTACCATAACATTCAAAAACGTTTGGATGCCAATAAAAATGTAATAGGCAATTCGGCCAACTATTTGGCTCCCGCCCGGTCTATCTTCTGGGGAAAACTACAATTGTCTCAAAATATGGCACCGGATAAAGACTTTGCAGTGGCATTTTATGGTGGGGTTTACGGCATACAACGTACCATTAAAAAAGGATTTAATTACAGTATAGAAGCGGGTTATGGTTATTACCGTGGCGATGGTGTTTTAAATGGTCATGGGCCAATGCTAAACTTCACTTTTGGTTGGGTGGCCACCAAACGCAGAAAGCAACAGGCAGATTTTGGAGTAAGTTACTAAGGGTTCTATTTTTTCAATTAAAGGGAATAATAGACATAAATAGACTTAAAATCCCAAAATCAGATTATTTTTTTGTTAGGTAAAATAAGAATGCAAAAAAAACAATGTAATTTTGCGCCCTTATTATCAGAAGATGCAGAAAATCAAGAACATCGCTATCATAGCGCACGTAGACCACGGTAAAACTACCTTGGTAGACAAAATTATGTTTCACTGTCAGTTGTTTCGTGAGAACGAAAACAAAGGAGATTTAATCTTGGACAACAACGATTTGGAACGAGAAAGAGGAATTACAATTGTTTCTAAGAACGTTTCCGTTATCTATAAGGATACCAAAATTAATATCATTGATACTCCTGGTCACGCCGATTTTGGTGGTGAGGTAGAGCGTGTTTTAAACATGGCAGATGGTGTTCTTTTGTTGGTAGATGCTTTTGAAGGTCCTATGCCACAAACACGTTTTGTGTTGCAAAAGGCCATTGAATTAGGGTTAAAACCTTGTGTTGTTGTAAACAAGGTAGATAAAGAAAACTGTGACCCAGAAGGTGTACACGAAAAGGTGTTTGACCTAATGTTTGAGTTGGGTGCAGAAGAATGGCAATTAGATTTCCCTACGGTATATGGTTCTGCAAAGAACAACTGGATGGGTGAGGATTGGAAAAAACCAACCGAAAATATTGAGCCATTATTAGATATGGTGCTAGACCACGTTCCAGAATTTAAACCAGAACAGGGTACTACACAGATGTTAATCACCTCTTTAGATTTCTCTTCTTTTACAGGGAGAATTGCAATTGGTAGATTACAACGTGGCACTTTAAAAGAAGGACAACAAGTATCATTGGTTAAGCGAGATGGTAAAGTTGTAAAGTCTAAAATAAAAGAACTATACGTTTTTGAAGGTTTAGGACGCGTAAAGGTAGAGCAAATTCAAACCGGAGATATCTGTGCTATTGTAGGTATGGAAGGTTTTGAAATTGGTGATACCGTTGCAGATATAGAAAATCCAGAAGCGCTTAAGACTATTGCTATAGACGAGCCTACCATGAGTATGTTATTTACTATTAATGACAGTCCATTCTTTGGTAAAGACGGTAAGTTCGTGACTTCTAGACACATTAAAGAACGTCTAGAAAAAGAATTAGAGAAGAACTTGGCGCTAAGAGTGCAAGAAACAGATAGCGCAGATAAATTTTTAGTATTTGGGCGTGGTGTATTACACTTATCTGTACTTATAGAAACCATGCGTAGAGAAGGGTACGAGTTACAAATTGGTCAGCCACAGGTAATCATTAAAGAGGTTGATGGCGTTAAATGCGAGCCAATAGAGCAATTGACAATAGATTTACCAGAAGAAGTATCTGGTAAAGCTGTAGAAATGGTATCTGTACGTAAAGGTGAAATGGTGAGTATGGAAGCCAAAGGTTCGCGTATGTTGTGCGAATTTATGATTCCGTCTAGAGGTATTATTGGTTTAAGAAACCAGTTATTAACTGCAACAGCTGGTGAAGCTATAATGGCACACCGTTTTGTGGAATACCAACCACTTAAAGGAGACATTGCAGGTAGAATCAACGGTTCTCTTGTTTCTATGGAAACCGGTACTGCAATTCCTTATTCTATTGATAAATTACAAGATAGAGGTAAATTCTTTGTAGATCCAGGAGAGGATATTTATGAGGGCCAGGTAATAGGTGAAAATTCACGTCAAGATGATATGACGGTAAACGTTACCAAAACCAAAAAGCTGTCTAACGTACGTTCTTCAGGAGCAGATGATAAGGCTAAGATTGTACCAGCAATTAAATTTTCTTTAGAAGAAGCCTTGGAATACATACAGAAAGATGAATATGTAGAGGTTACGCCAAACCACTTAAGGTTAAGAAAGGTATATCTTAAAGAGGTAGACAGAAAACGTAACAAAGTATAAGTTTAAGCCCCGATTTTAATCGGGGCTTTTTTTTGAAAGGTTTTTAAATATACGCCGACTACCAAAGCTTAAAATGGACAAAATGAAACACTTAATTAAACAGATAGGGGTGACCGCCCTATTAATCAGTACAATAGCTTGTAAAGAGCAAAAAAAAGAAAACGAAGAAAATGTTCTACCAGATCCAACAGTGGTAGAAAATAGTGTAGCCATACCAGATACATGGATTACAAATAGGGTTAAAAAAGCAAAGGAACGCCTAACAGCTTCTTCGGCTGGTACTGTAATTTGGAAGTCCATGGAAGCGCACGGTGGTTTAGCTACTTGGTTTGAAAATGGGCCCTTGGGTATGCGTTTTAATTACCAGCCTTTAGAAAAAGATAAAACACAGCGCGACAGTTATGAAATTGTAGACCCATGGAACAATAGGGTAGTGCATACCAGTACTACAGATAAAGAGGCCACGTTTGGTTATACTGGAGAAATAGCATGGATAAAAGCAGATTCAACCGCTTTTGCTTATGATACCAAATTTTGGGCTTTAACACCACTTTATTTAATGGGACACCCGTTTGTAGAAGATGGGGAGGGCGTTAATTTAGAATTATTGCCAGATGCTACTTATAAAGATAAGAACACCAAGGTTGTTAAAGTGACATATGATGCGGGTACAGGAGATGCTCCAGACGATTACTATATTTTACATTTTGATGCAGAGACGTATTTGCTAATGGCAACTAGATATATTGTTTCTTATCCTGAATACTTTAAAGATGGTGGCCACAATCCAGAAAAATTTATGGAGGTTGGTGAATTAGTTGATGTAGACGGAGTTCTATTGCCTAGTCTATTAAAAACCCATTGGACGGTAGATAATATGCCGGGAGAATACATTACCAAAATCGAAATTAGCGATATGGAGTTTGTAACCGAATTGCCTAAAGATTTCTTTGAAATGCCAGAAGGAGCAAAGAAACTCTAAGTATAAGTAGCATCATAATTAAAAAAAAACCGAGCATCAGCCCGGTTTTTTTGTATACAAGTGTATTTTTTTATTTGACTAGATGACCATGATGATGCTCTTTTAGGCAAGCAATTGCAGCGCCAATAATTCCTGCATGGTTCATTAATTCAGCTTTTACAATATGGGTTTCAGTATCTAGTAGATGACCAAAATCGTTCCATTTTTTAGAAATACCACCCCCTACAATTAACAAGTCTGGATTCACCAACAATTCTACGTAGTTCAGAAATTTATTAAAACGTTTTGCCCATTTTTCCATAGACAAATCGTCACGTTCTTTAGCAAAGTTAGAGGCATAGAGTTCTATCTTTTTATATTTTTTGTAGGGAATCTGCCCCAGCTCAAAATTTGGTAATAGTTGTCCATTAAAAAATGCACCGCTTCCCAATCCTGTGCCTACCGTAAGCATTATTACTAAGCCATCTTTGCCTTTGCCAACACCGTAATTCATTGAGGCATAACCAGCTGCATCAGCATCGTTAAGTACGGTAAATTCGTGCCCCGTAGCTGCCGTAAAAAGCTCATCTATGTTAACACCAACCCAGCTTTTGTGTAAGTTTCCGTTAGATTTACACACCCCATTTTTTACTATAGAAGGGAAGCCACAACCCACAGGGCCTTCATAATCAAAATGGTCTGTAATTTCCTTAATCACTTTAGCCATGTCATCTGGCTTTTTAGATTTTGGGGTGGGTACCCTAAATCGCTCCGTTATCATTTCTCCGGTTTCCGCATTCACAATGGCACCTTTCATTCCAGTACCGCCAATATCTATCCCTAGAAGCTCCATATAGGAAATTTTAAAATAATTTTAACAAAGAAACAAAACGTATAGTAATTTTAAAAGAATAGTAGACCAACTGCTTACACTGCCTTTTGTATTACTTCAAACATTTTGCCGCCATCGCACTTAATAGTTTTATGCGGGTACTTTAAAATTAGGGCATAATCATGGGTGGCCATTAAAATGGTACGTCCGTTATCATTTATTTCTTGTAGTACTTTCATCACCTCTACACTGGTTTGTGGGTCTAAATTTCCAGTGGGTTCATCGGCAAGAATCAATTCAGGGTCGTTCAGCAATGCCCTAGCAATAGCTATGCGTTGTTGTTCGCCTCCAGAAAGTTCGTGCGGGTATTTAAAGCCCTTTGTTTTCATGCCTACTTTATCCAAGACTTCTTCAATCTTAGCATTCATCTTGTTGGTGTCTGTCCAACCTGTGGCTTTTAGAACAAATAAAAGGTTGTTATTAATATTTCGGTCTGGTAATAACTTAAAATCCTGAAAAACAATTCCTAGTTTTCTTCTTAAAAAAGGAATGTCATTTTCCTTTAAAGTTTTTAAATCAAAATCAACAACGCTACCAGTACCTTGTCTAAGAGGTAAATCACCATAAAGAGTTTTCATAAAACTACTCTTTCCGCTTCCGGTTTTACCAATAACATAGACAAACTCACCTTTCTTTACTTGTAGGGTAACGTTGCTTAATACAAGATTTTCATTTTGAAAAATTGAAACGTCTTGTAATTTTAAAATGGGTGTGGACATGTGTTCAAGATTCTTAGGCTAAAGGTAACAAGTTCTATGTATATCTAGATTTTTACTGCTAATTTTATCTTAACCAAGGATAGTAACATACTTTGGCGTGGAATTTGACGTTAATGGAAATAAGCTTAGAGAGCACAGAACACTTATGAAGAAAAACATATATACCTTACTCCTTCTGGGGATGGGGCTTACTACAATTGCCTATGCCCAAGAAACCAAGATTTATACACATGATAATAAGTTATACCAAGATGCATTAGCATTGTATAATGAACAGCAATACCAAGCCGCGCAGGCTCTGTTTTATAAGGTTAAAGAATCTACAACAGACCAAGAAACAGAAGCAAATAGCGTTTACTATGTGGCTAATGCCGCTATACGTTTAAACCAACGTGGTGCAGATAAATTGATGGAAGATTTTGTGGAGCGTTACCCAACTTCTACCAAACGAAATTCTGCATTTATGGATGTGGCAGATTACTATTTTGAAACGGGCAAGTACCCAAATGCTTTAAAATGGTATAAAAAAGTAGAGCAAAATAGCATGTCTAAAAAAGACAAGGAACGCTTTAATTTTAATACAGGATACAGTTATTATGCCAGTAACAGACCAGACGAGGCAGAAAAATACCTTTCTAAGGTGACCAATTCTAACAAGTTTGGTAGCCAAGCTAAATATTATTTAGGGTATATTTCTTACGAACAAGACGATTATGATGAAGCTAACCAACGCTTTGACCAGATTAATGACCCAGAAATTTTGGAGGAAAAGCTATCCTATTACCAAGCCGATTTAAATTTTAAACTAGGCAAGTTTGAAGAAGCTATTGCCATGGCTAAAAAACAATTACCAAAGTCTGATAGAAGAGAGGTTTCTGAACTAAATAAAATCATAGGAGAAAGTTATTTTAACTTAGAAAAGTATGATCAAGCCGTTCCTTATTTGCAAGAATACAAAGGCAAAAGGGGTAAATGGAGCAATACAGATTACTATTTATTAGGTTATAGTTTTTATAAACAGGGCGATTTTGAAAGTGCTATTGGGCAGTTTAATAAAATTATAAATGGTACTAACAGCGTAGCACAAAATGCATATTACCATTTAGCTGAGTGTTATTTAAAGTTAGATAAAAAGTCCGAAGCATTAAATGCTTTTAGGAATGCAGCAAGTATGGATTTTAATGATGCGATTAGCAAAGATGCCTTGTTAAATTATGCACGATTAAGTTACGAGATTGGTAATGCTTATGAACCCGTGCCGCAGGTAATGATGTCCTATCTAGAAAAGTATCCTAAAGATGAGAATGAAGAAGAAATACAAAGTTTACTCGTAGACTCTTACATAACGTCTAAAAATTTTGCTGGTGCGATGGAGTTGCTAGAAAAAAATCCCTCCTTTGCTAGTGATGCTACCTACCAGAAAGTTGCATTTTATAGGGGAGTAGAATTATTTGCAGATGCGGACTATACAGGTTCTTTAGCGGCTTTTGATAAATCCTTAAAGAAGAAAGAAAACGTGCAGTTGGCGGCTAAAGCGCAATTTTGGAAGGCAGAATCAGAATATCGCCTTAATCAGTTTGCACAAGCTTTAGGTAGTTTTAAAGCAGTGAACGGCTCAGAAATAGAAGAAATAGAACAGTTAGATTATAATTTAGGCTACTGTTATTTTAAATTAAAGGAGTACAATAAAGCAATTAGCCATTTTAATAGCGCCGCTACCAATACTAATTTAGAAGAGGTGATAAAAACGGATGCTCTAATCCGTTTAGGAGACACTTATTTTGTAAGCAGTAATTATAATGGAGCTATTAAGGCGTATGACAAGGCATCATCTTACAATGGACCGGAAAGAGATTATGCTGCGTATCAAGTAGCGATGAGTAATGGCTTTTTAGGTAAGAATTCAAAAAAAATTTCGCAATTAGCTTCTTTTAATACGTATCATCCAAAATCTTCATTAAGAGATGATGCTTTGTTTGAATTGGCGAATACGTACATTAAAACCAATAAAGAAACAGAAGGCCTTGCTGCTTATGATAAATTGGTATCTCAATTTCCTAATAGCAAATTTGCACCGCAGGCATTATTAAGACAAGGACTAGTACATTACAACGCAAGCAGAAATGAACAAGCCATAAATAAGTTTAAACATGTAGTATCAGAATATCCCAAATCCCAAGAAGCGGTACAGGCAGTAAGCACTGCAAAGCAAGTGTATGTAGATATGGGTAAGGTAAATGAGTATGCTGCTTGGGCACGTAATCTAGATTTTGTAGAAGTTACGGATAGTGAGTTAGAAGAAGCTAGTTTTGAGGCGGCTGACCGTAAATACGTAGAAGGTAAAACAGATGCAGCAGTAAAGGCTTTTGAAAATTACCTAAAAGAATTTCCAAATGGAGTTCATGCGGTACAAGCAAACTTTACATTGGCGCAATTATACTTTAGTTCAAATAGAAAGGAGAAAGCTTTAGTTAACTATAAGAATGTTGCAGATAGAGGTAGTAGTGAATATATGGAGCAGGCTTTAACACGTGTTTGTGAGATATACGTGGGTAAAGGTGATTATGCAAGCGCAATGCCTTATTTAAAGCAACTAGAAACGGTGGCGGAGATTAGTCAAAACCGAGTTTTTGCTCAAAGTAATTTAATGAAAGGGTATTACGATAAAAAAGAATATCAGCAAACTTTGGTGTATGCAGAGAAAGTATTGCAAGCCCCCAATTTAGATGATAGAATACGTAGCGATGCTAAAATAATGATTGCAAGGTCCGCTATAGAAACTGGAGATATGCAATTAGCAGAGCAGGCGTTTTCAGAGGTAAAGGAGATAGCAACTGGCAGGGCTGGGGCAGAAGCTTGGTACTACGATGCTTATTTTAAACGCCAAGATAACAATTACGAGGACTCTAATGCCTCTGTACAAAAATTGGTAAAAGATTTTAGTTCTTACAAAGAATGGGGCGGCAAGGGGCTATTACTTATGGCTAAGAATTTTTACGCTTTAGAAGATGCTTTCCAAGCCACGTATATTTTAGAAAGTGTGCAAGAGAACTTTAGTGAGTTTCCAGAATTGGTGGCAGAAGCTAAAGGAGAATTGGCCTTGATAAAATCCCAAGAAGCACAACGCAATTCATCCGTAAATCCTAACGGTAAATAATCTAGAGACACACTATGAAGATGATTAAATATATAGCAACTCTAAGTGCATTATTATTTGTGTTTTGGAGTAACGCGCAAGAAAAAGAAGATAATATAGGTACAGAAACAGTTACCGTAGTAAAACCATACGCACCATCTGTTTCTGATGCTTTTAAGGTAAAAACAGCTCCTAAAATTACAGATTCTATAGCGCTTAAAAAGAAACCTATAACCTACCATATTTTTTCCGTACCAGTAGCGTCTACTTTTACACCTGCAAAGGCAAAAGCAGCCAAAGTAGAACGTACTCCAGCACCTACTCTGTATAATAGCTATGCCGCCGTAGGGCTTGGTAATTATAATAATGCCTTAGTAGATTTTTATACGAGTAGAGAGTTGGGAAGAGATGAAAAACTATTAGATGTAGGGTTAACGCATCAATCTTCTAGAGGAGATATTAACAGCACGCCTTTAGAAACCGATTTTTACAATACGGACGCAGTTATCTCTTTGTCTAAAAAAGACAGGGATTATGATTGGGGTACAGGCTTGGAACTTGGACATCAACTGTATAATTGGTATGGCTTACAAAGTGGTGTTTTTACTCAAGACCAAGTAGATAGTATAGATGAGCGTCAAAATTATTTTAATGCAGGGGTGAATGGTTTTATTAATGTAGAAGATTCGTTTTTTAAGCATGCGGAACTAGCAGTAAATCGTTTTTGGGATAGTCAAGAATCTGCAGAAATAAGGGCAAATGGTGCAGTAACTGTGGAGCTACCTATTACTTCAGAAATGGTATCCATTACAGCCAAGGCAGATTACGTTACAGGCAGCTTTGAGAACGCCAGCCTTAATAGTACTACAAACGAGATGGGCATAGACTACGGCCAGCTTATCACAGGAGTAAGTCCTTCTTTTATGGTTTATAGGGACGAACTTACGCTAAAATTAGGCGCTAATTTTGTGTACGGTTTAGATATGGAGCGTAGTGAGGGTAGTTTTTACATTTATCCTGCTGTAACGGCATCTTACCGTGTTATGGAAGACCAAGTCATTGCTTATGGTGGTATTGAGGGTAACTTGGAGCAAAATACCTATAAAAGTTTGGTGGCAAATAATCCTTATGTATCACCAACTTTGGGTATACAGCCCACAGATATGCAATACAATGCATATGCAGGTATTAAAGGACAATTAGTAAATAATATTGGGTATAATGTAAGGGCTTTTTATAAGGCAGAAAATAGAAAACCATTGTATTTGCTTAATCCATTAAATTCTGCTCGTTCAGAAGAAGGTTACGCTTACGGTAATTCGTTTCAAGTGTTTTATGACGATGTAAAAACTGTAGGCGCTTTTGCAGAGTTGAATTTCGATATCAATCGTAATTTTACCCTTGGTATTAATGGAGAGTATAATGTTTACAGCACAGAAACAGATAACCCGGCTTGGAACTTACCAAAACTAAAAAGCACTGTTTTCATTGATTATCAGATTACAGACCATTGGTATGCCGGTGCTAATTTATTCTTTGTAGGGGAAAGAGAAGATTTACAATCTATAGCCGCAGCAGGTATTCCTGCAAATGAATTTGAAGCTACACGGGTAACCTTAGATAGTTATTTTGATGCCAATGCGCATTTAGGATATCGTTTTAATGACCAGTTGGCTGTCTTTGCTAAGTTTTCTAATTTAAGTAATAAGAATTATGAGCGTTGGAGTACCTACTATGTGCAAGGTTTTCAGGTTTTAGCAGGGATTTCTTATAAATTTGATTTTTAATTCATCGACGGATGTTTACCATCCGTCGACACTGTTGTACGTTCAAACTTTCTATTTTGTAAGAAAAATATGTCGTTTCTTAGGTTTGTGGTGTAATTAAGCTAATTAAACACTAACTAGTAATACGTACACCATATGAAACAGATAACTACTTGGAAGGCAAAAAGTATATTCGTTTTATTATTTTCTATCTTAACTGGTATACAGGCACAGAACTTAGTGCATAATGGTGATTTTGAGAATATGACTCAATGTCCGGATGGTCTTAGTAAGGTTAACGGATATGTAGATTTTATTACAACCCCTTCTAAAGGGACCACAGATGTATTTAGTAAATGTGCTCGTGGAAAAAATAGTGTGCCCAGAAATTTTAGAGGTTATCAAAAACCAAAAAGCGGCAAAACGTACATGGGAATGTATTTGTTTGCTGGTGGTGGTTACAAAGAATACATTCAATTGCAATTAAAACAACAATTGGTTGCCGGAGAAAAATACACCCTAAAGTTTTATGTAAGTTTAGCGGAAGATTCACAATTCTCAGTGAAAGAAGTAAATGCCTTGTTTACTGGTAAAAAGATGGAATTTAGAAACACTTCCACTATTAATTTAAGAGACGTAGGGGAGCAGTATGGCAGTTATTCTTTAAAAAATATGAAAGCTCAAGCCAAACTTACCAATACAAAAATGTGGATACCTGTAGAATTAGAATATACCGCAGACGGCTTTGAAAAATTCGTAACCATCGGTAGTTTTGGTAAGGTGCCCAAAGATTATTTAATGAAGGTGCCAAATCCTGCCCCAGGTAGTGCACAGATGGCTTATTTCTATATTGACGATGTTAAACTAACCAAGCAAAGCAACATAGATTTAGACATAGATTATAACGAATCTTTTGTATTAGATAAGGTTAATTTTGATGAAAATAGTGCTACACTTGATCAGGCGTCAAAAGTATATTTAGAAGAATTGTATGCGTCCTTAGCTAATCCAGATAAAGACAAAGTTGTTTTAAAAGGGCATACAGATAACATAGGGAGTCAAGAATATAATTTAATGTTGTCAGAGAAAAGGGTTGCCTCTGTAAAAGCATATTTAGCCTCTTTAGGTATGCCTGCCGATAATATTAAAATTGAAGCATACGGAGAAAAACATCCTTTGTATAATGGATTAGATATGACTTCTTTGAGAAAAAATAGAAGAGTAGAATTTGTAATTACAGAGTTTGAAGACTTCCAAGAATAAAATTCGATTTTAGATTAGTTCTCGGTACGGCCAATCAAACTTTTGATGGCCGTATCGTATTTTAATACAATATCTTCAGTGCGGCCAGCACTTAACACAAAAAAGGTCTCTGGTTTAAAGCCTGCGGAGCCGATATCTAATTTCCAGTGAAAACCCTTTTCGCTTTCTAATTTAAAATAACCATCCACATCTGTGAATGTTGTTGTATCTGCGCCCAAAATTTGTATTTGAGCCATATAAACAGGTAGGCCTAATTCATCTACAACCTTACCTTTTACGGTATGTTGGCTATAGGCAAAAGTAAAGGCCGCAGACATAAATAACGCTGTGGTCAATTTGCGCATTACAGTAAGATTTGGATAGTGATAACGGTAACGCGCTAATATTTAGTGTCGCAAGAGTTTAATTACACCTTTTTTTCGATTAAAAGCATCAAAATGCAATAATGCCAATGGAGTGGCGTTTTTATTCCTGAAAACGAGAGCCTATAAAAATTGACCAACTATGACCAATTTGTACACTCGTTTAGTTCTGTTTTTTTGCCTTTTAGGTAGTTTTGGCTTAAGTGCGCAAAACCTTATTCTTAATCCTAGTTTTGAAGAGAAGAACAATTGTCCTTCTTCCGTATCAAACCTTAACGTATTACTTAAAAATGTTTCCATACCTACGGGTAGCTCAGGAGATTATTTTAATGCGTGTAGTACAGGAGATTTTTCAGTACCATCTAATTTTAGAGGTACGGAGAAAGCAGCAGAAGGTGCTGGGTATACGGGGCTTTACTTTCATGCGTTAAAAGACTACAGAGAATATTTGCAATTAGGGTTAACCAAAACATTGCGAGAAAAATATCCTTACAGATTACAATTTAAAGTGAGTTTAGCAGAAAGTTCTGCCTTAGCATTACAAGAAATGTATATAGTCTTGGTGAATAAGCCTTTAACATTACCTAACAATACTTTATTGACGGAAAATAGGTTGCATTTACAAGATGGGCTAGAATTTACCAAAGTGAGGCTTCAGCAGAATAGTACTTTAGCAAGCAAAGACGGATGGGTAACCTTAACTGCAGAATTTGAAGCAAAGGGGTTTGAAAAACACGTCCTTATAGGAAATTTTGAAACAAATACCGGTACTAAAACGCAGGTATTAACCTCTAAATCTACTACTAGCGATTATGCGTATTATTTTATAGACGATTTTGATTTACAAGAGTTGCCAAGAATTAATTACGAGCAGGACAAGATTTATGTGTTAGAGCGTAATCCGTACCAACCAAAAGGTTACGAATTAGACGATACGGCTATGGCCAACATTCAAAAAATATTTAAATTTTTAAAAGATAATGCAGAACTGCAGTTAAAAATTACGGGCCACTCAGACAACACCGGTAGTCCAGAGTATAACAAGTTTGTTTCTTCTTTGCGTGCAAGGGCGGTTGCTTTATATCTAAAAGAATTAGGTATAGAAGACAAGCGAATAGTGTGGGAAGGTGTAGGTAGTTCTAAGCCGCTACAAAAAGATGGGCTAAAAAAACAAGGTCTTGGAGAGCGCCGTGTAGAATTTGTAATGACACACTACCAAGATTAATGTAATACCATTTGCTTATTTTTGGTAAAAACCAAAAGCGCACATGAAAAAATATATGCTACCCTTAGTATTTTTAGTACTAGGGGTTTCTTGCGTTCAAAAGCAGGAGGTGGACTTAATTGTCAATAATGCTAAGATTTATACGGTAGACTCAGAGTTTTCAGAGGCCTGCTGTATGGCTATCCAAGATGGTAAAATAGTAGCTGTTGCAAAAACAGCAGATATTTATCAAAAATACACTTCTAAAGAAATGTTGGATGCAGGAGGTAAAACCATTGTTCCTGGTCTAATAGATGCCCATTGCCATTTTTATGGCTTAGGATTAAATCAGCAAATTGTAGACTTAGTAGGTACAAATAGTTATGAAGAGGTGCTGGAGCGTGTTTCGGCTTTTGCCAAAGACAATCCGGCGAACGTAATTCGTGGTCGCGGGTGGGACCAAAATGATTGGGAGGTTAAGGAATTTCCTGTCAATGAAAAATTGAATCAGTTATTCCCAGATAAGCCAGTGGTTCTTGAGCGTGTAGATGGTCATGCTTATTTTGTAAATAATGCTGCTCTACAGTTGGCAGGTATTACTAAAGAGACTAAAATAGAAGGTGGAGAAATAGTTTTGATAAATGGAGAGCTTAGTGGTGTCTTGGTAGATAACCCCATGGCATTGGTAGATCAAGTTATGCCAAAACCAAACGTTGCATCACAAATTGAAGCACTAAAGGCGGCTCAAGAAATTTGTTTTGATTATGGGCTTACTACTGTGAACGATGCTGGCTTAGATAAAGCTACCATTTACCTAATAGATAGTTTGCAAAAGGCAGGGGAACTAGATATGCGTGTTTATGCAATGGTTAGTAATACACCAGAGAATTTAGACCACTTTTTAGAAAAAGGAATTTTAAAGACCGATAAACTAAACGTTCGTTCCGTAAAAGTATATGGTGATGGTGCATTAGGTTCTAGAGGAGCTGCTTTACGAGAAGAATATTCTGATAAGCCACATCATTTTGGTGCTTTAGTTACGCCTGCAGACCAAATTGATGCACTAGCGCAACGCATTGCTGCCACAGAGTATCAAATGAATACACATGCCATTGGAGATTCTGCCAATATCGTGGTCTTACGAGCATACGATAAAGCGCTTAAGGGAAAAACGGATAGAAGATGGAAGGTGGAGCATGCTCAAGTGGTTTCGCAGGCAGATTTTGATTATTTTGAAAAAGGAATTATCCCTTCAGTACAGCCTACGCATGCTACCAGTGATATGTATTGGGCAGAAGACCGTTTAGGAGAAGAACGTATTAAAGGAGCTTACGCATATCAAACATTATTAAAGAAGGCAGGTAAAGTTGCCTTAGGGACGGATTTTCCAGTAGAGCAGGTTAGCCCATTCTTAACTTTTTATGCAGCAGTAGCACGCCAGGATACGGATAAGTATCCAGAAGGCGGTTTTCAAATGCAAGAAGCTTTAACTAGAGAAGAGGCTTTAAAAGGTATGACTATCTGGGCAGCCTATTCCAATTTTGAAGAGGATGAAAAAGGAAGTTTGGAACCTGGTAAGTTTGCAGATTTTACCATCCTAAGTTCTGATATTATGAAGGTGCCCGTAGACAGCATTCCACTGCTTAAGGCAGAACAGGTTTATTTATCTGGCAAAAAAGTAAAATAAAAAAATCCCCGATGCTTTGTTAGTATCGGGGATTCTAAGTTTTAAAGGGTATTATTTAATTACATAGTAACAGGTACGGCTACTCTTGTAGTATCCCAGCCCATTATTAAATGTGCACCACCATCTACTTCTTTAAAGGCTATAGAAAAAGCTTCTAAAGATTCAGAACCTTTACTTACTTTTCCGCTAACACGCACTACGTCTGCTGCATTGTCATAGGAATAAGCTCCCCATTGATTAAGGTTTTTATTTAAAATAATAGTCCACTCATCTGCGCCTGGAATAGTAAATAAAGCATAAGTACCTGCTTTTACAGATTCTCCTCCAAAATTTACATCTTTATAAAAAGTAATTTCTGCAGCTTCGTTAGCACCCGTTCTCCAAACTTTACCAGTAGGAGCCAATGTTTCTAAATCTCTTCCTTTTAATTGTGGTCTTCCGTAAATAACACGTACTGCTTTGTCACTTTCTTTGTAGCTCGTTGGGAAAGAAGCAATATCTGCAGGACTTTTGTCTAAACCGCTAAATTTTTGTGCAGTTAAATTACTAGTTGCTAAGAATACGGTAAGTAAAAGGCCTAATCCTAATAAATTCTTCATGATGTTTTTAATTTTTTTTTGAATCTCGTTTCTTGAGTCGTTAAAACTATAATGTACTTAACAGACAAACCTTAAACTGGCGTTAAATTTTTAGAATTCACTTTAAAACAATTTTTAAAGGATACTGTTGGTTTTATTATGATTAAACTCTATTTAGTGTTTTTTAGTTTTAATATGTAATTAAAATGTTGATTATAGTTTCATCTCTGTTAGTCAATGCCCACATTTGTATTGTAATTTAAAATTAAATAGACGGATATGTGTGGAATTGTTTGCGCATTTGATTTAAAGCAAACTGCTGAGGTTTTAAGACCACAGTTGTTGGAGATGTCCAAGAAAGTTAGACATCGTGGGCCGGATTGGAGTGGTATCTATGCTGATGAGAAAGCTATTTTAGCACACGAAAGATTAGCAATTGTAGACCCTGCTTCTGGAAAACAACCTTTATTTAGTGAAGATAATAAACTGGTTTTAGCTGCTAATGGCGAAATTTATAATCATAGTGAACTAAGAAAGCAATTTGACGGAAAATATCAATTTAAAACACAATCTGATTGTGAAGTAATCTTGGCTTTATACCAAGAAAAAGGAACAGATTTTATTGATGAGTTAAACGGTATCTTCGGTTTTGCAATTTATGACACAGATAAAGATGAGTATTTCATTGCTAGAGACCATATGGGGATTATTCCATTGTATATTGGATGGGATAAAAACGGAACGTTCTACGTGGCCTCAGAATTAAAAGCTTTAGAAGGTACTTGTACAAAAATAGAGCTGTTCCCTCCAGGACATTACATGCACAGCAGTTCTGGCGAGTTTGTAAGATGGTACAAAAGAGACTGGATGGAGTACGATGCTGTAAAGGAAAATGAAACTAGCATCCAAGCATTAAAAGATGCTTTAGAAGCTGCTGTACACCGTCAATTAATGTCAGATGTTCCTTATGGGGTATTGCTTTCTGGTGGTTTAGATAGTTCAGTTACTTCTGCTATTGCTAAAAAATACTCTCAGAAAAGAATAGAATCAGGAGATACGGCAGATGCATGGTGGCCACAATTACACTCTTTTAGTGTAGGTTTAGACGGGAGTCCAGATTTAGCGGCAGCGCAAAAAGTAGCAGACCATATAGGAACTATTCATCATGAAATTAAGTTTACAATTCAAGAAGGTTTAGATGCTATAAAAGATGTAATCTACAACTTAGAAACATATGATATTACTACCATTAGAGCCTCTACGCCAATGTATTTAATGGCGAGAGTAATTAAATCTATGGGTATTAAAATGGTGTTGTCTGGTGAAGGTGCGGACGAGTTGTTTGGGGGGTATTTATACTTTCATAAGGCACCTAGTCCTAAAGATTTTCATGAAGAAACTGTACGTAAGTTAGACAAACTACATATGTACGATTGTTTGCGTGCAAACAAGTCTTTAGCAGCATGGGGTATAGAAGGTAGAGTGCCATTCTTAGATAAAGAATTTATGGATGTAGCCATGCGTATCAATCCAAAGGATAAAATGATCAATGGCGAGCGTATGGAGAAATGGGTAATCAGAAAAGCATTTGAAGATTACTTGCCAGAAAGCGTAGCTTGGAGACAAAAAGAACAATTTTCTGATGGTGTTGGCTACAGCTGGATAGATACGCTTAAAGCCTTAGTGGAAGAGGAAATTACAGATGAGCAAATGCAGAATGCACACTTTAAGTTTCCTATACAAACTCCAACTACAAAAGAAGAGTACTATTACAGAAGTATTTTTGAAGGGCATTTTCCATCAGATGCAGCAGCTAAAAGTGTTCCACAAGAGCCTTCTGTAGCTTGTAGCACTAAAATTGCCTTGGAATGGGATGAGGCATTTAAAAACATGAACGATCCGTCTGGTAGGGCTGTAGCCAAAGTGCATACAGATGCCTACGTAAAATAAAGCTTGTTTTCATTTTAGAAGAGGAGTAGTTTTATTCATTTTAATTAGTCGATTGAAAGCGCCGCAAGGCGCTTTCTGTTTTGTTATGAGTAAGTTATTACTAGCAGATAAGTATCGTGGATAATAAGCCTACTTCAGCTTATTTTTTCACAGTAGTTTGTTGATAACTTGGTGGGGTAAAATGTGCTAAATACCACGTTTTGTATAGCTTTTGGTTATATTTGTAAGATTTGAAAAATGCAATAAACGCAGCTTTAAACTATGAGCGAAGAACTAAATAAGAAACAATATTCAGCAGACAGTATACAGGCCCTAGAAGGTATGGAGCACGTGCGTATGCGTCCGTCCATGTATATTGGAGACGTAGGCGTTAGAGGATTGCACCACTTGGTTTACGAGGTGGTAGACAACTCTATTGATGAGGCAATGGGTGGGTACTGTGATAACATTAAAGTCACCATTAATGAAGATAACTCAATTACTGTAGAAGATAACGGTAGGGGTATCCCAGTTGGCTTGCATAAAAAAGAAGGTGTGTCTGCCCTAGAGGTAGTAATGACAAAGATTGGTGCAGGTGGTAAATTTGATAAAGATTCCTACAAAGTATCTGGTGGTTTACATGGTGTTGGTGTTTCTTGTGTTAACGCATTATCCAATCACTTAAAAGCTACTGTACATAGAGAAGGTAAAGTTTGGGAACAAGAGTACGAAAGAGGTAAGGCGCTATATCCTGTAAAAAGTATTGGTGAAACCAATGTTACAGGTACTGTTGTTACCTTTTACCCAGACGATACTATTTTTACACAAACTACAGAATACAATTATGAGACCCTTGCTAACCGTATGCGGGAGTTGGCTTATCTAAATAAGGGAATCACAATTACCATTACAGATAAAAGAGAGAAGGACGAGAAAGGTGAATATGTTGGAGAAACTTTTCATTCAGAAGAAGGTTTAAAAGAATTTATCAAGTTCTTAGATGCCACAAGAGAACCATTGATAAACTATGTTATTAGCATGGAAGGAGAAAAGAATGGTATTCCTGTAGAAGTGGCCATGGTGTACAACACAGGTTTTTCAGAGAACCTGCACTCCTACGTAAATAATATTAACACGCATGAGGGTGGTACTCATTTATCTGGTTTCAGAAGAGGTTTAACATCAACCTTAAAAAAATATGCAGATAGTTCGGGTTTATTAGATAAAGTTAAGTTCGAAATTTCTGGCGATGATTTCCGTGAAGGATTAACGGCTATTGTTTCTGTAAAAGTTGCAGAACCACAGTTTGAGGGCCAGACCAAAACAAAATTGGGTAACCGCGAAGTAACCAGTGCGGTAAGCCAAGCAGTTTCTGAGATGCTTACAGACTATTTGGAAGAGAATCCAGATGATGCTAAGCAAATTGTAGAAAAAGTAAAATTAGCCGCTCAAGCAAGGCATGCAGCTGCTAAGGCAAGAGAAATGGTACAACGTAAGAACCCTATGGGGGGCGGCGGATTACCAGGTAAATTATCAGATTGCTCTGACCAAGACCCAGAAAAATGCGAAATATTCCTAGTAGAGGGAGATTCTGCAGGGGGTACAGCTAAAATGGGTAGAGATAGGAACTTCCAAGCTATTTTACCATTAAGAGGTAAAATTCTTAATGTGGAGAAAGCCATGCAGCACAAGGTTTTTGAGAACGAAGAGATTAAAAATATCTACACGGCATTAGGTGTTACAATTGGTACGGAAGAAGACAGTAAGGCATTGAACTTAGAAAAGTTACGTTACCATAAAGTAGTGATAATGTGTGATGCGGATGTAGATGGTAGCCATATTGAAACCTTGATTCTTACCTTCTTCTTTAGATACATGAGGGAGTTGATAGAAAGCGGACATGTTTACATTGCAACACCACCATTATACTTGGTTAAGAAGGGTGCTAAAAAACGTTATGCTTGGAATGACAAAGAGCGTGATGAGATTGTAGAATCCATGGGAGGTCAAGCAGGCATACAACGTTATAAGGGTCTTGGTGAAATGAACGCAGAGCAATTGTGGGATACAACCATGAATCCTGAGTTCAGAACTTTGAGGAGAGTAACTATAGATAATGCTACAGAATCTGATAGAATTTTCTCCATGCTTATGGGAGACGAAGTACCTCCAAGAAGGGAATTTATAGAGAAAAATGCGGTTTATGCCAACATTGACGCATAGTTAGGTGTACATATAACGGTAATTTCACAACAAAAAAACCTGGTTTAAAGACCAGGTTTTTTAGTTTTAAGAAAAATAAACAGATGAAATACATAGCTCTTGTCTTCGCATTTGCCTCATTTTCTATAATTTCTGCTCAAACTAGTATTGGTAATTTGTTTGCAGCAGGGGTAGAAGATGCAGAGCGTTTTGCCGATGCTTACTTTATGCCGGCAACAGAAGCAACCATATATAGTATGTCTAACGGGTGGTATAATACTGCGGATGCAAAACCTTTGGGTGGTTTTGAAATTTCTTTTGTTGGGAATATCACTGGTTTTAAGAATAAAGATGACAAACAGGCTTTTAACCTAGATACCGCAGATTATGAAAATATTCAATTTGCAGATGGTAGTACCTCAAAACTAGTTTCTACAGCTTTAGGAGACATAGAGGGTGTACGTATTTTAATTGAAGATGAAAGTGGTTTATTTAGTGAGGAATTTGAGTTGCCTTCGGGTTTGGCAGGGGAGAATATTAATTTTGTGCCTACAGGTTTTGTGCAAGCAAGTGTCGGCCTTATTAAGGGAATGGAAGTTAAGGCTAGATTTTTACCTAAAATAGCCACGGATGATGTGAAAATAGGCTTATTTGGTGCGGGTTTGCAGTATGATTTTACCAAACTTTTACCTGCAGATAAAATACTGCCTGTAGCTATTTCTGCAGTGATTGGATATACCAATTTAAACGGCGAGTATAATTTTACAGATGCTAATTTAATTGCAGGGGATAATCAGCGTATAGATGCCAATTTTAAAACTTGGAATTTTAGTGCTGTAGTTTCTACAAGAAAAATTCCTGTAATTAATTTTTACGGCGGATTAGGATATATTACTGGTACATCAGAAACGGCATTTTTAGGGACTTATGAAGCTAATGGGCCATTCTTTACTTCTACAGTTACTGACCCATTTACATTAGAAAATGATGCTAGCGGAATTGCCGCTACTTTAGGAACCAAGATAAAATTAGGATTTTTTAGACTTAACGTAGATTATAATATAGCTGAGTTTAGTACACTAACAGCGGGGATGCATTTTGGCTTTAGATAAACATCCGAGTTAAGAGTATAAAAAAAGGCGCTTGATATACTTATCAAACGCCTTTTTCAACTTTTTAATATACATTATTGTTTGGTTGCGAAAGTTTCACCGTTTTGCAATAATAGCTCAGGCAAATCCATGGTAAGTTGTAAAGGATTTAGTTGGTCTACTTCGTACTTTAGGGAATAAACCCCGTTGTCTACTTCCCAGCTAAAGTCCGTAGAATATTCCAAAGAGCCATTTTTAAAACGCTCATACCTACCTAAGTAAACATCGTTAAATGTCCATTCTTCTTTCACGTTAGAATTTGTATTTTTGGATGCGTCTTGTTGTAATTCGGTCTTGACCCAGACACCTAAAATAGGGTCGTTGTTTTCCGGAATTTCAGAACAATTACTCACCAATACAACGGCAAAAATGCCCATAATGTATAAGAGCCTCTTCATAAGCATAACAATAAGATTTGGGATTATTAGAACGCTGTAAGAAAAGGTAATGTTGTAATTTTTCGATAAACGGTAGTGAAATGGTCGTTTATCGATGTTTAGAGATGATATTATAGAATTTATAACAAATTCTTATTCTTTTTAAACAATGATAAAAATCCTTATAGAATGCTTTAAAATTCGCTATTTTTGGGCTGTTTAGAACTTAAAAAATCAATATAAATGAAAGTCACTGTAGTTGGTGCAGGCGCCGTAGGTGCAAGCTGCGCAGAATACATAGCAATTAAGAACTTTGCTTCAGAAGTAGTATTATTAGATATTAAAGAAGGCTATGCAGAAGGTAAAGCCATGGATTTAATGCAAACTGCTTCTTTAAACGGTTTTGATACTAAAATCACTGGTAGTACTAATGATTATTCTAAGACCGCCAATAGTGACATTGCAGTAATTACTTCTGGTATTCCACGTAAACCTGGAATGACAAGAGAGGAGCTAATCGGTATTAACGCTGGTATTGTTAAAACGGTATCTCAAAATTTATTAGAACATTCTCCTAACACTATCATTATTGTAGTAAGCAATCCTATGGATACTATGACCTACTTGGTGCATAAAACCACAGGTTTGCCAAAAAGTAGAATTATAGGTATGGGTGGTGCTTTAGATAGCGCAAGATTTAAATACCGTTTAGCAGAAGCTTTAGAAGCGCCAATTTCGGATGTAGATGGGATGGTAATTGGTGGCCATAGTGATAAAGGTATGGTTCCATTAATTGGGCATGCTACTAGAAATAGTGTAAAAGTTTCTGAATTTTTAGACCAAGAAAAAATGGATTACGTAGTACAGGAAACTAAGGTTGGTGGTGCTACGCTTACTGGTTTATTAGGTACTAGCGCTTGGTATGCTCCTGGTGCAGCGGTTTCTGGATTGGTACAAGCTATTGCTTGCGACCAAAAGAAAATGTTTCCATGTTCTACCTTTTTAGAAGGAGAATACGGTTTAAATGATATCTGTATAGGTGTGCCAGTAATTCTTGGCAAAAACGGGATAGAAAAAGTTGTAGAGATAGAACTTTCAGATGCAGAAAAGGCCAAAATGCAAGAATCTGCAGAAGGTGTTTCTAAAACTAACGGTCTTTTAGAGCTGTAGTACTTTACTGCATGTAAAAAGAGTAAGCCCTTTGTAGCAAGACTGCAAAGGGCTTGTTATTTATTAGAAGACAGCAAACAAGGGCATATATTGTAAAAAATATACTACCTAGCATTTAAATCTTTTTATATTTGCCGCATGAATGCAAAATGGTACGCTAGTATACTATTTATTATTCTGGCCTTACTTGGGCTAAGTCAAGAGCAAAAAAAGACCTCTAATCAACAAGTTTCTTTACAATTTGTAGATGTAGCGTTGTCTTCTGATACTGTTCATGAGGAGGTGTTGGCACTTATTACCCAAAAACTGCAGATCCTTGGTGCAGATGCTATTGAGGTTGTAACTAATGATACCCAGCAGGTTAGTATCCGCTATTACAGCGCAATGGATGCCAATCTGGTAGAAGACTTTCTTACTGGAACTCCGATAACAACTGATGGAGAAGAATTTCCTGTAGAATTACCTAAAGAGAATATTCCGGAAAAATACCGTATTGTGGTATCTGACTTGCACATGCAGTTAGATAGCAATTTAATGTTACAAGCAACCTTGGTTACTAGTCAAGACCAAAAGCTTTATAAACTTACATACCCTACAATTGCTAATTTAATTGCGGCAGAACATAGCATAAAAAGAATAGATGTCCGTGTTTTGCAAGCAATCTTTGGCGATAGTTTTAGTGTTAAGAAAAATACTTCGTATAATATCCCAGAGGTAAGGGCTGGCCCTATTGCCTAAGAAACAGAAAAGTTTCACTTCAATACAAAAATAAAAAATGTAGTAGCTAAAAGTGCTAGCAAACTACCGTAGTTGCCACAACTACAACAATTAGTAATCAACTTAAATTAAATTATTTAGTAGCATGCAAAATAAAGGATTAATAAAGCTTTTTGCGCTTCTTTTTGGTTTAGTGAGTATATATCAACTCTCTTACACTTTTATAACCAATAAGATTGAAAATGATGCAGAAACCTTTGCAGTGAATCAAATTTCTGAGGCAGAGGATAATTACTTGGCTAAAAGAGAAGCGCTAGAAACTTCTTATTTAGATTCCATAGGGAGTAACCCAGTTTTTGGATATACAACTTATGACGAGGCAAAGACAAAAGAGTTAAATAAAGGTTTAGACCTTAAAGGGGGTATTAATGTTACCCTACAGATTTCTGTAAAAGACATTTTAAAAGGATTAGCTAACAATACCAAAAATGCGGTATTTAATAAGGCCTTAGCAGATGCTGATGAAGCATCTAAAAATAGTGATGAGACTTATTTAGAACTTTTCTTTAATGCTTTTGATGCAATTAAAGGCGAGACAAAATTAGCTTCTCCAGAGATTTTTGCGAACAAAGGTCTAAGCGATGAAATCAATTTTCAAATGACAGATAGCGAGGTTAAGCCTATCATCAGAAGAAAAATAGATGAATCTGTTGTTTCTGCGTTTGAAGTATTACGTAAGCGTATTGATGGTTTTGGAGTTACCCAACCAAATATTCAAAGAGAAGGTAATTCTGGTCGTATTTTAGTAGAACTACCAGGTGCTAAAGATGTAAAAAGAGCGCAAGAGTTATTATCTAGTACGGCACAACTAGAGTTTTGGGAAACCTATTCTCAAAACAACCAAAGCTTAGGTTTATTCTTTGTAAATGCCAATGAAAAGCTTAGAGCAATTCTAGAGCCAGAGGCAAAGGAAGAAGAAGCCGTTAAGCCAGAATCAGAATTAGATTCTTTATTGTCAGATGTTGCAGAAGATACATTAGATGTTTCTTCAGCGTCTAATCCATTAATAAGTAAATTATTACCGCCAGTGCCAGGTAGCCACGCTATTGCAAGAGTATTGGTTGCGGATACTGCAGAGATAGGTGGTTACTTAAGGATGCCAGAGGTTAAAAGGTTATTGCCTGCGGATATTCAGTTTACAAAGTTTGCTTTTGAAAAGCCACCAAAGGATTCTGAAGTTGCAGATTTATATGCTTTAAAATCTAATAGAGATGGTAAGCCTAGAATTAGTGGTGATGTTGTTTCTGATGCGCAAGATGTTTTTGATCAATTTAATAAGCCAGCGGTAAGCATGACAATGAATACCAAAGGAGCTAGAGAATGGGAAAAACTTACAGGAGATGCTTTTAATAACCAAACCGGTATTGCTATTGTTTTAGATAACAAAGTGTATACAGCTCCGGGAGTATCTACAGGACCTATATCTGGAGGACGTTCAGAGATTACAGGTACATTTACAATCAATGAAACTAAAGATATCGCAAACGTGCTACGTGCAGGTAAATTACCTGCCTCTGCAGATATTATTCAGTCAGAGGTTGTTGGTCCATCTTTAGGACAAGAAGCAATTGATAGTGGTTTTATGTCTTTCTTAATTGCAATGGCATTTGTCTTGGTATGGATGGTGTTCTACTATGGTAGAGCTGGTTTGTTTGCAGATATTGCTTTACTATTCAACATTGTTTTAATATTTGGGGTTTTAACTAGCCTTGGTGCGGTATTGACCTTGCCAGGTATTGCAGGTATTGTATTAACTATTGGTATGTCTGTAGATGCTAACGTGTTAATCTTTGAGCGTATTAAAGAAGAGTTAGCGAAAGGAAAAGGAAAATCGCAAGCCATTGCAGATGGTTTTGGTAATGCATTGTCTTCTATTTTAGATGCCAATATTACTACAGGTTTAACTGCAATTATACTGTTTATCTTTGGCTCTGGACCAATTAAAGGTTTTGCAACTACCTTATTAATCGGTATTGTAACTTCTTTATTTACTGCCATATTTATAACTAGGTTATTAGTAGACTGGTACATCTCTGGTAAAGGAAGAGAACTTGCATTCTCTACACCTATGACTAAGAACTTGTTCTCTAACTTAAGTGTAGATTTCTTAGGTAAGCGTAAAATTGCCTATATCTTATCGGGTATACTAGTAGCTGTTGGGGTATTTTCTTTGGTTAGAAATGGGTTACAACAAGGTGTAGATTTTATTGGTGGACGTTCATACCAAATTCGTTTTGAGAAAGAGGTGAATCCATCAGAAATTGCTTCCGAATTAAACGATGAATTTGGTAGTGGTACCAATGTTAAAACATTTGGTGATGCTAACCAGATAAAAGTAACTACGCCTTATAAAGTAGAGGAAGAAGGCATAGAGGTGGATAATGAAATACAGAACAAGCTTTATACTTCTTTACAAAAGTATTTGCCAGATGGTACGTCTTTTGAAGATTTTACAGTAGGTGCCTCAGAAAAATCTATTGGTATTCTACAATCTACTAAAGTAGGACCAACGATTGCAGATGATATTAAAAAGAATGCTTATTTGGCTATTCTTGGTTCCTTGGCGGTAGTATTCTTGTACATTTTGTTCCGTTTCCAAAAATGGCAGTTCTCTTTAGGGGCTGTGCTAGCGGTATTCCATGATGTTATGATTGTATTGGGTATTTTCTCTTTAACAAGTGCTATAATGCCTTTTAACATGGAGATAGACCAAGCATTTATTGCGGCAATACTTACGGTAATTGGTTATTCCTTGAATGATACCGTGGTTGTATTTGATAGAATTAGGGAAATTGTAGGCCTTAAAGGTTGGAGCGCTGGTGCGCATGTAAATGAAGCTTTGAACAGTACCTTAAGCCGTACGTTAAATACCTCTTTAACTACATTAATAGTGTTATTGGCCATCTTTATTTTTGGAGGTGAAAGCTTAAGAGGGTTTATGTTTGCTATGATTGTGGGTGTATTAGTAGGTACGTACTCATCGGTATTCATTGCAACGCCAATTATGTACGATTCTTTGAAGAAGAAAATTTCTTCTGGTGCGGTAACTGCTACAGAGGAAGCGTAAACGTTATAATTTAATTTTAAAAAAAAGCCATCTGTTTCCAGATGGCTTTTTTTATGCTTGGCGTCCTATACTACCTTCTTCTGTAGGAGTTATTACAAATTGTTTTGAGGGTTTTAAATTTGCTTCTTGTCTGTGCGATACATATAAAATGGCTGCTTTGCTCTGTTTGCTGTAAGTGTTTACTAAGGCTACAAAGAGTGCCGCTTTTTCGTCATCTAAACCTACAGTAGGTTCGTCTAAGATGAGTAATGGTGGGTGCTTTATCATGGCTCTTGCAACCATAAGTAATCGTTTATCTCCTGTACTCAAGTCCTTGAAATAGCTGTTTGCCTTTGATGTAAAACCCAAAACGTTAAGCCATTTTTTAGCCAAGTTTTTTTCTATAGCATTTGGAATGGTGTATAAACCTACGGAATCATGTAAACCTGCAATAAGCATATTTTCAACAGTGTGATAGCCTTTAAATTTATCTACCATTGCAGGAGAAAAATAACCAATCATTTTTTTGATGTCCCATACACTTTCTCCACTACCTTTTTTATGGCCAAACAACTCTAGATTTTGACCGTATCCCATAGGGCTATCACCGGTAATCATGTTTAAAAGGGTGCTTTTTCCACTACCGTTGGGCCCAATTAACTGCCAGAATTCCCCTGGTTTAATAGTCCAGTTGATGTTTTTTAGAACTTTTTTAGCACCAAAGGATACGGAAACAGCCGTGAACTTAGCAATGTTTCTGTAAACCTTTGTGGTGGTTAGTGGCTGGGGAATGTCTTCGGTAAACGTAAAAGTTGGTTCTTTAGGTTTAGTTGCGTGGCTGGTGATACCATCTTGAGTTAAATAATACCATTGAGATATACTGGGAAGTATATCTGAAGGTCTTGTTACTACTTGTATTATCTGATGTGTCTTAGACAAAGCATCAAAATCTTTTTTTAAATGCTCTTGTGTTGCTACATCTAAATTATCATAAGGATTAATCAGTAATAAAGTTTCATAATTTTGTGCTAGTAAATAGTGCAGTAGTAATTTTTTGCGTTCACCGCTACTCATGGTTTTTAAGGCTTGGTCGGTATTTTTGGTTAAAATCTTCTGCGCTAACCGGTCTTCTAAATCTATGTAATGGGCTATTGTAGTGTTAGAAAAAAGTCCAACACTTTTAGAGTTAGTGATAGGTATTTCTTTGTATTTATTTGCTAAAATATCGGTAGAAAGCGTAGCGGTATTAGTATCGTTAGGTATTAGTAGGGCTACGGATTGTTGCATAAAGTTGTTTTAAATTAAATGTATGCTATAAATACCAACAAGATTACCTTTGTATAGGGTAGTTTTGCGCAGTTTCATGCCATTCTTTTCTGCTACTTTTATGGAGGGTATGTTTTTGATTGCTATAATAGAAATTAATTCTTGGGCTAGCTGCTTTTGAGTTGCATAAATTTTACAAGCGGTGGCTGCTTCTGTGGCGTAACCTTGCTGCCAATATTGTGGTAAGATAGAATAGCCAATTTCCCATAGCATCTCATCGTCTACTTTCTGCAGTAGCAAGCCGCAAAGACCTACCAGTTCATTGGTTTGTTTGCTGATTAAGGCATTCATGCCACCAGTATTTTTTTGGTATCGTTCAAAAATACCTTCAAATTGCTGTGTACAGGCAGTTTTTGGGTCTTGTGGCAGGCCGTACCAATATTGAGAACTTCTTTTGTCTTGATGGAAGGGTAACCATGCGTCAAAGTCAGACGGTAAAACCTTTCTAAAGTACAAACGCTCCGTTTCTTCTCCTTCTAATAAGTAAGAAGATGACATCTCCTATCTATTATAAGTAATTTTATCGCCAACCTCTAGATTCCATTTTTCTGCTAAGCCCGCATTGACCTCTAATACGTACTGGATAGGTACTAAAGAAGAAAGTCCGGTTTCATCAAAAGGTTTTGCGTTTTCTTGGAAACTAGCAATATTCAAATTTTCATCAATATAAATGATGTCTAACGGAATCTCTGTATTCTTCATATAAAAGGAATGCACGCTTACATCTGGGAATATAAAGAGCATACCCTGCTTTTCTTCCATATGGTCTCTGTACATTAAGCCAGTTTGCACTTCGTATTCCGTCTCTGCAAATTCTATGTCTAACTGCACCAAGAGCGAGTCGTTTTTATGTATACGTAATTCACCCTCTTTGGTAAATGTAATTTTTTCTGTAGTTATAGTTTTGCTTTCGGTTTCTTTACAGGCGGTAAAGCTTACAAGTGCTAAGAATAATACTGCAAAAGAATATTTCATACTTAAGAGATTGCTGTTTTTTCTTTGGTAGGTCTAAACATTAAATACAAGCCTATAAGGACAAAAGGAATGCTAAGCCATTGTCCTGTGCTTAACGTTTCACCTAAATTAGATTCAAATCCACCCTGACTTTTCTTAAAAAATTCTAAGAAAAAACGAATTGGACCCCACATGGTGGCTAGCCAAAACCCAAAAAGAAAACCTTCTTTCTTTGGAAGATTGGTTTTCCAATACATCCAAAAATACATGACTAGGAATACAATTAAATACCCAAAAGCTTCGTACAATTGTACAGGGTGCCTAAAAGGGATGCTTTCTAATACAGCAGCAAAGTCAGGGTTGTTTTCTATAGCTTTGTAAGCTGCGCTTGCTGTTCTTTCTTTAGTTAACATCATTGCTTGGTAGCCAGACATATCATCAGAGTCACGTATAAAACGCACAGCCAACGGAAAAGACTCTTCGGTTACCTTGCCATTGATTTCAGAATTAAAAAAGTTACCAATACGTACAAAAGCACCACCGATAGCACAAGTAATTGCAACACGGTCTAGGAGCCAAAGTACGCTCATGTCTTTATACTTTCTAGAAAACAAGTATAGCCCTAATATCCCAGCAATAGCAGCTCCGTGGCTAGCCAATCCTGTAAAACCCGTAAATTCATATCCATTAATAAAACCAAAAAGGCTGCTATTGGCACTTTCTCTTATGGGTAGTAAAATTTCTAAAAGGTGGTCTTTATAGTGGTCCCAATCATAGAAAAAAACATGGCCTAACCTTGCTCCTAACATAATGGAGATTACGCAGTACATAAACAGAGAGTCTAGTTTTTCCATAGACTTATTCTCGTGCTTAAAAATTCGCTTCATGATGTAAAGGCCTAATACAAAGGCTGCAATCCAAAGTAAATTGTAATATTTAATCTGTATAAAACCTATTGTAAATAGGGTTTCGTCTGGATTCCAGGTAAAACCAAGAAAGTACATGTGCATTTGTTTTGGGCTAAGATAATTATTTAGGAATAAGCTAGCTTTTGTTTTGGCGTATAGATTTTTGTTAATTTAAAAACTAGCCTTAGGGTACAGGGTCGTGACCACTACCACCCCAAGGGTTGCAACTTAAAATACGTTTTATGGCTAACCAACCGCCTACAAATAGGCCGTGTTTTTGTAAGGCCTCTACCGTGTATTGAGAACAGGTAGGAGAATAACGGCACGTTGGTGGGGTTAAAGGCGAAATAAATCTTTGGTATATCCGAACTAGAAAAATGAACGGCGCTATCAGTATTTTTTTAAGGCTAGTTGATGCTAAAGGTGGTGCCATCTTTTCCGTCCTTTAACTGTATGCCCATAGCTATTAGCTCGTCTCTAATTTTATCAGAAGTTGCAAAATCTTTATTAGCTCTTGCTTGGTTTCTTAAATTGATTAGAAGATTTACTACACCTTCTAAGGTTTCACTATTGTTATCTGTAGTGGCTTGGTCTTTAAGGCCTAATACTTGACTTACAAAAACTTCCATAGTGGCACTTAATTTTTTAGCATCGGCCTCGCTAATGGTTTCTTTACCCTCTTTGATAAGATTGATGCGTTTTACTGCATCAAAAAGTTTAGCTATAAGTATGGGTGTATTAAAATCATCGTTCATGGCATCATAACACTGCTGTTTAAATGCATCTACATCAAAATTAGTAGTGGTGGTAGCTGTTTCTAACTTACTTAAAGATTTCATAGCTTCCATTAACTTGTAATAGCCTTTTTCTGAAGCTAATAGGGCATCATCACTCAGGTCTAAGATACTGGTGTAGTGCGCTTGCATCATAAAAAACCGAACTACGGCAGGGGTAAATGCTTTACTAAGAATGTCGTTATTACCACTAAATATCTCTGATGGATAAATATTGTTATTGGTAGATTTAGACATTTTCTTACCATTAAGAGTCAACATGTTGGCGTGTAACCAATAGTTAACCGGGGATTGGCTATTACAGGCTTCTGCCTGAGCTATTTCGCACTCATGATGTGGAAATTTTAAATCCATTCCGCCGCCATGAATATCAAATGTTTCGCCCAAGTACTTGGTACTCATTGCGGTACATTCTAAATGCCATCCAGGAAAACCATCGCCCCAAGGAGATGGCCAGCGCATAATGTGTTGGGATTCTGCTTTTTTCCAGAGGGCAAAATCTTGCGGATTGCGTTTGTCATCTTGCGCCGTAAGCACTCTGGTATTGGCAACCATATCTTCTAAATTCCTGCCGCTAAGTTTACCATAGTCATTGCTTTCATTAAACTTAACTACATCAAAATATACAGAACCGTTTACCTCATAGGCAAATCCATTATCTAAAATGTTTTTGATGATTTCTATTTGTTCAATTATGTGCCCTGTTGCTGTGGGTTCAATGCTTGGAGGTAATAGGTTAAAATGCTGCAAGGTTTCATGAAAGTCTACCGTATAGCGTTGCACCACCTCCATAGGCTCTAGCTGTTCTAACTTCGCTTTTTTGGCAATTTTATCCTCTCCTTCGTCTGCATCATTTTCTAAATGCCCGGCATCTGTTATATTACGTACATAGCGCACCTTATACCCTAAGTGTTTAAGGTATCTAAAAATCATATCAAAAGACATAAACGTACGGCAATTGCCTAAGTGTACATTGCTATATACCGTAGGTCCGCAAACATACATGCCTACATAGCCATCTTTTATGGATTTAAAAACTTCTTTTTTTCCGGTTAAGGAATTGCTGACTTTTAAGGTTTGCTGATTGTACAGTTGCATTAAAATTCGGTATCTAGGTTAATGTAATCCAAGAATTCGCTTCTCACGGCTTCATCCTTAAATTTACCGCCGTATTCTGCTGTAACCGTGCTACTTTCTATATCACGAATACCTCTTGAATTTACACAAAGGTGCTTCGCATCTATAACGCAAGCTACATCTTCTGTGCCTAATACTTTTTGTAGTTCTTTTACTATTTGTATGTTGAGCCTTTCCTGTACCTGTGGTCTTTTTGCGTAATAATCCACAATACGGTTCATTTTAGAAAGGCCTACCACAGTACCATTAGAGATGTAAGCCACATGTGCGCGCCCCACTATAGGGAGTAAATGGTGTTCACAAGTAGAGTAAAGTACAATGTTCTTCTCTACCAGCATTTCACCGTACTTGTACTTATTGTCAAAAGTAGATGCGCTTGGTTTTTTGTCTGGATGTAAGCCGCCAAATATTTCTTTTACAAACATTTTGGCTACACGTTTTGGAGTTCCTTTTAAGCTATCGTCGTCCAGGTCCATGCCTAGCGTGAGCAATATTTCCCTTACATTATCTTGGATTCTGTCTATCTTTTCGTCATCGGAAAGTAAAAATGCATCTTTGCGTAAAGGGGTGTCCGATGAGGAGCCAACGTGGTCGTCGCCTCTTTCTTCATACTGTTCTTCCAAAGTCTGATCTAATTTCATTAGCCCTAAAATATGACCCACAAAGATATACATTAATGCCTTATTTAACATCTTGTATTCGACCATTGACAACATAAATTATTGTTAAGGGGGGCGGTGCTATAGATTTACAACTTCCAAATACGTAATTACTTATGTTTAGGTCTCACAAGATCTTCTTCATTTTTTGTTGGTTATTATCGCTAGGAGCAATAGCACAAACGGCACCGGATTGTAGTACAGCTATACCCATTTGTTATGATACGCCTATTAATGGTGGTACCAACGGGTATGGCGTAGATGATTTTAATGGAGCTGCAGACACGGGATGTTTACAGCAGTCAGGGGTTGGTACAATAGAATCTAATAGTGCATGGTATTTTTTTAGAACCGGAGCTAGTGGACAGTTGGGATTTAATATTGGCCATGATTCCGCAGAGGATTGGGATTTTGCACTTTACAGAGCAGAGGATTGTAATGCTTTAGGAGAACCTATTCGTTGCAATTTTGCAGATAACAGAACCAACAGCGCTTACACGGGAGTAGGGGAGCACCCTTCTGGCGATACGGCATCTTTACATTTTGAAGATTGGCTTACGGTGGAGCCGGGTGAACAATATTATTTGTTGGTAAATAACTATACGAACAATAATAATGGTTTTTCTATTCAGTTTACAGGGGAAATATTTGTTACGAATCCTTATGATGCCTTGGATTGTGCTATCATAGATAATTTATTGGGCGGTCCGCAAGTAGCTTGTCAAGGGGATCAAATTACTTTAGATGCAACTACAGAAGGAGCTTTGGGGTACAATTGGTTTAGAGATACGGGTAATGGTTTTGAGCAAATAAATGGCGAAAATTTAGAAACCTTAACCGTTATAAATGATGCTTTCTACCGTGTGCAGGTTTTAATGGGGTCAGAAACAATAATTAGTGACGTGCAAGTGGTTTTTATGGCAATACCTACTGCCAACAGCGTTGCAGATGAGATAACGTGTCAAAATGAAATAGGGTTCAATCTAAACACTAAGGATAACGAGGTTTTAGGAGCTCAAAGTCCAAACGATTACTTAGTCAGTTATCATGGCAGTCAACTAGATGCAGATTTGGGTAGCAATCCTTTGCCTATTCCCTATTTTGGTTCGGTTGGGGAAGAAACTATTTATATTAGGGTTGCTAATCGTCAAAATAGTATGTGTTTTGATAGCACACAACAGTTTATATTAACCACTTTAGCTTCTCCAGATTTGGGTCCAGATGAAGAATTACTCATTTGTGCAGAAAACGGAGAGTTAACTATTGGAATTACAGCGCCGGACCCGGATATCACTTATTCTTGGAACACTGGAGAAATCACTCCTTTGATACAAATTACTACTCCCGGAGAATATGTTTTAACAGCTCAAAATAATAGTGGAAATACGTTTTGTGTTCGTACAAAAACATATAATGTGGTAGCTTCTGTTATGCCGGCTATTGCAGAAGTGATAATAGAAGATTTTAATGTGAGTAACACAGTTACTATTGTTCCTGTAGATGGGGGTGAATTTGAATACCGATTGGATAGTGATGATTTTCAGTCTAGTAATACGTTTATAGACGTTTTGCCAGGAAATCACGTGATTCATATGAGGGATATATATGGTTGTGGAGTAGTAAAAGAAGAGATTGTGGTATTGGGATTCGTTCCTTTTTTTAGTCCTAACGGCGATGGTGCAAATGAAACTTGGCATATTAAGGGCATTGAAGAGTTGGATGAAGCCGTAGTGCGGATTTACAACAGATATGGAAAATTGCTAAAGGAACTAACCGCTCAAGATAGTGGCTGGGATGGTACATTTAAAGGATTGGCCGTGCCTTCATCAGACTACTGGTTTAGTTTATCGTATCTAAATTCAGATGGAGCTCGTGTAGAGGCTAAATATATTCAGAACCATTTTGCGCTAAGGCGTTAATTCTATTCACTTGTCATACATCGATTTATCGATATTTTCCTAGGTTTTATATAATAAATTTGGGTGTTTTGCAGTTAAACTCTATTGAAAACTAGAGCGCCCCAACCCATGCGAACACTACTTATTGTTTTTACCTTTCTGTTAGGTACTACCTTTTTGGTACGAGCGCAGAACTCTGCAGATTGCCGTACCGCCATTCCTGTTTGTGCAGATGCACCTATTATTGGCATTGCAGAAGGCAGCGGAGATATAGACGAATTTGATCCTGATGTTATTAGAGAAACCGGCTGTTTAGAAAAAGGCAGTAACAGTTCTGCGAACATTGAAAACAATACTTCTTGGTTTGTTTTTAGAGCAGGTACAGACGGCAGAATTGGGTTTGATATAGAAGCTTTGCCGGCAAATGGAAATACAGCAATAACGGCAGAGTGGGATTTTGCCCTCTATGGTCCTTTTGATGAAGAAGACAACATAAATTATTGTGGTGTAATTGGTGATGGTTCTATGCAACCCATACGTTGTAACTACGAGGTAAACGATACACAATTTACTGGTGTTGGAGTAAATCCAGAAAACGGGCAAGCTGGAGCTCCAGCCTTAGCATCTAACAATAATACCTATGATGAATGGTTAGATGTTGTTGCGGGGGAAATCTACTATCTTTTTATAAACAATTACAATACTAATTTTGATAATGAGCCAGAGTCTTACGTTTTAACATTCACTGGAGAATCCGTAGACGAAAATCAGGATACGTCACTAGATTGTACATTGAGAGATGAATTTTTAGGGTTTGATATCATTGCTTGTGAAGGCGACCCAGATATTACACTATCAGCACTTAATTCTCCTGCAGGGAGTGGTATTGTAAGCGTTGATTGGTCTGTAGATTACGATGATGATGGTACTATAGATACGACGTTGGTAGGTACAGGAGATTTTGGCGGAGAGCTGGTAGTCTCTAGTCCAGATTCTGGACGCTATTTTGCTACTATTACGAATAGCTCAAACCAGACATATTCTGATGATATTTTAATTACATTTTATCCAACACCTGCGTTGCAAGAGGTACTCATAATAGAGGACTTGTCTAATGCCAATGACCCTGATAAATATGCAGTGGAGATTGTGGTAGATGGTACAGGAGATTACAAATATGCCATTAATGGTGGAGAGTTTCAGGATTCTCCCGTGTTTTTAGATGTGCCTCCCGGAGAAAATACAATCATTATAAACGATAAAAATGGTTGTGGTACTACAGAACCTTTACCATTCTTAGTCATTGGTTACCCAAAATTTTTCACTCCCAATGGCGATTTTGCTCATGATACTTGGATGGTGTTAGGTATGTCTCAGTTAGATAGTGCGGTGCTTTATATCTTTGATAGGTATGGAAAATTATTAAAACAACTAGGCCCAGCTGATGCAGGATGGGACGGTACTTTTAATGGGCGCCCTTTACCTTCTTCAGACTATTGGTTTAAGCTAGAATACAATCAAAATGAAGAAAGTGTTTTAGTGGCTAAAACAGTCCGTAATCATTTTTCTTTATTACGATAAAAAAATAGCCGAGTGGATTTCACTCGGCTATTTAGCTAATTCAATAAGAGTTTATCTATTAAAACTTTAATGTATACGTTAGAGCCACATTGGTGTTGGTAAAGGTGCTCGCTGCAGTATTCGAAGCTGCATCTAGTAATGCAAAATCCATGTCTTGTTCTGTGCGTACAAAGGATAAATCTAGTTTGCTGCCGCCAAAATCATACCCCAATCCTGCAGAATATCCGCTTAAATCATCCATGATTTGCTTGTCTGCATAGGGGCTCTCTATTATTTGGTATCCACCTCTAAGACTCAATCTTTCTATTCTGTATTCACCTCCTAATTTATAACTATTTACTGCGCCTAATTCACTTGCTATAAAGGTGTTTTCTTCTTCAAATACAGGGTCGTTGTTTGGCCTTAATTCCGCTTTGCTAAAATCCTGATGGCTGTAATCAAAACTTAGTAATCCATCTTTACCAAAAACTATAGCGGCACTACCAGTTACTTTGCTTGGGGTTTGTATCGTGTAATCTTCGTAAAAATTAATAAGATTAAAATTGATAAAACGAATTTCACTATCCGCCAGGTTAGAATTAATTTGTTGTGATAAATTATCGTTTAAATAGTACCAGGTAGGCGATTGGTAACTACCACCAACCCTAATATTGTCATTTAGTTTGGCTATAGCACCCAGACTAAAAGAAAAGCCATTTCCTTCAGTTTGCAATAAATTATCAAAGGAAGAAAAACTAACGGGAGAATCAGTATTGTAACCATCTTCATCTAATTGGGTAAATCTTTCAAATAATACCGAATGAAAATTTAAGGAGGCACCTAAGTATAAATTTTCTTGGTATTGACCAGAAAAATTTAGGGTAAACTTACTATTGTATCCAACTGTTGATTGCAAATAACGCTGATTTACTTGACTGTATTCTGTGTTAGATAAGTAACTTTCACCATCCGGATTATCTGGGTCAGCTGGGGAGATTAATCCACCTGCATAACCTAAAAAGGCTTGTTGGTTGCCAAAGTTTTGTAATTCTCCAATCTCTAAGTAAACATCGTCTACAAATTCGCTGTTAGGGTCGTAATTAATACTGCCAAATGGGACTCCCTTGGCAAACCCTAGAAAGTACTGGTCAACCCCAGTTGTACTGTTTCCGTTAATTCGGTATTCATTATCAAAACTGTCAACTAAATCATAGTTAACAGCTAATGCCATTTTTTTCCAATTGCTATTTGGATTTTGAGAGTTAAATACAAAAACACCACCAACTTGGTTTAATTCAACGGAATTCAGGGTGGTATTATTAAAAGAGCTGCCGTAGCCTTGGTCGTTAGACCTATTGTAATTGGAGCCAGAAATGGCAAACTGTCCGTAATTGAAAATGGCAGATCCTGCGGGGTTGCTATTTAATGATGATAAATCACCACCTAATGCACCAAACGCGCCGCCCATTGCTTGGTACCGAGCTGTGCCTTGGGATTCTTCTAACCCTAATCTCAAAACATCATTTATATTCTGGGCATTTGCACTTAGGCATGCCAATCCCAATATGAGTGTTAATATTCTTCTCATAGCGTTGTTTTAAATACTGTGTTTTTTTAGAAAATTATTGTCTTCTACCACTGCTTCTGCCAGAACTTGAACGTCCAGAACTAGAAGATCTGCTACCAGAAGAGCTAGACCTGCTATAACTACCACTACTTCTACTAGAACTTCCAGAGCTTCTGTAACTACCGCTACTTCTGCTGCTAGAGCGACTACCGCTATTATAAGACCTGCTTCTGCTAGATGAGCCAGAAGAGGTACGTCCGTAAGACCTATTGGTGCCAGAAGAGCTTCTGCTTACACCTGTATTGCTAGATCTGCGGCTATATGTCCCTGTGGAATTTCCTCTATTATATGCTGAATTTGAACCTCTATTGTAACCAGACCTACTAGTACTTGCAGAAGATCTAGAATATTGGTAGCCCCTCGTGGCGCCACTGTATCTAGGTACAGATCGTGAACTTCTACTAGTACGGTATTGTTGATTTCTGTTGATTGCTGAGCGGTTTACTGTGCCTGTACTACGACCGCTAGAATATTGACTAGAACGCCCAGTTGTACTTCTGGCGCTTGTGGCTCTTCTAGAGCTGCTGTAAGCGCTAGATCTACCTCTATTGTAATTGGAATTTATAGCATTATATCCTCTGCGGGTTCTGTTGTACGCATAATACCTATTGTTGTAGTTATTGTAGTAAGGTCTACCCCAGTTTCTACCGTAATAACCTCCGTAGCCCCAGTTGTTCCAACCCCAGCCATAACCCCATCCAGCATAACTCCAACTATTAAAGAGCCAAGGGTCGTTCCATCCCCAGCCGTAACCCCACCCGGCATGTCCCCATCGGTATGGGTTGTACCATCTGTTGCCCCAGCCCCAGCCAGTATTCCAAGTATTCCAACCCCAGCCATTCCAGCCTACATTCCAAAGCCAAGGGTCATTCCATCCCCAAGAATTATCATAAACATTTATTTGTACCCTAGAAGCGTTGTCACCCCAACCTCCATAACCTTGGTAGTCATTTTGTGCATAATACTCTTCGGGGATGTTTACCCCAATGCTATCATTGTATTGCTGTCCATAGTACTCATCTACATCCGTAAAAACCTCAGAATCTAGAATTTCTCCATACTGATTCGCTTTTTCACCAAAGTAAGACCCATAGGTATTAGTGGCTGTCTGCTGGTTTCTTACGCCTTCTGCATTTCTTTTTTCTACAGAAACAACTTCGTTGCCGCTGCTATAAATACCGTCGTTGTCATAATAGGAGGCTTGCTGGTAAGAGCCGCAAGATGCTAAAACCAATCCTAGCGAACATAAAATCACTGTAGATATCTTGGAGAGGGGTAAATTATGGTACATAACAAATCTTTTTATTATTGAACATACTAAAAAATAGTTAGTTTTACCGTTCTATTTTTGTTAAACCTAGTCACAAGATTTGTGCCAAACTAAATTGGATGGGAAAAAACTTAACGAGCAGGGCAGAGGATTATTCTAAATGGTATAACGAATTGGTAGTCAAAGCAGATTTGGCAGAAAATTCAGGAGTACGTGGATGTATGGTTATAAAGCCTTACGGTTTTGCCATATGGGAAAAAATGCAGGCTGCATTAGATAAAATGTTTAAAGAAACGGGTCATGAGAACGCCTACTTTCCACTTTTTATCCCAAAATCTTATTTAAGTAAAGAGGCTAGTCACGTAGAAGGCTTTGCCAAAGAATGTGCTGTAGTTACACATTACCGATTAAAAAATGCTGAAGACGGTAGCGGTATTGTAGTGGATGAAGATGCAAAATTGGAAGAAGAGTTAATTGTAAGGCCTACTTCTGAAACCATCATTTGGGATACTTATAGAAAATGGATACAGTCCTACAGAGATTTACCCTTAAAGTTAAATCAATGGGCAAATGTAGTACGTTGGGAAATGCGTACGCGCTTGTTTTTACGTACGGCAGAATTTTTATGGCAAGAAGGGCATACGGCTCATGCTACCGAAAAAGAAGCTATAGAAGAAGCAGAGCTTATCTTAAAAGTGTATGCTGATTTTGTAGAGCAATTTATGGGGGTGCCAGTGATAAAAGGCGTTAAAACAGAAAGTGAGCGTTTTGCAGGTGCTGTAGAAACGTATTGTATAGAGGCACTAATGCAAGATGGTAAAGCTTTGCAGGCAGGAACTTCTCACTTTCTAGGTCAGAATTTTGCAAAGGCGTTTGACGTAAAATATGCTACTAAAGAAGGCGGGCAAGAACATGTTTGGGCTACATCTTGGGGCGTGTCTACGCGTTTAATGGGGGCTTTAATTATGACGCATAGCGATGATAATGGACTTGTTTTGCCTCCTAATTTGGCGCCAATACAGGTAGTTATTGTACCTATTTACAAAGGCGAAGAACAATTAGACGCGCTTAGAGAAAAAATCAATCCATTAGTAACCGCGTTGCGAGAAAAGAATATCTCTGTTAAGTTTGATGACCGTGATACGCATAAACCTGGATTTAAATTCAATGAATACGAATTAAAAGGTGTGCCTGTGCGTTTAGCAATGGGGAAACGCGATTTAGAAAACGGTACCGTAGAATTGGCTAGGAGAGATACCTTGGAAAAAACTTCTGTAGCATTAGAAGAGGTTGTTGAAAAAGTAGAAGGTTTGCTGACAGAAATACAAGAAAACATTTACAATAAAGCTAAATCGTTTCAGCAAGAAAACATCACAGAAGTAAACTCTTACGATGAATTTAAACAAGTTTTAGAAGAAAAAGGCGGATTTATCTCTGCTTTTTGGGATGGTACCAAAGAAACAGAAGAAAAAGTAAAGCAAGATACCAAAGCAACCATACGCTGCATTCCTATTGGGGTTAAACAAGAAAATGGGGCTTGTATGGTAACAGGAAAACCAGCAAATTATAGGGTGCTTTTTGCAAAAGCATACTAAGAATTAAAAAAAAATGGTTTAGGTATTGCAATACTTAAAAATAGTTGTATTTTTGCGTCCG
>NZ_SWKK01000013.1 GCF_005144745.1 Flavobacterium sp. ASW18X | reverse complement strand
ATGGCCCGTTCGTCTAGGGGTTAGGACGCCAGGTTTTCATCCTGGTAACAGGGGTTCGATTCCCCTACGGGCTACAAAAACAAAAATTTAAAATGGCAAATCATAAGTCAGCATTAAAGAGAATTAGAAGAAACGAAGCCGTTCGTTTACGTAACAGATACCAACATAAAACTGTACGTAACGCTATTAAAAAGCTTCGTAATGAAGAAGACAAGAAAGAAGCAGAAGCTTTGTTGCCTACAGTTGTTGGTATGATTGATAAGTTAGCTAAGAAGAATATCATTCACACAAACAAGGCGTCTAACTTAAAGAGTAAGTTGATGAGAAAAGTAGCTGCACTTTAAGCAGTACTTTTTATTTGATATAAAGTCCTGATGGTAATCCATCAGGACTTTTTTTTTCTCCAAAATTTAATGCACATTAGAAAAATGTTGTAAAATCTTACAAATACGTTGTGTATTGCCATAATAAGAAATTAGATTTATCCTATTTCTAAATATTTTAGCGTTTTAATAGGTAATGCGTATAACAACAAATAAATATCTGGTAGCAGCCTTAATTTTGGCACTAATATTCCATGGGGCGGGAGTTTTCTTTACTATAGAGAAGACTTACGATGCATTGATACACTTATTCTTTGCAGATCACTATGCAAATAGTTGGTGGGATCCATGGGAGCCACGTTGGTATACCGGTTTTTCTGTAATGACTTATCCTCCTTTGGTGCATCAACTTATTGCGCTGTTTTCTTATATTGGAGGGTTAAAGTTTGGGTTATTTGTTTGCTGTTTTGTTGCTATAACACTTTTTACTACTGGCGCCTACCGATACGGTAAAATGATGACTGGTAACAGAGATATAGCAGGATTTACAGCTTTAATTGCTGTTTTTTCTTCTTCATTTATAGAAACATTGCATGTGTTTGGACAGTTGCCAAGTCTTTTTGGGGTATCTATGCTAATGCACGCTATGCCAGAAGTATATAAATACATAAAAACAGGTAAGGGTAAGTATTACTTGGTTTGCATGTCCATGATGGCATTTACAATTACATCGCACCACGTGACACCCCTGTTTGGCATGGTATTTTTTATAGCTCCTTTAATGGGTACGGTGGTGATGGATGTAGCTTCAGAACGGGCTGGTAGTTTTAAGGCTGTACGATTACGCCATTTTATGGAAGCGTTAAAACCATGTTTGCCACGTATTGTCATATTTGGTTTAAGTGTAGTATTCTGTTTAGTGATGTTGATTCTACCCTATTGGATAACTACGCATAATGAGCCAATTACTCAGGTTCCTATACCGCATGGTTCTAGGGATAGTTTTTTAGAGGTGACTTCTTCTGGATTGGCATTCTTTATTATTCCGTGGGGTTTCATGATGTTTATTTTTCCCTACTTCTATTATCGTTTCTTTTCTAAACGATTTATTTTCTTTGGGTTGTCTTTTGCTATGTTATCCTTATTAGGAACAGGGGGTACCACACCTTTACCTAGATTATTATTAGGAGATACAGCGTTTAATATTCTAACCTTAGACCGTTTTACACTTTGGGGCTCTATAATGGCTCTACCATTTTATGGTGAGTTTTTATATCGTTTTGCGCATACAGATTTAAAAGCTTTTATACAGAAAAAATTAGGTTCTGTAACCCACAGGGCAATGGGAGCTGTGGTTGGTTTTCTGATTATTTTCAACGCGGTTTCTATAGTTAATTTGGGATATTTTAAGCCATTACAGCCCCAAAAGATAAATATGCAGCCTATCATCAACTTCTTGCAAGCAGATGAACATTACAAGTGGCGGTATTTAACATTAGGTTTTGGAGACCAAATGGCTTGGCTTTCTGCCAATACAAATGCTTTACAAATAGATGGTAATTACCATTCTGCAAGACGTTTGCCGGAGTTGACAACCAGAGCAGTGGAACGCTTAGAAAATGCTAAGTTCTTAGGCGTAGAGGGTTTGGGCTCGCTACAGCAGTTTTTAACAGTGCCAGATAAGTATAATATTAAGTTCATATTTTCTAATGACAAGTTTTATGACCCAATTTTATATTTCTGCGGTTGGGAACGAATAAAGCCATTGGCTAATGGTATAGCCGTTTGGCAGCGTCTGGGAATAAAACCAATACCTGAGATAAAGCCGTATAAAGATTACCCTAGATATCAAAGACTTATGTGGGGTATTATACCTGTTTCTACGGTGTTGATTGCTTTATTTGTAAACATTAGGTTAATTGTTATTTCGGCATTTAAGCTTAAAAAAACGGAACCCGCAGCGTACGAAAAATTCCGTACCGTAACTTTTGGATTTAAGCCAAAATTAGCGGGTATTATGGCAGGGTGGTTTGTTTTTACCTTAGGGTGTATCTTCTACATTATTTATTTCTTCTTTATTCAAAGTCAAGAACAAATTTCTCCGGAAAATGTAATTTTAGCCTACCATGATGATTTGGATTTTAAGCGATTTAAAAAAGCACATAGCTATTATGACGAAGACTATGGTAAGACCTTTGACCAATTTATGCTGGAAACCTCTGTAAGTGATGGTCTTTTAAATTCTTACGGAAAACTTAATGGAATTGAGTTTGATATTTTTGACCGAACGGAAAATCATGCCAAGGCTAGGGTATATACAGAATTTATTACGCCGCTCACTTATGTTTTAGATACCACGGTGTATGAGCTAAATAAAAAGAAAGACAATAAATGGTACATAGTACCAGATGTTTTTGATGTTGATGTGCCCAATGAGCAACTGTATTCTGTAAGTGAGCCTAAGTATAAAAATCACGGAAGGCGTAGAGTGACAACCCAACAAACTTTTCATGAAGATATTGTTCCTCAGCCTGTTGTGGAGGTTTTAGAAGCCAAGCTTATAGAAAGTGATAATCAGTTTTACATTATTGGTAGACTACAAAATATAGACAATCTACCCGCAGATATTAATGTAAAGTCTACTATTTATACCAAAGATTACAAAGAAATGGGAGTATATAATGCTCAGAATTTTGTAAAACACAAGTTGCTACCAAAAGAACATTCGGCTTTTAAAATTCACTTTGAAGCCGTGGCATGGCAAAAGATAAAAGATAGCATGCCACAGGTGTTTGACCCAGATACGTTTACACCTATGGTATGGCAAGAATATCCTCAGATTTTTGATTTACAAATATCTGCCAATGGTTCTAGTCAAGATTTGTATAGAGAAGTTACGTTGAATGATGTACAAATAGAGGACGATAGGGTAACAGGCTATCTCTACAATTACGGAATTTCTGATGTTACCATTCCACAGCTCATAATTTCTTACTACAATGATGATAACGAGTTGGTTTGGGTAGATGAAGATATAGTGATGCAAACCATACGCCCACAGCGTAAAAGCCCCTTTGAATTTAAGTTGAAAAAATTTCCATGTTACTTTAATTATCACCAAGAAAAGGATTCTTGGTTTGTAAATGGATTGCCTAATGACGATATAAAGCAGAAATATTTGGAGCACCGTAAACCAGACTTGTTTTACACAGATTTGATTCCTGTAGACGGTGATATTTACTCCTACATCAAAATAGAAATCAACAATTATATAGGGTCTCCAGATTAAAAGAATGCTAAAAAAGCTGTTTACATATTTTAAAAAGCTACTGCTTTTCTTTTTGTTGCCCATCCAAAGAAAATTTGGAAAATGGTACCGAAAGGCGTGGTTGTTTTGGCCACTTAAATTTGTATGGGTTAACCTAAAGTACATTAAAAGAATATGGCTTTTTCCTTATAAGGATTATAAAAAGTTAAGGCCGTTTAGTAGAATTTTTGGTGTAGCAAGTCCAATAATAGTATTACTTTTTCTCTTACTAATAACCAAAACAATTACCAAAACAGACTTAGTTACTTACAGAGAAAAAGTATATGTAACCTATGATTGTGAGGTGCAATCAAATCATTCAGAAGTATTCATAGCTGGTCAAAAAATTAGTTTGGAGTACTTAGTGCCTTGTTATCCTAATGTTGATTTAATGGCTGTTGCGCACACCTCTTATGGACCAGTAGTCTTAACAGAAAAAATAATCAATGGTAAAGTGAATTTTACCTTGCCAGATAACGTAGCAGAAAAGATAGGGGTAATACAACTTACCTTAACTTATGGGGAAAAGGTGATTTATACAGATGCAATAAATGTCACTACAGCAACGGAGAAAATAGATTTTATAGAGTCTTATTTTGGGCCAAGAATTATTTTGGCAGGCGGTAGAGATTTTACGATGCTAACTGTGGTTCCGGTAGACGATTATGATAATCCTATGCCAGATAAAACAGAAATTACTGTAAACGAAAATTTTAAAGAAACACAAAGCGTTCACGAGTTGAAAACAAAAGATTATGTGGCGTACAAACGGTTTTATTCTTACACGGAAACGGGTAAAATTACAGTGTCCATGACCAGTGAAAATGGAGTGACCACTAAAGAGAAAACTACGGATGTATATCCTTTTTCTCCAGACGACTTTACAATTTATCAATCTAAAGAACACGGATATGCAGATGGTAATGAGGTGGTTACTTTAAAAACGGAACGCCTTCTAGATATTTATGGCAATGAATTGCAAAATGGAACTATTGTCCGTTTTTTAATTACTACAGACTCAGGAAAAAAGCTCTCCGCTTTTGCTAAAACCGTAAAAGGGGTTGCAACTACAAAGATTCAGCATCCTGTTCAGGCTGTTAATTGGTCGGTGCAGGCATTCGTTCCAGGTCTTGCAAAAAGCAATTTGCTAGAAATTTCTTTTAAAAATATAACACAAGATTTTCCTGTAGCTTTTGTAAATAAGGACCGTAAAATAATAGTAGGGCCTATTACAAGTTATATGGGGCAACTGGTCCCAAATGGTACAGAGGTAGTGCTAACCATAATAAGCAATGGTAAGGAAAAAGAAGTTGTACAATATACCGTTGGTGGTACTACGGAGTTTATCCTAAGGGATTTTTATTATCCGTCAGGAAAATATCAATTTAAACTGGCCTTATTAGGCTTAGAAAAACAGTTTACTAAGACATTAACAGATGAGTAGGTGGGTTTATAGAGTGATCCTAATTGCTATTTTTTTAGCAGCTAATTTCTTTATCGTACGGGGAATAGGGAGTGTATTGGCATTTGTGAAATCTGGGGCAGATAGGGAGCAGATGATGGCAAAAGTGCTAAGGGTCAATGATTACTATAAACCACTGTTTTCTTTTAGTAATGTAGAGAATCCGGGGCGTGAGTTTCTAGAAAAAAATATGGGAGAATTGCAACGGGATTACACCGATTCTTGGTATGTAAGGAATATCAGTTTTTCTGTAAATACAACTAAGGGGATAGCTGATTTTTATACGGATAGTTCCCGTGTAAATCTTTATGATTATATCGATTTAAACAAGAAAAATAATGTTACCGTACACAGTACAACGCTAAGTCATAATATAGATATCAATTTCTTTTCTGCAGATGGTAAATTGGTAGCATTTGACGATAAGGGGGTTAGAGAGGTGCAGCGTATTTTTAAGGGCGATAGTTTAGTAGGGCAACATAAGAGTATCTCTAACTACAAAATAGTAATGCTGTTAGAGGATGGCTTTTGGCGTATTCGCCATATGGTGCGTTCTAACGCTGAAGATACTATTAAAGTTAAGCCAGATAGTATTGTTGCAGATTTGGTTCAACGTAAAGAAAAAAACTTGGTGTATAATGGAGTTCCATTTTATATAAGGGGTATAAATTACTATCCAAAAGACAGTCCATGGGAAATGTTTGGTTCTAAATTTAACGATAGTATTATAGCTCAAGATTTTAAATTGATTCGAGAATTGGGATTCAACACGGCTCGGATATTTGTCAATTTTAATGATTTTGGGAGAGAGAATGTAAATCCTGTTTTGCTAGCGCAGTTAAAAAGAACCTTGGATATCGCAGAAGAAGAGGAAGTAAAGGTGATTGTTACACTTTTTGACTTCTTTGGGAATTACAATATCATTAATTGGTCTTTGACGGAGCAGCACATAAAACAAATTGTAGCACCATTAAAAAAACACAAAGCTATTTTGGCTTGGGATGTAAAAAATGAGGCAGATTTAGATATGCAAGTCCATTCTGAGGCAGAAGTAAAATCTTGGCTAGAATTTGCCATGGAACGTATTAAATATTATGACCCCAATCACTTATTAACCATAGGCTGGTTGCATCCACATCCCTTTTTAGCAAAGGATAGCCCTACAGATTTTTTAACGTTTCACTTTTACCAAGATTTAGACCGTTTTGCAGGAGAGTACAACAAATGGCAAAGCCATACGGATAAACCTGTAGTGGTAGGAGAATTTGGGCTGCATACTTGGAAAAAGGCATTTTTTGGTAACTCAGAAAACAAACAGAAGGCACATTACAAGTATATTTTGGATAAAGTGAGAGAGCAAGAGCAGCATTTTATTGCCTGGACGTTGTATGATTTTAAAGAATTACCTCCTGCTATTTTTGGTAAAAAACCATGGGTTACAATACCACAAAAACATATGGGAGTTCTTAATTACGAGGGTGAGCCAAAAAAAGTAATGCAGGTTATTTCTTCCAATTAAAAAAGATTAGGCAAAAGCCCATCTTCTAGATGTTAAAAAACCTATGGTAAAAATACCATAGACAGCACTGGTGACTAAGAATAAAATATCCCTTAAATAAAATGTCTGGTAAAGCTCAGGATAAAGATTGCTTGTTAGCATAAAAATGGGCAAGTAAAGATTAGATAATAGCATACCTATGCTAAAATAACTTAAGAGATTATAGCGGTAAGCTCTGTGTTGATGTCTCCGAAGCTGTAAAAAGTATAGTACTATGAGTAGCACCACTAAAAAAGCTCCAATGCTATTACTGACGTAGAAATTCTGGTAAAAAACGTTTTTTAAAAAGTAGGAAACTCCAAAAACCAACCAAACTATAATATAAGCAATTTTACACATCCATTTCTGTAGCTTAGCTTTAAAAACCTTATGGTAAACACTAATACAGTAAGAGAAAAAAATTAGTGAGTAAAGCGTGTAAATAGCGGTATTGTGGGTGTGGTATTTTATTTCTTTTACCAGACTAAATTCTGGAAATTTAATAATAAGAAACCCTAGTAATTCATTTAAGAAGGTATAAGCAATTAAGATAGGAAAATATGCCAAGTAGGTGTCAGAATAACGTTTGTAGGTTATAAGGCTTACTATTAATGTTATAAAATAAACAATAAGAATAGTCACAGTTGGTTTTTAGTCATTGCTCAATTGTGGCGGCAAAAATAGGGAAAACTCAACAAGTGTTAAAAGTATCTTGAAATGAGCAAGTTATCTAAAAGCACGTCTTGTGCTTAGCATAAACCCAACACTAAATAAAGAATACATAAGTATAATTAGTAAGCGTAAAACTGTTCTTAAATGTAATAAATACCATAAGTCTACATTTACAAAACCAATAATTAATATGATGGGAAAAAAGGTATGAAAAATAAATAACCCTAAACTAATCCAAGACATTAGGTTTAGTTTTTCTATAAGCCAAGGTCTATATTCTTTTGGGTCTAATTTGTACAAAACAATAACAATTAGTAGGCCATAAGAACCGATTGCATTGGCAGCATAAAGTAAATACGTCAGTGGATTGGTAAACATAGAATTTACCAAGAAAGCTAACACTACTAAAAAATAGAGGTATTTAATTATTTTTCTGTAGCTAACTTTATGTACAAGACGGTAATAGACAAAAAAGAAATAGCTGTAAAAAATAATTAGAAAAATATTGTAGATAATATCATTAGCGCTACTCAATGATAGGTTAGTGAATAATAGAAAGTTTTCATTGTATCTAATAAAATAACCTAATAGTTCATTAAGAAAAGTATAAGCAATAAGCATTGGAAAATATTTTAAAACAGTATCAAAATATTTTCTGTAGGTAATTAAACTTATGATAAGAGTCACCAAGTAAATTATAATACTATAGTGACCCTTAATAATTGTGGTTATTTCTTGTAGCATTTTTGGTGATTACTGAAAATCAGGTCTTGGCGGCGGTCCACCTTCACCAACATTTAAAATTAAACTTTGGTTTTGTGGTGGTGTAGGAGTAAAAGTTGGCAATAACGATGCTTTTTGTTGTGGGGTATCTTGCTCGGTTGCTAAATAATCACGGATAAGCATTGCTTTTCCTTCATCATTTATAAAAATGCCACCATAACCTTCTGCTGTTTTAGCTGCTGGCACAAAAAATACGGTGTTTCTTTTTTTCTTTTTCCAACTCTCTTTGTTTTTACCATAATTACCCAAGTAAATTCTTAAGCTATCTACTTGTGTGCCTGCTTTATTTCCTTCTTGTTCTACAAAGGCTATATACTCCTTTAGTACATTAATATCAAACGTTACAAAACGTGTGGGTACAAATTCTTTTTCTTCCGCAGCTTGTTCTGCTAATTCCATTTTTAAAATGGCATTGGCTCGGCGTTCAGTATAATTAGTAAAAAGTTGGTCTGCTTCTTCTATACTTATAATTTGTTTAGGGGCAGATACCATTTTGGTAGTGGGTTCTTGTTCGGTAATCTTTTCTTGTTCCGGAGTTTTTTCTTTTTTGGGAGTTTCTGCGCAGCTTGCTACAAATAGCATAGCTAAAAACAGGGTGCCCCATGTAGTAGTTAAACCGCCATTTAGGTGTTTGCGTGTTGTTTTCATAGGTTGTAAATGTGATTAGTATTAATGGGGAACGGTTGTAAATATAAATGAATTCTTCATAAAATGGCATTAAAAAACCCCTTTGAAATTATTCAAAGGGGTTCACAATCATATTCTTATACAAGTAACTACTCATTCATGGTGAGTAGAAACTCGTCGTTGTTCTTAGTTTGTTTAATACGCTGCTCCATAAACTCCATAGCTTCTACAGGGTTCATATCTGCAAGATATTTTCTTAAAATCCACATACGTTGAATGGTATTGTCATCTAACAATATATCGTCTCTTCTTGTAGAAGAAGAAATAAGGTCAATAGCAGGGAATATTCTTCTATTAGATATTCTTCTATCTAACTGTAATTCCATATTACCAGTACCTTTAAACTCTTCAAATATAACCTCGTCCATTTTAGAGCCAGTTTCTGTAAGAGCCGTTGCAATAATGGATAAAGAACCGCCATTTTCTATATTACGTGCTGCACCAAAGAAACGTTTAGGTTTATGTAGTGCATTAGCATCTACACCACCACTTAATACCTTGCCAGAAGCAGGTTGTACGGTGTTATAAGCTCTTGCTAAACGGGTAATGGAATCTAACAAGATAACTACGTCATGGCCGCACTCTACTAATCTCTTGGCTTTTTCTAGGACTATATTTGCAACGCGTACGTGTTCTGTTGCTTCTTTATCAAAAGTAGAAGCGACAACTTCACCCCGCACGTTACGTTGCATATCTGTAACTTCTTCTGGGCGTTCATCTATTAAAAGAATAATTTGGTATACCTCTGGATGATTTGCTGCAATTGCATTGGCAATATCTTTCAGTAACATAGTCTTACCCGTCTTTGGTTGGGATACTATCATACCACGTTGTCCTTTACCAATTGGTGAAAACAAATCCATTACACGAGTAGAGATGGTGCTCTGCTTGTCTGCAATATTGAATTTTTCCTTAGGAAAGAGCGGTGTAAGGTGTTCAAAAGAAACACGGTCACGAACCACTTGCGGGTCTAGCCCATTAATTTTATTTACTTTAATTAAAGGGAAATATTTTTCTCCTTCTTTAGGAGGTCTAATATTACCTAATACCGTATCGCCGGTTTTTAAACCGAATAAACGAATCTGACTTTGAGAAACATAAATATCGTCTGGTGAAGAAAGATAATTGTAATCAGAAGAGCGCAAAAAGCCATAACCGTCTTGCATAATATCTAGAACACCTTCGCTTTCAATAATGCTATCGAACTCAAATTCTGGTTCCTTATAACGGTTTTTTAAGTCCTTATCAAAATTGCTGTTGCGCTTATCTTGATGGTTTCTTTGGTTATTGTTATTCTGATTGTTGTTTCTTCTGTTGTTATTATTCTGAGGCTTATTATTGCCTTTGTGTTGTCTGGTATTCTCCTTAGCAGGAGCCTCTTGCTTTTCTGCGGTTTTAGCAGCAGGTTTTTCGGTTTTAGTATCCTTTTCCTTACTGTCTTCCTTAGTAGCAGGAGTTTCTTCTTTTTGCGCTATTTCTTTTTTTGGGGCTCTAGGCCTTCTAGCTCTTTTTGGCTTTTCCTCTGTTTCTATCACAGTACTTTCTTTTACTGCGGCAGGGTTAGCGGCCTGTAAATCTAGTATCTGATATACTAAATCTAATTTTTTTAGCGACTTGAACTTAGGAACATTCAATTCTTTAGCAATTTCCTGTAGTTCAGGAAGTTTCTTTGCCTTTAAGTCGGAAATCTCGAACATTAAATAATCAATAAATTAAACTTGAATATGATTGTTTGTGGTAAAACGTTTAGTTGCTTTTACGGTTGGGAAAGTATTCCCTGGGCAAGTGTTCTAACTAAATAACATTGCAAGTATACAAAATAAATTTTAAGAACTCCTGTTATTTGTCAAAAAGAGATGTAATTTTGTAAGCCTATAAAAACTAAGAATGATTCAACGCATACAAACACTTTATTTAGTAGTAGTGATTCTACTTTCTGCAGTGGTGCCGTTTTTTGTAAACCTTTGGGTAGAAACAGAAAATGGGGAAGTGTTTGCACAGCAAGATGTTCTTATTTCTAGTGTATTTTATGGCGTAGCTGTTTTAGCTGCCGTAGCTATATTGTTGTTCAAAAAACGACAAAATCAATTTGTTGTAAATCGTTTGAACTTAGTATTGAATCTTTTTTTACTAGGATTTTTCGTTTACCGATCGCTAAACTTATCCGGAGAAACGGCGGTTTCTGAGAAGGGTATTGGGATGCTGATTCCTGTATTTTCTATCGTTTTTCTGGTCTTGGCCAACAGGGCCATCAAAAAGGATGAAGATCTTGTAAAATCTGTGGATCGTTTACGTTAGACCTAACATCTTAGTAGTATTAGTGCGTGAGGCCCCTGTTTTAAACAAGGGCCTTTTTTTATTATTGAATGATGTTTTCTATAGTGTAGCCATTATTAAAGCTTATAGCGCTTAACGTTTGTATAAAAGTAGGTTCATCCGCATACCCTCCATCCGTATTGGGCATAAAATAATCTCTGTGCGTAGCAATCCATTGCCCGTCTATTTGTTCATAACTGTAATTAGTAAGGATTACGGGTTCTGTAATACCTGCAAAGGGTAAAGAGAATTTAAAGCGGTCTATTAAATGAGTTTCTGGATTAACGTATATAATGTAAATGTCATTCTTGATTTTTCCTGTCAATTTGGGGTCGTATGTTACTTTAAAAACATCATAATTAATGGAGTTATAAGGTTCCTTTCCTTGGTGAGAAATTATAGTTCCTGGATTATTTAACTTATAAGGCATAGTAAACCAAAAATAATTAGCACGTCTTATAAAGCCAGAAAATGCTATGATTTTTGGGTCCTTTAATACTGTTTTGTTCAAGGTAACCGTAGTGCTATCGCCATTAAACAAATGGACTACCGCTCCTTCTTGTTTAGGGATTATGTTTATCTGATGACGGTTATATTTACCGTAAGAAATTTCATTGTCAAAAATATAACGTTCTGTAGATACATCTGCTCTATTTTCTGAGGGAATTTCATAATTATAGGTAAACTGTACGTCTTTCTTAAGCCACAAATTATTCCAACCTCCATGGGCTTCAGCAACAGCTTGTAAAGCCAATTTAGGGTTTTCGGGATTGTATGGTGGTTTTTGTGTAGATACGGTCGTGGCCTTGACCGATTCTGATTTTTTAGGGTTGTTCTCTTGGCAAGAGAGGAATACAAAGGATAGTGCTAGTGAGATAGAAAATGCATAATTATGCTTCATGTGCGAATGTTTTTAGGTGAGAGTTTATTTTTAGTTTGATGTTACTTTATCAATGCTTAACAGCTATTTTTTTCCTAATTCTATAGCTTCTAAATTACTTATGTTGTCTTTGTCTATAGTAAAACGAAGCATGGTTCTTACTTGGTGAAATCCATGTTTGCCACACGCCCCGGGATTCATATGTAGTAATTCTAGTTTTTTATCGTACATCACTTTAAGAATATGAGAATGGCCGCAAATAAAAAGTTTTGGCGGATTTGCTTGTAATTCTTCCCTTACCCTGATGTTGTATTTGTTAGGATACCCCCCAATATGAGTAATCCACACATCTACACCCTCGCACATAAAACGATTATGTTCCGGAAACTCTTTTTGTATCACATGGTTGTCTATATTGCCATGAACACCGCGTATAGGTTTTAGCGCTGCAAGAGCATCGGTAACGGCTAAATCACCAATATCCCCAGCATGCCAAATTTCGTCTGCTTGTTTTGCGTATTTTAAAATAGTATCATCTATATGGCTATGGGTATCAGAAAGCAATAAAATTTTTGTCATGCGCTAAAAATATGCTAAAAATTCTAGGGGTTAGGACAGAGCCAAAGGATTAAAGTATCTTTAACGCTTAAATTGAATTTCTTGAGGTATTTTATCGAGTTTTCATATCATGGGGCAGCATATCACGGTTGGCAAAAACAACCAAATGCAGTAACCGTGCAGCAAGTGTTGGAAGAAGGATTGAGTTTGCTAACCCGTCAAAAAATTGAGGTTGTAGGTGCAGGAAGAACGGATGCGGGAGTGCATGCAAAACAAATGTATGCACATTTTGATGTAACAGAACCGTTACTTTTAGATAAGTTAATTTACCGATTGAATGCCTACTTGCCAACAGATATAGCAGTTAAAGATTTGTTTGAAGTTCCAATAGATAGCCATGCCAGATTCGATGCCACAGAACGTAGTTATGAATATTGGGTGGTGCAAGAGAAAAGTCCTTTTTACCAAGATAGTGCACACCAGGTAACATTGCCTTTGAATGTGGTAGCTATGAATATTGCAGCAAAACAGCTTATAGGAAAGAAAGATTTTGAGTGTTTTTCTAAATCCCATACGGATGTAAAAACATTTTTTTGCGATGTTCGCGATGCGGTTTGGGAACAAAGAGAAGATAAGCTAGTTTTTACCATAACCGCAGACCGATTTTTAAGAAATATGGTACGCGCGGTGGTAGGGACACTTTTAGAAATTGGGCTAGGCAAGCGCCCAGCAGATGATATACCACGGGTATTGGCTAGTAAAAATAGGGGAGTGGCAGGCGTATCTGTGCCCGCCAAAGGATTATATTTAACAAGGGTAGTGTATCCAGAATTAAAAATCCATGAGTAAAGAAAAAGAAGCAGGTAAAGCATTTGATGTTCGTTTGTTTAAACGGGTTTTTGCCTATACCCAACCTTATAGAGGTATATTTTGGGTGGTAGCTATAACAGCTATATTGTTATCAGCTTTTGCAATTTGTACCCCAGTATTGGTAAAACAAGTGGTTAATGATGCCTTGCCAAATACTGACCAAGCCTTGTTAGTGCAATTGGTTTTGCTAATGGTAGCTGTTTTGTTGGGGCAAGTTATTTGCCAATTAGCATTTAATTACTACGCTAATTTACTAGGAGAATCTGTAATTAAAGATTTAAGAATAAAGCTATTTCAAAAAATGATGGCTTTTAAAATGACCTATTTTGATACCTCTTCTATTGGTTTGTTGGTAACTAGAGCGGTTGCAGATATGCAACGAATAGGAGAAATATTTAGCCAAGGTTTTTTTGTTATAGTCGCAGATTTATTAAAGATGCTTACCGCAGCGGGAGTAATGATTTATATGAATTGGCGCCTGGCACTAATTGTCTTTGCAATAATGCCTGTTATTCTAGTGGCAACACGCCTATTTCAAAAAGCGATGAAAGTAGCTTTTATAGAAGTAAGAGCTCAAGTATCTAACCTCAATTCTTTTGTGCAAGAACGCTTGGCAGGAATGAAGATTGTGCAATTGTTTAATCGTGAAGCTATAGAAAAGGAAAAATTTAGAGCTATAAATGAAAAACATCAAAACGCTTGGCTAAAAACGGTATGGTATAACTCTATCTTTTTTCCTGTAGCAGAGATATCGTATTCCGTAGGTATTGGTCTGGTGGTATATTTTGGTGTGGTACAACGCGTAGAAAGTGCAACTTTAGGAGATACGGGTTCCATCTTTGCTTTCTTCTTTTTGATGGACTTGCTATTTAGGCCACTAAGGCAAATAGCAGATAAATTTAATACGCTACAAATGGGTATGGTTGCAGCCAACCGTGTTTTTAAAATATTAGATACCGATAGCCATATTGCAGATAATGGGATTGCGGAAGTAACGAAGGTTAAAGGTGCTATTTCTTTTGACAAGGTACATTTTGGTTACGTGCCCAATGAAGAAGTCTTACATGGTATTTCTTTTGATGTAAAAGCAGGAGAAACCGTTGCAATTGTAGGTGCTACGGGTGCTGGGAAGTCTACTATTATCAATTTGCTAAATCGTTTTTACGAAATTAATGCAGGTAAAATTTCAATAGATAATAGAGACATAAAAGATTTTACGTTGAGTTCTCTGCGGTCGCATATTGCTATCGTATTACAAGATGTCTTCCTTTTTGCGGATACCATTAAAAACAACATTGCATTAAGGGATGATAAAGTAACTCTGGATAAAATAGAAAAGGCTGCTAAGGATATAGGAGTACACCAATTTATTAATGAATTACCTGGCGGATATGAGTATAATGTTAAAGAACGTGGAACCATGTTATCTAGTGGGCAGCGCCAATTAATTGCATTTTTACGTGCCTATGTAAGTAATCCAAGCATATTAATTTTGGACGAGGCCACGTCTTCTGTAGATACCTATACGGAACAGTTGATACAAGAGGCTACCAATAAAATTACCGAAGGAAGAACATCTATCATTATTGCGCATCGCTTAGCTACTATTAAAAAGGCGGATAAAATAATTGTAATGGATGCTGGTAAAATTATAGAGATGGGTACCCACCAAGAACTATTAGACAAACAAGGGTATTATAGAGACCTTTATGAGGCCCAGTTCATGGCCAAAGAAGCTGTCTGAGACAAATTTTTAAAGGTGTCTGTAAACGCAAATAGATAAATTGCAATTGCTACGATAATTACCAGATAAAGTGCAAAACCTATGCCAAGGAAGAACATTATCTTTATGAGTAGTTGTTTCCGGTTGAGTTCAAAAACTTGTTTTAGAATATAGGAATAGTATCCTATATAGCCTACAATAACTGCATACGTTCCAATATAATACACAGCTTTGGAATTCCAAATAAACGCAATGTAAAGTAAGTTTACAATGATGCTAATTTGTGAGTAGCCATAGAGGTTTAACACAAAATGCTCGCTTAGATTTAATTCTTTTCTATTAATAAAAACTAATCTGGAAATTAGAGATATGATTGGAATCATGAGCATGTAAAAAATACTTTGGTATTCTGCTAAGATTTTCTGCCATTTTACCACAGAATCTGTTACAAAAATACCAGCAGGTCCTTCTTGTTGTTTTTCCAAAAGTTCAAATTGGTAGCTCATGGCATTTGGAAAAAACTTATTCTGTAAAAAGAAGAATAATCCTCCAAGGGTTACGGCTATCATAAAATAGCTGATTGGATTCATGTACTTTTTACGGGTACCTTTTATATAACCAAGAATAACATCTTTTGGGTCGGTAAAAAGGCTGGTAAATGTGCGTATAAAAGTGTTGTCTAGATTAAAGAAGCGTTCAGTAAAATCGTACCATAAATTCCTCATGGTAATTCGGTTTCGAATCACTTTTGCACCGCAGTTAGGGCAAAAACTATAATCTGTTCTTAGTTGGTCTAAACAATTTTTACACTTCATTAAACTAAGTCCTTTTTGATCATTTCAGATAACTCCTCTATACTTTTGTATAGTATAAATTCGCCATTTTTAATGTAAGAGATCATCCCTGTCTCCTCACTGACAACTAAGCAGATGGCATCTGTTTTTTCTGTAATGCCAATAGCAGCTCGGTGTCTTAATCCAAAACGCAAAGGAATGCTTCGTTCGTTGCTCACGGGTAAGATAACACGTGTAGCGGTAATATAATTTTCTTGTACAATAGCAGCGCCATCATGTAGTGGACTGTTTTTGTAAAAAATACTTTCTAATATAGGTTGGGTGACTTCAATATTCATCTTATCACCTGTACTTTTAATAAAGTCTAGGCTGTTGTTACGTTCTATGACTAAGAGGGCACCTGTTTTACTTATACCCATGTTTTTACAAGCGTCTAAAATAGCATCAACATTAACCTCTGTAGGTAGGGCTTCTTGCTTTAAAAATTTAAAATGCCGAACAAAACTACGTTTAGATGCAAAATTGGTAGAACCTATTAAAAGCAAAAACTTTCTTATCTCTTGCTGAAAAACGATGATAAGTGCTATTAATCCTATATTCATGAAGCCACCTACAATGCTACTAATCATCTGCATTTGCAACAGTTCTGTAAGTTTCCAAAGGGCCCATACTATAACAATACCAATAAAAATGTTTATGGCAACGGTCCCTTTTACAAGCTTGTAAACATAGTACAGTAAAACGGCCACAAGAATAATATCTATGAGGTCGGTAATCTTAAATTCTAGAAAATTTAGAAATTCCAATCGTGCCGTGTTTGTGTAAATTTAAAAAATCTTGCTTAGGAAACCACTATAGGTAGTTTTCTACTTCGGTATGCAATTTTACACATTCCATAGCTTCTTTTACATCGTGTACACGTAAAATTTTTGCTCCCTGTGCTAAGCAACGCATGTGCAAAGCAGTTGTGCCGTTCAAGGCTGCCTCTGGAGACGTATCTAAGGTTTTGTAAATCATAGACTTTCTGCTTATACCTGCCAAAATTGGTCGTTTTAATGCACTTAGTCTGTGCAGTTGAGCTAACAATTCAAAATTTTGTTCTCGTGTTTTTGCAAAACCAAAACCAGGGTCTAGAATTACATCTTTAATAGAAAGTGCTTGAGCTTTTTGTAACACTTCTGAAAAGTAAATGACCACCTCTTTAGTTAGTGCGTTGTAATGCGTTAAGGTTTTCATGGTTTGTGGTGTGCCGCGCATATGCATGGCTATGTATGGCACTTGATAGTCTGCTATTGTAGGCAGCATGTTATCGTCCAATTGACCGGCAGAAATATCATTTATTAACGCTGCCCCAGCATCCAATGCCGCTGCAGCAACTTTTGCTCTAAAGGTATCTATAGAAAGGATGATTTTAGGAAAATGGGTCATTAATTGCTCAACTACAGGTATTAATCGTTGTAATTCCAAAGTTTCACTTACGTCCTTGGCATCTGGTCTAGAGCTATAAGCCCCTACGTCTATAAAAGTGGCTCCATCTTGTAGCATTTTTTCAGTTTGTTCTAGAGCATTTTCCATAGCGTTATACCGTCCTCCATCAAAAAAAGAGTCGGGCGTAAGATTTAATATTCCCATCACTTTAGGGGTGGTTAAATCTATCAGGTTGCCTTTGCAGTTTATGGTCATAAATATTAATCGCTTTGCTGTGTTTCGTTATCTTTGACTTTTGTAGTGCTTGGATAGTAAAAACTGGGCTTAAATTACATAAAATAGCAGATACATGCAGAAGACTTCAGAGCAATATGATGCAGTGATACATAACTGTAGGGAGTTGTATATAAAGAAAACACAAGACTATGGTACGGCATGGCGTATACTCCGTTTACCATCTTTAACCGACCAAATTTTTATAAAAGCACAGCGTATCAGAAGTTTGCAAGAGCAAGAGATTCGTAAAGTAGATGAAGGGGAACAGTCAGAGTTTATAGGTATTATAAACTATGCCATTATGGCTTTAATTCAAATACAAAAAGGCATAGCAAGTCAACCAGATTTGAATCCAGAGGAGGCGCTAAAGTTGTATGATGAACAGGTAACTGTTTGCAAAACTTTAATGGAAAATAAAAATCATGATTATGGAGAGGCTTGGAGAGACATGCGGGTAAGTTCCTTAACAGATTTAATCTTGCAAAAATTACTAAGGGTAAAGCAAATAGAAGACAATCAAGGAAAAACTTTAGTGAGTGAAGGCATTGCTGCAAACTATCAAGACATGCTAAATTATGCAGTATTTGCAATGATACATTTAACGGCGGAATAATGAAGTTTTTAGTAGGATTTAGTAGAATTTTTGTCGGGGTGCTTTTTATCATTAGTGGATTGATAAAGCTAAATGACCCTGTAGGTTTCTCTTTTAAATTAGAAGAATATTTTAGTGTAGGCGTTTTAAACATGCCTTACTTTGAACCTTATGCACTGGCAATCTCTATTTTCGTAGTTATTGTAGAGGTGCTTTTAGGTGTAATGCTTTTAATTGGTTTTAAGCCTAAATTTACCATTTGGAGTTTGCTGGCCATGATTGTGTTCTTTACATTTTTAACCTTTTACTCTGCATACTTTAATAAAGTAACAGATTGTGGGTGCTTTGGAGATGCAATAAAATTAACTCCGTGGGAGTCTTTTACTAAGGATGTCGTTTTATTAGTACTCATTTTAGTGCTACTCAAGGGTATAAAGTACATTCAACCTATTCTACCAGAAAAAAAAGACTGGTGGGCGGTTGGTTTAGCCACCTTGTCTTGTATACTATTTTGTTACCATGTATTAAATCATTTACCCTCTAAAGACTTTAGACCTTATAAGATAGGGGCTAATATTATGGAAGGTATGAGTATTTCTGAAGGGGCACCAGAACCCTTGTATGAATACACGTGGACGTTTAATGAAAATGGCATCGAAAAAAGTTATGTTACCAATGGCGATTATCCTACTGTAGAGGGCGAGTTTGTTGGGGTAGAGACAGAAGAAATTCAGAAAGGTTATGAACCTCCAATACATGATTTTACTATAGAGCAAGAGGGTGTAGATTATGCAGCTTCATTGCTAGAAGAACCCAAATTGGTAATGGTAATCTCTTATGATTTGGCAAAAGCAGAATTAGAGGCTTTTACAGCAGTAAAAAAGATTACGGATAGAGCAGCTAAAAAAGGATATAAAGTGATAGGGATGTCTGCTTCTAATAGTGAACAAGCCGCGGCAATAGTTAAAGAGTATAATTTGAAATTTGATTTTTACTTTACCGATCAAACTACCTTAAAAACAATAGTGCGTTCCAATCCAGGAATTTTGGTCTTAGAAAAAGGGACCATTACAGAAAAAGTACATTATAACGACATAGAATCATTAAACTTAAAATAGAAATTATGAGAACCCAGATAGTGGCAGGTAACTGGAAAATGAATAAAAACTTAGCAGAGACAGAAACACTTTTGTCAGAATTAGCTGCTAAATTACCAGATACAAAAGCAGAAGTAATTGTAGCGCCAACCTTTGTTAACTTAGCTAGTGCAGTAAAAGCGTTAGATGCTAGTGATATACAGGTGGCAGCGCAAAACATGCATTTTGAGTCTAATGGAGCTTTTACCGGCGAGATTTCTGCAGATATGTTGCTAAATATTGGTGTAGATACAGTTATTCTGGGGCACTCAGAAAGGCGTTCTATTTTTGGTGAAGACGATGCACTATTGCTTAAAAAAGTAGAAACTGCCTTGGCTAAAAATATGAAAGTTATTTTTTGTTTTGGCGAAGAATTAGAAGACCGCAAAACAGAGAAACATTTTGAGGTAGTGGCAAGCCAATTAAAAAACGTGTTATTTGGCTTAGCGCCGGAGCAATGGAGTAAAATAATTTTAGCGTATGAGCCTGTTTGGGCCATTGGTACAGGCGAAACTGCTTCACCAGAGCAAGCACAAGAAATGCACGCTTTTATTCGTAAAACTATTGCAGATGCTGTAACGCCAACCGTAGCAGAAAATGTTACTATTCTTTATGGCGGTAGTGTAAAACCAGCCAATGCAAAAGACATCTTTTCTAAACCAGACGTAGATGGTGGTTTAATTGGTGGGGCATCTTTAAAGAGTGATGATTTTATAGCAATTGTGAACGCCATTTAAATTGGAATATTTAGAATTAGATTTTAAGATTTCGCCAGTGCAACCTGCCTCTGATATTCTGATAGCGGAGTTAGGAGAGTTAGGTTTTGAAAGTTTTGTGGAGAATGATGAAGGGTTGATAGCCTATGTGCAGAAAGACCTTTTCAATTTGCAAGCTATGGAAGAAATCTACCTGTTTACAACCAAAGAACATCAAATATCTTGGACTAGTAAGACTGTAGTGCAGCAAAACTGGAATGCAGAATGGGAAAAAAGTTTCAAACCCATCCTAGTTCAAGATAAATGCTTGGTGCGTGCACCATTTCATGAGCAACAAAATGTAACTTATGATATTGTAATAGAACCAAAAATGAGTTTTGGAACAGGACATCATGAAACTACATTTATGATGTTAAGCCATATTCTAGAGAATGATTTTAAAGGTAAATCAGTTTTAGATATGGGTTGTGGTACTGGCGTTCTAGCCATCCTTGCAGAAAAATGCGGTGCTACTACTTTAGAAGCAATAGATATAGATAATTGGTGTTACGTAAACAGCTTAGAAAATGTAGAACGTAACAATTGCCACCACATTGAAGTTAAAGAGGGAGACGCCTCACTTTTAGGTGAAACTAAGTTTGATGTTATCTTGGCGAATATTAACCGTAATATTCTTTTAAAAGATATTGAAACATACGTTTCTTGCTTAAAAAAGGACGGGGTATTATTTTTAAGTGGCTTCTATTTAGAGGATTTAGAAATGATATCCGCAAAATGTATCGAATTTGGTTTACAATTTGAAAAAAATCTTGAAAAGAATAATTGGGTAGCGGCAAAATATGTATTTTAGAAACAGATGCTAAATGTCATGGGAGCACAAGAACAATATTCAGAAGAACTATTAGTAGAAGAAGAAATAAGCAATCAGAACGAGATTGTCTTATTTAATGATGATGTAAACACCTTTGACCATGTAATTAATACGTTAATTTCTGTTTGTGAGCATACCCCTGAACAAGCAGAACAATGTTCTTTAATAGTACATTACAAAGGTAAATGCACAGTAAAAACTGGAGAGTATAACGATTTAAAACCCCGTTGTACCCGTTTATTGCAAGCAGGTTTAAGTGCAGAAATTGTATAACTAACATTTACTTTACAAACACATAAGCATCAATTTTTATTGGTGCTTTTATTTTGTTTAGCCCAAATAAAGATTTTATTTTAGGGCGGAGAACAACTAACTGGGAATGAGTGAATTTTTTAAGGCAGAACTTAAAGATAAGTTCCTAAGGTACGCCCTCTTTAGAGATGACTTTTTTGAAGTAGATTACCTCTACAATGAGTTTTTACACCCCAATTACAGCCTTTCCTTTGCCCAACAATTAATTCTAGAAATACAGACGTATGACCCTGATTTGATAGATACGATGAGCGGCAACGGGGCTAAAGTGTTTATGCTTTCAGCAAAAGCGGCGACTCAAGAATTTTTAGATCAAGGAGGCTTTACTCAATTATTTATCCAAGAAGAAGAAAAATGGGATAACTTTATTGACCATTTAGGAGTAGTACGCAATACAGACAAAAGGAAAACGATAGGCGTAACAACTACGAAGCCTAAGTATAAAAAAGAAAAACTATTGTTGTATGGGCTTTTTTCTGCAGTAGTAATTAGTTTTGTTTTTACCCTTTATAGCATTGCAACAAAACTGATGCAAAGAGAAAATTACATCTCCGTAACGGACTTTGCTAAAAGCGTAAACGAGTTAAAAATAGAGAACAGAAGATTAGAAGAGCAGGTGCTGCAATTGCAAGCGGTATTACAGCTAAAAGACTCAACCGCAGCAGGTTTGTAAGCTATAATATTATTGTTGTTAATATCCTTTAAATAATTTATGTAATATTTGGGATAGTAGATACGGCTATATTCCTTATATTCGGAAAATTATTTTTTTAACATTTAAAATCCCTCTTTTTAATATTGAATTGTTATATACAAATCAATAACTTATAGCTGCATAAGAAAAATTTATGTAAAGCTTTGGTTTACAAAGAGGTGCGAGCGTAATTTTATAGAAAAATGACTGCAGAATTATTGGAAAAGGCTACGGAGTTTGAGAACAGGACGTTGAGTCATATGTCTACGAGCGACCGTGTTGAGGCTTCTAGAGAAGCAAAACAATTAATATTAGATATAAACGAAATATACAAGGAGACCAAGGATTCTGAGTTAATGGATCTAATGAAACGGTTAACTGAGAAAAAAAAGAAAATTGAAAAGCGCTTAAAAGGGAATCCGCTAAGCTAAGAATTAAAAAAGCCCGTCAGTAAGACGGGTTTTTTATTACATTAATTCTATAATTAATTCCTAACTTTTATACTATTTTTAGTACAACTAAAACTGATACAATGACTAAACAATTAAAAAAAGGAACAGCCATTTTAGCAATGGTTCTCGTGTTTCTTTCTTGTGCTGATGGTAAGTTTGGCGGTTTGGCCCTCTATACGGTTAGGGACGATATGGGCAAGGCACCAATTGAAACCTTAAAAACTGTTTCAGAAACCGGATATGCTTACGTAGAAGCAGCAGGTTATGACAATGGTATGTATTATGGTATGCAACCAGCAGCATTTAAAGATTCGTTACAGCGATTAGGTCTTAAACCTTTGAGTTCTCACCAAAGTTCCATCACCCTAGATAATGCAGACCAGCAATTAGCAGATGCCAAAGCCGCAGGTTTTACATACGTAGTGGTTCCTATACCTCCTATGGGCATGTTTACTTTTGATCAAGAGACCATGAAAATGGGTATGAAGGGTACTAAAGAAGAGCTTTTAAAAATTTTAAACGAATTAGGTAAAAAAGCCGATGCCGCGGGTGTTCAATTACTTTATCATAATCATGATTTTGAATTTATGAAAGGTGAAGATGGTAGTATTTTAATAGATTATTTATTAGAAAATACCGACCCAAAATACGTGAATTTCCAGATGGATTTATACTGGGTAACCAAAGCAGGTGCGGACCCCTTGGCGTATTTTGATAAATACCCAGGTAGGTTTAAACTATGGCACGTGAAGGATATGGACGATGAAGGTAAATTTGCTCCTGTTGGGGAAGGCCATATCGATTTTAAACGAATTCTTGCCCAAAAAGACAAATCTGGAATGGAAGGTTATTTTGTAGAGCAAGATATGACCTGGGACAAAAAACCACTAGAGGTTATTAAGATTAGCCATGAAGGATTAAAAGAAATCGGTTTTAAATAAAACGGGTTTTATCAAATAACAAAAAGCCATACTGAGAAATCGGTATGGCTTTTTTGTTAGGCTTAAACTATAACCGCTCAATTTTTAATTGTTGCCTTATCTTTATACCACTACCAAAAGCTATGAAAAGATTTTATCTGGTATTATTTTTATTGCTATGTTGTTTTACGCAGGGGCAAGAAAGCGCTCCTATACAGGTAATTTCACCTTTAACTTATGATGGTGAGAACCAGAACTGGGCTATAGAAGAAGGGGATAATGGCTATATGTATTTAGCCAACAACCATAGTATACTTTCTTTTGATGGGGAGCGCTGGTCTAAATATGGTACTCCCAATGGTTCGGTAATTCGGAGTTTGGCTTTTGATGGCAAACGTTTATATGCGGGTTGTTATATGGAGTTTGGCTATTGGGAGCGTAATGAACAGGGTGCATTAATCTATACCTCTTTAACTAAACTTCTAGAGGATTCCTTACTAGAAGATGAAGAGTTTTGGAATATTCAAGTGGTAGATGATTTGGTATTGTTTCAATCCTTCTCAAGAATTTTACTTTTTAATCCGGACAAGGAATCTATAGAAGAAATACCTGCAGAGGTAAACCGTGCGGCAATATTTGAACTTGCAGATGGTTTGTATTATCAAGTTAAAAATAAAGGTTTGTATGTTTGGAACAAGTCGGGTTCTAAATTGCTGATTCCTGAAAATGTCATTGGTAAACAAGCAGTAGTGAGCTTTATTGAGAAAGATGGTAGTAAGCAAGCTATCTTGGATAATGGCGAACGTGTTGTTTTTGGCGCAGATGGTACTGCAAAGGGTTTAGAAAACCCTTTTTCGTTTTTAGGGCCTGTCTCTATCTATTGCAGTTACCGTTTAAAAGATGGTGGTATTTTATTGGGCACTATAGCCAATGGGTTGCTGCAGCTTAACAGTCAAGGCCACTTTGTAAAACAAATTAGCATCAAACAAGGTTTACAAGACAATACGGTATTATCCCTAACAGAAGACAGTAAGGGAAATATTTGGGTAGGGCACGATAAGGGGATAAGCATTATTAACAGGAATTCGTTTTTTAAAGAATATATAGATAAAGAAGGGGAAATTGGGGTAGTATACACCTCTATATGGTTTAACAACCAACTTTATTTAGGAACCAATCAGGGATTATATGTAGCCGAGAATGGGGTTAAGGGTGGTACAGATTTTAGGTTGATTCCAAATACCGAAGGTCAAGTATGGTCTTTGCAAGTATTACAGGATCAATTGTTTTGTGGGCACCATAAAGGAACATTTTTGATTACCAATTCTACAGCCCAACAAGTTGCATCCATTCCGGGTACTTGGCTCGTAAAGGCTATTCCAGAAAATGAAGATGTGCTCATACAAGGAAATTATACGGGATTGGCAATTTTAAGAAAAGTAAATGGCGAATGGTCTTTTGAGCGTAAGTTAGATGGTTTTGATATTTCTAGCCGTTTTTTGGCATTCGTAAATCCAAAAACACTTTGGGTAAATCACGAATATAAAGGCGTTTTTAAATTGCAATTAGATGCTGCGCTTACTAATGTCACCCAATTATACCACCAAGAACAAATGGGGTATGGTAGTAGTATTTTTAAGTTTGATAACCAGTTGCGTTATGCTACCAATAACGGGGTATTTACGATTACCAATGGACCAGAGCCTTTTGTATTGGACACTACGTTGACCCGTATATTTCAAGAAACCAAAAATACCAATCTAAGCATTGTTCTAGAAGACGACCAACAAGAGCGTATCTGGCGGTTGGGAGACCAATCTATCATGTACGTGGAACCTGGCAAAATTAACAACGAATACAAACTCCAAACAATACCTATTGCCACCACCTTACGTAAAAATTTGGGCGTTTCTGGATTTGAAAACATTAGGTCTACTAAGAAAAATGAGTATTTACTGGGTACTTCCAATGGATACGTGGTATTAGACCTAGCTGCGGTTAAGCCTGTAGAATATAAGATTAACTTTAAATCAGCATGGCGAGAATATTTTGATGCTAATGCAAACCCTTTAGCACTAGACTCCACTATAATTGTGCCTTATAAAGACAATAAGCTTCGGTTTGCGTATACGGTTCCTAATTATGATAAATACACAGAAGTATTTTATCAATATAAATTAGAAAATTTCCATACAGATTGGAGTAAATGGACAAACGAGTCACAGGTTTCTTTTGAAAATTTACCGTTTGGCACCTACACATTGCAAGTACGCGCTAAGGTTGGGGATACGTTGACAGAAAATACCTTGCAAATTCCGTTTGTTATCCAAAGGCCGTGGTATTGGTCCTATGCAGCGATGGTCTTTTACTTTTTTACGCTTTTAATCTTAGGAACATTTATACATAGAACCTACAGGGCCTATTATAAAAAGCAACAAGAAAAACTACTGAAGCAGAATGCGCTAGAAGAAAAGCGCAAAAAAAACAAAGCAAAACGAAAATTAGTACAACTGACGAATGAGAAGCTTAAGCAAGAAATTGACGCCAAAAACAGAGAATTGGCAGTAGCTACCATGAGCATGATCAAGAAGAACGAATTCTTGAATGTGCTAAAAAATCGTTTGGCAAACGCTGAAAATCCCACTCAAGTAAAATCGGTAATTCGTTTAATAGATAAGAACATCAACAATGAAGACGATTGGAAACTGTTCGAAGAAGCTTTTAATAATGCCGATAAAAAATTCTTGAAGAAGATTAAAGAAAAGCATCCCGAACTCACTGCTAACGATTTGCGCCTTTGTGCCTACCTCCGTCTTAACTTAACCTCCAAAGAGATAGCACCGTTGCTAAATATTTCCATAAAAAGTGTAGAGGTAAAACGGTATCGTTTGCGTAAAAAGATGAATTTAGAGCATGATGCCAACCTTACCGAATACATCCTAAATATCTAAAACCCCTACAAACTCAAAATTCACCACTACATTACCCATACATGGGTGTTTTTAGTGTATTTAATACGCTTATTTAGGTAACTCTTAAGATGCCCATTTTTAAAGGGCTTATCAATTAAAAATTATGTATAACATAATTAAGAGGTGTTAAAATTGCGAATGTAGCTTATTTGTATAGGTGTAAATTATCAAATTCGTAAAAAGGCTTTCTAATTTTAGGACTGCAAACTGTTCTAAAAATGAAAAACTGCATACGTATTTTAGTATTTCTCTGTATGGGCCATTTTTTAATGGCACAGAGCACTACGGTAACCGGAACTGTACTTGATTCCGAAACCCAAGAACCTTTACCTGGTGTAAATGTTGTTATAAAGAATAGCAATACTGGAACCACTACGGATTTTGATGGAAAATTTGTACTTGCCAATGTCAATGAAAATGATGTCCTAGTCTTTTCGTACATCAGTTTTGTAACTAAAGAGGTAAGGTATACGGGGCAAACAAACCTTGCAATTAACCTACAGCCAGATGTGGCGGCATTAGATGAGGTAGTAGTTATAGGTTATGGTACACAGGTAAAGAAAGAAATTACAGGAGCGGTAGCCGTTGTGGGTTCAGAGACTATAGAAGAACTAAACCCAACTAGGATAGAACAAGCACTACAAGGACAAGTTGCTGGGGTAAATATTACGGCAGAATCAGGGTCTCCTGGTAGTGGTAGTAATATTAGAATTAGGGGTATTTCTACAAATGGTGACAACCGTCCTTTAATTCTTGTGGATGGTAACGTAATTGAAGATTTAAGTGTTTTAAATCCTGGTGACATAGAAAGCATCAACGTTTTAAAAGATGCTACAGCTGGTATTTACGGCGTGAGGGCGGCCAATGGGGTGGTATTGATTACCACAAAAACGGGTAGTAAAAATTCGCCCTTAAAATTTAGTTATGATGCTTACGGAGGTTTTCAACAAACATCACGCAAAATTCCGGTGTTGAATGCAACAGAATATGCGTTGTTGGTGAACGAAGCTTTTGCCGCTGGTGGTAGCGCAATACCTTTTACAGACCTTAGTAATTTGGGTACGGGAACCGATTGGCAGAACGAGGTTTTTCAAAATGCACCCATATTCAATCATAACCTTACGGTAAATGGTGGTAGCGAAAAATCCAGATATTCTTTTGGGGCTTCGCTATTAACCCAAGACGGTATTGTTGGCGGTAGCAAGGCCAATTTTAAACGGTATACCACACGTTTAAATTACGACACGGATTTACTAGAAAATCTTAAGTTGACAACCAATTTAATTTACACGGGAACCGAGCGCAAAACCCTTTCAGAAAATGGTATTGGTTCTGTGCTGTTTAATGCTTTGAACAATGCGCCTACCTTTGCGGTTAGGGATGCTAATGGGGCTTTTACACTTGCAGAAGGTTTAGGCAATGAAGTAATAAATCCGCTTGCCCAAATAGAAAATTCCTTTAATAGTACAGATGTAGACCGTATAAGTGGTAAGATAGGATTAGCGTATGATTTTTGGGATAACTTGTCTGCCAATTCTAGTATTCAATTCAACTATGCGGAAGTACAAGGCCGTTTCTTTACGCCAACCATCTTTTATGGCGCGGGTAAAGTGTTCAACAATACAGGCAGAAATACGTTGACGGTAAATAAGGATATTTTTAAAGATTACACCTGGGATAATTACATCACGTATAGCAACACTTTTAACCAAGACCATAAAGTTCAGTTTACCTTAGGTTCGTCGGTTTTTGTGACCAAGGGCCAGTTTTCTGGGGGTACGCAAGGCTTTTTTGAGTCGCCTGTAAATTTCGCGGAAGCAGATATTGCCAATGCGGTAGACTTGCAGAACGGATTAAAGGATAGCGGCCTCAGCGGCAAGTTTGATGAACGCTTATTGTCTTACTTTACCCGTGTACAGTATGATTACAAAGGCAAATATTTATTTTCTGGTGTATTAAGAAGAGATGGTTCTACCAAATTTGGACCTGAGAATCGGTTTGGGTATTTTCCTTCGGGTTCTTTGGGGTGGATAGTTTCCGAAGAAAATTTCTTAGCCAACAATGCATTTGTAAACTTCCTGAAATTTAGGGGTAGTTATGGTATTCTAGGAAACGACCGTATTCCGGGTAATGCCTTTAGGTCTATTCTTAATGGAGAAGGTGCTTATGTTTTTGATGGGCAATTGGTTTTTGGCCAAGCGGTAGGGGTGCTTTCTAATCCAGAAATTCAATGGGAAGAACAGAAGACCCTAGATATTGGGGTAGACCTACGGTTGTTAGATAGCCGCGTGGATATTACGGCAGATTACTTTAAAAAGACCACAGAAGGGTTGTTGTTACAACCTCAGGTTTCGGGTATATTAGGAGCCAGTGCTCCAGGAGCCCAAGCGCCCGTAGTAAACGGTGGTACGGTAGAAAACTCAGGGTTTGAATTCGCTATTGGGTATAGTCCTGTACGCCAAGAAGATTTTTCTATCGACCTAAATTACAACGTTACTTTTTTAAATAATGAAGTGACCGAGGTGAACAATGAAGCCGGTTTTTTACAAGGCGGTTCTTTTGGTATTGGTCAAGACCCACCTGCCCGTATGAAAGCGGGTAAACCTATCGGTTATTTTTACGGTCTAGAAACAGATGGGATATTTCAAAATGTTGATGAGGTATCCGCGCATGCCACACAGCCCAATGCCGCTCCTGGCGATATTAGATTCGTAGACCAAAATAATGACGGAATCATCGATGCTAATGATAGGGTAGATATTGGAAACCCAATTCCGGATGCTACAATGGGCTTTAACCTTTCTATCAACTACAAACAATTTGATTTTGGAGCCTACGCTTTCGCTTCGGTAGGTAATGATATTGTACGTAATTACGAGCGCAATCAACCATTAGTAAATAAATCGGTTTATGCTATAGATAGATGGGTAGGTGAAGGTACGTCTAATACTACGCCTAGACTAACCACAGGAGCAACTTCCAACACCTTATTTTCAGATTATTTTGTCGAAGATGGTTCTTTTGTACGCTTACAAAATGCTCAGGTAGGGTATACCTTTCCACAGGCGTTTATGGACCGTTTTGGGGCAGATAAATTACGCTTGTACGTATCTGCGAACAATATTTTCACCTTTACGGAATACCGCGGGTACGATCCAAGTGCCTCTTCGGGCTCGCCAATTGGCGCCGGTATAGACCAAGGATTTTATCCCGTGCCACGTACATTTTTATTAGGTGTCAATCTCAACTTTTAATCGCATGAAAAATCAATATAAAATACAGATGAAATCGAGCCTAAGTTTTTACAGTTTGCTGTGCCTATTGTTTTTGTCTCTGGCATGTACGGACGACTTTATAGAGGTAGATTCTTTTGATGAAGATTCCGAGAACTTCTTTAATTCAGAAGAGGATTATGAAAGCGCACTTATTGCGGCATATGATATTTTACAGTCTACCTACATCAACGTTATGCTGGGAGAAATAGCTTCTAACAACACCTTGGCAGGTGGCGAGAGCGCAACAGATGTACCTGGAATACAGGAAATAGATGATATGGTGCATACGCCTGTAAATCAGCAATTACGAGACATTTGGAGCTGGATGTTCGCTGGGGTTAATAGGGCAAACTACATATTGGAATTTAAAGATAAGACCGATTTTGCCAACAAAGACATTGTATTGGCCGAAGCAACTTTTCTGCGTGCCTACTATTATTTTGAATTGGTAAAATGGTTTGGAGACGTGCCTTTAGCGGTAGACCAAAGATTATTATTTGGTGCCCAAAACGAAGTAGAGCGCACGCCTAAAGCGGAGGTTTACGCTCAAATTGAACAAGATTTAATATTTGCAAGCGAAACCTTACCTGCCACGCAAACACAAGTAGGCCGTGCCACACAAGGAGCTGCCTTGGCTTTATTGGGTAAGGTGTACTTGTATCAGGATAAATTTACAGAAGCGGCTACTGCCTTAGAGACATTAATTAATACGAATAATTACAGCCTTTTAGAAACGTACGACCAGTTGTTTGAGAATGATTTTGAAAACAATGTAGAATCCGTCTTTGAGGTACAGTACACAGATGTAGAAGGAGCTGGTTTTGGTTGTTTGCAATGTAGCGAGGGTAATGTTGCTGTTGGCTTTAATGGTATCCGTAATTACTCAGGACCGGTGTTTGAGTCAGGTTTTAGCTTTAATGTACCCACAGCGGAGGTTTATAATTTGTTTGACCCAGCAGACTTGCGTAGAGATGTGGCCATATTAGATATAGAGGCTTGGGCAGCGGCCAATAGCGATGTAAGTTTTGTAGAGGGCTTTGAACATACCGGTTACTACAATAGAAAGTATTTGGCTCGCCAAGGCGATTTGAACACAGGTGATGCCAACCTAACCAACCCGAATAATTATAGGGCTATACGCTATGCAGATGTATTGCTAATGGCGGCAGAAGCATTGCAACGTGGCGGCATAGATGAGGGCAGGGCACAAGGCTATTTAAATGAGGTACGTGAGCGGGCAGGCTTAGACCCCATAACGGTAACAGGTCCAGATTTACTAGAAGCTATTTATTTGGATAGACGATTAGAACTAGTGGGAGAGGGGCACCATTTCTTTGATTTGGTGCGTACGGGCAGAGCAGCAACTGCCATAGATGGCTTTACAAGTGGTAAGCACGAAGTATTTCCTATTCCATCCATAGAAATTGAATTAGCAGGTAACCGATGGGCACAAAACCCAGGATATTAATAAAACTAAAACTGAACAGCATGAAAACCATAAACAGAATAATAACCCTATTTGTTTTAGTAGCAGGTATTGTAGCCTGCGAACAAACAGACGAGACTTCTTTTGTTTTACAAGAGGTTTCCGCACCAACTAAAGTAAATGCGGTGTTTGATATTGCCAATGACGATACGGGTACAGTTTCCGTAACACCAACGGCAGAAGGTGCTTCTTCTTTTGAAGTATATTTTGGAGATGTCACAGACGAAACGCCTACTACGGTAAGTCCGGGTGAAACTATTAGTCATGTTTACGCAGAGGGCGAATACACTTTACGGGTAGTTGCCATAGGTGCTACCGGATTAACTAGTGAACTGAGCCGCGTGGTTACCATTTCCTTTACACCACCCACAGAACTGGCCATTGCGGTAGCGGTATCTACTACCAATCCGTTTATGGTAACGGTGACTCCAACAGCGGAAAATGCCACGGTATATGATGTGTATTTTGGCGATGAAGAAGATGGTGCGGAGCCCACAACAATTATGGATGGCGAATCTGCGGAGCATACTTATGCAGAAATAGGCGATTACACTATAAAAGTGGTAGCCAGAGGTGCAGGTGCCGCAACCATAGAAGCTACGGAAACGGTTAGTATTGCAGGGGCCACAGACCCAATTGTATTACCTATAGATTTTGAATCGGCTACGATAAACTACGCGTTCGAGAGTTTTGGTAATGCAGGTGCTGGGGTAATAGATAACCCAGACGCTTCCGGTATCAATACATCGGCCAAAGTAGGTCAGTTGGTGAAACCCGAAGGCGCAGAAGTATGGGCTGGTACATTCTTAACGTTGGGTGCCCCTATAGATTTAACCCAAAGTACCACGTTCCAAGTAAGCGTTTGGTCTCCAAAAAGTGGAGCTACGGTGCGTTTAAAATTAGAGAATGCAACAAATCCAGACGTATTTGCAGAACTAGATGCAGTTACAACTACTGCCAATGCTTGGGAAAATTTAGTATTCGACTTCGGAGGGATAGATACTACAACAGAACTACAGAAAGTAGTCTTGTTTTTTGATTTTGGTAATGCTGGTGATGGAGCGGAGTATTATTTTGACACTATTAGCCAAGTAACGGCTGCTGCAGCATTGCCGCAATTACCACTAGATTTTGAAGCAGGTTTGGCGTATGAATGGGTAGGGTTTGGAGCGGCAGATTTTGGACCAATTCCAGCTGCCGTAATTTCAAATCCAGATATGTCTGGTATCAATACTAGCGCCAATGTGGTAGAAATTACCAAAACCGCAGGGGCGCAAGTCTGGGCGGGAGCTAGCTTACAATTAGAGGGGGCAATAGATTTTACATCTGGTACAACGGCTTTAGTAAAAGTATGGTCTCCACGTGCGGGGACACCAATTTTATTTAAGATAGAAGATACTTCGTCTACGCCAGATAACAATGGCAACCCTTCTGTTTTTGTAGAGGTTACCGCAACCACTACAACGGCAATGGCCTGGGAAGAGTTGGCGTTCGATTTAACTTCGGCGGCAGCCTTTGATACCAATATTAGTTATGACCGTGTAATCCTGTTCCCAGATTTTGGTTCCGCAGGCAGTGACGAGGCTTTTTACTTTGATGATATTATGCTAGGTACAGGTGGCGGTAACACTGGTGGTACTGCAGAGCCTATGATGGCTGCACCAACGCCAAATGAAGATGCAGCATCGGTAATTTCCTTATTTAGCGATGCCTATACGGATGTAACGGTAGATACGTGGCGTACAGATTGGTCGCAAGCAGATTTTGAAGATGTGATGGTTTCAGGTAACGCGACAAAAAAATACAGCAACCTCAGTTTTGTGGGTATAGAAACGGTAGCAAACCAAATAGATGTTACTGGCATGACGCATTTTCGTACAGATGTTTGGACGGCAGATGCCACGGAAATCCGTGTTAAATTAGTTGATTTTGGCGCTGATGGTGGCTTTGATGGCGGAGATGATACAGAGCACGAAATAGTTATTGCGAATCCCGCACAGAACGAATGGATTAGTTTGGATATTCCCTTATCGGATTTCACGGGATTAACTAGCAAATCCAACATAGCACAACTCATTTATTCGGGCAACCCAACCGGTGCTTCAACGCTATTTTTAGATAACATCTATTTCTATTCCGCAGCAGCGGCTAGCACGGAACCTACAGCAGCGGCACCTACGCCAACAGTAGCTTCTTCCAATGTAATTTCATTGTATAGCGATGCGTATACGGATGTAACGGTAGATACGTGGCGTACAGATTGGTCTCAAGCAGATTTTGAGGATGTAATGGTTGCAGGTAATGCCACAAAAAAATATAGCAACCTCAATTTTGTAGGGATTGAAACGATTGCCAACCAGATAGATGCAACTAGTATGACCCATTTTCATTTAGACGTTTGGACGGCAGATGCTACGGAAATTCGCATTAAACTAGTTGACTTTGGCGCTGATGGTGGCTTTGATGGTGGGGATGATACGGAGCACGAAATAGTTGTTGCAAATCCTGCGCAGAACCAATGGTTAAGTTTAGATATACCCTTATCCGATTTTACAGGACTTACCAATAGGGATAAGATTTCTCAGTTAATTCTATCCGGTAACCCTTCTGGGGCCATGACCCTTTATGTGGACAACATTTATTTTCATAACTAGTAGAAACACATCACTATGAAAAGCATAAAAACATTAAGTTACCTTTTGGGCTTGCTTTGCTTGGTATTGGCTTGCCAAGAAGAAGAACCAGAATTACAAGCCTTGGTAACGCCTACAAATTTGGTATTGACCACTAATGTAGCAGAAGACCAGTCTGGCTTTGTTACGGTTACGCCAACCGCGGAAAATGCCCTGTATTATCATGTATTTTTTAATCCAGGAGCAGAACCAAGTGTGGTTTCGGCAGGGGAGACGGCAAGCTTTAGATATACCCGTTCAGGGGAGTACCAACAACCAATAACCGCTGTAGCTTTTGGCCGTGGCGGATTAAGTTCTAGCGTTACAGTGCTGGTAGATTTAAATGTGCGCTTAAAAATAGCTGAAGCAACTTTAGGATTATTGGCAGGTGGTGATGGTTCTACGGCTAGCAGTAAAAGATGGGTATGGGACCGGACCGTTGGCGGGCACTTTGGTGTAGGCCCTTTAACTAATGATTTTCCTGAGTTTTTTAGTGCAGGCCCTAATCAATTAAACAGTTGTTTGTATGATGATGTCTTAACTTTTGAGCACGATGGCAACGATAATTATACCTATTCTTTAGATGCTGGAGCGGATAATCTAGTATTTATCAACTGGACAGAGGTAAACCGTTTTTTCCCAGATGCTACGCCCCAACAATTTGCGGACGAGTGTAGGGATATTACGGATCAAGTGCCCTTTACCACCAATTATGCGGTAATAGAGAATACGGATGGTACACAAACCTTGGATGTGGGTAGTAGTTTTTTAAGTTACTGGGCTGTGATTCCTGGGCAATATCAAATTTTGGAGTTATCAGAAAACCGTTTGGCGGTACGCGGTATTAGTCAACCCTTTAACGGAGACGACCCGCTGGCTTGGTATGCGGTTTTTGTACCCGAAACGATGACAGATACGGGTAGCGAAATGCTAGAAACCCAATATGATACCTTGGTTTGGTCAGATGAGTTTGATGTAGACGGAGCGCCCAATCCAGTTAATTGGACGTATGACTTAGGTACGGGAGATAATGGTTGGGGAAATAACGAATTGCAATCCTACACAGATGCTACTGAAAATGTACGAGTAGCCAATGATGTATTACAGATAACAGCTAGAGCAACGGGTAGTACCGGTGCGGAGGTCTATTATTTTGATGATGTAGCGGTTGCCGATGATGCAGGAACCGTAACGCAAACCGTCTCGGATTTTGAAGGAACGGCTCCGGAATTTACCGATTTTGAAGGTGCCAGCGCTACGGTTGTAACCAATCCAGATACAAATGGGAATGCTTCGGGCAATGTGGTACAATTCACCAAAAATCCTGGTGCAGCTTTCTTTGCAGGAAGTTTTTATGAAGTAAGCACACCAATAGATTTATCCGTCAATAAAAACATCAAACTAAAAACATGGTCGCCCAAGATAGGTGCGGTAGTGCGAGTTAAATTGGAGAACGCAGCCAATACAGATGAGTTTTATGAAGCCGATGCTACTACCACGGTGAACAATGCGTGGGAAGAATTAACGTTTTATTTTTCTGCCGCTGGTAATTTTAACTATAACCGCATTGTAGTATTTTTTGATTTTGGCGAAGAAGGCCCCGCTGCATCTGGGTATACCTCTGCAAGAATAAAAACCGAAGGGTTACAAGAGTTTACCTATGGTAGGGTAGCGGCTAGGGCAAAACTGCCAACAGGTGGTGGTACATGGCCTGCCATTTGGATGCTAGGTGCAGATTACCAAACCAACCCTTGGCCAGCAGCAGGAGAAATTGATATTATGGAACATGTAGGCAACCAACAAGATATTATATTTGGTTCTACGCATGACCAAAATAATTCTGCCGGTAATGCCAGAACGGGGTCTACTTTGGTGCCAGGCGTATCAGACGATTTTCATATTTATGAGGTAGAATGGACCAGTACGGAAATTCAATTTGCCGTAGATGGGGTAGTGTATCACACGGTGAGCAACGATGGTAGTTTGCCCTTTAACAAAGATTTTTTCTTGATACTTAACGTGGCCATGGGCGGTACGTTTGGCGGGGAAGTAGATGCAGAATTTACGGAATCTACCATGGAAGTGGACTATATACGCGTATATCAATAAAAGAAGAAATAACCTATGAAGTTTTTTAATTGGATGCCTGTTTTGGTATTAACTGGTGTATTGGCTAGTTGTACTGGCCCCAAAGAACGCTTGGTTTGGTCAGAAGAGTTTAGCGGTACAACCTTGGACGAAACCTATTGGAATTTTGAATTGGGAGACGGTTGCCCAGAATTATGTGGATGGGGTAATAATGAACCCCAACACTATACCAAAACCAATCATGAGTTGGTAGACGGCCAATTGCATATAAAGATTAAAAAAGAAGATTCGCTCTATACCTCTACGCGAATAACTACAGAGAATAAGTTCGATTTTAAGTACGGTAGGGTAGAAGCCCGTGCAAAATTACCTGTAGGTAAAGGCATTTGGCCAGCCATTTGGATGTTGGGTGCCAACCATAGAGAAGTAGGTTGGCCGGCATGTGGAGAGATAGATATTTTAGAATATGTAGGCAGGGAACCGCATATGGTTTTTACCAGTTTACACACACCCGATAGTCATGGCGAAACAATAAATACCAAGATAACTAGAATAGAAAATATAGAAGAAGGTTTCCATGTGTATGAGGCAGAATGGACCGAAGAAAAAATAGCCTTTTCTGTAGATGGGGAGGTGTTGTATACGTTCAATCCCACCCCAAAAAATAAAGAAACTTGGCCTTTTGACCAGCCTTTTTACCTTATTGTAAATTCTGCCATAGGCGGCAAATTTGGCGGCTATGATATTGATGATAGTGTACTGCCTCAAGAGTTTATTATAGATTACATACGCGTATATCAGTAGTTAGTTTTTAGTTAATATTGCCACCCTAATTTATCTTTTAACGTAGTTAATAAGATGGGTTGGGGTGGTTTAGTTTATGACCACACTCAAATTCTTATTTGATTACATTTAGGTCTGAGCTTCCGGTTTTTCTAGTAGTCACTGTTCTGAATAAGATTTATGTTTATCTTTAGCATAAAGTAGATATATCCGTCATATGACGGATATTCAATTGTTGTAACACATTTTGAAGAAACTTATTTACATACTACTTACCATATGCATTTTAAGCTGCAAAGAATCCCCTGATAAAGAAATTATAAAGACGGACTCAAGACAACTTATTGTATATGATTATGACACAATAGTGAGGAATAATAAATATCGACTGACCACAAAGGAAAGAGACAACGTAATTGCTTATGAATATTTAAATTTAGTGGACTCAACTAAAAGTATGGATTTTCGTTTTGTTAAACGCACCAATAAGCTACACTTTGGCCCAGTTGAATTTGAACTTAAAGAAAGTAATAAAATCCAGACGGCCTTCAAATTTGACAGATACGAAACTGAACCGATTCCCGATTCAATGGGTTCCGTTTTGTTTAATAAAGATTACGGAATATTGGCATTCGATAATGGTTGGGGAATGCAATTTCATTATCTGACGAACGATAATATGAAAGAGTTTGACTTGCCAATGTTTTATAAAATAGCAGACTTGGAGGAATAAAAAAACGTGTTACAACAAAGCCTAAACGTAATGCGGATTTATGGGCAATACCGAATGGTCTCTGTATATTTATAATGTCGCTAAATCTTATGGATTTAGCTTTTGAACAAAAAAAGAAAAAGCAAAACAACAAGCTTTAGCTACGTCGACAGACGGAAACGAAAGGTTTCCTTGCCTCCGCACTACGCTTAGCCAAACCGTTGTGTGTCATGGAATAAGACTGACAGGATAATAAAACATTTAACAAAGAAATTAATACCAATGATTGGATTTGATTTTATAATCTCAAAAATATTTAAGGGTAAAGAGCATGAAGAATATTTTTCACTAATTGATAATCTACCTCCAATTTTTAAGGTATTTGCAATAAATTTTGATTGGACAGAAAAGGCTACTTCGACAAGTCTTTATTTTTTACCATATCTAAGAGGGGGTGAGATTGAACTAAATGGTTGGAATTACAAGGATGTATTTTCAAAACCTATAATAGAAAATGACCCATGGATGGCGGAGAATGGATTCATCTGTATAGCAACGAGTAATAAAGGTATTTTTGTTGGAACAAAAGGTGAATACAAGGATAAGATTTTTTCGACAGAAAATACATTAGATAATAGTATTATTGAAATTGCTGACAATATTTTTGAATTTGTAAGAGGCTTGACTGATAGTATTTCATTGGTCGCTGAATCACCAGAGGAATATAGAGAATTTATGTTAGAGCTTGGATTTGAAGGTGAAGAATTGGATGATGAAGTTGCAGAATGGGTTAATTGGAAAAAAAACCATAATAAATAAAAACAACGACCACACAACAAGGCATATATTTCATAGCGGGTTAGGAAGGTGTTTGTAAGACGGTGGTCAATTGCAACCCCGCCATTCCGCAGCAAAGTCCTTGTATGGAATGAAATTACAAGTCATTCCTGCGGAATGGCTACGAAGAATAATTAAAATTTAGTATCTTGAAGTTCCCGCTACGGAAATATATGCGGAGCGTTATAAATAACCCGCACTTAAAGAAGTAGAGTTTGGTCTGCTACCTTCCTCTTTTTGCTTTTAGCGTGCTAGTCGGACGCAACAATGCGCTAGTCGAACGTTTATCAGAAAAGCAAAAAACTGCTTTCTTTTATCGCTTAGGTCTGTCCAAAGTCACAGGTTTGGGTCTTAAAGTAGATTGTGGCTTGTTACTTTCCTTTTTGCCGCCAGTGCACAAGGGTTACGCAAGGTGGGCGGGGACGGAACGATTAATGCGGCAAAATTTTGAGACATCAATTTTACTGCCGTGCCATGGGTTTGTTCTGCCCTGCAGGCAATTTATAACAAGATGTATAGCTAATTGCGGTCGAATTTCCAGACGGAAATTCAACCGTAATTGCCTATATTTATTCCCAACCGTGTGGTAAGCGCTCTTTTGGGCGCAACTCGCCATACATTTAACGTTAGCCACCATAGCTTTAATTGCATATGACTTGGGAAGAATATATTGACCTGCAAAAAAGAGTCTGCCAAAAAGCTGGGTCTCACTTTAATCCAATTGACAAAAAATCAATGATTGGAGTCTCAAAAGACTTAAATCAATTCCCACTAAATGGATTAAGACATCCTAATCATGGGAATATGTGCGGATGGTATATATGGAGCGGAGAATGGTCCAATAAATCAGATTTCTTTAAACCGCTGTGTGCTGAGCATCTAATTGAACAGAAGCCAGAAATAATCCAATATTTGGCCTTAGACATAGGATTTAGATTTCTATCGAGTCAAGATAATTACGAGGATATTTGGTTTGACGAGAATATTACCATCCTATAAAAACGTTGGCTAACACCGGGTATAGCTCATGCCACCGCTATACCTCAAAATTTATTTCCTCCTGTAATCAAATAAATTTTTCGGTAACTTACTCGTAACCGGGAGGTGGCACGAAGCCATAGGCATCGTCCTGAAATAGGTTGACTAAAAAAGTTATCATATTTAGCAATCTATGGAAGAATCAAAAAAACCACCCTGTCGAAAAAAGAAG
>NZ_SWKK01000012.1 GCF_005144745.1 Flavobacterium sp. ASW18X | reverse complement strand
GGTATACGCTCGCTCAATTGGAAGCTCGCAAACAGTTTTTCCTGGTAATCCTTTTTTCCCTGCATACCTAAAGTTAACGCCCCAACGTTAAAATCGTCTTTACCCTATATGGTTTTTTCGTTAACTTGTGCAACAGGCACAACGTGTATAGCTCATTGCGGCTGAATTCCTAATCGGAATTCATTGCAACTTACTATCTTTCGGTTACGGCGGAAAATCATAGCTGATTTCCCGCAACGAGCCATACATAAAACCGTTGGCATTAATACGATTCGAATTTTGATTTTTCATTAAAATGTATTTACTTTGTAATAACATTTTAAAATTATGGAAACATCAATAATAAAAATCGGAAATTCAAAAGGACTTCGTTTAAGCAAGACCATTTTAGAAAAATATAATATTAAAGACAAGGTTGAACTTATCCTTGAAAAAGGACAAATAATTCTTAAGCCAATTGCTTTGCCAAGAAAAAATTGGGAAATGGAATTCAAAAAAATGAGCGAGAACGGAGACGACAAATTACTCATGAACGATGTGTTCGATGATGAAAACCTAGAGGAATGGATTTAAAACAATATTCAATCGTTCTTGTAAATCTTGACCCAACAATTGGAAGTGAAATAAAAAAAACAAGACCTTGTGTTATCATTTCGCCAAATGAAATGAATAAATATTTGAACACAATTGTTCTTGCACCAATGACAACGAATCTGAAAAAATATCCAACTAGAGTTTCTGTAAAACACAACGGAAAGGAAGGAATGATTGCTATCGACCAGATTCGGAAAGTTGACAAAATCAGAATTATCCGAATTTTTGAAAATCTGACAAAATCTGAAATTGAGAAATGTAAAGCAGTATTAAAAGAAACTTTTGTGGACTAGAAAAAAGCACTGAAAACTAACAAAGAACTGAGGTAAAAACCAACAAATTTCTGCATTAAATTGGAGACCTACTTATCTTGGCCAGAATCCTACTATTTTTGGATTTTAGTTATTACAATCGGCTATTCTTATCCTTAACCGTATATAATAACCAATATGTAATTTTCATCGGAGGGCAGACTTATTTTATCTCTTAAGAATACCTACTCCATAGCTCTTTGTTGCTCACCTTGCTAAAATTGCTCCGAGTTTACTTTATCCCTAGGAACCCCTCCCCTTTTGTAATAACTCTTGGATTTCTAAGAGTTAGAACTAAAACACAAAAGGCATTAATAAACTTCAAAATTGTTTAATTTTAACACGTGCAAAAACTAAAAGAGTATTTGGGGCAGTTTGGAGTGTTATCAGAAGAAAATTTGGAACTTTTGGTAAGTTTTTGTGAGCCAAAAACTTTAGAAAAAGGGCAGCCTTTACTACAAGTGAATGATAGAGTAGATAGTGTCTATTTTATAGCAGAAGGCTTTTTGCATTATTATACACATACGGAAAATGGAGACCGAGTTACACTAAATGTAATTAGTCCAAACTATTTCTGGACCATGCTTAACGAGTTTATCAACCAAAAACAAACGCAAGATAGCTGTATTGCACTAACAAAAGTTTTCTATTGCGAAATTAAGAGGAAGGATTACAATGCTCTAAAAGAACAGAATACCACCATTGCCAACTTTATGCATAGTATTACTGAGCAAATTCTCTCTTTAAAAGTACTAGAGACAAATAAAAAATCTAAGTTAACGGTAGAAGAACGTTACATAGATTTGCTTGATACCAATCCAGAAATGGTACAGAAGGTTCCGGTAAGTATTATTGCCTCTTATCTCGGGACTTCTAGAGAAACGTTACACAGAATACGTAAAAAAATTGCAGCCATCTAAAAGTCATTAAAAACTAATTGTGTCAGTTGACACATTTTTTTTAATGCGGAAATTAGATTTTTATCAGGAGAAAAATTGATAAACCTGATACTATGAAAATGTTAGCTAAAATTGTACTGTTTGTTCTACCAATAATAACCTTGGCACAACATAATCCTGAGAAAAGTTTTGAAGCTTCTGTAGTGCTAGAAACAAGCTCTGAAAATGCATGGAACGCTATAACTGATTTTTCTACTTTTAATTCTTGGGATAATAATGTGGTTGCGGTAAAATGTCCGGAAGATGTAAAGAGCAATCAAAGATGCCAAATGATTTCTAAAACTGGTGAAATTATTGAGGTTGAATTGGTAGATATTGTAGAGAACGAATATTATACCATACGATACAAAATATCTAACGGCAACTTTTTTATAAAACGTAGTTTAAATGGTAATGAAGCAGTGACTTTTACTGAAACTGCTTGGTTTACTGGTATTTCTAAAAAAACTTTTGAAAGATATAAGGGTGACGATTATGCCGCTTTAATGAGCAATCGTGTACAATCTTTTAAAACATATCTAGAACAAGATTTAGGCAAATAATATTCTTTATCCTTTTATAGTTGCAATGTAAAAAGGTTGCCCTTAAACGGGCAACCTTTTTTATGTATGCTACTTCATCAAAAAACTATAAAGCTCTAATTTTCATATTCCTAAACCACACCTCAAAATACCAGTTTTGCAATGCTATCTTACCTTTAGTGTGTTTTCCAAATTCTGGGAATTCACTAAACCTAGAGGCTGCCACTTGTGCGGACCATGACTTGGTTGTAAAATCTTCTTTGGCTGTAAGTATCCCATTTAAATAAAATTCAACCTTACCATCTTTCTGCTTTATGGTAGAGGTATTCCATTGCCAAGTTTCTTTTACTTGTACTTTGTTTATTTGTTTTTGAAACCCGTACAAACAACCCGGTGCCTTAGTTTCTGTTCCATAGTCCATATGGTCCGTATCTAACATTTGATACTCTGGCCCTGAGTGATAAGTATTTAATATATCTGGCTGTTCTTGAACGTTGATAAAAATGCCACTATTTCCCCTAGCCGCTATTTTCCAATCAAACGAAAACTCATAGTCTTCATAGGCTTTATCGGTCACTAAATCGCCCCAAACTTTAGACTGGTTTTTTGCATCGCAAAACAGCATACCATCCTTTACCTGCCAAGCCCCAAATTTTGTAGAGTCCGCATTGTTATACAAGTGCCAACCGTTTAAACTCTTACCGTCGAACAAAAGCTCCCAGCCTTGCTCTTTTTCTATGGCTAATAACTTATTGTGTACTTTATTTTGTTCTGCTTTAGCTTTAGTATTCCATTCTGTAGAAACTTGCTTCTCTTTACGTTTGCACCCTATAAATACAATACACATCAGCATTACACATAAAAAGGTTTTAGGCTTCATTTTTTTCAGTTTAGTTCAAACAGTAAATTACTAATTTCTTAACTAAAGCGTTAGTAGATTTCTTATATAAATTACCATTGTTTATATTTAACGTAACCAATCGAGTTTAAAACAAAATAAAGCGCCTAAATAACCAACTAAAACCAATTATGTAAAAACAAAAATCACTTAATACTTGGCTAATTTATGCCTTATCGCTTTTTAGCATATTCTGTTTCTGTTTTGGAGGTATAGCTATATTATTTGCCTTATCAGCATTTTTATTGGCAGAAAAAAATCAGAAAAAATATTCCATTTAATTACAGTGGCCTAAAAGGTTATGGATTTAAAGAAGATTTAAAAAGTAAAGTGTTCGCTGTAATAGATATGATTAACAATCTCCTAATTATAAGAATCACTATTCGGACGTTAACTACTATTGGTTTGAATTTTATGGGCTTCAGAGATTATTAGAAAATTAAAAATATTAAGTAATAGCCATACACCCTTTTTTTTTTTAGAGTGATTTTATAACTCATTCTCACCGTAAATTGACTTACATATTGCTTTAACTACAACCGTTATGCAATCTAAAATTTCTTTTAATGGGAAGTTGAAATCACATTCTCATAGAAACCCAAATTAATTTGAAGTAAATAAAAGAAGAAGGTCGGGCAATTACCCGACCCTCTTTGCATTGATGGGTGATAAGTATTCGTGAATGTTTACTCTTTCTTGCGCAATACTACAGCATTGGTCGCTGTTAAAGGCAAGGTATTTTCTTTACCATCGTCTGTATAGCTGGCAGAAAGTATAAAAACTCCCGTTTTTGCTCTGTCTTCTGGCACAACTTTCCCTGATAAAGGTAAGCTTTCTTTTTTAGTTTTGTCTACTGTCAACGATTCTATGTAGCTTGCTATCTGTCTGGCTTCTAACTGACTTACATCTGGATGAGCTGGCATTTGCACTTCTCCCCAGACGCCAGAACCGCCACCAATTATCTTAGTCATTAAATAATTGGTACTACCTCTTTGTTTGGTATACTTAGCAGAGATATCTTGATAGGATGGTCCTATAGAACTTTCTTTTTCTTTATGGCAGCTTTTACAATCTAAGGATTGTGTTAAGGCTTTTCCTGTTACTTCTCCGGAAACTTGCTGGTGACCAAAATTCATATCTACTTTATCCATCCCTTGTTGGTAGTCCACACTAACATATACGTTTTCCGTTTTTACTTCGCCATCTGGGTCATCTACGGTTACTTTATAGGCTATTGGCTTTCCAGGTTGGTACGTCTCAGTAGTCCCATCTGTTAGTTCAATCGAGACTTTTGGTCTTTGGTTCCCTACTACAATGGTTTTATCTGTACTCCTAACCTCTTTACCTTGTGCATCTTTTACCACCAAATGCATTTTGTAAACACCAGCATTTTCGTAGGTATAAGAAATGTTGGCTTCTGGAGTTTCTTTTTCGGTTCCATTGCCAAATTTCCATAGGTATGTAAGCGCATCTTCTTCCCTATCATAAGCCTTTGCATTAGCTTCTAAGGTAAATGGTACCGCTCCTGCATCTGTATTAATGGTGAATTCTTCTAAGACCGGCTCTCTATTTCCTGGATTAAATTCTATATAGGATAAGCCACTATCGGGATTGGCAGTAAACCAGCCTTTACCATATTCTAATAGATACAAACGCCCATCTGGACCTAGCTCCATGTCTATTAAACTATTAATTTCTACTTCTGGAGCAAAGGGTTCCATTTTATTGAATGAGCCATCTTCAAAAAGCGTCACAGCTTTCATCCATCCTCTAATCCAATCATAAACTATGACTTTACCATTATAGTAAGTAGGTAATCCACCACCGTTTTCATATAAGTCAGAATAAAACGTTGGGCCTGCCATAGCATTTCTTCCACCTTGCGCTACTTGCGGAAATTGCGTCGTTTCTGCATAAGGATAATATACATATGCAGGCTGCGCCGGTGGCAATTCTCTTAGACCTGTATTGTTTTTAGAATCATTTATTGGGTTTTTGGGGTCAAATTGAGGTCCACTCTCCCCTGTTGCGTAATCATAATCAAAATATGCATAATTATTACCAACAAATAAAGGCCAGCCAAAGTTACCAGGTCCACGTGCTTGATTAAGCTCATCATACCCTCTTGGGCCTCTATTTTTAAAATTATCCTTAGGTGCATCTGGCCCTACGTCTCCCCAATACACGTAGCCCTTTTTTGGGTCTACAGAAATACGGTAGGGATTTCTATGCCCCATGGTATATATTTCTGGCCTTGTTTTATCAGTACCTTCTGGAAATAAATTTCCTTTGGGTATGGAATAGGTACCGTCTTCGTTTACCTTAATACGTAATATTTTACCTCTTAAATCATTGGTATTACCAGAAGAGCGTCTGGCATCATATTGTTCTTTCCCTGGTAAATCGTTTAAAGGAGCAAAACCATTATTCGTATACTCAACCCCTTTTTCATTGAATGGTGTAGAATTGTCTCCTGTAGATAAGTACAAAAGGTTATCTGGTCCAAAAGCAATAGAACCTCCAGTATGGCAACAAATTTCACGTTGACTTTCTACATCTAAAATCACCTGCTCTGTTTCCATTTTAAATTCGCCCTCTATGAACTTAAAACGAGATAATCTATTTACCCATTCGTCTCCCGTAGGAGAATAAAATACATAAATCCAATGGTTCTCCTCATAATTTGGGTCTTTCTGCAAACCCATTAATCCTTCTTCCGCATTTACTCCGCGTGCCTCTAATGCTTTGTGGTACACATCTAGCAAAGCAACTTGTTTTACAGCCTTGGTTTCTGCATTGTACCACAAAATTTCTCCTCGCCTTTGTGCTATTAAAACATCATTATTAGGTAAAATAGTCATCTCCGTAGGCTCATAAAAACGCCCAACCGCTAGTGGAACTTTGGAAAAACGGTCTGTATCTGGTGGTATCTGTGTAGTCACCTTACTATAATCCAATTCTAAGTTATCTCCTATGGCATAAGTAATACCTCCTAATAGATGTTTTAAGAAAAATTCCTCCTTAAAACTTTCAGAAGTATGCCCTCCTGCCGTGTAAAATGCTCGGCCACCATCAAACTCATGATACCAAGCCATAGGGTGATGGTCTCCATTTTTACCACCTTCATATGTGCTTTCGTCAATCGTTAAAAGCACATTAACCTCAGGATTCAAGTTTTTAAAATTATACATTTCATCTTTTCTTCTCCAGATACTATCCGTGAAAAAATTGGTAGCGGGGTGTTGCGTATCTTTTACGATAAAGTCTGCTTCTGGAGTACCTCTTGGGTGACTCAAAAATTGCCCACCCACAAGTTTGGTATACCAACCCCAATCGTACTCCGTATCTGTAGCTGCGTGTATCCCTACAAATCCGCCACCAGCTTGTATGTAGCGTTCAAAGGCAGCTTCTTGTTTGTGGTCTAGCACATTGTTAGTGGTGCTTAAAAATACAATTGCCGAATATTGTTTTAAATTTTCATCCGTAAACAAAGTAGCTTGGGTGGTCGTATCTACCTTAAAATTATTTTTTGCCCCCATTTTTTGCAATGCAGTAATACCATCCGGAATGGATTTATGCGCAAAGCCCATGGTTTTAGAAAATACAAGGATTTTAGGGTCCCCTTCCCGCTTTTTACTACAACTTACAGTTAATAGTATAATGGCAGTTATCGTTAGCAGTAATTTTTTCATACCCTAATGTACTAGTTAAATCACTGGCAACGCAAAGTTTTCGTAATTATAGTACATGTGGTGCCCTATCCCTTATCCCAATTTATTGGTGTTTTATAGGGCGAAAGGGTTTTCGTAAAATCAAGAAGCTTATCGCACTAAAAAAAGCAAGATTTTACCTTGATTACCTATTATATTTTCTATGATACAGAATACTAAAAAATGTACCTAAAGCAGAAAAAACAAATAACATCCAGAAAACCAATTGATGACCAACAGCTCCAGGATACGTATCTAGCAAATACCCGTACGCAGGACCAGCAAATATGTCTGGTGTATATCCTATTAAAGAAATTAAACCAACGGCAGTACCTGTAAATGCTAAGGGTATTCTACCAATTCTTAGAATAGAAAAATACAATGCTCTACACGCATAGACACCAACACCTACGATAAAAACAGAAATAAAAAACAAAATACTAGTAGTTGGAGTAATTATACCTAAACCAAATAATAGTCCCCCAACCATACAGACTATAAATCCTAGGACTAAAATTAGGGTAATTTTAAAGCGGTCCACAATTAGGCCTAAAGCAATACCTGTTGCGGGTCTAAGAAATTGCAAAAAAGTACCCACTTGAGCGGATTGTACCATATCCATCTGCATTACTTCTTCTGCATAAAGACTGATTACATCTGTTATTTTGTATCCTACGTAACCACAGCAAATAATAAGCATCAACAACCAAACCGACCGTAGTTGTAATACTTCTTTAACCTGATGCCAAGAGATGCGCTCTACTTCTTGTGTTTCTTTTTGGTCTGGCAATTCCATAAACTTCCAAACTAAAAATCCAATCAATAGAATTAAACCAGAAGACACATAAATTACCCGACCAAAAGCAACTCTTTTAGCTTCTTCACTTTCATTACCCGCAGTTTCTGGCAATACTAAGGTAAAAATTAGTACACCTAGCAAACCAAAAAGTGCTCCGGTCAATCCCCTTCCACCATCTAAAAAACTAAATGCTTTACCTTGAGAATTTGCACCACCCCAAACACGGGTGGCTTTTATCATGGGAGCCCAAAATAGAAAGATTGTGGTAAAACCCCACCAACCATATAGCAATTGTAAGACCCATAAATCTGGAAATTGCGCATAAACAAACCCTGCCAAAGCTGTAAGGCATAAGGCTACAGCAATTAATTTTTTAGGAGGATATTTATCTGCAATAGGACCGCCCAATAGATATGAAACCATGGCTACGATACCATAAATTGAAAAGCATATTCCCAATTCTACATTATTGACCTCAAAAGCGGCCATCACCGTTGGTCTAAAAATACGGGTAATTACAAAAGGTAATATAAAAATTGCTTCCCCAGACAAAATGAGTAAAGCAAGATATAACCAGTGATTGCGGGAGTCATCCAAAACGGAAGAGAATATTGATTTTTTCTAAAAATGGATATAATAATTGAAAAGCACAAAAAAAGCGCAGGAATTCCTGCGCTTTTCACTATCAGTTGCGGTATTCCTAATTCAATCTCCTTAACAACATTTCCGCAACCAATTCTGATGAAGCTGGGTTTTGACCTGTAATCAAAAGTCCGTCTTCTTGGGCATAAGCAGCCCAATCTTCTTTTTTGGAGTAAACCCCTCCGTTTTCTTTCAACATGTCTTCCACCAAAAACGGCACTACTTCTGTAAGTTGTACTGCTGCTTCCTCTGTATTGGTAAATCCAGTAACCTGTTTTCCTTTTACCAAAGGTTCTCCGTTTTGGTCTTTTACATTTTTAAATACAGCTGGTGCATGGCATACAGCAGCAACAGGTTTATTACTATTGTAGAAATTTTCTATCAATTGCACACTGTCTTGGTCTTCTGCTAAATCCCATAACGGTCCATGCCCTCCTGGATAAAATACAGCATCATAATCAGCAGCATTTACCGTGTTCAGTTTTTGTGTATTCGCCATGGCATCCATGGTTTCTTTATCCTCAAAATAACGCTTAGTAGCAGGAGTTTGAAAATCTGGTTCATTGCTTTTTGGGTCTATTGGTGGTTGCCCACCTTTTGGTGAGGCTAAGGTTACGTTTACTCCTTTATCTTTTAATAAGTAATAAGGAGCAGCAAACTCTTCTACCCAAAATCCCGTTTTTTCTCCCGTATTTCCTAGTTCATCATGACTAGTTAAAACAAACAATACATTTTTCATATTTCTTTTTCTTTTTAATTATCAATTATTTAGACTACAAAATTAAAAGCTTAAAACTTGCTTTCCATTGATGTAGGTCAATATTCAAATATTTATTATTTGTTTAAGATTGAGGTTCGTTATCGAAATAAAAGGGAACGCTATCGCTTCAATTTGCGTTAACAAGCTTTTAAGATATACGATGCCTGTTTTTGGTATCTTTAGGCGACTAATTAATCCAATGCTAAATGATAAAAGACAAGTTGTCTTGCCCAGGTATGCCGCCTAGTTCTATTACTACTATTGCTAATATCCTAGGCCCAAATAGGAGCCGATTAAATTAGCATCCGTTTAACTCAAAATAGCTAATTCGACAAACCTTAAAAAATGAAAAAACCGATTCTTCTTTTACTGTGCTTTGCAGTAAGCTGTCTAAGTTTTGGGCAGGAATTTTCCATGGAGCTACTCCAAGACATTAAACCTAGAAATATTGGCCCCGCTGGAATGAGTGGCCGTGTTACCACTATTGATGTAGTTACAGACCAACCAGATGTAATGTATGTTGGTACCGCATCTGGAGGTTTATGGAAATCTACTTCTGGCGGCATTAAGTGGGAACCTATTTTTGACCATGAGCTTACCGCCTCTATTGGTGCGGTTGCCATACAACAAAGCAACCCATCCGTAATTTGGGTAGGTACCGGAGAAGGTAACCCTAGAAACAGTTTAAATGGTGGTTATGGAGTCTATAAATCTTTAGATGGTGGTAAAAGTTGGATGAGCATGGGTCTTGAGAAAACAAGGCACATACATCGTATTTTGATAGACCCTACAGACCCAAATACCGTGTATGTTGGCGCTATTGGTTCTCCTTGGGGTATACATGAAGAAAGAGGGGTATACAAAACCACGGATGGTGGTAAAACTTGGAAGAAAATTTTATACACCAATCCTAAATCTGGGGTTGCAGATATGGTAATGGACCCAAGTAATCCTAACAAGATTTTGGTGGCTATGTGGGAGCATAAGCGTGACCCTTGGTTTTTTAAATCTGGTGGTGAAGGCAGTGGCCTGTATATGACCCATGATGGTGGAGAAAATTGGAAAAAACTTAGCGATGAAGATGGTTTGCCAAAGGGCGAATTGGGCCGTATTGGTTTGGCTATAGCAAAGAACAAACCAAACATTGTTTATGCCTTGGTAGAGGCTAAGAAAAATGCCTTGTACAAGTCTATCGATGGCGGTTTTAAATGGAAAAAAGTCAATGATAAAGAAGAAATTGGCAACCGTCCTTTTTATTACTCGGATATTCGTGTAGACCCAGAAAACGAAAATCGGTTAATCTCTGTATTTACTTACGTAAATGTTTCTGAAGACGGTGGTAAAAGCTTTACTTCTTTAATGCCCGCTTACGGTGTTGCCAATGGGGTACACCCAGACCATCATGCATTTTACATTCACCCAGAGAATGGCCAATTTATGATAGATGGTAATGACGGTGGTTTAAATATTTCTAAAGATGGTGGTAAAACCTGGCGTTTTATTGGCAACCTACCTGTAGCACAGTTTTATCACATCAGCGTAGATAACGAGTATCCGTATAACGTGTACGGCGGAATGCAAGATAATGGTTCTTGGAGAGGACCTGCTTACGTTTGGAAAGCCCAAGGTATACGTAACAGTTACTGGCAAGAAATTGCGTTTGGTGATGGGTTTGATGTGGTACCAGACAAAGACAACAGCCAATATGGTTATGCAATGAGCCAACAAGGATTTGTAAGCCGTTACGATTGGAAAACGGGTAACAATTATATTGTGCGACCAACACCACCAGATGCGGACACTAAACTTCGTTTTAACTGGAATGCCGGTATTGGTCAGGACCCATTTGATAATAGCACGGTTTATTTTGGAAGTCAGTTTGTGCATAAGTCTACCGACAAAGGGTTGACCTGGCGGGTAATTTCTCCAGATTTAACCACAAACGACCCCGAAAAGCAAAAACAAAGTGAAAGTGGTGGTCTAACCATGGATGCCACAGGTGCAGAAAATCACTGTACGGTATTGGTAATAGAACCTTCACCGGTAGAAAAAGATATGCTTTGGGTGGGCACGGATGATGGTCGGGTGCACATCACGCAAAACGGCGGACAAACTTGGACAGAAGTAACGGCCAACCTAAAGGGTTTACCTAAAGGAAGTTGGATTCCACAAATTAAGGCCTCACAAAAGAACAAGGGCGAAGCTTTATTAATCGCTAACGATTATAGACGTTTCAACTACACTCCCTATGCCTATAGAACTAAGGATTATGGTAAAACATGGACCCGTATTGTAGATGGTAACGATGTAGAAAGCTATACGCTTTCTATAATAGAAGACCCAGAAAATCCAAATTTAGTCTTCTTAGGTACGGATGATGGTTTGTATGTGTCTTTTAATGCAGGTGAAAAATGGCAAAAATGGGGTAAATCTTTCCCTACGGTATCCACAAAGGATTTAGCTATACACCCAAGAGAGCAAGATTTGGTCATAGGAACTTTTGGTAGAGCCGCTTGGGTTTTAGACGATATTAGACCTTTACGAGCTATTGCCAAAGACATGAGCATTCTAAATAAAGAAGTAGCCCTTTTTGAGAGTCCAACCGCCTATTTGGCAGCATACCAACAACCCACAGGTAGCAGATTTGGCGCAGATGCATTGTACAATGCAGAGAACAGAGAATATGGGGCTATGCTAACCTATTTCTTAAAGGAAGGCAGCAAAAAAGCGGATAAATCAGTAAAAAAAGAAGAAAAGGATGATGCTGAGGAGGCAGCAACTACCCAAAAAGAAATGACGGGTGTTCAGAAAAAAGATTCTGTACAGTTCGATATTTTTGATGGTGACCGATTAATCCGTACGCTAAAAATTAAGACCCCAGAAAAGGCGGGCTTTCATAGGTTATATTGGAACATGGACGAGAAAGGTCCAGACCGCCCTTCCAGAAAAATTAGCAAAAGCAAAAGAGAACGTGGTGGAGTTTCCGTTAAGCCAGGTACCTATCGCGTACAGGTAAGTCATGGAACAACCACGGACGAAACCACGATTAAAGTAGAAACAGACCCAAGATTGGATGTAGATATGGCTTCTGTGAATGAAGTTTACAATACGGCCAAGCAGTTACAGGATTTTACACAAACCGCTGCAGATGCCGTAAAGCAATTGGTAGAAAGTAAAGATTTGGCCAACAGCTTTAAAAAAGACATGCAAGACTTAGATAAAGAAAAGTTCAAGGAACAAATAAAAGCCTCTACAGAAATTGTAAAAGAAATTGATAGTGTTATAGCTTTATATATTGGTAAAGAAGATAAGCGCCAAGGTATTACCCGTAATCCAGAAATTACTGTTATGAACAGAATTGGTACAGCCTCTGGCTATATCCAAAGCAGACAAACAGGAATTACTAGCACGGAGCGCCAGTTGCTAAAATTTGCAGAGGATGAGTTAACATCAGCCTTGGAAAAAACCAATACCTTCTTTAACGAAAAATGGAAACCCTACCAAAGCAGTATCAAAGCTTTGGATTTATCGCCCTTTAAAGACGTAAAAACATTTAGTTTAAAGTAACCTAACAAAGCCCCCAAAATGGGGGCTTTTTTTATACTATTTCCCCAACCCTATTGGGGTTTTCTATTTTAAGTAACCTTTGCCTAACGCTGACTTAAAATTAGGGAGGTATTTTCGGCAAAAATTGAAGCATGATTAACCTACGCGCTGCCAAAAGTGCTAACTTTTTGCAGTTTAATTTATCAGACCATTTAAGGGAACAAAATATAGCTACTCAAGGTAAAATTACTGAGCTAATTGTACCCAAGGGTAACCATATTTATACCGCTTGCAAAAAACTGAATTTTGCCTATGAAATAGTAGAAGGCGCCGTAAAGCTCGGCAGTTACACAGAGTCTGGACAAGAGTATATTTATGATGTTATAGGGCACAACTGTTTTTTTGGCAATTTTGAATACTTAAATAACGACCAATTCTACGAGTTTTCTAAAGCTATGGTAGATTCTAGAATACGGGTTTATGATTTAGCTTTTTTTAAAGAGCTCATTGCCAAAGACAAAAAGGTGAATGAATGGTTTATAGGCTACCTCATCATCCGATGGTGTAATGCAGAAAAGAAGATCAAAATGGCCAATGAAAAAGGAGCCTTAGACAAGGTGCTATATTTAAAAGAATATTTTCAAGAAAAAGTATTGGATTGTTCTGGTCAAGAGTATCAATTATTTGATTTATTGACTAAAAAAGATTTGGGTGACCTTATTGGGGCCACCCGTCAAACAATTGCTAACACCTTAAGAAAAGTATATTAATATACCTACCACGTTTATTTTAATATACCAGGATAAGCAATGCCATCTTTAGCTTCAAAATCTAATTGCAGCATTTCCGCAATTAAAGGCGCTATATCTTCTAGGTTCATTTTTTCTATAGTTTTCTCATTTGTGGTAAGGGCTCCCCAAGCAACAAAACCAGTTTCTATGGCTTTAAAATCTGGAAAAAAGCCGTGTGTGCCGCCCTTACGCGGTTTTAATACATTCCCTTCTGTACTACCAGACATGGCTACACCCTCTACAGGGGCTAGTGCCAAGGCAGCTTCTTTACTAGCGCCTACCGTATTTAATTCTTCCTTTTCTATCACTCTAAACAACTTTTTATATTTAGCTGGTAAACTATCTAGCTTATTCTTTACCTGCTCTAAGGTCTTTTTATCCTTAGCATCTTTTAAAATTAGAAAAGCTGAGGCTCCACTGGTATGGAAAACGGCTTTCCAATTGCCGCGTTCTTTGCTATCCGCTAGTAGTCCCATCTCCTTAAGCCAAATGTTTGGGCTCAAGGCACTATGAATATCTACAAAACCATGGTCACCAGTAATTATAAAAGTGGTCTTATCTAAAATCTTAGCGCGCTCAGCTGCTTCCATTATTTTACCAATGGCCCTATCTACGGCCGCAATAGATTTATACACCATTGGACCTTCCTTTCCTTCTGCATGCTGAAAGTGGTCTGTAGCAATCAAATGAACCGTCATAAAATTGGGTTTATAGGTCTCTAGCGTATAGGCAGCCATATCCCCAGTTTTGTCTTCTCTATTTAGATAATCGCCATTAAAATTGGCTGAGGTTAACTTACCTGTTGCCTTCTCTTCTAATTCTGCAAGAAAACCTTTGGGGTTTTCATTGGCACGATTCGCCCCCAAAAAAGGGCCCTTACGGTCTACCGTCCAAACTTCTGGCACGTTATAATCTATAGCACCACCTACACTAACAGGCCAGAAAAAAGAGGCGGTTGTGCCTCCTTTTTCTTGTACTGCTTTCCAAAGCGTTTTGGTCTGTATTAAATTGCTCTCCCAATACCATCTTCCGGTTTGCCCTTCCGGTTCAAACTGAGCATTGTAATACACGCCATGATGCAATGGTGTTGCTCCCGTTATTAAGGTAGTATGAGATGGATAGGTTACAGAGGGAAAGACTCCTCTTACCCCTAAAGCCTGCACACCTTCTTTTGCCATTTGCTTTAAATTGGGAGATGGCCATTTGGCTTCCAAATAAAAATCTGGTCTAAATCCGTCAACGGAAACTAATACTACATGTTGGTCTGTTTGCGCAAATATAGCGGCTGCACAACAGCTAATCACTAAGGTTAAAATCCTTTTCATCTTCCTAAACATTAAAATGAATAACGTGCTCCCAATTGTAATCGCCAAGGCGTACCACCAATTGGCTCTACCCCTGCTCCTGTTTGCACACCGTAATCGTAAGCATTGGTGGCTGGATTAAAACCATTAATACGCATAAACTCCCTAGTTCTACCAAAATTGTGATTTACTCCCCATTCCTTATTAAGTAGATTGGCAACGTTAAATATATCTGCAGACAACTCTAATTTTTGAGTATTTAAAAAGGAAAACGATTTGGTCAAACGTATATCTACAGTTGCCGCAAAAGGGTTTACCCCTCCATTACGCTCTGCAAAACGCCCAAAATTCTCTCGCAAATATTCCTTGAAATTTTCTGGTGTATCTGGGTCTGCCAACACTTGGTTATATGCATCTCTTATCGCTTCTGGTGTATTGGGGTCATTAGGATCAAAGATGTAAGCAATATCATTCCTAAGGTTAAAATCGCCATTAGCACTGGTATTATCATCCACCATTAACGAATATCTAGATCCGCCAGAACCTATGGCTGTAACTCCTAATTTAAAGCCTTTCCAAGTAGGAGTTGCTCCGTTTAGTACCATTTTTGTTCCAAAATGGTTATCAGAAAAACCATAATTTAAATCTCTTGGGTCACCTTCTACAGGTAAAAAAGTAGAGGTATTGGCTACGCAACAGTTGTAAGAAGAATTGTCTTTAGTTTGGTTAAACGTGATGCTGCCATTGATGTAACCATCTTTGCCTATCTCTGCTCCTGCTTCTACTACCAAGGCCATTTGGTCTAATATTCCGTCAGATGTCATGTATAGTGCTCTACCTACTCTATCCGAAATTCTAGAATTGGTCCAATCAATCTGTCCGCCCTCTGTAATTGTATTGGCAGGCACAAAAACCTCTCTACCTTGTGGTGTTACAAAATAGGGATTGGTTACTAAGTTGGCTTCTTGGTAAGTGTAATTGTTTTTAGTGTGACTCAATAAGGCATTCAACCCAAAATACAGCCCGTTATCAAAAAAGTGGGTATAGCTAAAGTTTCCTTTAAAGGTGGTTGGCACTTCAAAATCTGGACTTACCGCATTGATGGTAGAAAACGGTGTTTCCCCTGCTGGTATACCAGGAACAGTAGATGGGTCTTGTCTGTACCCAACAAAATCTGGGGTTGGCACAGCCGCACCAGTAACATCTATGGCTCCAAGCAAAGTACCACTATTTTGTATGTTATTTACTTGTGCATAATAATGGGGTTGAGATGTAAATACCCCTCCCCCTAATTTAAATATATCTGTATTCTCTCCTTTTAAATTCCAAGTAAGTTGAATTCTAGGTTGAATGTTATCAAAGTCTTCTATGGTTTCATCCGTTCTAATGCCTAAATCTTCAAAAACCACAGGATTAAATTCTGCCGCATCATTAAATATAGTAGCATCCCAACGCAAACCTGCTTTTAGGTTTATGTCCTTGGTAAGATTAAAATCGGCCTCAGCAAAAAGCGATAAATCCAACACAGTTTGCTCTACCAACGGTAAACCCTGTAATGGTACCTCTCTGGCATACCTACTTGCGTTCATATTGTCAAAATCATCCAAACTATCAAAGAAAAAACGACCATTTTGCTCGTTAGAAAGTAAGGTTTCCAAGTAAGTTATGGTGTTATCTGTACCAAAAGTATAGTTTACTTTACCTGTATTTAAATACGTAACATTTGCAATATGCAGCTGATTTTCCATATTGGTTTCTGGCGTAAAACGTTGCCCTCCCAATTGAATGTCTCTAGACCTTGTACTGCCATTAGGTAGTACCGAAGTAACCTCTACAATGGCCCTAGGAATATTGCTAGACGGCAATTGACTGCTTGGAACAAAAGCGCGTTCTGCATGCTGATATTGTACTTTGAATTCATTAGTTACAGCAGGAGAGAAATTAGAACGTAAAGACACCAAAAAGCTATTCTCTTTAGACTCAAAATCTGACCAAGATTCCGCTATTTCAAAATCCGAATTATCACTAGTATTAAATGGGCTTTCCCACTTATTATACAGATTACGTACTGTTAATCTATGCTTATCATTTATTTGCCAATCCAAGCGAATGAATAAGTTATTGGCTTCTGTTTCTCTATCAAATTGCCCTACTTGCTGTGCATCACTCACACCGTATTTAGTCCTAGCAATGTTTAAAAAGCGGTCTAAATTGTCTTGAGAAATCCCTAAACGATTTGCATCTGCATCACTCTGTATATCTGCAATACTTATTGGCTCTCCTGCATCTTGACGCTCATATGTAGCAAAAAAATGTAATTTGTCTTTTACAATAGGTCCGCCCAAACTAATTCCGTATTGAGAGGTGTAAAAATCTGCTTCTCTGTCTTCGCCTCTAATGTTATATTTACTTTGTAAAGCATCTGCTCTGTGGTAAAAGAAAGCACTACCACTAAAAGTGTTGGTACCAGATTTGGTTACGACGTTTAGGGCTCCTCCACTTTGTCTACCCTGTGTAACACTGTAGTCATTGGTAGATACTTCAAACTCCCTAACTGCTTCTTGAGACAAGGTGTAGGGTCCACGACCAACCTCACCGGCCGTTAAGGTGTTTCTAGCATTTGCCCCATCTATAGTAATGTTAGTAGAAGTTCTACGCTGCCCTCCTAAATTTAGAGACCCACCGCCTTGCAACGGGCTTAAACTAGTAAGCCTTGTAAAGTTTCTACCTTCCGTTGGGAGATTGGCAATCTGTACTTTACCAATTTTGGTGGCTGCTCCTATTTGTTGAATACGTTGAGAGATACCCTCTCCAGTCAATACTACCTCTTCTAACGCATTTACACTTTCTTGTAAATTAATCTTTAGTACAACAACATCACTTTGGTTTAATTCTATCCCCTCTTTTACCGCCGTTTTAAATCCAGTATAAGAAGCCTCAAAGCGATAAGGGCCACCTAAAGGCAGCTGTTGTAATACAAAATTACCGTCCATATCTGTAATGGTTCCGGTTCTAAATCCTGTTGCGGCATTCTGTACTAGAATATTGACACCCATCATAGGTGCATTGCCGTCATCTAAAATAGTTCCTCTAATAGAGGCATTGGTAGACTGTGCGGTAACCCAATTGGCACCCAAAAGCAGACTACATACTACTAAAATAAGTTTGGTAAAAGTTTTCATTTTGGTTCTGTTTTTAAAGTGGCGAAACTAAAATTGAAGCCTAATCCTGCTACGTTAATTTTTAACATTAGCGCCAAGCTTTACCTTTATTTTAAATTGAATTAACTTTGGGACTTGCTTGATTTTTGCCATCCATCAAATTGAAAAGAGTGCTTAAGTATTGTTAAATAGCCTTTGCATTTTAACAAGAGATTATATCTTGTGGGCAACAACTATTCAAACTTTATAATGAAGAAACTACTGCTACTTTCCCTATTTGTATTCCTATTTATTAGTAAAGGCAACGCCCAGATTGCTACGCCCTTTTCTGGGGAGGAAGAGTTTGGCGCATGGTACATGTATTTTGGTACTAATAAGCTATCTGAAAAGTGGAGTTTACATACCGAAGCGCAATTTCGATTGTATGAAACTACCGATAATTTTAATCAACTTTTATTGAGAACAGGCGCCAATTACCATATCAATAAGGATGCTATAGCAACTTTAGGGTATGGATATATTGAGACCGATGCCAGTTTTATAGATTTACCTGGAGAGACCAATAGTAAGGAACACCGAATTTTTGAACAGTTCATTTTAAAAAATAAAGTGTGGGAATTTCTATTTGAACACCGGTATCGTCTAGAACAACGTTTTTTAGAGTTTGCCAATAACACTACGGACACGCAACACCGAGCACGTTATCGCCTGCAAGTTACCCTCCCCTTGACCAATACCTTTTTCTTAAATTTTTATGATGAATTATTTATAAACCTACAAGACGATTTATTTGGACAAAACCGCCTTTACGGTGCTTTAGGTGTACATGTAACGGAAAACAGCAGCGTGCAAATTGGCTACCTTAGAAACCAATTTACCAATGCAGTTTATGATAGACTACAGATAGGAATCTTCTATAATCCCGACCTATCTAGTCTCTTTAAAAAGAAACCTAAAAGTTAATCTATAGGGCTTATTCCACCATTTTACTTTGGCCCTGTAAAAGACCATAAACTATGCAGACAAACAGAGTAAAATTTACCAACCAGCAAGGTCAACAATTAAAAGGCCTATTGGAACTACCTATAAACCAGCATCCGCACAATTTTGTCCTCTTTGCGCATTGCTTTACCTGCACTAAAAATTTATTAGCAGTTAAAAATATTGCCAGAGGCCTTACCGCGAATGGTTTTGGTGTTCTCCGTTTTGATTTTACTGGATTAGGAGAAAGTGAAGGGGAATTTGCGGATACCAATTTTTCTGGTAATGTAGAAGATGTAATTGCTGCGGCAAATTTTTTAGATGCTACCTACAAAGCACCTAGTCTTTTGGTTGGGCATTCTTTAGGAGGCGCAGCCGTTTTACAAGCTGCAGCAAAGTTGGATTTTGTAACAGCAGTAGCCACCATTGGTGCGCCTAGCCATCCAGAACATGTTAAACATCTTTTTAAATCTAACTTGGAAGAAATTAAACGGAATGGTAAAGCTGTAGTAAATTTAAGTGGAAGAGATTTTACGATTACGCGGCAGTTTGTAAAAGATTTAGAGCAGAATGCAGCCAAAGAAAATATACAGGACCTGCGTAAAGCATTACTGGTGCTACATTCACCACAAGACACTATTGTTGGAATTCAGAATGCAGAAGAAATTTATACCGCAGCGCATCATCCTAAAAGCTTTATATCCTTAGATGGTGCAGACCATTTATTATCAGATAAAGAAGACGCAACCTATGTAGGGAATGTTATTGCCAATTGGGCCACACGCTACGTGACTATAAAAGCAGAGACACCTTTAAAAAGCAAGCAAGAGGTAATAGCAAGTCTAGATAGTGATGCAAGTTTTACCACACAAATGAAGGTTGGTGACCACCTTATGGTGGCAGATGAGCCAGTTTCTTTTGGCGGCCAAAATTTTGGCCCATCTCCTTATGAGTTGGTTTCTGCTGGTTTATCTGCCTGTACAGCAATGACTGTGCAAATGTATGCCAAGCGTAAAAATTGGCCTTTAGAAAACATAGAAGTCCACACCACTTACAACAAACAACATGCTGTAGACTGTGAACATTGCGAAGAACCAACGGCCAAGATTGATACGTTTCATCGTTTTATAAAGTTTACAGGAAATTTAGACCAAAAACAAATTGCTCGCATGTTAGAAATTGCAGACAAATGCCCAGTACACAAAACCTTGCATAGCCAAACACAAGTGATTACGGAGTTCTTAGATTAGTCAATAATCATAACAGCTCGTTATTATAAGAATAGCGTTAAAATTGCTACACTATTAAATTGGTTAGCGCTGCATATTTTTTTACTTTTAAGCTAATCTAAGAAAACACCAAAGACAAAGACGATGAAAAAATTAATCGCAATACCATTAGGAGCAATATTAGCTTTAAGTTTTAGCTGTAAAGACTTTAAGAAAGGAGTTGAAGACGGCTATAATGATGCAAAAAAAGAGGCTGAGGAAGTTAAAATCGAAGCTCCAGAAGAAAATATAACATTATCCAAATTAGAAGATTCTCCTGCTTATAGCGATGCTGTACTGCGCTTGGAGAATCCTTCTGATGGTAAGATTGCAGAGGCAGGCCCGGTAGATTTTAACTTTACTGTATCTAATTACGAACTTGGAGCACAAACAGACAGTCCAAACGCAAACTTACTTGCAAACTCTGGTAAAGGACAGCATATTCATTTTATACTAAATAATGAGCCGTACTCTGCGCATTATGAATCTACTTTTACTAAAGAAATGCCAGCAGGCGTACACCACTTAGTTGCTTTCTTAAGCAGGTCTTATCACGAATCTGTTAAAAATGAAAACTCCGTAGTTGTACAGAAGTTAGAAATTGGAGAGAATCCAGAGGATTCTAAAGGTATACAAATAGATGCTCCTACCCTAATTTACAGCAGACCCAAAGGGGAGTATTCTGGTAAGGATACAGAAAATTTATTATTAGACTTTTTTGTTCTCAATACCACATTATCAGCAGATGGTAATAAAGTTAAAGCAACAATTAATGGACAGGAATTTATGATAACCGAATGGGCACCCCATGTAATCAAGGGTCTAAACAAAGGAGAAGTAACTATTAAACTAGAACTAATAGATCAAGAAGGCAACGGAATTCCTGGACCTTTCAACACCGTTGAACGTACGGTTACCTTGAAAGAGTAAAATCATTTTTTAAATACTAAAAACAAAAAGTCATCTTAGGATGGCTTTTCTTTTTTTAAGCTTACTGATAGTCAAGTTATAGCGAACGTGCATGTTTCCCTTTTACAATTAAAATATGTTTTATGCTTAAAAATATGTTGCAATACCTATCTTTAGCGCAATGGCAATAGACTTAGATAACCTTATTCTAAAATTTAAACAGCAAGATGCAACTGCGTTTGAAACTCTGCATCAAATGTACGCAGAGAATATCTGTGGCGTTATCAATACTATTGTACGCAATCCAGAAAGAGCACAAGAGCTTTGCCAAGATGTTTTTATAAAAATTTGGCATAATGCTGATAGTTATGATAAAAGTAAAGGCCGTTTCTTTACTTGGATATTAAATATAGCCAGGAATACTGCTATAGATGAAGTACGTTCCAAATCGCACAAAAATGACAAAAAAAACCTACAGTTAGATTATTTCGTAGGTATAGTTGAGGGTGCAGAAGATATGGACGAAAGAACAAATACTATCGGGCTAAAAAAATTAGTAAAAGACTTAAAAGAAAAGTGTTTACAAGTAATTGAATTGTTATACTTTAAGGGGTATACCCAAAAAGAAGTAGCAGAAGAACTTAACATACCTGTTGGGACGGTAAAAACAAGAAATAGAAGTTGTATCTCTAAACTGAGAGAAAACTTAAATTTATAATGGATACGCAAGAATACATAGCGTCTGGTATTTTGGAACTATATGTTGCTGGGCTACTCACTGCAGAAGAAAATTTGCAGATAGACCGGTACGCGCAAGAGTATCCAGAGATTAAAGCAGAAATATTGGCTATAGAAGCTAGTATTTTAGCCTTAAGTAAAGCTGCGTCTCCTGGTTTAGCTGAGGATTCACTTTCTACTATACGAAATAAAACTCAGAACGTAATCCCGATAACCCCTGTAGCAGAGAAACGTACAAACCAAAATTTCTTTAGCTATGCGGGTTGGGCTGCCTCTGTGGCATTGGCTATAGGCTTATTTTACTTGTACCAACAAAATAATATATTAAAAGAAACCTTAGAGGTGACTACTACGGAAAAAGAGGAATTAAAAACCGCGGTAGAAGTAGAAAAAGAAACAACTACTAAGGTTAACAGCATATTAGAGCAATTAAGAGACCAAAACGTGGCCGTTGTTGCCTTAGGCGGACAAGCTGTTGCCCCAGAGTCTTTTGCTAAGGTGTATTGGAATACAAAAGAGCAAAAAGTAGTTATAGATGCCCAAGGCCTACCTGAACCCCCAGAAGGCTTTACCTACCAAGTATGGTCTTTAAAACTAAATCCATTAACGCCAACAAGTTTAGGGCTGTTAGATGATTTTGCATCTAACGACACCAAATTATTTGAGTTAGATAACACTAATGAAAGTCAAGCATTTGGTATAACATTAGAACCTGCTGGCGGTAGTGAGAGCCCTACTTTAGAACAACTTTATACTTTAGGCGCTGTGCGTAGCTAAAAGCTATTTTCTAGCAGCATAAGGCGTACTAATTAATTTAGAATGTAACCGTTTCAACTTTACCGCAGGGTATCCTATTTTAAATAGAACAACGAGAAGAAGATTAGATAAATTGACCTTTAGGTACGAATTCGTTTCGTACTTTCTGGCAGACACCATAAGGTTATTAGGAATAATAGTGTAGCGTATTTTTTGCTGCTTCATTCTTCTAAAGAATTCAAAGTCCTCCATAATTACCTGGTTCTCATCAAACCCATGTAACTTTTTAAAAACAGAAGCTCTTATAAACAGGCATTGGTCTCCACCACCGGTAAAAATGCCATCTTTTTTGGTGAACTTACTATTGATGTTTAATAGAAAACTGTTTTTATTAAATTGATAGGAGAAAAAACCTGCTTCCGAGGTACCTTCTAGCGTCTCTTTGATATCCGTAAAAAAACTACTGGGTGGCCATACATCTGCGTGTAAAAAAGCCAAATACTTGCCTTTTGCGTGCAAAGCTCCTAGATTTAATTGTGCTGCTCTACCAGTAACCGAAGATTGATACCAATGCACGCCATACCTACTACATACTTGGATAGATTTATCTTGGGTATCTTTAGACAAAACCACTATGATTTCCGTACTTTCATACTGTTTTAAGCCCTTGATGTGAGGAAGTAAGTTAGCTAAATTAGCTGCTTCATTATGAGCAGGAATTATAACACTAATCATTTAGAAATTTTTAATACCTACGGAAATACTTTTAAGTAGGTTTTAAGAAAGCATCTGCTTTTTTAAGCGACAAACTCAAAATAGCATGTTTACGTAAATAGATAAAACATATTTTGATGAAGATAAGATTATTAGCGGTTTTAAGCCTTTTATTTTTTAGTTGTTGTAAGGTAAAAAAAGCACCATTACAAGAAAAAAACTTTGTTTCTACAGAATTCAATGTATTATCAGAACAGTTGCTAGAACATATTAAAAACGAAACGCCCACTACTGAAATCACAGATAAACTGGCAGCAGCTTCTTTTGAAGACTTGCAAAGGAGCTTGGTTACAGATGCTCAGAAGTATGCTTTTTGGGTAAATATTTACAACGCCTACATACAACTAATTTTAAAAGAACATCCAGAATATTATGATGACCGGGGTGCGTTCTTTTCTAAAGAACAAATTACTATAGCAGGCCATACGGTAGCTTTTGAAACTATTGAACATGGTATTTTAAGAAAATCGCAATGGGGAATAGGTTTAGGATATGTACGCAAATGGTTTCCAGGTAAATTTGAGCGCAAATTGCGTGTAAATAAACGCGATTACCGTATACATTTTGCACTAAACTGCGGGGCCAAAGATTGCCCTCCAGTGGCTATTTACACCCCTCAAAAAGTAGAAGAACAATTTAAAAAAGGAACCGCACGTTTTTTAGAAAAATCAACCACCTATAGTGATGGTACAGCGAAAGTAACTTCTTTGTTTTCTTGGTTTAGAGGTGATTTTGGTGGTAAATCTGGTACAAAGGAAATTTTAAAGCAACACCAACTAATTCTGGCAGATGCAGATGTTGATGTGGAATATTCCAATTATGATTGGACTTTAGACCTAGATAATTTTATATCATTATAAAAAAAGAAAAGCGCTCAAGTACCACACTTGAGCGCTTCTAACCAAACAATCAACCTAAAAAAACTACTATAAACTCTGAATTTCCTTAGCTATCACAGGACCTAGTTCATAAGAAGCTTCTTTCAATTCTTTTTTAATCGGTTCTACCTGAGTAGATTTTCCATTTGCTTTATATACTTTAGCTGTAGTAAGTAAAATACTAGGTTCATGTGTTTTACCTACTATTTTCTCTTGTGTTATCTGCAGTGCTTTTTCTTCTTTACCCAACTTTAGATAGGTTTTTGCCAAAAGATTATAAGTCTCTGGAGTAGGTCTATTTGTCACTTCTTCTTGGGCCAATGCCAATGCCTTTTTATACTCTTGCAAGTGGTCTAGCATAAAATCTATATTGTAAGCATTGTACATGGCTCCATAATTGGGATTTTTAACCATGTTATAATAATAATCTAGATTTACCGCTTTTTTATCCATGTTCCCCATATACTCATGGATTTCTGCTTTTAAAAGAAAATAGTCTGGAGACTTGTAATTGGTAGTAATAGCGTCTAGAATACGTAACGCTTCTGCTCCATTTTTTTCATGACTAAAGACAATCCAAGCAATACCTTTTTTGGCGTATGCGTTGTTTGGGTCTAAACGCAATGCTTTAAGATAATTTTGATAAGAATCTTCTATACGCCCAGCATGCCCATAATAATCTGCTATATTGGTATAAGACCATAAAAGTAAGTTAGCATTCTTACTAGATTCTGCCTTGGCTAAAGCTTTTTCCATAAGGGTAATGGTAGTATCCAAATTACCCTTATAATCATTCCACTTTGCAGCTCTAATTAAGTATCCAAAACTGCTCATATTGGTAAGAGAATCTAAATAGGTTTGTGCTAAATCGTACTCCCCCAATTCCATATAAACATCAAACAATAAGGCTTGGGTTTCTTCTTTACCACCACCAACACGGTCTGCTAAATGCGCCATTTGTAATGCTTCTTTAAAACGATGTTGAGAAATGTAGTTACGCGCCAAGGCTCTTGCATAAGATGCCTTATCTATGTTAGTAACAGCTAAGGCCTTTTCTAAAGCTAGTTCTGCTTTTTTTAAGTATACAACATCTGCGGTTTTAGAAAAATAATTATTGTACTCCCCAGCAACAATGCCTAAACTCATTAATTGCAAACTGTCTTGGGTTATTTTATTATTCCAAGTATTAAAATATTTGGTATGGGTTTTAGGAGCTTTTTGTACCAAATATGTATTGTAATCTTCTTGTTGGGTTGCAAATGTGGTAGTCTCTTGGCAAGAGAATAGAACCAGCAACAAGCTAAAGGAAAGTAGTATTTTCATTTTTTTAGTGTTTTAGGATGAATTGTAAAGTTTTATAAGAGGAAGCCGTTCTGCAGCTTCCTCTTCTCTTTTTCAAAGTACTATTCTGGATTGCCCAGATAAGGAAATTCTGTTGTAACATTTGCAGTAATACCCACGCCATCACTCACCAATAAAGGCAAACCATCTTGACCGTTGAATCTAGCGCCATTACCACCACCAAATAAAAGGATTAAAGAAACATCAATAACATCATCTGTTAAGGTTCTACCTGTTAAACCAATTGCGCCTTCGTACGCAGGTGCACCAGCTCCTGGGTTAAAATACGTTGTTGGCAAATTGGGTGCTACTTCTAAAACGTCGTCCGCCAGAACACTTGTCAATACGGTAGCACTAACGGGATTTTCTGTATATCCATCATTCTCTGGTCCATTTAAAATATCACCTAAAATATTAGGCTCGTAATCCACATCTTCTGCTGTTAAACCCAAGGCAACTGCATATGCATCATGATATGCTTCTAGCTGCGCTTCAAAGCTCGGTTGAAACGTTGCTTGCATTTCTGAAGGGATTGCAGCGTTATGCATGTCTTTTAGTTCGCCGCTGCCACTTAAAACCGTATTAATGCCAGGACGCCCCATATAATCTACTTGTGCGTATGTGCCAGAAAAATCTACCTCCATCATTCCATCATCTTCCATACCCACCATATCATCATCCATCATTGGAGTATCATTATCGTCAGCATCACAGGCTACATTCAACGCTAATAATGCACTACATGCTGCGATACAGCTTATTCTATATAATTTCATCTTGTTTTTTTTTAAGTTGATTATTGTTTTCTATTTGTAGTTACCCAGGTTTTGTACACCTCTAAACCTAAAACATTAGTCGCTGTAGGCGTTCCTAACATTGTATTAGGAATCTCTACCACTAGTGCCATGGTATTAGCGCCATCAAAGGTATCTGTACCGGGATTATTAAATCCACTATTGTTTTCTGGGCTAGGCATAACCACTTGGTTGTACTGTGTAAAGTCAAAAAAGAAAGCATCTTGTCTGGGCCCAGCGAATAATTTTACGCCATCTGCAGTAGTTTCTGTAATTGCAGTTTCTGCAGAAATTTCTACCATACCCAATGGCATATCTACTGCTACTTCACTAGAAATACCTGTGATTGTTGGTGCTACGGGACCAAAAAAGTACATAATACCGTCTCTTGGTATGGCTTGTATCACTTGGTCTTCTACCAAATCGCCATCCAAATCAATATTAATTTCTGTAAGCACGTCCTCATCAAAAGAACCGTATGCTAAACCATCTACTACGTTAGATTGTAAGTCTACAATAAATACGGTATTATCAGAACCTTCTGTAGGTTCAAAAGCATAGAAATCTGCAATATCTGCCGTGGTCCCCATACTGTTAGGGGCATCTATATGGTCTGCTGCAACCACAATAGCCATTGCTACTGCAAGCGAACCAAAGAATACTCCCTTTTTAATTGATTTTTTCATCATCAAATGTTTTAAAGATTATTTCCCTTACCTACGAGGTTTAAAAAGGGTGGGTTTGGTTTTAAATGTTAAAGTATTCCCAACAAAAAATACAATTGTAAATAAGCTGTGATAACTAATTAGCGACAGGCTCGTAGATTTTTTCTTACTTTGACCTTCGCAATCAAACACCAATATGAACCCATCCGCAACTGGTTGGATTAAAAAATTTGGACATTTAATCCAAGAAAAGCAAGAGCTGTATGTTGACCAAAATCATCTTTATCAGGTTTTATTAGCTAATGGATTTGTATACGGAATACATTTAACTCCGCCCCCTTTTGCCGTGGCTGAGCATAGCTATACAGAGGATGAAATTGCTAAAATTAATCTATTAACAGCACTGTATTTTTCTTATAAATTCGAGACCCAGAAAACCGACTTCTCTCACTTTGTCAGTATGGTTTTTGAATACTATAAATTGATGAATCTTGGGCAGATTGGCTTCTTGGATAAAATCCTAATTGGTAAAAAAACAGAAGACCAATTAGAGAAATTATTGGACTCCAGAATCTATCTTAACGGGAGTGCCTTTAGTCGTGCTTTTGGCAACAGCCTTACTAACTCTTTACTATATGTAGACGTTCTAATATTTAAGGAATTTCTTAGAGGTAATCCTGATATAAAATCGCATGCAGAGCTATTAGAATATGTTACCATAAACATTGCTTACCAAGCATTAAATTCTAAAGAAACCAGAAAGAGTGATGAAAAACTTTTAGAAATTCTAGCTGCATCTTTAAGTTATGTTGATTTAAATGAAACCCATTTTGAACATAGTTTTCATGAATTATTGAGTCTTAAATTTAGCGAATCTGAAAAGAAATATTTACTAGATATTGCCTGCTTAACTGTATGGGAAGATGGTAAATTAGAACAAGAGGAATCTGACTTTATTTATGAGGTAGGCTATGGGTTAAATTGGGATAAAAATACGATTGCAGAAGCGGTAAAAAATGTGCTTATTTTCTTTGATGAAAACCGAGAAAAAATACCTTATCTAAAAGAGCTTAATATGGCATCTCAATTTTACGATGGGATGACCAAAAACGTAAGTAAACTTATTTTAAGAAACAGTAAGCGACTTAAAAAAGAACTGGTAGAGAGCAAAGAACTTTTACAGCTTTTAGCAAAATCTACTAAGCAAGACTTAACGCCACAGGAGCGTAAAAAAATGCAGCAACAATTATTAGATTTATTTAAAAGCATACCATCTTTAGCAATTTTCATGCTTCCTGGCGGGGCTGTTTTACTACCCATTTTTATTAAATTGATTCCGCAATTACTACCTTCTGCTTTTGATGACAATAGAATTGAGGAATAAGTTCTTTTCTAAAGTCTTACTTTAACCATAAGAAATATTTATATATCAATATAAAATATTTTATACCAGTTAATTAAAATATTTTATTCCAACCAAAGCTTAAAGTCTTTCACACGCTCTCTACTAACTATAACATCTTGTTCCTTAAACGTCTTTAGCTTTATTTGAAGCCTAGAATTAGTATAAGAAACTATGTCTTTAATATGGTCAATGTTTACATAGAATTTTCTGCTAACGCGAAAAAAGGTTTTAGGAGAGATTTCGTCCTCCAAATTTTCTAGAGTAGTATCTAACAAATAATTTCTACCATCTGTAGTAGCCGCATAAGTGCCTTTATTTTCACTGTAAAAGCACTCTACTTCATCTGCATTTATAATCTTTAAATGTTGTCCTACTCTAGCGGTAAATCGTTTTTTATACTCCCGTTCCAGAGGGTTAACAAGGAGCTTTTTTATGTCATCAAAATCAATTGAAATCTTGTCCTTTTTAGGTGCAAAATCACGGTATTTTTTTACTGCTTTTTCCAAGTCTTCATCATCAATTGGTTTTAGCAAATAATCAATGCTATTTAGCTTAAAAGCTTGTAGTGCATACTCGTCATAAGCAGTAGTGAAAATCACTGCAGATTTTACATGTACTGCATCAAAAATTTCAAAAGATAATCCGTCTGATAATTGAATGTCTAAAAAAATTAATTCAGGATGCGGGTTTTGCTTAAACCACAAAATAGATTCTTCTACAGAGTGTAACATGGTTGCAACTTCTACTTGTAATTCTGACAGCATTCTACCCAATCTTCTTGCTGCAGGTTTTTCGTCTTCTATGATTAGTACATTCATGTTTGGTTTGGTTATTTTGGTTTATTTAGTTTTTAAAGATACTTATCTTTTTCCGCTCTATCCCTATCCATATATTCTTGAATTTTTCGTTCTTCCCAGTTACTTCCAAATATTGGAAATATTCCAAATACACGTATGCCATGGAAAGCTAATCCTATACCCCAAAAGAAGAGTGTAGAGAAGTTGGTCCAATCCCAAAATCGCATTTGATCAAACCCACTTTGGATAAAAAAATTGGCTAAAATAAACGCATTAATAATTACATAAACTCCAAGGTGTATGTAGAAACTTTTTATCTCTTTTACGCGTTTTTGCGCACGTTGATATTTTGCATCGTTGGTATTTTTCATGATTACTTCCATTTCTCTGTTTCTCTTTCTTTTTCCATTATTTCTCTAATCTTTCTTTCTTCCCAATCTTTATTAAAAAATGGATTTACCCTAAATGTTTTTAGTGCATGAAAGAAAACTCCTATTCCCCAGCCAAAGGCTGCCCACAGAAACCACATATATCCAAAACCCGTGGTATAGTAATTTATACCCGCCAAGAACACCACAAAAATTAAATATATGGTTAAGTTGTTGTAGAACTTTTTGAGCTCATCTACCCTATCTCTGGCCCTCTGGTATTTGCTTTCATTAAACTTTGTTTCCATTGTTAAATATTATTTGCTATTCGTTTTTTGATATTTCTTTGTTGCTTTTTTAAAGATAGTAACTATTAAAAGTTATGATCCTTCATAAGTTCCGCAATCTTGCGCTCTTCCCATTCTTTACCAAAAAAAGGATTTTGAGCAAACGCATGCAATCCGTGTCCTAATAGGCCCAATCCCCATCCTAAAGCAGGGAAAATTACCCAAGGAAAACTTGTAGTACTGTAATTGATATATGCTAAAAAAGGAATTACTAATGCATAAGCAAATAAATTACCATAAAAACTTCTTATGCTTTCTACTTTTTCTTTAGCTCTTCTGTACTTAGCGTCGTTTTGGTATTCCATAATAGTTGTTTTTTTTGTTTTGATTAATTACACTGTAAATATCCTTTACCAGAACCACTTTCCATAAAGCGTCTTACTCAATTGTAGAAAACGAATGATGAATTGTTATACAATAATGCACCAGGTAAAATAGTTAGTGATTATTAAGAAAAACCTTACGATTTTTATATTTGGAGTAAAATCAATTGCATTGATAGATGAAGATAGTATATCAATATATAGCTCATAAAAAATTACTTATACAGAAGTATTCAGGTAAAGCTTGCCATGATACCTACAAACAACACTTAGAGCGTATTTTAAAAGAACCTTTTTCTAAGGATATTAGATATGTATTGTCTGACCTGACAGAAATGGAAGTTGATGATGTTGTAAAATCTGTGATACAAACCAGCACCTCAAGGAATAATAAGGTAACAATACCCTTTAAGGAGGTGTTATTGGTTACCACTCCAGCTACAACTGCTTTTGCTACGTTACTACAACGCATTGGTAGTGATAATGCCGTATTTCATTTTTGTAGCACTATAGAAAAAGCTATTTCGCTTTTAAATGTTAGCCTTACACCAGATGAAGCCTTAATACATTTAGAAGATTTGAGAAATGAAGTGCAATTTAAAGAGAGTGAAAATTAAAAATCTTCGTCTTCCATAAACTGACGAATTTTACGTTCTTCCCAATCCTTACCCAAAAGAGGATGATAGCCAAAAGCCTGCAACGCATGAGCCGCTAGCCCAAACCCCCAGCCCAATGTGGGGAAAATTGCCCAAGTAAAACTCGTAGTACGGTAATTTATCCACCATAAAAAAGGGATGACAAATACGTAAGCCGTTAAATTACCATAAAACCCTTTTATTGCCTCTACGCGCTCCTTTGCTTTCTCGTAACGCTTTTCCTCTAAAAATTCGTCCTGGGTTTCCACACGAGATATTTGTTGGTTAAGCATGGGTAAGGTTACTCTAAAATCGGTTTCCGTTTTTTCTATAGACACTTCCCTATTGGTTAAAATCTGATAGCGTTGTTTAATGTTCTGCAGTCCAACCCCACTACTCTTTTTTACCACTTCCTTAGCCTGTAGGTTGTTACTCACCACCAAATTATTCCCGGCCTCAAACACTTTTAGATGCAATGGTCTAGATGCCGTAACAACATTATGCTTTACTGCATTTTCTAACAATAATTGCAAACTTAAAGGTACAATCTTAGCGTCCGGATCCGTTGCCTGGTCTGGAATATCAAACACAATGCTATCCTCAAAACGCATTTTTAACAAACGAACATAAGTCCTTGCAAAGTTGAGCTCCTCATCTACCGTTACCAAATCTTTATTCTTCTGCTCCAAAACATAGCGGTATACTTTGGAAAGGGACGTGGTGAATTTCTGCGCTTGGTAAGGGTCTTCTTCTATTAAACTAGTCAATACATTTAAGCTATTGAACAAGAAGTGTGGGTCTAACTGATTTTTTAACGCATCAAAACGAGCAGATGCGGTACCCGCAATAATTTTCTGCTCTTTTACCTTATTGTCTTGTCTATATTTGTAATAATAGGCCCCATAAAATATGAGGTTTATCACAAAAGAGATAATTAGAGATTGGGTGTAGTTGTATACGCGCTCCCCAAGAAGAAACTCCATAAAAACCTCATCTCCAAAAATTACAAGCCTTATGAGTCTTGCAAAGAAAATAGCGATAAGAGAAACTACTAAATTACCTCCAAAAGCAATAGAAAAGCGTTTAATTTTCCATATTTTCTTATCAAATCGCTTTAGAATATAATCAAACCAATAAATGTTGAGCATGTAGATAATGACAGAAAAAATGATATTCTCATAATATTCTGCCCACGCTCCACGCCATAATTGGGTTTTATCTACATCCGTAAAAAAGTAGAAATAAACCATAAAGACCACATAAATTGCGGTCCCTATGAGTGTTCCTTTAAAAAATTCCTTTATAAATTTTTGCATGCTCTAGTTGTTGCATTGGGCCAAAACTTCTTTTGCTCTGTCTAGCCCCCAGTTTGGATAAAATTCGGTTTCTGGTTTAAAATTAGCGAAAAGTTCCAAAGACCGTTCCACATCTTTGCAATAAGGGGTGGTATCCTTTCCAAAATATTTGGCAGACCCCATGTCCCACTCCGCTTTAGAAAACACTACTCTAGGGTTGTTGGGCGCTAACTGTGCCGCCTTTTCATACAATTGCACTACTTTTCCAGAAAGCGTCATCCCATAGGTAGCCCCATCAAAAGCAATGTAGGCCGTATTTGTCAAGGCCTCTAAAACCAATAGCTCTGCATTATCTGGCGAAATATTCTTGGCCACGTCTATGAATTCTTGTGCTTTTTCTAATTGTTGTTTCAATTTGGTTTCATCTGTTTCGCCAAAAGAGGCGGTTGTATTTACCAATGCGTTATAGTAGTAGGGCAGCCAATTGTCTTGTTCTGCCATAGAAATACGTTCAAATAAATTAGAGGCTTCGGTTATTTTACCTTCTCCCCAAATTTGCAAAGCTTTTTGCATACCCTTAGTGTATTTATCTTGTGCACTTAACATACTGGTTGCAGCTAAAAGACAAATTAAAATCGTTTTTTTCATGACTGTTTGTTTTTATGTTTGATTACGATGTAAAACTCGGGTTAACCAACAAACCACACCAATAGGAGTTACCCAACTGTATGAATTGCTTACCGAATTGTACTTTTTATAAATTATCTAATTGATTGCTCTTTTTATCGCTGCTGATGGTCCAAAAGAATCCTACAAAAAAGAAACTATCCGCAGCGGGTGATATGGCCCTACGGTTGTAAACACCTTCTGCATTTGGGGTATTGGCATATTGGTAGTTTCCAATATTATTAGTCCCCAACACATTGTTAACGGAGAAGAATAAAATCTTTTGCTGGTCTATTAAATAGGCCCAATTAAGGCTTAGATTGTGGTAGTCTTTAGTTTTTTCGGCATAAAATTCTGGTGTGTTAGGGTTATCATAGGGTCTGCCAGAACCATAACTATAAGACATTCCTATTTGCGAACGCCAATCGTTGACCCAATATTTACCTACGGCAGAAAAATTGTGAGCATTCGCAAAATTTGGTGTGGCCTGCTCCGTAAAATCCAGAAAATCACGTTCTGTGTTTAAGTAGCTATAAGATAACCAATAATCTAAGTTTTTAATGCTCTTGTTATCCCTGTAAAATACATCTAGACCGGCAGCATAGCCATTTCCTAAATTGGTAAAATTGGAGGTGAATTGTGGCTCACGGGTATCATACTTCACCAAATTATCATAATCCTTGTAGTACCCTTCTACCCTAAAGGTTTTGCCGTTTTTAGCGTATTGATAATTAAGAATATAATGCGCCGTTCTTTCATAATCTAGGGTAGCATCGTAGTTGATAAACTGGGTTAATGGATTCTGATAATAATTACCATAAGCTAAGGATAACTGACTATCCTGACCCGTTTTGTAAGCTAAAGATGCTCGCGGGGCTAGATTCCAAGCTTCAATTAAATTAGAATACTCTGCACGTGCCCCTAGTTTTAGGGCAAAATTGTTACTAAAAAACACATCGGCCTCTGCAAAGCCACTCCAAAGCAATTCGTCAAAACCAGCGGTAAAATCGAACTCATTACTGGCCATAAATTCTTCTTCATAATTGGTGTGGAACACTTCAGAACCCACATTCAATTTAAACCGGCTACTAAATTCTTTAGAAGCTTTCAACTTCAAATGAAGCGAAGTATCTGCTGTTTCTATGTCATTTTCAACAACCGTAATGGCATTGGTATCCCATGCCGTACTAGCTCCGGCATAAACCGTCCAATTGTTTTCAAAAAAGTATTTATAATTCGCGTTTAAATACAGGTTATTGTTTTTCAATCTAAAATTTACATACTCCTCAAAATTGATGTCCTCCTGGTCTATATCAAAATTGGCATGGTTAAAACCCGTGTAGAATTTAAACATACTGCGTTCCCCCTTATGCCTAAAAACAGCTTCGCCAGCCATGGATTCATACGGGTTGTTCCAACGCACTCCATTGGTAGAAGGTATCAAGGCTTCGTAAGGCGATAAATTGATGTAACTGGTATTAAAACTTAAACTAGTATTGCCCCAAATTTCGGTATGTCCCAGACCTGCACCTACGCTCATCACAGAAATATCCGTCTTTTCTTGGTCTGGTAAATCAGTAGTATTCATAAGCAACACACCAGAAAGCGCCTGCCCATACTCCGCAGAATAACCGCCGGTACTAAAGCTAACTCCTTTAAAAAGAAAAGGAGAAAACCTGCCTCTTGTGGGTACATTGTTGGTACTCGCCATAAACGGTTGAAAAACTCGCTGCCCGTCTATAAACACTTGGGTCTCTTCTGCCCTACCGCCGCGCACAAACAAACGCCCGTCTTCACTAACTGTAGTGGTGCCCGGCAAGGTTTGCAAAGCAGAGCCTATATCTCCGGCCACACCTGCCGTGGTTACAATATCTAGCGGTTTTAATGCCGCCGCTTTAGATTCCGTACCCGCCTCAAAAGAACCCGCTGTTAGCGTTACTCCACTTAAGCTATTAATGGCTTCTTGCAAAACAATGTTTAATTCTTGAAAATAGGTAACCTCTCCCATTTCATAATGGGTATCGTAACCTATACTTGAGACCACCAACGTTTGTGTACCCGTTTCTGTAGTTATAAAGGAGAAACGACCTGCAGCATCAGTAGAAGCACCATCATACGTACCTTCTAAATACACATTGGCCCCTGCTACCGGTAATTTACCTGCGGTAACAGTACCTGTAATTGTTGTTTGCGCCAAAAGTGCAAAGCTGATAAAGAAAAGTAATAGTGCTAAATAGTTTTTCATGACTGTTGTTTTAGATTGATGCTCCAAAAATCTATAAACCCTATCTACTATTTAAAGCTTACTAACCCAACTGTAAAAATTACCTACTGGATTGTAAAAATTCGTTTTAACTTACCGCGAAAATAATTTTATATGCAAAGACAACTATTGATTTACGGTAGTGGTAGACATACAGTTCCTTTCTTAAATTACATGGCGAAGGCCACAGGTAAAACCAAACCTAACCTGTGTTTTATTCCTACCGCCAGCGGAGATGATGAGGAATATATACAACGGTTTTACGAGGTTTGCGAACAAATAGCTGTTACTCCCCATGTGCTACGGGTTTGGATTAATTCTTACGACCAAAAAGAGAGTTTTGATGAAATACTATCAAAAATGGACGCCATAGTTGTTGGCGGTGGCAATACTTTAAACATGATGGCCATTTGGAAAGCCCAAGGTATAGATATTGCCTTGCGTAAGGCTTATGACAAGGGTGTTATTATGGGCGGTGGCAGCGCAGGCTCTTTATGTTGGACACTGGGCGGCACTACAGATTCTAGACCCAAAGAATTGAGCATTGTTTCTTGCTTAGGTTTTATAGAAAAGAGTCATTGTCCGCATTACAACTCTGAGAAATCTAGAAGACCCCTTTATCATTCTAATATTTTAGCAGGTACCTTGGCAGATGGTTACGCTTGTGACGACCGTTCTGCTATCCACTTTATAAATGAAAAAGTACACACCTCTATTGCTTTAGATGCCGATAACCATTCGTATTATGTCTATAAAAAAGAAGGCCAAATTGTAGAGGAGTTAATACCGGGAACGGTGATTTCTTAAAACCCGTTTAGGAACCAAATTTAGAAGTAAAAGATGCAGTTCATCGAATAGAGTAAATAAATATCGAAATGAGGTAGGGTTCTAATAGGAGTTGGTTGTTCTTCGTAAAACGAAACATAATTTAATTCGATAGAAATGAGAAAAAGTATTTTTTACGCCTTTACATTTGCTGCAATTTTAATGTATTCTAGTTGTGAAAGCGATGATAGCAATACTTCAACCGAAGAGACTGGAAAGCTTACCGTAAGCTTAACTGATGCTCCTTTCCCCTATGATTTAGTTGCAGAAGCCAACGTAACCGTATTTAAAGTAGATGCACGCTTGGTAGGCGAAGATGATGAAGAAGAAGTGGACGAAGAAAACGATGGTGGTTTTATCACCTTAATGGAGGATGAAATTGGAGTAAATTTATTAGACTTAACCAATGGAACAACCGAACTTTTAGCCGATATTGAAGTACCTGTTGGCACCTACGATTTGGTACGTATTTATGTGAAAGGAGTAAACGTAGTCCTTACGGATGGCCGTGTGTTTGATTTAAAAGTTCCTAGTGGCGAGCAGACTGGTATTAAAGTATTTATTAAACAAGGTTTAACCGTAAATGGTGGTTTATCTAGCGATTTATTGTTAGATTTTGATGTAAGCCGTTCTTTTGTTGCCAAAGGCAATATTAATTCGGTAAACGGTATTAACGGATTTAATTTTAAGCCTGTTATAAAAGCAAGTAATCTTTCTACTGCTGGCACCTTATTTGGTAACGTTAGCAGCTTAGTGGAGGAACAAACTACCCTTCTTGAGGGGGCTCAAATCTCTATTATAACAGCAGATACCTTAAATACTTCGGGCTTTACAGATAGTGAAGGTAATTACAAGATTATGGGATTAGAAGCTGGAATGTATAAAGTTTTAGCAGAACTAGAAGGTTACATGCCTAGTGACACCCTAGAAGTATCCATTAGCGCAGCTAACTTAACTCAACAAGACTTTATCTTGGAAGCAACAGCTACCGAAGAAACAGAGACGACAGAAGGCAATTAATTGCTTTTCTATAAAAACACTTGAAATGAAAGCGGGTCTCAGCCCGCTTTTTTTTATTGCAGTAGATTTTTGTAAACGTAACCTGCCGTTCCATTTTGGTCTCTAACATGTACCCAGTTTTTAGTATACCCCAAAATTTGAACTATATCTTGTTCTTTTAAGGTTTTTAGCTTAGTTGATTTTACTGAATTTCCTTGCCGCACATTGGCTTTGGCTGCTTTAATAATTCCACCAGTTGTTGGATTATTTAATTCAAAACTTGGCAATGGTTCTATCTTTTTTACAAAAGGATAAGGGTCCACCGCTTTAGATTTATAGATGCCGAAGTGTAGATGGGGTGCCGTGGTTTTTGCATTACCCGTATTCCCTACCAAGCCCAAAGTATCGCCAATAGTTACTTTTTGTCCTGCACTTGCAATAATGCTATCTAAATGCGCATAATACAAACGATTGCCAAACAGCCCATCTGCCAACCAAACTTGTTTACCACCCAATCCTTGATTACGTGTGCTCACTACGCGCCCATCTGTTGCGGCAACTACGGGCGTACCTCTAGCAGCAAAAATATCTATACCCTCATGTTGGCGGGCACCACCAGCTCGTGGTGCACCCCAGAAGCTTTGCACGGCGCTATTATCCTTTCCACTAACAGGAAAATAATAGGTAGGCCTTCTCCTTATCAACAGCGTATATTCTGTATTTGCAAAAAGTTGGGGCTGCAGTACTAATTTGTACATGCCCGATTCCTTTATGATATAAGACAAAGAAGATGCATTGGGTTTGTTTTCTAGTAGTAAGTCCATTTTTTTTGATTCATCATATTTGTATAGACTTAAAAAACTAGAGGTGATACTATCTGTTTGTAAGGACACTACCAAACGCTCTCCTTCTTTCAACGCTAAAGAAAAACTCAAAACCGTAGGCTCAACACTAGAGAACTTGCCTACTTGTTTATAGGGCAGGTTGATGATTACACTATCGTTTAAAGCGTTAGCAAATGCGTTCTGCCACGCTGCATACGCCTTATTCTCTAAACTATAATTGCGTTCGTATACCTCTCTAGCAGAAGGTTGGGTAATAGCATCGGACAAACTGGTCATTTGTTTACAGCTACATAAAGCCAAAAACAAGGCTAATATTAGACAGTACCTTAAATAGCGTCTATGGTTAGGTCCATGACCAGTAAAATTTTCTAGGTGTAGTTTATCATTCATACTAAAACAAGGTAAACGCTCTGTATGAGCATTCTTAATTGAAAAAAGAGTATGTTTAATCTGTTAAATTAAATGAGCTCCTTTACAGCATGTACATACCACACTATTATCAAAATGAAAATATAGAAGAAGTAAAAGCATTTATACAAGCAAATAGCTTTGGCATCTTAATAGACCAAGTGGAAGGTAAACCATGGGGTACCCACATTCCGTTAGAATTGGAAACAGATAACGATGGGGAAGCCATTTTGGTGAGTCATTTGGCCAAGGCGAATCCGCAAGCAAAGGCTTTAGTTGACGGGAAAGAAGTATTATGTATTTTCAATGGTCCACACCATTATATTTCTTCTTCATGGTATAAAGAAGAGGAAGTACCCACATGGAATTATATTGCCGTACATGTTTATGGAAATCTAAAAGTGCTTTCTGAGGAGGAAACTATGGCATCGATGCATCGATTAGTAGAGAAATATGAGCAAATGGCTAAAAATCCTATCGACTTATCTAAATTTTCTTCTAAAACCTTACGCCAAGTTAAAGGCACGGTAGGGTTTAAAGTTAAAATTACAGATATACAGGCCGCTTACAAAATGAGTCAGACCCGTAGTGAAGACCATGCTACAATTATGTCAGAATTAAAAGAATTGGATACTGCAGCCAGTAAAGCTGTTGCCGATAAAATGAAAAAGTGATGAATCGTAAAACCCTTTCTCGTTTTTTAGGAATATTTCCTTTAGTTATTAATACTTACTTCTGGATTAAAACACTGTCTCCTCTAGTTGCTATATTTTTGATTAAAAACACTGAATCCATTAGTTTTATAGGAAGCAAGTATACTTATCTATTAATAATACATCTTTTATTTATAAATGCTTGGAGCATAATTTTCTATACCAGACTTATATTTAAAAATAAAGAACAGAAAAAATTAATAAAATTTTTAAGCTTTCTATTTTTAAGTGGCCTTGGGCAATTTATTTATTGGATACGAAAAATTAAATAGATGATGAATGACAGCTTTAAAATAGTCCCGTTTACCTCTGCGTATGCCGCCGCTTTTAAGGCGATTAATCAGCAATGGATAGAACAGTATTTTAAAATGGAGCCATCAGATTTTAAAGCGTTGGATCATCCACAAGAAAATATAATAGACCAAGGCGGTTATATTGCTGTTGCCTTATTGGACAAAGAAGTGGTAGGAGTTTGTGCCTTGATTAAAATGGATGGCAACCGTTTTGATTACGAATTGGCCAAGATGGGGGTTACTCCAAAAGCCCAAGGCAAACGAGTAGGGTATTTATTAGGGGAACACATTATAGCTAAAGCCAAAAGTTTAGGTGCAAAGAACATTTTTATAGAAAGTAACCGTGTACTTGTACCAGCCATTAAATTATATGAGAAGCTCGGTTTTGTAGAAATAGAGGGGCCACCATCTCCGTATGAACGTGCCGATATTCAGATGGAATATAGGTTTTAGAATGTTATAGCACAGTTGGGTAAGCAAAATCTACAATTGGGTAACTCACAATTGAATAGTGAGTGGAATTTAATGAGTTTTACCCTGTTCATTAACTACTAAAACAAAAAATATGAAAACCTTGTTGTCCCTATTCGCAATTGTATGTACGTTAACCTTTAGCAAAGCGCAAACCGATGGTGTTACCGTAAGTGTAACCATTGAAAATGTGCTGAATAGTGAAGGAACCCTTTTGGCCGGTTTACATACAGCAGAAACTTTTATGAAAGCTCAAGGATTAAAAATGTCCTCTGTTGCTGCGAAAAAAGGGGCTGTAACCATCACTTTTGAGAACGTTGCCCCAGGCACATATGCAATTATGATATTGCATGATGCTAACGGTAATAACAAAATGGATTTCCAAGCTAACGGTATGCCCAAAGAAAGCTATGGTACAACAGGAGAAATAAATATGTACGGACCACCAACATTTAAGGATTCTTCCTTTACTGTTGCAGAAGAACCAGTGAGCCACACCATAAGATTTTAAACTAAAAAAGTCCCGCTCTTTAGCGGGACTTTTCTCTTCTAAACCGATACTCTCTTATTCTGATAACCAAGCGGTAAACATCCAAACGGTTTTTTCCTGCTCGGTAATCAAGTCACTCATCATTGCATTGGTTCCTTCATCATTGGCATCGTCAGAAGCATCTAAAATTTCTCTTTCAATAGTTAACAATTCGCTTAAGGAATCTACGATTAATTGTACAGCTTCTACATCCTTGGTTATGTTTTTACCCACCGGCACTTTTGCTGCATTGGTATAATCTTCAAACGTATGCAAAGGTGTACCCCCCAATGTTAAAATACGTTCGGCAATCTCATCAACTTTTAAATTGGCATCCACATACAATTCTTCAAACTTTTCATGTAAATCAAAAAAACGTTTCCCCTTTATATTCCAGTGTACCCCTCTAAGGTTTAAGTAGTATTGTTGAAAATTAGCGAGTAAGGTATTTAAATCTTTGCTAAGTGCTACTGATTTTTCTTGGTCTAAACCTATTTTATTTGTTTTCATGTTGCTGTGCTTTTATGTTTATTTCTGTTTTAAGGTCGCTTTAATTCTGATATAAATTTACGCAATACTTAGAGGCTTTTTACATAGTTTTAATTGATGTAATTTATATCTTTATCGCTTTAATTTATAGGCATGACCATTACCCAATTGCAATATGTTTTAGCCGTTGCAGAACACCGCAACTTTACCCTAGCTGCAGAGAAAAGCTTTGTAACGCAACCAACGCTAAGCATGCAAGTGCAGAAATTAGAAGACGAGCTTGATATTTTAATTTTTGACCGAAGCAAAAAGCCTATTGGCATAACAGAGGTAGGGGCTAAAATTGTAGCGCAAGCAAAGAATATTGTTGCAGAAGCAGACCGTATTAAAGATATTGTGGACCAAGATAAAGGCTTTATTGGAGGTGATTTTGTATTGGGAATAATCCCTACTGTAATGCCTACATTATTGCCCATGTTTCTTTCTACTTTTATAAAAAAATACCCAAAGGTAAACCTGATTATAAAAGAACAGGCTACCGATACGCTTATAGAAAATCTACAGGACGGTCATTTAGACGCCGCTATAGCCGCCACGCCATTAGAGGTTTCCTCTATTAAGGAAAGACCATTGTACTATGAGCCTTTTGTAGGTTACATACCTCAAAATCATCGGTTACATGAGAAAAAAGAAATAGAAACTGCCGATTTAGAAATAGCAGATGTTTTATTACTACAAGATGGGCATTGCTTTAGAGATGGGGTAATTAACTTGTGCAAGTCACCTAAAAACAAGGTAGGAGAGCATTTCCAGATAGAAAGTGGCAGTTTTGAAACTTTAATCAACTTGTCTAATGAAGGTTTAGGGATGACCTTATTGCCCTATTTAAATACCATGGACTTGGATGATGCTAAGAAGAAAAATCTAAGGCATTTTACCAAACCCTCTCCCGCAAGAGAAATTAGTCTTATTTACCATAAAAGCGAATTAAAAATGCAAATTACAGAGGCTTTAAGAGAAACTATTGCTGGTATTGTACGCGGTGCAATTGCTTTTCAAGATGTAGAAATCATAAGTCCTGTTAACACTAAAAAAGACTAGAAACCCAATTTTTCTTGTAACACATCTTTTAATAAGTTCTTATCTATAGGTTTAGACAAGAAACCATCACAACCCGCCTCAAAAGCTTTTGCTTTATCTTCTTCTAAAGAAAAAGCAGTTTGTACCACAATGGGTAAATCTGGACGCATTTTTTTGATGATTTCGGTTGCTTCTAACCCATCCATGATTGGCATTTTTACATCCATTAGAATTAAGTCTATTTCTGGATGCTCTTTACAAAATTCTACAGCCTCTTCCCCGTCTCTAGCTCTTATAACAGTAAGCTGTGCTTCTTTAATTTTCTTGATATAAGTATTTAAAAAGAAATAGTTTATCTCCTCGTCTTCTGCAATTAGAACTACAAACTGTTTTAGTTGGTCTTCATAGGGTGTTGGGATATCTCCAATTGTCTGTCCTTTAAAGTCTTCTTCTCCAAGGGGTATGGTCAATAGAAAAGTAGAGCCCTGTCCTTCTGCTGATTGTACTGCTAAATTACCATTTAATAACACTGCATTTTCCATAGAAATGGCTAAGCCTAAACCCAAACCTCCATAATCTACCGCTGCATTTTCCCTGCCTTGTACAAAGCGCTCAAATATGACATCTTTGTGTTCTTCTAATATACCAATACCGGTGTCTTCCACGTAAATAATCAAACCCTTGTCTTTTATGTAATATCCAAATTTTACGTGCCCTTGGGGGGTGAATTTTATTGCATTTTCCAACAAATTTTCTAAAATTTTTCTGATTTTGGAGCCATCTGTATAAATGTAACTATCCTCATCTTCTAAGGGCATTTCTAACTGTAATTGTATTTTAGAATTGTTTGATTTTAAGCCAAATACAGAATACAGTTCTAGTAAAAAGCTATTTAGATTTAAGTGTGTTCTTTGTAGTTTTATTTTTTTAGACTCGAGAATGGAAATCTCTAATATGTCGTTTATAATACGTAGCAACTGCTTGCTGCTATTTTGTATAATATTAATGTAGGTTTGCCGCTCTTCTGTGGTATTAGCCTCCTCTAGAAGCTGAGAAAAACCAATAATACCATTCATGGGCGTTCTAATTTCATGAGACATATTGTTCAAAAATTCAGATTTTAATCTACTACTCTCTTCAGCCTTTTCTTTGGCGGCAATAAGCTCGTTGTTGGTTTTTACTAAATTTTTGTTCAGAGCTTCATACGCTCTATTTTGAAATTCAAGAGCAGACTGTACTCTTTTTAAACTGGAAATATCCACACAGAACCCTAGGAGTCCAATAATTTCATCATTAAGTACTAATGGTAATTTATTGGTAAGTCCCCAATGCAATTGCCCTTCAATATCTTCATAAGAACCTTCCATATTTAATAATGGAAAACCAGAGTCTATGACTTTTTTATCGGCTTCTACAAACTTATCGGCAAATTCACTGTTTAATCCCAAATCATGGTCTGTTTTACCAATGACATCATCTGTAGAAGCAAGGCCAAACTCCCGCGCAAATTTGGTATTACAACCTAAATAACGGCTTTCCTTATCCTTCCAAAACACTTGGTTTGGCATATTATCTATTAATAGTCTAAGAAAATCTTTCTGTTGTTTTAGCTCCGCCTCTATCTCTTTAATGTTAGAAATATCTACACAAAATCCTAAAAGGCCGGTAACCTTAGTCTTTTCTGGGTTCCAAAGAGGAATCTTACTAGTTAACACCCAACCTTCTTTGCCATCTGCTTTAAAATAACGCTCTTCTAAATTAAGAACAGGTTCGCCCTTGGCCATTACCTTTTTATCCCAATCCACATAGCTTTGAGCATGTTTGGTATTCCTAGTAAAGTCAAAATCGGTTTTACCAATTACTTGCTCTGGATGCTCTAGACCCACGATTGCTGCAAATTCTGCATTGCAGCCCTGGTAGACACATTCAGCATCTTTCCAAAAAACCTGATTGGGTAGGTAATCAATTAATGCCCTTAAAAAATCATTTTGTTTATGAACCTGACTTTTTACTTGTTTAAAATCTGTAATATCTAATCCAAAACCAATAACACCAATTATTTCCCCATTTATTTTCAAAGGTACTTTGCTCGTCAGCACCCAACCCTCCTCTTCTTCTCCACGAATTTGGTAGCGCTCTTCATAATTAAGTATGGGTCTCCCAGAGTTTATGACCATTGCATCTTTTTCCTGGTAAGTTTTGCTGTATCCTGCATTCCAGAAAAAATCATAATCCGTTTTTCCTATTGCTTCTTCTGTGCTCTTTAAGCCCACATTTTCTGCAAATTTTGAATTGCAGCCTTGATAAACACTGTTTTTATCTTTCCAAAATATGGGTATAGGAAGGTTATCAATGAGCGATTTTAGAAAAATATTATTATGGTTCAGTTTTTCTGCAGCCTTTTTCTGTTTGGATATATCTAAAACAATTACAGCAAATCTATCATCAGCTCCACTGTTTTCTCGCAGAGCAGACACATAAACTTCTACCCAAAAAACAGTAGTATCCTTTTTAAATACACGCTGCTCTAAACTATACGAGTCTCGAGAACCATTACGGACTTCTTTAAAGCGTTTCAGTCCAATTTTCAATTCTTCTGGATGAGTTACATCACCTAAATTAAGTTGTAAAAACTCCTCTTTGGTATACTGCATATTTGCCACAAGCCAATTGTTGACACGTAATATATCGCCTTGTGCATTACACAAACACATACCCACATTAGCATCATTAAAAGCTCTCTCAAACCAATTTTGCTCTGGCAATTGCAGAGTAGAGACAACCGTTTGCTTTTCACTATAATCTACAATTACCAAGGTATAGTAGGCTTTGCCGTCTTCTTCACCAGAATTAATATGTACTTTAGCCTTTATTTTATTCTGATTCGGAGTTACTAAGCAAATGGTAGCATAGTCTTTTTGATTAAATCCGAAGGGTATGGGATTGGATTTATCTTCTATTTCTATAGGAGCCAAAACATCTATAAAACGCATGCTGAGCAAATCTGTTTCCTTATACGAAGTGATGGTACAGAATCTTTGATTTACTTGCATAAAATGACCATCGCTATCAAGTTTTGCAATGCCAAAAGGGGATTTATTGTATAAATCATTTAAAAATGAAGGCGCATTATTAGCTAGGACTTTGTTAGTATGGGGATTCTTATTTGCCATATGATCTAAAACCGACATAACATCTATTAAACAAGAACTGAGGAAGACTTGCTTAAAGGGACGGTTTCTAGATCATTAATAAAAAATGATTGACACCCAGTTTCCTAAGCAACATCTTAAACCAATATAAACAAATTAACACATTTATTGTGAGAAATATCCTATTTATATCTAAATATTTTAACACGAGTATTATGATAAGACGTATTGAAAATAAAAAAGCCACTCAAGTATGAGTGGCTTTTTATTACTTTTTTAAATAAATTAAACTTTGTCTTAACTCTGGCTTATCATAAATGTAGGTATTCAACCAGATTTTTAATTCTTCAACCTCATTGGGCAGTAAGCGGTTTATTGCTTTTTCTAGCTCTCTTGCGAACAACTTCGCATCAAAACTGACTTTCTGTAGCACAGTTTTGGTGTAATCAAGCATTGCTCTCGGCATATTTTGTCGATATTTAGGTTAAAATGGTCGTCTATTAATTTACAAATAAAAATACTATTGTTGAACAATCACAAACGTTAATTATAAGAAAAAATGCTGTTAATCAATTTAAAACAAAATATAGAATCCGTTATAAATCAATATTTTACTATTAGATTGATGTGTCTCTTACTAATAGTTTTACTATTAACAAACTGCACAACCCCCAGGATTCAACGGCAAAACAAAAAGTTTATTGTTCAATTAAACCATGCTAAAACTAAACAAGAGTTTACAGGAGTTTTGGTGGTAAATGCACAAAACGGAGACACCCTATTGGCCTATAACCACAAACGCTATTTTATCCCTGCAAGTACCACTAAATTATTTACATTTTATACGGCAGCAACTAGCTTACCTAAAAAGTTACCTGCTCTAGCGTATACAATTAAAAACGATACACTTTATATAAAAGGTACAGGAGACCCCACATGGAGACATCCTTATTTTAAGGATAGTACCGCCTTATCTTTTTTAAAACAATTTAATACCATACGTATTGTAAAAAACTACCCAACTGTTGAACCCTTTGGTCCTGGTTGGGCTTGGGAAGATTATCCCTATTATTTTTCTGCTGAACGCTCCAGTATGCCCATGTACGGGAACGTAATTAGCTTAAGTACCATAACAGGAGAAGAATCCGTAGCTCCTGCTTTATTTAAAGAAAACATAACCTTTAAGTCTACTAAAACTGCTAGAGACCAGCACAGGAATAGATTTTACATTAAAAAAAATACAACAAAAGACACGCTACATATACCTTTTATTGTGTCAGACAGCTTGCAATTGGCGCTCATACAACAAGAGCACCCTAAGGCAAATCTTGGTTTTAGTTTAAAGCCTATACCGCTTTCTAAGCTATTGAATGGTATTGAAACGGATAGTTGAAGTATATGCTAAGAAAGAGTGATAATTTTTTAGCTGAGCAATTAATGCTTACAAGCGCCGCTTACCAAACAGATAGCATGTCTTTTGATGCTATGCGTAATTACCTATTAAAAACCCGATTACAAGGAATATTAGAAGAACCCCTATGGGTAGATGGTTCTGGCTTATCTAGGTATAACCTATTTACCCCTACATCTGTAGTACAATTACTTGGTAAAATGCATAAGGAATTGGATAGTACACGCTTGTTTTCCTTATTGCCTATATGGAATGCTAACGGTACCATAAGTAATACGCCACAGAATAGAGAATCTAATTTTATTTATGCCAAATCCGGTTCCATGGGTGGGGTAAGCAATCTTGCCGGTTACTTACGTACAAAAAAAGGTAATCTGCTATACTTTTCCTTAATGAACAACAATTTTAGACGCCCCAGCAGCGCTATAAGAGAGGAAATGTATTTATTATTAGAACAATTGTATTCTACTTATTAAACAACTGATGTATTTGTGCCCATTGTAGTAACATGATAGTTTTGCCATCTTTGATTTTGCCCGTGGCCATCCATTTTAAAGCTTCTACAAATGGAAGCTCTATAACTTCTATATTCTCGGTTTCGTCTTCTGCGCCTCCTCCAGCACCTATCTTCATATTGGGTTGGTATTCCCCTATAAAAAAATGCAATATTTCAGTAACCGAACCAGGAGACATATATGATTCAAACACCTTTACCACATTATCAATTTGATAACCCGTTTCCTCTTCTACCTCCATTTTAATGGTCTCTTCTGCATTGCCTTTTTCCAGAACACCAGCGCAAACCTCTACCATAAAACCATCTTCATTGCCATTTACATAGGTGGGCATTCTAAATTGTCTGGTTAAGATAACCGTCTTTTTGTCTAAATTGTATAGTAAAATAGCAGCTCCGTTACCCCTATCATAACATTCTCTAGATTGTTCTTCCCAACTACCATCTTCTCTTTGATAATCAAAAGTTACTTTATTTAAAGTATACCAATTGTCTGAAAGTAGTTCTGTTTTTATGTTTTTTACCTTGCCGTATTTCACCTTACAATTATAAAGAAGCAGCTTTATTTAAATATCTTCTAAACGGCAACATTTCCTTATAAACCGTAATACAATGTGCTTTAAAATCTGCCGAAACTACAAGGTCCCTAGAAATTGGATGCACCACTGCAAACGTTTTGTGCTGTAGTAAATCTATATGCGGATGCCCCATAGTATATCCTTTGGGTGCTTTTTTCAACTTTTCATCCTCGTACAGGCTACCAAAGGTTTTTTTAAAGGAAGATGTACTAATAATTTCTTGTAACACCTCTCCATCATAATCTATTCCTTCTCTAATACTTTTCAGAATTTTAGGTGCCGGTCGCCAAAACCCACCGGCTAGCATACAATTTTTTAATCCGACTTCTACATAAAAATCGGCAGACTCTGGAGCTTTGTCCAATCCTGCGCCAAAATGGTCTTTATAAATAGGTTTAGTAGGATGAAACATGAGGTTATTGTTGATACGATTTATACCTCTTTTTCCTGGCGTATCATAATAATCATCGTCTAGCTGAGCTAGGTTTTGATTTAATTCATCTAACCAAGCAATAAATTCAGAACGGAGGGATTGATACCATTTACGATTGGCATCCATCCACTCCTTATTATTATTTTGTTGTAATTCTTCTAAAAAGTTAAAAAGCTGATTAAAATCCATGAACCAAAGGTACTAAAACCCGTTATCGCCATCTAGCAAATCGCCAAGACCACCCAATATACTACCTTCGCCTTTAGATTTACCCCCAGCTTTAGGAGCGGCTGCCCAAACCCTACCTGCCAATCTACTAAAAGGTAAAGACTGTATATATACCGTACCGGGCCCACGTAAGGTTGCAAAGAACAACCCTTCACCACCAAAAACGGTGTTTTTAATACCACCTACAAATTCAATATCGTAATCTACAGTTTGCGAAAAACCAACAATACAACCCGTATCTACCTTTAATACTTCACCAGGAGCCAGCTCTTTTTTAGCCATAGTACCGCCAGCGTGTACAAACGCCATACCATCTCCTTCTAATTTTTGCATTATAAATCCTTCGCCACCAAATAAACCTCTACCCAAGCGTTTAGAAAATTCTATACCTACGGTAACCCCTTTGGCGGCACATAAAAACGCATCTTTTTGGCAAATAAACTTGCCGCCTTTTTCTGACAAGTCTATAGGTAATATTTTACCGGGATACGGAGAAGCAAAACTAACTTGCTTTTTACCATGTTCTACATTTAAAAAAGCGGTCATAAATAGACTTTCGCCCGTTAAAATTCGCTTACCTGCAGAAAAGATTTTACCCAATACGCCTGATTCTTGGTTAGAACCATCTCCAAAAATGGTATCCATTCTTATCCCAGAATCCATCATCATAAAACTGCCGGCCTCTGCCACAACAGCCTCTTGGGGGTCTAGTTCTATTTCTACATATTGCATTTCTTCCCCGTAAATCTTGTAGTCTATTTCGTGTGCATTCATAACTTGATTGATGATTTTAGTGATTATGCTTTATCTGTAGTTAATTATAATCAAATGTTACATTAGAAAAAAAATGTAGCATAAAGTAGGGTATCTAGCGTTGTAGTTGTAATGTAATAAAGAATTAAAAACCCCATTCCATGATTTACACCCTTTTAAATTTTTTTAGCGGCAAAAACATAACCAATATTTTATTACTATGTTTTTCTTTATCCATAGTGAGCAGTTGTAGTAAAGAAAATGAAGAAGATACTTTTGTTAGATTAACCGTAAATGGTGAGCAAATTACAACTAGTGAAGCAAATTTTACCGTAGGGGACCGTTCTGATTTTAATGGAGATATTGATGCAAGTTTTACTGGTAACGGAGGTACTGCTACACGTGTTTTTAGTTGGAATAATAATTTGAGTACTGCCGATTATAATGCAGACATTACAGCAACTACTGATGGCTCTTTTCAAATAATTGTAAAAGATGCGGAAGGCCTAACTGTTTTGGACAAAACAATTATTGGCGGGGCTGAGCCAGATAGTATTGATGGAGTTACGGCAAACGGCGCCCCTGGAATTTGGACTGTTACTATTGTAGCTGCCAACTTTAATGGAGACGGAAGCTTTTCTTTAAGCGCTGGAGATTAACAACCTAAACTATTGATATAACCTAAATAGGCTAACCGTTGTAGGTTAGCCTATTTTTTATTTGGGTTCTAAAAAGTTAACTTTTTAAACGAACCGTCCATTCAAAATTGAACGTACTGACTACAACTCCATCTTGATTAACCCCAACTGATTTCATCCAGAATTTTTGGCCTTCACCTGTTGCTATAGTCTTTTCAATAGCTTCTGCTATTAAATGACCATCCTCACAAGTAAAAGTAATTTTACCTCTGGCCTTTTTAGAAAAGTTGGCATTATTATTTTGCACCAACATAGATATACGCTTACCACTTTCTTTAATTTGATCTATAACCATTGCTCCCGTACTTAGTTCCGCAGCCATACCTTGTACTGCCCAAAACATACTTTTGAACGGATTTTGGTTTACCCATCTGTGGGTAACGGTGGTAACTGCCTTGTTTTCATCAATATAGCGTAAGCGTACGCCGCTCCACCATGCAGAAGGCAGTTTAAAAAAGCAAAAAGTGTTGAATTTACTGGGGGTTGCAGCCATTTTTTTAGTTTTAGTTGCGCTAAAAATAGGGAAAAAATTGAAAGTTTAAAATGTTAACTAATTGTTAATATTTAGTACTTTGTTTTGCATAGTACCATCTTTAGGATATATATTTGCATCGTAAGCTAATAGGTAAAACTGTTTACAATCATCAAAAAACGAGCAAAATGGACACTACATTAACCAAACACGAACGCAATTTATCGGCTATAATACATGCCGCTACTTTGTCTAGATATTTTATTCCTTTAGGCAATATTGTATTGCCTTTAGTATTATGGTTGGCCAACCGTAATGAACTTAAATTTGTAGACTACAACGGCAAACAAGCTCTAAATTTTCAAATAAGTTTAATCTTATATAGTGCGCTAGCAGGGTTGTTAACTATACCTTTCTTTATTGGTAGTTTTTCTGATATTTTTCACAACAGTGTTTGGCAAGACATTAACCAATGGGATACTATTGATTTTCATTGGGAAAGCAGTAGTTTTCCGTTTAATCGGTTTTTCTGGCCTGTAGGTATTGCTGGTTTTGTACACATGATTCTAAGCCTTATAAATCTTATCTATACCATCATTGCTACCCTTAGAACCAATGAGGGTACGTATTTTGAATACCCTATCACCATTAAATTTATAAAGTGATGCAAAATGTACTATCGTTAAGTTTACTATTGCTATTACTTAATGTGCACACATCATGGTGTCAACTCAACAAAACAGACGAGCTGTATAAGTTATTGGCAAAGAAGGACAGCTTACTGTTTGATGCTGCTTTTAACACCTGCAACACAGATTATCTTGACCAGCTCTTTACAGAAGATTTTGAGTTTTATCATGATAAGGGAGGCTTTACAGAAGGTAAAGAAGCATTTTTAAGACCAATGCAAGAGGCGTGCAACAGAAGAGGTTCAAGGGCATTGCCCCCAGCTAAGCGCCATTTGGTTACAGATAGTTTTAAAGTTTATCCATTATATAAAAAAGAGGTTTTGTATGGAGCTATACAACATGGGGTACATAGTTTTAGCTCTTTAGACCAAAACCAAACGTATAAAAAGGGAGACATTGCCAAATTTACCCATATATGGATTATAGAAAATGGCGAATGGAAACTAAAAAGAGAGTTAAGTTATGACCATCAATTACTGCAATAAAAACACTCAGAAATAGGAGTTTATTCATCAATCAATCATCAAAAAACAACAACATCAATCAATCAAAAAGCGGTTTCCAGGCGCTCCCCTCATCAAGGAGTGCCGAAAGGAAACCAAATTGTAAAGCAAAAAAACGAACAGTTAATCAAATCCCGGACCCAGTCCGGAAAATTAAGAACCATGAAGTTATGAATATAGAAAACACAAAAGCACAAATGCGCAAAGGGGTTCTGGAGTACTGTATCTTATCTATTTTAAAAGATGAGGACAAGTATGCTTCTGAGATTTTAGGAGCCCTAAAAGACGCTAAGATGCTTGTGGTAGAAGGCACTATATATCCCCTACTGACGCGTTTAAAAAATGCGGGACTATTAAATTACCGGTGGGAAGAGTCTACCTCTGGCCCGCCTAGAAAATACTACGCCCTAACAGAAACAGGTCAATTATTCTTAAAAGAATTAAATGGCACTTGGGACGAGTTAAGAAATGCAGTAAACCTGGTAACCAACAACAATTAAGACATCAACAAAAAATGAACAAGACAGTAAACATAAATTTGGCAAATACCTTCTTTCATATAGATGAAGAGGCGTATACTAAGCTAAGGCGCTACCTAGAAGCTATTAAAAGGTCTTTTGCAGGCACTGCAGGTAGCGAAGAAATAATCATGGATATAGAGGCCAGGATTGCTGAGCTTTTTTCAGAAAAAATGGAGCATGACCGTCAGGTTATCACGCAAAAAGAGGTAGACCACGTAATCAACATCATGGGGCAACCAGAAGATTATATGGTAGACGAAGATATTTTTGAAGACACACCCAAAACCCATACAGAAAAACCAAGAAAAGGTAAAAAACTGTATAGAGATATTGACCAAAAATATATTAGTGGCGTATGTGCTGGTTTAGAACATTATTTAGGGGTGGATAGCCTTTGGATACGTTTGGCATTTATATTCTTAGCACTAGTTACCTCTGGATTCTGGATTCTTATTTACATTATTCTTTGGATTTTAGTGCCAGAAGCTGCATCTACAAGTCAAAAACTAGACATGCGGGGAGAGCCCGTCAACATCAGCAATATAGAACGCAAAGTAAAAGAGGGGTTTGTTGATGTTGCAGACAAAGTTAAAAGCGTGGACTACCAAAAGGTAGGAAACCAAGTTAAGAGCAGCTCCAAAACTTTTTTTGATACGATTGCAGATATTTTTATGTTCATCTTTAAAATATTTGGCAAGTTCATAGGCATACTCATGATAATTACTGGGGCAGCTGCCTTAATAGGTCTTTTTATCAGCATGTTTACCATAGGTATCATAAAATCAGTTAATATACCCGGTGTGGATTTTTACAATATGGTAAATACTACAGGAACACCAATTTGGTTGGTTTCTTTACTTGTATTTTTTGCCATTGGTATTCCTTTCTTCTTTTTGCTGTATTTAGGATTAAAAATATTAGTTTCTAATCTTAAATCTATTGGTAATGTAGCTAAATATACCTTGTTTGGGGTTTGGCTTATTGCTACGGCTTGCCTAGTGTATTTAGGTATTAAACAATCTATGGCATATGCCTATACTGGTACAACTACAGAAACTCGCGTATTGCCCATAAACAAGTCTAATGATACCCTTTACATTAGTACGCGTAGTGCTCAAGATTTAGATTTTGAAAATAGCATGCGTTATGAAGGATTAGAGCTGGTTTTCTCTGATGATGGCGAACCCATTATTTATTCTAAAAACATACGTTTAGATGTAAAAAAAGCTACGGACACGCTGACTCAAATAAAAATTAAAAGAGATGCGGATGGCAGCTCTTTTGAGGAAGCTAGAGCAAGAGCAGAAAAAATTGCGTTTGATTATCAATTAGACAAAAATCAATTCATCATAAATAATTATTTAACAACACCTAAAGAAGCAAAAATGCGAAATCAAGAGGTAAGGGCAGAGTTGTTTGTTCCTGTTGGTACCGTAGTAATTTTTGCGGAAAACCTAGACAGACACATTGGGTGGAGTACTAAAAATAACAAAGATTTTTACCGTAGTGAAATAGTTGATTACCATTGGGTCATGGGCAATGATGGCATCTTAGAGTGTCTAAATTGCCCAGAAGACCCTGAAACAGACGAACAGGGTAAAATCAACATAAGTGAATCTGGAATTGATATTAACGTGGGAGACGAAAACGGACATGTAAAAATTGGAGAAAACGGGATAGATATAGACGTAAAAGATGGAAGCGAATCTGTTATCCTTAAAATAGATGAAAACGGGGTACAATTAAAAGCCAAGGACAACAACTAACAACTGACCCTTTAAAAACGACAATTCAGTAAATAAAATGCTAATAATTAAGCAATAAAAAGGAAATTTAATCAATCTTAAAAAACAAACAATCATGACAACATTAGTAAGAATCATAATCACAGCCCTATTGGCCATATTTGCCAGCTCTTGCGCCTTTGATGTTAACTTTGGAGATGGTACCAAAGGTAACGGACAAGTAGTAGAAGAAACCCGTTCCGTTACTGGAGATTTTACCGTTATTCATGCTTCTGAAGGTATGGATGTCTTTGTAGTCCAAGGGAATTCTTATGAAATACGTGTTGAAGCAGACGAAAATATAATTGGATTAATTGGTACTGACATTGAAGGTGATAAACTTAAAATCCATGCCATAGAAAACATTGGTAGAGCCACTAAAAAAGTTTATGTTACACTCCCAGAAGTTACTGAACTATCTACCTCTAGTGGCGCCGATTTAATATCAGAAAACAGTATTACTGCAGAACATGTGAGTTTAAATGCTAGCAGCGGGTCAGATATTGAGGTGGACTTAATTGCTCGTGGTATTGAAGCGGATTGTAGTAGTGGTGCAGATATAACCATTACAGGTAGTACAGATAAATTAGTAGCTAGTGCTAGTAGCGGTTCTGATATTAAAGCGAGAAGCTTACGGACTAGAGAATGTAAGGCAAATGCCAGTAGTGGTGCAGATATTTCTGTTAACGTTACTGAAATGCTTGTAGCAGATGCGAGTAGTGGTGCGGATATTTCTTACGCTGGTGACCCTACGGTGAAAACTAATAAATCAGTTTCTGGGTCTATTAGAAGAGATTAAAAATTAATAAATACAATTTTAAAGCCATCACATAATTAGTAATGTGATGGCTTTTTTGCTTTTATTATATTAAAAGTTAAATATTTATCGTAATTTATTGTCATTATTTAATTAAACTAAACTCAGGGATATGAAAAGTTTACTCGCATTTATTTTGCTTTTTGTGGGTGCAAGCGCGACCCAACCGACCCCTGACCAACCCGTGAGCGAAAAATCCATCCAAGGCACATGGGAACTGGAGAGCTTTTACAACTATGATGATGGAATTAATGTGACGGATACCATAATTAAAGCCAATGGGTACAGACAAATTAAGATGTACTTTAATGGCTACATTATGTGGAGCAGATTTGTACCCGAAGAACCGAATGGCAGGTTTGGGTATGGCACCTATAAGATAACAGACAACAAGCTTATAGAAACCATTGAATATGGCGATGCCCAAATGATGAAATCTCTAGATACCATGAGGGTATTTACCTTTGAACTTAAATTGAAGGATAAGGTTTACAGCCAGATAAATTTAGATGAAGAAGGCCAACGTACCTTTTCCGAAAATTATCGAAAAATAGATTAGACCATCTGCGGCTAGAAAAAAAAAGCCACATGAAATATTCATGTGGCTTTTTTAGTTTCTTAATATATGTAAATTATGCTTCCATGATTTCTTTAGATTCCACAGCCGCCAAATAACGCTCTGCATCCAAGGCTGCCATACAACCTGTACCTGCTGCCGTTATCGCCTGTCTGTAAACTTTATCTTGAGCATCACCACTTGCAAAAACGCCTGGTTTGTTTGTTTTTGTAGAACCCGGTTGCGTTACTATGTAGCCTGTTTCATCCATGGTTAACTGTCCTTTAAAAATATCTGTATTAGGCTTATGCCCAATGGCTATAAAAAGACCTGTAATTGCTATTTCTTCCTTTTCTCCTGTTTGGTTATTCACCATACGTAAACCTTCTACAACTTGGTCTCCTAAAACCTCATCTACTTCTGTATTATACCGAACTTCTATATTTTCTAAGCTGTTTACACGGTGTTGCATAGCTTTAGAGGCTCTCATGTGGTCTTTACGCACTAACATAGTTACTTTTTTACAAATGTTAGCAAGATAAGAAGCCTCTTCTGCCGCCGTGTCACCTGCACCTACAATGGCAACATCTTGACCTTTGTAGAAGAATCCATCACAAACCGCGCAGGCAGATACTCCACCACCGCGTAATTTTTGTTCACTTGGCAACCCAAGATATTTTGCAGAAGCGCCCGTGCTGATAATTACGGTCTCTGCCTCTATTTGTGTACTATCGTCTACCGTTACTTTATGAATGCCGCCAACTTCGTCACTAAATTCTACTGCAGTAATCATCCCAATACGTACTTCTGTACCAAAACGCTCCGCTTGTTGCTGTAGTTGCATCATCATAGTAGGACCGTCTATACCTTCTGGATAACCTGGAAAATTATCTACTTCTGTGGTAGTTGTTAACTGGCCTCCAGGTTCCATACCTGTATACATAACTGGTTTAAGGTCTGCTCTAGCTGCATAAATTGCTGCAGTATAGCCCGCAGGACCAGAACCAATAATCAACGTTTTTATCCTTTCAATACCTTGAGTCATCTCTTTCTAAACTTTTAGCTTTGGTACTACAAAAGTAGCAGTTTTATGTATAACCTTACAGCTTACTTATTAACCAAAGTTTGTAAATAAGTTGTATTTAGTAGCATGGCCCTTTGCATTAGAAATCGTATCCAAACCCAACTTGGATGAGGTTGTTTTCTTTAGAATTGAAATAACCAATGTTAAAATTAAAAGCTTTTAAAGTACTAATCCATAAACCACCTCCTTGGCTTGTATGCCATTCATTGCTTACCTGTTCTCTTTCCCAAACGCGACCATAATCAAAACCACCATATAAACCGAAAGTAACTGGAGTTACTGGTGTAACCGTGTGCCCTAAACGCAATTTTAAGTCGGTAGATTGATAAAAATAAGAGTGCCCAGCAAAACGTTCATCGCGAAAACCACGCAAACCATTATTGCCACCTAAGGATTGTGCATGGTAAAAATAGTATGGGTTAGCTCCAATATTTGTACTTACCTCTGCTTCTGATGCTAAAACTAAATTCCCTGAATTTAATAACTTATGGGCAAAAGCAGTTTTAAAACTAGCATAACCAAACTTATTATTACTATTATCTAAATTCATTTTGTACCCTGCCCTTAAAGCAAATAAAATGGCTTTGGTAGGGAAATCATCTGCATTATCCCTATCGTATTGAGCAGAAACCTCTGCCCCAGCATAATTTTGTGCATCGAACAAGGCTGGATTTAAATTTGATGGGTTAAACAAGCGATTTTCGTTTTCACTTACTTCAAAAGATTCAAATAAAGCGTTAAATCGTAAATCATAATAAGCTATACCAGCGCGGGCCTTTATTTGCCTAATCCTTGCTCGGTAATAATCTCTATCTAGTGCATCTTCATTATTTATTGTTTCATTCCCTATTCCAAAGAAGTTTTTGGTGTATTTGTCACTAGTATAATACCCTTCTACCTCAAAATTCCATTTGGGAAATATGTTGGTAAAAACACCTGTATATTGTAATTCTACCGCTTTAAACCCGAAATAATAATTGGCTAAAAAGCTATGTTTTTGTTTAAAATCGTCTGCATTAAGTCCTTGTTTAATGTAGGTATCACCCAAACCAACAAATAAACCATCATCTGTACGGAATCCTATTTTTGGAGCCACAATATTCATATTAGGTTTAAAATAGCGCCAATGATAGTTATTGGTGGTATATATATCACTCATCTGCTTGGCAGGTACTTTATCTTTAAATTCAGATTTTTCGTGGTCCCACTCATACAATTTTACTCGGTTTGTATTCTCAAAATCGTAGGCGTCTTCTCCATAGCCGCCGACAATGCGTAATTTAATTTTGTGGTCGCCATCACCCTTAATTTCAAACACATCATCGTCCCCTAAACCATAAATCCAAATTTCTTTAGTAACATCTTTAGTAAATGTTCTATCGTACATTACCTCATTTTGCTTATCACTAAAAATACGCTCTACAGTAACCCTGGTTTTACCATCTACTAAGCGCTCTATTTGGAATTTATCATCCTTTTCTGTACCTGTAACGGCAACAACTTTATTAAGGTATTTGGCATAATCTTCTGCTGCTTTTTGCAGCTGACCCCTCCTTAATTTTAATTGGGTTTTAATACGTTCTACAGTATTGTCTTGCACTTCTACTGGCAAGTTCGTGAATGCCTTATCTATAGTCGCATCTGATAAATTATCTATAATGTACTGGGCTTCTTCTTTCCAGATAGCAACATCGTACTCATTTAAAAGTGCTCTGTCTAATTTATTACCACCAACATTTAACCATTTAACAGACTGAAAGTTAGCATCGTAAGATTGAAACCTTCTACTATTTGGAGCAAACAATTTAATTAGTTTAAGTGCAAATCCATCAAATTTAGGAAATGCATTGTCCCTGTCTCTTGGTACTGGCATCAATTCTACCGTACCATCTTCTTTTTCATATTCTACCCAACGCCATTGGTCTTGGTGCCTATCCCAATCTCCAATCAACATATCAAATAACCGTGCTCTTATGTAATTGCGCTGGTCAATAGTATAATCCTCATCACTCGCAATAAGCTCAAGCATATCTGTAGTGCTCTCAAAATCCTTAATCCTACCTGCTTCTGTAATGGTTCTTCTATAGCCCTTATAATGCAGTTGCTCATCTGAGGGTCTACGTTCTATAAAGTATAATTCGTCCCCAAAGGTCTCGTTATGTTCTTCTAAAATTTCTTGTTTGGGAATGTAATATAATTTAGTATCAGAATGGTTAATACCTACCTTTCTAGCCAAAGGGTTTATAGCCAATTGCATATAGGGATGTGCCGAAGTAAAAAAGTCTGTTACCACTTCCTCTGGAAAAGTATCTAAATAATCTTCTTCATTAAACGAAACACCTGGTAGTTGAAAACGCAAATATTTCATTGCACTTTTTTTAAGGCTTCGCATATTGTACTGCTTACCGTCCTTATCTTCTAACCTAAGCGAAAAAGATTGGTGTCCTCCTCCCTCTTTTACCACAGATAAACCGCCATAAAGTGTATCTAAATAAGCTACAGGTGCTTTTACCTGCTCACCAAAATAGTTACGGTAACGGTCTCCCCATAAAAATTTATATAGGCCTGGTTTTTTATATGCTTTTGGGTCTGTTAAAACAGAAGCCACTGCTATGCTTTTGTTCGTTTTTGCATACGTCTTGGAACTGTCATAAGTAGGTAGGGCGCCTAATACTGCTAATGTTTTTTCTTTCTGATTTTCTTCTGGTGTGATGAAGGTAACCTTAGAACTCCCATCTTTAAAATATTCTAACTTGGCAAACCCATTAGCACCGTGCGTATATTGTCCCTCAAACTCCAAGGTTCCACCAATGGCAGTAATTCTATCTTTACCTCTATTTGTGCCTTGTACATCTGCTAGCGCACCACTAATTACCTGATGTATATTGCCCCCCGTTAAATATTGTAAGCTTTCTTCATGACCAGATACTATAGTGACCCGTTCCGCTGTTTGGGAAAGCGCCGCTACTAAAATTCTTAGGTAGTTATACCTTCTACTGTTTAAATGGTCTGGGTCAAAAGCGCCCAGGTCTAACATGGCTTCTTTTAAAGAACCGTAAATAGGGAAAGGAGTTAAATGATCTTTTAAACTGGCATGGCCTGCATATTCCCCATTGCTAAATATGGGATGGTGCATGGCAATTATAATATTTTTTCCTTGTGCATCATTTAAATATCCTTCTAGCTCCTCCATAAATCGTCTACGGGTATCTATAATGTGGCATTTTTTGTTGATGTCTTTTTCTCTGGACCAGTTAGATATAAACCATTTAGAATCTACTACAATCAAATCTAACTGGTCATTAATAACTTTATATTCTAGCGGACATGCATTTTTTGGGTAATATTCTATATTTTCTAATTCTTGGTCTTTAATATAGTTTTCTACGTCTTCTACTGTATTGGTATCATGCTGTTTCCAAGCATTGTTCCCTGGTATAAATAGTGTTTTTCCCTTGTATCCTTCTACTAAGGCCAACTGCTCTTTTAATACCTTTTTGTCTTTATCCCAATTGTCTTCTAAATTAGTGACGTTATCTCCTGTAAAAATCATCATACTATTTTCTGGAGCATCCTCTAATGTGTTTTTTAAGGCATTTAAAGTGGCTTTATTGGGTTGCTGGGTGGCATTACCATAATTGCCTGCTAAATAAAAGGTATACACAGGTGTACCCTTTTTTAAGTTCTCAGCATTAGCCAGTTTAATTTCTTGAGGTTTATGTGTGGCACAACCTAGGGTGAGCATTGCACTTAAAACAAATAAATACTTGTGTTTTATAATTTTAATTTGTGAAGTTAGCATGTATTTTTATTTAGTTCTACTTGGATATTGGTTTGTATCTGGTGTGCTCAGTTAGAAGGAAACACCACTAACTACAACACCTAAAATAAGTAACACAAGAACACTCAATACAAAAAAGAATGCTACTTTGGTTTTGGTGTTTTTCTGAAAGATATACTTTTTGCTATCCTTATGTTCTTCTTTAACGAACTCGGTTTTTTCTTCTCCTTGTTTCATTTTTTTTGGTTTTAGATTAATCACCGCAAGTTACCCGTATGCTGTCTCCTAGCGTATTGTTAATGCATTTATCCTTAACGCAATTGCATTTTGTAAAACCATCAAAGACTTTCGCTTTTGCATTAATCAAACCTTAATAACTGAAGTACTTTTGACTTGAATCATTAAAAAATTTATACTATGAGCGATAGCAGTAATACAATTTTAGGAATATTAGCCGGTACGGCTATAGGAGCCACGTTAGGTATCTTATTTGCCCCAGATAAAGGTTCTTCTACAAGAAAAAAATTGGTGGAAGAAAGTAACCATGTGGTAGATAATGTAGCGAACAGCGCTACCCAATTAGGCAACCAGATTGCTAGTTCTTTTACTACTAAGAGAAGTAGTTTGGAGCATGAAGTAGAGGCTTTAGTAAGCGATGCTAGTTATAAAGCAGACGACGTCATTTCTACCTTAGAAAGTAAGTTGAAGGATTTAAAAGCAAGAAATAAAAAGTTACAAGCATCCTAATGGCGGCCGAAAAGAAAATAAGCACTATAACAACTGAGTCATTAGACAACTCCCAAGAATTGCTACAAAATTCTTGGGAGTATTATAAATTGAAACTGTTTTACCATACTTCGGAAATCAGCATTTCTTTTATTAAATATTGTATGTTAGGCATTTTTGCCATAATGGCTGCAGTGTTTTTGTCTATAGGACTCTCTATTTATATAGGTGAAGGCGTTAACAGTAGTAGTTTAGGGTACGCCATAGTTGGTTGTATTTATATATTACTAGGTTTAGCACTTATTCCTTTTAGAGGAATTATTGAAAAAGCGATTGTTAGAAAACTTTCTAAAACCTTATTAAGAGATGAGTAAAACTGATTTTAATTCGCTTGCAGAAATTCAACAAGAACTTAAAATTCTACGCCTTAGAAAGGAGATTAATGTAGAACTATTAAAGTCTAGCAAAGACGATATTGAACATTACTTTCAACCTATGACCTTAGCGCACAAAATTATTTCGCCAGTCAAAAAAATTGTCATTGCTTACTTATTAAAAAAAGTCTTTAAATAGATTTTTTAACTCCAAACAAACAAGGTGAATTTAAATTATTCACCAACACCATAAAAAACAAATGGAAGACAAATTTAAAAAAGCCTTAGAAGGCATGTGGACAAAATTAGATGGTTGGTTAAACGCTTTTGTAGCGAACCTACCCAATCTTATTTTAGCCATTTTAGTATTTGTCCTTACCATCATACTTTCTAGGTACATAAAAAAGCTTGCCTATAAGCTTACGAGTCGCAGTAGACTGCAAGAAAGTATGAAACAATTGTTATCTCAGATAACGTCAGTAGCTGTTATTCTTATTGGACTCTTTCTTGTCTTAGGCATCTTAAACTTGGGCAAAGCTTTAAATACAGTACTTGCAGGAGCAGGTGTTGCTGGTTTGGCAGTTGGATTAGCGCTACAAGGTGCTTTGGCAAACACCTATTCTGGTATTCTACTTTCTTATGTGAAACAAATAAAATTTGGCGATTGGATTAAAACCAATGATTACGAAGGCGAGGTAGTAGACATCGATTTAAGAGTTATAACGCTTAAACAAGTAGATAATAATTTGGTATACATCCCTAACAAAATGGTAGTGGAAAATCCTATTAAAAATTACAGCACTACCTCCCAATCTAGGGTAATTTTAGAATGTGGTGTGGGGTATGATTCCGATTTAGAATTAGTTCGAAAAATTGTTAAGCAAACTATAGTAGCCAATTTTGACGCAGTTACTTCAGACGAAGAAATTATTTTTCTTTATCGTGAATTTGGTAGTAGTTCTATCGACTTTGAAACCCGTTTCTGGATAAACTCTACTTCTGCCTTAGAAGTAGCTAAAGCTAAAACAGAAGCAATGATTAAAATAAAAGCTGCTTTTGATGCTGAAGGTATTGTAATTCCTTTCCCCATACGCACCCTTGATGTACCACAAGATTTGGTTGCACAACTAAAGGGTGAAACTACTACATCTTAATTTGTTGAAGCTTATCCTAATAATATTCCTCCCTAAAGCCAAAAAGCTAAACACTTAATTTTAAAAGGATTAGCATTAGAAGGAATTGAGACACTTTACTCCAACAGTTATTGCGAACTTGCATTAAAAGATTTAAACATGATATACAAACTTTCTAATGTAGCGGCAAAAGAAGAAATAGAAGAAGAGTTTGGTGTACCGTTTGAATATCCAGAACTGTATAATCCTAGAATGATTATAAATGGGTTTAAAGAAGAAAATTTACCCATAATCACCTTAGCAGAACCTGAACAACTTCAATTTGCCATTTGGGGTCTTATGCCAAACGGATTCAAGGAAGACTGGATGTTTTTTCAAAAGCAAGCCAATACTTTAAACATTTCTAAAACAGAAGATAAATTTCCTTGGGCGGAACGCTCTTTGGAGAACGATAGATGCCTAATTACGGTTACTGGTTTCTACACGTATCTATTCAACAATGGAAAAATAGAACCGTTTCTTATCACTCTAAAGGACAATAAACCTTTCTTTATTGCTGGGGTTTATAGTAAATTAGAAGATGGATTTCTTACCTGTGCAGTAGTTACTACAGGTACATATAGCAATATTACAGACCACCAAGATATTAGCAATGTAGCACCATTAATTATTTCTAAAGAACAAGGAAATTCTTGGCTTAGCGATGATTTAGACCAAACCTCTGCAAAAGAACTGATGGGAACTATGTATGATTTAGAATTTAACATACATTCCGTACCCAAAAAACTTTTTGAAAAAGAACAGGCAGATAAGCTTCTGCGGAATAACCTGTATCCTTTTTCCTTAAACTAAGCGCACACATTTTAATAATTAACTCAAAACATCCGTCTTATTTAGACGGATGTTTTTTTTAACAGTATTTAAGACCAATAGTTTTAGTTATATGCTAATGAGTTAATTGTTAATTTCTTAGCATCAAACCAAGCCCCTATGCAGCTGTATATTTGTAGTGTACTGATTAAGAGATAGTCAGACATCAACCTAAAAAAAGAAAACTATGTTACGTTGGACAGTCACATTTGTAATATTGGCTATAATAGCCGCAATTTTTGGATTCGGAGGAATAGCTGCAGGGGCAGCAAGTATTGCTAAAATATTATTCTTCATTTTCATTATTCTATTTATTATCTCATTGATAACTGGTAGAAAAAGAATCTAGAAGTTAATTGACCCTAAAAACTAAAGTTGAATCTAAAAAAACAGAGAAATGATTACGAGAATCACTAAAAAAACAGCAGCGCTTTTTACCCTATTGTTTGTAATGGCGGTTATGTTCACCAGCTGTAGAGAAACTACAGAAGATAAAGCAGAGGACACCATGGAAGAAATTGAAGATGGTGTTGAAGAAGCAGGTGAAGAAGTAGAAGACGCTGCTAAAGACGTTAAAGAAGAATTTGATGGTGATACAGATGACCATTAAGATTAAAAAATTGCTATGAAATAAAAACCTGGTCTACAACCAGGTTTTTATTTTTTATGCCGTAACGGATTATGAAGAAATTACGTATTTACTTAGTACAACCCATAGTTTTACTCCTAGCAGTACTATTTGTATATTTTAATAGCATTACCCCTACTATGCATATACCAGAAACCATACAAAAAGAAGCTACAATTGCATTAGAACACTTTCCTAGTTTAAAAGATGTTCCTATTCATTTTAAATTCAAAAAGAATATTAAAAAGTCTGTAATGATGGCCCAGCCTACTTTTGGAAGCTTTTTTAGAAGTAAAAAGAAAAGAGGTTATGTTATTTTGATTAGCGAAAAGTTTAAAATCAATAATCAGGAGTTTAAAACCATACACGTACCAAAAGATGTACTTATAGGATGGTTAGGCCATGAACTAGGACACGTTATGGATTACCAACAACTAAATAATTGGGAAATGCTCATATTTGGTATTAGGTATGTACTTTTTAAAGAACACGTAAAGTCCGCAGAGCGTAATGCAGACCTATTTGCGGTAAAAAATGGAATGGCAGCCTATATTTTAAAAACAAAACATTTTATATTAGATAATGCGGATATAGACCCTTTATACAAAAAACGTATAAAGGACTTTTATCTATCTCCAGAAGAAATTAGAGAATTGGTTAAGGAAATTGGCGAATAACCCATTTACTGATAGTTATTTCTCTGTAAAAATTCTTCCCATTCTGCAAACTTCTCCTCTCCCATGACACGCTCCATTTTCACCTGCCCACCTTTCTTTTTGTTGGCTCCACTCCATTCCGTAAATACTTCTTGCTTTACAAAATGTACTTTTACCCCTTCTAATGCTTTGGTTCTTGCTACCTTGTAATTCTTATTGGCTTCTTTTAGAAAATTATCTAACAATGCAGCAGTGTTTTCCACATCTTTATTCTCACTTGCTCCTAGATACCAAGTGTGGTAAAATCCATCGTCATAACGTTTAGCGCAGAGCGTATATTCTGGAATATGTAAGTTGAGCTGTTCTTCTAAATACTGAACAGCATCATTCATTTTATTTACAGATAATTGACTCCCAACGGTATTTAGGAAAAACTTGGTTCTACCCGTTATCTTAATCTCTGCTCTAGCCACATCTGTAAATGCAATGGTGTCCCCAATAATATAACGCCAAGCCCCTGCCACGGTAGAAATTAGCAATACGTAATCCTCTTCTGTAGTAACCTCGTCTAAAGTTAAACTTGGAGCGTCTGCGACCAAAGAGCCATCTGGATTGATGTATTCTGGTTTAAAGGGTACAAACTCAAAATAAATACCATTATCTGTAACTAATTTCATTGCTGTAGTTTCTGGTCTATTTTGAAATGCAATAAAACCCTCAGAAGCTAAATACGTATCTATTATTTGTATTGGCTTACCTAATAATGCATTAAAACTCTTTTGGTAAGGGTCAAAAGCTACGCCACCAGAGGTGTATACCTGTAAATTGGGCCAAATCTCATGAATGTGTTCCACATTGTGATACTCAATTACTTTCTCTAACATTAGCTCCATCCAAGAAGGAATTCCACTTAGGGCACCAATGTCCCAATTTTTTGCTTCTCTAGCTATAGTTTCTACACGCGTATCCCAATCATCTATCTTAGCAATGTCTTCGCCCGGTTTGTAATACCCCTTAAACCAAAAAGGAATATTACTAGCACTTATACCACTTATTTCTCCCTCTAAATGGCCATCTCTCTGGTTTAAATCTGTAGAACTGCCAAGCATCATAATTTCTTTTTCAAAAAAATCTGGAGGTAAATCAAAATTATGCAATGCCAAAACCTGCTCTATTCCTGCTTTTCTTATACTTTTAATCATAGCATCCGTTACAGGTATGCGTTTGCTCTTTTTACCTGTAGTTCCAGAGCTTAAAGCAAAATAGTCTGGATTCCCATGCCAGGTAACATCTTCTTTCCCATCTACCACATCTTGCCACCATTCTTGAGCCATTTTGTTATAATCATGGTAGGGAACTTTTTGAGCATAAGCAGCCTGAATATCAGGGGCAGCCAAGATTTTTCCAAACTCGTAATGCTGTCCAAACAATGTATTTTCTGCAGTCTTTAGCAAATTTGTCAATACTGCTTTTTGCTCGTCTACGGGTTTGTGGTCTTCTGTTAGCTTACCTGTGACATCTATAACCCCTTTAATGATATTTCCTAATATTGCCATGCTTTTAACTTAAAAAAGGCAAGATGTATACCTTGCCTTTTGATTCAATATAAATTCTTTTTCTTAGGCGTTTACAACCTGACCTTCGTGCTTACCTTCTTTTAATTCCTCTATTACTTTAGAGATAAATTGCGGTAAATCGTCTGGGTTTCTACTGGTAGTCAATCCATCATCTACCACTACTGCTTCATCTACCCATGTAGCTCCTGCATTAATTACATCATCCTTAATGCTTTTGTAAGAAGTTACTTTTCTATTTTCTATCACTCCGGCACTAATTAACAACCAAGGTGCATGGCAAATAGCCGCTACTGGTTTGCTTAGTTTAAAAAAGTCTTTGATAAATGACAATGCGTCTTCATTAGTACGCATACTATCTGGATTCGCTACCCCACCTGGCAATACCAAAGTATGGTAGTCTTCTGCTTTTACATCTTTAATTTGTTTATCTACTTTGATGCTTTCTCCCCAATTGTCACCGTCCCAACTTTTTATTTCACCTTCGTGGTAAGAAATAATATCTACTTGTGCACCTTCTTCTTTTAGTGCGTTTAGGGGTTGAAATAATTCGGATTTTTCAAAACCGTGTGTAGCTAACATAGCTACCTTTTTATTTTCTAAACTCATATCTTGCTTTTTTTTGTTACTCAAAAGTACATAGCAATAAAAGAGTGTTTTTGTTCTATCCGTTAGAAGATTAACTGTTTACCGAAAGTGATAGAGTTAAAGATGAAATGGTGTTTTGCTACCCTAAATAATTCCACAGGGCAATTACACCATTGTAAGATATTATGCAAGCAAAAATAAAAGCAGCCCCCATCACTAAATTCAGTGCCCAGTGCGGACGATGTTTTGCCATAACAGATGTAAAGTTCATCAAGTACAAAATACCGGCAACAACAAGTGGTAACACAAATACATTAAACACTTGAGAAAGAATTTGCACTTCAATAGCATTTGCGCCAATTGCAGGCCCTATTAATGCAAATAAGCAAGCTATGGCCATAATTGCTTTGAACTGCTTAGACTTGGTATCTAATTCTCCCGACTGGTAATCTGCTAAAAGAATTGGAGCTATTAATAAACAGGGAAAAATAGAAGATAACCCCGCACTTAAAGTTCCAAAAAAGAATAAGGTTAGTGCAAATTTGCCTGCTACAGGCTCTAGAACACCTACCATATCTAATACTGTTTTTACGCCCTTACCTTCATGGTACAGCGCTCCACAAGCTACGGCCATGATAGCCCCACTTATAACAAAAACCAATATAGCCGCAATGATTGCGTCTTTTTTCTGTTGTGCTCCATTAGCTTCTAAGGTCCAACCTTTTCCTTTTACAAATAGAGGTCTAGATAAAAAAGTAGCAGATGCCATAGTGGTACCTACAAAGGCAGCTACCATCATCTTACCCCCTTCTACTTGAGGTATTGAGGGGATTAATCCTTGTATGACCTCTACAGGTAAAGGGTGTACAAGAAATAATGAAAATAAAAATGAAAATCCCATGATGGTCACGAAAATGACCAAGATTTTTTCAAAAAAAGTGTACTTGCCTTTGAGTAATAGTAAGTACATGGTGATAATAATAATGGCGGCAATTATGAATACCACATTAACACCAGTAGATTTTATTGTAGGTATGTATATGGCAAGAATCTCTTGAACAATATTAGAACTAATACCCAATATACCCATGAGTGAATTCCATTGCCCAAAAGAAATCCCCACTAGCACTAAGATTGCCATGAGTTTACCATACTTTAAATGCTTCCTAAACGCAAATAGGCCTGTCTCCCCTGTAACCAATGCATATTGGCCGTAAGCATAAATAAGCACCCCGGAAAACAAGCAACTAAGCACTAAAACCCAGAGCAACTGCATACCATAAGTACTGCCAGCTACTGTCATAGAAGTTACGCTACCAGTACCAATAGTATAGCCAATAGCAAAAATACCCGGCCCGAAACTTAAAATCAGGCCAAGTATCTTCTTAAAAATGGGTGATAGCGTGTTCAATTTAAACCGATATTATTGTAAAGATTTGATAGTTTCTAAAGTAGAAGCCACCAATTGCTGTAACCCATCGTAATCTTTATTTTCCAAAATGGTTTTAGAGATGAGCTTAGACCCCATACCTACGCAGGTTACTCCAGCATCAAACCAACCTTTTAGATTGTCTTTATCTGTACTTACCCCGCCTGTTGGCATTACACTTGTCCAAGGTTGTGGGCCTTTAATGGCCTTTACAAAGCCAGGACCGTAAGTAGAGCCTGGGAATAGCTTTACCAGCTCACACCCTAACTCTTCTGCAGCATTAATCTCTGTTAAGCTACCGCAACCCGGAGACCATAATACTTTTCTACGGTTGCAAACCTTAGCTATATCTTCTCTTAAAGATGGTGTTACTATAAAGTTAGCTCCCATTTGCATAAACAAGCTAGCTGCCGCTGCATCTGTGATGGAACCAACGCCCATAATCATGCCCGGTAGCTCTTTAATTGCATATTTGTTCAGCTCTAAAAATACTTCATAAGCAAAATCACCTCGTGCAGTGAATTCCATCAAACGCGCACCACCATCATAACAGGCTTTTAATACATTTTTACCCAATTCTACATCTGGGTGATAGAATAAAGGCACCATCCCGGTGTCCTTCATTGCTTGTATTACTTCAATTCTTGAATACTGTGCCATGCCATTTTTATCTAGCCACCCTTCCGGATGCATCACCACTCATTAATTTTTCTACTTCATCTACCGTAGCCAAATTAGCATCGCCTTTAATAGTATGCTTTAAGCAAGAAGCAGCAACTGCAAAATTCAAGGCGTTTTGGTCATCTTCTGGGTATTTTAATAATCCGTAGATTAAACCACCCATGAAAGAATCGCCCCCACCTACACGGTCTACAATGTGTGTAATCTGGTATTCTGGAGATTTGTACATGGTTGTACCATTGTACAATACCCCTGCCCATGTGTTATGGCTTGCAGAAAGGGAACCTCTTAAGGTGGTAATTACTTTCTTAGCCCGTGGAAAACGTTTCATCATTTGCTCACAAACCGATAGAAATGCTTCGGCCTTTACGTGTTCTCCTTGAGTAGTAATATCTAAACCTTCTGGTTTAATACCAAAATGCTTTTCTGCATCTTCTTCATTCCCCAAAACAATATCGCAATAGGATGTAAGCTCCGCCATTATTTCTTCGCGCTTAGCATCATCACAATACTTCCAAAGTTTAGCTCTATAATTTAAATCGGTAGAGATGGTAACGCCCATATCACTTGCTGCTTTAACTGCCTCTAAACACGCATCTGCGGCACCTTGAGAAATGGCAGGGGTAATCCCTGTCCAGTGGAACCATTCTACACCTTCAAAAACAGATTTCCAGTCTACCATGCCTTTTTCAATCTCTGCCATAGCAGAATGTGCACGGTCATACACCACTTTACTACCTCTAGAAACCGCACCAGTTTCTAAAAAATAGATGCCTAAACGGTCACCGCCGTAAACAATTTTATCTGTACCCACACCACGCTTACGCATTTCCATAAGGGCACATTGGCCAATATCATTTTTAGGTAAACGCGTTACAAAATCTACGGGTACACCATAATTGGCTAAGGATACGGCAACGTTACTCTCGCCACCACCATAGACCACATCAAAACTATTGGCTTGTGAAAATCTTAAAAACCCTTGAGGGGCCAATCGGAGCATTATTTCTCCGAAGGTTACTACTTTTTTCATTATTGACTGTTATGCTTTGTTGTTTGTAGAAAGCTTAGCTAAATGCCAAACCTCCGTTGATATCTATATTATTTCCGGTTACGAACGTGGCATCGTTCGTAGCCAGGTAAGCTACTAAATCCGCAACTTCTGCAGCTTGGCCTTCTCTACGCAAAGGAGTTACCGATGCTACTTTAGAGCGAATTTCATCCTTTGTAAAATCGTCATGAAATTTTGTACCGATTAGACCTGGACAAAGTGCGTTTACGCGAATTCCCTTTGGACCCAATTCTTTGGCCATAGCCCTAGTAAAGGTTGTTACTGCTCCTTTAGAAGAACTGTACAGTGCAGATCCGCCACCGCCGCCATCTCTAGCTGCTTGTGAAGAAATATTGATGATAGAAGCTCCTTTGTCCATTAAAGGTTCAAAAGCTTGGGATACAAATACCGTAGATTTAAAGTTCACGTTCATCACTAAATCATAAAATGCTTCATCGAACTCTTGTAAGGTCTTACGAGCAAATAAACCGCCAGCGTTGTTTACCAAAATATCCACCTTTTCTCCAAAAGCTTTAGTGACCGCTGCTTTTAGTTGTTGAATATCTTCTAGTTTGGATACATCTGCTTTAACGGCAATTGCTTTTTTACCCAATGCTTCAATCTCTGCAACAGTTTCGTTGGCTCCTTTTTCTGAATTAAGGTAGTTTACTGCTACATGAGCACCTTCTTTGGCCAATTTCACGGCTATAGCTCTACCAATATCTCTAGAACCACCAGTAACTACTGCAATTTTTCCTTCTAGCTTACCCATTTTTATATTTTATTAGATTCCTAATCCTTGTCCACCACCAACTTGGATGGTCTCTGCCGTTAAAAAGGCAGCATTGTCACTTACTAAGAAAGAAACCACAGAGGCTACATCCTCTGGCTGTCCCAATCTTCCTAGTAAAATATTATTCTTCCAAGAAGCGAATACTTCTGGTTTGGTTGATTTTATTTGGGTGTGGAATGGTGTGTCTATTGTACCTGGAGATACAGCGTTTACACGAATACCATATTCTGCCAAATCTTTAGCCAATGCTCTAGTGATAGCATGTACACCTGCTTTAGATGTTCCATAAATACCAGCACCTGGCCCACCTGCATTCCAACCTGCAATAGACGTATAATTAATGATAGAAGCATTCTCTCCCTTTTTTAGGTAAGGAATTGCTGCTCTAGAAGCAAAGAAGGTAGAATCTAAGTTCAATGCCATTACAAAACGGTAGAATTCCGTTGTCATTTCTTCAAATCTAGAACGACCACCAAGACCGCCTGCATTGTTGATAAGTGCATCTATTTTCCCGTACTTATCGCCAATAGCTTTAATGTTTTCGTTAACGGCATCTTCTTTGGTAACATCAAAACCATAATATTCTGCTTTGATACCCTCTGCCTCTAATTCTTTTACTCTTTCGGCACCTTTTTCGTCCTCGATACCATTAAGGATAACGGTGTATCCGTCTTGACCTAGCCTTTTGGCTACTTGAAAACCAATACCTCCTGTTGCACCAGTTATTACCGCTACTTTTCCGTTAGAATTGCTCATTTTATGTATTTGTTTGTATTATCTAATTACTAATTATTGTCTAGGTTTTAGGGGTGCAATCTTTGGACATAACCCCCATACCGCTCCAAGGGCTACAAGTGCTAAGATGCCACCGATGATAAAGGCTGGTGTATAATTACCCCCTGTAGTAATAAATGTTACTAATAAGGTTAAACCTGCAGCACCCAATTTGGCCGCCATTCCTGAAAAACCAGAAAGTGTACCTACTATTTTACCGCTGAATAAATCGCTCGGAAGTGTTTGTATGTTACCTATAGCCACTTGAAAACCGAACAATAAAACAGCCATAATAATTACTGCATTGGTAGCCGTTCCTGGGGCTTTTAATAAAAAGAAACAAGGCAACATGATTAAACATCCTAGGGTTATGACCATTTTTCTAGTCTTGTCTACAGACCAACCTGCTGTTATACGATTCTGCGCCAACAATCCACCTGCCCAAGCACCTAACATGGCACCTACATAAGGCAACCAGGCAGAGAACGCAATCTCTTTTACATTAAGTCCAAAAACTTCTGAAAGGTAAATGGGAATCCACACGATAAATAACCACCATATGGGGTCTATAGCGGCAGACGCAATAATTACACCCCAACTTTCTTTATGCTTTAAAAGTTTTCCCGTAGTTGGGTTATAGCCTTCATCATAATTTCCATCACCATCTAAATCTTGATTCTTTTGTCCGCTAAGAATATATTCTTTCTCCTCTTCTGATAGCCAAGGATGTTTTTTAGGGCTTGCTTTAACGATAAATAACCACGGTAATAACCATAGTAGCCCCAGTATACCCACCACAATAAAAATGGATTTCCATGCAAGAAAATCTGCTAATATTCCTATGATTGGATACGCCACAATACCCCCAATAGCTGCACCCGAATTAAAGATTCCTTGAGCAAAAGCGCGCTCTTTGGTAGGGAACCATTCTGCATTTGCTTTAGCAGCCCCTGGCCAATTGCCCGCTTCTGCCAAACCTAGAATGGATCTAAATATGGAAAAGCTGTACAAACCTTGTGCTATTGCGTGTAACATAGTTGCAATGGACCAAACTGCAATAGACAATGCGAAACCCAACCGCGTGCCAATCCAATCAAAAATTTTACCAAATAAACCTTGACCTGCGGCGTAGGATAATATGAAAACAGTAGAAATGGAACCATAAATGGCCTTGTGCCCATCTGCATCCATATCTGGGAACAATTCTTTTGCAATATCTGGCCACAATGCACCAAAAGCTTGCCTATCTATGTAGTTTATGATTGCGGCTAAAGCTACCAATCCTACAACCCACCACCGTAATCCTTTAAATTTCATATTCTTGTTTTTAAACAATTAAAACCCTATCCAGAATGTTACAACCACCTGTTATAACCCTCCAGTTTTACATAAAACTTAGACAACATGCATGTTAATGATGCTAGGAACGCATCTTCAAATGTGTAGTAAGTTTTACTTCCCTCCTATTTCATGTATAACTATTGCAGGCGTGCAACTACAATAGTCAGCTTTTTTATTATTCTTTAGTATTGTAACAATACTGATACAAAATTTTAAAATGGACCTTCATTTTTTCTCTTGCCAACTGGGGGTCCTGCTTTTTTATCGCTTCATAAATATCCTCATGCTCTTGAATCCCTAAAAAAGATTGATTATTGTCACAAACATGATATTTTTCAAAATTGGTAATGATTTCTGGGGTGATAATCAACATGAACGTATTCATAGTACTATTTTTACTTGCCTTTGCAATGGCTAAGTGAAATAGCAAATCTTCCTGAACCGCATCTTCCCCATTTAAAACCTTTGCCTTATAGGCATCTAAGGTTTCTCTTATCTTTTTTAAATCCTCCTCTGTTCTTCTTAAGGATGCTAACTTCACCGTTTTAAGCTCTAATAGAATACGTGTTTCTACTAAAGATTTAAAATCAGGATCCTCTAATTTTAAAATGTCTTCTAACATCCCTTTCATAGCAATCTGGCCGATGTTTGCTATAAACGTACCGCTTTGTGGCTTGGATTTGAGAATCCCGAAAAATTCCAGTTTTTGAATTGCTTCTCTAACATTACTCCGGCTTACCTCAAATTTTTCTGATAACATACGCTCAGAAGGTAGCTTGTCTCCAGGTTCCAAATTTTTATAATCTATTAAGTCTCTCAACTTTTTAATAATATCTTTTTGGACCCCTTCGTTATCTCCCTTAGTAAGAATTTCCATTCTCATAAACTACCCGAATTAAAATTGGTTAACCAGATTGGTTTGTTAAAATTACACAATTTGCAAAACCCACAAAACATTAATGAAGTTAAATTTCTCTTTTTATTACAGCTCTTAAAAACTGTTGACAAATTGCTATTTGTCAACAGCTTAAGAACCAAACTAAACTAACTCAATCTTTATGTTAATGGTCAATTTTTAATTGATAATATTTTACAGTTGCATTTGTCCCCTCTACTTTGCTTACAAAATAGTTACCAGCTTTAAAGTAGTTCTCAAATATGCCCCATCTACGCATATGTACATCTTCGTAAACAAACGTTTCTGCATTATTGAGACTTACTTCTAATTTATTTTTTGATGCCTTTACTGTTAAGTTAAATTTAGCTGTACCTACAACTTCAGAAAACTCTCTAACCGAATCTTTCCAAGCAGTAGTATATAAAATTTCAGTATCTGACAATGTAGTATCCTTGAGCATTTTTGTGTGCACCCTAACCTTATTTTTAGCCCAATAGATTTTTAAAACTGGGGGTGCATTATTATCATCTTCCCCTATTAAATCTCGTTGTTCAATTGTTAATCTGCCATGAATTTGCATTACAATTATGCGATAAGGATTACCATCTTGGTCCAAAGAAACCTCTGGAACCGATAATGTTCCAGATAGCTCCCCTCCTTGTTCAAACGTCCAATTTATAGAATTGCTACCTGGCACCATTTGCTCTCTTAATTCTGTTCTAGAATAAGTACTATTAGCAGTACTAGCTTCTGGAAAAGTATAAAAGACTAAAGAACCATCGGTAGAGTCGTTGTACATGTACGGCAATAAGGTCTCATTTGTAGCATAATCCAATATCTCTGGCGGCTCCACTTCTATGGGTTTACCATTGTTACCAATGGGTAGTGTTACCTTCCAATGGTTCAAGTCTATTGTAGGTAGTGAATAATTTGCTGTAGCATCTTCTTGTACCGTACCTTCTTCTTCTGCCTCAACATTGGGTTGCTCTTTAGCCACAACCTCTTCTTCTCCTTGCTTATCACTACAGCTTATTAAAACTGTTAGCAGCAAACTAAGTACTAAATAAAGATTATAGTTGTTATTTGATTTGGAACAAAAATTATACATCTATTAGTTATTAATGAGAAACGTTAAGCTGGTATATTTTCACCTTTGCAAAAGCACCATCATCCCTAGTTTGCAGATAATTACCTGCTTTAAAGTAGTTCTCAAAGATTCCCCATTTTTTTATATTGATGTCATCGTATACAAAATATTCGTTTTTATTTAGCGAAACGACCATTTTGCCATCTGTGACTTTAACTTCTAATTTAAATTTGTCAAAATTGACTTTTTCTTCAAAATTTCGACCTTCATCATCTCCCCAAACACTTTCGTGTAATAAGGCATCACCAGAAAGTCCTTTTACTTTTAGCACCTTGGTTTTCACCCTAATCTTACCATTATCCCAATAAATCTTTAAAATAGGAGGTGCATTGTTATCTTTTTGACCTATTAAGTCTCTTTGCTCATTGGTTAACCTACCATGTATTTGCATGATGATTACCTTATGGTATTTACCATCTGCTGCTTTAGAAACAGCGTCCATTCTCATAGTTCCACTAAGGGCACCACCCTCTGCAAAAGTCCAGTTTACATGGTTACTGCCTGGCTCCATTTGCTCCCTTAATTCTGTCCTAGAATATTTGGTGTTCGCAGTAGTTTTATTAGGAATAGCATGGAATACTATAGAACCATCTGTAGAATCCGTGTACATAAACGGTTTCAATTTTTCTATGGTAGCATAATCTTTTATTTCTGGAGGGGTAACTTCATCTGGTTTCCCTGTTGGTATGGTCACCTTCCAGTGGGATAGGTCAATTTTCGGCAAACGATACTTTTTCTTTTTCTTAACTGGCTTCTCCTTGACTAAGCAAGTTGTGGTGTTAATCGCTACCTCTTGTGAATTCACCAACAATGTAAGGGTAAGCGTTAAAAAACTAAGTATGAATGCCGAAAATCTCATTATCCTTTTTAAACTAAAAAACTAAACTAAATACAACTATTTTACTGTGCAGGCTCTATAGATATATTATCTAACCTAGCCTCTGCTCCTTGATTGGTTATTAAAATTGCAATACTTGCATTTGCACCTGAGTTGAATGCTAAATCTACCTTTACATAATCATTAGCACTAGTTTGATCGTCACCTACAAAGTCTGCAAGTTTAGCAGCATCTAATTCTGCTAAATCACTAATACCACCACCTATTACAGATAAGGTTATGCTACCTGGATTATCTGTTTTAAGTGTGTAGTAATATGTTAATACATAATCTGTATTTGGAGTCACAGCTATATCTGACTGGTAAGCAACTCGGTCACCAGCAGATGGGAATTTAGCCGCTTGATCACCAGACTGTACAGGGCTACCTGTTATCTGTATTACACCTCCAAAATCATTTCTCCAAGAATCACGACCATCTCCTGTTCCATCTGGTAAACTCAAATCTTCAAAATCTGCTTCTAAAACCACTGGAGTTATTGCTTCTGGCTCTTCTGGCTCTACTACGGTTATATCCATAGTAAAAGTACTAACTGCACCCAACGCATCCGAAGCCGTTAAACTTACGGTATATGTACCTTCTGCTGGATAAATATTTACAGGGTCTATTTCATCTGAAGTGTTACCATCTCCAAAATCCCATGCATATGTAGTAGCACTATTAGACTGATTTGCAAAGGCGTACTGCAGAAAATCCACCTCGCTTTGCGATGCAGAAAAACTAGCACTAGGAGGAGTTAAATCGTCTATTGAACCTTCTTCTGCTATATCATACTCAAAGTCGCACGCAGCAAGCCCAAGTAGGGCTATACCGGCGAACATATAATTTTTAATGTTATTTATAGAATTTTTCATTTCAATTTTAATTTTAATAACCAGGATTTTGATTCATCAAACCTTTACTAAGGTTTATCTCATTCTGTGGAATTGGTAGTAATAAATCTGTTGCTGTAAAACCGTATCCGTTAGCCGTAGAAAATGCTGATAATACATCTTGAGCAACACCAAATCTAATCAGATCAAATAATCTGTGATTTTCAAAAGCCAACTCTACCCTTCTTTCATTTAACAAATCTGTTTTAGTGATTGAGCTTACTGGAGTTGTAATTCCGGCTCTATCTCTTACCGTTTGAAATGATGATAATGCCGCACCTGCACTAGTTTCTTGACCGCCAGCTAATATAGCTTCTACATGCATTAAAAGAACATCTGCATAACGAATAACTATCCAATCATTACCAGATAAGGTTGCATCTGTACTAAAACTTTTTCCATCTGCACCGCCGTCTTCTCCGTTTGGCAGATATTTTACCACTTGCGTTTGGGTTGGCTGTGAAGGATCCACACGATAAGAGTATTGTGTTCTATCACCACCAAACTCGTCTAATGCAGCAATAGCCTCGTCAGTAACATAGTTTACACCAACAGTTCTACCCACACCATTCATGAACTCCGCAGAAAAATCCTGACTATCAGATTCGATACCTGGGTTGTAGGCGATAGCAAAAATTATTTCATTATTTCCTTCATTATAAAAAACATCATTAAAGTTTGATTCCAAAGCAAAACCATATCTCATAACGTTTTCACATAAAACTTGAGCTTCTGTATAATTACCAAGGGTTAAATGTACTTTAGCCAATAAAGCTTCTGCTGCTGCTTTAGATGCTCTAAATTTCTCCCCATTGGTTAATCCTGCAGCCGCAATACCCAAGTCTTCCACTATTAATTCGTAAATAGTTGCAGCAGCTACCCTTGTAAATGCAGTTTCATTATCTAATGGCCCAATTAAGCCATCTATAAGAGGAATATCACCGTATAATCTTACTAGATTAAAATACGCGTAAGCTCTAACAAATTTTGCCTCTGCCTCAAATTGGGTCGCTTTAGCCTCAGAAGCATTTCCTAGGTTAGCAAGTACTAAATTGGCACGATAAATTACATTATAAAAACTCTTATAATAGTTGTTAACTATACCGTTAGCAGTAGAAACCGTAAAGGATTCAAATTGCGCAGCTTCACCCTCTTGACTTTTAGTCCTAGTATTATCACTTCGCATTTCCGTTAAGTAGTACTCTAACTGTACACCTCTATTATCGTCCAAATCTGTAGAGTTGATACCTTGTATTGCATCATACATTGCTATCACTCCAGTTTCTATTTCTTCATCATTACTAAAGTACCCTAAACTACTAATTGCAGATTCTGGTACTGGCTCTAAAAAATCGTTCTCGCAGGCTACCAAAGTACCTAGAACCAAAGCCAAACTAACATATTTGTATATAGTCTTCATTTTAAATCTCTTCTTAATAGTTAAACCTTAAAATTCAATATTAGTACCAATAGAAATAGTTCTGAAAACAGGTGATCCTGCACGCTGGTAACCATAAGTGGTTGGACTAGTATCATTGATTGATTCTGGGTTAAAGCCCGTATAATCATCCGCAGTTAAATACATTAAATTTTGCCCTGTAACGTATAATCTAAAGCTACTTAGACCTAATTTGTCTGTAATGTCTTTAGAAAAATTATATCCTAAATTGACATTTCTTAATGCGATATAAGATGCATCTTGTATAATATCATCCGTAAAAATCTTTTCCTTTATAAATCCTTGGTCTGGAGTAATAGCAGGATCAAAATCTTGTGCACTGTTAAAGTGATTAAAAATGTATTGGTCTCCCATATTTCTTATTTCAGCACCATGACTTCCTTGGAATAAAAAACTAAAATCTAAATTACCGAACTTAAAATCATTGGTTAAACTCCAAATTAATTCTGGATAAGGATCCCCTAAAATTGTCTTATCATCATCATCAATAAGACCATCTCCGTTTAAATCCTTTACATATACATCTTGTGCCTCACCACCTACTGGGTGATACGGGTTATTTAAATACTCCAAAGGAATGTCCCTATCAACAACCCATCCATAATAAGATGAAATTGGATTGCCAACTAAGTTAATCCACTCAGCTGCACGTTTGCTGTCCACATTTAATATCTGTCCATTGGCGTCTGCAAAGTCGGTCAACTCATTCTCATTCATAGAAGCTAAGAATGTAGTAGACCATCTAAATTTTTCTGTAGAGACGTTTCTAGTACGCAATTCTAGCTCCCAACCACTATTTTTAACTTGTCCTAAATTTACCAACGCACTGCTAAAACCAGTGGTTGAAGAAACAGGGTTATACAGCAAAAGTTTATCTGACTTACGCTCATAATAATCCACAGAACCTGAAACAACACCGTTGAAGAAACCAAAGTCTACCCCAGGATTGAATTCTTCTAAACGCTCCCATTGCAATGTTGGGTTTTGAATGTTTAATGCCACAAAGGCTGCTTGAGAATTATAAACTGCTGTACCTAATAATGGGATAGAAGGATATAAATCTATAACATCACTACCCGTATCTATATCTTTATTACCTGTATATCCATAACTCACTCTTAATTTAAGGTCACTGATAATTGAACTGTTATTTAAGAAGTTTTCCTCAGAAACCCTCCAACCTAAAGAGGCAGCCGGGAAGTCTCCGAATTTTTTATCAACACCGAAAATAGAACTACCATCTCTTCTGTAACTAAAAGATGCTAAATACTTATTATCGAAAGCATAATTTAACCTACCAAAATAAGATTGAAATCTTTCATCCAACTTAAAAGAACCAATAGATGTCAATACAGTAGCTGCACTAAGGGTTTTTAACAAATCTGAGGTATAACCTGTACCTGCAGAACTATCACCTTGCCATTCCCATTTTTCACCAGAAAGACCAGCGATGGCAGAAATATCATGCTTACCAATAACTTTATCATAGGTAAAATAATTTTCTGAAACTACGTGAAATCTGTTTTCATTACTAACATTGTAACTTGCCGCAGATGCCCCATTTCTATTAGACTCTACTCCTTGCCATCTATCTCTAAACGTATTTTGATAGTCTCCAGATAGCACAGTTCTAAAACTTAAACCTTCTGCAATTTCATACTGCGCATAAACACTACCTGCAATTTTGAATTTATAATCATTACGGTCTCTTTCTAGAACCTTTGCAGCTGGGTTGGTATTAGATGTATTGGAAATATCCACTAATGCACTACCATCACCATACAAATCGTAGTTATCAAAATGTCTCTGTAATGCATAATCACCTATTTGCACGTCTGGATACACATTTCTATCTACATATTGAATAGTATTTGCATCATGATATACAGGCAACCAAGGCGTTTGTCTTAAAATATCATGCGTGGAACCGTCAAATCTTCTTCTTCTAGAGTAAGAAGGCGCAATGTTAGCACCTAACTTTACGCGCTCCCCTACGTTAGTATCTACTTTTAAACGCATATTATAACGTTTATAGTCATCTGTTAGCAATACACCTTCATCATGCAAGTAGCCTAAAGAAGCGCTAAACTTGGTATCTTCACTACCTCCACGAGCACTTAAAGAATGACTTTCTATCTTACCTCCATCAAAAATTACATCTTGCCAATCCCTGTCAATGCCAATTAATTGTTTATATCTTGTCCTATCAGACAATCCGCCTGTAGCAGCTTGTTCTGCTGCCGCAGTCTCCGCAATAGAGAAATAATAGGCATCACTTTGCTTTGCTTCTTTAAAACCAGTATATCCATTATAGCTGAATTTGGTTTTACCTGTTTTACCTTGTTTTGTCGTAATTAAAATTACCCCATTAGCACCTCTAGAACCATAAATAGCAGAAGAAGCAGCATCCTTTAATACATCAAAACTCTGTACTTCATTCATATCTAAATTACCCAGGAAATCACTATCTACAGGCAAACCGTCTACCACTACTAAGGGTGCAGAATCACCGTTCAAGGAACCTACCCCCCTAATTCTAATAGTTGGTGCTGAACCTGCCTCACCTTCTGTAGCAGAAATATTTACACCAGCTATTTGCCCAACCAAGGCATCATCTACCCTAGCTACAGCTATCTGATCTAAGTCCTCATTCACCACCTGCGCAACCGCTCCGGTTAAATGAACTTTCTTTCTAGTTCCATAACCTACAATTACTACCTCATCTAATTGATTGGTATCTTCTTGTAATACCACATTTAGACTTTGTTGATTTTCTATTGAAATCGTTTGCGTAGCATAACCTAAATAAGAAATCTGGAGTGCTTCTCCTTGAGAAACAGCTATACTAAAGTTTCCATCAAAATCTGTGGTTGTTCCTCTAGTAGTATTTTGCACCAAAACGGTGGCCCCTGGAATCGGGATATTGTTGCTATCAGATACCGTACCTGTAACTGTAAAGGTATCTTGAGCAAATGTTTGCAAGCTTAATAAGCCGACAAACAACAGCATTAATTTCAGTTTAAAATTCATTTGTTCAGTTAGTTTCTAATTAATTCTTCTTGCGCTCTCCCCCTGCTAAATTTTATGCAGTTTGTTTACTTTTCTATTACCTGCAATCGGTTGCAATCAAAATCAAATGAATTTTGTTAATTTTGCTGTAGCAGATTACAGTAATGTGTCTGTGTATTACTTCCCTCCGAAAGAAGTGATATTCCAAAAGGATAGGCGTGCACCTATCCTTTTTTTATTCTTAAATTATTCTCATGTAGTCTATTTTAATTTGGCTACCCAAACTGGTAAACCAATTTGGTTTACCAAATATAAGTTACAGAAATGTTAATTAAAAATGATTTTGAAAAAATATCTTACAAAAATTACTTATTTAACAATTTACCCTGTAAAATTTGGTTGCATGAACAATTTTAGCCCTAGTTAAATGGCTATTCCATAAAATCTTCTCTTATTGGACTAAAGACATCAATTAAAATCCCTGTCTTTGTACAAGTTGCACCGTGTAGTACATGTGGCGGAATATATACACTATCCCCTTCCTTTACGGTTCTTTTTACACCACCGATGGTAAAATCAAACTCACCACTAGCAACATAGGTTGTTTGAGAATGGTAATGCTCATGCTCATACCCAATACCCCCTTCATCAAAATGAACCTTTACGAGCATAATTTTATCATCATAGCCCATAATTTTTCGTTTTACGCCTTCACCAACAGTTTCCCATTCTTGGTCTTGGTCCAATAAAAATTCTTTACTTGCTCCAAATGATTTCATCCTTTGTTATTTTAAATTGATTAGTGTGCAAGGGCCTTGCCAAGTAATTTGCTTACCCTTAATCGCTATATTATGTTTAGTGCTTTTATCCGTTTTTTGTTTGGAGAATGCAACTGCGTAAATACTACCATCCGTTTTAGTTATACTTGTAACTAAATAATCTTCATTTTGCAGTATAACTTCTATTTTTTGAATTGTAGATGTTGCATTTACCGCCAATTCTGATACAGGACTGTACGTTCCGTGAGACTCAATTGTAGATACGAATACCGTATTTGCTACTGCATTTCTTCTTTGAATTAAAACAGGATCTCTACGTAAATTAAATTCAGGGTCGTTAGCACCTGTTCTCCCCATTACTAAGGAATCTTTATTTGTACTTATAGCAGTTACGGTATAAAATCTTTGGTTTTGTAACCAAGAGAATTTTAGATTATCATTTGTTAATGATGCCACAGCTTCTTTATATAAATGCTGGTAGCCGTTTTTACCCCCTAGAGGTTTTAATAACTCTGCTGAAGTTATAGGTACGCTTACCGTCATTGGCTGACCTAAATAATACAAAGGCATATCATATTTATGCGCTTCTTTAGATTGCACCTCCATAATATCTAAAATTACAGGACTTTGCCAAGTACTATCTTGTACAATTGCCATTGTACGAACCATATTTGTACCCGGATATGCATTCTCTTCTTTTGCTCTTACAGCTACAACTTCTGACTGGTCTAGGGTTGTGTATACTAAATTAGAATGATGTTTACTACCAACCTCATACGCACCTCCAAAATGAGATTCTTGATCTTGAACTAAGGTATTATGCGCAATGGTTTGCTTTGCCCAAGTTTTATTTTCCTTTAAATAATTGCCTCCGCCTTTTTGCTCAATATTTACAAACCTAGCTAGGCCGTAATCCTGAATCACCTCTTCTCCATCTTCAAATAAAGAATAAGACAACTTATCATAATGTCCGTGACTCAAACCTTGAGCAGTGTATTTATATACCAGCTCCAAACCATTTTTACGTAACACAGCAATACCACCTTCGTCTCCTTTTGCTCCATCTGTAAATGCAACAGATTCTTTAACAAAGGGCTTTTCTTGCCCTTTTTGTATTCCCATAGCTACAGCTAAGCCAGCATCATTTAAAACAATCTTGTTTTGTTCTTTTGCTATAGATAACAATGATGCATCCTTACCTCCATAGAAATATCCTATATCTACAGCGTTTACTAAGGCGTTGCTATAATAAGACATGCCTTTTTGACCATCATTTATAGGAAAGAATTCACCATCTTTATCTGATAATTGCAAAAGCGCATAAACACTTTTGAGCAGCACACCATTGTTGTATTCAAACACCTTAACCGCTGGCTTTACATTCTGTAATGCTTGCGCAAAAATTAAAAAAGGATACATGGCGTAGCGCTGATAGTACGGGCCTTCTGTGTAATAACCGTCCGGAGAAAAGGGTTCATCTAAATTCGCAAAGAATCCGGCTGCCTTGCCTGGTTCTATAATGTATCCTCCGTCGTTATCTTTTAAACCTTGTGCTAACTTCGCATCCTTTATTCCGTACAAAGCTCGCTCTAGTAAAGCATCATCATCCATAGCCAAGGCAATCATACCTACCGCTACATTACCCCACGTACTATGATTATGTATTCTATTAAAAAACTGAGGGTTCTTTATGGATATGAAATCGGCAAATGGCTTAAACAACTTATTTTCTAGATACTTACGGTCTTTTTTATTTAAAAAATCATAAATGCAATCGTAAGCTTGGCTGGTGTATACCAACCAATTAGAATCGTTTAAACACTGCCAAAACAATTTTCCCCTAGCATAAGAACGTTCTTTTGGATGAATAGGTAAAGTAGGATACAATTCTGCATAAGCCTTGAGCATCTCGTGCACGTAAATGGCGTAGGTTTCGTCTTCTAAAATCTGATATAACACCCCTGCCTGCTGCATTAAACGATAATTTTTCTTGTGCGTTTCATGCGTGTATCCACCAGAATAATCCTTAGGAACGGGAACATCTATACCATTTAGCATTGCTACATCTACCTCTTCTTTTACCGCTTGTACCGTTTTATCTAGCATGGGTAATTTTCCCAATTGCTGTCTTATTTGGTTTACCCCCGTTTTAGTCAGAATCAATTTTGGGTGTTCCTGAGCTCCTAAGAAAAGTACAGGTAACCAAATAAGCACACTTAATGCTAATTTTAGCTTTTTCAATACCATTTTAATCTACTTGTAGTCCTAAATCCTCTCCTGTGACGCCTTTCCCTTTCAACGGCGAATCTTCTGCTAGCTCATAACTATCCTCCTTAAATTTAGGCGGCATCTGCCATAGATTTGCGGCGTTGTACTTTTGGTCTCCTGTAACATTTAACTGGTCTGACTTGTAGAAATTGTTATGCACCACGTTTACAATAGGCTCCCCAACAACCAAATGCATGTTAATTCCCTTTGATTCCTGAAAAATATTATCCTTAATAGCTATTTCCTGTACTCCGTAGAGGCTTATAGCAGCATCATACTTATTGCGCTTGTCTTGCCCAACTTGATCAAAAACATTGTTTTCTAATTCTAAGAAAGGCCCAAAGGTACTTTCATCTTTACCGCCACGGTGTAAACGCAACGCCGCTCCCCCAACATTGGTAAAACTGTTGTTTTTTAGAATTACATATTCTGCATTGTAAATACCAATATCATCGGTTTCTTTATCCAATGCCATAACATTACCACTAATGGTATGAAATTTAGAATTTTTTATGCTGATGGTATCCGCAAACGTATTTTTGTAAACGCGGATTGCATCATAAGAATGATTAACATCTAAATTGACAAAGTCACAATTATCCACAAACAGCTTGTAATTTTTTGTCATGCTGTATTTGCTAGTAGTAATGACCGAATTACCTGTTCTATCTGGTGCATCTTCCCCATCAAAAATTAGATTTTCAAGAGAAAGACTACCACCGTTATTGATTTGAAAAAGCGATTTTTTCTCGAAGTATACCGTAGGTTTATCTCCCTCGGCTCCTTTAATGGAAATTGGATGATTGACTGCAACTGATTTTGTATTGGTATACTTTTCACCTGCTTCTAAAACAAGAATATCACCTGCATTGGAATTTGCAACCGCAGCCACCAAAGCATTAAGGCCAGGTGCTACTTGCACTTTTTTTCCTGTATTTAGTGCAACCTCTGTATCCTCTTTAGAATACCAAGAAACACCCGTATTTTCTTTAGAAGCCAAATTATCACTTAGCGTAGCGCCAATACCTTTAAGACCCTCCGGAAGTAATAAACCAGCATCATTCTCAACCAGTTTAAGCTCTTTTTGCTCAAAACCTTCGGCATCTATACTTTCCGTAATTGGACTGATAATATTTTTCTTGAACGTAATTCCGCTGATATCATCATAGACCGTGAATAAATTTTTACGGTCCGTGCTATAGAAAACGTTGTTTTCCATCACAGAATTTACAGGAACTGCACTCCGTTCCGCATCGCTCCCTGCACATAATTGTATATGGTCACAATCTATAAAAGTGTTGTTCGCAATTTTAGCATCCACCACTTGGTGATATCTGTTAATAGGCGAATTGGGTACACCGTTCATCATCACAAAAGCCCCTCTAAAACGGTAGCCTGTTAATCCTACACCGTAGTTATTAATAACCGTCTGCTGGCCATTGATAACACGAATACCACCTGTACTAGGCTTATTATTTCCTATAAAAACATTGCCTTCCACATGCGTATTACTACCGTGGCGCATAGTTAAGGTTCCAGTACACTCATAAAACATATTGTCTTTATACGTAGTGTTTCCAGATTTGTTCGAAATAATTTCATGCTCCCCATTACAACGGTCAAAATAATTAGAAGCTACCACAGTTCTGGAGTTGGTTAAAGAGTAGTGACTTGTTCCGATGCGTAAAGTTTCGCCTCCATTCGAACCCAAATTAGGACGCGGACCAAAATAGTTATGGTCTATTTGGTTATGATTTTCTTGACTTTCTTCTGTATTAAGCCTTACAATCATGGTAACTCCACGATTACGCTTACCTACTAAGTGATTATGGTCTATTCTATTATGCTTGCCATATATGGCTACCCATGTATCTGGCTCATGACGTTCTGGATTGTTATAGTTATCTATAACGCACTCTGTTAACCTACTATGGTGCGCTAAAGTATTTTTATCTTTTTTAAAACTAATCACCTCGGTTGTTGGGGTATATCCGTTTTTAAAGACTAAACCTTCTACCACCAAATATTTACCAGCCAATCTTAAATTAGATTGCCCTTCTAACAGCACTTTCCCTTTTTCCTCAACAGTTAAAGTAATTGGAGCCTCCGCTGTTCCTTCCCCTTCTAAAAGTAGTTCTGCATCTTTCCAGACTCCATTTGCCAAAGTAATAGTAGTTCCTGGTTTAGCGTTGGCCACAGCTTGGTCAAATTCGGCCACATTATGCACCACATCTTTGGGTGTATTCGTGTCTTTACAACTAGTTATTACCAGTAAAGATGTTAATAAAAAAGTCGTTTGCAGCAGTTTAGTGTATTTCATACATTAATTGGTTTACCAGTTTGGTTGACCAAATATAAACATATTTCATAAACATCAAAATCTAACCTTATATATTAACAAAAATGTATTTTAAAGGCTAATGATTATCAAAATGATATCTCCGAAGTTTAGTTTTCGTAGATATTTTCGGTACCAACTCTTAAATAAGATTAACAAAGAATTAGTTTCAAAAAATTGGAATAAACATTCCATTTGTGCTAGTTTTGTGGAGTGAATAAAAAAGAAAGAATATTACACGCAGCGTTAGAACTACTAACTACTAACGGGGTGCATGCTACACCAATGTCTGCCATTGCTAATAAAGCTGGTACAGGAATGGGTACCATTTATAATTATTTCCCCAATAAAGAGGTGTTAATCAATGCTATTTATCAAAAAATAAAGATTGAAGAAGAAGTTTTATTTGATGTTTTTGATGCAAATGCTCCGATAAGAACACAATTTGAAAATTATTATACCAAGGTAGTCAAGTTTTTCTTGCAGCATGAACAATATTTTAAGTTCATGGACCAACTACAGGCTTCTCCCATTATTGCTCCAGAAAGTAGAGAGGTAGGTTTAAAATCCATTATTATGGTACATCAACTTATTGAAAAAGGAAAGCAAGACCTAATTTTAAAGGATATAGCAACATCAGATTTATTGCAATTTATGGCAGGATCCATACTCTCTTTTTTACGAACTCATTTTAATTCTAAGGCTACAAACGCTTCTCAAAAGGCTCTCAAAAATCAATTACAAATGACGTGGGATGCTATAAAGGCGTAAAAATTTTATTATTAACTTGGAATGAATATTCATTCTAAAATACTTAAACATGAAAAAGAACATTTTAATTACAGGAACATCCACTGGAGTAGGCCTAGAGAGTGCGCTACTATTTGCTAGAGAAGGTTACAAAGTTTACGCCACCATGCGGAACTTAGATAAAGCTGAGCCGTTACATGATGCTATTTCTAAAGAAGGCTTGGATATTACCGTACTACCCTTAGATGTAACTAAGGTAGATACTATTAAGGACACAGTTGCCACTATTATTAAGGCAGACGGCAAGCTAGACATACTGTTGAATAACGCAGGGGCTGGCTTTGCAAAAACGTTAGAACAAACTTCACTGGAAGAAATAGATTGGGTCACCAACGTAAATTATTTAGGAGTAGTAAAAACTACCCAAGCGGTGTTACCACATATGAGGGCTGCTAAAAGTGGACATATCATTAATATCACTTCTGTAGGTGGTTTGGTGGGGCAACCTTTTTCAGAATTATATTGTGGAGCTAAATTTGCCGTAGAGGGCTTTACAGAAGCACTTGCCTCTTATGTAGGTGAGCCTTTCAATATCAAATTTTCTTTAGTAGAACCAGGAGGAATAGCAACCGAATTTATGAATAATGCTGTTGCCAAAACTTCTAATGATAAAGGCGAAATGGTTACAGGGGCCTATAAGCCCATTTTTGATACGTTTTTACAGGGAGCACAAGATAGAGCTGCTAACGGAGACGCCACTGCTTACCAAACCCCAGAACAAGTAGCGGCAATTATTTTAGATTTGGCAAAAGAAGAAAATCCACCACTACGTAAGCGTACGTCTGATTGGGCAGAACAACTATGCCATTTAAAAACTAAGGCAGATCCTACTGGGAACAAATTATTACAAGAGGTTAAAGCGAAATTTTTATAAAATCATATTAAAAGGACGGTCCCAATTTTTAAATGCCTTAAAATTTATCCCGTTTATTTTGGGAACAAAGCCATTGATTCGTTGTCTCAATGGCTTTTTTGTTTTGTTTATGCTCATTTATTGCGTTAAGCATTTTTCATTTTACGCTAATCCATTCTAGCTTAACTTCCTAATTTGGAACATAATTGCTAGGTTTTAGAATTTTACATCCTCTTTATGAAAGGAAATAATTGCAATAGGATATTGAAGAACATGGTATTTATACTGGTTGCAATTAGTGTGTTATTGCTATTCGTTATTACCTTAAATTATTGAAATCATAACATGCTAGAGAAATTATTGAAAACAACTTGGGAATCTGCTTTACTAATACTATTGACCAGCATAGGAATCTATTTGGTAACCATACTACTTACTCGTGTGGTTGGGAAAAGAAGTTTTTCTAAGATGTCTAGTTTTGACTTTGCTATGACTATTGCAATCGGTTCTGTTATAGCCACTACTATTTTACCTTTAAAAGTAAACTTAGCAGAAGGTTTTATTGGACTATTGGCAATTTATGTATTACAGATAACTCTTGCCCATTTTAGAGAACTCCCATTAATTCAAAACTTGGTGGACAATAAACCATTACTGCTAATGGATGGCACAAATATTATTTACCAAAATTTAAAGAAAGCTAAAGTTACTGAGAGCGATTTAAAAGCTAAACTAAGAGAAGCTAACGTAACACATTTAAACCAAGTAAAAGCTGTAATTTTTGAATCTACTGGTGATGTCTCTGTACTACACAAAAAAGACGATAATTTAATTCAAAATTGGATTATAGATGGAGTACAGCAATAGTCTATAAAGTACTTTCTTTTAGAAAACAAAAACACCAACCGCTCAAGATTGGTGTTTTTTTCTAAAATTAACTACATCTATCTACTACACTACTATATTTGCAACATTTTAGTCGCATATCTTTTCCCAATTTCCCTTACACCAGCACTATTAAAGTGTACCAAATCTTTCTGCACTTCGCATCCTTTTGAAGTAACTACATGTGCAGTAGGGATAACATTTGGTAGTTTGTTTATAATTATATTCATAGCAGCACATGTACCTCCTTGTTCCGCATGCACAACTTCTCCCGCCAGAAGGGGCACTTCTGATGCTTGTAAGCCTAAATCCGTAAGTAAATCTTTATATATCTTAGCCACATATTTTGGCCATTCTTCGTCACCAGTATTGGATTCTCCTTGGTGCAACAAAATTCCCTTTATCACTCCATCTTTTTGGGCTCTTTTCCCTAAATTTACTAGATATTGATAGGGATTACCATCGTAATCTTTAATTTTTTTCTGAAACCATTCTTCTGGATAAGTTTCTGTGAAATTTTGATATTGATTTTTATCAAATAATCTAATATCACAACCGCCTACTGCCACGTTTATAACTCCTATTCTTACGCTGTCTGGTAAATTGGCTACCAATGTTTTTCCAAAATAATCTGCAGGTGACAATCCTGATTGGCAATTACTTAAGGGCGGTATAGCGGGGTACCATGTATTTTTAGAACGGGAATAATTTTTACAATCCATATTTTGGAGCACTAAGAATCTATCTGTTGGCTGCTTATCTTCTTTTTCAATGACTGCAGAACCCTCCATATTGGATTGTCCAAAGCAGAGATAAACATGAAAATTGGAATCTTGTGCTTGCCCCATCAGTACAGCCCAGATACTAAGCACTAAAAACAAACTGTTTCTCATGCTTAACGATATAAAAATAAAACCGACAAACAAAAACCTATTAATATTAAAGACCAAAATCTAAAATTTTTAAGCAATGGAACACCCTTTAATTCTTCTGTTTCTTCCTTGTAAATCTTTTTAGTCCAAATTAAGTTTTTAATCTTTTCTGGGCCATCTGGTTTTGTTGTATAACTTACAATAATAATGACCAAAGCACTAAACAAAAAGTAAAAAGGCACCTTTAAAAGAAAGTGCATATTGCCTAGAAGCTCAATATCAAAAAGTGCTTTTAAAAGAATGGTATCTAGCGCTAGAATAGCTCCGGCAATAAGTCCCCAAAAAGCACCATGCCTATTTATTCTTTTCCAGAACACTCCTAAGAAAAACAAGGCTACTACCGGTGGCGCAATATAGGTAAGCATCTCTTGATAGTACTTTAAAAGTGAATCGAACTTAGAAATAAACGGCACCCATAATACCGCCAGTATTAAAACTAATAGTGAGACTATTTTACCTACAAATACCTGTTCTTTTTGCGATGCATCTTTCTTAATAGTGCTATAAAAATCCATAGTAAATAGTGTAGCAACAGAGTTGAGCAACGCACTGAGTGTAGAAGTAAGTGCCGCTACCATAGCTGCTAGCATTAAACCTAGCAACCCAGTTGGCATTAATTCTATGACCAATTTGGGATACACCATATCATTCTTAGGTAAATCTGGGAATAGGTGCTTACCAATTACTGCCGGAAATATGATGATGAAAATGATAGAAACCGTTAAAAATCCAACTAGTAAAATTCCTTTTCTTCCATGGTCTATAGACTTAGCAGTTAATACCCTTTGCACTAAAACTTGATTGTTACCCCAAAAATAAAACCCTAAGATGGGGATACCCACAACCATACCCAACCAAGGAACAGAAGCATCGTCCATTGGGCGGATTAATTTCATCATATAATCGCCCTCCAAAAGCATTTCTTTTAAATATGCTGCTCCCCCATTATTTAGTGCCAAAAAAGTGAGGATAAAAGTCCCCACTAATAACAATACGCCCTGTACCAAATCTACCTTTATTGCAGCAGAAAGTCCGCCAGGAATAGTATATGCCGCAACAATCACTGCAAATACAATAGATAGTTGCATTATAGTTAAAGACGGAAAAACCAATTTCATTAATAAAGATGCGGCGTATAATGCCCCTGCGGCGTCTAAAAAAGTACTCCCCATTAAAGTGATAAAGGAGAAATAGTATCTAGAACGCTTATCAAAACGTTTTTCTAAGAATTCTGGTATCGTAAAAATACCAGATTTTATATAAAACGGTAAAAAGAACATGGCAAAGAATACCATGACAAGTACAGATACTAAATCATAATTAAATACCGCTATACCCGTTGAGTAGGCATCGCCACTTTTACCAATTAAGGTAGTACTAGAAATACTGGCTGCAAATAAGGAAAAACCAATAATAGGCCAGGTCATACTACGGCCAGCCATAAAATAATCTTGCGTAGAAGTACTCCCTTTTTTAGAAGATTTAATCCCAAACCATACAATAAAAATAAAGTACAGTACTAGTACTACAATGTCTACAGTTCCTAAATTATATTCCACTTATATGTTTATTTTTTACTCTAGAGCCTTGGTGCTTACAAAAAGTACACTATGCTTTTTTAAAGCGATAGAAGACAAAAAAGTAGCTTGGTTGTTTGGTTCTATTCTTTGAGCTGCAACAGGAAAACCTGCTGTATTTTTGGCGCTTTGCGCTTCTGCATACTCATACACATACAAATCTTGCGTTTGGTCTATTAGGGATGAAGAAAATGCCATATGTTGGTCCTTTTTTGATTGATTGACCAGAGTAAATGTAAAGCCATTATCAAATTGAGCTGCCACAGCTCTTATACTATCATTAACAACATCTAATTGGGGCTTGTATACCGTAGATTTAGGAGGATAAAGTTGGCATAACAACGTCCAAGGATACGCCCAAGGTCTAGGTGTTTTATCTTTGGAATGATTCCCAAACTCCTCTGCCAAAATATTCCACATACCCCATTTTTTAAGCTGATGTTTTTCTCCTAAATCGCCAACAGTGTGCATGGCATCATCCAAATCCCAAGCAATAGTACCACTGGCCCCAGCCAACATGGATTGTACTGCCGCATCTGCCATATCTACCCCATAAAAGTAATCGTAAACAAACATAGAAGAATCATCTGGCCCTGCATGGGGGTCTTCTTCTCCTCTTTTCTTATTTTCATCAAATAATTTCCCAGTATACTTCATTCCCAATTCTCCTAAAACAAATGGTTTTTGAGTTGGATGTATTTTTTGCATGAAGGGTTCTAAATAACCTACAAAATCTCCTGTTCTTATCATATCTTGATTGGCATAAATATGAAAGTCATATAGACCTGTCTGTTTGTCTAAGTCGGTTATGGTGCTATACACCCAATCATGTGCCTTTTTAGGATTAGTAGGATGATTCCACTGCGTAACCGCATCTGGCCCTGCTAAAGCTATATGTTGTGCTAAATCAGACGCTTGTAACGCATCAAATAGCATTTGGTATCCCTTTTTCCACTGTTCCCAATCCCCATCGGTAGAGGCCCAATATCCATTGGGTTCGTTCACCAGATTGTAATATTGAATACAAGTGTAGCCCTTTACATTAATTAGATGGTCTAAATAGGCTATAATCATCTGTATCCATCTAGGGTCATCTGCCCGCTCTATTTCTGGAATCGCATTATTTAAATTCCATAAACCAGGAGCTCCCCATTCTCCAAATAATACAGGAATATCTCTTTTTTGACAATAGTCTAAAAGCTTATACAGACTTTTGATTTCTGGAGTATCAAAATTAAGTTGGGGTTGCCCTTGTTTATTTAGGCCTTGATAGTAACGCCATGAGGCAACATCCATCACCCTAATAATTCTTGGGTTTATATAATCTAATCTTTCGTATAAAAGCTCCCATTTTTCAGGTGTCATTAACGCACCCCATTCTGCATCTGGAGCATCGGCATGTGGATATGCAGACCATTGTACACCGTGGCCCAAAAATGGAAAATCTAATTTTTGGGCTGGTGATACAACTACATTAATGTCTGCTTTTGGTACAAAACCGTTGTCTTTACAAGACCATAACAGGACTGTTAAAAAAGCGACAAGGGAAAAAAATAAAAATTGCTTATTGTTTAAATGCATCTAATAACTGATTGATGTTACATGTTGCTAAACCAATATACTTATCTGCTGCACCATAATAAACGTACAACGTATCTTCTATAATCATGTTCCCTGTTGGGAAAACACACCCGTTGTAATAGCCTTCTATTTCATAATCAGCTTCTGGCTCCATTATCCAATCTTCTAACCTACCAATAACCTTAGTTGGGTCTTCTAAATCTAATAATGCAGCTCCAACACGGTAGTACCCTAATCCGCCATTTTCTACGCCATGGTAAATAATTAACCATCCATCTTTGGTACGTAATGGAGGTGTACTACCTCCCACTTTTTCTTCCCAAGTGCCTTCTATACCTGCAATAAGTAATGTACTAGGCTCTTCCCAAACCATTAAATCATCTGAAAAACGAATCCAAATTGCTGGTCTATTAGTGCCGTATGCTTCTCCTATCCATTCTTTTGGACGGTGTAACATAGCATACTTTCCATTAATTTTTTCTGGAAAAAGAATCACGTCTCTATCGTCTAGATTTGCAGTTGTGATGCGGCCTAGACGTTTAAATGTTTTTAAATCTTTGGATATAGCTAATCCAGAATTGGCTACGTTATTTTTATAAACATGTGGGGTATCTTCTCCAGATTCTGGCACTAAAATAACATCATGCTCAAACTTCCAATATTGTCCAGGAGGAAAAGGTCTATACGCATAAGTTATATAATATTCCTCTCCAAATTTTACAATTCTGGGGTCTTCTACCCCACCCATATCTGGTCCATCTATACTGGGAGAAAATATGGGGTCCTTACTCATTCTTTTAAAATGAACACCGTCTGTACTCTCTGCAAGACCAAATCTTATATAATGCTCTTCATCATTACCTGCTGCTCTATAAAGCATGGTAAACTTACCATCCTCATACCAAACTCCAGGATTACATACTACCAAATTCTCCCAATGGTTATCTGGATTTGGACTAAAAATTGGATTCTCTGGATGCTTATTTAGTTTTATTGTAGCCACTTGCTTATTATCACTTACTATATTCATCTTGTAATTAACTATGCGTTGTTTTGCTGTTTATTTTATGATTTTATGATTGGTGTTACTCCATATTGGTAAACAAGACAAAAGATTGCCCCTCTAGTTCTATCGTTACCCCTTCTTTTAAATTTAAAGCGATATTTTCCGTCTCTGGTATGGCAAAACCGTTCAGATCTACAGCGCCTATAAAACTGCCATCTTGGTTTGCTTTGTAGCTGTATTTAGCTACTGAAATTGACTCTAAATCATTAGACTTTAAATTTATAGGATAGGAGACGTAGTGCGAATTGACCAATGCAATAGTGTATTTACCGTCTTTCTCTCCCATAATAGCACGTACTCCTTTTTTGTCTGGCAAATTAACTTGATACAATGTACTGCCAGCGGGGAAGAATCTAGATAACAATGAAACAGGATAAAAGAATGGTCTAATCATTTCGTCTTCAGCTTTACCTCCCAGCTCTTCTCCTAGTATGTTCCAAAAGCCCCAACGTTTTAACTTTTGTGTATGGTAATCTCCATCATCTGGACTATTATACATGGCATCGTCCATATTCCAAATAATGGAGCCAGCATATCCTTCTCTCATGGTTTGGATTAAGGCATCTGCCATATCTACACCATAAAAAGCTTGGTATACCATCATATTAGAATCTTGACCGGCAAAAGCATCTTCTGCAATAGCAGCATCATTTTTAGCCTTTAAAGCAGCATCTACATTGGCATATTTAAACCCTATTTCTCCTAAAACCAATGGTTTATCTGCAGGCGTTATCGTTTTGTATGCACGTAGCATTTTTGCATATTCCCCGCTCCTAACGGTAGTCTGCTCCGGATAAACATGGATATCATACAAACCTAAATTATCTCCTAAATCTACAGTTGCGTTAGTGAACCATTCTGTTTGCGCAGCAGAATTGAAAATGGCAATATCTGGCCCCATCAGCTTAACTGAAGCTAAATTGTACTTTTCCATTTCTGCTAAGTACATCAATTGCACATCTCTCCAAACGTTATAGTTACCATTAGTAGAAGACCAATCGCCATTAGGTTCATTTACAATGTTGACTGTTTTAATAACAGTATACCCTTTTTCATTAATCAAATGGTTTACAAATTTTACTGAGTTTGCAACCCATTGCCCGTTTATGTTGCTTATATCCCCATCATACACATGCCCCCATTCACCAAAGGTTACTTCTATTCCTTTGGCTTGGGCGTAGTCTAGCATGCGATACAAAGAAGCAGTTTTTGATTGTTCATCATAAGCACCATTTACTTCATAAGACCAAGACGGGCTCGTCATAATTCTTAAAAACGGTGGTCTTAAAAAGTCTATTCTTGCAAAAAGGGTACTCCAATCCTCCTCACTCAACGTTTCTGTTCCTAACCAAGTAGGCACCATATCATACCCGCCCCATTGTACACCATTACCAATAAAATTGGTCGACACCACTTGGTTTGTTATTTGTATATCTCTATTTTGGGCAATTGCTTCGTTTACATTCAAATCATCTTCTTGGCAAGAAACCAATCCAAAAATGAACATGCATATAGCGGAATAATGATATAAATTCTTCATGCGATTTACTAAGTGATTTTTAGTTTTTATCGATGTATACTTCGTACTTATACGTCCAGCACATGTAATTATCATAATTACCATAATCCCAACGTGGTTCTAGTTCTCTATATGGCAACTCAAAAGCTAACACGTAACCCGTTTCTGTAGCGATAAGGGTTGCTTGTGATGTAATTTCATCTTTTGATAGGCCTATGTAAAAAATACCCGTGGTGGTGTCTAGTTCCCAATAAGAATCCCCTGTAGGCAATAGATGTCTTAATTTTGTATTTAAATCCACATCCGCATCTGGGTGATTAAAGTCTCCAAACATACCGTCTGCACCTGCTTCGTTGCTGATAGTTCCAAAGGGCCTATCTCCTTCTACCCCTTCATTGATAATACGTATCTGGTTATCATATTCTGCCAGGGCATCAGGAAAATCAGCACTTATTTCTTTATTAAAATCACTGCCCCATTCTTGGTTCACGTGGATTAAAGCACTTGCCAAAGTATAGGTGCCTTCAATAGCTTGTTTTACCACTAAATTGAGGGTCCAAGTTTGACTTTCACCAGCTTCTGACGTAACTGTTACCGTTGTTGTATTACCAGCAGAAAAGTTTAAGACATCCCCAACTGTAACGTTTGCAGTAGCTCCATAAGACAATTCTAATCCTGTGATTTCTAAAGCACTAATATCTGCCTCATTATCTTGTATAGTGACTGTAATCTGGTGGTTATCATAATCAAAACTAGTATCTCCATCTTGATTTGCTACGGTAATGCTCATAATGTCATTCCCTGTTTGCGCCTCATAATCTTTGGTCAGCGTATACCACATAGACTTAGACATGTGTGCCAATTCTTCATAAGACCAGTTTTGCTCATTCCAATCAAACAATTCTGGTTGGTAAGGCACTTCTGCTTTTAAAGAAACCTCTCCCGTTGCTACAAGCACTTCTAAATCTAGCTCATGAACCACACGGTTGGCATCGGTAATAATCACTTTATTCAGCTCAAAATTTCGAGACCAAGTCCCCGTGCCTTTTGGAATCTTTCTGAATCGGCTATTAAAATCCCACCCATTCGCTGTATCCGTAAAACTTCCATAAACTCCGTCATTACCTGCATTGTGCTCATACACGCCATACGGATTCCCATTTTCATCGGCTCCTTCCACAGTAAAAGTTATAGTATTATCAAACTCTGGGTTTAATTCTGGCAAGTAGTTATTGATTTGCTCATACTTTTCCCATCCCCATGACTCCCATGTAAATAAGTCTGCATACAACCCAATTTGCCCAATATACCAAGTACCTTCTAAGTCTGATTTAAATGGAAGCAATTCTATACGCCATATTAGCGACTCACCAGCTCCAGATTTTATCTCTAACATTGATTCTCCAGAAGTAAAATCTAAGGTTGTACCTACCGTTTGCTCTGTAGAAGCACCATAAGACAACTGAATATCTTTTATGGCTACCTTAGAAAGGTCCTTTATATTTTCTGTTTTAGCAAAAACCTTAATAGTAGCCTCCTCAACATCTCTTTCTATAAGAGCAGTACCAATCTGCCCTTCTAACAAAATAGAAACTATATTCCGTTCTTTTTGCCATGCAGTACCCTCTAAATCTTCTAATGGGTCATCCGTACATCCTACCAACAAAAATCCGATTGCTAGGATCCAAAATTTAAATAGATTTTTCATTCGTTTTAGTTTAGTTGATGTTAGGATTTAAATCGATTTCTCGTTGCGGAAGCGGAAAAAACGCTGCTGCTTCTGCAGAAATGCCTGCAGCTGTAAGCACCTCTTGTTGTACCCAATTTTTTCTTCTAAGGTCCCATAGTCTATCGCCCTCAAAGGCCAATTCTCTTTGGCGTTCTTCTACAACCAAATTTCTAAACTGTGCGGTTGTTATGCCTGCTAAACTTGCCAATTCTTCTACCCCTGCTCTTCTACGCACTTGATTGTAATACGCTAATCCCTCTGCATTTGCGGTTGCTTCTGCATATACCAACTGTATATCTGTAAAGCGGATTAGGTAAGGTCTTGTGCTTGTTTTATCGCCTTCAAAGTTTGGGTCTATATATTTTCTTGTGAATGGATATGGTACTAACCCATCTTGTGTAGAACCAATGGTGTTACCTTCTTGGTCATATACCTCTGTAACCAATAAACTGTTTCTTCTATTATCTGCTGGGTCGTAGGCAGAAAAAAGCTTTTCAGTAGTCTGGAATACACTCCAACCGTCGTGCGTTGGGATTAGACTATCATCTGTATTTTGCAAATACACGGTAGCGCCACCCAGCCAAGGAATAAAATATTTAGAGAGCTTAGAATAATCCCCTTCATTAGTACCAGAACGGTCCATGGACAAGATAAATATATGCTCTTTACCGTTGGGTGCATCTACATTATATATCTGTTGTAAGTCTTCTTCAAATCCATAAGTGGTTTGCCCTGTTAAAACCTCCTTTGCGTTTGCAGCAGCAGCTGCGTATAAATCTTCTACAGAGGCCGTCAAAGTGTCGTATTGCGGCACACCACTTTCTTTAGCAGAAGCAGCAAACAAATACACTTTAGCTAATAAAGCCTGTGCCGCTACTTTATCTGCCTTACCCGCTACTGGATTTACTTTTAATAAAGTAACAGCTCTTTCTAAATCTGCTATTAGAAAGCTATACACCTCTTGCATATTTTGTGGAGGTACTGCTGTGGTCTCGTCTAGCTTATCTATTAAGGAGCTTTGCAAAGGAGCCAAGCCAAAAGCTTTAACCAAATTAAAATGATTGTAGGCTCTTAGAAACAAAGCTTCTCCAAGTAATCTACTTTCCTCCTCGTGATTGTACCCCCTACCCTCTACATTTTCTAACACCGCATTGGCTCTGTTAATAGCTATATAGGCAGACCTGTAATATTGAGACAACAGTTCATTTTGTGCAGTTACTTGCCAATTAACAAACATTAGTGCATCTGCTCCTTCGTCTGGTTTTACCACACAGTTATCCGAAGCTAATTCTGTTAGATAAAAACTTACTGGTGCATAGCTGACCAATGTTAACGCATCATAGGCGTATAATAAAGATGCTTCTGCATCTTCCAAGGTGTCATAAAAGTTTTCATCAGAATAAAAACCCTCTGGTTCTACATCTAAACTCTCACAAGAAACCACTCCTATAAGAAGTACGATTCCTATTATTATTTTAGTGATTTTCATTTTTAAATTCTTTTTTGTCTGGATTATTTAAGACGCTCGTTGTTGTCTACTAGAATGTAAATTCTAGTCCTATAGTCCAATTTCTAAGCTTTGGATAACCGCCCCAGTAAATACCATTTTCTCCTAATTCTGGGTCGTAACCTTCAAAATCTGTAAGTGTAAATAAATTGGTGGCGTTTAAAGAGATTCTCCCTGATTTAAAGAATGCCATTTTTAAATCCTCAAAACTATAGCCAAGGGTTAAGTTCTGTAGCCTTACAAAGCTTCCTTTGTCTATAAACCAATCTGACATATAGAGAATTCTACCGTCTCTTAAGCTTGGATACGCATTAGTAGGATTATCCAAAGTCCACCTAAACGGTAAATTACTAGGCTCACCAAATTTCTTGGTATTAAAAACATCTTGCCCAAACACCCCATTAAAAAACAAAGACAAATCAAACTGTTTGTATCTTGCTTGTAAATTTAAACTGGCCGTAAAATCAGGATTTGGGTCACCAATTATTGTTCTATCATCTTCGTCTATTACACCATCTTCATTTAAGTCTACATACTTAAATTCTCCCGGTTGCGCTAAATTTCCAGATAATCCAGCCGCCAAGCCTTCTGTTTAATTTTGCACAATACCATCTACTTGGTAACCATAAAATACATTTATAGGTTGCCCCACAGCTAATATGTTAGGGATAGCTCTAAACGCTTCTACTTGGCTCCCAGAAAACTCGTATTTAGTACCTGTTAACTTATCTGTATTTAAACCAGAAGCCAAGGCATCACCTAGATTCACCACTTTATTTTTGTTCCTAGACATGATGAGTGTACCGGCTAAATCTAACTTGTCTGTACTGATTATAGTACCATCTAAGGTAAGTTCTATCCCTTTGTTTTCTATTTCACCATCATTCACCCACATTCTATCATAAGAAGAAGACGGAGACAGCAATCTTTCTCTTAATAAATCTGATGTATACTTGTTATAGTAATCTACCGTAATTCTTAGTCTTCTATCTAAAAAAGCAAAGTCTGCTCCAATATTATATTGTCTTGTGGTCTCCCATTTTAAATCTGGATTAGGTATACCACCCCAAGTTTTTTTACCACTTTGGCTGTCTTGCCCAACTACAAATCCTGGACCAATGGCTGTACGCCAAGAACCATCTACGTAATACTGGTCTTGCCCATACCTACTGTTAATTAGGTAAGGAGAAATACCTTGGTTACCAGAGATACCAAAACTACCTCTAAGTTTAAATTCATCAAAAACATCTAAATCTTGAATAAATTTCTCGTTATGCAGTTTCCAGCCTATTGCTCCGGAAGGAAAATAAGCCCATTGATTGTTTTCTCCGAATTTAGAAGAACCATCCGCTCGCATTGTAAAAGTTACCAGATATTTATCGTCATAAGCATAATTTAATCTACCTAAACCAGAATACAATACTGTTTCGGTTTTGCTATTGGCGACTCTTTGTTTTTCTGGATTGCCTACCGCAAGATTGCCATTACCTAAAGATTCATTTAAAAAATCGAACGCTCTAAGTTCTGAAGTTCTGGCTTGGTAATATTGATAAGAAACTCCACCCATAGCATTAAAACTATGTTTATCCTTTAACTTTTTATCAAACGTTAAAAAGGTTTCTGAAACCGTTTCATTAGACTCCCAATTATTGATACCACCAGCACCATTATTAAAGGTACCATCTAAAGTATATCGCTTAGGATTGTAGAAATCTGTAGTAGATTTACCAAACTTATAATTTAGTTGCGATTTAAGTTTTAAAGATGGATTTAACTCAATTTCTGCAAATACAGAACTAATAAAATCCATAAATGTATTGGTATTAGACCTCGTATTCGTCAGGGCTATAGGGTGGCTAAAATCTTGAGGCCCAATAAGAAAATAATCCTGCGTAGGGTCATTATTCTGATAGATAGGAAATATAGGATTTCTCCAATATGCTAAATCGTTATTATTATTCTGTTTGCCTTTAGAATAGATAACATTGGCGCCCACCGTAACTTTACCGTCGTATAATTTTCTTAAAGTGTTTAGGTTTACGTTCAATTTCTCGTAATCACTATCTATATAAACCCCTTCATTAGTATAATATGTACCACTTAAACTAAATTGCGAATCCTTATTCTGACTACGAACTGCAAAATTGGTGTTATTAGAAATTGGGTCCCTAAAGACCACCTTATCCCAAGGTGTATTAAACGCCCAAGAACCATTTCTTAACTCATTTACAGAAGGATAATACACGCCATTTGGGTCTGGCGCACCTACGTAAAGCGGAACAAAACCTCCATTTATTCTACCCTCGTTGCTCAACTCTGCCATCAATACAGGGTCTCTCCAAAGATTCAATTCTGAAGTAAATCTGGAAAAGGTATTTTGCTGGGAAATAGAGACCTCTGTACTATTCATTTTACCTTTTTTAGTGGTAATGATTATTACACCATTAGCACCACGAGAACCGTAAATGGAAGATGCAGAAGCATCTTTTAAAATCTCCATAGAAGCAATGTCCTGTGGCGAAATTTGTTTTAAATCCCCAGCATTACCAATCGGGAAACCGTCTACTACTACTAGAGGGTCATTACCTCCTCTTAAAGAGCTACCTCCTCTAATACGTATCACAGCACCGGCTCCAGGATTATCAGAAGGTGCAGTAACTTGCACCCCTGCCACTTGACCTTGTAATAAACCATCTACTGAGTTTGCTGGTCTAGAGGGAATATCATCCATATCTACTGCAGCCACAGAGCCTGTAAGATCACTCTTTTTTACCGTACCGTAACCCACAACCACTACCTCATCTAGCTGAGACACATCTTCTTCCAGAATAATGGTAAAATTGGTCTGGTCATTTACAGCAAGTACTTTAGAAGCAAAGCCTATATAGGATACTTCTAGTTGTGCTGTTGTATTGCTTACCGATAAGGAAAACAATCCATCAAAATCTGTTGTAGTACCGTTTTGGGTACCTTTCTCTAAAATTGTGGCGCCTGGAAACGGCTGGCCAGCTTGGTCTGTTACTATTCCACTAATTTTGATTTGCGCATGTGCAGTAGTCATGGACAACAAAATCAGCATAGTGGAGAATAACCATAAAAGGTTAATCCTCTTCATTTAGCTTTAGTTTATTAGTTAATTATAGATTCAAAATTAGGATAGGTAGTTTGTGCATTATGAATATATCTTGCTCAAAACTGTGCGTTTTTTGAATTATTGATAGTATTTTGATTATTTTTAGGTCATATTCTGAATACTACTTTAAATAATTATTAAAATTCTAGAGAAGTATTTTATAAAATTTACTTACTGAGGAGCGCTGTTAATGAAGTCGATTAAGGAAATTACCCCCATAAAATCTAATGACCCTTTTGTTATTTTAAAACATGAAAATGCACTTTTTGATTATCCTTTGCATTTTCATGATGAATACGAATTAAATTTAATTACCAACTTCAAAGGTACACGCACCGTTGGGGATTCCATAGAAAAATGTGAAGAAACAGACCTTACGCTTTTAGGTCCAGAATTAAAACATTTATGGAAATCAGAAGCCTTAGTGAGTACAGCTAGTGTTACGACCATACAGTTTCAAGAACACTTTCTGCATAGCAAATTTATGGAATACAATGTCTCTAAAGACATTAAAAAACTACTAGAGCTTTCTAAACGTGGTATCGCTTTTGCCGAACCTACCAAAAGCTTGGTTAAAGAAAAAATAGACGCAATAGAAAGCAACGGGGACTTTAAATCTTTTCTCATTTTTTTAGAGATTTTACATTTGTTATCCATTTCTAAGGATTATAAAGTTTTAAGCAATCCTCCTAGCGCTAATTATAACCAAGAAAGAGAAAGCAGAAGAATAACTACGGTAATCAATTACATTCGTAAAAACTACCAACAAGACATTAAGCTGGGTAAAGTTGCACAATTGGTCAATATGTCCGAATCTGCGTTTAGCCATTTTTTTAAAAAGCGAACAAGTCAAAGTTTCACCAGTTACTTGTTAGATTACCGCTTGGGTGTGGTTACCAAATTATTGATAGAAACAAATATGTCTATTAATGAAATAAGTTTTGCTGCAGGATTTAATTCGCTTTCCAATTTTAATAGGGCATTCAAAAAAAAGTTTCAGTTATCTCCCAAGGAGTACAAAACAAATTATGAAAGAGAAACCACTCGATAACTCTAAAAACAAAAACACCAACCGCTCAAGATTGGTGTTTTCTACACTAAACTGAAAAATTAAATGCTACTCTACTTCTATAACCATTGCAGTTTTTGCAGCTATATCTATATGGTCCATATTGTTATAGGTTTTATTGGTTAAAATCTCTGTACCATTTAAGTTACCGCCAAGAACTTCTAAGTAATCTTCTACATTTAAGGTTGTTGCTTCTCCCTTATTTAAAATCACCATCACCTTTTCATTCTCATTGTATCTAAAGAAAACATAAACATTATCTTTTGGTGCAAAATGAATCAGCTTTCCGTTGTGGATAACCTCCGCATTTTTTCGCCAATTAAATAACTTACTTAAATAGGCCTTTGCATCTTTTTGTTCAGCAGTTAATCCTTTCTCTGTAAAAGCATTTACCTTGTCTTTTGCCCATCCGCCAGGATAATCTGTTCTAATAATACCGTGGTCCTCGGTACCTTTATTACCCATTAGAATTTCCGTACCATAATAAATCTGTGGAATACCACGTACCGTAGCTATGTAAGTCAACGCGAGTTTAACTAAGGCTGCATCCTCATTAAGCTGGGTAAAAATGCGACTCATATCATGATTATCTGGAAAAACCACTAAGTTATTTGGGTCTGGATATAAGTAGTCTTGCCCCAATTCCTCATAAACCACATTCCAAGAGTTGGTATCGTTTAAGGAGTTTACTAGTGCATGTTGTATGGGAAAATCCATCACACTTTTTAATTCAGAGATATAGCCATTAGCATTTTCTTTTCCTTTTTGCCAATATGATACGATAGTAGGACGGAGCACCCACTCCTCTCCTACAATATTAAAATTTGGGTATTCTCCCATCACAGCGGCTGTCCAATCTCGCATAAAGTACATGTCTGGATAAGGATATGTATCCATACGGATACCAGCGATGCCAGAATATTCTATCCACCAAAGTGTATTTTGAATTAGGTAGTTAGCCATAGCGGCATTGCGCTGATTTAAATCTGGCATTGTTGGGACAAACCATCCATCAAAAAACTCTTTGGTATCTTTTTTAGTGGCATAGGGATCTAAAACCACGGTCTTTTTATGATTGGTTTGGGTGTAGGTATCCCATTGGTTAATCCAATCGTCAGATGGTAAATCTTTCATCCACCAATGTTCCAATCCACAGTGGTTGGCAATCATATCCATAATTACCTTCATTCCCTTTTCAGAGGCTTGCTCTACCATAGCTCTATACGCCTCATTGCTACCATAACGCGGGTCCACTTTATAAAAATCAGTAATGGCATATCCATGATAACTGTAAGAGGGCATGTTATTTTCTAAAATAGGATTGGTCCATATGGCGGTAAACCCCATATCCTTAATCGCATCCAAACTATTTACAATACCCTGCACATCTCCTCCGTGCCTACCCCCTTTATCCTTTCGGTTGGGTTGTTCCAACATTCCTGCAACAGCATCGTTGCTTGGATTTCCATTCACAAAACGGTCTGGTGTAATTAAGTAGATAGCATCAGATGTATTAAATCCTTCTATATTCTTACGGTTATTTGTCCTGGCTTTAAGCTCGTAAGGTTGTTCAAATACCACCGAATTATTCTTTTTAAATTCTAAGGCTAAATGTCCTGATTGAGCAGTATCATCTATTTGTAAATTGATAAACAAATAATTGGGATTAGTTACTTTTTTTGCACTTTGCAGTTGTACCTTATCATACGGTTTTAAAGCAACATCAAAAGTGGCTATATCCTTGCCGTAAACTAATAATTCAATAGTGTTGTATTCCATGCCCACCCACCAATTTGGTGGCTCTAAACGGGAAATAGAATTTTGGGCGGTTACTTGTGTTAAAACTAACACCAGTATCCAAGTAAAAAAAGAAGTAATTCTCATCAAATTAGTTTTTTATTCAGTTACAACTAAACTAATGAGAATGGAGGTTTGTATCGACTTAAATTATAATATGGTAATTAATTCTTATAAAATGACCCTTATTTAAGAACACCTAGGGCGTGTTTTGCTCTAAGTCATTAAAATATTCTCTTGGCGACTTATTTGTGACTTTTTTAAAGGAGCGATTAAAGGAGGATTTAGAATTGAAACCTACCGCTAACGCAATAGCTAAGAAGGTCTGATTTTTATATTTCTCATCTTGAGCACGAACGATAAAATCTTCTATTCTATAGTGATTTACAAAATCTCTAAAATTCTTATTAAAGCCTGCGTTGATTGCTCTAGAAAGCGTATGTACGTTAGAATTCATCCTTTCTGCTAATTCTGGCAAACTCAATTGAGGATTTAAGTATACTTGCTCCTCTATCATCATTTGATGCAGTGCTTGTTTAAGTGACTCTAATTCTTCTGATTCTAAGGGTGACTTTTCTATTTCTGGCGCTTTTTCTTCTTGGTTTTCCTCTTCTTCTGGCATTCTAAAAATTTGAGGTTGCTTTATGGCAAAATACCCTAAGAAAAACACCACTACAGAAAATACAATCCAAATACCATCTATTAAAAAATTGTTCAGCGCATTTACAGGCTTTTCTGTAAAAGTGCCATATATATCTACAAGAATAATAACCGTCCAAAGTACAAGACAAATACCTAAAATAATTAGAATGGTATTTAGGTATTTTATGTTTTGATCAGTTGAATAATTATGCTCAATATTCTTAAAATAATTATTGATGATGTTTTTAACTTTAAACCAATACCAAATGTTAAACACCAATGCTATTAAGACAATTACCTCGTAAATGGAATACGGTGGGGAATCCATAGACTGAAATAAATTCTGCTCTATAAAGGTATGTGTAGGCTTAAAAAAGAAGCTTACATAGATAACACATTGTAGAAAGAATGGCACAAAATGTGGCCAATAATGCCATATGGCTTTTTTAGCATGATGCAATAATCTTTTAATATAAATAAGCAGCGTTGGCCCATACAAGAAAAACACCAAATCTGTAAGCAGCGATAATTTGGGATAGTTGGTATAAATAACGCGGTCATAAATTACTACACGCGCTATTAAAGTTAAAGATATTACAAAAATAAGCACGCTTAAAGCTTGGTTAGCCCACTTATTGTTATTCTGATTACTGTTTATAATGAAAATTAAGAAAAACCCCTGTAGTGCCGTTAACACCAAAACAAGGGTATATGGATTAAAAATACCGTAAGATTGGTCCTCCCAATACGCAATACTGTCTTCTACAGGCTGGTTTGGATTTAAATCTTCTTTTTCTAAAACCCGATTAGGTCGTGGTCTGCCATAACTACTCCCTTCTACCGTGGACCAATTACCACGAGTAAATTTGTACTCCAACCGATTCTCATAAATTGGTATTGTAATTTCGTACATTCCATTACCCGCAACTTTTAGTTGATACCGCTCATCACCAGGTACCCATCCATTAAAATTACCACATATATAAATAGAGGTATTGGGTGGTGTATTTTTTGGAATGTCTATTAGTCTTACGGTAAGCCAATCTACGTTAGATAGTGCATTAAAATTATCTGTCCAACCGGCTACCTGTAAGGTAACAGTTTCTGACCCTGTTTTATTAAAAGAATGTTTACGAACAGTGAGTGGCAGTCCTTCTTTTTTTACTTCTACAGTTTCCCAACTACCTCTGGTTATTTTATAAGAAATCCAAGAATTTTCAAATTCTTTATTTGCTAACACATAATTCCCATCGGCCTGTAATGTAAACTTGTAATCAGGGTCAGACGGGTTCCAGTTGTTAAAAGAGCCAGAGAGGAAAAGGTCTTGGGAAACATTGGTATACTCTGGAACATAATCTACAATAAAGGTAGTTTGCCCGTGAATTTTAAGGATGGCAAAAAAGAAAAGAACAACCAATACCAATTGATTAATTCTACAGTTGGAGTTATTGATTGTCAATTTAATACTGTAAATTTTATCCCTTTGCATCCACAAAACTCTTACTAAATTCTATGCCTAAAAGGCTTTAAATTTTTGTACAAAACTAGCAAATACCGAGTTTTAGTTCCTATCAAACTTCTATTTTCTTGTGATATAGTAATTACAGTAAAATTTGGTAAGGGATACTATGGCCTTGCTGCTTATGGCTTCTATTACTATTCATAAAAAAAGGGCTGCCAATTGGCAACCCTTCTTTCCACAATTATAATTAACTAAACTGAAAACTTAAACTTTAGTTTTGTACTACTACAAATGTATTGGTAGCTAAATTTAAGGTGATAGTGTAATTCCCCGCTGCTGTAACAGCAATGTTAGCACCATCTTGCTCCACGCTACCATCCGCATCATTATCTCCTAAATTAACGGCCCAATCATCATTAAATCTAAATTTCATTTCACCTGCCACCAAATCTAATGTAATGGTCCAAACTTGGTTAACCGTATCATATGTCATGTTGGTATCAGCGTCCCAACCGCTAGGCGTAGCACTACCTATAACACCCCAATTACCAAGGGTAAATGAATTGTTTGCCACATCTAAGTCTATTTGGTAGCTACCAGCAGTTACAGCAATATTATCACCACCATTATCCAACACACCATCTGCACCAGTGTCCCCTAGGTTTACATCCCATCCATTATTGGCACGGAATTTTAATTCGCCATCTGTAAGGGTAGTTGTTACCGTCCAAACGTTTCTGTCAAAATCATAAGACATATCCGTATCCGGGTCGTCCCAACCGTTTGGCGTAGCACTACCTATAATTGCCCAAGTGTTGGCAGACCAGGTGTTGTTAGCCAAGTCAACATTGATTTCATAATCTTGAGGTCCTGCCAAAATAATGTTGTTCCCAGGAGAAGCCAATACACCTGTTGTACCATCCCCTTCATCTGCGTAAATTCCATTATCCCAATTTGGAGCATCTGTAAATTTAAATTCGTTACTTGCTTCTGTAAAACGAACGTGACCGCTAAACGTACCGGCTAAGTTTGGTAATTCTACAGCATTTAAGGCAGGAGCAGATGATGGGTCCCATCCTTGGTAACCTCCTGGCACATATAATACTTCTGGGAAAGCCAACTGTTCGTCTTCTGTAGCTGCCCAAATGGCATAACCGTTGGCTGGGGCTTTTAATGTAACCAAACCACTAGCATCTGATTGCTCAAAAATTAAATATTCTTCTGTGTAATCCTTAATATTGGCACTAGCCCAATGCGTTTGTACTTCTCTGGACGCTTCTTCTCCACTTAAGTTAATGTATAATACCAAACCTGGTTTCTCTGCATCGCCACCACGGATAGCCACAAACTCTTGGTTAGAAACATAATTCACTGTCCAATCCCCAGCAGCTAATTCTGAACGAATCTGAATTAACTGGTTAATTTTAGTTTTTTGCTCTTCACCGCTATCCTCATAGTGCGAATAGAATACACAAGGATATCCTGGAGCACTCATAATGTATGCGTAAGCATGGGTTTCAAACTCATCTGGAAATTCGTTACTTCCATCTCTAGCTTCCGTATCATGGTTACCCACAAATGTCACAGCTTTCTCTGGCATGGTAGATAGTAAGCTAGGTTTCACCAACTCATTTAAATTACCGTTTAAAAAGGCATTACGCATATTAAAGAAGTTAGGAAAATCAAAAGCGTTGGCACCAGAGGCTTCTACCCAAGGACCAACAACACCTTCTACATTGCCATCAAAATTTTCCCCAACGCTATAACCGCCAACGGTAGCAATCCAATCTTTAACAACATCTGGAGAAAAACCTTTTACAAAATCGAATCTCCAACCGTCAATTTTCAACGTATTCATGTAGTAATTGGCTACAGATTCTTCGGACTGCCATAACCAATCGCGCACATAGTCATTCTTTAAATCCAAGTCTGGAAAACCACCAAATCTACCTTCATCCTTTAAATTTTCTGCGTTAGGCAAATAGTTTAACCAAGTTCTATTGAATAAACCAGAAGCTGGCTCAAACAAGGTATAGGTTTCAATTTGTCTAAACTCGTTGTACTCTAACTGTCCACCAGAATTGTGGTTTAGTACGATGTCTGCAATAACTGCAATATTATTCTCGTGCGCAGTACCAATCATATTTTCTAATTCTGCACGATTACCAAAGCGGGTTTCTACAGTTCCATGCTGTTGAAAGTCACCAAAATCGAAGTAATCTGCCGGGTCGTACCCCATAGAAAAACCACCACTTTGACCTTTAGAGATTGGCGGAATCCAGATGGCATCAATTCCGTTGGCTGCCCAGCTGTCTAGTTTGGATTCTACATTGTTCCACCAAATTCCGCCCTCGGTAACGTCCCAATAAAAGGCTTGCATCATAACACCATTACCCGGTACTAATGCATCTGTTCTACCAGCTGCCGAGCCAGAAGGTAAATCTTCTGCATCGTTTGCTTCTTTAACTTTTAAGGGCGAAAAATCATCGTTAGTACAAGCTGCGAACACCAAGGTTAACGCAGCCAGACTTAGATGTATATATTTTTTGATTTTCATAATTTCTTGATTTATTCGATAGTGTAGGTTGGGTTATCGGCATCTGCCAAATACAATGTTATGGTATACGTACCTGCACTTACGGGAATGTTAGCACCGTCTGTCTCTAACGTACCGTCATTGCCATCATCTCCATAATTAAAATCCCAGGCATCATTGGTACGGAATTTAATTTCACCGTCTAACAACGTAACATTTTCCAAAATCCAAACGCCTTCGTTGGCATAATCTGGTGTAAAACGTACGTTAGGACCGTCCCATCCATTGGGAGCAGCATCACCTACTAAGCCCCAAATATCTATAGGTTCTAAAGTATACAGGTTATTGGTAAAATCTACCGAAACTAGATAATTACCGGCCTCTACGGCAATATTATCACCATTTGCTTCAATAGTACCATCTGCACCGGTATCACCAAAATTTACGGCCCAATCATTATTTTGTCTAAACTTCATTTCGCCATCAGTCAGTGTTACCACTGCCCTCCATTGGTCAGAAGAAGAGTCATACGTTAAAGGAGTATCAGGACCATCCCAACCATTTGGTGTAGCATCACCAACCAATCCCCATGTGAATGGCTCTATGCTGTAGGTAAAGTCGTTTAAGCTAAACATTACTTTGTAAGTACCTGCCGTAACTTGGATGTTATCACCGTTTTGGTCTAAAATACCATCGGCACCAGTGTCCCCATAATTTACGGTCCAATCGTTATTTTCACGAATTTTAAGCTCGCCGTCTACTAGTGTAACGTAAGCCACAAATTCATTAGCGATAGCTGTACTGTAAACAGGTACATCTGGACCATCCCAACCGTTAGGCGTTGCAGAACCCACTAGACCCCAAGGCGAACTTAAATCGAAGGTAGTTGCATACCCTGTAATGGTTAAGACTTGTGCAGCAGAAGATGCCACTACATCTTTACCTAACATAGCTTCTACCCAAATCTTAACTTCGTTTTCTAGGCCAGCTAAAGCACCTGCATCTGCCACGGCATCATTCAATTCTTCTGCTAAAAAATCTTTACTTAGCACGTTACCCACATTTACACGGGCTGGCATAGCCTCTGTAGCTGCATCAACCCCTACAACCACGTTATACGTAGGTACTGCACCAGTAAAGCCAAAATCTGGAGCAGTCCAGTTTAGGCTTAACACGGTTTCTCCCGTCATATCTCTAGTTAATTCTAAAGCCTCTGTTGAGGATAGTGTAAGTTGTGTACTTGCCTCACTACTTACTCTTATGTTTTCATCATCATCGCTACAACCTGTCACCAAAAGTGCCATTGCCACGATGGATGCATATATAAATGCTAAATTTTTCTTCATCGTTTTAGTTTTTAGTTAGTATAGCCTGGGTTTTGTTCCAATAATGGATTTGCTTGTAATGCTTCTAAAGGAAATGGAAACAAGTTGTAATGATCCGGAATAGAAGTACCATCTGCCACATTACCTTTCCAAGGCCAATTGTAAGTTCCTCCAGTAAAGCGACCAAAACGAATTAAATCTTGTCTTCTATGACCTTCATAATACAATTCGCGTGCACGCTCATCTATCAAGAACTGTTCAGTTAAATCTGCTTCTGTGATATTTCCACTAGCATCACCGTAAGCTCTTTCTCTTAGCGCATTAATGTAATCTACCGCCTGAGCTGCAGAACCACCACCACCTCTAAAAAATGCTTCTGCATACATTAGATAGGCGTCTCCTAAACGGAATAATGGAATATCGGTATCAGAGAAACGACTCTGACCAGAACTTCCGTCTGAGTATTGATTTTGGAATTTAGTTGTTGGGTAACCACTCTCCCACGTACGGTAATCGTCCATTTCATAACTATGCCCCTCTGTCCAGAAAATAGCTCTGCTATCTGGAGTAGTCTCCAAATCGCCAAACAAACCATAAATAGCAGGCGTACAACGGTGACCAAACCAACTTTCAGAATTTCCAAAGTCTGCTATTGGCATAGTAGTATCTCCTAAACTACCATTAGTTAGATATGTAGCCGTACCAAAAGATTGTACAGTATTTCTATCTCCTATAATTGGGAAAATTATTTCTGGAGAAGTAAAGTTATCACCTTGAAATATAGATTGGTAATCATCATCCAAAGTAAATGGCGATTCTAAAATCACCTTTTCACTATACGTCAATGCATCTGCATACCTGTCTGTACCCGTATACACTTCTGCATTTAAATACACCTTTGCTAATAACATGTGTACTGCAGCCTTATTTGCCCTACCATACTCATTACTTGCAGGTATAGTCTCCTCTACAGCCAACAATTCGCTCTCTACAAAATCAAACACTTCTGTTCTGGTGTTGCGCGCTCTTCTTACGCCCGTAACCCCATCTGCTTCGGTTACAATGACCACACCACCAAAGGTGTCCATCAAATAATAATAGAATAGCGAACGTAGAAAACGAGCTTCTGCCACATATAAATCGGCATTAGGTTCATCTGTCTTTTGTACATCTATAATAAAGTTATTGATTTGTGCAATATTGAAGTAACTTCTATTATATAAATAACCAAAGAATTTATTGGTAGGTACCCAGTTAGTAGCCGTAGTTAAAGGATCTAAACCACCATCTCCCCAACGGTTTTTAGCTATATCTGTGGTCAGCTCTTGCATATTCCAGATTGCTCTAAAGAATACCGTTTCTCCTGGGTCATCTCCGGCAATATCTGCTTGCTGATTTCCGCTACCCGGTATACCTATACCGTGTAATGCCAGACCACCATATAATTTACCTAGAATACCTAATGTGGCGTTTGGGTCCGAATCTAATAAGTTATCTAAACTCTGTTCTACCCTTGGCTCCGTATTTAAATCGTCTGTACAGCCTACTAAAACAGTAGCTGCAAATAGTCCGAATATTATTTTTTTTATCATTTGTAGTTCGTTTTTAGAAATCAACATTTACACCTAATGTATAGGTACGTGGTCTTGCATAAGGCGAAGATTCTATACCATTAAAGTTCTCTGGGTCTAAACCGTCATAATCCGTAATAACAAAAACATTATTGGCAGAACCGTAAAATCTTAAGCTTAATTTTTTGTCTTCAAAAGGCTTAAGGTTGTAACCAATAGTTATATTATCTAATCTTAAGAAAGAGGCATCTGATAAATAAAAATCCGATAAGGCCTGTGTATCTGAAGGAATTTCTGGAAAACCATTATACTGCACACCATCATATAAATCCAACGTATTATTGATGAATCCAGAATCTGTTTGCGGAATTGCTGCTTGAGCAAATCCTCTATTTAACAAATTAGCATTATAGACGTTACCTCCTATTTGCCCTCTTAAGTTAGCTGTAAAATCTAAGTTTTTGTACTGAATAAACGTACCAAAACCGTACGTCCATTTAGGTTCAAACGGAATAAATCTTCTGTCCGCATCAGAGATGATGCCATCGCCATTCTGGTCTACAAAAGCATCCTCTATCGCCTTACCATCAGCATCATACACTTGCTCATACAACCAGAAGGTACGGTTACGCTCCCCTACAGCAGTTTGCCCAATGTTTACACCAGTTCCACGGCCAATGCCTCCACCGTTCCCATATTGAGTGATATTACCCAATGTAGTAATATAGGTCTCATTAAATCCTGCATTAGCATTGAATTCTAAGGTGAAATCATCCGTTTGTATAGGTCTAAATTGTAGTGCAGTTTCAAAACCTTTACTTTCGGTTTCACCAACATTTTCCACAAATTCATTTGACAGGGCTCCTTCTGATTGTGGAACATTTGCCAACAAGTTGGTAGTATTCCTTATATAACCATCTATATTACCACTAAGAACATTAGAAAATAAATTAAAATCTATTCCTAAATTGTAAGTTGAAGTTGATTCCCAAGTTAAATTTGGATTGTAAGGATTAGCCCTATAACCTGGAATACTTTGACCGTTAAAATTATATTGAACCGTCTCATTACCAATACCGTATGATGCCGTACTAGGATAGTAACCAACAATATTAGTAACATCTTGTTGTCCTGTAAGACCCCAACCTAATCTTAGTTTTAATTGGTCTATCCAATCCGTTTCTTCAAAGAATTTTTCCTCATCTAATTTCCAAGCTAAGGCTGCTGCAGGAAAATACCCCCATCTATCGTTCTCATTAAATAAAGATGACGCATCTGCTCTAATGGATGCTGTCAATAAAAAATTCTCGTATAGTGTAAGATTTGCTCTAGCAAAGAAAGACTGGAGATTAAGCTCTGTATAATATCTATTTTCATTTACACGCTCTCTAAAACCATTATTAGTAACTGTTGAAAAAGGTGCGCCATCGACTACAAAGTTTTGGTATGCATAACCCGCTTGGACATCTAATCTGTTCAAAGCTCCTTCAAAATCTTTAGCGTAAGACAAATAGGCATCTAACAAATGGTCTCTCTTAATTTGATTTTCTCTGTAACTTGGACTGAAATTGTTGAATATCTCCAGCCCATCAAAAACGGTATATGCGCCCACGGCACTTGGCAAAAAGTACTCGTTTATAGTAGATTCTGAATAATCTATACCTGCGTTAACCACCGCTGTTAACTCTTCAAAACCATGAATTTTATATCTAAATTCAGCGCTTCCAATAAAACGGTCTGCATCTTCATTACGCTCACGTTGCTTTAGTAATGCTAATGGGTTGGCTGGCCCCACTATACCTTGATCATCTGTTAATTGAAAATAGCCTCCGAAAATACCACCTTGTGGGTCATATATTGGTAATGTTGGATTGGCAGCTAAGGCACTACCAATAGCTCCACCATCTGGCTGGTCTTTTTCTGTAGCAATTCCTTTAGCATTGATAGTCACTTTTAAATGCTGATCAAAAAACTCTGGTGCAATATTTAAAGACGCTGTGTACCTATCCAATTGCGACTCTTTTAAAATACCCGCAATTTCTGAATGGCCAAAAGAAGCTCTAATTGGGATTTTATTAAAAAGGTTTGCTCTAGCCGTAAGGTTATTATTAACGGTGTAAGAGGTTCTGTATATCTCTTCTTGCCAGTTGGTATCATAAATAGTACCATTTAAACCTAGTAACCCAGCACTGTCTGGATAGGTATTTTGGATAAAATCTACATACTCCGCAGAATCAAAAATATCTATTTGATTGCTCAACGTACCAACCTGTACGTTAGAAGAGAAATTAAACTGTGGTGCTCCCTTAGTACCAGACTTAGTAGTAATAATAATTACCCCATTAGAAGCCCTAGAACCGTAAATAGCCGTAGAGGAAGCATCTTTTAATACCGAAAAAGATTCAATATCATTTGGGTTAATTAAGGTTAATGGGTTTGCCTGACCAGCAGGATTCTGGTTGGATAATGGCACACCATCAATTACGATTAACGGACTGTTATTCGCATTTAAGGAAGAACCTCCACGAATACGAATGTTTATCCCCGCATCTGGGTCACCACCATTGTTAACCACACGTACACCGGCAGATTTACCCGTAATCATTTGGTCTGCTGTAGTGATAGCTCCCTTATTCAAATCTTCTGATGTCAATAACTGCACGGCACCTGTAGCGTCTTTTTTTGTAGTGGTACCGTAACCAATTATTACAACTTCATCTAAAAGGGCAACGTCACTTTCTAAAGAAACATTAATTACCTCTGTAGCTACGGTGACTTCTTTGTTTTTAAGACCGATGTAAGAAAATACCAAAACATCGCCTTCATTGGCTTGGATGGTATAATTACCATCAAAATCTGTGGTTACACCGTTTGTGGTTCCCTTTAAAATAATTGTAGCGCCGGGTAAAGGAGTACCCATATCATCTGTGACGGTTCCCGACACATTCATTTGCGCTAATGCAATACATGGTACAGCTAAGAGTACCAAGAATAACATCGAAATTTTCTTTCGCATATTCAAGTTAGTTTTTAGTTATCAGTAAGAGGTTAACACAACCTCACTTTTTAGCAACTTAAAACTATGTTAAGAGGGTTATTAGGTTCGCTTCATTTTATAAAATGACCTAAAAATAGATTTTGACACCATCTATTTGCATTTTTGAATCAAAAACCAACACACCCTTTAAAACCTTGTAATTAAGCCACATAAGCACAAAAATAGAAGACATCAAAGCAGTATTTGATGACAAAAATCATGAGATGTTAAAATTGTCTGCAGCTATCCGTTTGACGAAGTTTATTGTGAATTTATCAATAGAGCCTTAGTTAAATTTTAATATGAAAATTGTTGCCCTACTTAAAAATTAAATTTTCAAATAGACGAGCTCTTAATTACGAAATTCAAAATTTCCTTCTCTATTTAGTAGTATCCATTAGATGCTAAGTGTGCATATCTAAATGTTTTCTTAATGAAATGAGTTAAACACAATTTTAATGCAGCAATTATACCCTAAAATGGTGTTGCATCTTTGTTGTGTTGTTTACATAAGACAACGTACCAAAAAAAAAAAAAAACTATGACAACTATAAGTAACGCTAACAAAACACTAATTAGAACTAAAATTTATTTAATTGGCTCAGGACTATTCTTTTGTCTTGCCTTTGTAATTTCTTTAGCGCTAATTTTTAAAGGAATTTAAACCAACAATATGAATAAGAAATACACTACTTGTATCGCTTTATGTCAGCAATGTTTAGTGGATTGCCAGTACTGCCTATCTCAAATGGCGGGGAAAGAAAGTATGAATGACTGTCCAAAGTGTTGTATGGAATGTATAGACGCTTGTTTGGCCTGTATTAAAAGTATGAGTGCTAATTCTAAGTTTAGCAGGGCTTATGCTGCTATTTGCGCTGAAATATGTGATTGGTGTGCAGAACAGTGCATAGCGCACAATCATGCTCATTGTCTTGCATGCGCAACAAGTTGCAAAGCATGTGCGGAGGAATGTAGGAAAATTGCTGCTTAGTAATATAATAAACAAAGGCTTCCGTAATTGGAAGCCTTTGTTTTGTTATACCTTGTCGGGATGACTGGATTCGAACCAGCGACCACACGCACCCCATGCGTGTACGCTACCAGACTGCGCCACATCCCGGATTTTGGGATGCAAAAATAACATTTAAATCCAAAGTAATCTTCTTTAGAGGCTAAAATTGTTTTTTCCTCCAATAGTGTATCCATTATGCTCATCATTAATAATACATTTACTATAATAGATTATCTTTTATTTATTGAACAGTATTTTATATCTGTTTGTATACCTTATTTTGAAAAGAAAACATCCCGCTATTTGCGGGATGTTTATTAGATTGTATTTTTTTATTGTTGTCTTGCGTTTAAATCTATAAAGGCAATCTCAATAACCCCATAATTACAATCTTCAAACAAAATTTTTATCTGTAAAGGGTAAAGTGCCCCACAAATTGTTGTTTATCTGCGTCATTGGCATTTACAACATACCAATAATCCCCTGTTGGTAAAGGTGAGCCCTCATAGGTTCCATCCCATCCTTTTACATCTGTTAATATGGCCACTACCCTACCGTACCTATCAAATATTTTAACTTCCATGTTAGGGAATAGGTCCGCATTCTTTACAAACCAATTGTCGTTTCTGGCATCTCCATTCGGCGTAAAGAAATCTGGGAACTCTGGCATACCTTCAAAATCGAACGGCATTAACAACAATGCCTCGCAACCATTAGCGTCTACCACGCGTATTTCTATATTACTGTCATAATTAATAGTAAATACGTTCTCTGCACCATAAGAATCTCCGTTAAAGAAGAACTCATATCCTCCAAAACCACCTGTTGCAACGGCTGTAATTTCTCCAGGGCCGGTTTGTTCCGCGGTCAAGATTAAGGGTTCATAACTTTCTACCGAAAATTCTACAAAGGTTACACAGCCGTTTTCATGATATGCATAAACAGTGTGCTCCCCTTCTGGTAAATTACCAAATACACGCTCATCTGTTGCTAAACTTATATCATTTACATCTAAAGAAAAAAGCGTTCTTGACAGTTCACTTCTATCGGTTAAATCTATGGTTACTGTACTAAATGGAAAGATACCCTCACACCCGTACACCACTTCTGCGGTTGGCACTAAATCCACACCACTAGAAATTTCTGCAAACACAGTAGTTTCGCAACCACTAGCATCCCTTATAAAGAAGACGTAAGTTTCTCCTCCTAATAGATTGTCATAGAACAGACTATCATTTCTAACATAATCTTCCTCTAAATTACTATTAAAGGCTACCTCAAAATAGGTTTCTCCTGTAAGAGCATCTACAAACGGAGTTCCACCTGTAATACTCAATTGAGCGCTACCATCTGCTACACCCAAACATGTTTCTGGTGTTGTAGCAGCCGTAGCCTGCAATTCTTCTGGAGCATAGATAGTAACTATTTCAGTTTCTGAACAACCCTGAGAATCTTGAATTAATACCACGTATTCTGTACCTGTAGGACTACCTGTTAACTCATCAAAAGTATAAACACCTGGGTTCTCGGCATCATTAAAGAACTCGTTAAAATTAGGACCTATAGCAAACTGTATTAATCCTTCACCACCACTAGTTACCGCTATCGTTACGCTACCATCTTCCTCTCCACTACAACTAACGTTTGTTGTAGTACTAACAAACTCTATTGGGGCAGGTCTGGTAATTACAAACGGACCTTCTACATCAAAACAGGTAGAACCACTAGTTACGGCAACATAATAATCTGCACTCTCTGGCAATCCTTCAAAAGTACCATCTGTTAATGGACCTCTTACCAAGGTCGCGGATGCATTTGGCGCAAATGGGTCTCCAGGGTCTCCCATGTACAAGAAATATTGGTTAGAACCTACACCACCAGAAGAGAAAGACTCTATACGCCCATCTGTTTCTGAGGCACAAGAAATATCATCTGGTAAGTTAACTACTAAATCTAAATCTTGAGCATCTACCAAGGTTAAACCATTAGAGGCAACTGGATCACAAGTATTATTTAGATTTACTTTTCTCACATCAAATTGATAGAACCCTGGACCACCATCTATAATTACACTGGTAACCCCGGCGCCCATAGAAATATAAGGGTCGTTTATAGGATCTGGAGTATTTACAGAACGATATTCGTATTCAAACCCAGCTTCTGGATTTGTTACCGTTAAACGCATCTGACCAAGCCCGCCACAACCGGGAGCCCTTACTTGTACTAAACTCGGTATAATAGCAGGTGGCGGATTTACATAGTAAGGTGCTGTTACTCCTATACAAGAATAGCTAGATGAAATTTCTATTGCGTACCATCCTGCACTGATGTATCCTTCCCCATTTGTACCGATGAAGGTGGGGGAATCCTGCAATCCACTACGGGACAACTCATCGGCGATGTTATTACTACCTAAGTAAATTAATTGATATTTATAGCCTGCACCCAGCACACCTCCTGATGCACCTGCCGTAGCCGTAGTAGCATCTCCTGTAGTTAGGTCATAGGCCTCTAAAACAGCGTTGTTACCACCAGGGCACACTAAGCCAGATGGTTCTCTAATACCAGCGGTGATTGGGGTGATTGGGTTTAGGGTGATGTTATCAAAAGACACACAACCTTCTACATCCCTAATCTCAACACGGTAGTCGCCACTCGCTAAATTCTCAAATAATTGCTGTCCTGAAAAAGCTGTAATCACTGTAGGATATGTTCCAGAACCATCATCTTGCAACAATTGGTACTCATAGGGAGCAACATCCCAACCGCCCGTACCAATAGCTTCAATACTTCCTGTATTGTCCGTACAACTTACATTGCCAATTTCTGTAGTGCTTACAGATAACGGTCCACTTGGCGTACGTACCGTTGCTAAATTGCTTTCCGCTGAACAAAATGGCGTATCTATTGAAGTAATTCTGACTACAAAATTACCACCATTTAATCCGGAAATCCTGGCGGCGTCTCCATTTATATCTGGATAGTCCGCCGTGTTAAAGTTACCTGTTACGCCAGTGCTAGTTTGTGTTCCCGCACCATCCACGGCAAAAACTTCGTAACTATAATTTCCGGTATAATTAGATACATCAATAAATAATGCACCATTGGTATCTCCGTCACAACGTATTGGTGCTGCTTCAGAAATTAATGCTATTGGTTCTATAGGCTCTACTACGGTATATTTTGGTAATGGATAAGAACACCCATTTGGTGATAAATCGTTTACCACAAATTGATATTCCCCAGCTGCAGGTAAATTAATTGTTGTTGCTGCGGTACCCCCACTGTTAAATGGGCTACCTGGTACAGCTGGCGTTACTTCAATCTCGTAATTTGTAGTGCCCGTTACTGTTATTTCTACCAGCTCGTCTGTAGCGCAGGTTAATGCTGTGGTATCTGTAATGGTTGGTACAACATCTGTTGGCGGTGCAATAATCACATCTACTTGGTCTTGACAACCGTTACCATCTATTGCATACACGGTAACAGTTTGTGTAGTACCATTATCTATAATTTCGAATGTATTGCTAGTTTGGTAGTTGCTAAAACCTGTTATGCTATATTGATACCCAGAAGTACCCACATTGCCTGTTCCGCTGGGATCAATAGCAACGGTAATAATCGTACTGCTAAATCTGTTTGCGCCTACCTCACAGGTAAAATCTGGTGCAGAAGCACCAATCTCAAAAACTGGTGGTTCTTCTATTTCTATATTATCCTCTCTATCTTCACAACCTCTATCGGTAACCACCACTGCATCATAAAATCCTGGGGTTAAATTGTTAAACACTCCAGAACCATTAGTAGCGACTAGAGTGGATGTCCCAGCCTCGTACAAATTATAAGTAAACGGTGTATCCACAGCACTTGCGGGGTCTATCAGCATATCTATAGCGCCGTCGTTAGCACCATTACAAGAAATGTTCTGTACAATGGAAGGCTGTAATACGGGAGGTGTAGGTATATCTAGATTAATATTTACCGTATCTGAACATCCTGTTTCATTATCTAAAATATAGACTCTGTAATTGCCCGCTACCAAACCTGTAAATACACCTGCTGTACGGTTTCCTGTCAATGTAGGACCTATATAAACACCAGAACCATCTTGAAGTTCAAAATTAAAATCGTCACTACCCCCTGTCACATCAATAGTAATAGTTCCATCAGCATCAAAACACGTAGGCATGGTACTAAATTCTCCACTTACCGTTAGAAAATCGAACACTTCTGCAACACCCACACTAGTACAACCATCTGCATCTTGTACATCTATAGTATAGTTTCCAGGTGAATTCACAAAGAATGTAGTTTCATAAACACTTCCGTTTACCACACCAATTTGCGTAGTACCACCCATAGTAAATCTTGGGGTATCTGCAAGAGCTGTAGGTATACTTACATTGATTTCAAAACTAGTTGCAGTAACATCACACTGATTCACCACATTTATCACTGGCGTTGGTAAATCTGGTCTAAGTGCAATGATTGTTGCAATATCAAAAGAAGTACAACCAGAACCGTCTCTTACATACACATCATAATCTCCTGCAGCACCTACAAAAGTGGTTTCATTACTGTAATCTCCTGCTACTGGCGTTACGCCATCTGGCATAAAAGCAAACTCGTAAGGACCTCCATCACCACCGTAACCTTGCACTGTAATCTGCCCTAAAGCATTACAGTTTGCAGGTTCTTCTGATAAGATGAGATAACTCGGTAAATTTTCTTCAATAGTTACAGATGCCGCCGCATTACAGTTATCTGTAAGGTTTGTCACAATTAATTGATAGTTCCCTGCTAATTCTGCTATTACATCAGAATATGGAACAGCACCTGGAGTAATTGTACCTAGATTTACCACGGTACCATCATCAGAATTCATCAATTCTAACTCCAACATATCACCTACTGTAAATTGGTCAATAGTATATTGTATTTCTCCGTTTCTGTTTACATCACAGGCACCAGGTGTGGAGTTTGCTGTTACTGTTAAGGCTGTTGGACCAGTAATTGGTGGTATTTCTTCTTCATAAATACAACCTGTACCCTGGTCTGTAACCTCTACCACGTAGGTTACTCCATATTGTAAATCGTTAAAAGTGTGTCTTCTTGGCGGCACATTTGGAACCACAGGCGGATTTGGATCCCCTACCAAACGGATTAAGAAAGGACCTGTGCCGCCAACAATTTCCACGGTGTTAGAGAAGCCCGATGGACCACAAACTGGAAATGGTACTGGGTCTGGAATCACATCTAATGTCGCTTGTGTTACTGTTACCTCATCTGTATCTGTACAACCGTTTCTATCAATTGTAATTACTCTATAATTCCCTGGCTCAAAACCCGTAAATGTTTCCGTAGTACTCGCCGTAGGTCCTATTATATCTAGTTCTGTTCCAAATTCATCTTGTAAAATATAGGTAAAATCAGCAACACCACCGGTTACTCCAGTGATACTTATACCACCTTCTACAACGCCGGTTGTACAGGTAGCCAATACTTGACTCACTGCTGCATCTGGCGCAGGGGTAGCATCTGTGGGAATTGTAACATTATCTAAAACAGTTAAACAACCTCTAGCATCCCTAACTTGAAACGTGTAAGTTTGCCCAGCGTTTAGGTTAGAGAAAGCGGTTTGAGAATCCCATCCTCTACCATCAAAATTAACCTCGTATGGCGGTAAACCACTAGTTCCATCTGGTGTAATAATAACTCTACCATTATTTGTTTCTCCGCAGCTTGCGGGGAAAACTTCTGTACTAGCGGGGTCTATATTTACTGGTGGCGCCAATTCTACAGGAGAGGAGGTAGCAACACAACCTTGATTATCCGTTACTCTAAACACATACGTACCCGGTACATTGGTAAAATAGCTAAATGTATTGGCGGTCAAAGGTGTAGCAGCGGACCAAGTGGTACCATTGTCTGCACTAACCTCATAAGCTTTTATTCCAGAGCCCGATAAGTATCCGTTACGTGCACGTACTTCTATTTCTCCATCTGCACCACCGCAGGGTATCTCTGCAACAATATTAGCCGCTACTCGCAGTTGTGGACGTATGTTCACCGTAACCTCATCAGTACATCCGTTAGCATCTTCTACTTCTATCGTATGGCTTCCTGAACCTACATTGGTAAACGTACCAGAGGCTTGGGGTGTACCATTGTCTAATCTAAAGGTATATGGAGGCCCTGCCGTTCCGCCAGAAGCAGTAACTACCACCGTTGCTCCTGAACTTGGGTCGTAGCAATAATCTGTAGCTGCATCTAATGCTATTACTGGAGCATCTAATCTTGTTAAGTTGAAGGTAAACGTATCTGTACAACCCTCAACATCTTCAACCGTTAGCGTATAGGTACCGTCTTGACCTAAATTACCAAAGGAAGTTCCCGATTTAGGGCCTGCCTGTGTGGTACCATCTGGATAATCTAATGTATAGCTATAGCTACCCCAACCCCCGGTTGCATTGGCTACTACCCTACCTAAATTGTTGTTATCGCAACTCATGGCAGTAACCGTACCTGTTAAATTAATAGCAGAAGCTGGCTCTGCTACCGTTAATATGGCTGTATCTGTACAACCCGAATCTACGTCAGTTACCGTAATTGTATAATTACCTGCTGCCAAGCCTGTAATGTCTACTTCGGAAGCATTCTGCGGTGCACTTTCTGCCCCACCATTAATATTATAGGTATAATTATTGGTAAAACCATCCACTATAAATGTACCAGAACCATCTGAAGCTCCAGAACAAACTCTTAAATCACCACCAGATTTGACTCTAGCTCTTACAGAACTTATTACCGATGGATTATAACTTTCTTCGTATTGACAACCATTTACATCTGTGACCCTAAAGGTATAATTGGTATTATTGGTTAACCCAATAAAAGTATCTGAGGCCCCATTGTTAATTGCTACCGGACTTATCACTTCAAAAGTAGCGATAGCAGCATTAGCTGTTACTGTTAGTTGCACATCAGAGGTATTAGCAGCACAGTTTGTATTGCTTTGGGTAAAATCTATGTTGGTAGGCGGATCTACATCCAAAATAGTTATAGGTGTTAACTCCAATCTACATCCACCACCATCTCTTATTATAGGGGTGTAAGTACCTGGTGCTAAATTGCTATAGGTGGTTTGGGTTGAAAAGTTAGAAGGCGCATCACCAGAAATACTAAATACATAGCCACTACCAGAACCACCCCCAAACGGGCCTTGAAACTCAATAATACCACCATCTACTCCTCCAGAACCATCACAAGTTCTATCTGCAATCTTAACGGCATTTCCAGTAATAGTACCAACGCTGGTCACCGTAACACTCGTTGGCACATTCAGTATACAATCAACGGTTCCTTGTTGGTACCTTACTTGGATATTAGCATACGTGCCTGCTGCCACAGAAAGAATTGGATTAGGAGACCAGGCATCACTTGGAGTTGCTCTAAAAGACAAGTTATATCCTTTAGAGTCACTCACTGAAAAATTAAGTTTTGCACCACCATTACTACAAGTACCATTGGTACCTGTTACCGTTAAATCTGGAGGCGTAAGCTCTTCTACAGTAGCTGTTGCCGTAATAGTACAACCATTGCTATCAGTAATATAAAATTCATAATCTCCGGCCGCGGATACATTGTAAGTAGTAGAGGTAGTATAAGAGCCTCCACTATTACCACCATCACTCGTAGTAAAAGTAAACGGACCAGCACCACCAGAGGTACGGACTACAATATCTACATTATTAACACCACAAGCTGCATTTAAACTTTCATTAACTTCCGTAGAAGCCGCCAATGGCACCAATCCATCACCAATAGTGATGGGGTTGCCATTAACATCTGTTGTTTGTCTGGGAGCGGGGATTCCATTGCCAGGGTCACCGGCACATTGCTGTGTCTCTACTTGTACACTATAAGTACCAAAACCTACAGCTGAAAAAGTATAGGGGTTTGTGGCAATGAATGTTGTAAATTCTTGGGGTACACCACTCTGATCTAAAAGGGTGTATTTGTATGGGCCAGGAACATCATTTACCTGTACGGTTATGCTACCTGTTTCACCGTAACAATTAGCATCCGTATAAGTAACATTTATATCTATCTCTCTTTCTTCTATCTCTATGGCTTCATACGGATATTCACAAGTATTTGGCGTATTGCGTAATCTTGCTTTCACTATATAGGTGCCTGGAGTTAATCCTTCAAAAATGGCAGAATTTTGCCATGCGCCGTAGCCAGTTCCCGGATTTATTGCATACTCGTAGGCACTAGAAAGATTCGTAATTTGTATTCTACCAGGAACGTCACAGATGTAATTTCTTTTTACAAATGTTTGGGTAATAGTACTCTTTTTAACTTTAAAGTAGTAATATGCTCCACCGTTTACTCTAACTCTAAATTCCCCTCCACTCGTAGGATTTATTGTACTGGCATCAATGGTAAAATTGGCATCATTATCTACAACTGACCATCTGGCATTATTGGTATCTGGACAAGAATCATTAATGTCTGCTGCTCCAGTTCCTGTGTATGTGTATTGTTCCCATACGTAAGAACTATAAGAACCAGAAAGGGTCACTGTTCTATCATCAAACTCACCACACAAATTGTAACGTGCAATGGTAAATCCATTATCAGAACAACCAATAGTTTCATCTGCATTGGTAATGATAGTAGTAAACATCATTGCAGCAGGTGCTTCAAAAGATAAATCTTTAATATCAGCAGAACTGTTTTGGCTTTCTTTTAATTCTTCTGGGATTGTGTTTTGGTCTGCTAGGGGGGTATTAGACTCATAAAAGCTTAGTCCACTAAAATTGGCTTTAGTGAAAGAAGCATAGCCTACTAAGGATACTAGTACCAAAAGTAGTGCATATAAAACACGTGAGGTCTTATTGCTCAGCATAGGTTAAGTCTGTTAAAAGAAATACCGGGATTTGGGAGCCTAATATTTCTTTGCGTAATTATTTAGCTTATAATCTCATTATTTTTATTCGTAGATAGAAATTTGCATTTCAACCTATAAAACTATTATTCTAACGATGAATTTATGAAAAAGTATATACTCACCTTGCATTTTTTCGTTGTACTGCTCAACACCTCTTGTGCGCAAACAACTGACAAAACTATTGCAACCCCAGAAAAAACAGGCATTACAGCAGATTTGTACCTCCGCTATACTGGCGTTCCTTGGAGCTTTGTTTTTTTACCTGACCAAAGTATTTTAATTGCCGAAAGAGCAGGTAAACTACTTCATTTTAAAAATGGTGAATCTAAGGAAATAAAAAATTTACCTACCATAAAAACTAGTGGTCAAGGTGGGTTGCTCGACTTAATTTTAGATCCAGATTACAAAAATAACGGATATTTATATTTTGCTTACAGTTCTCCAGAAGGTACAGGTAACGGAAGTAATACAGCCATAGCTAGAGCAAAACTTAACAATCAAGAGCTTGTAGAAGTAAAAGTACTTTATAAAGCGAGCCCTAATAGTAGTACCGCTCATCATTTTGGTTCAAGACTAGTTATAGACGGTAAAAGAAATTTATATTTTTCTGTTGGCGATAGAGGCAATAGAGACAAGAACCCGCAAGATATTTCTAGAGATGGTGGTAAAATTTACAGAATAACTACCAATGGAGGTATCCCAGATGATAATCCTTTTGTAAATAGTTCTAAAGCAAAAAAAGCCATTTACAGTTACGGTCATCGCAATCCTCAGGGATTAACCTTTCATCCTAAAACAAAAGAACTTTGGTCTCATGAACATGGGCCTAGAGGTGGGGACGAGATAAATATTATACAAAGGGGTAAAAATTATGGATGGCCCCAAATTACCTATGGTATTAATTATAGTGGCACAAAAATTACAGATAAAACAGCACAAAACGGCATGGAGCAACCTATTCATTATTGGGTACCCTCTATTGCTCCCTGTGATATGCTTTTTGTAACTGGAAGTATCTATCCAGAATGGGAAGGCAATCTACTCGTCGGCTCTTTAGCTTTTCAATATTTAGAGCGATTAATTTTTAAAAACAACAAAGTTGTTCGGCGTGAAAAGTTGTTAGATGGCATTGGCAGGGTACGAAGCCTGACCCAAGATTCTGACGGTTTTATTTATATTGGTGTAGAGAATAAAGGGATATATAAACTAGTTCCAGCTAAAAACTAAGGTTTTAAGGCTTGCATAGCTGTACGTACGCTTCCGAACTCTTTTAAGGCCTTCTCCGCTGCTTCATAAGATAGATTCAAAGCTTCTACCAAATAGCGGGTACCACGGTCTACCAACTTTTTATTACTCAATTGCATGTCTACCATTTTATTTCCTTTAATACGTCCTATTCGTATCATTAATGCCGTAGAAATCATGTTCAACACTAATTTTTGACTGGTACCTGACTTCATACGGGTACTGCCCGTTACGAATTCTGGCCCTACTTCTACCGCAATGGCAATATCGCTTTGTAATGCTAAAGGAGAACCCGGATTATTGGTAATTCCCGCAGTGAGTATTCCATGCCTTTTAGCATCTTCTATACCACCCATCACATAAGGAGTTGTCCCAGAAGCTGCAATCCCAACTACTACATCATTTGTAGTTATGTTATATTCAGAAAGGTCTTTCCAAGCCTGTACAGTATTGTCTTCTGCAAACTCTACCGCTTTTCTGATTGCTGTATCTCCACCAGCTATAAGACCAATTACGCGGTCATAGGGCATTCCAAACGTCGGCGGGATTTCTGAAGCATCTAATATTCCTAAGCGACCACTAGTACCAGCTCCGATATAAAAAAGACGCCCCCCTTGGTTAAAACGGCTTACCAAAGCTTCTACTAATTGCTCTATTTGGGGAATAGTCTTAGCCACCGCTGCCGCAATTTTTTGGTCTTCTTCATTAATTTTTTCTAATAGGTTTAAGGTAGATTGTTGCTCTAAATCATTATGCAAAGAAGGTTGTTCCGTTATTTTTTGGAATGTAGCCATACTATACTATCGTTATTTCTTGATTTTTAAATGGATTTAAATCTCTATGGTCTGCAGGCAACTCCGTTACCATGGTGTGTATCTGTCTTACATCGCAGGTTTTATAGCGGTGCTGAGAACTCAGTTTTTCTGAAATACACAGTAAAACCGATTTTTTCGCCGCCTTGATTACTGCCTTTTTTGTTTGTACAATATCCCAATCAAACTCTGTTAAACCAAAAGCTGCATCAACATAACCTGTACCAATAAAAGCCCAATCTACTTTTAGTTGACTCAGATTGTTGATGGTATTAGCTCCATACGATATTTGCGAATCTTTAGACAAATTACCGCCAATAAAGATAGTATCAACATTAGGTTTATTCAGCAATTCCATCGCCACTGGTAAACTTAGGGTAAAACAAGTTAAATGCAAATGCTGTGGCAATAACCTAGCTAACTCTAAACAGGTGGTTCCTCCATCTATTAATATTACACTATTTGCTTTGATAAGCTTTATTGCTTTTTCTGCAATAGTCGTTTTTTTATCTAAAGCGTATACATTGGCTCTGGATGGACTGTAATTAGCAAATCCCAAAGAAACTGCGCCACCGTGAACTTTCCTAAGTTTTTGATCCCCATCTAATTCCTTTACATCTCGCCTCACCGTGTCTATAGACACTGCTAATTGTTCTGCTATATCCGTTAGCAAAACTTTATTATGTAATTCAACTTCGTTGAGGATAATGCGTTGCCTTTCTTCTTTTAACATGATTCGTTGCTAGAAATACAAAGATAACTAAAATGAATTTATGCTGTTTTTATTATAAAAAAATCGAATTAATACAATAAAACGCAATTTGACGCATATTTAATAGCAATAAAAAGCATAAAAAAGATTATTTTGTAGTTTTATGCTGTTTTAAACTCAAAATACCAAATATACATGACCAAAACTATCAATAAACAGCAAATTACCTCAGATGCTAATCTAGCAGAAATTCAAAAATTTGAAAAGGTTAACACCCTTATTCATGAAGATGCTGACCGTGCTTCTTATTTTGTAGCAACTGAAATTGCCAAACTGATTAAAAAGAGACAGGCAGAAGGCAAAATGGCAATTTTAGGCTTAGCTACTGGTTCTACGCCTACTAAGGTTTACGATTATTTGGTAAAATTTCATAAAGAAGATGGCTTAAGTTTTAAAAATGTTGCCACTTTTAATTTGGACGAATACTACCCTATGCACCCAAAAAGTATACATAGTTATGTTCGTTTTATGAATGAGCATCTTTTTAACCACATTGACATAAATCGCAAAAACGTGCATATTCCTGATGGAAATTTGCATACCAGTGATATTAGGCCATTTTGTGACGCCTATGAGCAGCGCATTCAAGATTTAGGAGGTATAGACATTCAGATACTTGGTATTGGTAGAACGGGACATATCGGTTTCAACGAACCTGGCTCTAGCATTCATAGTAAAACCCGTTTAGTGCGGTTAGACCGGGTTACCAAATTAGATGCTGCGAGCGATTTTTTTGGCGAGGAAAATGTACCACAACGCGCCATAACCATGGGGGTAGGTACTATAATGGCCGCTAAACGTATAATACTAATGGCTTGGGGGGAAGGTAAATCCCACATCGTCAAAGAAGCTGTTGAGGGCAAAATTAGAGAAACCGTACCAGCTACCTTTTTACAAAAACATACTCAATGCGATTTTATCCTAGACCAAGCGGCAGCTTCTTTTTTAACTCGTGTAGAAACTCCTTGGTTAGTAGGAGAGGTAATTTGGAACGATTTCCTTATCAAAAAAGCAACCATCTGGTTATCAGAAAAGCTATCAAAAGCTATTTTAAAGCTCACTAATGAAGATTATAATGAATATGGAATGGGAAATTTGGTAGCAGAAATAGGTTCTGCTGAGCAGATTAATCTAAAAGTATTTAATCAATTACAGGCTACTATTACGGGTTGGCCTGGCGGTAAGCCTAACGCAGATGATAGCCATAGACCAGAACGCGCGCTCCCCTACCCTAAAACCGCTCTTATTTTTAGTCCACATCCAGATGATGATGTAATCTCTATGGGCGGTACGCTACTTCGGTTAGTAGACCAAGGCCATGAGGTACATGTTGCCTATCAAACTTCTGGCAATATTGCGGTATTTGATGATGAGGTAATTCGTTTTCTAGATTTTGCCTTAGAAATAGAAAAGGGAGATGAAAAGTTAAAAACTAAAATGAAGGAGGTTCGGGAGTTTTTAAACAACAAAAAACCCGGCCAAATAGATAGCTCAGAAATACAAGAATATAAAGGCCTAATCCGTAAAGGAGAAGCCTTAGCCGCTTGTCGCTATTGTGGCGTAAAAGAAGCGCATGCACATTTTATGAACCTTCCGTTTTATGAAACTGGTGCCGTAAAAAAGAAGCCACATTCAGAAAAAGATATTCAGTTAACTGTAGACCTATTAAATAAAGTACAACCGCATCAAATTTTTGCTGCTGGGGACCTATCGGACCCACACGGTACTCATAGAGTATGCCTACAAATAATTTATTTGGCTTTGGAACAGTTAAAAACATCGGGGGCTCAATGGTTAAAAGATTGCAAAGTTTGGCTATACCGTGGCGCATGGCAAGAATGGGACATTGCTTCTATGGAAATGGCAGTACCCATTGGACCAAAAGATATGCAACGTAAAATTAATGCCATATTTAAACATCAATCCCAAAAAGATAGTGCTATGTTTCCTGGGAATGATGAGCGCGAATTTTGGCAGCGTGCACAACAAAGAAATACAGAAACAGCTGCAAAATATAATGCATTAGGCCTTGCTGAATATGAGGCTATGGAGGGCTTTGTTCAATATCATTTTTAAGTACTAAAGCTATATTTTGTTAGTTACCTTTGTAAAAGGTCTACAGCTTTTTGTAGACCTTTTATGTAGTAATCCCAAGTATGAAAATTATTTTTAGCGCCCTTATTTTAGCTATTTTCATAGGTTCTTGCAGTACATTTAAAGCAGTACCTACGCCACCTGCCGAATTTAGAGGCGTTTGGATTGCCACAGTTGCCAATATTGACTGGCCCAAAAACGGGAGCGATAACCTTGAGAAAAAAAAGAAAGATTATTTGGCGCTTTTAGACTACTATCAAGCTCATAATTTTAATGCTGTAATAGTACAACTAAGAACTGCAGGAGATGCCCTTTACCCTACTAAATTAGCACCTTGGTCCACGTATCTAACCGGCCAACAAGGGGCAAGTTTAAAAGAAACGGTAGACATAGTTCCTTTTCTAATAAAAGAAGCGCACACAAGAGGTATGGAATTCCATGCATGGTTAAACCCATACCGGGCTACCATGACCTTGGATACTTTGCAACTAAGCACTACACATGACTTTTATCAACATAAAGATTGGATGATTCCTTACGGAACCAAGTACTACTATGACCCTGGGAACCCAGAAGTACAAGCACATTTAGCCGAAATAATGCAAGAGGTGGTACAAAAATACAATATAGACGCGCTACATTTTGATGATTATTTTTACCCCTACACCATTAAAGACCAGATATTTGCAGATAGCACAAGCTACGCAAATTACAATCCAAAAAAACTACCGTTAGAGGATTGGAGACGCAGCAATGTAGATTCATTGATTAAAAATGTCTATACTACCATTAAAAACACTAAGCCGTGGGTTCAATTTGGCATCAGTCCGTTTGGTGTTTGGAAGAATGACACTACAGACCCGAAGGGTTCTGCTACCAAAGCAGGGCAGACTACCTATCACGATTTGTATGCAAACCCACTATTATGGATGGAGAAAGGTTGGATAGATTATCTAGTTCCCCAAATCTATTGGAGCATGGATTTTGCTCCAGCCTCACATAAAATATTAGCAGATTGGTGGAGTACCAATGCATTTGATAGCCGTATTTATATTGGTAATGGTCCCTACAAGATTAAAAACAATGCAGATATTGCTTGGGAAAATCCACTAGAACTACCCACTCAATTAAACTATGTAAGAAGTGCCAACAACATTTCTGGAAACGTGTTCTTTAGTGCTAAATCCCTTTTAGCACATGAGGAAGTAGCCAAAACCATACATCGTAAATTATACAAACACAAAGCTTACACTCCTAGCCATTCACCGTTATATGATGCTCCCTTACCGCAAAACATTACGGTAACTCAACTAGAAAAAAAAGATAAAAATTACATTTTCAATATTAAATCAGAACAAAAACAACGCAGCGTGCTTATCTATAAAAAAGAACCCACAGAACCTAAAGGACTTTTAGGAAAACGGTATCTTTCCAAAGATGACATTTTACGGCTACCAATAAAACTTACTAAGAATCGAAAAAAACTCGTGCTGGTTTTTGAAAGTAAATATGGGCAGCATAGTTTGCCCATAGCTATAAAATTAAATTAATGACAAACGATAAAGATAAAAATGCATGGCTTTGGGTGTCAATCCTTTATTTTACTCAGGGTTTACCCTACATTATTGTAGTAGGTTTGTCTGTTATCATGTATAAGAAGCTTAGCCTAAGCAATTCAGAAATTGGACTATACACAAGCTGGCTTTATATTCCATGGGTTTTAAAACCTTTGTGGAGTCCATTTGTAGATTTAAATTTTACCAAACGAAAGTGGTTTTTGAGTATGCAATTACTTATTTCTTTGGCTTTTTTAGGGATTGGACTTACTCTACAAACCGACTTTTTTTTAACAGCTACCCTTGCTTGTTTTTGGATGGTTGCTTTTGCCTCTGCAACCAATGACATTGCATCTGACGGCTATTATATGTTGGCGTTGAGTGAGAAAAAGCAATCTTTTTTTATTGGCATGCGCAGTACATTTTATCGTCTAGCCATGGTTACAGGTCAAGGTCTTATTGTTATCCTAGCTGGTTTTCTAGAGCATCAACTAGAAAATACGGCTAAAGCATGGAGTTTTACAATGATAGCCACCGCCGTATTGATGGCCGTACTCACCATTAGCAATTTCTTTACATCTCCCAAAGCAGAGGAAAATAGTCCTAAAGTCAATCAAAATGCGCATTTTGGAACTATTTTCAGCACATTTTTTGCAAAAAAGGGTATTTGGTTATCCTTAGCTTTTATTTTAACCTATCGCCTAGGAGAGTCTCAATTGGTAAAAATGACTTCTCCTTTTTTATTGGATGATATCGCAAAAGGCGGTTTGGGATTAGCTACTGAAGCTGTTGGAACAATTTATGGAACAGTAGGCATTATTTTTCTTTCGTTAGGTGGTATTCTTGGCGGAATTTTGATTTCTAAAGATGGATTAAAAAAATGGATGCTTCCCATGATTCTTTCGCTTAACTTACCTAATCTGTTGTACGCACTTTTAGCAATTACTAAAACTACCAGTATGTTTGCCATAGTAGGCACCGTAATCATAGAGCAATTTGGTTATGGCTTTGGATTTGCTGCCTTTTTAGTATACCTTATCTACGTAGCAGAAGGTTTTTACAAAACAAGTCATTATGCTTTAGCTACAGGTTTTATGGCTCTTGGGATGATGTTACCTGGAATGATTAGCGGTTATATCCAAGAGTGGTTGGGTTACGACGGATTCTTTTTTTGGGTTGCTTTTGCAGCTATTCCTGCGCTCGTATTAGTACGATTTTTAGATTACCCTGCGGATTTTGGTAAAAAAACCTTAAACAATTAGTAATGACGCTCCGAGAAAAAATTGGTCAGCTATTTATGCCCGCTGCTTTTATAAACGATTCAGAAGAAGAAATTAAATCTTTAGAAGGCTTGATTGCCACACATCATGTAGGGGCACTATGCTTTTTTCACTCCAGAGCAAGCGCTGCAACTAATTTTGAGGGTAAAAAAAAGGTTCTTTACAATGAACAAAGTTTTGAGCGGTTAACCTACCTCATCAACCGGTATCAAAAAGCGGCAAAATACCCGCTTTTAATAGCAATAGACGCAGAATGGGGTTTGGCCATGCGCATTGAAAATACCCCGCAGTATCCATACGCTATTACATTGGGTGCTTTACCGCTTTCTAAAAACCTTCTGATTTACCAAGTAGGGCAACAAATTGCACAAGACTGTTTACACGCCGGTATTCACTGGAATTTAGCTCCCGTAATAGATATAAATAGCACTCCTAAAAATCCGGTAATAGGGTATCGTTCTTTTGGGAGCGATAAAATTCGGGTAACCGCTAAGGCAAAGGCCTTTCTAGACGGTATGGCTTCTTGTGGTATTCTAAATTCTGTGAAGCATTTTCCTGGGCATGGAGATACTGCTGTAGATTCTCACATAGGGTTGCCCATTATTAACAAATCCCTACAGAATTTACAAGAAAACGAGTTATACCCATTTAAACACATTGCCAAGGAAAATTTAGATAGCATTATGGTTGGGCATTTGGCACTACCACAGTTAGAGCAGAACCCTAAGAAACCCGCTACACTTTCTAAAACCATCATTAACAGCTTGATCAGAGAAGAATTACAGTACAATGGGGTGGTTATTTCTGATGCTTTAAACATGCACAGTATTAGCAAATTGTTTACAATAAAAGGAGAAGTTGAACTGCAAGCTTTTAAGGCAGGGGTAGACATACTTTGCTTTACAGAAAATACCGCAGCAGGTATTGCTAAAATTGAAGCGGAAGCAAGTGCTTCCGAAATCGATGAAAAATACCAACGCATTCAACGTTTAAAACAAAAGGCGTTACAACAAAAAACAAAACATAATTTTGCCAATGAAAGTAGTTTGAATGCGGCTATTGCTCAATACAGTCTTACCAATTACACTCCAAACTTTAATCTATCTCGCTTTAAAAAAGAACCCTTTCAGTTGGTAAACCTAGGAACGAAAACATCCTATTTTACAGAACTATTAAAACAAAAGGCAGCTAATCTGGTTGAAGCTATCAATTCCAAACAGGTCTTAATCGTAGTAAATCCGCCTTCTGCAAAACCCTTAGACAATTTTGGATTAAGCAAAGAAGAAATAGAATTATTCAATACCCTTGTAGCTACAAAAAATGCTCTTATCTATCACTTTGGCAACCCATACGCTCTGAATACCTTAGCATATAAAAAGGCTAAAGGAATCTATATTACTTATCAAGATTTTAAACCTTTTCAAACCTACGCTGCACAGCATTTTTTAGAAGAACTGCCCTCCTACGGAGAATTGCCTGTAAATTTAGATTGATATGAAAAAGTATTCGGTTTTGGGGTTAATGTCTGGCACTTCCTTAGACGGATTAGATATTGCACATTGCAGCCTTTGGCAGGAAGAAAATGAGTGGAAATTCAGCATTAATCAAGCTACAACAATACCTTACCAAGAACAGCTGTACCAGCAACTTAAACATGCCATTACCCTTTCACCTGCTGCACACCAACAACTACATATTACTTATGGCAAATGGCTTGGAACACAAGCCAAGAACTTTTTGGACACACACCATATATCCGTTGATTTTATAGCTAGTCATGGGCATACCTCTCACCACAGACCCGCAGAGGGAATTACTTTTCAGTTAGGGGATGGCAAAGCGTTAGCAGAAGCTTCAGGTTGTATTGTAATTAATGATTTTAGAACTTTAGATGTAGCTCTTGGTGGTCAAGGTGCGCCTTTAGTACCTATTGGAGATAAGTTACTCTTTGCTTCTCATCAATTTTGTCTCAACTTGGGCGGCATTAGTAATATTTCTTTTGATAAGGAGGAGAAACGTATTGCTTATGATATCGGCCTTGCCAATATGCCTTTAAATTATTTAACCGCTAAAATAGGACTAGCTTACGATGAGAATGGCAACCTGGCACGTCAAGGAACTTTGCTCCCAGATTTGCTTAGGCAGTTAAATGCACTCACATATTACCAATTGCCCTACCCAAAAAGCACAGGATACGAGTGGTTTAGGGCAGCGGTTATTCCTATATTAGAAAAATTTAAAGACGCATCAACAAAAGACCTGTTACATACTATAATTCATCATAATTGCCAACAAATAGCATTTTCTATCAAAAAAGAAAAACCAATTATAAATACACAACTATTGGTCACAGGTGGCGGAGCATTGAATACATTTTACACACAAACTTTAACCACTTATTTACCAGAAGGAATTCAATTAATAGTTCCATCCAAAACTATAATTGATTACAAAGAGGCCTTAGTTTTTGCTTTTATGGGAGTGCTTAGGGTAGAAAACCAAATTAATATACTCAAATCTGTAACCGGTGCTAGTAGAGATTCTTGCTCTGGCGTGTTACATCATCCAAATTAAGAAGTAGCCGGCACCAAATTTTTCGCTTTGCGAACGTAAAGAAATATAGCTAAGGACAATAGCCCGCAGACGGCAAGCCCGATAAATAAAGGATATACATGAGTATCTACAAATAATCCGATAAAAGTAGCAATTGGGATACTTACCACGGTTGAGAAAAAACCATTAATAGCAGCTCCTATACCAGCAATATGGCCAATTGGCTCCATGGCTATAGACCTAAAATTACCCCACATAAACCCTAAACAGAAGAACTGTAACGATAAAAAGGCTACCAAAACATACACATTAGGGTTTGCCCCCCCCATGTACAAGACAACAAATGCTAGAGCTATGATACAGAAAAGAATAAGTGCCGTTAAGGAAAGCCTACGCATACCAAAACGCAATACTAAAGTACCGTTAGATAGTGTAGACAACCCTATAGATATAGCTAAACCTGCAAAAATATAGGGAAACGATTCTTTTAATCCATATTGGTCTTCAAATATGTGTTGAGACGCACTTAAATACACTAAAAATGCTCCCGTCACAAGACCAGAAATAAGAGTAAAAGCCACTGATTCTTTGTATTTTAAAAATTCTTTGAACCCGTCCCAAAACATTCGTATTGTAAAAGGCTGTTTGTATTCTGGCTTTAGCGTTTCTGGTTGACGCTTCCAAAACCAAAATCCAACAAGTATTGTAATGACCATTTGCGAATAAAAAATGGCTTGCCAGTTAGCAAGGTCCAAAACCAATTTACCATATGCGGGAGCTACAACAGGGACAAGAATAAAAAAAGCAGTCACAAAAGACATCACTTTTGCCATTACATCTCCTTTGTACATATCTCTTATCATGGAGATAGAAATAGATCTAGAGGTAGATAATCCTATTCCTTGAACAATTCGCCCAAAAAGCATCCATTCTAAATTAGGAGAGAACACGCAAACCAAGCTTGCTAAAAGCGTGATAACCATACCTAAATACACCACTTTTTTACGACCAATAGCGTCTGATAACGGACCAAAAAATAGTTGTCCAACACCCAACCCTAAGAAAATCATCGTCACCAATTTTTGATGTTCTGTAGCGTCTAAACTATTAATACTCACACCTATCTCTGGAAAAGCAGGTAAAAGCGCATCTATAGACAAGGCTACAATAGACATTAAAGAAGCCATTAATGCGATGAACTCAAAACTAGGTTTTTGGGTTGTGTTTTGCATCTGGCAAAATTAGGTACTCTTAGAACATGCCAGAAACAATAAGTGTTTAACTTTTGTTAAGTTAAACACTTATGCTTGTATTGTTAACTATAAGGGAATGTTACCGTGCTTTCTTTTAGGAGGCACAACAGTTTTATTTTCTAACATTGCAAAGGTTTTCAGTAATTTTCTACGGGTATTTTCCGGTAAAATTACCTCGTCTATAAAACCACGACTAGCTGCTCTGTAAGGATTAGCAAACTTATCTGCATACTCGGCTTCTTTCTCTTTTAATTTAGCCTCAGGGTCTTCTGAATCAGCAATTTCTTTTCTAAAAATAATTTCACTAGCTCCTTTAGCGCCCATTACCGCAATTTCTGCAGAAGGCCAAGCAAAGTTAAAATCGGCTCCAATATGCTTAGAATTCATTACATCATAAGCACCACCGTATGCTTTTCTAGTAATTAAGGTAACCCGTGGTACAGTGGCTTCACTCAAAGCATAAAGTAATTTAGCGCCGTTGGTAATAATTGCATTCCATTCTTGGTCCGTTCCAGGTAAAAAGCCAGGTACATCTACAAGAACTAAAAGTGGAATATTAAAAGCATCGCAAAAACGAACAAAACGTGCCGCTTTTATAGAGCTATCTACATCTAACACTCCTGCCAAAACCATGGGCTGGTTAGCAACTATCCCTACGCTACGCCCACCAATACGAGAAAAACCAGTAATTATATTTTCTGCGTAGTCTTTATGAATTTCATAAAAAGAATCTACATCAATAATACCATGAATTACCTGATGCATATCATACGGTTTGTTGGCATTATCTGGAATAATTCCCTTTAATTGTTCTCTCACCTCTTCTCCAGGTACAAAGGGTAGTTTTTTGGCTTTTTCTTGATTGTTTTGAGGCAAATAGGACAATAATCTCTTAACATCTTCCAAACAAGCAGCATCATTTGGCGATGTCTTATGGGCTACGCCCGATTTACTGGCGTGTGTACTAGCGCCACCCAACTCTTCTGATGTCACCTCTTCATTGGTAACCGTTTTAACCACGTTGGGACCTGTTACAAACATGTAACTGGTTTGCTCTACCATCACGATAAAATCTGTCATTGCTGGGGAATAAACGGCACCACCCGCACAAGGCCCCATAATGGCAGAAATTTGCGGAACTACCCCAGAAGCCTGTACGTTTCTAAAGAAAATATCGGCATATCCACCCAAAGAACGTACCCCTTCTTGGATACGCGCTCCTCCAGAATCGTTAAGGCCTATAATTGGGGCTCCTACTTTTACTGCCAAATCCATAACCTTGCAAATCTTTTCTGCATGCGTTTCTGATAGCGCACCACCGAACACGGTAAAATCTTGCGCATAAACATAAACTAGCCTACCCGATATTGTACCATAACCTGTAACAACGCCATCACCGTAATACTGCTCCTTTTCCATTCCAAAGTCCGTTGTTCTATGGGTCACTAAAATTCCCATCTCTTCAAAAGAACCTTCGTCTAGTAAATATGCAATACGCTCTCTAGCCGTTAATTTCTTTTTAGCATGTTGCTTTTCTATACGTTTTTCCCCGCCTCCTAAATGAGCCTGAGTAACTTTATCTTGTAACTGTTTAATTTTATCGTCCATAATTTTAAGCAATGGGCAGTCTTAGTGTTTTTTTATCGTCCAAATACAATTTTAAGGCCAATAGGGCGGCCAAATGTGCTTCTTTTTCTTGTCCTTCTTTTAATTGTTCTGGATTGTAATATTTTTTAACAAAATGAGTATCAAAATCACCAGAGGTGAATGCATGGTGTTGCATAACAAAAGTTCCGAAAGGCAAGGTAGTTTGCACCCCTTCTACCTCATAGGCCGCAATAGCCTTTTCCATTAAAGCAATGGCCTCTTCTCTTGTAGCTCCATACGTAATTAATTTAGCCAACATTGGGTCATAATAAATAGGAATTTCCATACCTTCTTGGAATCCATTGTCCACGCGAATTCCTTCCCCAACAGGAATGTTGTATTTAGACAGCAAACCTACACTTGGCAAAAAGTCGTTCAACGGGTCTTCTGCATACACTCTAAGTTCCATAGCATGCCCAGTAATTTTTAAATCTTCTTGCTTAAAAGGAAGTGCTTCCCCACGGGCTACTTTTATTTGCAATTCTACCAAATCTACCCCAGCAATTAATTCGGTAACCGGGTGCTCTACTTGCAAGCGGGTATTCATTTCTAAAAAGTAAAAATTATGGTCTCCGTCTAACAAAAACTCTACCGTACCAGCTCCCACATAATCACAGGCCTTAGCTACTCTTTTAGCTGCCTCCCCCATTTCTGTACGTAAGGCAGGGGTTAATACTGCGGAAGGCGCTTCTTCTACTACTTTTTGATGTCTGCGCTGTATGCTGCATTCCCGCTCAAAAAAATGAAGATAGTTACCATGCGTGTCTGCCATAACCTGAATTTCAATATGACGAGGAGAGGTAACATACTTTTCTATGAATACGGAGCCATCACCAAATGCAGAAGTAGCTTCGCTTATGGCACGATTCATTTGTTGCTCCAAATCACTTTCCTTTTCTACTACACGCATGCCTTTACCGCCACCACCTGCAGATGCCTTTATCAAAATAGGAAAGCCAATTTCATTAGCGATGGCTTTAGCCTTGGCAACATCTGTAATGGCTTCTTCTATGCCAGGCACCATGGGAATATCATAACTTTTAACCGCCTCTTTGGCAGCAAGCTTACTACCCATGACCCTTATTGCATGAGATTTTGGTCCTATAAAGGTTAGACCTGCATTTTCTACCGCCTCTGCAAAATCCGCATTTTCACTTAAAAATCCGTACCCTGGATGTATACCATCAACACCCAAACGCTGGGCCTCTGCAATGATTTTATCACCCAATAAATACGATTGATTAGAAGGTGCTGGCCCCAAACAAATAGCTTGGTCCGCAAAACTTACATGTGGCGCATTTCTATCCGCTTCTGAAAAAACAGCAACGGTTCTAATTCCCATTTTCTTTGCGGTTTTCATTACCCTAAGGGCAATTTCTCCTCTATTGGCAACTAATATTTTTTTCATCTTACTTTACAAGAATTATTCAAACGTAATCAACACTTGTTTTTTCTCAACTGCATCGCCTTTAACCACTGCAATTTCTTTTATGACCCCAGCGCGTGGAGCGCTTAATACATTCTCCATTTTCATCGCTTCTAAGATTAACAGGGTATCACCTTCCGCTACTTCTTGTCCTACTTTAATTGCAATATCTAAAATAAGACCGGGCATGGGCGCTTCTATACTGTTGACCACAGCTCCTGCATTAACACTTAAACCCATGTCTTTGATTAGTGTGGCAAGTGGATTTTGAATAGTAACCGTGTGTACAGTGGCATTAATTTTTACTTGATAGGTTTTATTCTGAAAATCTCTCCCTACCACAGCTGCCTTAAAATTTTCATCGTTATGTAAAACATGAAAAAGATTTTGACCAGACGCAACTACATCTAATTGAGTAAGGTCTTTTGCTGTTAACGAAAACTCAGAACCGCCATCAACCTTAAGAATATATTTATTTTCCATTGAAATCATTAAATTTCTCGCATTTAAAGATAGGTTATTTGCTAAATAATTAGCAAATATTCAAAAAATGAATTTTACTTGTTGATTTTTAAATGCTTAATTCGTAAGAAAGATAAAAAGCACATATAAATTTAAGGTATTGCACATTTAAAACCCTGCAAATAGGGCCAAATGTGTATTTTTGGCGTAAAATTATTCTCATGTTAATTATCGGAATCGCGGGTGGTACCGGATGTGGTAAAACTACAGTTGTAAAACAAATAGTTGATGAACTTCCAGAAAATGAAGTTGTGGTTATCTCACAGGATTCGTATTACAACGATTTATCTTACCTTACCAAAGAGGAGCGAAGCAAAGTAAACTTTGACCACCCCAATTCTATAGATTTTGACTTGCTCATACAACATATAAACACCTTACGAGCAGGCGCACCTATAGCTATTCCTGTGTATTCTTTTGTAGAAGAAACACGTTTACCAGAATCCATACCTACAGCACCTAAAAAGGTTATAATTGTAGAAGGCATTTTGGTATTAAGCAATCCTGAATTACGAAAGTTGTTTGATATAAAAATTTATGTACATGCAGACTCAGACGAACGTCTAATAAGACGTTTACAACGCGATATTAAAGAACGTGGGCACGACTTAGAAAAGGCACTTTACCGCTACCAAACTGCCGTAAAGCCTATGCACAATCAATTTATAGAGCCCTCCAAGGAGTTTGCAGATATAATCATACCTAACAACCATTATAATACAGTTGCGGTAGATATGGTACGTACCATTATTAACAATAAGTTGATATAAATGGGGTTAAAGGCCTTAAGACAAAAAAAATGGATTAAAATCATGACTAACACCTATGTTTTAGTCTTGACTATTTTTGTTATTTGGATGGCCTTTTTTGACACCAATTCCCTTTTAATACACAGGGAGCTGCAAAAGGAAATAAATAAACTTGAACAGAAAAAGGAGTTTTTAAAAAAAGAGATTGAGCACGATAAAAAACTCTTGGAAAAATTGTCTAGTAAAGACGAGCTAGAAAAGTTTGCTCGGGAAAAGTATTTTATGAAAAAAGATGGTGAAGAAATCTTTTTAATTGAATACGAAGACAGTCTAAAACTAAAGCAATAGCAAGGCTCTAATAAAATATCTTTTGCAGGCCTTGCACTAACAAACTGAATCTTTAAAGTATGGATCAACATCCTCTTTTTGATGAGTTTTCTGAGGTTAGCGCCAAGCAATGGAAACAAAAAATACAGGTAGACCTTAAAGGAGCGGACTATAATGACACCTTAGTTTGGGAAACTTTAGAAGGTATAAAAGTAAAACCTTTCTATTCCCAAGAAGATTTAGAAGCATTGCCCCGTTACCAAATGCCTAAAAAGCACCAGTGGAGAGCAGCGCAACACCTTATTTTTGCCACGGAACAAGAAAGCAATAGTGTTGCATTAAAGGCCATTAATAATGGTGCTCAAGAAATCTGTATATCTGCTATCCCTACTACGGCAGACCTATCTACACTATTAAAAGGAATAAACAAAAAAGAAATTGCTTTACAGTTAGGATTCACGAACCCTTCTACAACACACTATAAAAGTATATTAGAAGAATGGAAACCAGAATATCAAAGTTTGGTTTTGACCTATGATCCTATTGGGCAATTAGCAGAAACCGGAAATTGGTCTAGCACTATGGAGACCGATTTACAGGCTGCGAAGGACTTAATGGCTACCAATACCGCCGTAAATGTTTACAGCCATACAGTAAATCTGGAATTGTACCAAAATGCGGGTGCCAATTGCGTGCAACAATTAGCTTATGGACTTGCACACGCAAGTGAGTATTTAAACCTAGCAGAAGCTGGTGGCCAATGCTATATAAATTTTAATCTTGCCATTGGAGGCAACTATTTTTTTGAAATTGCAAAATTAAGAGCTTTACGTTGGTTGTTAGAAAGCCTGCAAAATAAGTACGAAGGTAATTTTACATTTAAATTAACAGCTACACCTACATTACGGAACAAAACTATTTATGATTATAATGTGAATATGCTACGTACCACTGTAGAAAGTATGGCAGCTGTTTTGGGAGGTGCGGATACTATAATAAACACCCCTTATGATACACTTTTTAATTATAGCAATGAATTTGGTGACCGCATAGCACGAAACCAATTATTGCTTTTAAAAGAAGAAGCATACCTAGATGAAGCCTTACATGCTACAGATGGCACTTATTATATTGAAGTATTAACGTATCAATTGGCACAGGCTGCGTTAGATTTATGGAAACAATTAGAAACTTCAGGCGGGTTTTTAGCTAATCTAAAAAAAGGCATTTTACAGAAAAAGATAAAAGCAGCTGCACAAAAAGAACAATCCTTGTTTGATGCTGGCCAACTACCCTTAATAGGCACTAATGTATATCAAAATCCGCAAGATAAAATGAAGGCGTCACTACAGAAATCGCCCTTCATGGTATGCAACAAAAGAAAAACCCTTTTACCACCAATTCTACGTAAAAGATTAGCAGAAACTGTAGAACAAAACCGATTAAAAGATGAGTAGAATCAACATACAAAACTTAGAACTAAGTTCACAAAGTAGCGAAGCTAAACCTATAAATGAACATGAGGGGTTTGCTGCAGGTATTGCTCCTTTTTTAAGAGGCCCTTATTCTACTATGTATGTTAGAAGACCCTGGACCATTAGACAATACGCAGGATTCTCGACCGCAGAAGAAAGTAACGCCTTTTATAGGAGAAATCTTGCTGCTGGTCAAAAAGGTCTTTCTGTAGCCTTTGACTTACCTACACACCGAGGTTACGATAGTGATAATGAAAGAGTTATTGGTGACGTTGGTAAAGCTGGCGTAGCGATTGACAGTGTGGAAGACATGAAGGTGTTATTTGATGGCATTCCACTAGATAAAATGTCTGTTTCTATGACCATGAATGGCGCGGTATTGCCCATAATGGCCTTCTACATCGTTGCTGCAAAAGAACAAGGAGTAGCCTTGGACCAGTTATCAGGCACCATCCAAAACGATATTCTAAAGGAGTTTATGGTGCGCAATACCTATATCTATCCTCCTACGCCATCCATGCAGCTCATTGCAGATATTTTTGAATACACCAGCAAACAGATGCCCAAATTTAACAGTATCAGTATTTCTGGCTATCATATGCATGAGGCTGGTGCTCCGGCTGCCTTAGAAGTTGCTTACACTCTAGCAGATGGTATAGAATACATCAGTACAGGACTAAAAGCAGGATTAAAAATAGATGATTTTGCACCACGTTTATCGTTTTTCTGGGGTATTGGCATGCGGCATTTTACAGAAATTGCTAAGATGCGCGCAGCTCGTATGCTATGGGCTAAACTTGTTTCCAAATTTGAACCTAGCAACCAAAAGTCTCTTATGCTTAGAACGCATAGCCAAACTAGTGGGTGGAGTCTTACAGAACAAGACCCTTTTAATAATGTAGCGAGAACAACTATTGAGGCTATGGCAGCTGCTTTTGGAGGCACGCAAAGTTTACACACTAATGCTTTGGACGAGGCTATTGCTTTACCAACAGATTTTTCTGCTAGAATAGCTCGTAATACACAACTATTTTTACAGCAAGAAACCCAAATTACAAAAACGGTAGACCCTTGGGCTGGCAGTTATTATGTAGAAGAACTAACGGACCAAATTGCGAATGAAGCTTGGGAATACATTCAAGAAGTAGAGAAGCTTGGTGGTATGACAAAAGCTATAGAAGCGGGTATTCCTAAACTCCGAATTGAAGAAGCTGCAGCAAAAAAACAAGCACGTTTAGATAGTGGTAAAGAAATTTTAGTAGGCGTTAACAAATACCAATTAGAAGAAGAGTACGATTTACAAATTTTAGAGGTAGACAACCAAAAAGTACGAGCGCAACAAATTGAACGCTTGAACCAAATTAGAACCACAAGAGACACTAAAAAAGTAAAACAGTTGTTAGAACAAATCACTACTGTTTCTAAGGCTAAATTGGCTGGCGATTCTTCTAAAAATTTGTTAGCTTTAGCTGTGGATGCGGCAGAAGCTAGAGCAACACTTGGTGAAATAAGTGATGCTATGGAACAGGCGTTTGGCAGGCATAAGGCAAAAATACAATCGGTTTCTGGTGTGTATAGCAAAGAGATAAATAATGACGAGAGCTTTTTAAAAGCAAGAGAACTAGCAGATACGTTTGCCTTAGAAGAGGGTAGACGTCCACGAATTATGATTGCTAAAATGGGGCAAGATGGGCACGACCGCGGCGCTAAAGTTGTAGCTACGGGTTATGCAGACCTGGGCTTTGATGTAGATATAGGACCACTTTTCCAAACACCAGAAGAAGTTGCTAAACAAGCCGTGGAGAATGATGTGCATATTTTAGGAGTTTCTTCTTTAGCTGGCGGGCACAAAACACTTGTACCTGCTGTGATTAAAGCATTAGCTGAACATGGTAGAGAAGATATAATGGTTATTGTGGGTGGCGTTATACCCAAACAAGATTATGATTATTTGTTTAGTGCAGGTGCTGCTGCAGTGTTTGGACCTGGCACTAAAATTAGTAAAGCCGCTATTACATTATTAGAAATTTTAATGAATTAAAACTGAATTATTCGGAATTAAAGATTTGTTTAACGTAGTTTAACGAGTTTATCCCAAGTTATTCACCCAGTGTTAACAATTTCCGTTTTTTAGCGTTGTAAATAATTGTATTTTTAACCCCTAACTTAACGCGTTCAATGGGCAAAATCATTGCTATTGCAAATCAAAAAGGAGGGGTTGGTAAAACAACCACCACCGTTAACCTTGCCGCCTCTTTAGGAGTGCTGGAAAAAAAGGTGTTACTAATTGATGCAGACCCCCAAGCAAATGCCACTTCTGGTCTAGGTGTAGATGTAGAAGGTGTAGAACTGGGTACCTATCAGTTATTAGAGCACACATACAAGGCAAAAGAAACTGTAGTAACCACCGAATCTCCAAATGTTGACTTAATACCTGCTCACATAGATCTTGTTGCTATTGAGATAGAATTGGTAGATAAAGACAACAGGGAATATATGATGAAAGAAGCAATCGCTGGCCTAAAAGATGCCTATGATTACATCTTAATAGATTGCGCACCTTCTTTAGGCTTACTTACCTTAAATGCACTAACGGCAGCAGATTCTGTTATCATTCCTATACAATGTGAATATTTTGCTCTAGAAGGACTAGGTAAACTATTGAACACAGTAAAAAGTGTACAAAAAATCCACAATACAGATTTGGATATTGAAGGTATGCTACTTACTATGTATGATTCTAGATTACGCCTGTCTAACCAAGTGGTAGAAGAAGTAAAGAAACACTTTGCAGATATGGTTTTTGACACCATAATACAACGTAATGTAAAACTTAGTGAAGCACCAAGTTACGGAGAAAGTATTATTAAATACGATGCAAGCAGCAAAGGCGCAAGCAACTATCTAAACTTGGCCAACGAAATATTGAATAAAAACAAGGAAAAAGTTTAAATGGCGAAGGCAACTAAAAAACAAGCCCTTGGAAGAGGGCTTTCCGCTTTATTAAAAGATCCAGAAAACGACATACAATCCGTTACTGATAAAAATGCGGATAAAGTTATTGGTAGTGTGGTAGAATTAGATTTGAATTCTATTGAGGTAAACCCTTTTCAGCCAAGAACAAATTTTAGTGATGAAGCACTGCAAGAACTAGCCGTCTCCATTAGAGAATTAGGGATTATACAACCCATAACCGTACGTAAATTAGACTATAACAAGTTTCAACTGGTTTCTGGGGAACGTAGGTTTAGAGCCTCTAAAATTGTTGGTTTAGAGACCATACCTGCCTACATCAGGATAGCCAATGATCAAGAGTCGTTAGAAATGGCCTTGGTAGAAAATATACAACGCCAAGATTTAGATCCCATAGAAGTTGCACTATCTTATCAAAGATTGATTGATGAGATTGAAATCACACAAGAAAAATTAAGTGACCGCGTTGGCAAAAAACGTTCTACAATAACTAATTATTTACGCCTATTAAAATTACATCCTATTATACAAACAGGGATGCGAGATGGCTTTATAAGTATGGGTCATGGTAGAGCTTTAGTAAATATTGAAAAAAACAAAGACCAGATAGACGTTTACGAGAAAATTGTTGCTGAAGGATTATCTGTAAGAGATACAGAACAATTGGTAAAGGCCTATAAAGAAGGTGGTGATAAAAACAGTGCAAAAGCTAAAAAGGCAAAAAAAGAGTTGCCAGAATTTATACAAGAACGCTTTGATGCCATAAAAGACAATTTAGCCGTTAAGGTGGACATAACAGCTTCGGCCAACGGAAAAGGTAAAATTGTAATTCCGTTTCATTCCAAAGAAGAATTTCAACGTTTACAAAAAATACTTTCGGGTGAATAATTCCCTTTTTCATACTACCCTATGCTTACTTTTTTCTTTTGTCGCTCTAGCTCAAGTAGAAACCGATTCTATTAGGAACGTTTCTGCTGTGGATTCCATTAAAGCAAACGCAAAAGCTAAAGGAATTACTGTTGAAGAAGTTGTTTATGTTCCAGAAATTATTGACCCACTAGCCCCAAGTAAAGCAGCATTTTACTCAGCAGTTTTACCAGGTTTAGGGCAGATTTACAATAAAAAATATTGGAAAGCACCCATTGTTTGGGGTATTATGGGTTGGGGTATCTACAATTATTCTACAGAACATACCAAATACAGAAGGTACAGAAATGCTTTTAAACGTAGAAAGGCTGGTTTTACAGATGATGAGTTTTATGACCCAGATGGCAATGGTGTCATTAACGTATCTACAGAAGGATTAGAGAACGCACAAGAAAACATACAGCAATCTAGAGACTTGTGGTTATTGCTGAACATTGGTATTTACGCACTAAATATAATTGATGCCAATGTAACCGCACACTTAAAACAATTTAATGTTAGTGATAAGTTAGCCTACGACATATCACCATACCTAGACCTCAACGAAGTTACGGGCGACCCAAGCTATGGCTTTACGTTGGTAGTAAAATTTTAAGCTTATGAACATTGCATTATTCGGCTACGGTAAAATGGGCCGTATGTTAGAAAAAATAGGAACAGAAAGAGGCCATACCATTATTGCTAAAGTAGATTTAGATACAGATGTAAATCAACTAGACTTTGACGCGATAGATGTAGCTATAGATTTTAGTACTCCAGATGCAGCTTTCAATAACATTTCCTTGTGCTTTGAGAAAGGTATTCCGGTTGTATCTGGCACCACAGGTTGGTTGGCCAAATATGAAGAAGCAATCGCCTTGTGTTCAGCTAAAAACGGCGCATTTATTTATGGCTCAAATTTTAGTCTAGGCGTAAACCTATTTTTTGAGTTGAACCAACGACTAGCCCAAATGATGAATGGTTTTAAGGATTACCATGCCCATATGGAAGAAATTCATCATGTACATAAAATAGATGCCCCTAGTGGCACAGCGATTACCCTTGCCGAAGGCATAATTGCTAATTCTGATTATTCAGGATGGCAATTGGTAGGTGCACATCCCGATGAAATTGCCATTACCTCCATTAGAGAAGGAGAAGTTCCAGGCACACACATCATAAAATATGATAGTGATGTAGATAGCATCGAAATAAAACATACTGCACACAACCGCAATGGTTTTGCAATGGGCGCAATCATTGCCGCAGAATGGCTGCAAGGCAAAACAGGTGTTTACAGCATGAAAGATGTGTTAAACCTAAGTTAATTGGTAACAAACACGATAAATTATTGTCTGATTACGAGATAAACAATTAATTATGGATAGTACCCAGTGGATTTTATTTATACTAATAGTACAAGTCATTCATTTTCTTGGCACTTGGAAATTGTATGTTAAAGCTGGCAGAAAAGCTTGGGAAGCAGCAATACCTGTCTACAACGCTATAATTTTAATGCAAATCATCAATAGGCCAAAATGGTGGACTATACTACTATTTATCCCCATTATAAACTTATTGATGTTTCCTGTAATTTGGGTAGAAACTATAAGAAGTTTTGGACAAAACAAATTATGGCAAACATGGGCAGTAATTTTAACCCTAGGATTTTACATCTATGTAGTCAATTACACCATGGATGCAAAATATATAGAAGACCGTAGTTTAAAACCAACTACAGGTGTTGGTGAATGGGTAAGTTCCATTGTATTTGCTATAGTTGCCGCCACCTTGGTACATACCTATTTTATACAACCCTACGTAATACCTACGGGTTCTTTAGAGCGCACCTTACGTGTGGGCGACTTTTTATTTGTAAGTAAATTTCATTTTGGAGCGAGAACACCTATGACGGCGGTTGCCGCTCCTATGGTACACGACACCTTGCCTATTGTTGGCACTAAATCCTATCTAAACAAGCCTCAAATTCCATATTTTAGATTGCCAGGGTTTCAGTCGCCCAAAAAAAATGATATCGTTGTTTTTAGTTGGCCTGCAGACACGGTTAGGCAGTTTTTTGTTAAAGAACAGGGTGTAAAAAAGCCTATTGATAAAAAGTCCAATTACGTAAAAAGATGTGTGGGTACACCAGGAGACACTTTATCTGTAATAGATGGTGACGTTTATATAGATGGTAAAGAATTACAGCTAGATGACCGCGCAAAACCAATGTTTAACAACATAGTATACGCTAACAAAGGGGTAAGTAGCCGTATTTTAAACGAAGTTGGAGCAGACAGTTTCCAGAGAACGTATGTAAGCGAACCTATTACACAGCAGCAACTTCAAATTCTTACGCCCTATTTACTCGCTGCAGACAAGCGTTCTGATGGCAAAATTTCGCTTATTACCAATCAGAACGGTATTCCTGTTGAGGTGATACGAAATGCAAGATTAACGAATCTTTCTGAAGAGACACCAAGGCAACGTTTGGTGAATTTAACAGAAGATATGAAAGCTACATTAGAAAAGAATAGCAGTGTAGATTCTGTCGTTAGAGCAGTAGAGCCTAAAGGCAAGGCAGGTTATAACATTTTTCCTCAGAACAAGCTATACAGCTGGAATAACGATAATTTTGGACCACTATATATTCCGGAAAAGGACAAAAGTATTAAACTTACTTTAGAAAATTTACCGCTTTACAAAAAGGTGATTAGAGACTACGAACATAATACAGTAAAGGTATCTGGAAACCAGATTTTGATTAATGGAAAACCGGCAGATAGTTACACCTTTAAAATGGACTATTTTTGGATGATGGGGGATAACCGCGACCATTCTGAAGATAGTAGAACGTGGGGCTTTGTTCCAGAGAATCACATCGTAGGTAAACCTGTATTCATTTGGATGAGTTTTGACAACTTTCAAGACGGTATTAAATTTAATGAAAAAGTACGTTGGGATCGTGTATTTACAACAGTTGGTGGTAGTGGCGAACCTAGATCTTACTTTAAATTCTTTTTAATTGCGCTTGCGGGTTATTTTGTGTTCGATTTCTTTAGAAAAAAGAAGAAAAAATCAGAAGAAGCTTAATTTAATACATTGGCGACTATAGTTTTACATCCTGTTTGTTTTCCCAATATTGCTACCCTTACAACAGCCATACAGCATCAAGGTATCTGGGAAGCACAAGATAATTTCCAGAAGCAAACCTATCGGAATAGATATCATATCTGTACAGACCAAGGTAAACATACACTGACCATACCTATACAGCATATTAAGAAGAACGAGGGGAGACAAAAGTATAGTGAGGTTAAGATTGATAATAAAGAGCAATGGCAACGGCAGCATTGGCGTACGCTGCAAACGGCTTATCGCACGTCACCATTTTTTGAATTTTATGAAGACGAATTAGCACCGTTATTCACAAAAGATTACACGTATCTTATCGATTTTAATTTTGATACTTTGCGTTTTTTTGAGGATGCCTTGAGCATAAATTTAGGTTTTCCTAAAACAGAAACCTATCATAAAACAATAGAGGGCCATCAAGATGGTCGTTTTTTGGTGAATGCTAAGCAACAATTCCCTTTTAATGCCCCCAAATACAATCAAGTATTCATGGACCGCCATGCTTTTATACCCAATACTAGTGCATTAGATTTGTTATTTAATGAAGGACCATATACGCTAAGTCTTTTAAAAGAGGTGGATTTATCGTTTTTACATGCTTAGGTTTTGTTTGCACTACGGCATACATTTCTTAGTACCGGTTATGCTAGCTGCCACCATATATCCTCACAAATGGAAAAAAGTTAGCCTAATCTTACTATTAGGCATAGTGATAGACCTTGACCACCTATTGAGTACACCTGTATTTGACCCTAATAGATGCAGTATTAACTTTCATCCCCTACACACCTATTGGGCTATAATGGTTTATGTAAGCCTATTTGTAGTAAAAAAAACGAGAATTATTGGTTTAGCATTATTAATACATATACTAGCAGATATTGTAGATTGCCAGTTTATTCCCTAAATTTTACAGTTGCCATTACTGGATAATGGTCTGACAATTGTATATCATAGTTTTTATGTGATGTAATCTCAAAATTATCGTCTGCTAAAATGTAGTCAATACGCATAGGAAATCCATACAAATCAAATGTCTTACCAAACCCACTACCCGCTTCTAAAAATGAATCTTGTAGATTACCTTTAATTGTTCTATAAATATTGGAAAACTGCGTTGTATTAAAGTCGCCACAAATTAAAATTTTACGTATACCAGAAGTCTTTATATGATTTTTTAATAGGTATGCTTGTTCATGTTGTTTACCAACCGCATACCATATCTTTTTCAGAGTACTTTTATATTTTCCTTTTTCTAGTACATCTCCATTTGGATCTACAACATATGATTGCAAATGGACATTATATACCCTCACCGTATCCATTTGAATAACAATATCCGCAAATATTACATTATTAATTGTCCCTGGAAAATCTAAAGACCCCTTATTAACTATTGGATATTTAGTGAAAATCGCTTGTGTAGATTTGTCGGAGCCATAGGGAGTTTCCGCCCTGTATTTATAGGACTTCAGTTGTTTGTAACGAATTCTTGTATGTTCCTGAATACAAAGTATATCAGGAAATTTTTTATTCAAAAACTTAGATATTCTGTCCCCTCCTTTCTCATCTGCCATCCAATCATATCTATTAAACCCTCTTGCATTAAAGGACATGATTGAAATGGTTTCTTCACCAGGGCCAGAAAATGGTCTGAAAAACAATCCAAAAGCGTAATAAATAAAAACAATGGACAGCACAGAATACAAAGCTCGCCACTTTTTTTTAGTCGTTAACCATAATACAATAAAACCAAAATGTACAAAGGCTATTACAGGAATAAACAAACCTAGAAAAGAAAAGACTCCAAAAAAACTTTCTTTTGAAAAACTAGACAAAATCAACAAAACTGTAATTAGAACAACTACAAGATTAATTTTAACTAACCAACGTAAACAAAAGGACAATCTCACTACGCTAATTAATCTTCTTTACCAGCTTTAAACAAAAAATCTTTTTCTGCCTTAGACAGACTCTCATAACCACTTTTGCTAATCTTATCCAAAATAGCATCTATCCTTTTCTGTCTTGCAACCTTATCATAATCCCTTGTTGTAGTGCTGCTTGCAGCTTGGTTTTTGTATACCTTCTTAAACTTGGGTTTCTTTTCTTTTGGTTTAAATATATTTTGAAAACCTTCTATAAATGTAGAAAAACCAGCCCCTATATCGTTTCCATTTAGTAATTGCCGTGCATAGATATACCCTATTAAAGCACCACCTAAATGTGCCAACCTACCACCAATATTACCACCATATGGAATTTGTATTAAATCGATTAACACAAAAAACACCCCCACATGCCATAGTTTTACATTCACGATAAAAACTCTAACATCCTGGTTTGGTATGTAGCTACATACAAACAGTAATACTGCTGTAACCCCAGCAGAAGCACCAATCAATGCTGTGTTAGTATTTAATAGCGCAGGAAAGATGTTATAGCTCAATAAAAAAAACAGTCCACCTACAATAACTCCAAGAAAATAGACGGTTAGAAAGCGTTGTGCATCAAAAAGGTTTAAAAAAATACGACTGGCAAACCAAAGCATCAACATATTCCAAAATATATGTCCAATTCCGCTATGAAAAAAAGAATACGTAACTAAAGACCAAGGCTGTACTATAAATTCCCCAAAATTTTTAGGCAATTGAAACCAGCCCATTACCGTATTAGGACTAGTACTAAACAAAGCTTGTATTAAGCCACTTACAATAAAAATGATGATATTGACAACTATTAACTTCTCTGCTATAGAAAGCCTTGCAAACTGATATTGTAGATTACCATTTTTCATGGTTAGTTCCAACGATTATTATTAAACTGATTTTTTTTCCAGTACCACATCATTATAAAACCTATGAGTGCACCACCAATATGTGCAAAGTGGGCAATACCTGTATTTACACTACTAAATCCAAAGACCAAATCGCCCAAAATAATCAAAGGCACAAAATATTTTGCTTTTATGGGTATTGGCAAGAATATCATCATCAATTCTGCATTAGGAAAGGTAAAAGCAAATGCAACGAGAATCCCATATACCGCACCAGAGGCTCCCACTGCTGGGGCATTAAAGGCTGATATAAAACCATCTATAGTTCCTTTAGATGCTAAATTATACCAATCGGGACTATACCTACCACTAGCCAAAACATCAATAACCTCTTGCTTAGCTAAGCCGCTGGCCATCACAGCATCCAAACCTTGACTAAAGAAAAAGTAATTGGCTGCAATATGTATTAACCCCGCTCCTAACCCTGCAGAAAAATAAAAGAAAAGAAACTTGTTACGACCCCACATACGTTCTAAAGGCGTACCAAACGCCCATAGGCCGTACATATTAAATAAAATATGCATAAAGCCCGTAAAATCATGCAAGAACATGTGTGTAAACACTTGCCATATCTGAAAATTAGGGTTCAAAGGAAACCATAATGCTAAATATTGATACAAGGTATCTGCCAATCCAGAAATCCCTGCGATAAAAAAGATAACATTTATAATGATTAAGTGCTTAATCCCTTCTGTAATCCTCCCCATTTTAAAACTTATTCTCTAATTCGTTAACACCAATAATGGTATAAATTGTTTTGTTTGTTGGACTCAATTTGGGCTCTTTACATGCAAATAAATCGTTTAACAATCCTAATTGTGCTTCTGAGCTCAACTCTTGACCGGTTTTGACCGCCAAGGCATTGCTCATAATCTTTGCCATTTGTTCTGCTTGAGAAAATCCTATTTCTTCTTGCCCAATAGCAGTAGAAGCTAAAATGTCTTCTAAGACTAAAGCCACACTTCCTTCTGGCAACAATGTAGGAACACCCCGCACCTCCACCCCATTTTTTGGGGAATAATCTATATCAAATCCCAAATTATGCAACACCTCTTCTACAGCCATAATTTGTGCTTTCTCCGTACTTGTATATTCCAAGACTTCTGGAAAAAGTAATTGCTGAGAAACTGCTTTTTTAATAGTTATTTCTTCCAAAAAACGCTCAAATAATACTCGTTGGTGTGCCCTATTTTGATTAATAAGTAGCAAACCAGATTTTACTGTGCTTACTATGAATTTACGTTGCAATTGAAAGGTTTGGTGGGTGGCATCCTGCGTTGTTCCTTCTGTATCAAAAAGACTAGTTTCCGTTAAGTCAGATTCTACCTGAATGCTAGAAAAAACATTATTTTCTACAGTATCAAATGCATATAGTTCCTGCCAACCTTCCGTTCTTGGCTTTTTAGGCAAGGCTACTTTTATCCCTCCTTTTTGTGTTGTCGATACTTTTTCTTCGGCAAAAGGATTAAAACTAGCATCTACTGAAACCTTTGGTAAACTTGCCTGCTTTTGCTCGTAGGCGTAGGGTGTGTCTAAATTTTGATCACGATCAAAATCTAATACCGGTGCCACATTAAACTGCCCCAAACTATGCTTTACAGCAGAACGTAAAATTGCATATAAAGTGTTTTCATCATCAAACTTAACTTCCGTTTTTGTTGGATGTATATTGATGTCTATGGACTTTGGGTCCACATCTAAGCAAATAAAATAACCAGGGTATACCTCTGGTTTTAGCAAACCTTCAAAAGCCGAAACCACAGCATGATGCAAATATGGACTCTTTATAAAACGGCCATTGGCAAAGAAAAACTGCTCTCCTCTACTCTTTCTGGCAAACGCTGGTTTACAAATAAAACCATTAAGTTTTACAACCGCTGTGTCTTCTGCTACAGGCACCAATTTCTCGTTCATTTTAGTGCCAAAAATATGTACAATGCGCTGCCTAAAACTTTCTGAAGGAAGGTTAAAATATTCAGAACCATTGTTATAAAACTGAAAAGCAATGGTTGGATGCACCAAAGCTACCCGTTGAAATTCGTCTGTGATATGACGTAATTCTACTTGGTTAGATTTTAAAAAGTTTCTTCTCGCTGGGATATTAAAAAATAGATTTTTAATAGCGATAGATGTGCCTTCTGGCGTCACCACCATTTCTTGTTCTTTTATCTGGCTCCCTTCAATCTTAATTAAAACGCCAATATCCATGGTTGCAGTTCTAGTTTGCAACTCTACATGTGCTATGGCTGCAATAGAAGCTAACGCTTCTCCTCTAAAACCTTTGGTGTGTAAATTAAATAAATCTTCTGCAGAAGTAATTTTAGAAGTAGCATGGCGTTCAAATGCTAATCGCGCATCCGTCTCGCTCATTCCAGAACCATTATCGACTACCTGAATTAGCGTTTTGCCACCATCCTTTACAATGAGTTTAATAGTATCCGCTCCAGCATCTATGGCATTTTCTAACAACTCTTTCACCACTGAGGACGGTCGTTGAACCACTTCCCCTGCTGCTATTTGGTTAGCGACATGGTCTGGTAATAGTTTTATGATGTCTGCCATTAGGAGCCTAAAAATATAGATAAATCAAAATCGATGATAAAAAGGAATAACAACACCAAAATTCCAAGGATAATTAAAAAACGCCTCTTCATATCCTTATCCCCCTCTGTTTTAAGGTCGTTTAAGGCATTACTTACTTTCCGTTTTATTCCTCTTTGGTGTGTGGCAGTTGTCCTAAACTGATCTAATTTATGCTCAATCTTGTAAGGGTTTCCCTCGCCTTTGTAAAAACGTGGTTTGTAATCAAAATCCCGGTTTGTCCTTAACTTTAAAAAGTTGCGCATATTCCTTTTACTGTAGCTCCAAAGTTACTTAAAATAGCAGGAAGCCTTAAACTACAGCTCACAATATTTGTTAACAACAGGGTGCAAGTAGCACTCCTTAAGGAATTTAATTGCCTAGCATAGCCATTTTTAGCGCAGCAATGGCGGCTTCTGTACCTTTATTACCATGCTTACCTCCACTGCGGTCAATGGCTTGCTGCATAGTGTCATCTGTAAGCACACAGAAAATCACAGGTACATTAAACTGCACATTTAAATCCTTAACGCCTTGTGCGGTAGCACTACATACGTAATCAAAATGGCTAGTTTCTCCTCTTATAACACTGCCAATAGTTATCACAGCATCTACAGGCAATTCTTTAATCATTTTTTTAGCGCCAAAAGTAAGTTCAAAGCTACCAGGAACATTCCATCTCGTAATTGCCTCTGGTGCTACACCACAATCTATTAAGGCTTCAAAAGCCCCTTGATAAAGGGGCTCTGTTATACTGTCATTCCATTCAGAAACTACCAAGCCGATTTTTAAATGACTCACATTTGGCAATTCTTCTTTATTGTAAACGGAAAGGTTTTTATTTTCTGTAGCCATGCTTACTCTGCAAAACCAATTAACGCGTCTATAGAGTTAGCCTCTTTTGCTGCTGGAAATTCTTCTTTAATTCTATTAAAATAATCCAACGCTTGCTCTTTATTCCCCAACTGTAGGGCAGCAACGCCTGCTTTATATAAAAACTTAGGCGCCGTAAAATCATTCTCCCCAGCGGCAGAAATAGCTTTTTTATAGTAATCAAAAGCATCTTTTTGTTGCTCCAATTGGGAAAAAGCGTCGCCAATACCACCTAAAGCTAAAGCGCTATAAACCTCATCGTCAGAAGAAAAATCTTCTAAATAAGAAATAGCCTCATCATACTTTTGTAAGTTTAAATACGCCATACCTGCAGCATATTTTGCCATGTTTGCAGTTGGTGTACCGCTATATTCTTCAATAATATCAATAAAACCAAACTTACCCTCCGTACCTTCTAAAGCTAACGTCATTAAAGAGTCTTTCTGAGCTTCATTAGTCAGTGCTGCATTAAAGTTTTGCATTGGATAAGAGAATTCATTCGCCGCATTAGTGTCTTTTGGTTCCACTACAAATTTAGTGTAGGCCAAATACCCTAATACCACAACAGCAACTGCTACAATAGCACCAACAATGTAATTTTGGTTTTTAGAAACCCAAGCTTCGGTTTTAGAAGCACCCTCATCCAGTGTATTAAATACCTCTGCTGTTGTGCTTTCTTGTTCTTCTATAATTACTTCTTCTTCCTTTGTCTTTGGTTTGTAACCGCGCTTCTTATATGTGGCCATCTTCCTTTTTTTAATCGGGCAAAAATAAAGTTTTTATCTAAAATCGAAAGGTAAATTATTCGTTATTTTTGAAACCCCATTTTTTGGGTTCTGAGCTGCTTTTTTTAATCCACAGCACCTTTTTATGCATTTAAAACATTTGTCCTTAGTTAATTACAAGAGTTTTGATAGTGAAAATTTTGAGTTTGATTCTACAATAAACTGTTTTGTAGGACAAAATGGCGTGGGCAAAACAAATGTGTTAGATGCTATTTACCACCTTTCTTTTGGCAAAAGCTACTTTAACCCCGTAACCACGCAAAATATTAAGCATGGGACCGACTTTTTTATGATAGAAGGCCTTTTTGAAAAGAATGAGCGAGAAGAAAAGGTAATTTGTAGCTATAAGAAAGGAACTAAAAAAATAATTAAAAGAAATGGGAAAGCGTACGAACGCTTCTCTGAACATATTGGTTTTTTACCTTTAGTTATTATATCGCCAGCCGACCGTGATTTAATAATTGAAGGGAGTGATACCCGCCGTAAATTCTTAGATGGTGTGATATCACAATCAGACAACGGGTATTTACAAAACCTTATCAACTATAATAAGATAGTAACGCAACGCAATTCCCTATTAAAGTATTTTGCTGCCAACCACACTTTTGACGCAGTAACTCTTGGGGTTTACAATGAACAACTAGCATCACTCGGCACTACTATTTACAACAAGCGAAAAGATTTTTTAGAACGTTTTATACCATTGTTTAAAGAACAATATTTAAATGTAGCTAAAAAGGAAGAAGGCATCGCCTTACATTATAATAGCAAATTGCATGATAATGATTTACTTACCTTATTAGAAAGCAGTTTGGAAAAAGACCGAGCGCTACAATACACCTCTGCTGGTATACATAAAGACGATTTGGATTTTAGTATCGCAGAACATCCTATTAAAAAATTTGGTAGTCAAGGACAGCAAAAATCGTTTTTAATTGCATTAAAACTTGCGCAATTTAAAATGATTAAAGAACAAACCAAAACCACTCCTATTCTACTATTGGATGACATTTTTGATAAGTTAGATGAGCAACGTGTAGCGCAGTTGGTAAAATTAGTAGATGATGACCATTTTGGTCAACTATTTATAAGCGACACCCATGCAGACCGAACGGAAAAGGTGGTAAAAAACATACATCAATCTTATAAAATATTTAACTTGTAGTATGAAGTACTGGATAGTTATTGGCCTATTATTGGGTATTTTAAGTTGTACAGATAAATCTATCGCTGAGACAGACTTACATTTACTCAACGGATATTGGGAAATTACTACGGTAGAATTTGCCGATGGCACTAAAAAAGAATACACTGTAAATACCACTATAGATTTTATTCAATTAAATCAATTTAAAGGAATTAAAAGCAAAGTACAACCAAAATTAGATGGGACGTATACTAGCACTAAGGATGTTGAGCCTTTTAGCATTCTAAAAAAAGACGATGAATTTTTGCTGCAATATAAAAATGGATTAAACCAATGGACCGAGCAATTAAAGCAACTGGACTCTCTTAATTTTTCCATCAAGGATAAGGAAGGTATTACCTATACCTACAAAAGATACGAACCTATAAATATTATACCCTAATGGCTAAAAGACACAACGAACAACAGCATTTAGGAGATGTATTAAAAGCGTTTATCAAGGAAAATAATCTAGAAAAAGGGATAAATAAGGTAAATGCGCGAGAAGCTTGGACCAATCTCATGGGGCCAGGAATTAACACCTACACCCAGCAAGTAGAATTAAAAAACGAAACGCTATACGTATCCTTAACCTCTTCTGTTTTACGCCAAGAATTGAGCATGGGTAAACAAAAGATAATTGCCATGATTAATGAAGAGTTGGGTTCAGAACTCGTAAAAAAAATAGTATTACGCTAATAGAAAAGCCACCCTCACAGGTGGCTTTTCTTGTATAACGAACCGTATTATACGGCTTAGCAAATCTTTTTACTTAGAAAATTTCTCTACCAGAAAAGTGGAAAGCACTTTCTATAGCAGCATTTTCATCACTATCAGAACCGTGTACCGCATTTTCACCTAAGCTAGTAGCATATAATTTTCTGATTGTACCTTCTGCAGCCTCTGCCGGATTTGTTGCTCCTATTAAAGCTCTAAAATCTTCCACAGCATTATCTTTTTCTAGCACAGCGGCTACTATAGGACCACGGGTCATAAATTCTACCAACTCACCAAAAAATGGACGTTCATTGTGTACAGCGTAAAAAGCCTCTGCATCCCTTTTGCTTAAATGGGTGTACTTCATTGCTACGATTTTAAAACCAGCACCGCTGATTTTATCCAAAATACCGCCTATGTGTCCGTTTTCAACAGCATCTGGCTTAATCATGGTGAATGTTCTATTACCTGTCATTTTTTTAGAAATTTTGCGCAAAAGTACGCCTTTTCATAAAAGTCACAAGAGTATCTACTTTAATTAAAGATTACCAATACGCATTACATATCTTTTTTATACGCCTAATTTAAAACGGCAATACGCTATTATAATACTATATTTGGGCTCATGAATACAACACAGGTAAAGCAGTTAAAAGCATTGCTAGCTAAGGCTAAAAACATCATAATTGTACCTCATAAGAATCCAGACGGGGACGCTATTGGCTCTACTTTAGGTTTACAGCGTTTTTTAGCATCTCAAGGGCATGATGCTCAAATAATTGTGCCAAACGATTTTCCAAAGTTTTTAAAATGGATTCCTGGCAGCAAAGACATCCTAATTTTCGAATATCAACAAGCGCATTGCAAGAGTTTAATTGAGAATGCCGACCTTATATTTACTTTAGACTTTAATCATTTTTCTAGGACTGGACAACAGATGGAAGCCTTGCTAACAAACGCCAAGGCTAAATTTGTGATGATAGACCACCACCAACAACCCGCAGATTACGCTGATATAACCTATTCTGATACCAGCATGAGTTCTACTTGCGAAATGGTTTACAACGTTGTTGAAGCATTTAATGCGGTAGCATTAATTAGTCCAGAAATGGCTACCAGCTTGTACACTGGTATTTTAACAGATACAGGCTCTTTTAAATACAGGTCTACAACCAGTAGAACACATAGAGTAATTGCCTCTTTACTAGACCAAGGAGCAGAGGGAACTACCATTAATCAGAATATATTTGATAATAATTCTCCTTCCCGTCTACATCTTTTGGGTACAGCACTAAATAATTTGGTAATTCTGCAAGAGTATCGCACTGCATTTATTACCATGACCCAAGAAGAATTGGATAAGCATAATTACACCAAGGGAGATACCGAAGGGTTTGTTAATTACGGGCTTACCTTAGAAGGGATTATATTTGCGGTGATTTTTATTGAAAATAAAGAGGAAGGCATTATTAAAATTTCGTTTCGATCTGTGGGTGATTTTTCTGTAAATCAATTCGCTAGAAAACATTTTAACGGTGGCGGTCATGATAATGCAGCAGGAGGTAGAAGTGATGACTCAATGGAAGCAACGGTGACTAAATTTAAAAAGCTTTTAGAAGCTTACAAAACAGCATTACACGCATGAAAAATAGTATTTTAAGTATTCTTGCAGGTGTAGTTCTATTAAGCTGTGGCGAGCCAGAACCTAGAAAACCTGTGCAACAAAAAAGCACAAGTTTTATTAGAGAATCCGCAGAGCGAAGCAAACGCCTATTAGCCGCAGAAGAAACTGCGATTAAGGAGATAATACAGAAAGATACCCTAAATGAATACGAAACCAGCACTAGTGGTTTTTGGTATTTTTATGAAACCCAGAAAGATAGTTTGGCTTACACACCACAAACCGATGATGTAGTTTTTCTTACCTACAATATCATGAGTTTTACAGGAGATACCATTTACAAAAGAAAAGATATCGGCTTGGTACAACATGCCGTAGATAAATCCCAATTATTTCCAGGGCTTCGTAATGCCGTAAAACTATTAAGAGAAGGAGAACAAGCCACCTTTTTATTTCCGTCTAGCCAAGCCTACGGCTATAAGGGAGATAACGATAAAATAGGACCTAACATGCCTGTAAAATCGAGCATTACACTAATCGAAATAAAAAAAGACAGTACTAATTTAAATAGACCTTGATGAGAAAATTATTGCTTGGGATAAGCACCCTCTTACTTTTAATGACCGCATGTAAATCTGGAAAATATGCAGATTTGGGCGATGGTATTTATGCAGATATCCAAACCAATAAGGGAGACATTGTAGTAAAATTACATAAAGAAGCAACCCCTGTAACGGTGGCGAATTTTGTATCTCTTGCAGAAGGGAATAATCCATTTGTTTCTGAAGAATTTAAAGACAAAAAATATTATGATGGGCTTACTTTTCATAGAATTATAAAAGACTTTATGTCTCAAGGGGGTGACCCAACAGGTACTGGCTCTGGTAGCCCAGGTTATAAGTTTAAGGACGAATTTGTAGATACATTACAGCATAACAAGAAAGGAATTCTTTCCATGGCCAATTCTGGACCTAAAACCAATGGCAGTCAATTTTTTATCACCCATAAAGAAACTCCTTGGTTAAATGGTAAACATACCGTTTTTGGTGAAGTAGTGAAGGGTATAGAAGTGGTAGATTCTATTGCTGCAGTAAAAACAGGAAGCGGAGACAAGCCTGTTGAGCCAGTTACTATGAATAAAGTAGAAATTATTCGTAATGGTAAAGACGCTAAAAAGTTTGATGCAATTAAAGTAATGCAAGACTACTTTAAAGAAGAAGAAGAAGTTATTGCAGCCATGAAAAAGATGAAAGAGGATTTTGCTTTTGAAATTGCAGAGCAGTTAGAAAAAGCAGAAACACTAGAAAGCGGCCTAAAAGTATTAAAATTAAATGATGCCAATGGACAGCAACCACAAATGGGGCAACAAGTTTTGGTTAACTATGCGGGTTATTTTACAGACGGTAATTTATTTGATAGTAATATAGAAGAAGTTGCTGCAAAGTACGGACAGCTTAACCCTGGGCGTAGAGACCAAGGGGGTTACCGTCCATTCCCTATGGTATACGGTCCTGAGGCTAAATTAATTCCTGGATTTAGAGAAGGTTTGCAAACTATGAAAGTGGGTGATAAAGTTCGCCTTTTTATACCACCACATTTAGGATACGGAGACAACGATTATGGCCCAATACCAGGCGGCTCTACTTTGGTTTTCGATTTAGAAATTACCGGTATAGCTGAATAACATATTTTTTATATACTATCTAGCCCTAACCAAATGGTTAGGGCTTTTTGTTTTTGGCATAATGCTTGATTTTCACTTGTAAAATCAAGTAAATGAAAATGCTTACCAGATTAACAATTCTAGTTGTATTACTTAGTTGCATCCCAACCAACGCGCAGGTCCATATTGGTGGCCATATTGAAATTGGAATAGACCTTCCAGAAGTAGTTGTAATTAACCGTAGAAGACCTGCTCCCCCAAGAAGACAACCCGCACCGCACCGCTGCACTATTCAATGCAATCATCATAATTTAGGAAAAATTACGCATCAAAATTATGGTTCTGTATATTCCTTTTATGTAGAAGACGCTTTAGCGAATATAGAGAGTCACGGCGAGATATTTATTTCTTTATTCTTGGACGATGGCAACCAAATGGAAATCTATCTAAAAGAATACAACAGACACAACCCTAATTTTAATTATTACAAATTAGACGATGATGATTATGATGATGACAATATGCATCATAACTACAACCTAAGTAACAGAATTATTGAGGTACGGCTAAATGGGAGAAAAATCAAATTGCGTAATGGAGCAATCAGTCTACAAGCACATAGAGACCAAACCTTTGGCCTAATTCTAAATTTGCATAGCAGAAAAGAGGGTAATTTTAATGGCAAAGTTTCTTCGGTCTTTATAGAATAACAAATTGGAAGAATGCACTAGTTGTTGTAGCTTCGTTAGTATTAATGAATACAAAAACAAAACGGATTATAGCGTTATCCCTACTACCACAAATTGTGCTAGTACGTTTGCTTAGTCACTACCCTAATTTTGTAGAAACCTATTATTCCGAAGGTATATATCTTTGGATAAGCACATTTTTACGCGTATTAACTGGTTGGATTCCCTTTTCTGTAGGCGACATTTTTTACACCCTTCTAGCTTTTTCTTTACTACGTTACCTCTTTTTAAAAGGCAAAAACGTATGGAAGGCTCCATTGCATTTTTTTACTGATACCGGTGTTTCGTTATCTATTGGTTATTTTATATTTCACTTATTTTGGGGGTTAAATTACCATAGGCTACCTATTGAAGAGAAATTAGAGATAGAAAGGAACTACACTTTAGAAGAATTGGTAGAATTTAATACCTATTTGATAGAAAAAACCAATACACTTCAATTTAACATAACAAAAGACACCGCTCAAGCTGTTTTTATCCCTTACAGCCAAAAAGAAGTTTTCAAAAAAACCACAGCGGGTTATAAATCGTTATCTGTAATCTATCCAGAATTTAAATATCAACCTAAAAGTCTCAAAACATCATTATATAGCCTGCCACTAACTTACATGGGTTATGGTGGTTATCTAAATCCATTTACTAATGAAGCTCAAGTAAACGGTAAAATTCCAATTCTTAGATTCCCAACCATCAGCGGACATGAAGCGGGGCATCAAATTGGTTATTCTTCTGAATCTGCTACCAATTTTATTGGTTTTTTAGTGACTGCTAATAACAAGGACCCGTATTTTAAATATGCCGCATATTCCCATGCACTAGCCTACTGCTTGTCTGACCTACGTGCAAAAAGCGAATCTGATTTTAATCGTTTATGGGCAACTTTAAATCCAGGTGTAAAAAAGAATTACGCAGAACTTAGAAGTTTTTGGGATGGTTACGAAAACATCACGGAACCTGTTTTCAAAGCCTTATTTAATAGTTTCTTAAAAGCAAATAAACAGGCAGATGGTATTCATAGTTATAATAAAGTGGTGGGGTTATTGATTAATTATCATAAAGCTAAAGGATTTTAGTGTGCTTTTTGCACAGTTATTTGTGTTAGTTTACCTTTAAAGGGACTAATTCAAATAAATTCCACTAATGAAAATGAGACTCCTAGCACTAGCAGTATTCTGGTGCAGTGTTTCTTTGTTTGCGCAAGATTACTTTCCTAATAATACAGGCGTAAAAGCAAAGAACAACAACTACAGGGCATTTACCAATGCTAAAATTTACGTAACACCAACACAGGTTTTAGAAAACGCCACTTTATTAATCCAAAATGGCAAAGTTGTCAGTGTTGGCACAACAGTAAGTATTCCTAAAAACACCATTGTAACAGATGTTGCAGGTAAGAGTATATACCCGTCTTTTATAGATGTGTACTCGGATTTTGGAATAGAAAAACCTAAACGTGCCTCAGGTAGCGGCAGAGCCTCGCAATACGGACCGTCCAGAGAAGGATTTTATTGGAACGACCACATTATGCCAGAAATGGCAGCTATTGAAAAGTTTAAGTTTGATGATAAAAAAGCAGAAGAATTACGCAAAGTTGGTTTTGGTGTTGTGAATGCACACGTGCAAGATGGCATTGCCAGAGGTACAGGTGTCTTGGTAGCTTTAAACTCGGACGGCAATGATGCAGACCGTATCTTAGAAGACGAATCCGCTCAATATTTTTCTTTTTCTAAAAGTGTAACTTCCAGACAATCTTACCCAACTAGTCTTATGGGGGCAACAGCTTTAATGAGACAGTTGTATTATGACATGGACTGGTATGCTAAAGGGAATGTAGCTACCAAAGACCGCTCAATAGAAGCTTTAATAACTAACAAAGGCTTACCACAAATATTTGCGGCTGGTGATAACGGTAACATTATGCGTGCAGATAAAGTAGGTGACCAATTTGGAATTCAATACACTATACTTGGAGGAGGAGATGAGTATCAGTTTATTGACCAAGTTAAGCAAACTAATGCACGTTTAATTATACCTTTAAACTTTCCAGAGGCTTATGATGTAACGGACCCATTCGCTGCAAAATATGTAAACTTATCTGATATGCGCCATTGGAATTTAGCTCCGTCTAATCCAAAAGTATTAGCAGAAAATGGAGTTATCTTTTCCTTTACGTTGAATGACATAAAGACCAAGGATTTTCTAAGTAATATTAACAAAGCAATTACCTACGGTCTTTCTAAAACCAAAGCTTTAGAGGCTCTTACTACTGTACCTGCTAGTATTATTGGCAAATCTAGTACCATTGGGACCTTAGAAAAGGGCAAGCAAGCTAATTTTTTAATTGCTTCTGGTGATATTTTTGAAACTAGTACTACCCTCTATGAAAACTGGGTACAAGGAGAAAAAAACGTAATCAATGCTATGGACCAAGTAGACATTCGTGGCGATTATGTTCTTACGGCACAAGGCAAAACCTTTAATTTAGCTATTTCTGGTGAAGCAAGTAAGCCTAAATTAGAAGTAAAGCTAGATACTCTTAAACTTACTTCAAAAATAAATTATGATGGAGACTGGCTTACCTTCTCCTTCTCTAAGGATAACGATTTGTACCGCACTACCTCAAAAATAGACGGTACTAGCAAAAACATTGCTGGGAAACTAATCTTGCCCAACGGTACATCCACACAATTCACTGCTGCACAAGAAAAATCTTTTCAACAGAAAGAAAAGGAAAAAGCAACCGCAAGTTCACCAGAGTTAGTACAATTGACCTATCCCAACATAGGCTTAGGAAATACAGAGTTGCCAAAGGCGGAAAATATACTATTTAAGAACGCTACGGTTTGGACTGGGGAAGCAATTCTAAAAAACACAGACGTATTAGTTAAAAATGGAAAAATAGCAAAGATTGGCACTGACTTAGGTGCTGGTAATGCTAAAGTTATAGATGCTACAGGTAAACACCTTACAGCTGGCGTAATTGACGAACACAGCCATATTGCCGGATTATCTATCAACGAGGCTGGCCACAACTCTTCTGCAGAAGTTAAAATGGCAGATGTGGTAGACCCTAAAGATGTAAACATTTATCGTAACCTAGCAGGCGGAGTTACCACCATACAATTGCTGCATGGTTCCGCAAACCCAATTGGAGGCAGGTCTGCCATTCTTAAACTAAAATGGGGAAAAGGCGCAGATGATTTATTATTTCCAGATATGCCTAAATTCATCAAGTTTGCACTGGGAGAAAATGTAAAGCAAAGCAACTGGGATAGTTATTCTCGTTTTCCACAGACTAGAATGGGTGTTGAACAAGTGTTTATGAATTACTTTCAACGTGCAAAAGAATACGATGCCAAAAAGAAAAGTGGACAGCCCTACCGTGTAGATGAAGAACTAGAAGTAATTGCAGAAATCATCAATGGCGAACGCTTTATTAGTTGCCACTCTTATGTACAGAGCGAGATTAACATGCTGATGAAAGTTGCCGAAAAATTCGGTTTTAAAGTAAACACTTTTACGCACATTTTAGAAGGCTATAAAGTGGCAGATAAAATGGCAGAACACGGCGTTGGCGCATCAACATTTAGCGATTGGTGGGCATATAAGTACGAGGTAAAAGATGCTATTCCCTACAATGCTGCAATTATGGCTAGCCAAGGGGTTACTGTAGCTATCAATAGTGATGATGCAGAGATGTCTAGACGACTAAATCAAGAGGCGGCTAAAACTATGAAATATGGTGGCATGTCAGAGATAGAAGCGTGGAAAACTGTGACGCTAAACCCAGCAAAACTATTACATATAGACCACCGCGTGGGTAGCATTAAAGAGGGTAATGATGCAGATTTAGTGCTTTGGTCAGATTACCCAATGTCTGTATACGCCAAAGCTGAAAAAACATTGATAGAAGGAGCCGTTTATTTTGATATAGAAAAAGACAAGGCACAAAGAGAAGCGATAAAAGCTGAGCGTGCTAAGCTTATTACTATGATGCTGAATAAAAAAGCTAGCGGTGCTAAAACCCAAGCTCCTATTCAACGTAAGAAGCCATTGTTTGAGTGTGAAACCCTTTAAAATTCAACCAGAAATGAAAAAAATATTTGCAGTAGTTGTGATTGCCTTGGGTTTCTATTCCCATGCCCAACAAACTCCAGCACAACCGCAATCAGAACCCATAACCATAGAAGGAGCCACCGCGCACTTAGGTAATGGAGAAATTATAGAGAATTCCTTAATCATGTTTGCAGAAGGCAAGCTAAAATTTGTTGGCAGTGCCAATACCAAAATTGCAAGATTAGGTAAAACCATAAGTGCAGAAGGTAAACATGTTTACCCTGGCATTATTGCACCAGCCAAATCTTTAGGTTTGGTAGAAATAGATGCAGTTAGGCCCACTAGAGACCAAGACGAAATTGGGGAAATGATTCCGCATGTACGCAGTATTATAGCGTACAACGCAGAGTCTCAAGTAGTAGAAAGTATGAGACCCAATGGCGTTTTAATTGGACAGGTTACCCCACAAGGAGGCACCATATCTGGCACCTCTTCTATCGTGCAATTTGATGCTTGGAACTGGGAGGACGCTGCAGTTAAGACAGATGATGGTGTTCACTTAAACTGGCCAAGTTCTTACCGTAGAGGTCGCTGGTGGATGGGGGAACCTAGAGGATACAGACCAGACAAAGATTATGATAAAAACGTAACGCAGGTAAAGGAATTTTTAGCTAATGCTGCGGCCTATAATAAAGGAAAATCAGTAGAGGAAAATCCTGCTTTTGCAGCCATGAATGGTTTGTTTACTGGGAACAAAAAGCTTTACGTTTATGCTCATGGAGAAAAAGAAATTATAGACGCTATAACCAACGTAAAAGCTGCAGGTATTGCTTCTGTTGTGTTAGTTGGTGGGTATTACGCGCCAGCCACTACGGACTTGCTTAAAAAGCATAACGTTCCAGTTTTGGTAAGACATACCCATAACTTACCCCTATTTGAAGATGACGACTATGATTATCCTTACAAATTACCAAAAATTTTGGCCGATGCTGGTCTTTTGGTAGGCATGCAAAATGCAGATGCTGCAAACTTTCAAACAAGGAATTTGCCATTTTATGCGGGGCAGATTGTAGCTCAAGGTATGGATAAAGAAAAGGCATTAGCAATCATCACTGGTAATAACGCCAAAATTCTAGGCATAGATAATGCTTACGGAACGTTAGAAGTGGGCAAGAGTGCTACGTTATTTATTGCTGAAGGTGATGCGTTAGATATGCAAGGAAATGTACTAGATAAGGCTTTTATTGATGGTAGAGACATTTCTTTAGAAAGTCATCAAACCAAATTATGGAAACGTTATATGGACAAATACGAAGCGGGAAAATAACCGATTTAGCCTAAAATTAATAAACCGATATGCTGATAATTTATTGCATATCGGTTTTTTTGTAGTGTATAATCAACCTAACAGACTAAAAATGACCAAGAGAATCTTAACATCGCTTCTACTACTAAATATCACTATAGTTGCTTTAGGGCAAACTACAGCTATGACCTATAACATTAGATATAACAATCCAGAGGATAAAGAAAACTGGTGGGAACATAGAAAAAATGAAGTTGCCCAATTGATTAACTTTTACCAACCTACTATACTTGGTGTACAAGAAGCCCTGAATAATCAAGTAGTTTTTTTAGATTCCAATCTAAGTGGCTATCAATATGTTGGTGTTGGTAGAGAAGACGGAAATACTAAGGGTGAATACGCTCCAATTTTTTACGACACTACTAAGGTTTCTTTAATCAAGACCAAAACATATTGGTTATCTGATACTCCAGAAAAGGTAAGCGTTGGATGGGATGCCGCCATGGAACGGATAACCACTTTTGCCCATTTTAAGGAAAAAAATACAGGTCAAGACCTATATGTTTTTAATTGCCATTATGACCATCTTGGGGAGCAAGCAAGAATTGCTTCGTCTAAACTAATCCTAAAACTTATACATGCGCTTAAAATAGAAGGGGAACGAGTTGTTGTTATGGGCGATTTAAATGCTAGTCCAGAACAACCACCAATAACAATATTGATAGAAGAATTAGAAGACGCCTACCGTAACTCTGAAAAAGTGTATGGTCCTTTTGGTACGTACAATGCATTTAACCTAACCCATCCTTTAGACCGAAGAATTGATTACATACTGACCAAAAATTTGAAACCAAAAACCTATCGCACCATAGATGACCGAAGAGCAAATTTACTTTACCCTTCGGACCATTTACCTATACTAATACAGTTTTAATTATTCTGGTTTTACATAAAATTCACCCGCCTTTGGTTTAGCATAAAACGCTATTGGTTTGGCTTGTTCGCTTAAACTAATAGCCTTAAACGACACTGCATTTCGTTCTTCCATGATTTTTCTTCCTTCGCTTTTGTGCCATGCTATAGTTGTAGGTAATACTACGCCATTAAAGCTATCCCATTCTTTATAGTTTATCCAACTCACTTTTTCAGACTTTTCGCCAGTCCTATACGTAACGGTATACCCTAACCACTTCATCTTATATGTGTTGGCATCATAATGCAAATAATATTCGTCCTTAAAAGAGGTGCCAACGCCTTCATTATAGGTAATTTTAACGCCGGGGTACATTACACCTTCAACTTCCAATGGTTCAGTTTCTGCATAATTTATTCCATCATCCGCCAACACAAAAGGCATGGCATAAAAATAGAACATCAGGTTGTGGTAAAATTCAGCATTACCCTTAAACGCTCCTTCTTTAGCTAAAAACCATGGATTATGGCCATCAAACCCTATATCATACGCAGGTGTTTCAATCTTATCCATCCTTGTTTTTAAATCGACAGTGTGTACTTCTTCATTATCGGGTTTTGGAATAGTAAAACTTAAGGTGCGTTGCTTTTTCCAACTAACCAATCCGCCATGCGCTTCTAATACCTGTTCTAAGGCTTCCGGATACTTATGAAGAACTTCTTTTTGTGTAGTCTCCTCGGATACATTGCTAATTTCAGATTCCTTTTTTTTAGGTTGACAGGATACAAAAATAAGTACCCACACCCATAGCGTAAGTTGTTTCATGCTTTGTTATTGTAGTTTTTGCTTTGGTCGTAAAGCACTGGAATAGTTTACAGGAATAAGTACATTTGGCGCATGGAAAGCGCCAAATACATCAGTAGCCCAAATAATCCCCTGGTTAAGAAGCTCGTACAAATAAAGGACAAATCTAGAGAACGTAAAAAATCTGGATTATTTATGATAGAAGGGATACGAGAATTATCCTTAGCCCTAAAAGGCGGTTATCAACTAGAAACTATATTATTTTGCGATGCAATTTTAACAGACACTTCAATCCTAATTAATTACCCGGCTAAAGAAGTTATTGGGGTGAGCAAAGAAGTGTACCAAAAAATTGCACATAGGGATACCACTGAAGGTATAGTAGCCTTAGCACATACAAAAAGCCATACTTTAAATAATTTAGAACTTACAGACAATCCGCTTATCCTTGTTGCAGAAGCTCCAGAAAAACCAGGCAATATAGGTGCTTTATTACGTACGGCAGATGCGGCGAATATAGATGCGGTTTTAATTGCAAACCCAAAAACAGATATTTACAATCCCAATACAATCCGTTCTAGTGTAGGTTGTTCTTTTACCACACAAATAGGTATGGGGTCTACCAAAGAGATATTGAATTTTCTTAAAGAAAAGCATATTGCTATCTATTGTGCTGCTCTTAGCGCTTCTAAAAATTATGTAGAAATTGATTATAGTAAAGCCGCTGCCATTGTTGTAGGGACAGAGGCTACAGGTTTATCAGACAATTGGTTAGCAGCTTCTACGCAAAACATTATTATTCCTATGCAGGGTGAAATTGATAGTATGAATGTGTCTGTATCCGCAGCAATTCTTATCTTTGAGGCGAAGCGCCAACGCGGATTCAACTAAACCATGGATACCAACATCCTTTTTTATTGTATCGTATTAATTTTACTGATACAATACTTAATTGAAACGGTTTTAGAGGTATTAAACCACAAAAGCTTTCTACAAAAAGTTCCCCCAGAACTGGCAGATGTTTTTGACCAAGAAGAATACCGCAAAGCCAAAAACTACCAGAATGCCAATTATTCTTTTGGCTTTTTGCAAAAAGCGTTTTCCTTTTTTAGCACCCTTATTTTTCTATTGATTGGTGGTTTTAATTGGTTAGACCAAACTTTACGTATTTATACAGACAACCCCTACGTTCTAGCTTTATTATTTTTTGGTATTCTTTTTTTTGTAGGCAACTTGGCTGCCATCCCATTTGCATACTACCAAACCTTTAAAATAGAAAGTAAGTTTGGTTTTAATAAAACCACGATAACCACTTTTGTAACAGATATTTTTAAAGGATGGGGATTAACCATAGTTTTTGGCAGTGCCTTATTAAGCATTCTAATATGGTTTTTACAATGGGCTGGTGTTCAATTTTGGCTCTACGTATGGGGAGTTTTTATAGTCTTTATGCTTGTTATAAACTTATTTTACAGCAAATTAATCGTTCCATTATTTAACAAGCAAGAACCTTTAGGTTCTGGTACATTAAAATTGAAGATTGAAAATTATGCTCAAAAAGTTGGTTTTCAATTACAAAACATTTTTGTAATAGATGGCTCTAAAAGGTCTACTAAAGCCAACGCCTATTTTTCTGGTTTTGGCAAACAAAAGCGCGTGACCTTGTTTGATACTTTACTAAATGATTTGGAACAAGAAGAAATAGTTGCCGTTTTAGCGCACGAAGTTGGGCATTATAAAAAAAGACATATTGTAGTTAACTTATTGGCATCTGTATTAACGACAGGTTTTACCCTTTTTGTTCTTTCGTTATTCATCAACAATCCAGATTTATCCAAAGCCATAAAAGTCCAAATACCAAGCTACCACGCTGCGCTACTTGCTTTTGGACTGCTATACAGCCCTATTTCTACCCTTACTGGTTTGGTGATGAATTATCTGTCTAGAAAATTCGAGTTTCAAGCAGATAATTATGCCAAAGAAACATATGCCGCACAACCGCTCATCAGTTCTTTAAAAAAATTATCTAAAAATAACCTAAGTAATTTGAGTCCCCACCCAGCTTACGTTTTCATGTATTATTCCCATCCTCCGCTTGTAGAACGCATTAGAAATCTTAAGGCATAATTTTTGTTGCTTCCAAATAAAGATTGACGTAATTTTAATTTACTATGACGGAAGCTGCAATAGAAAAAGAAAACAAAGAAATTGCACAGCAATACAAAGAATTGCTGCGCATTAGCTATCAAACATTGACCGATGAGGACAAAAAATTGATACGCTCTGCCTTTGATGTTGCCGTAGATGCCCACAAAAACCAGCGTAGAAAATCTGGGGAGGCCTACATCTTTCATCCAATAGCCGTTGCTAAAATTGTAGCCTCAGAAATTGGTCTAGATGCTATTTCAATAGCTTCCGCTCTATTGCATGATGTTGTAGAGGATACGGAATATACTTTAGCTGATTTAGAAAGACTATTTGGAGAAACTGTAGCCCGCATAGTAGATGGTCTTACCAAAATTGCCCACCTTAAAAAAGACATGAATATTAGTCAGCAAGCGGAAAACTTTCGTAAAATGTTGCTGACGCTGCATGATGATGTTAGGGTAATCATTATAAAAATTGCAGACCGCTACCACAATATGCTCACTATGGATTCCATGCCAGAGCATAAACAGGTTAAAATTGCTTCAGAAACACTTTATATTTATGCGCCTTTAGCCCATAGAATTGGATTATATAATATTAAAACACACTTAGAGGACCTAAGTTTAAAATACACCGAACCAGAGGTTTATAATGACATCTTTAATAAAATTGAAGATACCGAAGAAGAACAACAGCGTTACATACAAGATTTTACCAAGGTCATTGAGGATGCTTTGGACGATGAAGGCCTAAATTATCATATTAAAGGGCGAATGAAATCCATCTTTTCTATAAGAAGAAAAATGATGGCACAGAATATTGGTTTTGATGAAGTATATGACAAATTCGCCATAAGAATCATCTATAAGTCTGACCGTAAAAATGAAAAATTCTTAGCATGGAAAATCTATTCTATTGTTACAGACCACTTTACACCTAACCCTGTACGCTTAAGAGATTGGATAACCTCTCCAAAATCCACAGGTTATGAAGCCCTGCATATTACCGTAATGGGACCGCAAGGCAAATGGGTAGAAGTACAAATACGTAGTGAGCGTATGCATGAAATTGCAGAGAAAGGATACGCGGCTCACTTTAAATACAAACATGGCGCCCAAAACGAGCAAGGTATTGAGGAATGGTTAAACCGCCTACAAGAGGCTTTAGAGAGTTCTAACACTAATGCTGTAGATTTTGTAGAAGAATTTAAATTAAACCTTTACAGCAAAGAAATCTTTGTTTTCACTCCAAAAGGAGAACTAAAATCCTTACCAAAAGGAGCCTCGCCATTAGATTTTGCATTTCACATCCACACGGAAATTGGCATGCGAACCAGGGGCGCAAAAGTTAATGGTAAATTGGTACCCCTAAACACCAAATTAAAGAGTGGTGACCAAGTAGAAATTATTACCTCTGGTAATAGCAAGCCAAACCAGAACTGGTTAGATTATGCCCATACTGCACGGGCAAGAGCAAAGATAAAATCGTCCTTAAGAGAAGAGAAAAAAGAAATTGCAGACGAGGGTAAGGAAATGTTGCGCAGAAAATTGCGTTCACAACGTATTACCTTAAATGAAGATGTAGTGAACCAAATGGTGAACTATTTTAAGCTTAAAACTAGCTTAGATTTATTTTTCCGAGTTGGCAATGGCGCTATAGACAATCAAAAAATAAAAGACTTTACCTCTACGTATAACAATGCGTTTATCAATTTCTTTAAAAATAAGATAAGACGTACTCAGGTAAATGAAGATTTAGACAAAGAAGAAATAACCCAAAAATACGATATGCTCGTATTTGGGAGCGAGGAAGAAAAATTAAATTATAAACTGTCTAAATGCTGTAATCCCATCCCTGGAGACCCAGTTTTTGGCTTTGTTAGCGTCACAGATGGCATAAAGGTACATACCAAAACATGTCCCAATGCCATACAATTACAGTCTAACTATGCGTACCGAATTATCAGTGCCAAATGGATAGACTCTACCCAAGAAGAATTCTCCGCAGACATTAAACTTACTGGTATTGATAACCTGGGGCTAATGAATGAGATTACCAACATTATCTCTGATAATATGCATGTTAACATGCGTAATTTAAATTTTAGTGCAGAAGGCGGTACGTTCACTGGCAAAATCACCGTAATTGTAAAAAACAAGACCATACTAAAAAAACTTATCGACAATTTAAAGGGTATCAACGGTATTGATAAAGTAGTACGTATCTAAATAAAGATGTAACTTTGTTGGGTTGATTGTTACACTATTATGGGGAACGATAAAAATCAGGAAATCGTAAAAAACGTTTTTACTGCCTTCTTAGAAGAGAATGGGCATAGAAAAACGCCGGAACGCTACGCTATTTTACAAGAGATTTATGCCAGTGATGAGCATTTTGATGTTGAATCCTTGTACATAAAAATGAAAACTAAAAATTATAGAGTTAGTAGAGCTACCCTTTACAACACTATAGAACTACTTTTAGATTGTAAATTAGTGCGTAAACACCAATTTGGAACTAGCCAAGCGCAATACGAGAAATCCTATTTTGACCGCCAACATGACCATGTTATTTTAACCGATACGGGAGAGGTAGTAGAGTTTTGTGATCCACGTATACAATCTATTAAAAAGACCATTGAAGAGGTTTTTGATATTAAAATCAACAACCATTCTTTATACTTCTACGGCACCAGAAACAAAAACGAAGAAAACGTAACCAAATAAGCACAAACTTAATGGTAGATTTATTACTTGGGCTCCAATGGGGAGACGAAGGCAAGGGAAAAATTGTTGATGTTTTAACCAAAGACTATGACATTATAGCACGCTTCCAAGGTGGTCCAAATGCAGGCCACACCTTAGAATTTGATGGTATAAAACACGTTCTACACACCATTCCGTCTGGAATTTTCCACAAAAATGCTATGAACGTAGTGGGTAATGGCGTAGTTATAGACCCTGTAATTTTTAAAAAAGAGTTAGATAACTTGGAACAATTTCAAATAGACTTTGTTGCTAAATTATTAATCTCTAGAAAAGCGCACCTAATACTACCAACACATCGTTTATTAGATGCAGCATCAGAAACCGCAAAAGGTAAAGCAAAAATAGGTTCTACCTTAAAGGGTATTGGACCAACCTACATGGATAAAACAGGCAGAAACGGAATGCGTGTAGGCGATTTAGAATTTACCGATTGGAAAGAAAAATACAGAGCCTTAGCAGATAAGCATGAGGCGATGATTGCCTACTATGATGTAGACATTCAATATAATTTAGATGAATTAGAAGCAGAGTTCTTTGAGGGCGTAGAAACCTTAAAAAAACTGACATTTATAGATAGTGAACAGTACATTTTTGATGCCATGGCGGCTGGCAAAAAAATACTAGCAGAAGGTGCGCAAGGCTCTCTTTTAGATATTGACTTTGGAACCTATCCTTTTGTAACCTCTTCTAACACTACTGCAGCAGGGGCTTGTACCGGCTTAGGTGTTGCACCTGGTAAAATTGGCAGCGTACTTGGTATTTTTAAAGCCTATACTACACGTGTAGGGAGTGGTCCATTCCCTACTGAGTTGTTTGATGACGCTGGTGCTACCATGGGCCGTGTTGGAAACGAATTTGGCGCTACTACCGGCAGACCAAGACGTTGTGGTTGGTTAGATTTAGTAGCACTTAAATATGCCGTACAGATTAATGGTGTTACCGAATTAATGATGATGAAAGCTGATGTACTAAGTGGTTTTGACACCATAAAAGTTTGTACAGCATACCACTATAAAGGAGAACAGATTACACATTTACCATATAATATAGAAGCAGAATATGTAACTCCTGTATACACAGAACTTAAAGGTTGGAAAGAAGATTTAACCAAACTTTCTAAGGCAGAAGAATTACCTGCAGCATTGAACGCATACATTGCATATTTAGAAAAAGAATTGAATGTTCCAATTAAGATTGTTTCTGTAGGACCAGATAGACTACAGACCATTCTACGTTAAAATAGTATTACTTTAATGGATAGGCTCTCTTTTGAACAAAAGACCAAAGGTTTTTTATGCAACGGAGAGCCTTTCTTTTTTATTATTGACTTTGAACAAGAAAACTGCATTGCGCTATCTCCTAAAGAAGCGGCAAGACAAAATATCCTTTTTAATATAAAAGGATTCTCTAACGCTCCCAACCTAAAAACAGAACCGGATTCTAATATTACTTTAGACCCAATACCACTCAACTATGAACGGTATAAAAAAGCTTTCGACCATGTTCTGAATAATATTCATGCCGGCAATAGCTTTTTGTTGAATTTAACTTTCCCAACGGAATTAAAGCGCAACGTGGACTTAAGAACAGTATTTAATCTGGCCAATGCGCCTTACAAATTGCTATTCAAAGACCAATTTGTATGCTTTTCTCCAGAATGCTTCGTCAAAATAAAAGAAGACCACATCTACTCCTACCCTATGAAGGGTACCATACCTGCACATTTGCCTAATGCTTTAGAGTTGTTACTTAAAAATCACAAAGAAATACAAGAGCATAACACCATTGTAGATTTAATTAGAAATGACTTATCCTTAGTAGCTAAAGAAATTACTGTGACTAAGTTTAGATATGTAGATAAAATAAATACCGCCACGGGCGGACTGTACCAAACAAGTTCCGAAATACGAGGCAAATTACCTTTAAACTGGAAAGACAATTTTGCACAACTGCTCTTTAAACTGCTCCCCGCTGGTTCTATTAGTGGTGCTCCCAAAAACAAAACAATCGCCATAATTAAAGAAGCAGAACAGTATAAACGAGGATATTACACTGGTGTTTTTGGTGTTTATGACGGTAATACAATAGATATAGGAGTTGCCATAAGATTTATTGAACAAATAAATGACAAAGCCTATTTTAAAAGTGGCGGAGGTATAACACACCAAAGTGTTTTAGATGAAGAGTATGATGAACTTTTAAAAAAAGTGTATGTTCCCACTCTTTGAAACTATTTGTATAATGGATGGGGATATTCAGCATGCTGAATATCATGAGGTTCGTTTTTTAAGGTCGTTTCTAAAATTTTACGGAACAAGCCCTTATTTCTCATTGCTACAAGGTATAACCATACCAAATACTTATAAAAAAGGAACTGTAAAATTAAAAATCTGTTATAATCAGCACAAGAAACGATATGAATTTTCTACCTACGCTCCAAAGAAAATTACAACCCTTAAAGTAGTTGAGGATAACGTTATAGATTACGATTTAAAATTTACAGACCGCTCTCCTTTAACCCAATTATGGAAAAAAAGAGGGGATTGTGATGATATTATCATCTTAAAAAATGGGCTACTTACAGACACCTATTTTGCTAATATTGCCTTTTTAAAAGACGGGCAGTGGATAACTTCAAAGCAATGCTTACTCCAGGGAACTTGTAGACAAAGACTACTTAATCAAGGCATACTTTTAACAGAAAACATCACTCTGGCATCGTTAAAAGAATTTAGCGGGTTTCAACTTATTAACGCTATGCTTACCTTTTCTCCTACGTTCTATATACCAATAGAAAACATAAAATTGTAAATTTTTACAATTCGATATTAAAAAAATAAATCAACATGCATACGGCTTCTGCTAAATCTATATTAAACAAAAAGTAATATAAGCTCAAAAACGCTACTTTTGAACAAAATTTTCAAGCAATTGAAACCATTTACATCACTACTATTACTACTAGTATTTTCTGTTGGATTTGCGCAAGAAAAACCAGCTGAAGGCAGACAAATAAACATTGTTTACGGAGCAAACTTTACCAAGGATGAGGCTAAATTTCCAGGAGCCTCTATTTTTAGTAAAGATGAAGAGAGACAAGTACAATTTGAACATCAAGGGGCCGATTTGTGGTGTGATGTTGCCGTATTTTATGCCCAAGAAAACCGCTTACGTGCTATTGGCAATGTACGTTTACAGCAAGGAGATTCTATAGAAATGAATAGTGGCAAGCTAGACTATAACGGTAATACCAAACTAGCCAGAGCTTATGAAGCTGTAGATTTGAGCGACCAACAAATGACTTTGACTACAGATACACTATACTTTGATAGAGAAAAGCAGGAGTCTTATTATAAATCTGGTGGTAAAGTGGTAGACTCTGCTAATGTATTGACTAGTATTATTGGCACGTACTTTATGGAACTGAAAAAAGTGCAATTCCAAAAGAATGTGCATATAGACAATCCAGAATACGTGATTGACTCTGAACAATTAAACTACTACAGAGTATCTAAAAATGCGTACATGTACGGACCATCTACCATTACTGGAGAGGCTTATAAAATCTATTGCGAACGTGGGTTTTATGATACTAAGATAGAACAAGGGTATGGTGTAAAAAATACAAGAATAGATTACAGTAATAGAATCATTGAAGGGGATAGCGTATATTTTGATAAAGCAAGTTCATTTGCCTCGGCTACCAATAATATTAAAGTTACAGACACCGTAAATAACGGGGTAATACGCGCCCATTATGCTGAAGTTTTTAAAGATAAAGATTCCGTTTTCGCTACTAAACGTGCTGTGGCAATTAATTTAGTTCAGCAAGACTCACTTTATATTCATGGCGATACCCTAATGGTAACAGGGCAACCAGAAAATAGAATTTTACGGGCATTTAGTAATGCTAAATTCTATAAAACAGACATGAGTGGCAAGTGCGATTCCATACATTCTTCTGAGAAAACAGGAATTACACAATTAATTACCAATCCTGTACTTTGGAACATGGACAACCAAATGACAGGTGATAGTATCCATTTATTATCCAATTTAGAAACGGAGGAATTAGATTCTTTAAAGGTAATTAACAACGCATTTATTAGCTCTTTTGATACCATTGGTAAACAAGGTTATAACCAAGCTAAAGGCAAAGATTTACTGGGTAAGTTTATAGAGAATGAGCTTAAAATTGTTGATCTTATAAAAAATACAGAGGTAATCTATTACATGTATAATGATGATAATGAACTCATTGGCATAGACAAGACAATAAGCAGTAAAATAAGATTAGAACTCAACAATAGTGATATTGAGAATATTACGTTTTTTGTAAATCCAGAAGGTAAAATATATCCAGAAAAGGATTTGCCCTTAGAAAACAGAAAACTAAAAGGGTTTATCTGGCGTGGAGACGAGCGTATTTATAAGAAAGAAGATATTTTTGATGAGGATGATAACAACATTGTCTTAGTTAAAATAAGAGGTATAGACGCACCCATAGATATAGATGCAGAAGAAAGTGAACGTAGTGGTGAACCCTTGAAGAAACAACCCATTAATGCAAAATCCAACAGCAAAGCCACTAACCCCACTAAATCCAAAGTAAAAAAAGCGGTTAGATAATAGTACCAGGTATTTTGTAGGAGTTACATGACGGAAGATTTTTATACATACCAAGCACAAACATCGCCTTACCCACTAGCATTAGAAGTTAGTAAGGCATCTGGGAGTTATATTTTTGACATCGAGGGGCATGCCCATTTAGATTTTGTTGCAGGAGTTTCTGCATGTACGTTGGGGCATTGCCACCCTGCCGTAGTTGCTGCGATTACCCAACAAGCCAAAGAATACATGCATGTTATGGTATACGGGGAATATGTACAAAAGCCAGCAGTAGATTATGCTAAGGCATTAGCCCAAGTATTGCCCAAATCATTAGAGAGCACCTATTTGGTAAATTCGGGTACAGAAGCCATAGAAGGTGCCCTAAAGTTAGCTAGAAGATATACGGGGCGTTCACGAATATTAGCGGCAAAAAATGCCTATCACGGTAATACCATGGGTAGCTTAAGTCTTATGAACATGGAAGAACGTAAAGCCTCTTTCCGCCCGTTAATCCCAGATGTAGGTTTTATTGGGTTTAATGTAGAAGAAGACCTAAACTTAATTACTGACAAAGTAGCTGCCGTTATTCTAGAAACCATACAAGGGGGAGCAGGTTTTATTACCCCACAAGATAATTACCTAAAAAAAGTTAGAGAAAAATGCGACCAAACTGGGACGTTACTTATTTTAGATGAGATTCAACCCGGTTTTGGCAGAACGGGCAAACTCTTTGCTTTTGAACACTACCAATGTATTCCAGATATCTTAGTAGTTGGCAAAGGCATGGCATCTGGCATGCCCGTAGGTGCTTTTGTAGCTTCTAACCAAATAATGGCATGTTTACAAAACCCAAAATTAGGTCATATTACAACTTTTGGCGGCAACCCTGTCATTGCGGCAGCATCTTTGGCTACTTTACAGGAACTGCAGAAAAGCCAACTAATATCAGCTACTGTAGCTAAAGAAAAGCTTTTTAGAACTCTTTTGGTACATCCTTTGATTAAAGAAATAAGAGGAAAAGGGTTAATGCTGGCTTTGATTTTAGATAATGAAGAAATTGCAAACCATTTAGTACTAACAGCCGCAAAAGAGAAACTTATTCTTTTTTGGTTGTTATTTGAAAAAAAAGCGGTCAGAATTACGCCACCATTAACCATTTCCGAAGCAGAAATTACAAAGGGTTGTAAGCAGATTTTAGACATTCTGAACAACACAAATTCCTAAACCTGTTAACTAATTTGTTAATAACAACCCTACCTATCGACTAAAATTAGGGCAATATCATCCTAATTTTAAGTTTATAGTTAACCACAACTAGACCTATGGCGTTAAATACTAACGAAAATCATAACCCTACCATTCACAAGTTTGAGTCCATGCTTAAAACAGACGATGTCTATTTTTTTGATGCAGAGGACTTTGAGGAGATAATTCATCACTACTTAAACATTGGTAAGGTAACCCTAGGAAAAAAAGCCATACAGATTGGACTGCAACAGCATCCAAATTGTATGGAAATAAAACTTTTACAGGTAGAAGTTTTGGTTTTTGAAGACCAATTTACCTTAGCACAAGATTTGTTAGATGAGCTAGAAACTATTGATGCACACAACGAGGAAATTTATATTCAACGTGCTAATATCCTCTCTAAAAAAGATGACCATAACGGAGCAGTAAACATGCTTAGAAAAGCATTAATTCTTAACGCTAACGAAGATAATTTTGATATCTATTCGTTAATGGGCATGGAATATTTGTTTATGGATAACTATAAGAAAGCAAAAGAGTGTTTCATAAAATGCTTGGATGTGGATGACTCTGATTACTCTTCTCTGTATAATGTTATTTATTGCTTTGAGTTTTTAGAAGATTTTGATGGCGCTATAGTATTTTTAAATGATTATTTAGAGAAAAACCTGTATTGCGAAGTAGCTTGGCATCAATTGGGAAAAATGTATGACGAAAAAAACATGCATAAAGAGGCTTTGAGTGCTTTTGATTTCGCCATCATTTCTGATGATACATTCTTGGGTGCTTATTTTGAAAAAGCCAAGATTTTAGAGAAGATGGGGCAACTTAATGAAGCTATAGCTTGTTACGAAACTACTATTGAAATAGAAGACCCCACCTCTCACGCCTATTTACGTATTGGCAAATGCCATGAAAAATTAGGCAATGACGAGTTGGCCAAATATTATTATTACCATACTGTACATGAAGACCCTTTATTGGATAAAGGCTGGCTTGCCATTACCAAATTCTATTATAGAAAAGAAAACTATGAAAGGGCTCTTCACTACGTAAACAAGGCCATTAATATAGACGGAGACAACCCTACATATTGGAGATTAAATGCAGATACCTTTTATGCCTTAGGTAATTATGCAGAAGCAGACTTCGCCTATAAACAAGCTGTTGAATTGGGTAATTACGAGTTTAGTACGTGGTCTAATTGGGCAAAAACACTACATCATTTAAAGGATAGTGCGGCTGCTATACAAGTTCTACTGCAAGGGTTAGAGTTTTACCCTAACCATGCGGAACTTATTTATCAGCTTTCAGGTCTGTATCTTACAAATAATCAGCAAGATTTAGCTAAAGAACAATTAACCATAGCACTACAACTAAACCCTAAAAAATCTAAGGTTTTTTCAGAATTGTATCCAGAATTCCAACAAGTTAAATGGATTCAAGATACCATTAAAAGAAGTCCAAAAGCATCTACCTAAATAGTATCTTTGTAGCCAAACATAAGATTCATGCCTAGAAAGTTATTGGATTATGCCATCATAAGTTTAAAAGGAATGGCCATGGGTGCTGCAGACGTAGTCCCAGGAGTATCTGGAGGAACCATTGCATTTATATCTGGAATTTACGAGGAGCTTATTAGCTCTATCAATAACATAAATCTAGGTTTAATCAAAACCTTACGTAAGGAAGGTTTTAAAGCTTGCTGGAAACAGTTAAACGGTAATTTTCTAGTAGCCTTATTTATAGGCATCTTTATTAGCGTACTTTCTTTAGCTAAGTTTTTGAGCTGGTTACTTGCCAATGAACCTATTTTATTATGGTCCTTCTTTTTTGGACTTGTGGTGGCCAGTATTTTCCTTGTAGGCAAAGAAATTAAGCAATGGAACGCTATGAGTATTATAATTCTTATTGTTGGAGCGGTCGGCGCGTATTTAATAACCACAATACCCCCGTCTGAAAATGTAGATAGTATTCCTTACTTATTCCTATCAGGCGCATTGGCTGTTTGTGCCATGATTTTACCTGGTATTTCTGGTGCATTTATTTTGGTACTTCTAGGGTCTTATAAAACTATTTTAGATGCTGTACACCAAAGAGATTTACTAACCATAGCAACGGTAGGTTTTGGTGCTGTTTTTGGCTTGTTAAGTTTTGCTCGCCTATTAAAATGGATGTTTAAAAACTATAAAAATGTAACCTTAGCTTTATTAACAGGGTTTATTCTTGGTTCTTTAAATAAAATATGGCCTTGGAAAGTAGTTTTAGAAACTAAGGTGTTTGATGACAAGGTGATACCAATAAATGAACAAAATGTTTCTCCTTTTGCTTTTGAGGGTGATGCGCAATTAATTCCCGCTATCGGTTTAGCTATCCTAGGTTTTTCACTTATTTTTATCTTAGAAAGGATTGCAGCTAAAAACAGACCGATAAGTGATTAATGCAAACACAAAGAACACTATCAGATAAATTTTTCTTAGTTATTAAAGGCCTCTGCATGGGGGCTGCTAATAAAGTTCCAGGAGTTTCTGGTGGAATCGTAGCATTTGTAGGTGGCTTCTATGAGGAATTTATTTATTCCCTTCAAAAAGTAAATTTTAAAGCATTCAAGTTACTGTTTAACGGTCGTTTTAAAAGTTTTTTCAGGTATATTAACGGAGCTTTTTTAGTGCTATTAATCACAGGAATGCTTATCAGTTACTTTAGCGTTTCTAGATTATTAGATTATTTCTTAGAACGAAAAGAACTCTATGTCTGGGCAGCATTCTTTGGAATGATAATTGGCTCCATTTACTATATTTCTAAAGATTTTAAGGATTGGAACAAAAAAACCATTCCCCTAGGCATCATTGGTTTATTGGTTGGGATTGGCATTAGTTTTTTAAATCCTGCAAAAGAGAATGACAACCTTTGGTTTATCTTTTTTTGTGGTATAATTAGTGTTTCTGGGATGACACTCCCTGGCCTATCTGGTTCTTTCATCCTTATCCTTATTGGCAACTATGTATTGTTATTGGTAGATTCTGTTAATAGTTTATATTTTACGATAGCCGAAGTACTACAAGGTGATTTTAGCTTTTGGAATAATCCCCAACGTTTAAAAACATTAAAAATTTTAGCAGTTTTTACGTTAGGTTCTGCAACAGGTTTAGTAACACTATCTCATTTCCTAGGCTTTTTGTTAAAACATTACAAAGCGCATACTACTGCAATTATTATTGGCTTTATCACAGGTTCTTTAGGCGTATTATGGCCTTGGAAAAAAACAGTCTTTAAAACAGACCTCTCAGGAACGGTACTTTTGGACAGCAATGGAGATAGCATTATACTCAATTACAAAAGATATTGGCCAGATATCTTGGTAATGGAAACTTGGGGCGCAATTTTCTTTATTATCTTCGGCATCTTTGTGTTATTAAGTTTGGATTGGTATGGAAAAAACAGGAAAGAAAAGACTAGGACTAATAGGTAAAGATATTTCGTACTCCTTTTCTCAGGGCTATTTTACAGAAAAATTTAATGTGATGAAAATTGAAGGTTTTTCATACGAAAACTTTGATTTACAAAATATTCAAGAAATAGCATCTATTTTAAAAAACCCAGAAGTATTTGGGCTCAATGTTACCATTCCATACAAAGAACAAGTACTACCCTATTTAGATGAATTGGATAAAACAGCACAAGAAATTGGAGCCGTTAACACCATTAAATTTATTGATAATAAACGGATTGGATTCAATACAGACACGTACGGATTTAAAAATAGCATTACCCCTTTACTTAACATAAGCCATAAAAATGCCTTGATTTTAGGTACCGGAGGTGCTTCCAAAGCCATTGCATATGTCTTTAAAACATTAGGTATTGCATACACCTATGTCTCTAGAAGCGCAAAGCCAGGGCAATTGAGTTATATAGAATTAGATAAAGAAATTATATCATCTAATACCATAATTGTGAACTGCAGTCCTGTAGGCACATTCCCTAATGTAGCAGAAAAGCCTAACATACCCTACGAATATTTAGGCAAAAACCATGTACTGTTCGATTTAATTTACAATCCAGAAGTGACAGCCTTTCTAGCGGAAGGCAAAAAAAAAGGTTGTGTTGTACAAAATGGTTACCCTATGTTGGTAGGCCAAGCAGAAAAGGCTTGGGAAATATGGAATTCTTAACTTAAGATTCAGACTACCATCAAATTTATAGAGTTGTTCGTTTTATAGGTATAGAGACAAAAGAAGAATGATTACTTTTGTTTACGGTGGGTTTTCTTTATAACTTACCGCACACAGCCATCAATCTAATAATTAAAACGACCATTTAAGATGGACAATGAAGCAAATAAACCACAGGAAACTGCTGGGGGGAACCAAGAAGTAGGAAACAAAGACGGGTTGATACCTACGCCAGAAGAACGCTTAGAAGAGAAAACAATACATGTAGAAAGTACTACTACTCCTTCTGATGCTGCGATAAATGACGAGGTGCAAGATGAAATTGACCAAGAAAATGCGGAAGACGCAGAGGATTCTGAAAATGAAAAAAGACATGAAATTCCGTTCCTAGATTATCATGCCCTTAGCATGGAAAACTTGGTTGGTGAATTGCAACGTCTGGTAAAGAATGAAAAAGTACAAGCCATAAGCAAACATGTAAATGCGATTAAGCATGAGTTTGACCTTAAATTTCAAGCATTTTTAGAAGAAAAAAAGGAAGAATTTATTGATGCTGGTGGTAATGAAATAGATTTTAGATACAATTCTGTTACTAAAAGACAATTTAATGAAGTGTACAAGGAGTATCGTGAGAAACGAGATGCCTATTACATGGATTTAGAAAAATCCTTAAAATCTAATCTAGAGAACCGTTTAGCGATAATAGAAGAGTTAAAAGGGTTAGTTAATGTAGAAGAAGATATTAATACTACGTACAAAAACTTTAAAGATTTACAAGAAAAATGGCGTAATGCTGGGCCAATACCGCGTAATTCTTATAATGATGTATGGCGCACCTACCATCACCATATAGAAATTTTCTATGATTTTCTTCATTTAAATCGTGAGCTACGCGATTTAGATTTTAAGCACAATTTAGAAGAAAAACAAAAACTTATTGCACGTGCAGAAGCACTACAAGAAGAGCCAGACTTAGGTAAAGCGTTCCGCGAACTGCAAACATTACACAAAATCTGGAAAGAAGAGGTTGGTCCTGTTGCAAAGGAAATTAGGGAAGAGATTTGGGATAAGTTTAGTGCAGCTACAAAAGCGATGCATGCAAGAAGGCAAGAGCATTTTGCTGCATTAGAATCTACCTACGAAGAAAACCTTGTTACCAAAAACAAAATAATTGCTGGTATAGAAGAAATTTCTAATGCTGTTGGTAATAGCCACAAAGAAATTCAAAACCAAATAAAACAAGTTGAAGCATTGCGTGAAGAGTTTTTCCAAGCAGGGAAAGTGCCACAACGCGTTAATGAAGAAACTTGGGCCCGATTTAAAGATGCCGTTAGAGGTTTTAATAAAAAGAAAAATAGCTTCTACAAGGACCTAAAAAAAGAACAGCATGATAATCTAGAAAAGAAAAGAGCCTTATTAGAGACTGCAAAGGCGCTAAAAGATTCGGAAGATTTAGACCATGCTACTCCAGAAATGAAGCGCATTCAAAGCGAATGGAAAAAGATTGGTCATGTTCCAAGAAAGTATTCTGATAGCATTTGGAAAGATTTTAAAGATGCTTGCAACCATTATTTTGATAGGTTACATGCGCAAAAAAATGAAAGTCAAAAAGAAGAAATTACTAACCTTAACCTAAAAAATGAAATTCTTGGTCGTTTAAAAGAATTTAAGTTGGCAGGTGACAAAGACCAAGATTTACCAAAAATAAAAGGCTTTATTACCGAGTGGAAAAAGGTAGGTCACGTTCCTTACAACAAAAGGCATATTAATGGTAAGTTTAATAAAATTATAGATGCGCTATTTAAGAAGCTAGACATCAGCAAGCAAGAATCTGAGTTATTGAAATATGGCGATAAAATAAAGCAATTAGCCAATGCAGATAATAACGAACGCGCTATTAGTAACGAACGTACCTTTATAAAGCGTAAAATTGACGAAAGCAAAAGTGAAATTCGTCAATTAGAAAATAACCTGCAGTTTTTCTCTAACGCATCAGAAGATAATCCGCTAGTTAAAGAGGTAGTCAACAACATAAATAGACATAAAGATGCTTTAGCTACTTGGAAAGCAAAACTTAAAAACCTGAATATCATGGAAAATAAGCTGGCCAAAGAAGACGAAGAAGACACTGCCAGCTCGGAAGAAGAATAATTTTCTTCTACAACATTAAACCAGAGCCTGAACTTTTATAGGTTATTTAACTTTCCTATAAAAATTCAGGCTTTAGTTTTGCGCTTAAACCTAATCATAGTAAACCGTATTATGGAACTTACCATTGAAAATATACTACTAGTGGGTTCCGTACTACTTTTTATAAGTATTGTAGCAGGAAAAACCTCTTATAAATTTGGCGTACCTACATTACTATTATTTTTATTCATAGGAATGTTAGCGGGCTCTGATGGTATTGGTGGCATAGCCTTTGACAATCCCAAACAGGCACAGTTTATTGGCATTGTCTCTTTAAACTTTATTTTATTTTCTGGTGGCTTGGATACCAATTGGAATGCCGTAAAACCTATTTGGAAAGAAGGCATGGCATTATCTACTATTGGAGTTTTACTTACTGCAACAAGCCTAGGTACTTTTGTATACATTATAAGTGATTTTACTTTGTATGAGAGTATGTTGGTAGGTTCTATTGTATCTTCTACTGATGCTGCGGCCGTATTTTCTATTCTAAGGTCTAAAAATATAGCTCTTAAAACCAATTTAAGACCAACCTTAGAGTTAGAAAGTGGTAGTAATGACCCAATGGCATATGTACTTACCATTGCCTTTTTATCCTTGGTTGTAAATCAAGATCAACACATACTAAGTGTAGTGCCCACCTTCTTCTTACAAATGATTTTAGGTGCGATGGCAGGTTACGGTTTTGGTTTACTAAGCAAATGGATTATTAATAAAATAGAACTCGGTTTTGAGGGCTTATATCCGGTTTTAGTGATAACATTAATGTTTATCACATTCTCTGCTACAGATGCAATTGGAGGTAATGGATTTTTAGCCATTTATATTTGTGCTGTTTACTTAGGTAATCAAGATTTAATACACAAAAAGACCATTTTAAAAATGTATGATGGACTGGCATGGTTAATGCAAATCGTACTTTTTTTAACTTTAGGTTTACTAGTTTTTCCCACACAGGTTGTGCCTTATATAGGTATTGGGTTATTAATAGCTTTGTTTTTAATTTTTATAGCTCGCCCTATAGGAGTCTTTTTAAGTTTAATGCCTTTTAAAATGAAATTAGCACGCAGGTTCTACATCTCTTGGGTAGGGTTACGTGGTGCAGTACCTATCGTTTTTGCAACTTATCCTTTATTAGCAGGCATAGATAAGGCTAATATCATTTTTAACATTGTATTTTTTATATCGGTCACCTCTGTATTAGTGCAAGGAACAACGCTATCGGTAGTTGCAAAGTGGCTTAATGTAATACATCCGGAAGGTGAAAAAACGACCAACGAAACCGAGCAATTTATCGCAGAATTACCAAAAAACACCATTACTGAAATTAGTATCGACAACAATAGTACAGCAGTACATAAGAAAATTGTAGAGCTAAGTTTTCCTAAGAATGCCATTATTGCTATGATTAAGCGCAATGATTCTTTTATCACTCCAAACGGTTCTACCGTAATAGAACCAAATGATATTCTTGTTGTCCTGGCAGAAAATGAGCACGAACTAAAGAACGTTAAGAACTGCTTAAAATAATAGGGCTTTTACTTTTAAGCTATACCTTTGTTTGCATGAATATTATTTGCAAACAGTATATAGGATTGCCCCTTTTGTTATTGTACCTAGTTACATTGGTACAACAATTGGCTTTTGTACCAAGTGAGCAGATTCAAAAGGATGTACTTTCTAAAGACGAGCAGACCTTTGTAGTACACCAAAGTATACAAAAGCACGAGCAACAAGTACAAGAGGTAGATTATAAACCTATCTTAACTGTTAAGCGGCAACAAAATCCTTTTACAAAATGGTTTAACAAATCGATAATTACAAAAGTATTATCTGCAAATAAAACCCAGCAACTTGCCCAAAAGTTATTAGAAAATAACACTTTATTTCCTAAATTTTCTAAGGAAGACATTGTCTACCCCTTCCATGATTTTGTGTAACAATACACTTTACAACTAAGTTTTAAAGGCGCTAACTATTAGGTAGTTAAACGCATGTATCACATAAAATACATATTGATCATGGACTATTACAATACCTTAATAGGGATACTACTACTTATTGTATCCTTATCTCCTTTTGTTTGGTTAAGCAAGATGAGTAATAAAAATCGTAAAAAATTAACCCTAGGTTTAGCTGCAATGGCTACTCCAATACACGCTACTATTGTAGAAAAAGACATATTGTTAGATATGGCCATAGGGCTAGAGGCACACGACAAAATTCTCTTTTTCATCAAGAATAATGAACAAAGAACAATAGATTTGGAATTATACCGCAAATGTGAGTTCTATGACACTTATATAAACACAAAACAAGGTAGTAAAAGGATAGCAACAATTAATTCCTTAGGACTTAAGCTTTATGCAAAAGCAGAAGGAGAACCACCACTGCTATTAGAATTTTTTAATTTAAATGAAAAAATTCAACCTAATGGTGAATTTGATTTAGCAAAAAAATGGAGTAAATTAATTACCGAGAAGTTATAATAAAAAGCCCCGAAGTAATTTCGGGGCTTTACATATTATTTAGCAACGTTAACAGAGCGTGTTTCTCGTATAACCGTTACCTTAACCTGTCCAGGATAGGTCATATCCGTTTGTATTTTTTGAGAGATATTAAAAGATAATTCTGCTGCTTGATCATCATTAACTTTTTCACTCTCTACAATAACACGTAACTCTCTACCTGCTTGTATAGCATATGCCTTTTGTACACCACCAAAACCAAAAGCAATATCCTCAAGGTCCTTTAATCTTTGTATATAAGAATCTAACACTTGTCTTCTAGCCCCTGGTCTTGCTCCACTAATAGCATCACACACTTGAACAATAGGTGATATTAAGCTAGTCATCTCTATCTCATCATGGTGAGCCCCAATGGCATTACAAACGTCTTTCTTTTCTCCATACTTTTCTGCCCACTGCATTCCCAAAATTGCGTGTGGTGTTTCTACATCCACTTCAGAATTTGGAACTTTACCTATATCATGCAATAAACCTGCACGTTTAGCTAGTTTAGGATTAACACCCAATTCTGAAGCCATTACACCACATAATTTTGCCACCTCTCTCGAGTGTTGTAATAGATTCTGACCGTAAGAAGAACGGTACTTCATACGACCGACCGCTTTTATAAGTTCTGGATGCAAACCGTGTATTCCCAAATCGATAACCGTACGCTTACCAATTTCAGCAATCTCTTCATTAATCTGCTTCTCTGTTTTCTTTACTATTTCTTCTATACGCGCTGGGTGTATTCTTCCATCGGTTACCAATCGGTGCAAAGACAAACGTGCTACTTCTCTCCTTACCGAATCAAAACAGGAAAGAATGATAGCCTCCGGCGTATCATCAACAATTATCTCTACTCCTGTTGCCGCCTCTATAGCCCGTATGTTTCTACCTTCTCTACCAATAATTCTACCTTTAACATCATCTGACTCTAGGTTGAATACCGAGACACAGTTTTCCACAGCCTCCTCTGTACCAATACGCTGTATAGTATTAATTACAATCTTACGCGCTTCCTGTTGTGCAGTAAGTTTAGCTTCTTCCATGGTACTTTGCATAAATGCCATGGCATCAGATTTTGCAGTTTCTTTTAAAGACTCTAATAATTGTGCTTTAGCCTCATCTGCAGACAATCCAGAAATAACTTCTAATTGTTGTACTTGACTTTTATGCAAACGGTCTACCTCTGCTTTTTTCTTTTCTAGAATGTCGGTTTTGTGCTCAAGGTCTTTTAGTTCAGCCTCTAGTTGATCTTTTAACCTTTTGTTCTTAGCCAATTCACTACCCACTTGAGATTCTTTGTCTCTAGTACGTTTTTCTGCTTCTGCAATCTTCTTATCCTTGTTTATTATAACTTTCTCGTGCTCCGCTTTCAGCTCTAAAAATTTTTCCTTTGCCTGGAAAATCTTATCCTTTTTTATGTTTTCGCCCTCCTTCTGGGCATCTTTAAGTATTTTTTCTGCTTCTTTTTTCGCATTTGCGATTGTCTTAGTAGCCTTTCCCTTCTCTAACATCTTAGCAATACCAAAACCTATTGCTAATCCTATAATCACCGCTACAATTGAAATAATTGTAATATCCATCTCTATATTTAGTTTGATTTAAAAAAAAAGCCCACATTAGCCAAGAAGTTTTGTACAAACTCCTATTAACAGGTTTAGGGCTACCAGACTGATCAGGGATCCTTGACAAAGAAGGCATGCCTTTACAATCCAAACTCACCCTTTTTAATTGTATTAGTGTTGAGTTTGTCAAAAAAATAGTACCAATGTGGGCAGTAACAATTTTCTATTTAAAAGAACTTATTCTACGCCAAGCTTAGTGCGGACCAATTGGTCTAAGGCTTTTAATCTCTCTTTTGCCTCTTTAACGCTTTCTGCTTCTTGTATATCTCCTTGCTCAATTTTGGAGGCAAACTGTAATGCACACATGGCAAGCACATCTTGCTTGTCACGAACCGCATAGTTTTGCTCAAATTTTTTGGCCAACATATCTATGTTTTTGGCTGCCTTTCTTAAACCTTCCTCTTGTTTAGGGTCAATGGTCAATGGATAGACCCTATCCGCAATGGAAAGCTTTATTTTTAGCTTTTCCCCCATATTATCCTTCTCCACTATTCCGCTAATTGTGCTATACAGCTATCAATTTCGCGTATCAGTGTATTTATCTTGAGCTTTGCTTCTGTTTTATTTGTTGTATTACTACCCAGCATAGAATTTGCGAGTTTTAAGGAATTGTACTTTTCTTCCCAAGCCTCTAAAGCCTCTTTGTCTACCTGTTGTTGCCCTTTTAAACGGTTTACCTCTTGGGTTAAACTTAAATTATGCTGCTGCAACACTTCTAATTTGTGCAACACTTTGCTCATTCTGTTTTCTAAAGCATCAACTATTTCAATAAGTTCGGCCATATGCAAATTGCAATGCGTATTCAAACAAAGTTAACTATCCTAAAAATACCTTACAATAGTTTTTACATTATTCTTACATTTTCACTTTCTTAACATTTTCCCTGCTTTTTATATTGAGAGCGAATAGTTACTTTAGTGCCTAAATACTTTTCCTTGCTATGCGCATACCCTTAATCTGTGTATTATTTTTATCCGTTTTTAGCTCATTGGCACAAACAAAATATCCACAAGATGTCTTTAGGTCTCCCATGGATATACCTATAATTTTGGCTGGTACATTTGGCGAGTTACGCTCCAATCATTTTCATGCAGGGATAGATATTAAAACTCAGTTGAGGGAAGGCTTACCAATTTACGGCATTGCAGATGGAACGGTAACCCGCATAAAAATATCTCATTGGGGATATGGTAAAGCACTATATGTTGCACACCCTAATGGATATACCTCTGTCTATGCACATTTACAGAAATTTAGTCCAGAAATAGAAGCGTATATTAAAAAAATACAATACCAGAAAAAGTCTTATGAGGTAGAGGTATTTCCTGATTATGGTGAATTAAAAATAAAACAAGGTGATGTAATTGCATATTCCGGAAACTCGGGGAGCTCTGGTGGTCCTCATCTTCATTTTGAAATCCGTAGCAGTGTTACAGAAAAACCCACCAATCCGTTGTTATATGGTTACGAAGTAAGGGATGCAACCAACCCCACCTTACTTGGGCTATATGGTTATCCTTTAGAAAATGCTCATATAAACGGAAGTGAGAATCAGTTACAAATTAATTTTACCAAACAAAAAGATGGTAGTTTTTTGGCGGATGAAGTTACTGCTTTAGGCACCATTGGTTTTGGAGTTAATGGATTTGACCGTTTAGATATGGCCGCAAATAAAAATGGTGTTTATTCTGTAAAACAAATTGTAAACGGAAAAGTATACTCTGAGTTTGATTTTGAAACCTTTTCTTTTGCGGAATCACGCTACATCAATACGTTAATAGATTACAAACATTTTGGTAAACACCGTCAACGAATTCAGAAATTATTTAAAGAACCCTATAATAAATTAAGCATATATAAACAGCTATACCTAGACGGTAAGATTACTATTGAGCAAGGGTTATCTTATAAAGTGGAAATCCTTTTAGCAGATTACAAAGGAAATAAAACCAAATTAATTATTCCTGTCAAAGGAGCTAAAGAAGCCATTAAGAGCCCCAAAAAAGTGGAAAAAACCGATAATTATATCTTGGCCAATAAGCCCAATAGCTTTGACCTTGGTGCTGCTAAGGTTTTTTTTCCTGAGAATACGTTTTACAACGATTTTTACATCGACCTAAAAAAAGGAAAAGATACGGTTGGCATTCATGATAACACGGTCGCTGCACACAGAAACTTTACCATAAGTTTTGATGTTTCCGCATTCCCTGCTGAAGAAAGAAAACAACTATTCATAGCCAGACTAAAAGATAGTGACCAAACCCCGAGTTACACCAAAACGTATAAACGAGGCAACACATTTACGGCTAGAACTAGAACGTTTGGCACTTATACAATAGCAAAAGATACAACTCCACCAGTTATTACGCCTAAAAATTTTAAAGCAAAACAATGGTTAACTAATTATCGTTATTTAAGCTTAACCATTGCTGATGATTTAAGTGGCATAAACAGTTATAATGCAACAATTAATGGCGAATGGATTCTAATGGAATATGAGCCAAAGACCCGAACCATAACCTACACTTTTGATGATAAGATTATGGATAAGACCGAATGCAATTTAAAAGTTACGGTAACCGATAATGTTGGTAATACTACCACACTTGAACAAACTTTCTTTAGAAAATAGCGCACAAATTACCAATCGGGGCCTACTAATTCTATTAGTTTTCTTTTGCTCCCTACCCTTGTCTCTTGCTCAAAACGCAGTGATAACAGGTATTGTTTTAGATGAAGCACAACAACCCATAGCTGGCGTTAACATTACCGCTATTCCCTATGGCACGGTAACCAACAGCGATGGCAGTTACTTATTAGAGGTTATAGCAGATAAAAACCTACAACTGACTTTTACACACATTGGTTTTAAAACAATTACCGTAAATAATTTGGTTTTAAACACGAATGAAACGTTTGAATTTAATCCCGTGTTACGTGCAGATGCCATACAAATGGCGAATGTAGAGGTAAGCCCCACAGGAGATAGGATTACAAAAGGTATTACCTCCATAGCTCCAGAACTTGTACGTAAAATTCCTGCTGCCAACGCCGGAGTAGAAAACATACTAAAACTACTTCCTGGAGTTTATTTTAACAACGAACTCAGCACACAATACAATGTAAGAGGTGGCAACTTTGATGAAAACCTTATATATATTAACGGAATAGAGGTATATCGTCCCTTTTTAATTCGGTCTGCGCAACAAGAAGGTCTTAGTATTATAAATCCACAAATGGTTTCTAAGGTAGATTTTTCTGCAGGTGGTTTCCAAGCCAAACATGGTGACCGCTTGTCTTCTGTACTAGAAATAACCTATAAGAGGCCAACTCAATTTTCAGTTGCCGCCAATGCTAGCTTTCTTGGATTCGGCAGTACTTTAGAAACGATTTCTAAAAACAAAAATGTAAGCAGTATCACTGGCGTACGCTACAGAGATAATAGCCTTTTTGTAAATAGTCAACAAACGCAAACTACAGTAAGACCTCGATTTTTAGATGCTCAATCTCAATTTATTTTTAAAGTGAGCCCCACTCTTTCTTTTAATGTTTTGGGGCATGTAGCACTTAACAATTACACCAATACGCCTATAGCTAGGCAAACTAATTTTGGCACCATAAATGAGCCCAAGGCTTTAATTGTTTATTATGATGGAAAAGAAAAAACACAATACCAAACTGAATTTGGAGCCCTAAAAGCAAGTATTTTACCAAAAGACAATGTAAAATTAGATGTTATTGCCAGTGCCTACCATACTAATGAGAGTGAACTATCTGATGTTATTGCGGCCTACCAAATTGGTGAAGTGGCAAATAATTTGGGGACTACTGATTTTGGACAAGCAGTAAATGCAAGAAGTATAGGCGCTCAACTAAGTAGAGCTAGGAACGAATTGGATGCCCTGATTTTAAATTTAGAACATAAAGGGATAATTAAAAATGATAGCCAACAATTTAGATGGGGTGTAAAATTTAGTTTAGAAGATTTTAGAGACCAGCTACAAGAGGCGACTTTCTTAGATTCTGCAGGTTTTTCTTTAAGACCTCCAAATACGGCAATACCTAATAACCAGCCAGAAGAACCATTTACCGGCGCCATAATCCCTTTTGAACAGGTAGCAGCCCTAAATTACGTTAAGACAGACCGTTTAAGTGCTTATTTACAATGGGAAAATAGAACGCAATGGGGCAACCATGACATTTATTACAACCTTGGCATTCGTGGTCATTATTGGAACTCTCGTGTGGAGAATGGCAACAATAACTCACATCTTTTTTTTAGTCCAAGAGCCCAGTTTTCTATAAAACCAAACTGGGAACAAGATGCCTTATTTAGAATTGCTGTAGGGAGTTATAAACAACCTCCATTTTATAGAGAAATGCGAAACTTTAGAGGCATAGTGCAGCCTTCTGTACAGGAACAACGCTCAACACACCTAGTTATAGGTAATGAGTATTCCTTTCAGTGGTTTTCTCGTCCTTTTACATTGATTAGTGAAGCTTATTATAAACACTTAAATAACGTAAACCCTTATACTATAGAAGATGTACGCATCCGCTATGCTGCGGCTAATATTGCAAAGGCGTACGCGTACGGTGTGGACTTAAGATTAAACGGCACCTTTGTTCCTGGCGCAGATTCTTGGGTGAGCGTAGGATATTTAAAAACAGAAGAAAATTGGAACAACCGTGGCTATATTGCTAGGCCAACCGACCAGCGATTAAAATTTGGAGTGTTATTCCAAGATTATATGCCTACAATACCCAATATAAAATTATACCTGAATCTTATTTATAATACAGGAGTGCCAGGTGGCTCGCCTAACTATGAAAATCCTTATGAGTTTCAACGTAGATTAAGAGACTATAGACGGGTGGATTTAGGAATTTCCTATATTTTTGCGGACGGAAATTCTAACAGACCTAAAGACCATTGGTTGGCCGTTTTTAAAGAGTTAGATGTAGGTTTTGAAATTTTTAACCTCTTTAACAATCAAAATAGCATTACAAACACATGGGTTAGAGATGTAGAAAGCCAAAATCAAATTGCGGTACCCAATTTTTTAACCTCTCGCTTATTCAATTTAAAAATGAATATGCGTTTTTAATGAACTCATGATTCGATATTTACTTTTAGTTAGTTTACTTTTTCTAGGTTTTACAGTTGATGCACAGAAAAATATTTATGAGAGCGCTTCTTTTGACGACCTTACGGATGACCACCAAATACTAGCCATTTTACCTTTTATCACCCAATTAGAGCTAGAACAAAGTCCAGGAGAAGAATTAAAATCGCTTACTGAAAGAGAAGCATATGCTGTGCAAAATGCTTTAGAAACATATTTTTCTATTCGCAAGAAGAAAAAGAAATTTAATGTAGATTTTCAAGAAACCAAGGAAACCAACCGTATTTTAAAAGAAAAGGGTATAGATTACACTAATTTAGATGTGTATAGCACTAAAGAGCTGTCCAAAATATTGGGTGTAGATGGTATTATCAGTGGTAGCCTAGACCTTAATGTTTTACTTTCTAAGGGCGTATCTACAGAGTTTAGCTTCTTTGATTATTTTAGAGGTGATGCCAATTACGGTCGTATCGGCATTAAAATTGCAGATGGCGATACTGGAAAACTACTTTGGAAATACGAAAAGGCCATCACAAAAAAAACTGGAAAAAACACAACCGAGTTAATTGACAAAATGATGAAAGCAGCTTCTAGAAAGTTTCCATATGATAAAGAAAAGAAGCGTAGAAAGAATAACTAGCTATTGGCAAATTCTTTAAGTATACTAATGGTATAATCTAACTCTTCTATAGTATTGTATTTAGAAAAAGAAAATCTAAGCGACGGCTTTTTAAGTTCTTCCTCTGGTAAAATCTCAGTCAATACATGAGACCCTAAATCACTCCCCGATTGGCATGCACTACCTTTGGAGCAAGCAATCCCTTTTAAATCTAGATGAAATAGAAGCATTAAAGACTTTTGCTCATTAAACGGTAACCTAACATTGACTAAAGTATAGGTACTTTTATCCATATCTGCAGAATAGCCATTAAAAGCCACCCCTGGCAATTCTCTTTTTAAACCATTAATAAAATGTGCCTTTAATTCTTTAACGTAGGCCATTTCTTCTGCCAACGAGTCGTAAGAAATGGTAAATGCTTCTTCTAGCCCAACAATATTATGAAAGGACTCTGTACCTGCTCTAAAGCCACGCTCTTGTGAACCGCCAAATAGTAGTGGTTTTAACCCAGAATTTCTTTTAATTACAGCAAAACCAATACCTTTTGGTCCATGAAATTTATGAGCTGCAGCGGTTAAAAAATGAATAGGTGTTTCTTTAAAGTTCCAAGGATAATGACCTAAAGATTGTACCGTGTCTGAATGGAATAGTGCACCATATTTTTGACACAAATTACCAACTGTATGCAAATCTAACAGATTCCCTATTTCATTATTTACATGCATTAAACTAACCAACTTTTTGGTCTCATCTTTAGCTAACAAAGATTCTAAATGGTTTAAATCTGGATTACCATAAGCATCTATTTGCACAAAATGTAATTTTACTTGGTATTCCTTAGCCAATTCTTCTACCGTATGCAACACGGCGTGATGCTCTATTTTAGAGGTAATTATAGTTTCAACATTTAAATCCCTTACAGCGCAACGTAATATCATATTATCCGCCTCTGTACCCCCAGATGTAAAAATAACTTCTGCAGGGTGCGCATTTATATACTTAGCAATGGTCTTTCTTGCTTTTTCTACAACTGTTTTAGCAGACCTACCAAAACTATGTGTAGAAGAAGGATTGCCGTAAACAGTCGCTAAAGCTTCTTGCATTTTAACAATAACCTCTTGTCTTACTTGGGTTGTGGCCGCATTATCTAAGTAAACCTGTTGCATCTATCCGTATTTTCTAAAAAGCAAAATTAGCCATTCTTCTGTTAATTACTTCTAAATTTGATGTGCTTGCCCTGCGGCATAAAATGTATTTGCTTTAAATTTGAAAACATGAAACGAGTACTTTTACTTTTGGCCTTGGGCAGCTTTATAGCCTGCAGCGACGGCGATTTACAAATAGAAACCATTGATTTTGATAGTGTTGACCCACAAAATTGTGGTACACTTACCACAAGTACAACGCTATTTTTTAAACTAAATGACGACCAAGCCCTTATATTAAAATTAGCAAGCGGTTTACTAAAAAACGAAGCTAGCTCAAGTACCATAACCAGTAACATTGGCACTAGCGGTTCCCAATTAACCTACCGAATATTTTCTGATAATGTGACTAGCGCATACTTCTGCTCAGATTTTCCGCCTGCCACACCAACAGTAACAGAAGAGATAGAAGCTTCTGATGGTCAGGTCTTAATTACCACTGTTGCTGTAGATGAGACTACCTTTGAGCATACGATTCAATTACAAGGCATCACATTAGAAAATGATAACAAAGAGCGAATTACAGATTTAACTATCAATGAGTTTGGCGTAATTACCACTACGAGTAATTAACCATTTTGGCTAATATATACTTCCGTGGCTCCGAGGCCGTATTTTTTGTAGTCGGCATCATAATAAGACACATTGCTATACCTGCCAAATAGATAGTGTAACTCCTCTTTTAATACGCCCTCTCCCACTCCATGGATAAAGACAACTTTTTGTATGCGTTTGTTGATTGCAAATTCTAACTGACGTTTTGCAGTATCTAACTGAAGGTTCAACATATCAAAATTAGTTAGGTCCCTTACAGATTTGGTAAGTTGGTGTATATGTAAGTCTACCTCCATTTTAGGAGCATTACGTTCCTTTGGCTTAACAACAGGTTTGCGCTTTTTCTGTGGGCGGTCTTTTTGTTTTTGGACTTGAAAAGCCTCAAAATTACTTACTTTAATTTCCCCAGCCACTTTAACCAATTGCTTAGCAGAAAAAGTTAATGGAAAACCATCTTCGGTTTCTATTGTAATTTGATTATTATTGATAGCGATGACGTTACCTTTAATGGGCTCGTCTAACACCTCTACCGAATCTCCTTTTTTAAACATATTTGTTAAAACAATTTTAACCTTATCTGTTTTCTAGTTCAAAAATAATAGTAATTTGAACCTGATTAAAACCGAAACTTAAATTCTATGTTAGCATTACATGCCTCCTTAGAAAAATTCATGCTACCATGTATGAATAAAAAGCTCTTTGGGATAGAGTGTCCTGGCTGTGGATTGCAACGATCTATTGCACTATTGCTTAGAGGTGAATTTATAGATGCTTTTTTTATGTATCCGGCGATATACACCTTAATTCCGCTATTAGGTTTATTCATTTTTAGCAAGTTAAGTCCTAAAAAAAATGTAACCTTGCTAATCAATATTTTTAGTTTCGCTACTGTAGGGTTAATAATAATCAACTATATAATCAAACTTTTACATTAAACAATTTCTTATGGAACAACAAAAGTTACCTAATGCAACCATTTCTATCGTACTTAGCATTTTTGGCTATCTATGCTGCTGTTTTAGTGCTGGTATTGGTGGTATTATCCTTTCTGCTATAGCACTAGTATTAGCTAATAAAGATAAAAAGACATATGCACTTGCTCCTGAACAATATTCTAACTATAGTCAAGTAAATACAGCCAGAATATTGGCAATTGTAGGCTTGGTTTTAGGTATTCTAGTTCTTGGATTAGGCATTTTCCAAATTATATCTGCTGGCGGCTGGGAAGGCTATATGGAACAACAGAGAGAAGTTTATGAGCAATTAGGAATTGAATTAGATTAAAGATTCAATTTTCTCATAATAAAAAGCCCTTGAACAAATTCAAGGGCTTTTTTTGATATTGATAATTCTCCATTATAAACTAGTTCGCTACTTCGCTTATAAATTTAAGGCGATATAAACGCAGTTCTTCGTCTTCATAGTCTCCATCAAACTCCTCCATAGCTGCGGAAATACTATCGGTTTCCGCTTCTAAAAAGTAATCGTGAATTTCTTCTTGTTGGTCTTCGTCTAAAATCTCATCTATCCAATAGCCTAAATTAAGCTTGGTACCACTAAAGACAATCTGTTCCATTTCTTTAATCAATTCAGGCAACTCTAATCCTTTTGCAGAAGCGATATCATCTAAGGGTAATTTTCTATCTACATTTTGTATGATGTATAGTTTCAATCCAGAATTGGCTCCAGTGCTTTTCACCACTAAATCTTCTGGCCTAACAATATCATTCTCCGTCACATAGTTATTAATCAAGGCAACAAACGGTTTCCCATATTTTTTAGCCTTACCTTCTCCTACTCCGTGGATATTGAGTAATTCTTCCATAGAAATAGGATATTTAAGTGCCATATCTTCTAAGGAAGGGTCTTGAAACACAACGAATGGTGGTACATCATTCTTTTTTGCTTCTTTTTTGCGTAAATCCTTTAACAGTTTTAAAAGATTTTCGTCCGTACTAGCACCAGCTCCTTTGCCTGCTGTAATGATGTTATCATTGACCGCCTCAGAATATTCATGATCCAAGGTCATCGTAAAAGAGCTAGGATTTTGCATAAAATCCTTACCCTCTTTAGTAACTCCCAATACGCCGTACCGTTCTATTTCTTTTTTTAGATAGCCTGCAACTAATACTTGCCTAGTGAGCGCCATCCAATAGCCAATTTCTCTATCAGCACCTATACCAAAAACCTCACGTTCATTGGTTTTATGAGATGTTATTAGTGCATTAGTTTTCCCCACTAGGGTTTTTACAATCTCTTTAGTTTTGAACTTTTCATTTGTTTCTGATACTGTACGTAAAAGTTTTAGCACATTTTCTTGGGCCTCCTCTTTTGGTTTGGGATTGCGAGCATTATCATCCATGTCTGCTCCTTCCCCATTCACCTCATCAAACTCTTCTCCAAAATAATGTAAAATGAATTTTCTTCTAGACATGGAAGTCTCTGCATAGGCAACTATCTCTTGTAATAAAGCATGACCAATTTCTTGTTCCGCTACAGGCTTCCCAGACATGAATTTTTCTAGTTTTTCCACATCTTTGTACGCATAGTATGCCAAACAATGGCCTTCGCCACCATCTCTACCCGCTCTACCTGTTTCTTGGTAGTAACTCTCTATACTTTTAGGAATATCATGATGAATGACAAAACGAACATCAGGCTTGTCTATACCCATACCAAAGGCAATAGTAGCCACCACAACATCTACATCTTCCATCAAAAACATGTCTTGGTATTTGGCTCTAGTTTTAGCATCAAATCCCGCATGATAGGGCACTGCGCTTATACCGTTTACTTGCAATACTTGCGCTAACTCCTCTACGCGTTTTCTACTAAGACAATATACAATCCCAGATTTGCCTTCGTTTTGCTTAATAAAACGAATTATATCTGCATCTACTGTTTTAGTTTTAGGGCGTACTTCGTAAAACAAATTAGGACGATTAAAAGATGCTTTAAACACTTTAGCATCTACCATCCCTAAGTTTTTAATGATGTCTTCTTGCACTTTTGGCGTAGCCGTTGCAGTAAGCCCTATGATAGGAATATTATCTCCTAATCTAGAAATTATACTCCTTAAGTTTCTATATTCCGGTCTAAAATCATGTCCCCATTCAGAGATACAATGTGCTTCGTCCACCGCAACAAAAGATAATTGAACGCTACGTAAAAACGCTATGTTCTCATCTTTGGTTAAGCTTTCTGGAGCTACATACAGTAATTTTGTAACCCCTGAGGATATATCATTCTTAACCTGTTTAATTTCTGTTTTAGTTAAAGACGAATTTAATACATGGGCAATACCTTGTTCTGATGACACCCCTCTTATCGCATCGACCTGATTTTTCATTAAGGCGATTAAAGGAGAAACCACAATTGCCGTTCCATCTTGCATTAATGCAGGTAATTGATAGCAAAGCGATTTACCACCACCTGTAGGCATTATTACAAACGTGTCTTTATCTTCTAAAATATTGGTGATTACTTGTTCTTGAAGTCCTTTAAACTGTGAAAAACCAAAATACTTCTTTAATGCGTTCTGTAATTCCATTGCAATAGCACTCATTCTCTAATTTCAGTTTAAAAAGGACAAACAATTAAGTTGGTCAAGATGAGAGGATTTGGTCATAGTTTTTATCCAAGCGTCCTTTTTATATAAACTATACAGATTTCTTTGTTTAATTTTGTAAAATTAAAGATAATACATTCTTTTAGATTACAACCCATAATAGCACAACAACATTGAACGCTAACAAAGCAATTCTAGAAATTGCCCGCAAAACTATAGAGAACGAGGGCAAAGCCATACTTGATTTAATTCCCTTTTTAGATACACAATTTGAAGGTGCCGTTACTGCCATTTTTAATAGTAAGGGAAGGGTAGTTATTTCTGGCGTAGGTAAAAGCGCGCTCATTGCCTCTAAAATAGTAGCAACTTTAAATTCTACAGGTACACCTTCTATATTTATGCATGCTGCCGATGCTATCCATGGAGACCTTGGTACCATACAGAATAATGATGTGGTTATTTGCCTATCTAAAAGTGGCAATACGGAAGAAATTAAGATGCTCATTCCTCTTATAAAAAGAGGTGGCAATACTTTAATTGGTTTAACCGGTAACGCAGAATCAGTTTTAGCTAAACAGGCAGATTTTGTTTTGAACACCTATGTAGAAAAAGAGGCTTGCCCAAACAATTTAGCACCAACCACAAGTACAACCGCGCAATTGGTTATGGGAGATGCTTTAGCCATTTGCTTGCTAGAATTGAGAGAATTTGGTAAAGAAGATTTTGCTAAATACCACCCAGGAGGTTCTTTAGGCAAACGCTTGTATTTGAGGGTAGCAGACATCGTAGAGACTAATGAAAAACCTATAGTAGCGGCAGATGCTAGCGTTAAAGAGGTTATTGTAGAAATCTCTAAGAAAATGTTAGGGGTAACGGCCGTAATGGAAAACAAGGAGGTTGTTGGTGTGGTGACCGATGGTGATATCCGTAGGATGTTAAATAAACACGATAATATAAGCACCCTAACCGCAAAAGATATTATGACCAGAGCTCCTAAAACTATAGAAGCTGATATCTTAGCAGTAAAAGCCATGGAACTCCTAAAGAAACACGGAATTTCTCAGCTTTTAGTAGTACAAGATAACGAGTACAAGGGTGTTATACATATTCATAATCTTATAAACGAAGGAATAACTTAATGGCAAAAGTAGCAAAGGACCCTAACGAAATGTCTTTCCTTGACCACTTAGAAGAACTAAGATGGCACTTGATACGCTCCACATTAGCCATTGTTATCATTGGCTGTGTAGCATTTGTTATGAAAGATTTTATCTTTGACACCGTCATTTTTGGTCCTAAAAAAATGGACTTCCCCACCTATAAATTCTTTTGCAAAATAGCGACTACCTTTGGTATTGATTCTGAGTTTTGTGGAGAGTCGCTCCCTTTTTCCATACAAAACAGAACAATGGCAGGGCAGTTTTCCGCGCATATTTGGACCTCTATCTGGGCTGGATTTATTCTTGGCTTTCCCTATTTGTTATATGAACTATGGAAATTTATAAGTCCTGGATTGTACGAGAAAGAACGCAAATACAGTAAAGGCTTCATATTTGTTGCCTCCTTTTTATTCTTTTTAGGTGTTTTATTTGGGTACTACGTAGTTGCTCCCTTATCTATAAATTTTTTAGGAACGTACCAAGTTAGTAAAGAGGTTACTAATGAGATAGACATTAGTTCTTTTATCTCTACTGTAAGAGCATCTGTTATTGCATGTGGTATAATGTTTGAGCTCCCGATAATTATCTTTTTCCTAACTAAAATTGGACTAGTTACTCCAGAAACTCTCAAGAAATACCGTAAAATAGCACTGGTTGTGGTTCTTATACTTTCTGCAGTTATTACACCTCCAGATGTAGCCAGCCAAATAGTGGTGGCCATACCAGTTCTTATTTTATATCAAGTAAGTATTTATATTTCAGGCGTGGTAATTAAGCGCGACCTTAAAAAAGAAAAAGCAGCAAAAAATGGCTAATCAAGTAGAAGAATTTAATGCCTACAGGGCAAAAATGAATGATAAAATTCTAGGTGATAACAATAAATTAATCAAACGGATTTTTAATCTAGACACCAACGCTTTTATGCCAGGGGCATTAGACATTAAAACCAAAGAGCTTTTAGGGTTAGTGGCATCAGCAGTATTACGCTGTGATGATTGCGTTAAATACCATTTAGAAAGTTCTAAGGAAAACGGAGCAACTAAAGAAGAAGTAATGGAAACTTTAGGTATAGCAACTTTAGTTGGTGGCACCATTGTGATTCCACACTTAAGAAGGGCCTACGAGTATTGGGAAGCTTTGGAAGAAAACGAGAACTAATTTTTTCACAAACCTACTAGGCATTTCAGTTGGTTTGGTTAGCTTTGACTATCCATTATGATTCTACGCGCAGACAATATTATGAAATCCTATCGCGGCCGTAAGGTAGTGAAAGGTATATCTTTAGAAGTAAAACAAGGCGAAATTATTGGTCTTCTAGGCCCAAACGGCGCTGGTAAAACCACCTCTTTTTACATGATTGTTGGGCTTATTAAACCCAATGGTGGAAAGATATTTTTAAACGACATGGAAATAACCGAGTTTCCCATGTATAAGCGTGCACAAAACGGTATAGGATATTTGGCGCAAGAAGCTTCTGTCTTTAGAAAACTAAGTATAGAAGATAACATTTTAAGTGTGTTGCAAACTACCAATCTTTCTAAAAAAGAACAGCACATGAAGATGGAGTCTTTGATAGATGAATTTAGCCTTGGGCATATACGTAAAAACCGAGGTGACTTGCTATCTGGTGGGGAACGTAGACGAACCGAAATTGCAAGAGCCTTGGCTACAGACCCAAAATTCATCTTGTTAGATGAGCCTTTTGCTGGTGTAGACCCTGTAGCCGTAGAAGATATTCAGCGGATTGTAGCGCAGCTAAAAAATAAGAATATAGGTATTCTTATCACAGACCACAACGTACAAGAAACGTTAGCCATTACAGAGCGTTCTTATTTGATGTTTGAAGGTGGAATCTTGAAAGCAGGTATTCCAGAAGATTTGGCACAAGACGAAATGGTACGTAAAGTGTATTTGGGTCAAAACTTTGAACTACGTAAAAAGAAGCTAGAATTCTAAACCCCTTACTTTTTAGAAACTAAAGACAGCCCTATATAAAGCAATATCACTATGGGTATTGCTAAATATTTTAGGGTAAGCAAGAGAATCAAACTCCCAATCAAAAACAGATATTTTACACCATTCTCTTTAAAATCCCAGTTCTTAAACTTTAATGCAAATAATGCAATCTTCGCATTTAGCAAATAGGCACTGAGAACAGTAAAACCTAACAAAAACCATTGATTTAAAATGATAGAATTCAAAGTATCATTATGCTGAAATAGCAAAATTAATGGTAAAGACAACACCATCAAGGTATTAGCAGGTGTTGGCAGGCCTATAAAAGAAGAAACTTGATTCTCATCCACATTAAAATTAGCTAAACGGTAGGCAGATGCCAATGTAATTACAAAACCAAAGAGAGGCAAAAGAGCTACAGATGAGTGCACTCCAAATACATCTACATTCCAGCCCCCCACCTGAGCCATACTTAGTAGTTGATACATTACGATTCCTGGGACTACGCCACTCGTTACCATATCAGCTAGAGAATCTAACTGTACTCCTATTTCACTAGAAACATTTAACAATCGTGCTGCAAATCCATCAAAAAAATCAAATATAATTCCTAAAACCACAAATGCAGCAGCCAAATCTAACTGATTCTTTACAGCAAAGAGTATGGCAACACAACCGCAAAAAAGATTAAGAAGCGTAATTAAATTAGGAATGTATTGTTTCATCTACTAGTGTTTTGGTAAAAATAAGCTAAAAAACAGGCATATAAGCACTGTACTTTTTTAACAATTAACAATTATATGGATATTTGCGCATATCAGATTATGAAAAGAACTTTCTACCTCCTTATACTGTTGTGCTTACTGAGTTTTAAATGGACATTTGCACAGCAAATTACCTTGTCTGACAAGGCTACAATAAGCGTAATGACTTGTGGAGCGGGTGATGTTTTGTATTACTCCTTTGGACATTCTGCTTTTAGAGTACAGGACCCTGCACAAGGTATTGATGTAATTTACAATTATGGCACGTTCGATTTTAATAGGCCTAATTTTTACCTCAATTTCACAAAAGGGAAATTAATTTACTCCCTTAGCAGACGGAGCTTTGACCGCTTCTTGTATGAATATGAACTTGATAGGCGATGGGTAAAGGAACAAATCTTGAATTTAACACCAAAAGAAACAAATGAGATGTTTCAGTTTTTTGAACAGAATTATCTGCCAGAGAACAGAGAATATTTATATGACCCTCTATTTAACAATTGCTCTAGCATTACCGGGGTCGTCCTTAAAAATCAATTTGGGAGTCGCATAACTTTTAAAGACCATCACCTTACTGAACAAAAAACCTTTAGAAATTTAGTCCACGAGTTTATACCCATTAACTCATGGGGCGCTTTTGGGATAGATTTAGCTTTTGGCGGTATTACTGACCGTAAGGCAAGTGCGGTAGAACAAATGTTTCTACCATATTACGCCCATGAACAATTAAAAAACACCACTATAGATGACCAACCTATAGTTAAAAGGGAGCGCACGGTTTTAGAGTACCCAGAAGTAAAAAAGGGTAGCATTTTTATCACTACGCCATTGTTTTGGTTTCTAATTCTTTTAGGACTAGTTATTGCCATAACCTATTTGGACAGAAAGCATGGATTTAGAAGCAAAATATTAGATTTTAGCTTGTTCTTTTTAAGTGGTATCGCAGGCTGTTTTATTCTATTACTATGGTTAGCTACTGACCATGAGGTTACACGTTTTAATCTAAATTTTATTTGGCTTTTACCATTTAACACCTATATGGCCTTTATAGTTAGCAAATCTACTGGGTTTCCAAAATGGCTAAAAACTTATTTATTGGTAGCTCTAGGCGGAATTGTAATTATAATTCTTTTGTGGACTTTTGGCATCCACGCCATATCACCTCTAAATCTATTTTTGATGGCAGCATTATCCATCCGATATTTGTTCCTTTACAATAAAATAAAATAGGGTAAGATGAATTTAATGACGGTAGAAAACATTTCTAAAAGCTATGGCGAGGTAGTTTTGTTTTCTGATATCTCTTTTGGTATAAATAAGGACCAGAAAATTGCATTAATTGCCAAAAACGGCAGTGGAAAAACTTCTATCTTACGCATCTTATCAGGCAAAGACACCTCAGAAACAGGACAAATAAATACCAGAAAAGGAATTAAGGTTTCTTTTTTAGAACAAGAGCCAGATTTAAACCCGGAACTTACCATTGAACAAACCATCTTTGCATCTGGAAACGAAATCCTTACTGTAATAGCGGCTTATGAAGAGGCTATTGCTAATCCAGAAGACCAAGAGCAATATCAAAAGGCGTTCGATGCTATGGAGCGCCACCATGCTTGGGATTTTGAAACCCAATACAAGCAAATATTATTTAAATTAAACCTTACCGATTTAGATGTAAAAGTAAAAGTGCTCTCTGGCGGGCAAAAAAAACGTTTAGCTCTTGCTAACGCCCTAATTAATAAACCAGAACTCCTAATTTTAGATGAGCCCACCAACCACCTAGATTTAGAAATGATTGAGTGGTTAGAGGAGTTTTTTAGAAAAGAGAACATTACGCTTTTTATGGTAACGCACGACCGCTATTTTTTAGAACGTGTATGTAATGAGATTATAGAGCTAGACAACAACCAATTATACAGTTATAAGGGTAATTACAGTTATTATTTAGAAAAGCGAGGAGAGCGCCTAGAAAGAGAAGCCGTAGAACAACATAAAAATAAATCTTTGTTTAAGAAAGAGTTAGATTGGATGCGGAGACAGCCTAAAGCCCGTACTACTAAATCTAAATCTAGAATAGACGATTTTTACAAAATAAAATCTTTAGCACACCAGCGTAGAAAGGAGCACGAGGTGCAATTAGAACTCAATATGGAACGTTTGGGCAGCAAGATTGTAGAACTACACAATCTTACCAAAAGTTTTGGAAATAAGGTAATGCTTCAAAAATTTGACTACAGTTTTACTAAAGGGGAGCGTGTTGGCATTATTGGCAAAAATGGAACAGGAAAATCTACTTTTTTAAATGTACTAACAGGGGGCGAAAAGTTAGACTCCGGTAAAATTGTAGTAGGAGAAACAGTTAAGTTTGGCTATTATACTCAAAAAGGAATTACAATTAAGGAAGGCCAAAAAGTAATTGATGTTATTAGAGAGTTTGGCGACTATATTCCACTTAAAAAAGGTAGACAAATTTCTGCGCAGCAATTGTTAGAACGCTTTCTTTTTGACCGTAAAAAACAATATGATTTTGTAGAAAAGTTAAGCGGAGGAGAACGTAAAAGATTATATCTGTGTACCGTATTAATTCAAAATCCCAACTTCTTAATTTTAGATGAGCCTACCAACGATTTAGACATTGTCACTTTAAACGTTTTAGAAAGCTTTCTTCTAGATTTTCCGGGCTGTTTAATTGTGGTATCTCACGACCGCTACTTTATGGACAAAATAGTGGATCACTTATTTGTTTTTAAAGGCGATGGTTTAATAGAAGATTTCCCTGGCAATTATACGGATTATAGGGTGTATGAGAGTAGCCGCTTGCAAGAAGCAAGAGAAGAAAAAAGAGAAAACAATGTAGCCTCTGAAAAAGCCAACTGGAAAACTAAAGAAGATACCCCTACGTTAACCTACATGGAACAAAAGGAGTACAAAAACTTAGAAAAAGAAATTCAGAAACTAGAAAAGAAAAAAGAAGAACTACAGCAAAAATTTACAGACGAAACTTTAGATGGGGAGCAAATTACATCGCTATCTATTGAATTAGGAGAAGTAGAAGCTGAAATTGAAGCCAAAACAGAACGGTGGTTTCACCTTTCTTCTATTTTAGAAGGCTAATGATTGCTAACTTTATCACATATTTAAGTTTCTTGGTAAAGTCTACCAACCAGCATGGCGTACATAGTCCGTTTGTATATAATTTACTCACAAAGTGCTTGTATAAAAGACCGAGAAGACATTACAATAGAACAAAAAATTTAGTCTTAAAAAGCATACCCTATTTCAATATTAAGCATGTCCTCTGGCACGGTCATGCAGAATTTAAAAAGGAAATAGCTGCATGCTACCCACATGTAATTTTTGGTAGCCCCCCTTATGATTTGGTTCTTGTAGAAGAATTACCTCAAATCAATTTTGATTTCCTTATGGAAAAAGGAGAAATTCATAATGACACTGTTTTTGTTATTACAAATCTTTTTAAAACTAATAAAAGGGATTGGAAACAACTTATTAACACAAAAGATATTACAGTTAGTATTGATGCTTTCTGGTGCGGAATTTTATTTATCCGCAAAGAGCAAGAAAAAGAGCATTTCACGATAAGAATTTAATGCCTTAATTTTAAAACAAAAAGATGAACAACACCATATATTTTATTCTAGGAGGTTTAGCCTTGGTGTATTTTATTATCCTTTTTAACAACAAGCGGAACCAACGCAATAGAAAGTCTAGAAAGTTCATGGATGATAAACGTAGGTTTGATAACTAGTTGAAGAGAAACATTTTGACAACTGAAAAGAATTGCATGAAAATTTATACTAAAACAGGTGACAAGGCTACCACCGCTCTATTTACAGGAAAACGAGTGCCTAAGCACCATATTAGAATAGAAAGTTACGGAACTATTGATGAGCTTAATTCGTATCTAGGGCTTATAAGAGACCAAGAAATACCTACGTTTTACAAGGATTTTTTAACACAGTTACAACACCAACTATTTACCTTAGGAGCCATATTAGCTACCGAGCCCAATAAAGATAATCGGCTTAAAATTCCAAGAATAAGCGCAGAAGATATTGCCGTTTTAGAGCAGGAAATGGACCGAATGAATGATGAATTGCCAGAAATGACACACTTTATATTACCTGGCGGCCATACTACAGTGTCATACTGTCATATTGCACGTACGGTATGTAGACGTGCAGAACGTATGATATCTTATTTAAACGAAGAACAAGCGGTTCCAGAGACCGTTTTAGCCTATGTAAATCGTTTATCAGATTATTTATTTGTGTTGGCACGGATGTTGTCAAAAGAATTAAAAGCCGAAGAGGTGAAATGGATTCCGACCAAAGTCGACCAATAAATTGAGAATTTTACCGTTTCAATTTTGAAATGTTAAAAATAATCTTTAATTAAATTGGAAAATCCTTGGAACTTAGGGTTTAAAAATTATTTTTGCAAAAATTTTAAAATCAGACCATTGCTATGTATTGGACTTTAGAATTGGCTTCTTATTTAAGTGATGCACCTTGGCCAGCATCTAAAGATGAGCTTATAGATTACGCTATTAGAACAGGAGCCCCTTTAGAGGTTGTAGAAAACCTACAATCTATGGAAGAAGAAGGTGGAGAGATATATGAATCCATAGAAGAGATTTGGCCAGACTACCCAACCGAAGAAGATTACTTATGGAATGAGGATGAGTATTAACATCCTTTAGTAAAACAACTCAATAAAAAGTCTCTTTTAGAGGCTTTTTTTTATGTAATTTTGGCAGCCTAGTAACCAATTTTTTGTCCTTCTGGACAATGGAACAGCTTTTGCTGAAACTAAACAAATATTAATTCATGAGCATATTAAACGCTGTACTAAAGGTTTTTGTAGGGGATAAATCCGAGAAAGATGTAAAAGCCTTACAACCTTTAGTAAAGAAGATAAAATCTTTTGAGCAGGCGCTAGAGAGCCTTAGCCATGACCAACTAAGACAAAAAACCCAAGAGTTTAAAGATAAGATTGCAGAACGCTGCGCTGGTGTTAACGAACAAATACAAGCATTAGAGCAAGAAGCAGAAGCCTCTACAGATATAGATAGGAACGAAGAAATCTATACAGAAATAGACAAGCTGAATGAAGAGGCCTATAAACTTTCTGAAGACGTTTTAAATGAAATTCTACCAGAAGCGTTTGCAGTAGTCAAAGAAACTGCCAAACGTTTTGCCAACAACCCTACACTTACCGTTACAGCTAATGAGTTTGACAGACAATTGTCTGGCGACGCAGACTATGTAACTTTAGAAGGAGACAACGCCATTTGGAAAAACTCTTGGAACGCAGCTGGCAAGGAAGTTACTTGGGACATGATACATTATGACGTACAGCTCATAGGTGGTATTGCATTGCACCAAGGTAAAATTGCAGAAATGCAAACAGGAGAAGGTAAAACTTTAGTGGCTACCCTACCGCTTTACTTAAACGCCCTTTCTGGCAAAGGTGCGCACTTGGTAACAGTCAATGATTATCTGGCAAAAAGGGATAGTGCTTGGATGGCGCCGTTATTTCAATTTCATGGGCTTTCTGTGGATTGTATAGACAATCACCAACCCAATTCTCAAGGCAGAAGAGCGGCTTACAATTCAGATATTACCTATGGCACCAATAACGAATTTGGTTTTGATTACCTAAGAGATAATATGGCGCATACGCCAAAAGATTTAGTGCAACGCCCGCATCATTATGCTATTGTAGATGAGGTGGATTCTGTTTTAATAGATGATGCTCGTACACCTTTAATCATATCTGGTCCTGTACCAGAAGGTGATAGACATGAGTTTACAGAATTAAAACCAAAAGTAGCAGACATTGTACAAAAACAACGGCAACACTTAACAGGCGTATTGGCGGAAGCGAAGCGGTTAATTAAGGAAGGTGACCAAAAAGAAGGTGGTTTTCTATTGTTGCGCGTACACCGCGGTTTGCCTAAAAACAAAGCATTAATTAAGTTTTTAAGTGAAGAAGGCGTAAAACAACTCCTCCAAAAAACGGAAAACTTTTACATGCAAGACAACAATCGAGAAATGGTAAAGGTAGATGAAGACCTGTATTTTACGATTGACGAAAAGAATAACCAGATAGAACTAACAGAAAAAGGAGTTGAATACCTATCTGGCGGCCAAGACACTGATTTCTTTGTAATGCCAGATATTGGAGCAGAAATTGCCCAAATAGAAAATCAGAATCTAGAAATAGAAAAAGAAGCGGAACTTAAAGACGAACTATTTAAAGAGTTTGCTATTAAAAGTGAGCGTATCCACACTATGAGCCAATTACTAAAGGCTTACACATTGTTTGAGAAAGATGTGGAGTACGTTGTAATGGAGAATAAAGTTCTCATTGTAGATGAACAAACTGGCCGTATCATGGATGGCCGTAGGTATTCTGATGGTTTACACCAAGCTATAGAAGCTAAGGAAAATGTTAAGATTGAAGCGTTAACACAAACCTTTGCTACTATTACCCTACAGAATTATTTTAGAATGTACAACAAGCTTTCTGGGATGACAGGTACTGCCGTAACAGAAGCAGGTGAGTTTTGGGAAATTTATAAATTAGATGTGGTAGAAATCCCAACCAACAGACCTATAGCGCGTGATGATAGAAATGATTTAATCTACAAAACAAAGCGAGAAAAATACAATGCCATCATAGAGGAAGTAACCAAACTTTCGCAAGCTGGTAGACCCGTACTTATTGGTACTACATCTGTAGAAATTTCTGAATTACTTTCCAAATTACTAAGCGTACGTAAAGTGCCACACAATGTATTAAATGCTAAGTTGCATAAAAAAGAAGCAGACATTGTTGCAGAAGCAGGTAAAGGCGGTATTGTAACAATTGCAACAAATATGGCTGGGCGTGGTACGGATATTAAATTAAGTACTGAAGTTAAAGATGCGGGTGGTTTGGCCATTATTGGTACAGAACGCCATGATTCTAGACGTGTAGACAGACAGTTGCGTGGTAGGTCTGGTAGGCAAGGAGACCCTGGTAGTTCTCAGTTTTATGTGTCTTTAGAAGATAATTTGATGCGTTTGTTTGGTTCTGACCGCGTAGCTAAAATGATGGATAAAATGGGCTTGGAAGAAGGCGAAGTTATCCAGCATTCTATGATGACCAAATCTATAGAGCGTGCCCAGAAGAAGGTAGAAGAAAACAACTTTGGTATTCGTAAAAGATTGTTAGAGTATGATGACGTAATGAATGCCCAAAGAGAGGTAATCTACAAAAGACGAAGACATGCCATACAAGGTGAACGTCTTAAGGTGGACATTGCCAACATGATTTATGATACCAGCGAAGTAATTGCTGAAACTAATAAGACGGCAGACGATTTCAAAAATTTTGAATTCGAGTTAATTAAGTATTTTTCTATTACCGCACCAATTACTGAGGAAGAATTCAAAAAAATGAACTTCCAAGCTATTGCTGTAAAGGTGTATGATAGTGCTTATCAACACTATCAAGAAAAAGTAGCTCGCAGTGCAGAACAAGCATTCCCAGTTATCAAAAACGTGTTTGAGAATCAGGCAGATAGATTTGAGCGCATTGTAGTACCGTTTACAGATGGGATAAAATCTTTGAATGTTGTTACCAATTTAAAGGCAGCTTATGAAAGCAATGGAAAACAGCTTATCAATGATTTTGAGAAGAACATTACCTTAGCTATTATTGATGATAGTTGGAAAACCCATTTGCGAAAAATGGATGAGCTAAAGCAATCTGTGCAGTTGGCGGTACACGAACAAAAAGACCCTTTATTGATTTACAAGTTTGAAGCTTTTGAACTATTTAAATCGATGATAGACAAAGTGAATAAAGAAGTAATCTCTTTCTTATTTAAAGGCGAATTACCTACGCAAGATAGTACCCAGATAAAAGAGGCTAAAACGGTAAGTAAGCCTAAAGAAAAATTACAGACTTCTAAAGAAGAAATTCCAAATAGTGATGAACTTGCCGCGCAGAATAGAGCTGCCGGCCAAACGCAATCACAACAGCGTCCTCAAAAAACAGAAACTATTGTTAGAGAGGCTCCAAAAATTGGACGTAATGACAAGGTTACCATTAAGAATGTAATGTCTGGCGAAAGCAAAACTGTAAAGTTTAAGCAGGCAGAACCACTTATTAGTAAAGGAGAATGGGTTTTGGTAAATGATTAATTACCAGACTTTATTAAAATATGTTAAATTTAGGTAACCAATTTTTGGTTACCTTTTTTGATTATATTCTAAAACATAGTTAGATTTACGGTAAGAACGTCCCTACATTTTGTTGTTATTTTTCAATAAAAAGGGCAAACCATGCATATGGAGCAACGCACTGTTGATAATTCACAGGACAAAAACAGACTTTTAATTTTAAAAGTTATTAATAGTTTAGGAGCATTAATTGCAATAGCCCTGGCTGCCTATTATTTTTTTGGGGGAGCCTTATTAGTACCTATTGCCCTTACTGCCTTAACTGCTGTTTTTGTAACCAATTTAATTATGGGAGCTTCCTTTACAGAAACGCTACAACATTTAAATGACCTAACTAAAAAACTAAACGAGAAAGAAACTTTATTAAAGGAGGTTCACCACAGAGTAAAAAACAATTTACAAACAGTATCTAGTCTTTTAAGTTTGCAATCCCGTTCCGTTGGCGATGAAAAAATAGAAAACATTATCCGTAGTAGTCAACACCGCGTAGTTTCTATGTCTATGGTTCATGAGATGCTATACAAAAGGGACGATTATACCTCTAAAATTGATTTTAAACCTTATGTTGAGGAGTTATGCGAGTACCTTATTCGTTCTGTAAAAGGAAACACACATAACATTACCACTAAGATGGATTTAGGAGATTACAAGCTTAGTATTGATACCGTTATTCCTTTAGGCTTAATTATTAATGAAACCATTACCAATGCCCTTAAATATGGTATTCCTGGAGACAGCCACGGAGAAATAGAAGTAAACTTGGTTAAAAAAGGAGCTAACGGCTATGAGATGTACTTGGGAGACAATGGTATCGGTTTTCCTGAAGATGTGAGCCCTAAAACCACAAAATCTCTAGGTTTAAAGCTTATTCATAACTTATCTAGACAGTTGCGCGGCACATTATTAAGAGATACTTCTAAGAAAGGCACATATTATCAAATAACATTTGAAGAAGTAATAGAAGGCTTTAATACGTTGGATTCATAAGGATGTCCTATCTTTAGATGGACTAATTATACCAACCATGCTCAAAAAATTACTATTTGTAGTGCTTTTATGCACCACAGGCCTTTCCGCACAAGACTATTTCTACAAAAAGTTTTACCCGTTTAACCCAGATATTCCTTCACCTGAAGCCTTTTTAGGATATGGCATTGGGGAACACCACACACGTCACGATTTAATTGTGGCCTATTTAGAAAAACTCGCCACTGTTTCAAACAGAGCCAAAATCACCTATTATGGTAAAACCCATGAGGGGCGCAAACTTGTTATACTGCAAGTTAGTTCCCCAGAAAATCTAGAAAATTTATCGTCCTTAAAAGAAAAACATTTAGCCTTTACCAAACCAGAAGAAAACCCTACATATACTGCAGATTTACCTGTGTTTATTAATTTAGCCTACAACGTACATGGGAATGAACCTTCTAGTTCAGAGGCTGCATTACTAGCGGCGTATACTTTTGTAGCTTCAGAACATGCAGAAATTAAGAACTACCTACAAAATGCGGTTCTTTTTATAGACCCTACCATAAATCCCGATGGTCGTGATAGACACACGCAATATGCAAACGCTTACCAAGGAAACCCCTTGGTTGCAGACCCACAAGATGCTGAACATAATGAATATTGGCCAAGAGGTAGAACTAACCACTATTGGTTTGATTTAAATAGGGATTGGTTATTGGCTATTCACCCAGAAAGCCGAGGCAAATTAAAGTGGTACCACGAGTGGTATCCTAATGTAGTAACGGATTTTCATGAAATGGGCTCTCAAAGTACCTACTTTTTTGAACCCATGAAGGATAATGGAAGCTTAAACCCTATTATGCCCAAAGAAAATTATGAAGACTTAAATAATTTATTTGGTGATTATTATGCTAAAGCACTAGATAGTATTGGTAGTTTTTATTTTACCAAGGAAGTTTTTGATGGCACCTATCCTGGTTATGGGTCTTCTTATCCAGATTTACAAGGAGGTCTTGGATTATTATTTGAGCAAGCAAGTTCTCGCGGGCACAAACAGACAACCGCTTTTGGAGAAATCACTTTTCCCTTTACCATTCGTAATCAATACACCAGCAGTATTACCACGGTTAAAGCAGCCGTAGAAAACAGGGAACTACTATACAATTACCAAAAAAAGTTTTTTAAAAGTGCCTTAACCAATGCAAGTAAGAACAAGCTTAAAGCTTATACATTCAATGCTGAAAATGATAAAAATAGAGTTAAAGCCTTTGTGGATAAATTGCTGTTACACCAAATAGACGTTTACAAAAACGGCGATGCATTTGTAGTCCCTACAAAACAACCACAGTACCGAATGGTGCAAACCATGTTCGAGACGTATAGTAAGTATAGAGATAGCGTTTATTATGATGCATCTGCGTGGTCTCTGGCTAATTTTTACAACGTAAAGTACAAAGGCACTTCTACAACAAATTTGGGAAGCAAAATAACCACCACAGAGAACTTAGTAACTGTCACACCTGTTCCTTCAACCAATTATGCTTATCTTATAGATTATGATGATTATAACGCGGTAGCAGTTCTCAATTATTTACAACAAAATGGTTTAGTTATTTCATCGTCTTTTAAACCATTTACTGCAGCTACTAATAAAGGAGAAATAGCATTTAATTATGGCACATTAGTTGTCCCTGTTTCGTTACAAAAGAAAACCGCATCAGAAGTGCATGAGTTACTTATTAAAGCACAAGAAAAATATCAGGTGCCCATGTATAGTGTATCTACTGGTTATAATACCAAGGGTATCGATTTAGGTAGTGGGTATATCACCCCAATTAAAAAACCCAAATTGGCGATGCTAATTGGGGAGGGCATCAATTCTTATGAAGCAGGAGAAGTATGGCACTTATTGGACACTAGAGTACATATGCCCATAACTAAAATCCCTATGCGAAATTTATCCAGAGCCAGTTTAGCTAAATATACCACCTTGGTAATGGTTTCTGGCCAATATAACTTTTCTAAAGCAGAAGAAGAAAAGCTTAAAAATTGGTTGGCAGCAGGTAATACCTTGGTCACCGTTGGTACAGCGTCTAAATTTGTGATAGAGAAAGAATGGGTAAAAGAAAGCTTGACAGAAAGCAAAAAAGATTCTACAGCAACTAAGCGACAGCCTTATGTAGATGCGAGAGAATTCTTAGGAAAAGAACGTGTGGGCGGTGCTATTTTTAAGGTGGATTTAGATGTTACACACCCCCTAGCTTTTGGGTATAGAGATACGCAAATACCAGTTTACAAAAACAATACGGTTTGGTTACAACCAAGTAAAAACGCATTCGCTACTGTAGCTAAGTATAGTAGTAATCCACATATAGATGGTTTTATCACTAAAAAGAATACACAAGAATATTTAAAACCCTCAGCATCATTACTAGTGAGTAAGCATAAAGCTGGTAAGGTTATTTTATTTGCAGACAACCCCAATTTTAGAGGGGCATGGTATGGAACCAATCGCCTATTTTTGAATGCGCTCTTTTTAGGCAATTATATTAATCTTCCACAATAAATAGCCGTGAAAAAACTTATAGCTCTATTCTTTATTGGGATATTACATACGCTAAACGCCCAAATCAATACACAGGAAGGACCATTTAACCAACTTATCATAAGAGGCGTTACCCTCATAAACGGTAATGGAGCTCCCCCAAGGGGTCCCTTGGATATTGTAGTAGAGCAGAATAAAATTACAGATATAGTTGTAGTTGGTTATCCTGGTGTGGCTATTGAACCAACCAAAAGACCACAATTAAAACCAGGAGGTAAAGAATTGGATTGCCAGGGTATGTACTTATTACCTGGTTTTATTGATATGCATGGCCACATAGGTGGTGTTGCCCAAGGCGCAGAACCAGAATATGTTTTTCGTTTATGGATGGCACATGGCATCACAACTGTGCGAGAACCCAGTGGACGTGGTTTAGATTGGGCTTTGGATTTAAAAGAAAGAAGTGCTAAAAATAGTATTGTTGCTCCTAGAATTTTGGCTTATACTGGCTTTGGACAAGGCAGTAAGAACTCAATTAGCACACCAGAAATGGCTCGTGCTTGGGTAAGGGAGAATGCAAAAAAAGGTGCCGATGGTATAAAGTTCTTTGGTGCGCCACCAGAAATTATGGAAGCTGCTCTGGATGAGAATAAGAAGTTAGGTTTACGTTCTGCCTGCCACCATGCTCAAATGGATGTTGCCAGATGGAACGTTTTACATTCTGCAAGGGCTGGTCTTACCAGTATGGAACATTGGTATGGTTTACCAGAAGCTTTGTTTGATGATAGGACCGTACAGAATTATCCATTAGATTATAATTACCAGAACGAACAACACCGATTTGAAAATGCAGGCAAACTTTGGCAACAAGCTGCCAAACCGTATTCTGAACATTGGAACAAGGTTATGGATGAATTAATTAGCTTAGATTTTACCTTAGACCCAACATTTAATATTTATGAAGCTAGCAGGGACTTGCACCGAGCTAGGCGTGCAGAATGGCATGAGGAGTATACACTTCCCTCTTTGTGGAAATTTTACCAACCCAGTAAAATTAGTCACGGCTCTTATTGGCATGATTGGGGAACGGAACAAGAAGTGGCTTGGAAAGAAAATTATCGGTTATGGATGACGTTTATTAACGAATATAAAAATAGAGGTGGCCGCGTAACAGCGGGGTCTGACTCTGGGTTTATATTTCAGTTATATGGATTTGCCTATATACGCGAGTTAGAATTGTTAAGAGAAGCTGGTTTTCATCCTTTAGAGGTTATTAGAAGTGCCACACTCAACGGCGCAGAAGCTCTTGGGATGGCAGACCAAATAGGGTCTGTAGAAATTGGAAAATTAGCAGATTTTGTAATTTTGAAGGAGAATCCACTAAAAAATTTAAAGGTTCTCTATGGAACAGGGGCTATAAAATTAACCGATGACAATAAAGTAGTACGTATTGGTGGTGTTAGTTATACGATAAAAGACGGAATCATCTATGACGCTAAAAAGTTACTGTCAGAGGTGAGAACAATGGTCTCTGATGCAAAGAAAAAAACAAATTTTACTATCACACAACCAGGTATACCGCATTAATGATTAAGCAGCTTTTGCTTCAGTGTCTTTAGTAATAAAATTTAAAGCTTGATCTATTCGTTGGTTCTTGTATCTGTAAATAAAAACGATTTTAGGGTAACGTACGCGGTTGTTTACTATAGAAATATCTTTAGCGATGCCTTTGGTTACTACAATTGCAACTTTTTGTTCTTTTTGTGTCTCCTTTGCCCAAGTGGTTAAGTATGCAAATAGGCAAAACCCAATAACTAATAAAGCTTTCATTGCTAAGTATTTTTTAATTACATGTTAAAATTACCTCCTATTCAAAAAAATAATAGTCGGTTTGAGATAGATTACAAAAGTGTGTCGATGAACGGTAAAAAGTAACAGTTAACCGATGAATACCTATTTTTGCTCCATTAAACATTAGAGTAGAGAATCTATTTAGGTGTAAACCTTTACCTTTAATCCTTTAAATATGCTATTCATCGGAATTTGGTCTGCAAGTTTTATACCTTATGAGCTGTTTTCAATCCTAATAATAAGAGCTTGAGCCCTGGTCTGATTACCGTATTATGAAACTAAAAAACCTTCAGCTCTTACTTTCTTCCTTAGTTGTTATAGTTGTTTCTTTTATTTATGGTGGTAATCCACAAAAAATTTTGCCCCTAATTTTTGACTTTGAAGTTCAAAACCTAGAACTGAAAAACATTTTTAGATCTATAATGGGGCTTTATATTACAATTGGACTCTATTGGTTGTACGGCGTTTATGAAGTAACCTATTGGAAGAGTGCTACCACAAGCAACATCATTTTTATGGCTGGTTTAGCTTTTGGTAGATTAATAAGTCTCTTTTTGGATGGTTTTTCTCTACTTTACAGCATTGGCATGCTTTTAGAATTTGCAATGGCTGTTTGGGGCTATTACAATCTTAAAAATTATGGACACTTTTAAACGGTACCATTTCTAAATGATTTCAGCTAAAATTTTAGTTTCCTCAGTACTATGAGAACTAAATAATTTTCCTATTCCTTAGTGTTGTATCATCTCTATTGTAACAGTAACGACATTTCTAATTGTCTAAATCATAAGTTAAACGGTAATCCCCCGTAGTATAGGAGATATGATAGCTAGCATCTGCATGCACAGAATCTTTGATAGAAAACATGGTTGCATCAAAATGTATTTCAGAAGCTCTAGCGTATTTATACACCATATTAGTAATGTAAAAATTGGGCAATACTAAGGTGTCTCCTTTTCTCCTATTATATTCCTCTAAGAAGGTCTTTTTATTGACATCCAGATTTACTACGGTATCTTTGAGTTTCAAATTACTATAATCATTAAATTTCATCTTTTCACGTATCATGAGTAGGTTATAACTCATATCGGTTACTGCTCTAGTAGTATCTGGGGTAATTGTGATGCTATAAATGTAATTTCCTAAATTGCAAGTAGGGTTAGACCATACTTCTAAACCTACTTCTAGCGTATCTTCTACCTGCTCTTCTTCAGATTTTGATTGCGAATCTTTTATCACCACTTGTTTCTCAATCGTTTGTTTTGTTTCCGTCCTGCAAGATTGTAATAGCAACACAGCAATTAAGAGAACTCCAAGAAAACGCTTCATAAGCTTATAATCCACGGTTTTAAACAATTATGTTTAACCTACCCAATATTAAATAAAATAAGTTACACTAAAAATATGATTATTCTGCTCCATTCTAAACTCTTACAATGTTTACCTTTGAGTATAGTTTTCCCCGTACTAGAAGGTCAATTTTTCTTTTAAATATATTATTCTATATACAGCAAAATTACGCTTCTGTTTCTATTATTTGTTAGCATAACAGCGAATCTAACGGCTCAAAATAATAATCATCTAAAAGCAGTACTAGAAGCCCTATTGCGTACGAAAAAAGCCTTAATTGGTGTGGCAATAGATGGCCCAAAAGATGGGGATAGCATCCATTTTAATTTTATTTTTTCCAATAGGTATTTGGATACTACAACCTAGAATTAATAAACTATACAAAACCAATCTAAAAAACTAATTTCATCACCTCAACTTCCTAAGTACTAATTGGATTTAAAAATGACAAAACATCTCGACCCTTTTTTATTTCCGAAGGCAGGCTGTACCATAGCAGATTTTAAGATTGAACAGGAGAGTCAGGAATATATTTAGCTTGTAATTTTAAAGTGAATAACAAAACCATAATGTGCCGCATCGCTAAAATTACGCCTAAAAAAACAGGTCAGTTTGTTACTTTTTGGAAAAGAAATTCAGAAGGGGTTACCATTCCCAATCGATATACAGACGAATTTCACTTTTATTTTATTCATGTAAAAGCCAATGGTAAGTCCGGGCTATTCCTTTTCCCAAAGACCGTATTAGTAAAAAAAGGTATTGTAACTACCCACCTAAAAGTTGGTAAACGTGGATTTAGGGTTTACCCAAGCTGGGACGCTCCAACAGGCAAACAAGCTCTTAATACACAGAAATGGCAATCTTTATACTTTATAGAGACTATTGTTGAAAATAGTGCTATGCAATTACACAATCTTTTACAGGCTTAACCAGCAAATACACTACATTATAAATTAGTTATTAAAAAATTTAGAAATGCTTTACGCCATTTTTGCCTCTACCACTTTTGGTTGAAAGGTTAGTTCCTTTAAAACTCTAGTTTGTTTAAATAAATGGATAAAGGCAACTTTTTGTGTTTGGTTCGGGGTTGCTGTCCTTATAGTAGTAGTTGTTAGCTTAACAGGCTTTAGTTTGGTTTCAACTTTTGCTTCGGTCTGTGCAAAAGCTATGGTGTTCATTACAAGGATTAAGATAAGGGTGGTTAAGCTTTTCATTGTCAGTAGGATTTGCTACAAATTTAATTTTGATGCAAAACCGACTTCAAAATATATCGATGGATGGCAATTTAGCTCGATTAACGACTAAAACACCGACCAAACGCACTGGTAATGCTTATTTTAGCTCCTAACCGTTTATCTATTAATCGGTAAATTAATTCCGTTTAACGAACCCTTACTTTTATGGGCTTTAATTTTTTACTTTTTTTTTGATTGATATAAATTACGTAAGCTGCTCCAATTAAAAGAAGCGTACTAAATATTAAACTTGCAATTATCATAGGCTTTTAGGGATTAAGCTAATTTAGCTTTGTTTCTTTTAGTGTTAAAAGAAAGCGCTTTCTTAACTCTAGAGTTTTTAAACATGTACAATCTAGCAACTTCAGTTTCTTTAACCTCTTGCTTAACCTCTTCTTTAACCACAGCGATGTTCAACTCAACACCTTGAGGTTTAACTTCTACCTTAGTATCAGCTTGAGCCATTGCTACGTTTCCGATTAAGATGATGAAGATAAAGGTTACTATTGCTTTCATGTCTTTGATAATTTTACACTGTAAAACTACCACCAGATAAAACGAGACCTAAGTTAAATCGCCATGGATAGGGCTTTAGTCGATTAAATGCACTTGTTTAGATGAAGTGCAAAAATCTATCGATAACCGTTTCTTAACTAAAAAACAACACATCGAACTGGGGTGCATTTCGTCGATAGAAATCTAAAGACCGAGCAGTAAATTGGGGTTTGGACAGTTATTTTTATAAAAAGGTAACCGTTCAATTGCACAAACTCCTGGATAGTCACCGTTAAACTGTTCTACATCTAAAATTACCTGAAAATGCAAATGGGGTGCATACCCAACATTTACCTCTGGTACTCCTAAGGTAGCAAGCACAGTTCCCTTGGGAATAGCTTTACCCACAAACAAACCTTCCAAACTTTCTAAAGATAAGTGTCCATATAAAGTATAAAAGCTGTAATCCTTATATATATGGTGTAAAATGATTGTTGGTCCATAGTTACCAAAATCCGAATTATTTGCAAAACTGTGAACAGTACCTGCCAAAGGGCAGTAGATGGGTGTCCCAGCGGCTATCCAAAAATCCATTCCTAAATGAATGTTTCTTAACGCTTCTCCTTTAAATATATCTGCACTCCCGTATAAGTTTCTTTTTTCTAGATAACCACCATAGGCAATTTTACCGTTCTTCTCACGTAACACCTCATTAATGTAATCTTGGCATTCCTGAGCGTCTGTAATATTATAGGCATTTAGTCTTTTATTGGTCACAGATAAATCTAACGGAATATAATCTGCATGGCTAAAAGTCCCTTTAAATAAACGTGTTGGACCAATTTCTTGTAAAAAAGAATGCGCTGCTATCATAATTCTACCTTAAAAGCTTAGGTTAAGACCGCCAAGGTATTTAAAAAGCGTACAGTTTTTGTTACCTTCCCTTAAAAATTTGACACATACTATGAGAATCACTTTTCTAGGACACGCCTCTTTTCAAATAGAGACAGAAGGCAAAACCTTAATTATTGACCCGTTTATTTCTGGCAATGAACTTGCAAGTCATATAGATGTTAATCAACTTAAAGCAGATTACATCTTAATTACACATGGCCATCAAGACCACGTTTTAGATGTAGAACAGATTGCTAAAAACAATCCAGACGCCACACTGATTTCTAATTTTGAAATAATAAGTTGGTACCAAGAAAAAGGTTTTAATGGGCATCCTATGAATCATGGAGGTAGCTTTACTTTTGATTTTGGCACTCTTAAATATGTAAATGCAATCCATTCTAGTGTTTTGCCAGACGGTACTTACGGGGGTAATCCTGGGGGTTTTATTTTAAACTCTGGCGGTAAACAACTGTATATTGCTGGTGATACTGCCCTTACCATGGATATGAAACTTATACCGTTAACCTCTGGTAGTCTGGACATGGCCATTTTACCTATAGGAGATAATTTTACGATGGATTACAAAGATGCTGCCCATGCTTCTGATTTTATAGCGTGTAATACCATCTTAGGTTGCCATTACGATACTTTTCCACCTATTAAATTAGATGCAGAAATGGCAAAAGCACATTTTGACGGGCTGCAAAAGAAATTGTTGCTTCCAGAAATTGGAGAAAGTATCCTTATATAGGTAATAAAAATTGTAAGCATTAAGGCTTAATTACTACTAAGAAAAGAAAAATTAGATGAAACATTTAAGTATACTCCTTTTAGCATTAGTCAGTATTTCGTGCAACGGAACTCCGAACCAAACCAAAACGGATACGGAAAATGCAACAAAGAATGATATCAAACTAGAAGAAAAAGTAGTAGAACAACAAGATTTAAGTCAGTTTAAAACAGCATATTTTGCTTCTGGTTGTTTTTGGTGTGTAGAAGCTATTTACGAGAGTGTTATAGGCGTAAAAGAAGTAGTTTCTGGATATGCTGGTGGGGACGAGCAAAATCCTAGCTATAAAGAAGTTTCTTATGGTAGAACTAAACATGCAGAAGCCGTAAAGGTATATTATGACCCAGAGCAAGTTTCTTTCTTTGCCCTAGTGCAAATATTCTTTGGCTCTCACGATCCTACAACATTAAACAGACAGGGACCAGATAAAGGACCTCAATACCGTTCTATTGCTTTCTATAAGAATGAAGAGGAGAAAAAGATAATTATGGATTATATGAACTTATTAGTTTCTGAAAAGGTATATGCTCCAAATGAAATTGTAACTCAGGTAGAACCTTTTAAAAAATTCTGGGAGGCAGAAGAATATCATCAAGATTTTGAAAAACGTAATCCAGAACATCCGTATATAAAATCTGTTTCTATTCCTAGATTAAACCGATTTAAAGAAAATTTCACAGATTATTTAAAAGAAGAAGCCAAATTGCATTAAAAATAGTAGGTGGTTTTGGGACAACTTTATCGCGGCTATTCCAAAACCACTTCACTATATTTTGCATTTATTGTTAGTGCTCCGCCGCCATTTTTTTGTTGTTGATAACCTTTGTAAATAACAGTAGAATTATTTGTGGTACGTTCTAATTGTAAATTTTTAGAACAACTCACCTCACTAGCTGTACCATTTACATATAGTGACAATGGGGAGGTTGGCAACTTACAGTTAAGTTCTCCATTCACCAAGGTTACATCAACATCTTTAAAGCCTTGCCCCAACTGGGCAATACTTAATTTACCCAAGTTGTTGGTTATGTATGCCTTACTATTAACCTTACCAATTTTAGCGTTAGAAGAAACAAGGGTGTATTGCAACTCCCCCACTTCTTTTAAATAAACAGCATCAGAATGTTTGGTATTTAATTGCCCTAAGTTCCATTTTTGAACTTCTATGGGCGAATATGCAGCGCTAACTGTAGTATGGTCACCATCTATTGTTTGGCCAAGCAAGCTTGCATACCGCAAGCTTGCTTCTAAATTTTTGGTCAATGAAGCTAGTTTAACTTCGCCATGTTTTACGTTCATTTTTAAACGTACACTTTTTGGCAATTTTATTTTTAATTCTCTCTTAACCTTGTACTTAGTAGATTTTCCGGCATTGTTATAATAAAATACGCTAGGTGTATCATTTGCACGACTAATTCTTATAGCCTCCCTAACATCTTCTCTGGCTAAAATTCTTTCTTCTATTATTTCTTGCCTACGTTCCTGTAATTCTGCTCTTTTTTGAGCACGCTCTTCCATGAGCTCGGCTCTCTTTTCCATAGCTTTGGCACGTTTACCATGCTTTTTTTCCCACTGCTTTACTTGCTCTTCTACCTTTTTACTCCATTCTTCCATTTTCTTTTGATATTCCTTATCAAAACCTTTTTCAAAATCTTTAGACCATTCTTTTAAATACGATTCCCCTTCTGCTTTAAATTTTTCGTAGTCAAAAGTCTTTTTAGGCATTGGGGGCAAAGGCGGTACTGGTGGTGCAGGCATGGTACCAATTACAGCTTCTACTTCTGGCAAATCTGGTATTTCTAAATCTAGAAATATAGGTTCAACGTCCATATACACATCACCGCTAAAATCATTAGCCATAAATTGCCATGTACTACTCCCATCTCTACTATTTACAGCTATCTTTTTGCTATTCCCTAGAATGGTAAAAGGTTCGTTTTTAAAATAATTTTTCACTTCTTCATCCGTAGCTTCTTCTACTGTAACTGTAGCAATTATTTCTACTTGGTTTTTATCCCAAGCTTCAAAAGCTATATCCGTATGGCTAGTATTAATTTCTAATACCGTTTCTTCTCCTACATTAAAGGTTTCAGTATAGGTTCTGCTCTTGCCCTGCGCCCAAAATACCATGGGGAGCAAGAACATACCTATACCATTAAATAGTAACTGATTCCTGTTCATTTTTTGATGATTTTAATTGATTTAATTTTGCTTTTAATTTTTGTAGTAGTTGTAAGCGCAACTGTAGATTTTGGATAAGTGCTGCAATAGTATCATCATTAGGGCCGTAAACGTTTAAATCATTATTTAAGCTTTGATACTCTTCATCTAGCGCCCCCAACTGATCCATATAACCATCTACTACTTCTTTATTAGCTATAGAAACATCTAACTTGCTTAATTCGTAATTAATATTAGCGGTATAATAGGTTTCTACTTTTTGCAATTCTGGAGACAAGGCTCCTAGAGAAAGTTTAGCATCTTCTTTTTTTACATCTTGCTGTACCACTGTGGTAGTGCTAGGCAAAGCTTCTGGTTTTGCAAAAAACAAATACGTAGCAATACCAACACAGAGGGCAATACTTGCGGCAATCATGTACCTAGTATAGGATTTACCCTTTCGTTTTGGCAAGTCTCTATCCAAGCGTTCCAAAAAACGGGTCTCGTGCCCATGGGATAACTGGTAATCTTCTTTACACCGTTCCTCCCTAAACATTTTTCTAAGATCCTGTGCCATAGTCCATCTGTTTTAACTGTTCTTTTAATTGCGCTTTACCTCTTACTAATCGTGTTCTAGATGCTGTTTCACTTATTGCCAGTATTTCTGCAATTTCTTGATGGTCGTACCCTTCTAGTAAAAACAATTGCACTACATATTTATAGGTATCTGCCAAATTGTTTATAGCTAGTTTTACCATTTCTATTGTACAATGGTCTGCTACTTCCCAACTATCATCTTCAGCTACATGCATGTAACCATCCTCTAACGGAATAGTCTTTTCTCTTTTCGCTTTTAAAAAATCGATACTCCTATTCACCACAATTTTTTTGAGCCATGCGCCAAAAGTTACTTCTCCTTGGTACTGCTCTATTTTTTGAAAGGCTTTAATGAACGCTTCTTGCAATACATCTTCTGCATCCTTTTCATTTTGTAAAAAGCGCATTGCTACACAATACATACCATCGCAATACTTTTTATAAAGCGAAAGCTGTGCAGCCCTGTCATTTTGTTTACATTTTTCTACTAACTCTAGATGCAAAATGGTTGGTTTGTTTTGTTGTTTTCTTTAAGGACGATTTAAAAAATACAATGTGGCAAGTTTTGTCAAAATTTATAAAAAAAAATCCCGAAGTCGTTAGACAACGGGATGGTAAATGTGTATTTATGAGAAACTTATTCGTCTAACAATAAATTGAGGTGAACGGTAATATTATCTCTTGTTGCTTTACTATATGGGCACATTTCGTGCGCCTCATTTATAATATCTTCTCCTTTTTCTTTATCTACTGTTGGCAAGTAGGTATCTAGAGTAGCTTCTAAATAATAACCATCTTCATCTTTATTTAAAGAAATGGTGGATTTTACGCTAAAATCGCCTAAATCTTTAATTCCCATTTGTTGTGCTACTGCCTGTACAGCCCCCGCAAAGCAAGAAGCGTAAGCCGCAGCAAACAATTGTTCTGGATTTGTGGTACCCTCTGGTTGCCCATTGTTATCTGGCATTTGTACCTTTAAGTCTATAGCACCATTATCACTGGTGACGTGTCCTACCCTACCACCTTCATTAGTTGCAAAGGTTTCAAAAAGTGTTTTCATATCTAATTTTTCTTTACGAGCAGAGAAGGTAAGACTTGTTTGCCCTACCACACCAATAAGGTATATTAAAAATTTGTGAAATATAGCAATACAGTACAATTAGCTAGCATTTGCGTTCTTTAGGAGCGCATTCTTGTTATTTTAGCAATAAATTCAAAGTGTCTTGGGTATAAATCCATCTTTTAAAAACAATAAGCAATCGCCAGAAAATAAAAAAAAGGCGCCCATTGCGGTAGACGATTTGTTCTCAGAACTAAAAAAAGGGAATAAAACAGCTTTGGCAAAGGCCATTACTTTAATAGAAAGTACCCATACAGACCATAAAACATTAGCAGACCAATTAATTATTCAATGCTTACAACTAACCAACACCAGTATTAGGGTTGGTATCACTGGCGTCCCGGGCGTTGGCAAAAGTACCTTTATAGAAACTTTTGGGTCTTATTTAACCCAACAAGGATTAAAAGTTGCCGTACTTGCTGTAGACCCCACAAGCTCTATTTCTAAAGGAAGTATTTTGGGTGATAAAACCCGGATGGAAACCTTAGCTAAAGATGCTAATGCTTTTATAAGGCCTTCACCGGCAAGCGATTCTCTTGGGGGCGTTGCTCAACGAACTCGTGAAAGCATTATTTTGTGCGAAGCAGCCGGATATGACGTCATTTTGATAGAAACCGTAGGGGTTGGCCAAAGTGAAACAGCTGTGCACAGTATGGTCGATTTTTTTCTACTATTAAAACTAGCTGGCGCTGGAGACGAATTACAAGGTATAAAACGTGGCATTATGGAAATGGCAGACGCCATCGTCATAACAAAAGCAGATGGTACTAATTTAGAACAAGTGCAACTGGCCAAAACAGAGTTTAAAAGAGCCCTACATTTATACCCGCCTAAACCAAACGGGTGGTTCCCAAAAGTTTTAAGTTGTTCTGCAATACAGAATACAGGTATAGCAGCAATATGGGATACTGTAACCCATTTTGTGTCTACCATGAAAGAAAACCATCAATTTATGGCCAACAGAAAAAAACAAGACAAAAACTGGTTTCTACAAGCCGTAGATGGCTTACTAAAACATCAATTTTACAATACCCCTGGCATTCAAGAGCAATTAAAAACACTATTAACACAAATAGAAACCAATAAAGTATCGCCTTTTGCCGCTGCCAAAGTACTCATAGAGGGTAAAACAGAAAACACTTAATTAAAAAGCCTAAATTTGCGGCGATTTAAACAGTATACATGCAGGTGGTAACAGATTCTCCCCTTTCTATTGTAGTTCCTTTATATAACGAACAAGATAATGTACAACTATTAACCCAAAAGATACATGAGGCTTTAGTGGGGTACACTTATCAAATTGTTTATGTGGACGATTTTTCTACAGACCACACTAAAAAAGTGGTAAAAGAAATGAACGACCCCAAGGTGGCGTTGATTGAATTAAAAAAGAACTATGGGCAAAGTTTAGCGCTAGCTGCTGGTATTGATTATGCTACTGGGGATTTCATCATTACCATGGATGGAGATTTACAGAACGACCCAAGCGATATCCCTTCCATGTTGCAATATGCGGTAGATGGCGAATACGATTTAATTACAGGAATACGTCAAAAAAGAAAGGATTCCCTAGTAAAGAAAATTCCATCTAAAATTGCTAATTTTTTAGTCCGTAGAGTGACTAAGTTAGACATTAAAGATAATGGGTGTGCTCTAAAAGTATTTACTAAAGATATTGCTAAAGGGCTTAACCTTTATGGAGAAATGCATCGGTTTATTACGCTTTTAGCCTATCTAGAAGGAGCACAAATTAAGCAAGTACCTGTTAAACACCATGCAAGACATGCTGGCAAATCTAAATATGGATTAGAGCGTGTGTTTAAAGTTGTAGCGGATATGATGTTACTCCTATTTATAAGAAAGTACTTTCAGCGTCCCATTCATCTTTTTGGAATATTTGGATTCTTGTTAATTATACTAGGTGTTTTTATAGAAATGTACTTGCTAATTGTAAAATTTGGATTCGACCAAGATATAGGTACAAGACCACTATTAATTTTTGGAATGATGTTTATCTTAGGTGGCATACAGCTTTTTACCATTGGTATTGTTATGGAGCTTCTTATACGTACGTATTATGAGAGTCAGTCTAAAAGACCATATAGAATAAAGAAAATAACCATAGGTGACGGAGAAACAACGTAAATCCATCTTAACTGCGCTTAAAATTGTTATAAGTGTAGTCTTGATTTACTTTATTTTCACCAAAATTAATTTTGGCGATGTCATTGCGGTTGTAAAAAAAGTGCATATAGGTTATTTAATTTTAGCGCTCTTTTTATTTATAATATCTAAAACTTTCAACGCCCTACGTTTAAATCTATACTTTCATAGTATCAACATTCCACTTACCCATGTTAGCAATTTTAAATTGTATATACTGGGTATGTTTTACAATCTATTCTTACCTGGCGGTATTGGTGGGGATGCTTACAAAGGCTACGTTATTCAGAAAAAATATAAAACGGGCACACGCAAAATAGTTTCTGTTCTTTTGCTAGACCGCTTAAGTGGAATGTTATTAATTGGCATTTTTGCTTGCATTTTTGCCGTTTTTGTTAAAGCACCTGTACTACAACAATTTACATGGCTGTTTGTCCTCGCAATACCATTAGCTATTGTAAGTTTTTGGTTGGTGGTAAAAAAATACTTTAGTTATACCCTAGGAGTATTTTGGACTTCCTTCTTTTATTCCTTTTTAGTTCAGGGAATACAACTTTTAGCAATCTTAGCTATTCTACAAGCTATAGGCATCGCCCTAAATACTGTGGCCTATCTATTTATTTTCATGGTTTCCTCAGTCGTATCCGTTATTCCCCTAACTATAGGTGGCATAGGTAGTAGAGAAGTTACTTTTTTATACGGATCACATTGGTTGGGGTTGCAAGCAGACACTGCTATTGGCATTAGTTTTGTATTCTTTATAATTAATGCCTTGGTTTCGTTAGCCGGTATAATTTACCATTTAAAAAAACCTGAACTACATACAAACCCGACTATTTAAGGTGTACCAAATGCCTTTTATTGACAATCTTTTTTCTAGTATTGGGATTTAGAAATTTAGCTTGTAAACGAGTAATTCTAAATTGATTAACCGTTAACTTTTTATCCCAATCTATCCCAGCCTCTTGTAACTTTTTAAGCTCATTATCCGATGCATAAACCCATGCATTTTCCACTTGCATTAAGTCGGTAATACTACTAATAGTCACAGGTTTTTTATTGTAAAAATCCAATGACCACGTATGTTCTTCACTAATTTTATAAATGTCATTGACATCAATAGCATTTGCCTTTATCTTTTTTGCCATTGTAGAACCTGCTTGGTATTCTAATAAATGTGGGTAGAAATGCAAATTCATAACACCATTAAGCAACAGGCTGGCATAGACAGATAAGGTAATTAGTCTTACATAGCTAGGCTCTCGTTTTAAACAAAAATAAATAACCAGACCTAATCCACTAAAAAGCAACACATAATTATACCAAGTTGTAAACTTAAACACGTAAAAGCAAACCAATAGCGCAAAAATATACACGATACTCAATACAAAATACTGAAAACCTAACAGCGCTTTAATCATCGACTTTTTGGTAAACTTTTGCAAGCTGTAAATGTAAGATGCGGTGAGCACAGCATACAACGGCATCATAATATTCATATAATGTGGCAACTTAAATTGGGCAAAGCTGATTAAAAAGAATATGAATGTAATACCGCCTAAAGTCAAAAACTCAAACCCTTGTATGTACTTAAATCGCATTTTAACAAAAGTCTTAACTCTCCAAAAATAACCTAACAAGGCCAATAAAGACCAGGGAAGAAAAACCCATAAAAAGGTGTGAAAAAAGAAAAAGAAGTCGCTACTATTTTTACCGATACCTTCTCCACTCATCCGTTCAAAACTCTGCTCCCAAAAAATAAAAAAGATACCACTGCGCTCATTTCTACCTCTAATTACTTTCTCTGGGTGCAAATCGAATTGTTGGTAATACGCATATAACATAGGGCTTATGGTTACACCAAAAACAAGCAAAGCCAAAAGCACACGGTAATTTAGTAACAAATGCCATCTTCTTGTATACGCTAAATGGCATAAAACACATAATCCTATAACCACAAGAGCTATTTGCCCTTTTGTAGCAAAAGCCATTCCGGCAGCAAATGCACCCCAAAGTAAATTTTTAAGCTGCTGTTCTTCTATATAGGCAGCTAATTGCCAAACTGAAAGTATGGTAAACCCTGTAAGAACCGCATCTGTACGGACATCTATGGCACCTAAAACTATAGTTTGGCAGGTCATAAAAATTAAAGCTGCAAACCTACCCACATCTGCATTATATAATAGTTTACCAAGACCAAAACAACTATAAGCCGCCAATAGGGTGGCCAAAATTCCTGGGATTCTATAGGCCCAATCGCGAATGCCAAAAAATTTAAAAGATAAGGCCGCCAACCAATAATGCATATGGGGTTTGTCTAAGTATTCGTTTGGACCTTTAAATAAATGCGTAAAATCGTTTTCTTGTACCATTCGCATCGCCATAACAGCAAATTGGGCAGAGTCGTTTTCAAATAAGGTAACAAACATGCCTGCTAAGTATACCAAACAAATTAAGCCTATTAAGAACCAATACCGCCTATTAGATATCATACCCAACCTTTTGCAATATTGTTTTAAACAACTTATAGAACACCCAGCCAAAAACTATACCTACCATAAAACCGGTTAAAACGTCTCCTGGATAATGTACGCCAAGATAAATGCGACTATAGCCCACTGCAATACCCCAAATTAACAGAAATATGGCAAACCACTTGTACGTTCTAAAAAAGAAAGATGCAAAAAATACAGCTACGCCAAATGCATTAGCGGCATGTGCAGAAAAGTAACCATACTTACCTCCACAGCTGTTTTTTACCAAACGCATTACCCTGAATACCTCTTGGTTATGGCAGGGTCGTGGACGTTGAAAACCATATTTAAAAAAGTTGCTAAGCTGGTCTGTACAGGTAATTAACAATGCAATAAAAATGAGTAAAAAAACAGTCTTCTTGGGTCCTAATTTTTTATACGTAAGAAACAATAAGAGCACATATAACGGTATAGCACCCCATTTGTCGCTCAAAAATAACCAAAAACCATCCCATTGGGGTGTTCCAAGGTTATTCAGAAATAAAAAAATTGTTCTGTCTATGGCATCTAGTCGCTCCAAACCTATCACTGCTAATCTTCGTATCTACTAACTTCTCTATCATAAAAAGCAGTAGCCTCTTCTATCAGATTTTCTGCCTCGGTCATTAATTCTTCTTCGTCCTCCTTAGAAAACTCTTCCAGCCATTCAACCTCATCATTTTCTAGATTTATAATGAACCTTGGGTAGTCTGTATGCACAATAAAAATTGCATCAGGAAAATCGGTATTATCGCCCAAAAGAAATTTAGGTAGTTCCATATCACATTTAATAGTACCTAGCTTGCCTTAGCTTGCTGGGATTTTTGAACAATCAGTTTATCTGTCAATAATTTGAATCGAATATACAATAATACTGCAGAAACCGTAAGGCCAGATAAAAGCCCTAACCAAATTCCGGTACTTGCCAATTCCGTGTGTAAGCCGAGGTAATAGCTTATGGGAAAACCAACTAGCCAATAGGCAATAAACGTTATAATAGTAGGTATTTTAACGTCTTGTAGTCCTCTTAATGCGCCTAAGACAACAACTTGTATCCCATCTGAAATCTGAAAAAAAGCTGCAACCAAAAGCAGTTTAGCTGCCAAAGCAATTACAGCAATGTTGTCTTGTTGATTAGCCAAATCGTCTACATCTAAATATATGGTTGGGAAAGCATGCCTAAACACTAGAAAAAGGGCAGCAAAGACAACTTCTATAAGCAAGGTTAAAAAGAACACTGAAGAAGCAATACGTTGCAATTCTTTAAAATTCTGTAATCCTTTTTGGTTCCCCACTCTTACCATAGCAGCGACACTTAAGCCAATGCCTACCATATAGGTCATACTGCTTAAATTAAGTGCTATTTGGTTGGCAGCTTGTGCATTTTTACCCAAGACTCCGCTGAGCCAAACTGCAGATGTAAAAATTCCGACCTCAAAAAACACTTGCATAGCAGAAGGGAAACCCAGTGCCATAATCTTATTTATTATTTTTTTCTCTATAGTTTTTAAGGTAAGACCTTGAAAATAGACTTTAAACTTTGGTTTATGATACATTAAATACCAAACAAAAAGTACCATAACCACTCTAGAAACCAATGTACCTATTGCAGCTCCAATAATACCTAATTTGGGTGCCCCAAATGCTCCAAAAATAAAAATATAATTCAGTAGAATGTTTACTACATTAGAAACTATGGTAGCATACATGGGGTATTTGGTTTGTGAAAACCCATCTGCGAACTGCTTAAATGCCTGAAAAATAATCATAGGCACCATGGATACTGCCACCAAATTTAAATAAGGCATAGCCAGCGCAACCACTTCTGGTGGTTGCTCCATGTAATAAAGCAAATTTTTACTACACATAATTAAGGTAAACATTACCGCACCTATTATTAGACAAACTAACAACCCATGTTTAAATAATTTTTTAGCCATGGGAATGTCATTAGCACCATCCGCTTCTGCCACTAGAGGTGTTAGTGCTGTAGTAAAACCAATACCTACGTACATAAAAATAAGAACTAAGCTATTGCCCAAAGACACTGCTGCCAATTCTGCTGTTCCCAGTTGGCCCACCATAACATTGTCTGCAAAAGCTACAAAAGTATGTCCCAGCATACCAAGTACTACCGGGGCAGCTAGTTTAAGATTGTAGGCAAACTCATTGGTGTACTTTTTCATTTAAACCTACTTTTTAGTTTTAGCTTCTTCCCAAAAAACATCCATCTCTGCCAGGGTCATCTCTTGCAAAGTTTTACCTAATTCTTTAGCCTTTTGTTCTAAATATTGAAATCTTTTAATGAACTTTTTATTGGTTCTTTCTAAAGCGTTTTCTGGATTAATATTTAAAAAGCGAGCATAATTAACCATAGAAAAAAGTACATCTCCAAATTCTACCTCCATTTTATCAGCATCATTTTTTAGCACTTCTTCTTGTAGTTCTCCCAATTCTTCTTGGAGTTTTTCAAATACTTGTTCTGGTTGTTCCCAATCAAAACCCACACCAGCTACCTTTTCTTGTATCCGGTTTGCTTTTACCAAAGCAGGCAAACTGTTTGGCACTCCTTCTAACACACTCTTTTTGCCTTCTTTTAATTTGATGTTTTCCCAATTTCGCTTTACATCTTCTTCATCGGTTACTTTAACATCACCATATATATGTGGATGGCGATGTATCAGCTTTTCGCAGATACTGTTGGCTACATCTGCAATATCAAAATCCTTAGTCTCAGAACCAATTTTAGCATAGAATACAATGTGCAATAAAACATCTCCTAATTCTTTTTTAACCTCTTCCAAATCATTATCTAAAATAGCATCGCCTAACTCATAGGTTTCTTCTATAGTTAAATGCCTTAAAGACTGCATGGTTTGCTTTTTATCCCATGGGCATTGAGCCCTGAGCTCGTCCATAATGGTTAATAATCGGTCAAAAGCTCGGAGTTGTTCCTGTCTAGAGTTCATGCTGAAATTTTCAGGCTTCAAAACTACAATTTGTTGAACGGTTTTACCTGCTAATTTGTAAAAAGTAACAATTATGGTTTTGGTGTCAATGCACCGCATAAATTATCCTTACATTTAAGAAACTAAATAGCATGAAAACCTATCTTATTTCCGTTTTTTCAATTATGATTACCCTAGGTTATAGTCAAGAAAAAATTATCCTTCCTTACAATGATGAAACTACAAAAGCCTATACCCATCCAGAAAGGGAGTATTTCTCTAACATTTGGCAAACCCAAGTTGTTACCAATGTAGCCGTGCCTTCCCTAGAAGTATTTAGACCAAGCCCCGCTATAAATACAGGTACAGCTGTTATAGTTGCTCCTGGCGGCGGACTATATGGTCTTAGTATTAATAGTGAGGGTAAAGACGTTGGTAAATGGCTTGCTGATAAAGGGATAACCGCCTTTGTATTGCGATACCGCTTAGTGCCTACGGGTGACGATGGGGTTCAAGAAATATCAGAATTAGGACAAACCAATCCTGCAAAAATTGTTACAGAAGTTACTAAATACATACCACTTTCTATTAAGGATGGTTTAAATGCTATTGAATATGTACGCAATAATGCAGAAACTTATGGCATCGTAAAAAACAAAATTGGTTTTATGGGCTTTTCTGCTGGTGGCGCAGTTACGGTTGGGGTAAGCCAAAATTATACCAAAGCATCCAGACCAGATTTTTTGGTCCCTGTGTATTATTGGTCCACCGTATTATTACCCTTACCCCCTAAAACAGATGCTCCACCAATGCTACTTGTTTGCGCTACAGATGACCCCCTACAACTTGCTAGTGGTAGTATTGCACTTTATAATACATATCTACATGCAGGTAAATCTGTTGCATTGCATATGTATGCTAAGGGCGGACATGGTTTTGGAATGAAAACACAAAACCTACCTTCTGATAAATGGATAGACCGATTTTATGATTGGGCAGTAAGTGAGAAACTGATTAAAATTACACCATAAAATAACGTGCTGCACCAAAAGTTAAATTAGACTTAAGAGCTGTTCCATTTTGACCAAAAGGATAAAAAAATCTTTACCTTCCATAGTTAATAAGAATATTATGCTCAATAAATTTTATCTATTCATATCTCTTCTGTGTGTAATTGGATCTACTAACGCCCAAGATGTATTTAAAGACGAAATAACTGCGTTGGTAAAGCATAATGATTCGCTTTGGAATCAAGAAAAAGCCACGGTAATTTTTACTGGTAGCTCTAGTATAAGAATGTGGAAAAACCTAAAAGAATGTTTTCCTGAACATCAAGTATTAAATACAGGTTTTGGCGGTTCACAAACTAGTGATTTATTACATTATTTAGATGATGTGGTGTTACGTTACCATCCTAAAAAAGTATTTATTTACGAAGGAGATAATGATATTTCAGCCAAAAAAAGACCTAAAGAAATTATAGTAACATTACAAGAAGTTTTAGAACGACTTTACAAATACGACCCAGATTTAGAAGTAGTACTTATATCTACCAAGCCTAGTATTGCCCGCTGGAAATTGAAAGGAAAGTACAAACGTCTCAACAAAAAATTAGATAAACTGGCCAAAAATTCTCCCAATATTAGTTATGCGGATGTTTGGTATGCAATGCTCGATGGCAAAAAACTACGTAAAGATATTTTCATAGCAGATGGCTTACATATGAATCCCACGGGTTATGATATCTGGCACCAACAACTAAAACAATTTCTTTATTGACCAAGCCATAATGAAATCGACCATTCTAAAATCCATAACCATATTTTCTTTACTACTTGCCTTACTATCATGTAAAGAAGAGAAGAAAAAAATTGAATATCCTAAAACGGATTTATCTGTAAATGCCCTAATACCTAAACCCATTAAAGTAATACCTACCCATACGGCCTTTGGATTAGATAGTAGTACCGTAATTTTTACAGACCAAAGCGCCACTGGTTTTGAAGCGGTAGGACAATTTTTAGCAAATAAAATAAAAGAAGTTACTCCCTTAGAATTAGGCGTCAATACCAGTATAGATGAGAGTGTAAGGCGTATTATCTATATCACTAAAACAGACAGTTTAGCACAGGATTCTCCTGAGGCTTATGAACTTTATATACAGAATGATACTATCTTATTGAGTGCACGTTCTGCGGCAGGTGCTTTTAGAGGCGTTCAAACCCTACGACAACTTATTCCCGAAGCGGCTAATGACACAATAAGCAGTAGTTCCATGTGGCTAATACCTAGTGGAAAAATAATAGACGCTCCACAATATGCTTACCGCGGAGCAATGTTAGATGTGGCAAGACATTTTTTTACTGTAGCAGAAGTAAAAAGATACCTGGACCAATTGGCCTACTATAAAATAAATAAGTTTCACTTGCATTTAACAGATGATCAAGGATGGCGCATAGAAATAAAATCGTGGCCAAAACTAACAACTATAGGTGCTAAGACAGAAGTTGGCGGTACAAAAGGCGGATTTTACACACAGGAAGATTATAAAGAAATTGTAGCCTATGCAGCAGAACGGCATATAGAAGTTATCCCAGAAATAGACATGCCTGGTCATATCAATGCGGCAGTTTACAGCTATCCTATTTTAAATGGTAATGGAAAATCTGTAAACAATTACACTGGAATGCGAGTAGGCTTTAGCACTTTAGATACCCGTAAAGACACTGTATATAAATTTATAGATGATGTAATTGGTGAACTCGCAGCTATTTCCCCGTCCCCGTATTTTCACATTGGTGGTGACGAGACATTCGCTACCAAAAAGAAAGATTACCTACACTTTATCAATAAAGTTGAAGCTATTGTAAACCAACATGGTAAACAAATGATGGGATGGAATGAAATATCCCAAGCCGATATTTCTAGCAATACCATTCATCAATTATGGAAAGAAAAACATCATTCCGTAGAAGCGGCTAAAAAAGGAGCTAAAATAGTTTTGAGTCCCGGCAACAAATCGTACTTAGATATGAAGTATGATGCAAATACCAAACTAGGGTTAACTTGGGCAGGATTTATACCTGTAGATTCTGCTTACCAGTGGAGGCCATCCACTTTTATAAAAGGATTAGGGAAAGAACATATATTAGGGATTGAAGCACCATTATGGTCAGAAACGATAACTAATAGCGATGATTTAGAATACCTTGCTTTTCCAAGAGTTATTGGAATAGCAGAATTAGGCTGGACACAAGAAGAATTTTATGATTGGGAATCGTATAAAAAACGGTTAGGCCTACAAGTTCCATACTTAAAACGCAATTCTATTAACTATTTTAATGCCACAGAGGTACCTTGGGAGCGCTAAATACATGTATTTACCCCTGCATAACTTATAAATTATTGTTAAAATTTATGGTTTAAGTTTGCTTTTATTAGTCTTTGATTAACAATTTTGTAATATTATACTTACTTTTTTAATATTATTTTATTAATTTTCAGCGTTTTAATTAAACCTGTTAACGGTTAATACTATAAAACCCCCCGTTTTTTTGTACATTTCCCCTAGTTTTTATGGGGGATACACATTAGTGAAATAAAAACTTTTAAGTGATAGCAAATGATTAGGAATTTTTGGAACGAAGAATGGAAGGAGATTAAGTTTGATGAAAAGATTTCAAAAGATGCCAAATTCAAGATTTCCAATTACGGTAGAGTCATCAACTGTAAAGGAGATAAAGAATTTTTGGTAACTGAATCTTTTATCAACGGATACCAGAACCTTCCATTGAAGCAGGAGCAAAATGGAAAATCTACGAGTAGATACGTCCATAAGTTAGTCGCAGAGCATTTTCTAGAGAAAAAAGAAGGCGACCAGTACGTAATCCACGTAAATTACGACAAGAAGGACAATAGGGTGGAAAACCTTAAATGGGCTACTAAAAAGGAGAAAGAGGAACACCAGTTCAGCAATCCTGCCTACAAGAACCGACCTAGGAAAAGAACTTACGCCAAACTAACAGAGGCAAAAGTTAAGTTGATCAAAAGAAAGATCCACGATCCAAACAGAAGAACCCGTATGAAAATGATTGCAAAGCAGTTCGGTATCTCTGAAATGCAATTATACCGTATTAAAAGCGGAGAAAACTGGGGTTCTGTTACCGATTGGTAACAAAACACATTTGTTAGTATTTACAAGAGCACTACGCTTTATCATTAAGCCTTTCTAAGGCTTCTGCAATGCGTTTGTTCCAACGTTGTTGGGCCTCTGCATTTCTAGAGAAACTGGTTTCCCAGTCATAGCGCTCTTGTAAATCTTTCATTTCTTTAAGCGTATCCTTGTAAATTTTTTGTATTTCTTCTTTTACATTTTCTGTAAAAGCGGTACGCTCTACAACTAATTTCATCTTGCGTGCATACAATTCAGTAATATTAAAATGCAACTGCTCATGTTGCAATACCCTTTCATTTACTAGCTCTGGTCTATACCAAGATTGATTAGGGTAAAAGAATGCGGTAATAGTGATTGTAACTTTAACCTCATGATACCAAATATTGGCAGAGTAATTATAGGTTATTCCGCTTGCTGTAGTTGCGGCGGCGGCAGCGTCTTTAGGTATTTTACCTTTAAAATCACTCCAGCTTAGCTTTTGCTTGGATTGCCATGGTACTCCTGCTTCTTTATCTTGCGCAGAAAGAACAAAACCTAATAAGAGGCTAACAACAATTATTCCTTTTCTAAATCCCAATTAAATGTAATTACCTTTTCTATATCTGGGTGTAAGCTGTAGTGTACAGGACAGGTTTCTGCTGTACGTTCTAAAATTGTGCGCTGCTTTTGTTCTTGCACCCCTCTTAAACTAAGTTCTACCTCAATTTTAGAAATTCGTCGAGGGTTGCTATCCATATATTTAGCAACATTAGCAGTAGAACCCGCCAAGTCTATACCCATATCTCTAGCCTTTATACCCATTACAGTAAGCATACAACTGGCCAAACCTGTAGCTATTGTATCTGTTGGTGAAAAGGCCTGTCCTAGTCCATTATTATCTGTAGGGGCATCAGTTACAAACTCGGCTCCAGAACGTAAATGCTCACAAGTTGTTCTTAAATCTCCGGTATATGTTACTTTAGAAGTCATCCTAATTATTTTAGCTCTTTAATATACAAATTATCGTAACCCAGTACATAAACAGCATTGTTGTAATAACCCGCAGTGTATTTATGGTAGTAATCAAACTTATTTCCACTGTACTCCGTTACTCCAATTTCTTTATTGGTTTCAAATAGATTTTTCTTGTAAGCTAATTTTAAAACTAAATCCATAGTCATATCATATCCTCTTACTGCATACCTATCTGGATCTATTCCATATTTTTTCTTGTAAGCTTTTACAAAAGAACTTGTTTCATCTACCTTAAACGGTGCAGGAAAGGTGAATTTTAAATTAGACAAATGAGGTCTAGAAACATCTTCTCCTTCAAAGGCACTATTATAATTGGTAGTGAACATACGAACTTTAGTTTTACCTCCAGTCTCATTATTATGGTTAGATGCATTAAGAATAGAGCTAACACTAGCCACTAAACTTTCGTCCGTTGTTTCTACTATAACCCAATTCTCTTCATTTCTAGTAAGCATTCCCTTAAAATCTACTAGGTGTAACGACCCGTCTTTAGCCATATTGGCTACTCTTGCGTAGGGCAATCGTTTTAAAATAGCTTGCCTAGCCTCTAGGTGTTTGGCATCTGCAATAACAATAACTTGTTCTTTAGTTCTATTTTTTTCTATATAATCTAACAATGTATTTCTCAACAACTCATCATTAGGCATGGAATAAAAAACGTTGTTAAAATTCACCGCGTTAGCGGATGCAAATGGAGCCACCACAGGAATATTTTTTTGAGTTGCCTGCGCTGCTACTGTATTCAATAAACTAGGATCTACTGGTCCCACAATAGCATCTATACCTAACAAGTGCTGTGCTAAAATTGCATTAACCTTATCCGCGTTTCTTTCCGTATCAAAGGCTTTTACGTTTACAGAAATTCCTAAATGCTTTAAACTATCTAATGCTATCATAGCACCAGAATATAAGCCCATAGCATAGCTGATGTCTTTTCTACCTGTAATTTGATTTTGCGTTTTATCGCTATTAGAAAAATCTACTCTATCTAACCTAAAGGGAAGCAAAAACATTAGATTGGGTTTGTTTACCACATTTATACTGTCTAGCAAATTAATTTGATCAATCACTAGGGCGTTTTTAACTTGCAGTACCTCTTCTTTCTTTTTTGGTAATTTAAGTACCATGCCAGCCTTTAGTCCATTTTCTAATTCTGGATTGAGCAATAAAAGAGAATCCCTACTAATCTTTAAATTTCTAGTCAATGTAAATACCGTTTGCTTAGGCTTTACTTGGTAAAAAATAAAGTTCTCAGTGTTAACTATCTCATCATTAGGCTTACGTTTAGGCAAACGCAACACCATACCTTCTTTTAAGCCGCCTAAGTCTTTTATCTCTGGATTTAGTGCAATGACTGAATCTACAGGGATACCATAGTTCTGACTAATTCTATAAATCCCAATTGATTTTGGAACGGTATACGACTCAAATATCCCTACTTGTTGTTCTTTTAAGCTATCGCCTTTAGGCCTTGGCAAACGTAATTCTTGCCCTTCTGCCAAATAACTACTATTCTTTGGCAAATTAGGATTAAGAGCTATTAAGCTATCTACGGTAATACCATATTTATTAGCAATACTCCACCTAGTTTCTTTAGGCAGTACTTGATATTGAAAAAATTCGATATCTGTTTCTTCTTCCTCAGGAACTTCTGGATATTTAGGAATTTGCAAAACCATTCCCTTTCTAAGGGGTGTAGCATACAACTCTTTATTGTATCTTTTTAATTGTTCTTCTGTAATATTATAAGCCTTGGTAATACCAAATAAAGTTTCTCTTTTACGCACCTTATGCCTAGTGTAGCCAATAGGCCTATCTTGGTTTAGATTTTCTTGAACCTCGGGCTTAGGCTTTATAGGTTTTTCTTCTGTAGCTCCATCTATGTCTTCACTCACAGGAATGACCAAAATTGTATTTGGTTTTATATTTTCCCTATCTGTGATTTCAGGATTTTCTTTAAGAATTGCAAACGGAGTTACCCTATACTTTTTAGCAATGCTATATAGTGTTTCTCCCTTTTCTACCCCGTGGGTTATATAACGCTGCTGTGCAGAAACACAAAACGTACCCAAAACAAACGTACAAACTACACAAAATGCAGTGATAAAAGAATTTTTCATTATTCCCATTCTATAGTGGCTGGTGGTTTAGAACTAATATCGTACACCACTCTATTTACACCTTTTACTTTATTAATAATATCGTTAGATACCTTCTGTAAAAATTCATAAGGTAAATTAACCCAATCTGCCGTCATACCATCAGTACTTTCTACCGCTCTTAGCGCTACACACTTTTCGTACGTACGTTCATCTCCCATTACCCCTACACTATTTACGGGTAAAAGCATGGCTCCGGCCTGCCAAACTTTGTCGTAAAGTCCACTTTTTTTAAGACCTTCAATAAAAATGGCATCTACCTCTTGTAACATAGACACCTTTTCTGCGGTAATATCACCTAAAATACGAATACCTAATCCTGGTCCAGGAAAAGGATGCCTGCCTAAAATATTGTCTGGCATGCCTAGGCTCTTACCCACTCTTCTTACCTCATCTTTAAATAATAAATGTAAAGGTTCTACAATCTTCAACTTCATATAGTCTGGCAAACCACCTACGTTATGGTGGCTTTTTATGGTTACCGATGGCCCACCACTTGCAGATACTGATTCTATCCTATCTGGATAAATGGTTCCTTGCGCCAACCATGTTGCATTTTCTACTTGATGTGATTCATCATCAAAAACCTCAACAAATACTCGGCCAATAATTTTACGTTTACCTTCTGGATCCGACTCCCCTTTTAAAGCATCCAAAAAACGTGCCGAAGCATCGACTCCCTTAACATTTAGCCCCATTCCTTTATACTGCTCCAAAACCTGCTCGTACTCATTCTTACGCAGTAAACCATTATTTACAAAGATGCAATGTAATTGTTCACCAATAGCTTTATGCAAAAGCATGGCTGCAACACTTGAATCTACACCACCAGAAAGTCCTAAAATTACGCGCTCATCACCAATTTTTTCTTTTAACTCAGATACAGTTTCCTCTACAAATGCTGTGGGTGTCCAGTCTTGCTTTAAGCCTGCAATGTCTACTAAAAAATTCTTTAAAAACGTACTTCCGTCTTTGGAGTGGTACACTTCTGGATGAAATTGTATTGCGTAGGTATCTTCCCCATTTATACGGTATGCTGCGTTGACAACATCTTCCGTACTTGCCAATAACACTCCGTTTTCTGGTAATTCTTTAATGGTATCACTGTGACTCATCCACACCTGAGTACCTTCGTCTATACCCTTTAAAAACGCTTCATCTGTTTTAAACTTAGACAGATGTGCCCTACCGTACTCTCTAGTAGCGGATGGTGCTACGCTACCTCCACTAAAATGAGCTAAGTATTGTGCTCCATAACAGATACCTAATAATGGTTTTTTGCCCCTTATTTGCGATAAATCTGGATGCGGAGGATTGTCTAACCTCACTGAATGTGGTGAACCAGAAAGTATCACAGCTTGGTAAAGAGATAAATCCTTAGGCGGATTATTAAATGGTTTAATTTCTGAGTAAATGTTAAGTTCCCGAACGCGTCTGGCGATCAATTGAGTATACTGGGAACCAAAATCGAGGATTAAAACTTGGTTATGCATGAGCAAAAATAGCAATTTGAAATAGTACCGAAAGGTAATTTTAAAGATTATTATCAGTTCTTTTGAAATTGATTAATTATGAGGTAATTAGGACATTATTTTTTTTCTAACTACCTATAAACCTAAAGATTATCCTTATTTTTAATTATTCTAGGCACATATAACATTCTGTAGCTTTTTTCTTAACAATTTAAAACCTTTCTTTGTGCTCCAAACCAAAATTTAAAATGATAAAAGGATTTATCTTCGATTTGGACGGTGTAATTACGGATACCGCTGAACTACATTTTCTTGCTTGGAAAGCCCTTGCTGACGAGATGGGCTGGAATTTTGACCGTGAAGTGAACGAAAAACTTAGAGGTGTTTCTAGGTTAGATTCCATAGGTATTATTATGGACCACAACGCTGTAAGTTTACCAGAAAAAGAAATAGTTGAACTAGCTACTAAAAAGAATGAGATTTACGTAGCAAGTTTAAACCAAATTACTCCTGAGGACTATTTGCCTGGTGCTAGAGAATTACTTACACATTTAAGACAAGAAGGTTTTAAAGTGGCATTAGGCAGTGCAAGTAAAAATTCTACTAAAGTTTTAGCACAACTAGATGCTACCAAATATTTTGATGTAATTGGTGACGGTAATAGTGTAAGTAAAAGTAAACCTGCGCCAGATATCTTTTTGTTTGGAGCAGAGAAACTTGAGTTAAAGCCAGAGGAATGTGTAGTTTATGAAGATGCCGAAAGCGGTGTTGATGCTGCTAAAGCAGGAGGTTTCCACGCTGTAGGGATAGGCCCTAAGGAGCGTGTTGGCCATGCAGACGTTCGGTTTGATGATATGAAACAAGCGACTTTGTTTGAAGTAAAATCTCATTTTAAAGATTTGTTTTAAAACAAGTCAACATAATAAATGGCAAAAGCCCCGGGAACCACTCCGGGGCTTTTAATTTTAAATCAAAACCAACCTAAACACATGAATTAACTAATCCACATACTTAAAGCTTTGCTTTTTAATCAAAGCAATTTGTAGTATAACAATTAGTTTTTGCTTTACCCTACCCTAAAATTGAATTATTTTTAAAAAAAGTTTTAAAGTGAATCAATTAGTTTTACAAAGCATCAAAAAAGAACTCCAAACAGCACTTAACACTTATAGCCATCCCTTTAGATATTTTACCTGTGGCACCATAGCAAGTAAAACGCCAAAACAACGAACTGTAGTACTTAGGGCTATAGAAGGAGATTTTAAATTAATCTTTTACACAGATAAACGCTCTGCGAAAGTGGAACAATTAAGAAACAACTCCACCATATCCGCACTATTTTATCATCCAGAAAAAAAAATACAACTCCTTTTTACTGGGAATGCGACTATTGTTACGGAAACTAAAGAGTTGCAAAAAATATGGACGCAATTATCTGATAAAGCAAAGAAAGACTATACCACCAAAAAAGCTCCGGGAAGCACTATAACACCAACAGATGGTATTGATTATTTGAGTGACCGAAACTTTTTCTGCCAAGTAGAAATAGAAACCACAACATTAGAATATTTAAAACTCACAGACAGCCAACATCAACGTATTGAATTTACCAAGCAAAATGATGGATGGGAGAGTCAGTTTTTAGTCCCGTAACACTAAAAATTCTAACTGAAGTGGACGCAACTTTTCTTTTAAGATTGTAATTAAGTCATCTCCATATTCTAAATACATCTCAGAAAAATTGAGTTGTCTTTCTTGTAACGAATAATTAGGGAATAATTGATTTTGAAGTTCTGTAATACGAATTACATGGTCTTTAAGTTTTAATTTTTGAGCCTTTAAAAGACGTTTTTCTAAATTATCTAATCCCTTTTTTTGCTTAACTTCTTGTGCTTTCACAGCTCCGATGAAGGATTCGTCGGTTTGCTCCGCTAACTCATAAAGTGCTTTAAACTGTGCTTCTAGGGCCTTTTTTTGTGGTGTAAAATCTATATCAATATTAGATATTTTTCTAATTTTCTTATTGATTAACCTACTCTGTTTTAAAAATAAATCTTCAACAGACAACTCCATTTTATGAATCTTCTGCACTACTTTCTGGGTTATTAATAGAGCAGAATTCCGCGGCAGAAGTATAGGAAAAGGAACTTCTAATACATCAAAATACTGTTTAAGTTGTAGCCAGTACGCCAATTCTCCGCCACCGCCAATGTAGCATAAATTAGGTAAAATTACTTCTTGGTATAGCGGCCTAGCAATTACATTAGGAGAAAACCGTTCTGGATGCGCATCCATCTCATTTAAGAGTGCTTCCCTAGAAAATGCTATCTCAGTATCATTTACAAAAAAATCGGCACCACGCTGTACAATTCGCTCTCGCAAATTATCCTTAATGTAGAAATAGTTAATTTCTCTTGGATTTACTTGAATTTTATAATCCTCAGAAGCATTGCTCAAAGCATTTATAGTCTTAGAAACCAACGCATAAGGCTGCTGATTTAAAATGTCTGCTTTCATGTACGGTATTAACAATCGCTTTAAATCAGCATCGTCCCCGTCTACGATAACTAGTCCGTAAGACCTAAATAATTCATTTACAATATACCGTGTAGCCTCCGTCAAAGTAGCGTGCTGTAAATACCCCTCTTTAAATAACTTTTTTAGTTCTTCTGCTCGTTGGGTAGTTCCCATTTGAGCCTCTATCACCTTAAATACTTCATCTAAACCCGTAGTATCTAACCTACCCACTGGTCCAGCAGCCTTTTTATTCCATTGTATTTTCTTGCCTTTAAAATTGAAGTAGTTTATTTCTTCAAAATCGTGGTCCTCTGTTGCCATCCAGTACACAGGCACAAAGTTTTTATCTGGGTACTTTTGTTGTAATTCTTCGGTAAGATTAATTGTACTAATAATCTTATATAAGAAATAAAGGGGTCCTGTAAACAAATTCAGTTGGTGTCCTGTAACAACAGTAAACGTATTTTCTAAGCCCAGTGCCTCTATATTTGCTTGTGTATTGGGTGATGCGGATATTCCTTGATACTGTGCTTTAAGGGCCTGTACCAATATTTTTCTTGTTGTTACAGAAAACGATTGTTCTTTTGTCTTAATCTGTGCTTCAAAATTTTCAATTCTAGGAAAGTGTCCATAGAATTTAGAAAGCTTTGGCTCTTCTGAAATATAATCGCAAATAAGCTTGGAAAAATAACCGGTTTTTTGGTAAGGTATACAGTCTACATCCATGAACTCAAGAAAAAAATCGGGTTAAAGATAAGTTACTTCAAACAGTAGAAGCCTAAAAATTTCGTTAATTGCCGCTTGCAAAAAATATTGCTAGCTTTGAGTTTACGCCACAATCAAACACATTTATGAAAAAAATTTTTACGCTACTAGTCCTTTCTATCGCTTTAAACACTTATGCACAGACTCTTAAAAGTCCTTCTGAGTTTTTGGGATATGAACTTGGAACAGAATTTAGCAGACACCATGAGGTTGTAGGTTACTATAAATATTTAGCTCTTGTAGCACCAGAAAATGTAAAGTTAATTACCTATGGTAAGACTAATGAACGTAGACTTTTACAACTGGCTTATGTTTCTAGTGCAGAAAACCTAGCTAATCTAGAAGAAATACGCAAAGAGCATTTAAAAAATACTACGGGCACTGGCACTAATGATAAGGCTATCGTTTGGTTAAGTTATAACGTTCATGGTAATGAAAGCGTAAGTACAGAAGCTTCGATGAAAACCATTTACAGTTTATTGACCGATAAAAAAGAATATCTTAAAAACACCATAGTTATTATAGACCCTTGTATTAATCCGGATGGTAGAGATCGGTATGTAAACTGGTATAATCAGAATAAAAACACTCCTAATCAGGTAGACCCAAATAGTGTAGAGCATCACGAGGGTTGGTTGTCTGGCAGAAGTAATCATTATATGTTCGATTTAAATAGGGATTGGGCATGGTTGACCCAAGTGGAAAGTCAACAACGATTAAAAATTTTTAATCAATGGTTACCGCATGTACATGTAGATTTTCATGAACAAGGTGTAGATAATCCATATTATTTTGCACCTGCTGCAGAACCTTACCATGAGGTGATAACCGATTTTCAACGCGAATTTCAAGAGACTATAGGTAGAAATCATGCAAAATATTTTGATGCCAAGGGTTGGTTTTATTTCACCAAGGAGGTTTTTGATTTGCTCTATCCTAGTTATGGAGACACCTACCCTATGTATAATGGAAGTATTGGGATGACGTATGAGCAAGGCGGGAGTGGCCGTGCTGGCTTAGGTATTATTACAAAAAATGGGGACACGCTTACGCTACAAGAACGTATAGACCACCATTTTACAACAGGCTTATCTACAGTAGAAGTAGCCGCTAGGAACACACAACGTCTAAATAGCGAGTTTAAAAAGTTCTATCAGCAAAAAAACTTTACCTATAAAGACTATGTTTTAAATGGAGATGTTGATAAAATTAGAGCACTTAGTTCTTTATTGAACAAACATGAAATAGCATATCATCAAGGTACCAACAGTACCGTTAAGGGTTTTGGCTACCAAACCAATCGCCAGACTTCTTTAAAAAGTAATGAGAATAGCTTAGTGGTTTCTACCAACCAACCCAAAGGTACCATGGTAAAAGTATTATTTGAACCCGCTGCCAAGTTGAGTGATTCTTTAACTTATGATATCACGGCTTGGTCTTTACCCTATGCGTACGGTCTGGATGCCGTAGCAAGCACAAATACGGTTAGCAAGCAAAATTTCATGGACCAACCTATTACAACCAAAGTAACCTCTAATGCGTATGCGCATGTAACAGATTGGAACAGTATGTACGATGCTCGTTTTTTAGCAGAATTACTCCAAAAAGGAATAAAAATACGTGCGGCACACCATTCTTTTACACTTAATGGAAAATCTTTTGAACGTGGTAGTCTTATTATTACCAAAACCGATAACGAACAAGTGGCTGATTTTGAAACAACATTACAAGAAGTAGCTACCAAACATTATAAAAGTTTAGAGGCTGTAAACACCGGATTTGTGGATGGCGGCAAAGATTTTGGTTCTAGTGCTGTAAGAATGATTAAAAAGCCTAAGGTTGCAGTCTTTAATGGTAAACCTAGCTCCACCCTACAATTTGGAGAAGTATGGCATTTCTTTGAGCAACAATTGAACTATCCTGTGACCATTTTAAACGAAGCTTATTTTAAAAATATAGATTTAGACGCCTATGATGTACTGATTTTGCCCAATGGCCGTTACAATTCTTATTTGGATGAGACCACCATGGCAGAGCTTAAAGATTGGGTTAAAGCAGGTGGCAAACTTATTGCTATGGGTGGCGCCTTAAAAAGCTTAACCGGTAGTAATGGGTTTGGTCTAAAAATAAAAGAATTAGAAAAGGAAACTGAAGCTACATCCCCTACGCCTAGCCATGCCATAGAACGAGAGCGAATGAAAAATGCTATTACCGGAGCTATTTTTAAAACTAGAGTAGATAATAGTAATCCTTTGGCATATGGGTATGGCAACAGCTACTTTACGTTAAAACTAGGCACAGACAGTTATGATTATCTAAAACAAGGCAACGCAGTTTACTTAGAGAAAGATGCTACTCCAGTTTCTGGTTTTGCAGGTACTAACGCACAAAAAAAACTGGGCAATACCCTTGTTTTTGGCAATCAAAACTACGGCCGTGGACAAGTAATTTATATGGTAGATAATCCTCTATTCAGAGGTTTTTGGGAAAACGGCAAGCTATTTTTTGCTAATGCCCTGTTCATGGTAGACTAATGTTTACAGGTATACACCATATCGCCATAATTTGTTCTGATTATAAAAAGTCGAAACATTTTTACACGGAGATTCTAGGTCTCTCTATTCGTAAAGAGACCTATAGAGAGGCTAGGGCTTCTTACAAATTAGATTTAGACGTTGCTGGGCAGTATTGTATTGAACTCTTTTCTTTTCCCAATCCACCACAAAGAACTTCTAGACCAGAAGCAGCTGGTCTGCGTCATTTAGCCTTCTGTGTAACCAATTTAGAAGATGCTATTGCACGCTTACATTCTTTTGATGTTGCTACAGAACCTATCCGGATAGATGAACTTACGGGAAAACGATTTACTTTTTTTGAAGACCCAGACCAATTACCGTTAGAATTATATGAAGTATGAAATCATAATTTAAGCTGATATTTTGTAATTTTAGTTGTAAAACTGCAAACTAGTAAAACTTATAAACTGTTGATTATGAAAAAGATATTCACCCTAATTTTATTTGCTGTATGTTGTACTACAACACATAGCGTTGTAGCCCAAAATGGACAGTTCCGAGAATATAATGGAGAAGTTTTAGAAGAAGGCAGCAACAAATCTTTAGCGCTTGCTACCATAAGCATTGAAAACACCAATATTAGCACTATCACAAATACGGACGGTGAGTTCAGTTTAAAAGTACCTTTAACCACCAAAAATGCGCAAGTAATAATTGCTTTTTTAGGGTACGAAACTAAATCAATTCCGCTTACAACATTAAATCAAAAAAATAATAAAATTCACCTTAAGGTGGCAGTGACCGCTTTAGAACCAGTAAATATAAATGCACCAAAAGATGCAGAGAAATTGGTGCGAGAAGTGTTGAGTAAAAAAGGAGAACATTACCTTGATGCGCCATCTATTATGACAGCTTTTTACAGAGAGACTATTAAAAAGCGAAGAAGAAATGTTTCGCTATCAGAAGCAGTTGTCAACATTTATAAATCGCCCTACGCATCAGACAAAAACGATGCGATGCGGTTGTATAAAGCTCGTAAAAGTACCGATTATAATAAATTAGATACCGTGGCTTTAAAGCTACAAGGTGGCCCATTTAACACCTTGTATGTGGACCTGATGAAATATCCAGAATACATCTTTGCTGGTGGCTTAGTAGATGAATACCGATTTAAATACGAAGGTTCCACATTAATTGATGACCGCCAGATTTACGTCATCGCTTTTAATCAATTAGAGAGCATTGCAGACCCTTTATACAAGGGAAAATTATATATAGATGTAGAAAACAAAACTTTGGTAAGCGCCGTATACCAATTGAATATTACAGACCGTGAAAAAGCCTCCAGACTATTTGTAAGAAGAAAACCAGCTCAAGTAGATGTTTGGCCAACAGAGGTAGCTTATCGTGTAGATTACCGAGAAAAGAATGGTAAATGGTATTATGGCTATAGTAATATTTTGATGGAGTTTAAAGTAAATTGGGAAGGAAAGCTCTTTAATTCACTCTACAGCATGGCTGCTGAAATGGCAGTAACAGATTGGAAACAAAATACAGAACAACAAAATCTTAAGAATAAAGAAAAACTAAAACGAAGTACTATTCTGGCAGATGAAGCTATTGGGTTCTCTGACCCAGATTTCTGGGGAGAATATAATATTATTGAACCTGAAAAATCTATTGAGAGTGCCATAAAAAAAATACAACGCCAAATAAAACGAGCCAATAAAAATGGTGCTGCTAAACCTTAGTCCTATTAAATAAACAATTGCTATGACCAAAAGAAGGTTATTTATACAATCCTCTCTTGCTCTGGGAGCAACAACTTTCTTTTCTCAATTTGCTTTGGGTGAAATACACCATTTAGACAATAACCTATCTAAAATTAAACCGAAAAAACTTAAAAAAGGAGCTACCATTGGTGTAATCGCCCCAGGTTATGCTGTTAAAAAAGAAGTACTAGAAACTAGTTTAGATGCGCTAAAAAAAATGGGATTTATGCCTGTACACACGCAACGTATTATAGGTAACTACGGCTATTTTAGTAATACAGATGAAGAACGCGCAGCAGATATTATGGAGATGTTTAAAAATCCAGAAATAGATGGCATCCTGTGTGCTAGAGGCGGTTACGGTTGCACCAGAATACTACATCTTTTGGATTATGATGCTATACAGAATAATCCAAAAGTACTTATAGGTTTTAGTGATGTTACAGCACTTTTGAATGCCATTTACAAAAAGACGGGATTGGTTGGCTTTCATGGTCCCGTAGGCAGCACACTGGATGATGCTTATAGCCAAGAATACTTGAAAAAAGTTGTGATGCACAACCAGCAGCACACAACCTTAAAAAATGTAGTTTTAACTAAAGTGGAAATGTTATCAGATACCACCTATGAACGCTACACAATTACAGCTGGTACAGCAACGGGTGAACTTATTGGTGGTAGCCTAACATTGGTTACGGCTCTAATAGGCACACCATACGAACTTGACTTTACAGATAAATTAGTTTTCTTAGAAGATATAGAAGAGCGGCCTTACCGCATAGACCGCATGCTTACTCAACTGTTATCTACGTCAACTTTTAATAAAGCAAAAGGTATTTTTTTTGGTGTTTGCATTGGTTGTGACACCCTTAAAGATAATCGCAATTTCACCTTAAAAGAAGTCATTCTGGATAGAATCTCCCCAATGGGGATTCCTGCGGCGTATGGATTCAGTTTTGGGCATGTTCCCAATAACTTTACCTTACCCACAGGAATTATGGCCCAACTAGATGCAGACCAATTGTCTTTACATTTGTTAGAAAATGCTGTGGTCTAAGCTTGTTTTTTGAAACCTTTTAAGGTTTTAGCTATTATTGCCACACAATCTTGCAATTGCGTTTTATTCATCACCAAAGGAGGAGCAAAACGAATAATATTACCATGGGTTGGCTTGGCTAATAAACCATTTTCTTTTAGTGCCATACAAATATCCCAGGCCGTACTGCTATCTTCGGTATCGTTGATTACAATTGCATTAAGCAAGCCTTTACCTCTAACTTTTACTACTAAGTCAGTTTCTGCTATAATTTTTTCCATTTCGGAACGAAAAAGCACTCCCAATTCAGCAGCATTTTCTGCCAAACGCTCGTCTCTAACAACTTCTAAAGCAGCGGTGGCTACGGCACAGGCTAAAGGATTACCTCCAAAGGTAGAACCGTGATTACCAGGGCGTATTACTTCCATTATTTCATTATTTGCCAAGACAGCAGAAACTGGAAATACACCACCAGAAATTGCCTTGCCAAGAATTAAAATATCTGGCTTCACTTCTGGCTCTCCAGAACAATTTCTATCCGCGCAATTACAGTCACCACAAGTAGCCAAAAGCTTTCCTGTTCTTGCAATACCGGTTTGCACCTCATCGGCAATAAACAATACATTATTCTCCTTACACAATGCTCTTGCCGATTTAATGTAGCCTTCGTCTGGCACAAAAACACCTGCTTCTCCCTGTATAGGCTCTACCAAAAATGCTGCAATATTTTCTTCTTCTAGAGCAATTTTTAAAGCAGACAAATCATTATAGGCAATAGAAACAATTCCAGGAGTAAATGGGCCGAAATTTTCCGTTGCTACAGGGTCATTGGATGCAGATATTATAGATATAGTCCTACCGTGAAAATTATTCTCACAAACTATGATTTTTGCTTTATTTGCAGGAATTCCCTTTTTCTCATACCCCCATTTACGTGCTAATTTCATAGCAGTTTCAACAGCTTCTGCTCCGGTATTCATTGGTAGAAGCTTATCGAATCCAAAATATTCAGTGGCAAACTTTTCAAACTTTCCCAATTGGTCGTTATAAAACGCTCTTGATGTTAGGGTTAATTGCTGAGCTTGATCAGTAAGTGCTTTAATAATTTTAGGATGACAATGTCCTTGGTTAACGGCAGAATATGCAGAAAGAAAGTCATAATATTTGTTTCCTTCTAAATCCCATACAAAAACACCTTCTCCTTTGGTTAATACCACAGGCAGTGGGTGGTAGTTGTGAGCACCGTACTTGTCTTCTAATTCAATTGCTTGCTGTGAAGTTAAATCTTGTAAAACAGCCATTTTAATAGTTTTTATAATTGTTAAAATAACCATTCCTTCTGTACCTTTTTTTTCCTGAAGAGCTTCAGAAAAGCAGCGTGGGAGAGAAATCATCCCTTAGAGTGCCAAAGTTAATAAAACTTAAAAGTTTGTACGTAATTCGTTTTAGAAAGATGAATTACATCTTATAAATCTGTGCGAAAATCGAAAGTATCCCCAGCACCTATAAAATCAATTTAAAATCATTTTAAAAAGCCATGCATAAGTTCAAAGTTTAAAGAAGATGTATTTTTGCGGCATGAGAAGAAATAATAGAAGAAAAGTTTTTGAAAATGTAACTGTTGTAGATGCTGGCGCTAAAGGCAAATCTGTTGCCAAAGCCCCAGACGGAAGAGTAATTTTTCTTTCTAACGCCATTCCTGGCGATGTAGTTGATGTACAGACTTTTAAAAAAAGAAAGAATTTTTTTGAAGGCACAGCTATAAAGTTCCATACCTATTCTGATAAGCGTACGAACCCAGTTTGCGAACATTTTGGTACCTGTGGCGGCTGTAAATGGCAGCACATGGAGTACCAACATCAATTGTTTTACAAACAAAAGGAAGTAGAAGAAAACTTAACGCGTATAGGGCAGGTAAATCTTCCAGAGGTTACACCAATTCTTGGTTCTGGTAAACAGTATTTTTATCGCAATAAAATGGAGTTTTCTTTTTCTGACTCTAGATGGTTGAGTCAAGAAGAAATAATCTCTGACCAACAGATAGAAAACAGAAACGCCTTAGGTTTTCATATTCCGGGAATGTGGGATAAAATTTTAGATGTAAAAAAATGTTATTTACAACCAGACCCCAGTAATGCTATCCGATTGTGGGTAAAGGCATTTGCAGAAAAACACCAACTGTCTTTTTTTAATCCTAGAAACCAAGAAGGACTACTACGTACCTTAATGCTTAGAACTAGCACCATAGGTGAGGTAATGGTAGTGATACAGTTTTTTGAAGACGATAAAGCCTCTAGAGAACTCTTATTAAATGGCTTACAAGAAAACTTTTCTGAAATCACCTCTTTACAATACCTAATCAATAACAAGCAAAACGACACTATTTACGACCAAGACATTATTTGTTACCACGGTCGTGACCACATTTTTGAAGAAATGGAAGGATTGCAATTTAAAATAAATGCAAAATCCTTTTATCAAACCAATCCTGAGCAGGCATACGAGCTTTACAAGGTAACCCGTGATTTTGCAGAATTGACAGGGGAAGAATTGGTGTACGATTTATATACTGGCACTGGAACCATTGCTCAATTTGTGGCAAAAAAGGCCAAAAAAGTGATAGGTATAGAATCTGTACCAGAAGCAATTTTAGACGCAAAAGCAAATGCCGAGCACAATAAGATTAACAATGTAGAATTTTACGTGGGCGACATGAAAAATGTTTTCTCCCCGGAATTTATAGCAACACACGGTCAGCCAGATGTTATTATTACGGATCCACCTAGAGATGGTATGCATAAAAAAGTTGTTGAACAATTGTTAAACGTTGGGGCAGCTAAAATTGTTTATGTAAGTTGCAATAGCGCTACACAAGCACGTGATTTAGCCTTATTAGACCATATGTATAAAGTTGTTAAGGTACAACCCGTAGATATGTTTCCGCAGACCCATCACGTAGAAAATGTAGTACTTTTACAAAAACGATAAAATACCGCATGAAGCGATTTTTGCCATTTGTTTTGTTGCTAGTTATTATACAATTCTCCTCTTGTGAAAAAGATGACATTTGTGTTGCCGGAGACACGCCAGTATTAATGCTTGGATTCTTTAACTACGAAGACCCAGATACCGAAAAATCGGTTCCTAATTTACGGTCAGTAGAGACAGAATTAAATGTAGTTGTAAATACGGTTGGAGCTAAAACCAGTGACTCTTTACCATTACGCATAGAAACTAACAACTCCACTTTTGTACTTACCAATAACTATAGCCAAGCAACCGATGGCACCGTATCTGGTAACCCTGATACTATTACTTTTAATTACACTGTACAGGAAGAATTCTTATCTAGAGCTTGTGGATTTATTGCTAATTACGACGAGTTAAGCTATACACTTAGTAATGATTCTGCTAATTGGATAGATAGCGTAGCTGTGGTAGAAACTACTATTAAAAGAGACACTTTAATACATGTTAAGATATTTCATTAGTCTTATAATTTTTGGTCTTTTTAGCCAATTAAATTGGGCTCAGGATAAATCTATAGACCTTAATCCTAAGGATACAATTACCAGAAAATACGCCTACGGTTTACGAATTGGGGTAGATTTAAGCAAACCTGTAATGGGTATGCTTAATGAAGATTATAATGGATTAGAGTTTGTAGCAGATTACCGATTATCAGATAAATGGTACATTGCTGTAGAAGTAGGTAACGAAGAAAAGTCTGATGATGAAAACTTAAATCAATCTATCTTATACAGCTATACCACAGAAGGCAACTATGCCAAAGCAGGTATGGACTACAATACCTACTCTAACTGGTACGGAATGCGGAATCAAATAACCGTAGGTGGGCGTTTAGCCCATAGCAGCTTTTCCTCTACTATTCACAATTTTAATTATTGGAACTTAAATAGAACGTATGCGCCAGAAAATGAGCTCATTTTTGGTAGCGACACGCCAATTAATCATGAAGGGCTTAACGCTACTTGGCTAGAGTTTGTTTTAGGGCTAAAGGTAGAATTGATTAAGAATATGTATTTGGGGATGAGTGTTAGGATGAGTCACCTTTTATCTAACACCAAACCCGATAATTTTGACAACTTATGGATTCCTGGTTTTAATAAGGTTACAGAAGAAGCTAAATGGGGAGTAGGTTACAACTACAGCATATCTTATTTTATACCACTCTATAAAAAGGTTAAAAAGAAAAAGCCAGAGGAAGAAAATCTAGAAAATTAATACTAATGAATGTTGCGCTAGTACAACTACAAGCTCAACCGGGTAATCTAGAGTACAACCTAGCTAACCATCTAAATTGGTTACGTAAACTCATACCATTCCAACCCAATTTAGTGGTATTTCCAGAATTAAGTTTAAGTGGTTATGAGCCTTCTTTAGCAAAGAACCTCTTAGAGCCATTAAACCAGTTAGATTATAGCCAAATTGAAGAATTTGCCACACAATTAAATACTGAAATTTGGTTAGGCTTACCCATTCCAGGGCTCAATAAGTCCAAAATAGGTTTAAGAATCACTAAAGCAAATGGAACGCTTACCCATTATGCTAAACGTTTTTTACATGCAGACGAATTTCCATTTTTTGAACAAGGGAAAGAATCCTATACTACGACAATTAAAACTAAAACCATAAAAGCCACTATTTGCTACGAAACATTTACACCACAAATAGCAGAAGAAATTAGCAATGAGCAACCTGATATGGTTATAGCCAGTGTGGCCAAAACTGAAGAAAGCTGCCTAAACTCCTTTAACTATCTTAAAAAGCTTGCTACAAAAACATCTTTAGGCCTAGGTATCGTCAATGCCATAGGACCAAACGATTCTTATGTAAGCGGGGGTCTGACTAGCTTTTTCAACACTGCAGGGGAACAACTTGGAATGTTACCTTATAACAAAGAGGGTATTTTACTTATTGACACCCTACAAAATACTGCCAAAATTATCCCATAAAAAAAGCTCGGCTAACCGAGCTTTATAGTTGTGTAATAGAACCTAATTCTATTTATTCCTCTTCTGTTGAAGTCTCCTCTGCTTCTAAAGTAAAATCGGTGATACCATTATCATGCAACAAATTGTACCATTGTACAATCTTCTTAATATCACTCGCGTACACTCTATCTTCATCATAATTAGGTAACACTTCAAAAAAGTACTCTTCTAATTTAATTTTTTCGTCTTTATGGTGTACAGATGTTTTACCACCGTCTTCTTTCTCCTTAATCTTTTGAAACACTTCTTTTAAAGGCACTTCTTCTTCTAAGGTGTAGATGGCAATTTCTGACAACACACTAACATTACTACGTAAACCCACAGAAATACGCTTTCCGTCCATTAAAGATTCACCTACAAAACCAGAACGGGTTTGTGTTAGCAATTTGTACAATCCTGGTTTACCACCTATAGATAATATTTTCTCCAACGCCATGCTTATTCAAATTTTATGCGCGCAAATTTATACTTTTAAAGTAACCACCAAAGGATTAACGTCCTTTTTTCATTTGTGGAAACTTCATTTTATACTCAACATTAATTTTTCCTTTGGAAATTTTTTCCAAACGTCCTTTAAGTAAACGCTTTTTTAAAGACGATAGTTTATCGGTAAATAAAATTCCTTCTATATGGTCATATTCATGCTGTATAACACGCGCCAACAGTCCATCAAAAGTTTCTGTATGCTCCTTAAAATTTTGGTCCATGTATTTAATAGTTACTTCTGGCTTGCGTTGTACATCTTCTCTTATGTCCGGAATGCTCAAGCAACCTTCATTAAATGCCCATTCCTCTCCTGTTTCTTCTAAAATTTCTGCATTGATGAACACTTTTTTAAATCCGTCTAATTGGGATTGTTCATCTTCCGTTAAATCCTCGTCCTTAGAAAAAGGAGTAGTATCCACTAAGAAAATACGGATAGGTAAACCTACTTGTGGAGCGGCTAAACCTACACCGCTAGCATTATACATGGTCTCCCACATATTGTTAAGTAAGGTTTCTAGGTTAGGATAATCCTTGGTTATGTTTGTTGCTTTTTTTCGTAATACGGGGTCTCCGTAAGCCGTAATCGGTAAAATCATAATTCTATTTTCTATCTAGATAAGATTGCAAAATTAGGGTAGCACTTATTTGGTCTACCATAGCCTTGTCTTGTCGCTTTTTCTTTTTTAATCCACCATCTATCATGGTTCTAACCGCCATTTTAGAGGTAAATCTTTCGTCTTGGCGTTCTACAGGAACTTGCGGAAATTGTTGCTGTAACTTTTTTATAAATGGAATAATTAACTCTTCTGACTGGGAAGCAGAACCATCCATCTGTTTGGGTTCACCAACAATTATACGTTCTACAGACTCTTTCTCAATGTATGCGGTTAAGAATGGTAACAATTCTTCCGTAGCTACAGTAGTAAGTCCAGAAGCAATTATCTGCAGTTCATCTGTAACTGCAATACCTGTTCTCTTTTTACCATAATCCAACGCTAAGATTCTAGCCACAATACTAAATTTTGGCAAAAATAGCCTTAAAAATGTTATGCATTTAAAAATTGACGAGTTTATTGCCTTCCTAAAGCTATCTTTACCGCAAAATTGAAGCAATGACAGAACTTAAAGCGCTTATAGAAAAGGCTTGGGATAATCGTGAATTATTAAAAGAAGAAGCGACTCAGAACGCTATAAGAAAAGTAATAGACTTAATTGATGAAGGTAGTTTGCGTTGTGCAGAACCAACTGCAGACGGTTGGCAAATTAATGAATGGGTAAAAAAAGGTGTTGTGCTATACTTCCCTATACAGCAAATGGAAGTTCTAGAAGCTGGCATTTTTGAATACCATGACAAAATTCCTTTAAAGAAAGGTTATAAAGAAAAAGGTATTCGTGTTGTACCACATGCGGTTGCACGCCACGGCGCCTACATTTCTAAGGGTACTATTTTAATGCCTTCTTACGTAAATATTGGTGCATATGTAGACGAAGGCACCATGGTAGATACATGGGCTACTGTAGGGAGTTGTGCTCAAATTGGCAAAAATGTTCACCTAAGTGGCGGTGTTGGCATAGGTGGGGTTTTAGAACCGCTACAAGCTGCCCCAGTTATCATAGAAGATAGTGCTTTTATAGGTTCTAGATGTATTGTTGTAGAAGGTGTACGTGTAGAAAAAGAAGCCGTACTAGGCGCCAATGTTGTGCTTACCGCATCTACTAAAATTATTGATGTTACTGGAGAGCAACCTGTTGAGATGAAAGGTAGAGTCCCAGCTCGTTCTGTGGTAATTCCTGGTAGTTACACAAAAAAATTCGCTGCTGGTGAATATCAGGTGCCTTGCGCATTAATCATTGGAAAACGTAAAGAAAGTACGGATAAAAAAACCAGTTTAAACGATGCTTTACGCGAATATGACGTAGCAGTATAGACTGTTTGCTCATCCGATTAAAAACATTGCCCATGGCCGTTTGAAAAAAATAGCCGTGGGCTTTTTTATTAATTTAACAACTTTTACACGCAACCTTTATGAACTAATGTAGTCTAGCTAAAGAATAATTTGTAAGAAAAGTATTCGTTAATACAATTAAAACCTTTTTTGCGAGTTAATAATGGTACAATAACAATTCTAACCAAAATAGTTGTTGATTTGAGCAAGGCAAACCAAAAGCTTACCGCTTTATTAATTACCTACAATGAAATGGAGCACATTAAACAAAGTGTTGCCTCCGTATCATTCGCGGATGAAATTATTGTAGTGGATTCTTTCAGTACAGATGGCACCTTTGAATATTTAAAGTCGTTGTCAAACGTAATTGTGTTACAAAAAGAATTCTCAAACTTTACAGATCAAAAAGCATATACCTTAAGTAAGGCCTCTAACAATTGGGTTTTGTTTATTGATGCAGATGAAGTGGTCTCCAAGCCTTTACAAAATGAAATATTAACTACAATTAATAGTTTAAATACAAGCAGTGCGTATTGGTTTTATAGAAAATTCATGTTTAAAAATCACAGCCTAAATTTTAGTGGTTGGCAAACCGATAAAAATATAAGGCTTTTTAAAAAGAGTCATTGCTCTTTTACTAAAGGAAGATTGGTGCATGAAACCTTACAAGTTAAAGGAGAGACCTCTGCTCTAAATGAGAAGTTGACACATTATTGTTACAAAAGTTATAAGGACTACAAAAGAAAAATGGTTCAATATGGAAGTCTAAAAGCTTCGGAGCTTTTTTTAAAAAATAAATCTTTTAATATCTTAAAATTGGTCTTTAAACCTATTTGGAAGTTTGTTTATAATTATTTCTTCCGTTTAGGAATTTTAGATGGCTACAAAGGGTTTATCATTTGCTATTTAAATGCATTGAGTGTATACATACGGTATTCTAAACTGTATCGTCTAAAAAATGAGATTCATCTCGCTTCTACTACTGAACAAGAAAAGGAATACCACCTAAAAACAGCCTAATTAAGGCTATATGTACCTCTTTTTCTTGAATTTTAGCCTTTCTACTAAGTAAATGGGCTTACTTACATAAGACTATAATAATAGTTCTATCTTTACCCCTAGATGAACAAAATTGCAATTTATACAGGTGCATTTGGGAAAAATTACGGTATAATTCCTCAAAAAAAAATACCCGGTGCCGACTTCTTTTGCTTTACTGATGATAAAACCAAGATAAAATCACCTTGGAAAACCATAGAATTACTCAGTGACCATCCTGATGAGGGTAGAAAAAATCGACATCCAAAAATACTTCCTCATCTTTATTTTAAGGATTACGATATTAGCGTTTATATTGACTCTAATTATTTAATTGTTGGGGACATACACGAGCTTATCCAAAGCCTAGGAAATTTTAAAATGGCAATTTTTGACCACAACCAATGTGATGATAAAAGAGACTGCGTCTACGATGAGTTTGATGCCCTTATAAAACTGGGAAAGGAACGTGGTAGTTTTAAAGATGCTCCAGAAGTAATGGAAAAGCAAATAGCATTTTTAAAATCAGAAAATTACCCAAAGAATAATGGTTTAATTTTTTCTGCTGTCCTTGTACGTAAACACAATGACCCAGAGGTTATAAAAGTTATGGAAGATTGGTGGCAAATGGTTTCTACCAGAAGTAAGAGAGACCAATTAAGTTTTGATTATGCCGCTTGGAAAAACAATTTTAAACCATCTATTATTAGTGGTGATTTAAGAAGAGGAAACCCCTATTTCTATTTTGTATCTATAGCGCAAAAATCATACGCCTATAGATTGTTTAAACTAAAGTTTAAACGATTACTAGGAATACGTAAATATTGATACTGTAATGGCTAAAGTATCTGTTATAATTTCTTACTACAAAGCACTAGACAGCTTACAGCTTATCTTAAAAGCTTTAAACAATCAAAGTGCAAAAGAATTTGAGGCAATAATTTCTGAGGACGATAATAATCCAGAAACATCTTTGTTTTTACAAAAAAATAAAGGTCTGTATAATTTCCCCATAAAGCATACCTGCCAACAACAGGATAATGGGTTCAGAAAAAACCAAATGCTCAATAAATCTATAAAAGTTGCTGAAGGCAAAACAATTGTTTTTATAGATGGTGATTGTATACCTCATAAACATTTTGTTAAAGCATATATTAACCAAACCATACCCAATGTAATGCTCAAAGGCAGAAGGGTTATGCTAGATGAAGTGACTACCAATAAAATTAAAAATACAAGTTCGCTAAAGTATTTAGCATTATTTAATATTCTAACATCTAAATCTGGCAAGAAAAAAGAAGCCATATACTTAAAAAACAAAAGCTTAATTTTTACACTAAAAGACAAAGGTTTATTGGGCTGTAATTGGGGAATACAGAAACAACATTTACTTGCCATAAATGGATTCGATGAAGATTATATAAGAGCTGCCGTTGGTGAGGATACAGATATAGAATGGCGTTTAAAAAAGAATGGTATCGGCAGTAAATCCATGAAAAACAAGGCAATTGTTTACCACTTATACCATAAAAAAGGGTATTCTGCGGAAGGGGTAGAAAAAAACCGAGAATTGTTGAGAGAAAAACAAGAAGCGAATAACTTTGTATGCTTAAATGGGCTAGATACATTAAGTAAGTCTTAAATTAAAATTTTAAAGTTTACATGAAAATTGGATACGATGCCAAACGAATTTTTCATAACAAAACCGGTTTGGGTAATTATGGCCGGGATGTTATTCGTATCCTAACAGATTTTACAGAGATAGAGTCTTTTTACTTATTTAACACCAGACAACCCACTGTTAATAGAAGTATCCCAGATGTAAAGACCACCATTGTTTATCCTAAAGGATGGTTTTGGAAAAAAATACCTGCCCTCTGGCGGATACTTGGACAGTGGAAACAAATAAATGAAAATGAGTTAAACTGTTATCATGGCTTATCTGGAGAAATTCCAATTAAACTAAAAAAACAGAGGGTAAAAACCATTGTTACTATCCACGACCTTATTTTTCTTAGTCACCCGCATTATTACAAAATTTGGGATAGAATTATCTATAAATTAAAATTCAATTATGCGGTACATTCTGCTGATCATGTAATTGCCATAAGTGAGCAGACCAAAAAAGATATCATCCATTTTTTAAAGGTAAAACCTACCAAAATTAGTGTGGTATATCAAGGCTGTCATAATGCTTTTAAGCAACAATTTCTAGAAAAAGATGTGGAAGCCATAAGGAGACGATACAACTTGCCAAATAAGTTTATTTTAAATGTAGGCACCATACAAGAGCGTAAAAATGCTTTAACTATTGTAAAGGCTATAAAAGACACTACGTATCATCTGGCATTGGTGGGTGGTGAAAAAGGGTATGCTAAAAAACTTAAAAAATACATAGCTGATCACCAAATGGAAAGACAGGTTACTTTTGTAAAAAACATTTCCATACAAGACTTACCAAAATTATACCAAGCAGCTACAGTGTTCTGTTATCCTTCTTATTGTGAAGGCTTTGGAATACCGTTGATAGAAGCGCTCTTTAGTAAATTACCTATTATAGTAACTAAAGATGGTTGCTTTCCAGAAGCTGCAGGTCCGCATAGTATCTATATAAATCCAGACGACCCAAAAGAAATACTAGAAAAAATAGAGTACTTGTATAAAAACCCTGCTATAAGAGCAGAGATGGCAAGCAAAGGGTACGATTTTGCGCAGCGGTTTACCGATCAAAAAGTAGGAGCAGATTTATTAGCAATCTATAACAAATTAAGGTAGATGAAAACAATTTGCTTTTTTAATACCGCAAAAGCTTGGGGAGGAGGAGAAAAATGGCATTTAGAAGTTAGTCAATACTTGAATGACCGAGGATTTTCTGTTTTTGTCATTGCGCATCCAGATAGTGTATTGGCCGCCAAACTAAGCAAAACCAATATTCCTTTTCAAACCATCGCACTCGGTAATTTAAGCTTTTTAAACCCAGTAAAAAGAGTAATTGTAAAGAAGACCTTAGCAAAAAGACAATTAGAAACCATTGTCATGAATCTGTCTAGTGATGTAAAAATAGCTGGTCCCATTGCCAAACAGTTGGGTGTTAAAAGAATTATTTACAGAAGAGGCAGCGCTATTCCCATTAAAAATAATCGGTTAAACAGATATCTTTTTAAAAATGTACTAACCGAAATATTAGCTAACTCACTAGCAACTAAAAAAACAATAAATCAAAAAAATCCCACTCTATTTCCAAAAGATAAGATAACTGTAATACATAATGGAATTGCCATTCCTGATAATTTAAATCGTATCTCTTGGGATAACAAAAAGCATTTCACTTTAATTAATTTAGGTCGATTAGAATACCAAAAAAATCAGACCTTTTTAATTGATGTTGCAAAACAATTAGAGGACCGTAAGGTAGAATTTAAGATGATTATAGGTGGGGAAGGTCGTTTAAGAAAAGATTTAGAACAAAAAATATCAGAATTTAATCTAAGGGAAACTATTTCCATGGCTGGTTTTATAGATAATCCGATGGAGTTTCTTAAGCAAGGAGATATTTTTTTACTACCCTCTCACTGGGAAGGCTTTGGATATGTGTTAGCAGAAGCTGGCCTTTGCGGACTACCATCGGTGGCTTTTAATATTAGTAGTAACCCAGAGGTTATTAAACAAAATAAAACCGGTGTTTTAACTCCTCCAAATGATGTAGACGCTTTTGTAGAAGCAATCCTGAAATTGAGTGAAAATAAGGAGGATTTGATAGAGAAAGGGAAAGCAGCTAGGGAGTATATTATTAATCATTTTGATAAAGCAAAAAAGCTCAAAGAAATAGAAGGCTATTTATTGCATGGATAGAACAGAAAAAATAACAGCTTTATTAATAACTCTCAATGAGGAAAAACACATAAAGGAAGTGTTAGAAAACCTTTCTTTTTGTGATGAAATTATTGTTGTAGATTCTTTTAGCACTGACAATACCACAAAAATTATTGCTAATTATCCTCATGTTAAACTAATTCAAAGAGCCTTTAAAAATTATACAGACCAAAAACAATTTGCCTTAGACCAAGCCACAAACAACTGGGTTTTATTTATGGATGCTGATGAAAGAGTTACGCCAAAACTCAAAAATGAAATTGAGGTAACCATTAATTTAAAATCCCCTGCGGCTGCTTATTACTTTCTAAGGACATTTATGTATAAAAATAAAGTGCTTCGTTTTAGTGGTTGGCAGACAGATAAGAATTATCGCCTATTTCAAAAAGATAAAGTAAAGTTTGTGAAGGATAGGATTGTTCACGAAACATTAGAAGTTAATGGCGTTTCCAAAACATTAAAAAACAAACTAATTCACTATTCATTTAACTCTTACAGCACATATAAGGATAAAATGATAAAATATGGAGAAATGAAAGCTAAAGAAGCTTTTTTCAATGGTAAGAAAGCAAGATGGTATCATTCTATATTTAGACCTTTTTGGAAATTTATCAACCACTATATTTTACGGTTTGGTTTCTTAGACGGTAAAAGAGGAATAGTCATTTGTTACCTTAATGCATTAGGCGTTCACAGTAGATATAAAGAACTAAAACGATTACAAAAATCTAATTTAAAATAGCCATGAAAGAAGACCTAGCAAAATGTTTGGAAACCTTACAAAATGGTGGACTTATCTTGTACCCCACAGATACGGTTTGGGGCATAGGTTGTGATGCTACTAATGTAGATGCTGTAAAAAAAGTATACGCACTTAAGAATAGGGAGGATTCTAAAGCATTGATTTGCCTTGTAGCCAATGATGCTATGTTAGAACGTACGGTAGAACAAGTTCCAGATGTAGCATGGGATATTATTGATTTAGCAACAAAGCCCACCACTATAATTTACGACAAACCCAAAGGAGTGGCCAAAAACCTAATTGCAGCAGATAATTCTTTAGCCATACGGATAGCTTCGGACGATTTTTGCAGAAATCTTATTCAACGGTTTAAAAAACCCATCGTATCTACCTCTGCAAATATTTCTGGAGCACCAACACCAACGCAATTCTCAGAAATAGACCACCGTATTTTAGAAGGCGTAGATTATGTAGTAAATTTGCATCGCGAAAAAACAAATCCTTCTCCTTCTTCCATTATTAAATTAGGGAATGACGGTACGGTAAAGGTAATTAGGGAATAGCATACATGAAGTCGGAAAAATATCTAGAAGCATTAACCCATCCTGTTTTTAAATCTATTGGTGCCGCTGCCGATGAACTTGGTCTGGAAGCCTACGTTATTGGTGGTTATGTACGCGACTTTTTTTTAAAACGAGGTTCTGCCAAAGATATAGATGTAGTTGCTGTTGGGAGTGGCATTGCTTTAGCAAAAGCAGTTGCTAAATTGCTTAAGGGTAGTTCTGACGTAAAAGTTTTTAAGAATTTTGGTACCGCCATGCTAAATTATAAAGGCATGGAAATAGAGTTTGTTGGCGCACGTAAAGAGAGTTACACTAGGGATAGTAGAAAACCTATTGTAGAAGACGGCAGCTTGCAAGAAGACCAAGACCGCAGGGACTTTACCATTAATGCTTTGGCATTGGGGCTCAATGCACATAATTTTGGAATAGTATTAGACCCTTTTAAAGGATTAGCCGATTTACAAAAAGGTATTCTACGCACCCCCTTAGAACCAGGTATAACTTACTCTGACGACCCACTACGAATGATGCGCGCTATACGCTTTGCGACACAGTTGAATTTTGAAATTGAATTAAGTTCTTTACAAGCTATTAGTGAACATAAAGAGCGTATCAAAATCATTTCCGAAGAGCGTATTGTTGATGAGCTGCACAAAATCCTAAATAGTGAGCAGCCTTCTATTGGTTTTGCCCTAATGCATAAAACTGGCCTACTACCCTATATATTGCCCGAATTAAAAGCACTCCAAGGTATTGAAGAGATTGAAGGACAACGCCATAAAGACAATTTTTGGCACACCTTAGAGGTGGTAGACAATATTGCTAAAACCACAGATAACCTTTGGCTACGTTGGGCTGCATTATTACACGATATTGGTAAGGCTCCTACTAAAAAGTTTCATAAAAAAATTGGGTGGACTTTTCATGCGCATGAATTTGTGGGTAGTAAAATGGTCTACAAATTGTTTAAGCGTTTACGAATGCCATTAAATGACAAGATGAAGTTTGTCCAGAAAATGGTTTTAATGAGCTCTAGGCCTATTATTCTATCTGAAGACCATGTAACAGATTCCGCTGTTAGAAGATTGGTGTTTGATGCCGGAGAACATGTGGAGGATTTGCTCACTTTATGCGAAGCAGACATTACCACTAAAAATCCTAAAAAGCAACGTCGTTATCTTAACAACTTCAAGTTGGTACGTCAAAAAATAAAGGAAGTAGAAGAACGGGACCGCATCAGAAATTTTCAGCCTCCAGTAAGTGGTGAAGAAATTATGGAGACCTTTAACCTTAAACCTTCCAAAGAAATTGGTATCATAAAAGAAGCTATTAAAGAAGCTATTTTAGAAGGTGAAATTCCTAACGATAAAGTAGCTGCCTTTGCTTTTATGCTTACTAAAGGAAAAGAATTAGGATTAGAACAAAACAACTAAAACAGTATAAAGCTTAGTTGTATCCCCACAGAAACAAGGGTATTCACGTGGGTGTAGCCCTATTTTACAACATAAAATTTTAGCAACTGTTAGTCCCATATACTTTTACGCTTAATTAAAATAGTCAAGACTCCCCCCATATTTTATTGGCTACCAGTATACTTATATGCGTAAACAACTGACCAACCAAACTTTGTTTTATATACGTGCTATATGTGCCTTATTTTTGTTTAGTTTTTTTGGTGCACCTACCCTTTTAGCCCAACAAACTACTACATGGACACAAAATAGTCTTACCGAATGGCAAAGTGTTTCTAGTGATGGAAAAGTTCTTGTGGTTTGTAAAGTTAGTAACGGTACCGCTATTAATGGGAACGAGAATATAGATTGTGCTAAAACCAATACGTATTCCGACCCGGCTATTGTGGGCAGTTCTTCTATAGAGATTGAAGTTAGTTCTATAGCTGCAGGCAATCTATCTTTTGAATTTTATGAAAATACTCCGGGTAACATTCCAGTATATATAGTAAACCCTATCATTAATGTAGATAAAATAGGTACATTTTCAATAACACTAGGAGACTCGGCTACAGCAAATTTTAATTTTACCAATGGCACTTGGAACGAATTGAGTTCGGTTGGACCAATTTTTCAATCTACTGCAACATCCTTTAATATAAATGATTCTGCGCTTCTAATAAGTAATGGTGGCGAGTGTGGAAATGGAATAGATAGTGGAACAGGTGCTGGAAGCCTATCGGTGAATGAGCCCTCGCACGTTATTCAAATGAATACAAATGTAACTGGAGGCTTATTAGGAATTCCTCTTTTTACGGCTTCTGATAAAGTAGAATTTGTTTTATCAAATCTCATTATTGCTGAACCTGAAATTGAAGTTACAAAAACCGTAACCGAAGCATATAGTAATCCCGTTTCTGCAGGCGATGTAGTGCAGTATACTATTGAAGTAGAAAACACAGGTAATGTAACCCTGAATAACATTACACTAAATGACTCTTTTACGGATGCCAATTTAAACCCATTAACCATTACTGGACCTAATTATGTTACTAATACTATGGGGTCTCCTATGGGCACATTACAAGCTGGCGAAGTAGCCACCTATGTTGCTAGCTATACGCTTACAGCAGGCGATTTACCTAATGGTGGATTTTTAAATCAAGTTACTGTTACAGGAGATAGTCCTTATGGTCCTGCAGATACAACAGATATTTCTGACGATGGTATCGATACGGATGGTAATACTGAAAATGATGTTACTGAGAGCTTCTTTCCCGTGCCACAAGATGACAATGTGAGTACAGATGAAGACGTGTCAAGAGCTATCTATGTTACAACGAACGATTCTTTCGGTGGCAATGGTCCTGGAACTGTAGGTATATTTTTGTTTAGCAACCCTTCTAATGGAGTCGCTAATCTCAATGTAAACGGTACACCAACGGACCCAACAGACGATTTTTTTACCTACGCTCCAGACCCCGACTTTTCGGGTTCAGATAGTTTTATATATGGTATAATTGATGCCTTAGGACATATTGTAAATGCAAACGTATCTATTACCGTAAATGGTTGTCCTGAAGCTGGTGGAAACGCACTTTTAAAGTATTGTGAAGGTTCCACACCAACTCAAACAGATTTATTTACTGCACTTACTGGGACTCCAGATACTGGTGGAACGTGGACAGATAATGGAAACGATAGTTACACTTATACGGTGACTGCCACAGCTCCATGTACGCAAGATGCATCGGCTACTGTTTTTGTTTCTTATGCTGCTCAAGCAGACGCTGGAACTAACGGCAGTTTGGTAATTTGTGAGGGAGCAACCGTTACCGCTGCACAACTTTTTGCGCAACTCGGTGGCACTCCTGACAACACTGGAAATTGGTCACCTGCTTTAGCTGGTGCTGGAACATATACTTACACTGTCCCCGCAACTTCGCCCTGTACTACAGATGCTATTGCAGAAGTGGAAGTAACTGAACAAGCTGCGCCAGATGCTGGAACTAACGGCAGTTTAGTCATTTGCGAAGGAGCAACCGTT
>NZ_SWKK01000074.1 GCF_005144745.1 Flavobacterium sp. ASW18X | reverse complement strand
CTTTTTTCCCTGCATACCTAAAGTTAACGCCCCAACGTTAAGATCGTCTTTACCCTATATGGTTTTTTCGTTAACTTGTGCAACAGGCACAATGGCTATAAGTAATTGCTTGTTCTCGCATACTTCTGAAAATCCTCGCGGATTTTCAGTTTGGTGCATACTTGCAAAGTTAAGTGCTAAACCACGCAACTACTCATAGCCGCGACCGTCAGACTGTCTCAAAACCCACTTTTTATCACCTCAATTTACTTTGTCACCTTGGTGATATTTCGTAACTTAATGTATGGAATACCAACAAGGACAAGACCGCTCGCAACTTACCCTTTACCGTAGCTGTTTGGATGATATGGTCGGTCAACAAAACACCGTCAGGGCCATTGATGCCTTTGTCAACTCTTTGGATTTGAGTGAACTCGGTTTTAAAACTTTGGCCTCACAAGGAAGACCTCCTTACAACCCTGCCGATTTGCTCAAACTTTACCTTTATGGCTATATGAATCGCATGCGCT
>NZ_SWKK01000073.1 GCF_005144745.1 Flavobacterium sp. ASW18X | reverse complement strand
AAAAAACCCCGGCTAAAAGCCGGGGTTCCCACAAACTGAATAAATTAACTAAAAACTAAACTGCTTCGTGTTAGAACTGTAGCTTATTTTACTACTACAGTTTCTTTAAAAGATTTTTGGTTGTCTACAACTACTACAGTGTAATCGTTCTCAAAAGCATTTTCAAAGTTGAATGCCTTTTCTATTACCAATTCGCCTTCTAATATTTCTTTAAATACCACTCTACCTTCAGAATCGTATACCTTTATAGTAACGTCTTGCTGGTCTAAATTCAACAAGTTCATAAACAACTTGTTTCCTTTCTTTTTAAATATTGGGTCTAGCTTTACAGCCATTAAGTTCTTTTCTACCTCATTAACTTTACCACCGAAAGTTGTTTCTGGTCCTTTTGCAAAGCTTGCAACTGTTGCAAACATGATTGCTACTACTGTTAAGTTTCTTAAGATTGCTTTCATAACTCAATCGTTTAATATGTTAGTAAAAACTTACACTGCAAACATACGCCCGTTGT
>NZ_SWKK01000072.1 GCF_005144745.1 Flavobacterium sp. ASW18X | reverse complement strand
ATAGCCATCTGGTAGCCTGCAGCAGCATCATAAACACCTCCTGCTATTCCTGCCAAAAATGGTTCACTATAGTCTGTATCTCCAGTATCTATATTGGTATGTATGGTAAAGTTTCCTGTGCCATTATTCTCTGCCCATACCATTGCCGAACTAGTATATGCCCCTTGGGTTCCCAACAAATCCATATCGCCATCTCCGTCAAAGTCGTACACATGAGCTACATTGTTAAATGGGGAACCTATAGTACTCCTAACCCAATCACCAGAGGCTGTCCCTGGATTTTTGTACCACCAAGCTCCAGTAACTATATCTTTTAAACCATCCCCGTCTAAATCGTGGTCCGCTAAAATATACACTGATCGGTGTGCCAATTCTGATTCTTCTAATTCATGAACTTCCCATTCTGATGGAAATGGCAACTCGTTACAAACTAAGGTATCTGTAACGTTTATCGTTACTTCATCCCATATTCCTGTTGGGGTATGGTTAGGGTTAAACAGTTCTAACCGTATAGTGTATTCTCCTTC
>NZ_SWKK01000071.1 GCF_005144745.1 Flavobacterium sp. ASW18X | reverse complement strand
TCTATCGTACAAGGCGAAGTTGCGGGGACAGTGTAAGTATATGTTCCAGCACCAGCTAAAGCAGGTGACCAAGTTCCAGTGTTGTCAGGAGTGCCACCGAGTTGCGCAAAAAGTTGTGCAGCGGTAACGGTTGCTCCTTCGCAAATGATTAAAGTTCCATTGCTACCTGCATCTGGAGCAGCTTGTTCAGTTACTTCCACTTCTGCAATGGCATCTGTGGTACACGGCGAAGTTGCGGGCACAGTGTAAGTATATGTTCCAGCACCAGCTAAAGCGGGTGACCAAGTTCCAGTGTTGTCAGGAGTGCCACCGAGTTGGGCAAAAAGTTGTGTAGCGGTAACGGTTGCCCCTTCACAAATGACTAAAGTTCCATTACTGCCTGCATCTGGCGCAGCTTGTTCCGTTACTTCCACTTCTGCGATGGCATCTGCAGTACAGGGCGAAGTTGCGGGGACAGTGTAAGTATATGTACCAGCACCAGCTAAAGCGGGTGACCAAGTTCCAGTGTTATCAGGAGAACCACCGAGTTGCGCAAAAAGTTGTG
>NZ_SWKK01000070.1 GCF_005144745.1 Flavobacterium sp. ASW18X | reverse complement strand
TCTACCGTGAGTAATGGGGGGTTAACCAACTCATACGTGCGGGTTTCTGTTCCGCTTGCAAAACCACTTATCGTTACCGTGTAAAAACCTGCAGACAATCCTGTTAGTTCCGCCGTGGTAGCTCCCGTGTTCCATTGATAGGTAAAACTTCCATTGCCCTTGTTTACTTCTAAGCTGATGCTACCATCCGCATTACCAAAACAGCGAGGGTGATTAATGGTTGCTTCTATAATATCGGGCTGGGTCACTTCGTAATCTTCTGTTACTTCACAGCCGTTGCTATCGGTAATGGTTACTCTATAGTTCCCGGCTATTACATTGGTTATGCTGGCACTACTGCCTACTATGGCTCCTGTTTGGTCTTCCCAGCTAATAGTGTAGTCTGGTCTACCTCCTATTACAGTGATGTTAACACTGCCATCCGCGCCTTGGTATGCACTAACGTCCGTTACCGTGGCTTCACTAATTGCTAGCGGAGCAAATAGGTCTACCAAAGTAATATCCGTTAAGGAGGTAAAACAAGAGTTACCATCCACTACCTCCAAGCTATACGTTCCAGAAGGCGCATTG
>NZ_SWKK01000069.1 GCF_005144745.1 Flavobacterium sp. ASW18X | reverse complement strand
TCAACGCAAAAAGTACGAAGTTCTAGCCCAGCGACTCCAAGAAGACAACAGTTCTGAAAACCCCCAAATTTCTACCGCTGACCCTGATAGTAGGCATCAAATAGTTCGTGGAAGCATTACCGAGGTATCCTATACAGCCCAGACCATGGTCGATGAGAAACATAAGCTTTTGATAGATGGTAAACTCACCGCTGAAAATGATAAAAAAGCCATGGGTATAATGCTTAGGCGTTCTAAAAGTATTTTGAGAAGCAATGGTTTTACAGCCCTCTTTGATAAGGGATACCATACTGGGAGTGAGTTTAAAATAGCACATGACTTAGGCATAGCTACCCTGGTGGCCATTCCTGAAATAGGCAGGAGTTCACAGGCTCCTGACCCTAGTTACAATGCAGAACACTTTGACTATGATACCAATACCGATTGCTACACCTGCCCACAAGGTCATACCCTTACTTCCAATGGCAGTTGGTACAAGGCAAGGAATTACTACTTTAAACAGTACAAAACCAAGGCCTGTAAAGGGTGTCCCGTTCGTCAGCTGTGCACTAACGCCAAACAGAACGGAAAAAT
>NZ_SWKK01000068.1 GCF_005144745.1 Flavobacterium sp. ASW18X | reverse complement strand
TACCATCCGTATCTGGTAAATCGTTCGCTGGGTCTTCTATCTCATCGTTAACATCGTAACCATCATTTACATCACTACCCTCATAGCCATCATCTAAACCATCATTGTCTGTATCTACTCCAGTGTAAGTGTTGTCTGGTTCGCCATCATAATCAAAGTCGTGACCTTCATTACTGTCTGGCACCAAATCATTATCACTATCATCATCTATGTAATCTGGAGTACCGTCTTGGTCGGTGTCTTCTGGTGTAACACCTTCGTTGCCTGTCCCTTCATAAGCATCGTCCAAACCATCATTATCCGCATCTTCACCACTTGGTGGCAGGTAACCTTCTGTAGGTTGACCCTCTACGTTGTCTGGAATACCATCGTCATCACTGTCGATGTCTAAACTGTCTGGTCTACCATCGTTATCCGTGTCGATAGTTCCGTCTCCTTCTACAGTATCTAAGATACCATCATTATCATCATCTAAATCCACCACGTCTGGTACACCGTCACCATCCGTATCCGGACCGTTGTCTGGGTCTAAGTAATCCGGGGTACCGTCTTGGTCTGTATCATCATTGGTTGGGTCTCCATCGCCATTTGCATCTTCGTCTG
>NZ_SWKK01000011.1 GCF_005144745.1 Flavobacterium sp. ASW18X | reverse complement strand
TTCTTTTTTCGACAGGGTGGTTTTTTTGATTCTTCCATAGATTGCTAAATATGATAACTTTTTTAGTCAACCTATTTCAGGACGATGCCTTATTTTATTATTATTGTAACGTTTTAATATATAATCAAACAACTTAATTTATTATGAAAAACTTATTATTTTCTTTAGTAGCAATACTAGGTATTACAATTGGCGCTAATGCACAAGACACTTCTTTTGGTGTAACTGCAGGTTTATTTAATGCAGATGCAACTGTAAAATTTGAAGGTGAAAAACAAGATGTAGATGGCAGTACAGGTTTCTACATTGGAGTAGTTGGTGATTTTTCCATCACTGAAAAATTTGGGATTAGACCAGAACTACTTTACGCCAATATAGATGAGAGTTCTGCTATTTTTATTCCAGTTATGGCTAAGATTTTTGTTGCCGATGGATTGCATTTTCAAGCAGGTCCTCAATTCGGTTTCTCTTTAGAAGACTTGCCAGAAGATGCTAGTGCATTTGATTTAGGATTAGGAGCAGGTTTGGGCTATGATTTCCCTTTTGGACTCTTTTTAGAAGGGAGATACACTTTCCAAGTTAACAATTCTTATTCGGGTGATTTAGACATTACTGCTAAGGGTAAATACTTAACTTTTGGTGTAGGTTATAAATTTTAAGATTGTTTTATTCTTAAGATTTATTTAATGTTGAATTATATACATTTGAAGCTTCAACAACAAACACTACATATTATGAAAAGACTTTTAATTACGTTGACCTTAGTTTTTGGTTTAGCCTTAACCGCTCAAGCGCAAAACTATAAAGGAGCTATTGGTTTAGGATTAGATTTAGGAGAAGGTTTTACCTTTGTTGGACCAAGTGGTAAGTACTTTTTTGATGAAAATAATGCAGGTCAATTTGATCTTGGTTTTGAAGATCAGGTAACTGCTTTAACTTTCTTGTATTCTTATCACGGTCAGTTTTCTGGTGCAGATGGTTTACAGTGGTTTGCAGGAGCAGGACCAAGCATTTGGTTAATTAAAGATTTTGACACACAATTCTCTTTAAGACCACATGTAGGTTTGGATTTTAAAATCCCTAATGTGCCTTTAGCTTTTTCTGGAAGTTGGAGACCTATCTTAGGATTGAGTGATGGTTTTGACGGAAACCGTTTTGAAGCTGGTGCGTTTGCTTTAGGCTTTAGATACGCTTTCAACTAATAAATTACATAATCAACAACTAAAAAGCAGTGCTTTGGCACTGCTTTTTTTGTTCTAAATTTTTTTAAAATCTAATTAGGGAAGGTGTCATTAAGAATATTCACCAAGTCTATGACCCACCATACCCCTAAACCTCCTAGGGTTAAGATAAATAAGATATTGTATCCTGTTGGTTTGCCAGCGTACCATCTATGTGCGGCAAAGAAACCTAAGAAAAACCATAGTGCAAGTGCTACCCATTTGTTGTAAGAAGCAGCAGCTACAGGAGTTTCTAAATCAGCCACGGCAACTTCAATTAATTCGTTACTTTCGTTGTTAGTTTGATGCCTTTTAACAGGAAAGGATGCAGAAACACTTGTTAGCATAAAAATCATGCATAAAAATGTAAAGAGGAATTTTAATTTCATAATACTAGTTTTTAATTAAATAAATGTACAGATTTCAGAATAACCTTTTAACGCTATTCATTTTATTGTGCGCTGTGAGCCTTTTACAGGCGCAAAAGCATGAATTTTTAGGAGTTTTAACCCTAAAAGATACAGTACACGTTGCCTACCGTTTACAATTAGAGCTTAAGGGAGAAAAAGTTTCAGGGTTTTCTGTTACAGATTTAGGTGGCGCTCACGAAACCAAATCTTATATTACTGGAAATTATTATTCAGAAAGTAATACACTAAAATTTCAAGAGTATGGTATAGAATACACCAAATCTGATGTAGATACCTATGATTTTTGCTTTGTGCATTTTTCTGGCAAAGTGAGTAGCTTACCTAAAGAGAATATTATTCAAGGTCAGTTTGTTGGTAGATATGATGATGGCTTTGCGTGCTTGGATGGGGAATTAAATGTAAAGTCTATAGCTAAGATTTATAACAAGGCTAAACGTATTGATAAAAAAATACAAAAGGCTAAAGTTGTGCCAGATAGTATTAAGGCAAAAACAAGTATGACGAAGACCATTGAAGAAAGACGGTTAAATATGCTTAAAGCCAACGAAAAAACCTCCATTTTTATAAATGCAAATAATCTGCACTTAACCATTTTTGATGCTGGTAAGATAGACGGTGATGTAATTAGTGTGTATGTAAATAATGAGCCGTTAGTTGTGAAGCATGTGGTTGGTAAGAAAAAAAGAATCTTTACCATTCCTCTTAAAGATAAAGTTACAACACTAAGAGTGGTAGCGGAGAACGAAGGTGAAATAGTGCCTAATACAGCTAAAATAGAAATAAGCGAAGGTTCCAAAAAAATTGATATGTTGAGTAACTTAAAAAAGGGAGAATCTACGCAACTTGTTATACATAAATTAGATAAATGAAATTAATTATCCTAAACGGACCTAATCTAAACTTGCTGGGCAAACGTGAGCCAGAAGTTTATGGTAGCAAAACATTTGAAGATTATTTTTCTGAACTTCAGTTTAAGTTTAAAAATACGCAATTGGAGTATTACCAGAGTAATATTGAGGGTGAGTTGATTAATAAAATACAAGAAGTTGGCTTTAGTTATGACGGCATTATTTTAAATGCTGCTGCGTATACGCACACTTCTGTTGGGATTGGGGATGCTATTAAAGCGATAGAAACACCGGTTATAGAGGTACATATCTCTAATACCTTTTCTAGGGAAGAATTTAGGCACCAATCCTTTATTTCTCCAGTGGCTAAAGGTGTAATTTTAGGCTTTGGACTGCAAAGCTATGATTTGGCTATACAAAGCTTTTTAGGTTAAATTACTTAAATACTTTTTGTCTACGTAGAAGGTTCCAAAAGGAAGTAGGGAGGCTACAAAAAAGATGAAAAAACGTTTAATACCCCATTTTTTCTCCCAGCAAAGAATCCCTGCCAAGACTACAAAAAGTATAAATAAAACACCATGTGCCATGCCAACAGGTTTGTTTGGACAGCCAAGGCCTGCCCAATATTTTAGAGGCATGGTAAATCCAAATATCGCTATGTAAGATATGCCTTCTAAAATGGCAGTAAGTCTAAAAAGTTTCAACATAAATTTTTGTAAAAGAAACCGCCAAAAACTAGGGTTGATGGCGGTTTAGTTTATATTACTTAAGTAGTACTATAAGTGGATGACTTCATCATAAGCGTCTGCAACAGCTTCCATAACAGCTTCACTCATAGTAGGGTGTGGATGCACCGCTTTTAAGATTTCGTGCCCAGTAGTTTCTAATTTTCTTGCTACAACAGCCTCTGCAATCATATCGGTAACCCCGGCTCCTATCATATGGCAGCCTAACCATTCACCATACTTCGCATCAAAAATCACTTTTACAAAGCCTTCAGAATTACCACCTGCTTTTGCTTTTCCACTGGCAGAGAATGGGAATTTACCCACCTTAATATCGTAACCTTCTTCTTTAGCTTTTTTCTCTGTTAAACCTACAGAAGCCACTTCTGGCATACAATACGTACAACCTGGAATGTTGCCATAGTCCAAGGCTTCTACATGCATGCCTGCTATTTTCTCTACACAAAGAATACCTTCTGCAGAAGCAACGTGTGCAAGTGCTGGTCCTGGGGTAACATCACCAATAGCGTAGTAGCCCGGAATGTTGGTTTGGTAAAAATCGTTTACCAATATTTTATCTCTATCAGTAGCAATACCTACATCTTCTAAACCTATGTTCTCTATGTTGGTTTTAATGCCTACTGCAGAGAGTACAATGTCTGCCTCTAAAACTTCTTCTCCTTTTGCAGTTTTTACGGTAGCTTTTACGCCTTCACCGCTAGTATCTACCTTGGTAACCTCTGCATTAGTTTTTATCTTAATACCTGCCTTTTTAAAGCTACGTTCTAATTGTTTAGAGATATCTTCATCTTCTACAGGAACCACATTTGGCATATATTCCACAACGGTTACTTCCGTACCAAGAGAATTGTATACGTAAGCAAATTCCATACCTATGGCACCACTACCAACAACAATTAACTTTTTAGGTTGTTTTTTTAGGGTCATTGCTTCACGGTAACCAATTACTTTTTTACCATCTTGCGGTAAGCTAGGCAATTCTCTGCTTCTGGCACCAGTAGCAACTATAATATGGTCTGCGCTATATTCTGCAGGGTCTCCGTTTGGGCCTTTTACTATCACTTTTTTGCCTGGCAATAATTTTCCGTAGCCGTTAAGAACTTCTATCTTGTTCTTTTTCATTAAAAACTGAACACCCTTAGACATACCGTTGGCAACATCTCTACTACGTTCTATTACCTTGTCAAAATCGTGCTCTACTTTTTTTGCACTTAAACCGTAGTCTTCTGCGTGCTTAAGATATTCAAATACCTGAGCGGATTTGATCAACGCTTTTGTTGGGATACAGCCCCAGTTTAAACAAACACCTCCAAGGCTTTCTTTTTCCACTATTGCGGTCTTTAAGCCTAGCTGTGAGGCACGGATTGCGGTAACGTAACCACCGGGTCCACTTCCCAAAACAATTACATCGAATTTGCTCATTATTTTTTCTTTTAGGTTTTGTATTTACAACGAGTGCAAAGATAGTGAACTCAACAAGATTTTGGTAGCCCAAAACCAAACCGCTTTTTTAGAAGTTAAGACATCAACCTATCATTAAATTCTTGTGTTTTTCCTTTAGCGATAGAAGGAGATATCCAAGCTTCTTTTTTAATTAGTTTTGCTAAATAAACCATTTGGCCTATATGATTGGCATAATGTGCTAATTGACGGTGAAACGCAGCTATTACTGTGTGTGGTTCTTTTCTGATGTAGATTAAACTATTAAAATTATCAGCATTCACCATTTCTAAAGCACCAAATAAACATGCCCAACCAGCATCCCATAATTGATGGAGTTCTTCTTTGGTTTGTGGTGGTGTTATAAATTCAGTATCCCTATTGCGCCAAGATTTTTCCCCATCTTCTGTAAAGAAATTAGTGAATCTACTGCGCATGTTGCCTGCCATATGTTTTATGATAATGGCAATGCTATTAGTACCAACATAAGGCTCCCATAATAATTCTTCTAGAGTTAAAACGGATAGTGTGTAATCTCCAAGTTTTTTATATCGTTTAAATTCAAATGTTAGACTATGGATAAATTCTTCATGACTCATCCGATAAATTTACCAAGTAATGGTCAAATAATTGCTTTATTTTTGTTTGGGTCAATGGTTTTCTTTCAAATCCTTGAACATCGCTGTATGTAGCTGCTTTTTTTTCATCTTCTGGATTTAAAGAAGTTGTAAGCATAACCACTACAGGAATTTGAAAATAATCTTCTGATGCTTGATATTCATCTAAAAATTCCCAGCCATTCATCCCAGGCATGTTGATGTCTAGGAAAATCATGTGTGGTAAAATGTTATTATTAGATTTTTTCAGGTATTCCAAAGCGTTTTCAGCACTAGTCATGGTTATCGTATCCTTAACCATTCCAGATTTGAGCAAAGCTCTTTTATTTAAAAAATTTGTGGGTGCGTCATCATCTATTAGCATAATAACATAAAGGTTGTCTGTACTCATGTCGTGGTTTTAAGTATGGTAAAAAAGAAGGTGCTGCCTTGTTTAGAGGCAGAGCTAACCCATATTTTTCCACCATGGATTTCTACTATTTTTTTGCAACTCGCTAGTCCAATTCCGGTGCCAGAATAGGTCTCTGAACTATGGAGACGCTGAAAAATACCAAAGATTTTTTCCTTATATTTTTCTTCTATACCTATGCCGTTATCCTTAACGGAAAACAGATAGTCCTGTGGTCTGTCTACACATTCTATGGTTATTTTAGGTGCTTGGTCTGCTCTTCTAAATTTTAAGGCGTTGCTTATTAAATTCTGAAATAGCTGCCTTAATGCATTTTCATTACCATATACCTTGGGAAGTTTTGCAATTTCTAAAAAAGCTGAACTTTGAGTGATTTTTACGTTTAAATCTACCAATACATGGTCTACAATTTGGTTTAAATCGCAATAGCTTTTTTCTAATGATTTATTAAACTTGGCATACTCCATTAAGTCACCTACCAAATTTCTCATACGGTTAGTGCTTGCAGAAATAAAGTCTAAATATGTTTTTGCTTCTTCTGGAAATTGACCTGAAAAATCTTCTTCTAAAATATTTACAAATGAGGATATGGTACGTAATGGCTCTTGCAAATCATGAGAGGCGATATACACCATATTTTTTAATTCTTGATTTTTCCCTTTCAGTGATTTATTCAGTTTTAAGATTTCTTCCTCTGCATTTTTAATACGTGTAATATCTATTTTTATAACCAAATATCTTTTAGGAACACCGTTGATGTCTTTAATTGGAATCACGGCAGCATTGGTCCAAAAGGTAGTAAGGTCTTTTCTCAGATTTTTAATTTCGTTTACCCAAATATGACCACTACGTACGGTTGCCCATAGCTGTTCAAAAAAGTAATGGTTATGATTATGCGCATCTAATCGTTGACTGTGCGTTGCTCCAATGAGTTCTTCTCTGCTATAACCAGACACTTGGCAAAGCATATCATTAGCATAGGTAATAACTCCTTCATTATCCATCACAGAAATCATGGCGACCTGATCTATGGCGTGTTGAAATTGTTCTAATTCTGAGTTGGAATTTTCTAAGGATTTTTGAAGTTTAATACGCGATTTATTGGTTTTGTTAATAAAATGATTGCTAATCATTAAAAAAGCAAAAGCAGCGGTAAGTAGAATGATGGTTAATAGAATGATTGCAAATTGAGGGTCTAAAAGATGGTTTTTTATTAAAAGTTGATGTAAAAAACTAACACCTAACGTAAATAGTATCATATACGGTGTAGTTCTTCTTAATATTTTGCTTCCTAAATTTTTACCATGGAATAATGCAGCTGGCCCCCAGGTCCTTTCTTGATAGAGATAAGATATAGCAATGGCTAAAAAGAAAAAGGCTGTGGAAAAAGCCATTGTTTCTAGAAAGGAAGTTCTATTTTCTCCTGGAATACCCAAAATTATGGAAATGATAGAGATGGAGGCTATGATGAATATACTTATGAATAAAAGCTGCGCAATTTTAGGACCTTTATTTTTAGTATGCCTTTTAAGTAGTATGGCAATTACTGATAATTGAAAACAAATTGCCGTACCCTTTGACATTTTACCAGGGTTTACGGTATTGTAATAATCTTTAGCAAAGACATTGTCTATTTCCAAGGGGAAACTAAAGTAGTAACTAGTAAGCGTGTAAAACGCAACGCTAAATACAAATAAACAAATTACAACAACAATAGCGTTGAATGGAGATTCTGCTTTTTCTTCCGATAGAATTAGTGCTACTAAAAGGCATAGAAAACAAAGAGCTGTATTGAATTTCATGGTATAATTATCCCCCGCATACCTAAGGATAAAATCAAATTGCAAAATCCAACCAAACAGTATAAAAACTAAAAAAAGCATGGCAATACCCATGCCTAAAATTTTGGCCTTTTCTTTTAAAAACGCTGCGGTCATTGGTTTTGAGTTAGATAAAACTATACTTATCTAACTCAAAAATACCAAGAATATTCTTACAAATGTTAAGGAAAATAAATAATTATTAGTGATTTTTTTGCTTCTTAAAATCCAAACTAACAGAATTTATGCAGTAGCGTTGTCCTGTAGTCTCTCTAGGGCCGTCATCAAATACATGCCCTAAGTGGCTACCGCAATTTGCACATAAGGTTTCGGTACGTAACATACCATGAGACGTATCTCTTTTGTACTCTATTGCACCTTCTATAGCTTGGTCAAAAGAAGGCCAGCCACAACCACTCTCAAATTTAGTGTTACTATGAAATAATTTAGCATTGCAGGCTTTACAATGGTAATCTCCTTTTTCAAAATGTAGGTTATACTCACCCGTAAAAGGTCTTTCTGTTCCTTTTTGGCGTAGCACATAATATTCTTCTGGACTTAGCTGCTCTTTCCACGCCGCATCAGATTTGTTTTTATCGCTTGTGCTCATATTACTGGTTTTCTACGTTTGGAATAAAATTTAAAGCTACGCCATTAATACAGTGCCTTTTACCAGTTGGTTCTGGGCCATCATCAAAAACATGTCCTAAATGCCCCCCACAGGTAGCACAATGCTCTTCTGTTCTGGCATAACCAATGTTATAGTCAACATCAAAAGCAACATTCCCTTCTATCTCTTGGTAAAAACTAGGCCATCCTGTTCCAGATTTATACTTGTGCTCGCTTTTAAACAAAGGAGTGCCACAAGCTGCACATACATAAGTGCCGGCCTCCTTATTAGTGAGTAAATCACTCGTAAAAGCTCTTTCTGTACCTGCTTTACGCAATACATAATACTCTAATTCTGTAAGTGTGGATTTCCACTCTGCATCAGACTTGGTAATTTCAAAGGTTTCTTCTTTTTTAGTTTCGGTCTTTTGAGAATTGCCCTTGCAAGAAGAGAACAAGACCATTAAAAGTATAGCAATATTTTTCCCCATCTTTTTTCTTTTTTGTCGATTAAATTAGGTTAACCTTTCAATTTTTAGGCTAAAATTAAAAAAACCGTAGCCAACAATACATTTGGACTACGGTGTCTATTTAACTAACTAAAGAAATTTAATTTAAACTTATTTTTTCTATGTTGCTTACGTCTAATTTTAAGTTGCTCATTACGGCGTTAAAATCATTTGCATTAAAATCAGCACTTTGTGCAAATTCTGCGGGTACCACAACAATGCGAAATAATTGATTATCTGTAAAGTCTATATCAATATTAGATAGGTCGTAATTGCCGTCAATAAAAATTTCAAAATCTACAAAAGTATGTGCAAATACATACTGTAACGTACCTTCTGCGGTAAAGAAGTTTTGCGGTATTTGGCTCCACGCACTTGCAGTAGAACCATCAGATAATTCTACCTCACCATCATAACGGTAAACTAAAACAGCATCGCTTTCAAAAACTTCTGTTATTCCAACCTCTTCAAAAGAAATGGGAGTAGAGGTCCATAAATTACCCTCTAAATAATCAAAGTTTATATTTTCTACTTCTACCACTTGGCCAAGTATGTTTACACCGTCTTCACCATCAAACCCGGGAGGTCCTTGCGGGCCTTCTGGTCCTTCACAGGCAACAACAATGGCTAAAACGGCTAATCCTAAAAGTGTTTTTAATTTTGTCATGTTCAATGGTTTTTATGATTTTTTGCTTTCTAAATAATCTTCTAGAGGGTTAAATCAAAAAGCGTTCCAAAAATAATCTAAATACTTTATGCGGTAAGATTAAGATTACTTGCTCAAAGTTGTTTAATATTGTATTAACCCTTTACAGTAGCATATGGCCAACGTTATACCGCATAGTTTCTTTACTGAGTTTGATATTAATCTTTTTAAAGCAGGTAAACACTTTAGGTTGTACCATAAATTAGGTTCCCATATTACAGAGGTAGATGGCGTAAAAGGAGTATATTTTGCGGTTTGGGCACCCTCTGCAAAGCAGGTTTCTGTGGTAGGTGATTTTAATCAGTGGAATGCAGATGAACACCAGCTTTTAGTACGTTGGGATAGTAGTGGCATTTGGGAAGGCTTTATACCTAACGTGGAACACGGAGCTATTTACAAGTATAAAATAGCTTCTCACCATGATGGTATATTTACAGAAAAGGCAGACCCTTTTGCACGGTATTGTGAACATCCCCCTAAAACCGCATCCGTAGTTTGGAATGCAGCTTATCAATGGAAAGACCAGAATTGGATGGATACCAGGGAAACACACAATAGTCTGGATCAACCCTATTCGGTTTACGAGGTGCATTTAGGCTCTTGGAAAAAGAAAGGAGATAATCAATTTTTGAGTTATACCGAACTCGCAAATGATTTGGTTGCTTACGTAAAGGAAATGGGTTTTACCCATGTAGAGTTTATGCCCATAATGGAATATCCTTTTGATCCCTCTTGGGGGTATCAGTTAACAGGATATTTTGCACCCACTTCTAGATTTGGAACGCCAGAGGAATTCAAATATTTGGTAGATGCATTTCATAATGCAGGGATTGGAGTAATCCTAGACTGGGTTCCTTCTCATTTTCCAGAAGATGCACACGGTTTAGGTTATTTTGATGGATCTCATTTGTATGAACATCCAGATAGGCGTAAGGGCTATCACCCAGATTGGAAAAGCCTCATATTTAATTACAGTCGTAATGAAGTACGTGCATTCTTGATTAGTAATGCCATTTTTTGGTTAGATCAATACCACATAGACGGCTTACGCGTAGATGCCGTAGCATCTATGCTGTATTTAGATTATTCTAGAGAAGATGGGGAGTGGGAACCAAATATGTATGGCAATAATGAGTATTTAGAGGCAATCTCTTTTATAAGAGAAATGAATACAGAAGTGTATGCCAGTTTTAAAGGAGTACAGACCATAGCAGAAGAATCTACAGCTTTCACAGGTGTTTCTAAACCCGTACATTTTGGAGGACTTGGGTTTGGTATGAAATGGATGATGGGGTGGATGCATGATACCTTGGAATATTTTAAAAAAGAACCAGTACATAGAAAATACCATCAAAATGACCTTACGTTTAGCATGACGTATGCCTTTACGGAAAATTTTATGTTACCTTTTTCTCATGATGAGGTGGTATACGGAAAAAATTCTTTAATCTACCGTATGCCTGGTGATGAATGGCAGCGTTTTGCAAACTTACGCTTGCTTTTTGGTTATATGTTTACCCACCCTGGAGCTAACTTAATTTTTATGGGGGGTGAGTTTGGGCAAACATCTGAATGGAATTTTCAGCAAAGTTTGGATTGGCACCTTACCCAATTCGGCTTTCACAATGGAATACAAAAACTGATTAAAGACTTAAATAAACTGTATAGAACCGAGCCTGCATTGTATCAAAAACAATTTAGTCCAGATGGATTTGAATGGATAGAATGGAATGATGCAGAAAACTCTGTAATCTCTTACATCAGAAAAGGGGAGCAACCCAAGGACGATGTTATTGTCATTGGTAATTTTACACCAGTTCCAAGAGAAGATTATAGAGTAGGGGTTCCAACAGGATCTAAACTCAATCTGCTATTTACAAGTGATGCAACAGAATATGGAGGTAGTGGAATGGGTACTAAGACCATAAAACCAAGCAAAAAGGCATGGAATGGCAGACCAAATTCGGTAGTGCTAACATTGCCACCGCTGGGGATTTTGGTCTATAAAAGGTAAAACATTAACTAATAACGTTTTAATCACGGACCAATTCAGTTATGGACTTCCAAAAATCAATGGAATGTCCTTTTTTTGTTAGTCTAAAATCATACATACTATGATTACCAATACAGAAATCGAAAGACGGGGAAATCAGTTTCCAAACAATGTTGTTGACTTTAAGCACGACAACGAAAAAGTATGGATTACCACACACAATGGGGTAATACTAGAAATTACAATCATGAGAGATTCCATGGTTCGGTTTAGGTACGCCACTGAGCACGCGTTTGAACCAGATTTTTCTTATGCCATTAGTGCAGACGTAAATACAGGATACAATTCTTTAACAGTTAAAGAAGAGATTCCAGAGTTTGTTATAAAAACTTCTAAAATCATCATTTACGTCCAAAAAAAAGATTTAAAAGTACAAATAACAGATTTAGAGGGTACTGTTATTAATGAAGACGATTTAGGTTTTCACTGGGAAGAAAACTTTGATTACGGTGGTAACATTGTAAAAATGACCAAGGTTACGCAATCTGGTGAAAGTTTTTATGGTATGGGAGACAAAGCTTCACATACCAATCTAAAAGGGAAAAGAGTTTCTAATTGGGTTACAGATTCTTATGCCTACGGTAAGGATCAATCACCACTTTATAAGGCCATTCCTTTTTATGTGGGCTTGCATAATGAAAAAGCATACGGAATATTCTTTGATAATTCCTTCGGGACTTATTTTGACTTTGCACACGAACGCAGAAATCTTACCAGTTTTTGGGCAGATGGTGGAGAAATGAATTATTATTTCTTTTATGGTCCAAAAATTTCGCAAGTAGTAGAAGCGTATACAGATTTAACGGGAGTGCCAGAATTACCACCCATGTGGGCGTTAGGCTTTCATCAATCAAAATGGAGCTATTATCCAGAAAAAAAAGTAAAAGATATTGCCGCCAAGTTTAGAAAACTAAGAATACCCTGCGACGCTATTTACCTAGATATTGATTATATGGAAGGGTTTAGGTGTTTTACCTGGGATAATAAAAAGTTTCCGGACCCTAAACGGATGATAGACGAGTTAGAGGCAGATGGTTTTAAAACCGTAACTATGATAGACCCTGGCTTAAAAATAGACCGGGATTATTGGGTCTATCAACAAGCTATGGACAATGATTTTTTCTGTAAACGAGCAGATGGGCCACATTTTAAAGGAAAGGTTTGGCCAGGAGATTGTAAGTTTCCAGATTTTACAGATCCTAAAGTAAGAGAATGGTGGGCTACATTGTATAAAGAAATGATTTCTGAAATGGGTGTGCATGGTGTATGGAATGATATGAATGAGCCTGCAATTATGGAAGTGCCTACCAAAACAGCTAACCTAGATGTAAGACACAATTATGACGGGCATCCTTGTAGCCATAGAAAAGCACATAATGTGTATGGTATGCAGATGGTGCGTGCTACCTATAACGGAGTTAAAAAATATACATTCCCTAAGCGACCTTTTGTATTGACAAGAGCGGCATACTCTGGCACACAAAGATATTGTGCAACTTGGACAGGAGATAACGTAGCTACATGGGAGCATTTATGGATTGCAAACGTGCAAATGCAGCGTATGTGTATGAGTGGCTATTCTTTTGTAGGGTCAGATATTGGTGGTTTTGCCGAACAGCCTAACGGAGAATTGTTTGCGCGCTGGGTACAATTAGGAGTTTTTCATCCGTTTTGTAGGGTGCATTCTAGTGGAGACCATGGGGACCAAGAACCTTGGTCTTTTGGCAAAGAAATTACCGATATTGTTCGTAAGTTTATAGAACTTCGGTATGAGCTATTACCATACTTATACACAGCTTTTTATAAATACGTAGAAGACGGTGTTCCCATGCTTCAATCTTTAGTGTATTTTGACCAAGCGGACACACAAACTCATTTTAGAACAGACGAGTTTATTTTTGGGGAACAAATTTTAGTTTGTCCTGTACAAGAACCCAATTCTCAAGGGCGCAGAATGTACGTGCCAAAAGGGAAATGGTATAATTATTGGACAGATGAACTTGTGGAAGGCGGTGTAGAAAGATGGGTGTCTGCTCCACTAGATAAAATTCCACTCTTTATCAAAGAAGGCGCAATGATTCCCAAATATCCTGTACAACAATATGTTGGTGAAAAGGAATTGGTTGAGTTAAAGATAGATGTTTACTTTAAAGAAGGTAAAGAAGATTCTGTAATTTATGAAGACCAGCAAGAAGGTTTCGATTATAAAAAAGGAAGATACAGTTTGCGCAACTTTAGACTTTTAGGTAAGCCTAATGAATTAATTATACAACAGTTTAAGGATGGCACCTATACTACTAGTTATGAAACGTTTAAAATACAATTTCATGGGTTGCCATTTAAAATAGAAACTATAGAGATAGATAATGAAGAAGTAACTTTTGAATCGGTTAAGTTTGATGGTAATAGAACTATTGAAGTTAGCAAGGACATTACTGCCATACACTTAATCGGTAAATAAAAAGTTGTATTTTACGATTTAAACACAATTACCATTATGAGAAAGTTAGGATTATCCCTTTTGGTTTTTTTAGGCGTAGTAGCGTGTAAAACCAATCCATTTACAGGGCAAAGGACGTTGAACTTTTATGGCAATCAGCAAATTTTCCCCATGGCTTTTGCACAGTACGATCAGTTCTTATCAGAGAACAACGTGATTACAGGTACTACAGAAGCACAAATGATTACAAATGTTGGTCAGCGTATTGCAACCGCTGCAGAACGTTGGTTAGACGCCAATGGATTTCCCGGATATTTAAATGATTACAAATGGGAGTATAATCTGGTTAAAGATGAAACGGTGAATGCGTGGTGTATGCCAGGTGGTAAAATTGTTTTTTACACAGGTATTTTACCAATTTGCCAAGGTGAAGCTGGTATTGCAGTGGTTATGGGTCACGAGGTTGCACACGCCTTAGCGGACCATGGAGCACAACGTATGAGTGCGGGTACCCTACAACAAATTGGTGCAGTTGCTGGTAATGTGGCTATCCAAGACCCTCAGAAAAGAAATATGTTTAATCAGGCATACGGTATTGGTTCTCAGTTAGGGGTTATGTTGCCATTTAGCAGAAGTCATGAAACGGAAGCTGATAAAATTGGTCTTCAGATTATGGCTATTGCAGGGTATAATCCAGATGAGGCCGCTGAGCTTTGGAAGCGTATGAAGGCAAATAGTGGGGGGCAGGCGCCACCAGAATTTATGAGTACACACCCGTCTAATGACACTAGGATTAACAATCTTACGTCGTGGGCACCAGAAGCTAAGCAAGAAGCAGCCAAGTTTGGGGTTACTTCTTTTAAGTAAAAAAAAATAGATTTAGTATATTGAAAGCTGCTTAACCAAGCAGCTTTTTTTATTTAATTATATGACACAAACATTTGCGCTCAAAGGAGAAAAAAAACTCCTGAATGCCTGGGCTTTTTATGACTGGGCAAATTCGGTCTATAGTCTTGTAATCTCTTCTGCTGTATTTCCTATTTTTTATGGAGCATTATTTAGAACTGCAGGTATAGAAAAAGTTTCGGTTTTTGGTTTTGAAATTGCCAGAGCTCCGTTAATAAGTTATACAACCTCAACTGCATTTGTTTTTATTGCACTAATAACACCATTAATATCTGGTATTGCAGATTATTTGGGTAATAAGCGTTTTTTTTTAAAGTTCTTTTGTTATTTAGGAGCTATTTCTTGCGCCGGACTTTATTGGTTTTCTTTAGAAAATATTTATCTAGGTCTTTTGTGTTACTTCTTTGGGTTGGTAGGCTTTTGGGTAAGTTTTGCTATCAATAATTCATACTTACCAGATATTGCCTTTCCAGAACAACAAGACCGTATTAGCGCCAAAGGTTTTTCCTTAGGCTATATTGGTAGCGTACTTTTATTGCTCTTTAATTTGCTAATGGTAATGAAGCCAGATTTCTTTGGCATTACAGATGCTTCTGAAATAGGGGGAGATAGCGCCAAAATTAAGGCTATGAAGTATTCTTTTATTACCGTGGGATTTTGGTGGGCTTTATTTAGCCAATATACTTTTAAACATCTACCTAAAGGCTATAAAAAAGAAGGTGAGCGTAAAAATGTATTGTTGAACGGTTTTCAGGAGTTGCAAACTGTTTGGAAACAACTGCAAGGACAATCACAACTAAAACGGTATTTAGGTGCTTTTTTTGTATATAGTATGGCGGTACAAACAATAATGCTTATTGCTACTTATTTTGGTGAAGAAGAGATACAATGGGGGACAGATGAAGAGCGAACCGTGGGACTAATAATCAGTATCTTAGTAATACAAATTGTTGCTGTTTTAGGAGCAACCGTAACCGCTTGGTGTTCTAAAAAGTACGGAAATATAAAGACCTTAGTAACCATAAACATAATGTGGCTAGGCTTATGTGTATATGCCTATTTTGTAATAACGCCTTTAGATTTTTACATAGCAGCTGGTTTAGTAGGCTTAGTGATGGGCGGGATACAAGCGTTGAGTAGGTCCACTTACTCTAAGTATTTGCCAGACACCACAGATACTACTTCCTTTTTTAGTTTTTATGATGTATCAGAAAAAATAGGCATTGTAATCGGCACGCTTATTTACGGTTTGATTGCGCAAATGACAGGGGGTATGCGTTTAAGTACTATTTTTTTGGGTTTATTTTTTTTAATAGGGGCTTTTTTATTAGCTAGAGTGGAACGGGCTAAGTAACTGTTAAAATAACGGTTATTATTATGGATTCCTTACAATTAGTTTAGTAACTTACCGTTCTAAATACAAATGCAAAGCACAATACACTAACCAATCACCCACAATTATGAAATTTATTATAACTCCTTTATTAATCTGTATTTTATTGGCTTCATGCAGTAGTAATGTAGATTTAGCCATAGATAATCCTACGGATCAACCTGTTTTTATTAAGTTAGATGATTTAGAGGTAGAGATACCTGCTAACGAAGTTGTATGGGTAGAAATGGGTAAAGGTGACCATGAGTTAACACTACAGAACGATAGTTTGGTTAAACATAACTTTGATCAATCCTTGTATATGATAAACCCTACCTTGAACGAATATTTGTTGATGGAAGAATATTATGGTAGCGATGCATTTTATAGTTCTTATGAAATGACAAGTAAATTTAGCTCCAAAACTGTCAATTATATGGGTATTGAGTTTGAGGGTAACTATGATGTGGTAGATAAACTTATCAATACAGTAACTTGGGACTACGGACCTAGAGAAAAATTACCAGAAATGGTACAAGTAGAGTCTGGAGAAAACTACACTATTTTAAAAAAGCTGCTTAGTCCTACAGAATTTATAGAAATGGTTCAACAAAGTGCTGGAGCGGAATAATCCAAGAATTATGCATATTGGTATACATGCCACTTGGGACGCCTATAACTGCAATGCACATGCAATTTCTTTTGTAGATAAAGTAGAAGGAGTTTTGCATGTAATTACAGATACCTTAGATTTAAAAGAAGTAAATGGTTCTTTTAAACAATTTGAGCCTGTTGGGGTAACCGGAGTTATTTTATTAGAAGAAAGTCATATAAGCATCCATACATGGCCAGAGCATAACTATGCGGCGATAGATGTCTTCTCTTGTAAGGCTTTTGATGCGGATTTAGTTACAGAAATTATTAAAAAAGAGTTGTTATCTAACCAAGTTAAAACTACAATTTTAAATAGAGGTAGTTTAGAAATGGTAAAAAACGTACAAAAAGTTCTTAGATAATGTAATGTGTCATAAACTCACAATCATCCGTAATAATTGTGTTATCTTCTGTTCTTAAATTAATTGCTGAAGCTTTATGGGTATAAAATACTCCCGTTTGGTAGGCATATTTTTGTGAGTCTTTTGCTAACGGAATGTACTCTTGATGAATCTTTTCTTGATGTGCATAATCGCCTTTAGAGGTGGTTTTTTTAGAAGTATGTATTTCTATATTTTCTCCTAAACGGCCAAATATTGGTTTTGCAACATAATTACTAAGCCTTGCTGGAGTTAAATAAGTATTGGCAATACAATCATTGGGGTAGTTTTCTGTAAGGTACGCCAAGAATTTTTTGTTTTGCCATAAAGCCGTAATTGGCGGATTTAATACCGTGCATAAATCCTTTTGTATGATGGTCGCTAAATCCTTGGCTAATTCTGGTTCGTCCGTAAACATCCAATCCCAAGGTATCATTTTAAACCATATATCTGCAATTTGGTACTCCCCATTTATCTCATACAAAATGCCATTCTCATGAGAGAATATAACATCTTCTAGGTGCGTATAAAACACTTTATAGCCTTGTTCATAGCCAATGTCTAAAATCGCATTAACATTGAGTACATCTTCCTCATAACCAAAAGAAGACCCTAAAATAAAAGGTTGGTCATGGGGTATTTTTGTTTTTAAGTATGCTAAAGTATGTCCTATGTCCTCTGCTAGTGTATTGAACTGACTTGCACCGGTAAGTAGGTTTAATTGTGCTTTTTGCCAAAGAATCGTTTCAGGTAGCGTGCTGCACGTATCTGCATTAAATTCTATCACCTTTGCAGCTGTATTTCCAAAACCTCCGTTGACATCAAACCGGCCATATAAAAATGGATGTTCCTTACGATGCTCCCAAGTGTAATGTATACAATCCCAAAAAAACTTAGGAATACCAAAATCACCCAATTTTTGGTCATTGATAACCTTTTGTGTGGCGCTTTGAAATAATTCAAAAGCCACAGTAGCTGTTTTGTTAAACGTATCAACCTCTTCCCAGTAAAGGCCTAAAAGCTCTTCAGAGAAATAATCTTGCTTTAGGTACCAATAAAGCTGGTGTGGTAAATCTTTCTTTTTTAATCGTTTAATGGTTTTAAAACGATTATCCTCCAAAAGAACGGAATGATTTTCCTGACCCATAACCTTTAGATGAACTTCCTGGAACTTTTACTTTTCTGCTTGTAGCCGTACTCTTTAATTCGTTTTGTAGCCCGGTAGATTTGTTATAAGCTGTAGCATCCTTGTAGTAACTAGAGTTTGGTGCTACATTACCTAATCTTCTATTAAAATAAGAAGCTGCTAAAGAATAGTATAATACACTTCTTAATCCTCTACCGTAGCGCTGTTCACTTTCATTATTTTCTATTTTGGCTAAAGAGAGCGTATCTACCTTTCCTTCTAGTGTATGAACAATGGCTATGGAATTTTCTTTCTTATCTATTAAGCGCTCGTCAATAATTTTGTATTCATCGCCTGGCTCAACTTCTTCTACCTCTGTAATAGTACCTTTCGTAGCTTCGTAAATGGTTTCTTCTTTAAAGTCTTTAAGCTTTGGCTCGCCATTACCACCACAGCTGCTTGCTATGATACCCGCAGATAAGGTACTGGCAAGCATCAATTTTCTACCAAATGCTCGCCCGTTTAATGTTTTTTTATTCATCTTTGAAAGGATTGTTTATACGTAACGTTATCAAACCTAGCTAAATTTTATGAGAAACAAAATTCTTTTATCCATTGCCGTATTTATTGCAGGATTGTGCTCTATAATTTATGAACTTTTGGTGAGTACAACGGCGACCTATTTTTTAGGTGATGGGGTAAGGCAGTTTAGCATAATTATAGGTGTTTATTTATTTTCCATGGGGATTGGCGCTTTTTTATCTAAATACCTTTCTAAATTACCTATTCGGTTTTTTGTGCATGTTGAATTTTTATTGGGATTTATAGGAGGTATTTCTGTTCCCTTGCTTTATTTTTTGTTTGTACAGGTAAGTCCGCTAACCTTGCAAATTCTTTGTTTGGTAATCATATTTGTAATTGGCCTACTCACCGGCATGGAAGTGCCGTTGCTAACATTTGCTTTTGATGGGGTAAACGTAAAGAACGATTTGTCTAACGTATTGTCTTTAGATTACATAGGTGGCCTATTGGCAACGCTAATTTTTCCATTTATTCTATTGCCTTTTGTGGGGTTGTATTATTCGTCGCTCATCTTTGGGATTCTCAATATTGTGTTGGGTTTAGTCATCAGTTTTAAATTTTTAGACTTTTCTAAGAAAACTTTCGCCTTTGGTATTACTACTCTTATTGGGTTATTGGTATTAGTAGGTTGTGGAGGTAGATTGTTAAAGGTATGGGATAATGCTATTTACAAGAGTCCTATTGTTTTAAATGAGCAAACGCCTTATCAAAAAATAGTAGTGACAAAAAAACTAGAAGATGTACGTTTGTATTTAAATAGAGTTATTCAATTTTCTTCTTTAGATGAGCACCGCTATCACGAGTCATTAGTACACATTCCTATAGGGGCTCACGAAAACCCAAAAAAAATATTAATATTAGGTGGGGGCGAAAATTTAGCTAGTAGAGAAGTTCTTAAGCATGCAACAGTAGAAAGCATAGATGTGGTAGATATTGATAGTACTATGTTTTATTTAGCAAAAGAGCATCCCATATTTAAAAAGATAAACCAAAATGCTGCTGTGCATGCTAAGGTAAATCTGATTACAGCAGATGCTTTTAGTTATTTAGCAAATACCACAGAAGTTTATGACGTAGTCATAGCAGATTTACCAGATCCTGTGAATGAAGCTATTGCGAGGCTCTACAGCAGGCAATTTTTTCTTCTTGCAAAATCAAAACTTTCTAAAAATGGAGTGTTTGTTACACAGGCAGGAGAAATTTACTTTTCCAATACGGTTTTTAGTTGCATTAATACTACCTTAAAAGAGGTTTTTAAAACCACCCATGCTTACCATACCTATATTCCATCTTTTGGTGATTGGGGTTTTGTTATGGCTGCAGACCATGACTTACCACTACAAAGCGTACCAGGCAAATTCCCTAAAACCAATAAATTTTTAACTGCCACGCAATATGGTAATATGTTTAATTTACCCACAGATTTAGAGATTGTAGAAACTAAGGTGAATACCATGGATAGCCCAGTAATCTTAAATTATTATTTAGATGATTGGGCAAAATGGAAAACTGATTTACAACAAGGAACGCCATAGGTTTTAAGTTGTAAATCAATTTTAGTTCTGAACAGGAGTTGTTACGCCCTACTTACATCTCCAGAACCAGAGCTTTTGCTTTTTACTTTAGAAGGATTGCCCTTATATGTAATGTTGCCAGAACCAGAAACTCTAGCATTTAAACTTTTTTCTACAGTGATTTCTATATCTGCAGAGCCAGAAACGGTAGCCTCTACATTTTTCGCAGTTAAATCATATGCGGAAATGTCCCCAGATCCAGAAATAGTCACCTCAAAGTTAGAAGCTTGCCCACTTAAGTCCATATCTCCAGAGCCGGATAATCTTGCTTCTAAATGATTAACATCTACATCTAAGGTCACGTCTCCAGAGCCAGATACACGTGTTTCTAAACTAGCGCCTTTAAGGGTAGTACTGCTGGTGATATCTCCAGAACCAGATAAACTCAATTCATCTATTTCTTCTACAGGAACTGTGATGTAAATACCGTTTTTGTAGCTAGAAGGTTTTAGATTTACTCCTTTTTCTGTTTTAATTACAAGCACCCCATTGTCTACCTCTGTAATGATATAGTCTAATAAGTTTTCTTCGCCTTTTAAGGTTAATTCGCCCTCACTGCCGCTTACCAATTTAACATCGAACCAGCCGCTAATAGCTATTCCGTCATAATCATTTACAGAGCGTTCCAAGGTTACTACGTTTCCGTTTCCTTTTATTCGTTTTCCCCATTGGGCGTGTGCGCTTAAGGTGAAAATACAAGTTAGTGCTACTAAAATTCCGTTTTTCATGATGTTCGTTTTTTGATTGTTAGTTATTAAAGAAAGATATGCCTCCATATTCGCTATTTATAGTTACGGTATTGGGTGCATTAGCATTACCGTGAAAACCTTTATAATATTTTCTTGTAGATTTTTCATTACTGTAATTAATTTCAAAATCTTCCTTACCACTGACCCCAGCGTATTCGGTATTGATTTCAAAAGTAAATTGATAATCAGAATCATATCCAATTTTTATTCCTGTGTAATCTGAGTTGATGTCAATATTACCAGCATTCGGCATCATTCTATTAATCTTTACAGAACCGTAATCTGCATTGATATCCACATTACCTTCTACATCGCCAAGTTTTACACTTATGTAACTGCCTCTGCCTTGTACATTTTTGGCGTAACCAACATCTATAGAACCGTAATCACTAACATAATCTAGATGCTCCATTTTTTCTATGTTGGAGTGGGTGTAATCTGCTCTTATGATAAGGTTACCTGCTTTTTCTATAGTAAAACCAGAATAGTTGGCAAAAATTTCAGCACTGTTTACGTACTCAAAGGTGGATTTAGAAGTGTAATCAAATCGCAATTCATTATTTCTACCTCTTAATTCCCCAATTTCCATTTTACCGTAGTCGCAACTAATTTTGGCATGCCCATCAATTCTATCTAAAAAAATAGAACCATAGTCATTGCCTAGATTTACACTGTTTTTTACGGGTACTTTTATGGTGTAGTTCACTTGTACGTTCACATTGTGTTTGCCACCCCAGTTCCATCCCCAACTGCTTTTCTTTTCTGTGAATCTGGTAATAGCAGAAACCATGCTAGCGGTGTTTTCAAAATCTACATCTATTTCTGCCAAACGCTCTTTTACACGTTCTTCATCATTGCCATTGGTTTTAATATGTACTTCTATTAAAACTTTGTTTTGGTCCCAAGAAGAGATGTTTAAATTACCGTAGCTATTTTTTACCCGCAGTAAGGCATCCATATTTACAGTGAATTCCTTTTTTATGGTTTTTTCTTTGGTGTGTTTACCGCTCCAATGTGTATCATTTGGAGCAGCCTTAGCGCTAGGCGGTGCTGCTACCAATAGGAGTAATAAAATTTTAAATAGTAAAGTTCGCATCATTTACTGTGTTTATATTTTTAATCTGTTCTATATTTTCTAAAACCTCTTTTACTAAGGCTATTCGGGTTTCAAAGTTGATTATCATAGCGTTTAAAATAAATTTGCTGTTTCCGACATTTATCAATTCCTGCTCCAACGCTTTATAATCCTTTTCTAGTTTTTGCAGTTGCAACAAGGTATCATCTACAAGTTTGGCAGTTTCAGGAGATTTGGCTTCTTGCAATTCTACCACCTGCTCGTCTATTAGACTTGTAAAATAAAATGCTGTTTGTTGCGCTTCTGGGGCAATTTTTACCACTTGTTCTTCTATACTACTAGGAGTGTTTAGGTATTGAAATCCTAGTACACAAACCAAAGCAATACTAGCTGCAATAGAAAGTGGTTTCCAAAAATTACGTTCTTTTTTAGGTAAGGTTGCAACTCCTTTGCTAGTATTTAATTTATTTAAAAAACGTAGTTCATGACCCGCTGTGGGTTCCGCAATATCTAATTGCCCATCTAGTCTGTTAAATAGCTCCTCTATGGTATCCTTCTTCATGGCTATATATTTACAGTTATTAATTTTTTTCTAAGACTCTCTTTTGCCCTACTAATTGTAGTTCTGCAATTGGCGTAACTTATATTCATAATGTCACATATTTCATCATAATCATAACCCTCTATTAAATGTAAGGTCAAAGAAAGACGGTAATTGTCTTTAAGACTTTTCATGGTATCCATCACTTTTTGAGCCTTCAGTTCTGTAAAACCACTTGTTTCTAAAGCAACATCGCTGCTTTCTTCAACCCTGTACATTATATCTTCCAAGTCTACCGTACTTGTTTTTTGGTTTTTTCTATAGTGGTGTATACTGTTGTTGATTACTATCCGTTTTAACCAAGCCCCAAAGGTGACGTCTCCTTTAAAACTTTGTAACTTGGTAAAAGCGCTTAAGAAGGATTCTTGCATAACATCTTCTGCCTCTGCAGTATGTTTTACAATGCGGAGTGCCGTGTTATACATTGCCTTATAATACAGGTTGTATATTTTTAACTGGGCACTCTGTTGTCCTTTTAAACATTGCTGTAACAACAAATTTATATGTTCACTATTGTGGCTCAAAAATGTGATTGGTTTGTCTTATAGATGAGGTAATTTAACCATTGTTACACTTTTGCATAATTTTTTTATAATGCATTGGCATAACTATTGTTTTAGAAAGGAACATAAATGTAGTAAATCGTCGTTAACAAGCAGTATAACTGGGAGCTTTAAGAATCTGACGGGGTAAAGAATATAATACGGCTGTCAAGGGTTAATGACAGAATGACTTAAAAATTGATATGGGTAATATAAAATTTACAAATTTTGACAATATGTCTCTTCAAGGATTGGATGAAGATGCGGAATTAATTCCTTTACTAACTCCAGAAGATGAGGAGCAGATGAACAGGGAAAGTTTGCCAGAAACTTTGCCTATTTTACCATTGCGTAATACCGTATTGTTTCCAGGTGTTGTAATCCCAATTACTGCAGGTAGGGATAAGTCTATTAACCTAATAAAAGAAGCTAACAATGGTAGTAAGGTTATTGGGGTGGTTTCTCAGAAGGATGAAAATATAGAAAATCCTGCAGCAAAGGATATTAATACTATTGGTACGGTTGCTCGTATACTTAGAGTATTACAAATGCCAGATGGGAATACTACAATTATAATTCAGGGTAAAAAGCGTTTTGAAATAGATAACATCGTTACAGAAGAACCTTTCATTACTGCAAATATTAAGGAGGCTTTTGAATCTAGACCGGAGGAAGATAGTGAGGAGTTTTTGGCCATTATAGAATCTATTAAAGAGTTAGCGTTCCGCATTATTAGAGATAATCCGAACATTCCTAGTGAGGCAACCTTTGCCATAAAAAATATACAGAGTAATTCTTTCCTAATAAATTTTGTGTCTTCTAATCTAAACTTAGATGTGGCAGACAAACAAAAGTTATTGCAAATAGGAGACTTGCAAGAGAGAGCTCTGGCTACATTAAAATATATGAATACTGAGCTTCAAAAGTTGGAGCTTAAGAATGATATTCAATCTAAGGTTAAGAGTGATATGGACCAGCAACAGCGGGAATATTACTTGCACCAGCAGATGAAAACTATTCAGGAGGAGTTAGGTGGCGTTTCTTATGAAGAAGAAGTGGAAGAAATGCGCCAGAAAGCTAAAGATAAGAAGTGGAGTAAAAAGGTAAAAGAGCATTTTGATAAAGAAGTTGCCAAAATGCAACGAATGAATCCGCAAGTGGCAGAATATTCAATTCAGCGTAATTATTTGGATTTATTTTTAGAATTGCCTTGGAACGAATTTTCTAAAGATAAGTTCGATTTAAAACGAGCAGAAAAAATATTAGATAGAGATCACTACGGTTTAGAAGACGTTAAAAAACGTATTGTGGAATATCTAGCGGTGCTAAAACTCCGTAATGATATGAAATCTCCTATCCTATGCTTGTACGGCCCTCCTGGGGTAGGTAAAACCTCTTTAGGTAAATCTGTAGCAGAAGCATTGGGTAGAGAATACGTACGGATGTCTTTAGGTGGTTTACGAGACGAAGCTGAAATACGTGGACACCGTAAAACCTATATAGGCGCTATGCCGGGTAGAATAATTCAAAGTATTAAAAAGGCAGGGACCAGTAATCCTGTTTTTATTTTAGACGAAATAGATAAGTTAAGTAACAGCCATCAAGGAGACCCGTCTTCTGCCATGTTAGAAGTATTAGACCCCGAACAAAACGAGGAGTTTTACGATAATTTCTTGGAAATGGGGTACGATTTGTCTAAAGTGATGTTCATTGCTACCGCCAATAACCTCTCTACCATTCAACCTGCTTTAAGAGACCGAATGGAAATTATAAATGTAACAGGTTATACCATAGAAGAGAAAGTAGAAATTGCTAAGAAACATTTACTTCCTAAGCAATTAAAAGAACATGGACTAACAGGGAATGACCTTAAGATTGGTAAGCCTCAATTAGAAAAGATTGTAGAAGGCTACACACGAGAATCTGGGGTGCGTACTTTAGAAAAGCAACTAGCCAAAATGGTTCGTTATGCGGCTAAGAATATTGCCACAGAAGAAGAGTACGAGGTTAAGGTAAGTAATGAAATTGTAGAGAAAGTTCTTGGTCCGGCACGTTTAGAGCGAGATAAGTATGAAAACAATGATGTAGCTGGTGTAGTAACTGGTTTGGCATGGACCAGCGTTGGGGGCGATATTTTATTTATAGAATCTATCTTATCTAAAGGTAAAGGGGCTATGAATATTACAGGTAACCTTGGTAAAGTAATGAAGGAGTCTGCCACCATTGCCATGGAGTACATAAAGAGCAATGCAGAAGAATTTGATATAGACCCTGCTGTTTTTGAAAAATACAACGTACACATTCACGTACCAGAAGGAGCGACTCCAAAAGATGGTCCTAGTGCAGGTATTACCATGCTAACTTCTTTAGTTTCTCTGTTTACTCAGAAAAAGGTTAAAAAGAGCTTGGCTATGACAGGAGAAATTACTTTACGTGGTAAGGTATTGCCTGTAGGCGGAATAAAAGAAAAAATTCTTGCAGCGAAAAGAGCTAGAATTAAAGAAATCATCCTTTGTGAGGAAAACCGTAGAGATATAGAAGAGATAAAAGCAGAATATTTAAAAGGGCTTACTTTCCATTATGTTTCTGATATGTTAGAAGTGGTAGAAATAGCGGTAACAAAACAAAAGGTTAAGAATGCCAAGAAGTTGTAAGTAAGCTTAATTTCTTGATTAACTTTAGGGTATGAAGCAGATTACGATAGCAATAGACGGGTATTCTTCTACAGGCAAAAGTACTGTGGCCAAGCGTTTGGCAAAAGCGCTTAATTACATTTATGTAGATACAGGTGCAATGTACCGTGCTGTGACGTTGTATGCTCTAGACCAAAATTTAATTACAGATGAGCATTTAGATGTACAAGGTGTTGTTAATGCTGTAGAAAAACTAAAGCTCAATTTTGTTTTAAATCTAGATACCCAACAAGGCGAAATTCACCTTAATGGCGCTAATGTAGAAGGTAAGATTAGAAACCTACGAGTGAGTAGAAAGGTGAGTAAAATAGCTGCCATACCAGAGGTAAGAAATAAATTAGTAGCCTTACAGCAAAAAATGGGCGAGGATAAAGGTGTAGTTATGGATGGTAGGGATATTGGTACAGTGGTCTTCCCTAACGCAGAACTTAAATTATTCATGACTGCCTCCGCAGAGAAAAGAGCCAATAGAAGATATAAAGAGCTCTTAGAACGTGGAGAAGAGGTGTCTTATGATGCTGTACTTAAAAATGTGCAAGAAAGAGACCATATAGATAGCACCAGAAAAACTTCACCTTTAAAAAAAGCAGCAGATGCAATTGAGTTTGATAACTCTGATATGGGTCTTGATGAGCAGTTTGAACGGATACATCAATTTGCTTTACGCCTAATAAATAAATAAAAAAAAGCCACTCTTGAGTGGCTTTTTTATCAAATTTACTTAATCTTATTATAGATTTGGAATTACCAATTCTTGGTCTGGGTGAATAACATCTGGATTGCTCAACACCCCAGTGTTTGCTTCAAAAATTTGCTTGTACTTCATGGGGTCACCGTAGTAGTGTTTTGCAATTAAACTTAAAGATTCACCACTTTTAACCGTATGTCTATGATAAACAGAGTCATCAGCAACAGTAATATTAGCTTTAACGTCTGTAGGGCTATCGCCACCTATTTCTTTTATTTTATCCCAAAGTAAGTTTTTTTCATACTGGGTGTTTGCTTCACCTTTTATTTTTAAAACGCCACCTTCTTCAGAAACGTCTCCATTTTTAATAGCTAATTCTTCGCCTAAATCTAAAACAGGTTGGTATTTTGCTTTAACGCTCATAGTGTAAAATTTTTTAATGGTTACTAATAAGAAACAAGATAACTATAAAAGTCACACCTAAGTATAAATTAACTTTAATTGTTTTTCAGTTTTGTTTTAAGATAAAATAAAGCTTTGTAAAACAAGGAATTAATTGTATTTTTGCACACCTTTTTAACGAGAGACAGGAGAAAAAAGGGTTAATTTATATATATAATCACTTCTACGGTAAGCGTTAGCTCCTGTAAATCCGTAGGATACAAATTAAAATCAGCAAATGGCTGAAGAAAAAAACGCTGCCGAAGTAACTGAACAAGCTACGGCACCAGTTGTGTCTCAAAAAGACCCTAAAGAATTTTTAGAAAACTTTGATTGGGACAAGTACGAAGAAGGTATTGAAAAAGTAGAAGACAGCAAACTTAACGAGTTTGAAAAGTTAGTTGAAGAAAACTTTGTAGATACTGCAGATGAAGAGGTTGTAGAGGGTACCGTTGTACACATGACGGACAGAGAGGCAATCATTGACATCAATGCTAAATCTGAAGGAGTTATCTCTTTAAACGAGTTCAGATACAACCCAGACCTTAAAGTAGGGGACAAGGTTGAAGTATTGATTGACATCCGTGAGGACAAAACAGGACAATTAGTATTATCTCATAGAAAAGCTAGAACAATCATGGCTTGGGATCGTGTTAACGCTGCCCATGACAAAGAAGAGATTGTTACAGGATTCGTTAAATGTCGTACCAAAGGTGGTATGATTGTAGACGTATTCGGTATCGAAGCTTTCTTGCCAGGTTCTCAGATAGATGTTAAACCAATCCGTGATTACGATCAGTATGTTGGTAAAACTATGGAATTTAAAGTGGTTAAGATTAATCACGAATTTAAAAACGTAGTTGTTTCGCATAAAGCACTTATCGAGGCGGATATTGAAGAGCAGAAGAAAGAAATCATCGGCCAATTAGAAAAAGGTCAGGTATTAGAAGGTGTTGTTAAGAACATCACTTCTTACGGTGTATTCATCGACTTAGGAGGTGTAGATGGTCTTATCCACATTACAGACCTTTCTTGGAGCCGTATTAACCACCCGAATGAGGTTGTTGAACTAGACCAGAAACTTAACGTTGTAATCTTAGACTTTGATGATAACAAGTCAAGAATTCAATTAGGTCTTAAGCAATTAGAGAAGCACCCATGGGATGCGTTAGGAGAAAACATCCAGGTAGGCGAAAAAGTTAAAGGTAAAGTAGTTGTAATCGCTGATTACGGTGCATTTATCGAGGTTGCGGAAGGTGTAGAAGGTCTTATTCACGTATCAGAAATGTCTTGGTCCACGCACTTGCGTTCTGCTCAAGATTTTGTAAAAGTTGGTGATGAGGTAGAGGCTGTAGTATTGACTTTGGACAGAGAGGAAAGAAAAATGAGCTTAGGTATTAAGCAATTGACTCCAGACCCATGGACAGATATTACTTCTAAGTACCCAGTAGGTTCTAGACACAAAGGTATTGTACGTAACTTTACTAACTTTGGTGTGTTTGTAGAAATGGAAGAAGGTATTGATGGTCTTATCTATATCTCTGACCTTTCTTGGACTAAGAAAATTAAGCACCCATCAGAATTTGTTAACGTAGGTGACGAATTAGAGGTTGAGGTACTTGAACTAGATGTAGACGGTAGAAAATTAAGCCTTGGTCACAAGCAAACTACTGAAAACCCTTGGGATAAGTACGCAGCTGACTTTGGTGAAGGTTCTGTACACAAAGCTACAGTAACAGACATCGTAGATAAAGGTGCAACTATTGTATTGAATGACGATATTACTGCATTTGTTCCTTCTAGACACATGGAGAAAGAAGATGGCAGTAAAATCAAAAAAGGTGAAGAAATTGAATTTAAAGTAATAGAATTCAATAAAGACTTTAAGAGAGTTGTTGCTAGCCATACTGCTATTTTCCGTGAGCAAGAGGAAAATAACATTAAAACTGCCAAGCGTAAAGCTGCTGCATCTGCAGAGGAAAATGCACCTACTTTAGGTGATGCTAACGCTCAGTTGCAAGCATTGAAAGAGAAAATGGAAGCAGACGCTAAAAAATAAGCATCGCTTGTATTTAAAATAGAAAGCCTCGAACGTAAGTTCGGGGCTTTTTCATTTATCATCGTTACTTAGAAATGTGTACTTTTGTAATAAGTGTTGGAAAAATTGCCAATGAGTCAAAAAATACTGCTTTCCGCTAAAGAAATAAACATCATTCTACATCGTTTGGCTTGCCAATTGTTAGAAAATCATTTAGATTTTTCAGAAACAGTTCTAATCGGTATACAGCCAAGAGGCACCTATCTTGCAGAAAGATTGGCTAAAATTCTTAAAGAAGAATACAAGGTTAAAAATGTAAAAATTGGTTTCTTAGACATTACTTTTTATAGAGACGATTTTAGAAGAGGTAATAAAACATTAGAAGCCAACTCTACCAAAATAGATTTTATAGTGGAGGACAAAAGTGTTGTATTTATAGATGACGTTTTATATACAGGTAGAAGTATACGGTCTGCACTAACAGCCGTGCAGTCTTTTGGTAGACCAAAGCAAATAGAACTATTAACGCTTATAGATCGCAGATTTAGTAGACATTTACCTATACAACCTAATTATAGAGGTAGACAGGTTGATGCAATTAATAATGAGAAAGTAAAGGTAATGTGGCAAGAGAATGATGGGGAGGATGCCGTTTATCTAGTAGAAAAAGTATGAGTGAATTAACTGTAAATCATTTATTGGGCATAAAATATCTTAAAAAGAAAGATATAGACCTGATATTTGAGACAGCAGACCATTTTAAAGAAGTAATTAATAGGTCTATAAAAAAAGTCCCTACGCTTAGAGATATTACAATAGCCAACATCTTTTTTGAAAATAGTACTAGGACAAAACTTTCTTTTGAATTAGCACAAAAAAGGTTATCCGCAGATGTAGTTAATTTCTCTGCTTCTCAATCTTCTGTCAAAAAGGGAGAAACACTAATAGATACAGTAAATAATATCTTGAGCATGAAGGTGGATATGGTGGTCATGCGCCATCCTAATCCCGGTGCTGGTATCTTTTTATCTAAACACGTAAATGCAGCAATCGTAAATGCGGGTGATGGTGCACACGAGCATCCTACGCAAGCATTGTTAGATTCTTATTCAATTAGAGAAAGACTGGGAGATGTTGGGGGTAAAAAGGTGGTTATTGTTGGTGATATTTTACACTCTAGAGTAGCCTTATCCAATATTTTTGCCTTAAAATTACAAGGTGCAGAAGTTAAGGTTTGTGGGCCTAAAACATTGCTGCCAAAATACATAGAGTCTTTAGGGGTAGAAGTAGAAACCAATTTAAGAAAAGCCTTAGAATGGTGTGATGTGGCCAATATGTTACGCATACAAAATGAACGCCTAGATATTAGTTATTTCCCAACTACTAGAGAATATACCCAACAATATGGCGTAAATAAGGCTTTGTTAGATAGTCTGGATAAAGAAATAGTTATAATGCACCCAGGCCCAATTAACAGGGGGGTAGAAATTACTACAGATGTCGCAGATTCCGGACAATCCATTATCTTAGATCAAGTAGAAAACGGTGTGGCCGTAAGGATGGCAGTAATCTATCTTTTGGCCTCCAAAATTAAATAGCCATGATATTTGATAAAGAAGGTAATACTACCATTGTTTTGCAAGAAAATGCATCTTTAGCTACTTTTTTAAACAATTTAAAATCGGCTTACGATAAGTTACAACATGATCATTTGATCATTAATCTTTTTTCTTTTGCCAAGTTGTCTCCCGATGATGTTTTAGAGTTTCTAGAACTGTCTAATACACACAGAGCACGTAAAAAGTCTTTTGTGTTGGTGAGTAATAAGGTAAGTTTTGAAGAAATTCCAGATGAAATCTGTTTAGTGCCAACACTACAAGAGGCAAAAGATATTATTGAGATGGAAGAAATTGAGCGCGATTTAGATTTATGAAATTAACCATCTTAGGCTGTTATTCTGCCACCCCACGAACTTTAAACAATCCTACAGCACAGGTATTAGAAATTAAAAATCATTTGTTTTTAATTGATTGTGGAGAAGGTACACAAGTGCAGCTAAGAAAGAGTAAGCTTAAATTTTCTAGAATAAAACACATCTTTATCTCTCATTTACATGGAGACCATTTTTTTGGTCTGCCAGGCCTGGTGTCCACTTTTAGGCTATTAGGGAGAGAATCAGAATTGCACATCTATGGTCCAAAGGGGATTAAGGAGGCGATAACACTTTTATTAAAATTAGGTGATTCTTGGACCAATTACCCACTTTATTTTCATGAGTTAGAGTCTAAAGAACCACAACTCATCTTTGAAGATGATAAAGTAAAAGTAACTACAATTCCATTGCAACATAGAATTTATACCAATGGTTTTTTATTTGAAGAGAAGGAAGGTGCCCGTACTTTGAATGCCGAAGCAGCACAGTCATATAATGTAGACCGCAGTCAATACCATAATATTAAGGCAGGCAAAGACGTAGTTTTAGAAACTGGAGAAATAGTGGCGAATAAATTACTTACTTTTGATCCTCCGAAACCAAAAAGTTATGCTTTTTGTAGTGATACAAAATATAATGAAGCCATAGTGCCACAATTGAAAAAGGTAAACTTACTATATCATGAGGCTACGTTTTTAGAAACAGAAGCACATCTAGCAGAAAAAACTAAACATAGTACCGCAAAACAAGCTGCTACTATAGCTTATATGGCTCAAGTTGAAAAATTGGTCTTAGGGCATTATTCTACGCGTTATAAATCTATTACTCTATTTAAAGAAGAAGCAGAGACAGTTTTTGGTAACGTGGTTTTGGCAGAAGACGGTAAGTCTTTTGTTGTTAACTGATTCCTTTTAAATCTGCATGCTTTTCACCAACTTTGTAGTATGCAGCAAGACTTAAGTAATTACAGAAAATCATATCAGAAAAGTCAGCTAACAGAAGCTGAAATTGGTGATAATCCTATGCAACTATTTCAACAATGGTTTTATGAGGTAGAAGCATCCGATGGCGTTGATGAGCCTAACGCCATGACTGTAGCAACCATTGGTTTAGATGGTTTTCCTAAGAGTAGGGTAGTTCTCATGAAGCGGTTTACTCACGAAGGATTTATTTTTTACACCAATTACAAAAGTGAAAAGGGTAAAGCGATTGCTGTAAATCCAAATCTTTGTCTTTCTTTTTTTTGGCCAAATTTGGAACGTCAAGTAATTATTAAGGGTACAGCAGAAAAACTAGCAGAAAATTTATCCGACGGTTATTTTGAGTCGCGTCCCAGGGGTAGCCAATTAGGAGCTTTGGTTTCTGAACAAAGTGAACCTGTAACCTCTAGAGATGTATTAGAAGAAAGGTTACAGCAATTAGAACAAGAATATGACGGTCAAGAAATAAATCGTCCAGAGCATTGGGGAGGGTATTTAGTGCGGCCAGTTTCTCTAGAGTTTTGGCAAGGGAGGCCTAACCGTTTGCATGATCGCATTCGTTTTGAGTTACAAAAAGATTATGATTGGAAAATAGACCGACTTCAACCGTAAATAATGAAAAGCATCATTTTTATACGCCATGGTAAATCCTCTTGGGATTACGACGTTGCGGACAAAGACAGACCACTTAAAGAAAGAGGCATCACTGATGCTAATAATATTGGGGTAGCTTTGGCAAAGATGGATTTACCAATAGATTTTGCATTCTCTAGCCCTGCAAATAGGGCTTTACACACAGCAATGATTGTTTTGCATACGATGCAGGCAAACTTAAATGATTTTAAGGTGGTTAAAAACCTATATGATTTTGCTGGGGAAGAGGTACTTAGTTTTGTGAAATCACTAGATAATAAACTAGAAACAGTACTGTTGTTTGGACACAACCATGCCTTTACCCATCTTGTAAACACTCTGGGAAATAGTAATATAGATAACCTTCCTACAGCAGGCATGGCAATAATAACATTTGATGTAGAAAAGTGGACTGACCTAACTAAGGGAAGAACTGAAAAACTTATCTTTCCAAAAGAATTAAGATAAATGGCAAAACCAAAAAACGACTACGTAAATAGAGAAATTAGCTGGCTACATTTTAATGACCGCGTGCTGCAAGAAAGTGCAGACAAAGATGTGCCTTTAATAGAAAGACTTCGGTTTTTAGGAATTTTTAGTAACAACCTAGACGAGTTTTTTAAAGTACGCTACGCCACAGTAAAGCGTATTGTAGATGCAGGTAAAAGTGGTAAAAGCGTTTTAGGTGGAGAAAAAGCGAAGGATTTGTTAGAAGAAATTACGCGTATTGTAATTAAACAACAGACCAAAAGTTTAGAAATACTAAATAAAATACAACGCGAGTTAGCTACAGAAAATATATTCATAATTAATGAAACGCAGGTGCCAGAAGCGCTTGCGCCATTCGTAAAGGAGTATTTTCTAAAAAAGGTAAACCCAGATTTAACCACCATTATCTTAAACAATTTAAGGCAGTTTCCTTTACTAAAAGATACAGCAGCATATTTAGCGGTACGTATGGTTTTAAATGACCAAGTAGGTAATTTTTTAAACCGTAGAAATGAGGTGCAATATGCGTTAATTGAGATTCCAAAAGGTATTGACCGCTTTGTGGTGTTGCCAGAACAAGACGGTAAAAACTATATAATTATGTTAGATGATGTTATCCGTTTTTGTATGGATAGCATTTTTACCATGTTTCAGTATAAAGAAATCTCTGCACATATGATTAAAATTACTAGGGATGCAGAGTTAGATATTGATAATGATTTAAGTAAAAGTTTTATACAGAAAATATCTTCTAGTGTAGAGCATAGAAAAATTAGTGACCCCGTACGTTTTGTCTATGACAAAAAGATAAAGGTAGATACCCTTCGTTTTCTAAAAGAGAAAATGGAGATAGAAGAAACGGATAGTGTCATCCCTGGGGGTAGATACCATAATCGTAGAGATTATATGGGCTTTCCTAGCTTAGGTAGAACAGATTTGTTGTACGATAAGATAAAACCGCTACCGGTAAAAGGTCTAAGTTTAGAAGGGAGTATTTTTGAAAAGATTGCGCAAAAGGATTACATGATTTATGCACCTTATCACACCTATTCCTATGTGGTTAAATTCTTAAAAGAAGCGGCATTAGATCCATATGTTAGGAGTATTAAGATTACTATTTATCGTTTAGCTAAGAATAGTCAAGTAGCGGCTGCATTAATTAATGCCGTCAAAAATGGTAAGGAAGTTACAGTTCAGATAGAATTGCAAGCCCGTTTTGATGAGCGAGCCAACATAGATTACGCCAATAAACTTCAAGATGAAGGTATTAAGCTCATCTTTGGGGTGCCTGGTTTAAAAGTACACAGTAAAATTTGTCTTGTAGAAAGAGAAGAGGAGACTGGTGTTAAATTTTATGGTTTTATAAGTACGGGTAATTTTAATGAAAGCACAGCTAGAATTTATACGGATTACACACTATTTACCGCTCACGATGCTATTTTAAAAGAAATAGATAAGGTATTTGGATTTTTTGAGACCACTTATAAAATAAATAAATACAAACATTTAATTGTTTCACCTCACTATACGCAAAGTAAGTTTTCTAAATTAATAGATAACGAAATTGCAAATGCAAAAGCAGGTAAAAAGGCCTATATCCGTATTAAGATGAACAGTTTTACCTCTTATAAGATGGTAGATAAGTTGTATGAAGCGAGTAGAGCAGGGGTTAAAGTACAGTTGATTATTAGAGGTATTTGTTGCTTAATTCCAGGAGTGGAAGGAATGAGTGAAAATATTGAGGCTATTAGTGTTGTTGATAAATTTTTAGAGCATCCAAGGTTATTTATTTTTGGAAATAATGGAGACCCAAAGGTGTATATTTCTTCTGCGGATTGGATGACTCGTAATATTGAATTTAGGGTAGAAGTTGGTTGTCCTATTTATGATGAAGATATTAAGCAAGAATTGATAGATACATTTGAACTTTCGTGGAAAGATAACGTAAAAGCCCGTGTATTCTCAGAAAAACAAGACAACGCCTACAAAGACGATGACCAACCACGTGTTCGCTCTCAATTTGCTACCTATGAGTATTATCAAAAGAAATTAGAAGAAGAATAAATGGCCATAAACATTAGAAAATTTGCTGCTATAGACATTGGTTCTAACGCAGTACGTTTATTAGTGCAAAATGTGATAGAACGAAAGGGAAAATTAGTTCAGTTTAAAAAAAGTGAGCTTATTAGGGTGCCTATTAGATTAGGAGAAGATGCTTTTGTTTTAGGCGAAATTTCAGAGAAAAACCAGGCTCGTATGGTCAAAGCTATGCAGTCTTTTAAACTTTTGATGGATGTATACGGGGTAGAAAATTATTGGGCTTGTGCTACTTCTGCCATGAGAGAAGCTAACAATGGCCTAGAGGTGGTAGATAAAATTAGACAAGAAACGGGTGTTGCTATAGATATAATAGATGGTAAAATTGAAGCTAAGATAATTGCATCTACAGATTTAAAAGAATTATTGCAAAAAGGAAAAACCTATTTGTATGTAGACGTTGGTGGGGGGAGCACAGAATTTACGGTTTTTAACGGGGATCAAGTGGTGGTTTCTAAATCTTTTAAAATAGGAACAGTACGTTTATTGAATGACCAAGTAATAGACTCCGTGTGGGATGGCGTTAAAGCTTGGGTAAAAGAACATTTGGCAGCAAAAGATAATGTAGAAATTATAGGTTCTGGTGGTAATATTAATAAGTTGCATAAAATGTCTGGTCGTAAAATGGGACAGCCTTTATCTTATATTTGGTTAAACGCCCAATATCATTTTTTAGACGCTATGAGTTATGAAGATAGGGTATCGGAACTTGGACTTAATCAAGATAGAGCAGATGTCATTGTGCCGGCTACAAAAATATTCTTGAATACGGCTAAGTGGTCAGGCGCTAAAAAAATTCATGTTCCTAAAATAGGATTGTCAGACGGTATGATAAAAACGCTTTATAAGCGCGAAACTAGCCATGCATAGTTTCCTTGGTACCTAAATCTTTCATTATTTCGGCTTCATAATCTAGTAAATCTTGCCATTTTTGGTCTACCTCTTCTCGATTGCCATAATGTCTTGCAAACTTTAAAAACATGGTATAATGGTTTGCTTCACTAACCATCAACTTTCTGTAAAATTCCGCTAAATCTGTATCAGAAATATTTTCAGAGAGTAGCCTAAATCGTTCACAACTACGAGCTTCAATCATAGCAGCATATAACAATTTATGAACCAAATGAGTGGTTTTGCTGCCCCCTTTTGGAAAGAATTGCATCAGTTTGATTACATACTCATCCTTACGTTCTCTACCTAATTTTAAGTTCCGTTCTAAAATTTTTTCATGTACCATGTTAAAATGACCCATTTCCTCTCTAGACAAGGCAATCATTTCTTTTACCAATTCCGTTCGGTCTGGAAATCCGACAATTAAGGAAATAGCCATGCTGGCAGCCTTTTGTTCACAATAGGCATGATCCGTTAGAATTTCTTCAATATTCATTTCCACAATGTTAACCCATCGTGGGTCCGTAGGGAGTTTTAAACCTAGCATCAATCACATTTTTTTTGGATGATAAAGATAATTGTATAGAATTAAATATTTTAAGTAGACCCTCGTTATATTTGTAAGACAAACAGAATTAAACCAAAAAACGCTACCAATTGACCACGGAAGTATATACTACACTTTTAAAAAAATGCCTTTCCACAGAAGAATATAACTGGTTGCAAACAGCTATCGCAGAAGTAGTAGCCACTCAAAATAAGCAAAAACTTTACATAGCTTACAGCTTATGTGCTACTAAAATACATGCCGAAACTGTTAAAGAATATGACATTTTCCCAGGTGATAAAGCATCATGGTTATCTTCTCAAGAAATAAATTTTTTAGAGTTATCTAGAATTGTTTTGTTGAGGTCTATTTTAGAGGCAGAACCAAAGATGGAAGGTGCAGTACAAAAATTAATCCAAGTTGCAGATATCACCGAATTAGAAACCTTTTTAAAATTTCTAGTATTACTGCCTAAACCAGAAAATTACAAATTTGTTGCTGTAGAGGCTTTACGTACCAATATAGCTACGGTTTTCAACGCTATTTCTCAAAATAATCCATACCCGTCAGCATATTTTACATCAGCGGAATATAACCAGATGTATTTAAAATCGGCCTTCATGCAACAAGATTTGACCAAAATTATCGGAGTTGATGAAATGGCGAATGCAGATTTAGCACGCATTATTTCAGATTATGCCCACGAAAGATGGGCAGCGTCTAGGACAATTGACCCCGCATTTTGGAGGCCTGTATCCAATTTTTTAGACGGAACTCTTATAGATGATATCGAACGACTATTTAAGAGTAAAGATGCAAAAGAGCGTAGAGCAGCGACATTAGTTTGTTATCATTCTAAGAAAAAGGCAGCACAACAGCTATTGCAAATAAATATAGAATACCTAGAAGAGGCTAAGAATGGCACTCTTACTTGGCAAAACTTATAGTCCTATGGAAGACAAATTAATGATAATTGACCCACATGTGCACATGAGTGCTAGAACTACTGATGATTACGAAGCTATGGCCGCGGCAGGTGTTGTGGCCGTAATTGAGCCTTCTTTCTGGTTGGGACAGCCTAGAACACAAGTGGGCTCCTTTCAAGATTATTTTAGTAGTCTCGTTGGGTGGGAGCCCTTTAGAGCATCGCAATTTGGTATAAAGCACTACTGTACTATTGGTTTAAATTCTAAAGAGGCGAATAACGTGCCCTTGGCAGAAGAAGTAATGGAATTGCTACCGCTTTATTTACATAAAGAAAATGTAGTTGCTATAGGTGAAATTGGATATGATGACCAAACCGAAGCTGAGGACCGTTTTTTTAGAGCTCAATTAGAGCTAGCCAAGACCTTTAATATGATGGTCCAAGTGCATACACCGCACCGAGACAAAAAAGCAGGAACATTAAAAAGTATGGAGGTGTGTCTAGAACATGGTTTGGACCCAGGGATGGTAGTTATTGATCACAACAATGAAGAAACGGTAAAGGATGTTTTGGATAAGGGGTTCATAGCAGCTTTCACTATTTACCCAAAGACCAAAATGGGTAACCAAAGAATGGTAGAGGTAGTCAAGAAGTATGGCAGTACCAATATTATTGTAGATAGCTCTGCGGATTGGGGTGTGTCTGATCCTTTAGCAGTGCCTAAAACTGCTAACTTAATGCTTCAAAACGGAGTGGCTAAAGAAGATGTGGTAAAAACATGTTATCAAAATGCTTTAGATTTCTTTGGGCGTTCTGGAAAAATGAAAGATCAACATTGGTTAAATCCAGAAGCTATAGATCAACGTAAATTATTTAATGATAATAGCGTTTTGCGTGGCCAAGAACCCAAAGTGGGGAATAATAAAATAATCTAATGGCGCAAAAACTAAAAGCCTATTTACAACTTTGTAGACCTGCTAACTTACCAACTGCTGCAGCCGATATTTTAGCAGGTCTTGCTATTTCTGGTGTTTTCTACCAACTGGGTTCGTGGCAATTTCCATTTTTGTATTCTTGGAGGCCGATATTGCTCGTTTTGTCGTCAATTTTCTTGTATGCAGGGGGAGTAACGCTTAATGATGTTTTTGATGCAGATTTGGATGCTGTGGAGCGTCCAGAAAGACCAATACCTAGAGGTAGTGTGAGTATTAAGCAAGCACAAATCTTAGGGTATAGTCTTTTAAGTCTAGGTGTTATTTCGGCATTTTTAGCTCAATCTGTATGTGGCATTGTTGCCATTGCATTAGCAACAGCCATACTCTCTTATGATAAGTATGCTAAGCACCACCCCTTTATTGGTCCATTAAATATGGGTGTGTGTAGAGGGTTGAATTTACTAATGGGTATTCTATATTTAAATACTTTAGAACACTGGCCTTATACGCTGATTCCTGTGGCCTTTATTTTTGCTATTACTATGATTAGTAGGGGTGAGGTTCATGGAAATAACAAAACAAATATTGTTATTGCGGCAGGGCTGTATGCATTAGTTGTTTCTGCTATCGTTGGCTTGCACTACACATTTGCAAAGTACAGTTGGTGGTATTTAATATTTGTAATACTATTTGCTATAATGGTTTATTTACCCTTGTTAAAAGCGTATAAGATTAATAGCCCAGAAAATATAAAGAAGGCAGTAAAATCAGGGGTAATTGCTATTATTATATTAGATGCTGCTTTTGCTGTTGCGTATACAAATATAATTTTCGGACTTTTAGTACTTCTTTTACTTCCCTTATCCATATTCCTTGCAAAAAGATTTGCGGTAACTTAAATTGAATGCATGAAAGAGTTAATGCCGATAACGCAAAGTTTTACAGTCAACTATCAATATCAATTGTTGTTTACTAATGGATTGTTTTCCTTGGATAATACGCTGCTTAGAGCAATTTTAAGGCAGTATAAACCTGCAGGTGAGGTAAAGTGTTTTTTTGTTTTAGACGATAAAGTATTAGAGTTTCATCCCAATCTAATAAATGCAATTAAAACGTATTGTAATCAAAGTGGAGATGCTATTAAATACACACATACTTTAGTTGTACCTGGTGGAGAGGCGAGTAAGAAAGATGATGCAGCTGTTCAGCAGGTGTTGAAAGGGATTAATGATTACGCTATTTGCCGTCATTCTTTTGTTATTGCAATAGGTGGTGGGGCGGTGATAGATATGGTAGGATACGCTGCCGCCATTGCACATAGAAGTGTAAAGCTAATTCGTGTTCCAACCACAGTATTAGCACAGAACGATGCTGCTGTTGGCGTGAAAAATAGTATTAATGCCTTCGGAAAAAAAAATTTCTTAGGTACGTTTGCTCTACCCTATGCCATTATCAATGATTTTCAGTTTTTGGAAACTTTAGAGCAGCGAGATTGGATTTCTGGCGTGGCAGAGGCAGTTAAAGTGGCGTTAATTAAAGATGCAGACTTCTTTCAATTTATAAAGAATAAAGCACAAAATTTAGCTGCTAGAGAAATGGAAAGTATGAGTTATGTAATTCACCGTTGTGCAGAATTACACATGCAGCACATTGCGTTAGGCGGTGATCCATTTGAGAGTGGCTCTTCTAGACCATTAGATTTTGGACACTGGGCGGCTCATAAATTGGAACAAATGACACATTATCAATTAAGGCACGGAGAAGCCGTGGCTATTGGTATGGCGCTAGATTTAACTTATGCGTATTTGGTTGAACTTATAGATTTGCAAACGTTAGAAACCATTCTAAAAGTTTTGCAGCAAATAGGCTTTAATCTAAAAGTTCCTGTTCAAACCGAAGTAGAACTTAGTGTACTTCTTAAAGGAATTGAAGAATTTAGAGAGCATTTAGGCGGAGAATTAACCATCACCTTAATTTCAGAAATTGGTAAGAAGCATGATGTTCATACTATAGATTACTTGGTGATGAAGGATGCTATTAGAGTTTTAAATCAAAAAGTGGCGTAAAAGGATGTTAATAAAAGATACATTTCACCTTACATATTGCACCAACATTCATGCAGGTGGCGATTGGCTACAAACTTTAAATAGTCTTAAAGAAAATTTACCTACAATAAAAACAAAGGTAGCTCCAGATAGCTCATTTGGGCTTGGCTTACGGCTATCAAATAAAGCCAGCTTAGAATTAAATCAGGCAGATAATCTCAACAGATTTAAGTCGTATTTAGCGTCTTTAAATTGTTACGTTTTTACAATGAATGGATTTCCTTACGGTAACTTTCATGGAGAACCTGTTAAGGATCAAGTTCACGTTCCTGATTGGACAACAGATGAGAGAGTTACCTATACGCTAAGGCTTTTTAATCAATTACATGTATTGGCCCCGGAAGGGCAAGACGCGGGTGTTTCTACTTCGCCTATTAGTTATAAACATTGGTATTCCAGCGGTAAAGAGCGAGTTGATGCCTTTGCTAAGGGAACAGAAAATATGCTTAAAGTGGTTTTAGAGCTATACAATATAGAACAAACCACAGGTAGATATTTGCATTTAGATGTAGAGCCAGAACCAGACGGTTTTTTAGAAAACACAGAAGAGGTGCTTCATTGGTATAAAACATATGTAATTCCACAAGGCATTGCCGCATTTTCTTATTTAAACATTACAGAAAAAAAAGCTATTCAATTACTCAAACGATATTTGACAATTTGTTATGATGTTTGCCATTTTGCTTTAGCTTTTGAAGAGCCAGAAGATACTTTAGGGCAATTAAGGACAGCGGGAATACAAATAGGTAAAATACAAATTAGTGCGGCACTGAAAGTAGTGCATCAGGCTGGCAAGGAGAATCAAATATGGGAGGAGTTAGCCAAATTTAACGAACCAGTATATTTACATCAGGTAACGGAAAGGGTAGAAGGAAAGGTTAAAACATACAATGATTTGCCCATCGTCCTAAAAGAAAAAAAAGCCTTTACAGAATTACGTTCACATTTTCATGTACCTATTTTTTTAGAAGATTATGGGGTATTACAATCTACCCAAGACCATATTTTAAAAACGTTACAAGTGCTCAAAGAAAACCCAGTAAGCGGGCATTTAGAAGTGGAGACCTATACTTGGGATGTATTGCCTAAAGATTTAAAACTCCCTATTGCAGATTCTATAGTTAGAGAATTAAATTGGATGAAATCGCGTTTGGAATGAATAAAACTGTAGTTATTAATGTAGTTGGCCTTACCAAAAGGTTACTTGGAGCGCATACACCCTTTCTTACTACTTTTTTGGCCTCATCTAAGCAGCAATTTATTCAGCCAGCGTTCCCGGCGGTAACCTGTACAGCACAGAGTAATTACCTAACAGGAAAACTCCCAACTAATCATGGAATAATTGGGAATGGATGGTATTTTAAGGAGGAGTGTGAGGTAAAGTTTTGGCGGCAAAGTAATAAGTTGGTACAGGTGCCAAAACTATGGGATGAGCTAAAAAAAACCAATCCAAATTTTACCTGTGCCAATATGTTTTGGTGGTATAACATGTATTCTACGGTAGATTTTAGTGTTACTCCAAGACCGAATTATTTAGCGGACGGCAGGAAAATTCCAGATATTTATTCGCATCCTGCTGAGTTAAGAGATACCTTGCAAAATCAATTAGGTACCTTTCCATTATTTAACTTCTGGGGTCCTAAAACATCTATAAAATCTAGTCAATGGATAGCAGATGCCACTATAAAAACAGACCAATTACACAATCCTACACTCACTTTGGTCTACTTGCCGCATTTGGATTATAACATTCAACGGTATGGATTAGATTTCTCAAAAATAGGTAAAGACTTATCAGAAATAGACACGGTTGTAAAGCAATTAGTATCCTATTACGAGGCTCGGCAAGCGTCTGTTGTTGTTTTATCAGAATACGGTATAACAAACGTGAATAATCCTGTTCACATTAATAGATATTTAAGAAAAAAAGGATGGTTGGGTATCCGGGTAGAGCGCGGTTTGGAATTGTTAGATGCTGGTGCAAGCGAGGTTTTTGCTGTTGCGGACCATCAAATTGCGCATGTCTATATTAAAAACAAAGCTAGAATAGAAGAAGTAGCGGCTTATTTAAAAGAAATAGATGGAGTAGATCAGGTTATTAAAGGAAATGACAAAGAAACTTTAGGAATGGCCCATGAGCGTGCCGGTGATATTGTTCTAGTAGCCGATTCCAAAAGTTGGTTTACCTATTACTTTTGGGAAGATGATGCTAAAGCGCCAGATTATGCTAGAATGGTAGACATTCATAAAAAACCGGGATATGATCCTGTGGAGATGTTAACCGACCCAAAAAACCCATTTGTGGTGCCCAAAATTGTTGGTAAACTACTTAAAAAGAAACTTGGTTTTAGAACTGTTATGGACGTAATTCCATTAAAAGCAGAATTGATTAAAGGCTCTCACGGTAGAGTACCAGAAGACCGTGACGACTGGCCAATTTTTATGAGTAAACATGCTTTTAAAGAAACGGTTATTTCTAGTACCCAAGTATACAGTCAATTAAAACAAATTGTAACGCATTGAATATGAGATTATTTTTAAAAATTTTTGCAGGCTTATTTACCATCTTATTTGGATATGCTATGGTAGTACAATTTAACGACCCGGATGCATTTAAATGGATTGGATATTATGGTATGGCTACCTTGGCTTCTATTTTATTTCTGTTGAAACAATTAAAGGCTTTTACTTACTTTATTTTAGGAGGTTTTTTCCTTGTGCTGTGTTATATGTATTGGCCAGAGGCATTTGAAGGTGTACAGTTAGACCAAGGAATGAAAACCGAAAATATAGAAAAAGGGAGAGAATCTTTAGGTTCCTTAATCGCAGCAATTGTTCTCTTTATTTACGGTATAGCTACTTTTTTTAATAAGCGCTAAAAATCCAAATCGAACTCTTTTCTTAAGATATCTATTGCTGGATTTTTCTCTCTTAATTTTTCGAATTTTTCCTGAGGTGTAAAGGCATATTTTTTAGCTGATGCTTCGTTTACATCTATTTTCAATTCAATAGAATAGTTTTGTAACTTTTCTCTTAGATAACGTATAAGCGGTCCCTGTTCTCTTTCCACTTCTTTTTTCATGGTGCTATTAGGGAGTTCCATCCATAGCGTATGTGTACCTCTTAGTCTAGGAGTGTCTGCTTGCAAATTACTTGATAATATTTTTTTTCCTTCGTTTTCTAACTTATTCACAAAGAAATTCCAGTGAGCTAACATAGCCTCTTCTGTAAAAGGCTTTTGCGGTAAGTCTTTCTCGTCTATTTCTTCCCCTTTTTTAGACTCTAGGTGTTCTTTTTTTGCCTTAATACTAGATAGGGATAAGCCAGAAACTCTTTTTACTCTATTTTTTAGGTTGATGGGTTTTATTGGTTCTTGCGGAGTCTTTTCAACTTTACTGGTAGCTATAGATTGGTTTACATTGGTCTTAGAACTGGGCACTGCTGCTGCACTACTGGTTGATGTTGCTGTAGTATTAACTACCGTTTCGTCTGTAATGGAGTACGATTTAGGTGCCTTTACAAAAGGTTGTCCTCTAAAATGTGTGGCCGGAATTATAAAATCAGGCTTTTTTTTTTCGCCCTCAAAACTTAGCGAAGCTAATTTCATTAGGGTTAATTCTACCAGCAAACGTTGATTTTTACTGCCTTTATATTTTAAATCACAGTCATTGGCTAAATCTAACCCTTTAAGTAGTACATCTCGATTTATTTTCTTGGCCTGCTCCAAATACTTGGTTTTGGCATCTTCCCCAACTTCTAAGAGCGAATGTGTTTGAGGATGTTGACATACCAGCAAATCTCTAAAATGTGAAGCCAAGCCAGCAATAAAATGATGACCATCAAAACCTAATGAAAGGGTTTGGTTAAACAGTAATAACAAATCTGGAATAGCATTAGCTAGCATCAAGTCTGTTGTCTTAAAAAAGGTATCGTAATCTAAGACGTTAAGGTTTTCCGTTACCGCTTTACGTGTAAGTTCTTTGCCAGAAAAACTAACTACTCTATCAAAAATAGATAGTGCATCTCGCATAGCGCCATCTGCTTTTTGAGCAATAATATGCAATGCATCATCTTCTGCAGCAATACCTTGTTCTTCGGCAATGTACTTAAGATAATCTGCAGCATCCTTTATAGTAATTCTTTTAAAATCAAATATTTGACATCGAGATAAGATGGTTGGGATTATCTTGTGTTTTTCCGTAGTTGCTAAAATAAAAATAGCGTGTTTTGGAGGCTCCTCTAAAGTTTTTAAAAAAGCATTAAAAGCAGATTGAGACAACATGTGTACCTCATCAATAATATAAACTTTATATTTCCCTACCTGTGGTGGTATCCGAACTTGATCTATTAAGTTTCTAATGTCATCTACGGAGTTGTTAGATGCCGCATCTAACTCAAAAATATTAAAGGCAAAATCTTCATCTTCACGCTCTGTACCGTCTTCATTTATTTTTTTGGCTAGGATACGAGCACAGGTGGTTTTACCCACTCCTCTAGGACCACAAAAAAGTAATGCCTGTGCCAAATGGTTGTTGGCAATGGCATTTTCTAAGGTGTTGGTAATAGCTTGTTGCCCAACAACATCCTTAAAAGTTTTAGGTCTGTATTTTCTTGCTGATACTATAAATGGTTCCACGCGTAAAATTTAAGCCGATTACAAATATAAAAATAGCCTCTGTGTTACTTATTGTATTTGCTTTTAGGTTACCTAATATTTATTAACAATTAAAGTATATTTGCGGCTTGCAGGCCACCTTATCGCTGCTGCGTTTTTGCGCAGGAGAGGAAAGTCCGGACACCATAGTGCAACATAGCGGGTAACGCCCGTCCGCCGAAAGGTGAGGACCAGTGCAACAGAAAGCAAGTACAGTTAGGCTGTAGTGAAATCCGGTAAACTCTATGTGGTGCAACGTCATGTATACCAGTGTTCTGGCAACAGAAAAGGGCGGCACGTCCAAGCTGGAGGGTAGGCGGTTAGAGCACAAAGGTAACTTTGTGCCTAGATAAATGATAAGGCCCCATTTTTGGGTACAGAATCCGGCTTATGGCCTGCTTTTATAATACTTTAAGGTACCGTGCACTTCATAATAAGAGTAATTTAATAGGCTTTATTTTGATTACGTTATTCTTTTATAGATTTTTTAGGTGTAAATTAAATTCTAATCAACAGCTATACTCCCATACCCGGTAAAGTCAATATTAAGGAATTATTAAAGGGATTGTAACCAGAATTAAACTCAAGAGAATACGTTTTTTCGACAATTACAATTTTAAAAGGAATTGATAGAAGAAGTAGTAGTAATACTGTGTGCGAATTTAAGGAGGCAGAAGCTACTATAATCATAGAAAAAACGAAAGCAGATGAATCAAGTTTGCCTTATAGTTTTATTGCATCTTGGATAACTCTTACCCTACATTCTTTTTAGGATGCTGTGGATTTAACAGCAATTTTTTCTATTGAACTACCTAGGAACCCTCTAATTTGCAATGTTATAGCGGTGTATTACCTTGATTATATATTTGTAGTTACAGTAGATGCAGAAAAAGCAATGTCCTATCTAGAAACGGGTAGTAAACAATGCTATTTTCCTTAGGTAATAGCTTCAAAAAAGCTAAAGACATTGCTACCGTACTTTCTGTTTTCTTGAAAAAATGGAAGGTTTTCTAAGTTGGTTTGTGGGCTATGTTCTACAATTAGTAAACCTTCTGGAGCTAATAGGTTATTTTCAAAAATTAATGCGGGTATTTGCTCAAACTTTTCCAAAGGCATGTCGTAAGGAGGGTCAGCAAAAATTAAATCGTATTGTGCTTTGGTCCGTTCTAAGAATTTGAATACATCGCTTTTAATAACACTTATATCAAAATCAAATTCTTGGGCGGTATTATGAATAAATTTGGTGCAACCTGCATGCTGGTCTACAGCGGTAATACCTTGCACACCTCTAGAAGCCATCTCAAAACTTATATTACCTGTACCTGAGAATAAGTCAAGCACACGTAAATCTTCTAAATAATATCGGTTTTTCAAAATATTAAAAATCCCCTCTTTAGCCATATCTGTAGTAGGCCTTACAGGTAATTTTTTTGGGGCAGTAATGCGCCTGCCTTTATGGGATCCAGAGATAATTCTCATAATTATAATGTGCTTAAAAGCGAATAATCTAACAGATGGGCTTTTGCTTCAGCTATATTGTAGGTGCCTTCTTCTGGTCTAAATACAGTAACGTCCTTAATGTATTCATAACAAAGTTTGTAGTTGTTATCTTCTGTGGTTATGGCACCGAATAATTTTAAAGGTGTAGACGCTACATTTAGTCCTAATTGCTCATAAGTAAATAGGATATAGTACAAGAAATCCTCTTTTACTTGATAGGTAAATTGATTATAAAGTATTAAATTTTTTTGCTCTAGAACTGCCATTTCTAGTTGAGTTGGTGTTACATGAACATAACAAGTGGTAGTTGCACTACTATTTTGTAATAAAGTCTGTAAAAGCGAAACGCTAGCATGTTTATACTCAAATTCTCCAAAGAGAGTAAAAAGATAGTTATTGATGTTAGTAAATGGCACATAAACACATACCATTTCTGTGTTTGGAATCTGGTCGTGTACAATCTGGTCTGTAGCTAAAATCTTAGTATTGAACTTTAAATAATTGGCAAGTTCATTTTTATCAAACAAAGCTACGGGGACTAAGCTGTATAAATTATTTCTATGTAGCACTACCACTTCTGTAAATTCTCGCTCTGCTAACTTATGGTGCTCTACAAGAGCTTTAAGTTCTTTAAGTACTAAGTAGGGAGTAAGTTCTGTTTTAAAGAACTTTTGTTCCATTTCTTCTAATTGTAAAGAAACGGTGTCTTGAATACAAAAAGAAAGTCCATTCAAGCTTACCTGAATGGACAATTTTTTAAAAGTTGTGTTAGGATTGTTCACCCCATTAATTTTCTGTCTTTCTATCATAAATAGGAGGCCAGTTACCGTTGGTGCTAACTTCTGTTAAAGAACCAACTTTAATTTCAGTTCCATTAACCTCTTCTACACTTACGTGCGCGTTTTCTCTAGCAACTAAATCTTTAGGCTGATCGTATAATAAAGCATCCTTTTTAATCTTGGCTTCAAAAACTGGAGCTTTATAACCACTTTTATCCACTTGCCCTGCTTTCATGTCAAACTTAACATCACCCTCAGCGTAAGGCACGTTCATCATAGTTTTATAACGGTCGTCTGTGCCGAATAATTTTTCTTTTACTTTTTCAAAACCTAAAGTATCAATTACTACGGTGTCTACCTGTAAGTCAATTTGATAAGTTTTGTCATAACGCATAAAAGAAGAATCTCTTTGCTGGGTAATGGTAAAACTTGCGGTGTCTATAAACTGTACAAGGCTGTTAAAGTCTTTTGCATATGTGCCAGTTACTTTTTTGTGAGCTTCTTGTGAATCTCTGATATCCTTAAGTTTAGCAATTACTGCAGAAAAACGTTCTTCACGGACTTTGTTGAATTCAATCGGTGCATTAATGGATTGGTAAATCATATAAGCCAATACCCCGCATACAATCCAAAGAACAATTTGTAAGATGGTCTTCATTTTATATAGTATTAATTACATTTAGTGGTTAGAAGCAAATCTACAATTTTTTTTGAATGATGAAAGTTTTTGTCCTAAAAATGATAGCTATCTTTGGACATCTATGGATAGCATAACACCGCAGGTTTTTCTAAAATTTTTAAAAGAAAAGTTTCCTCACGAGCCTACTTCGTTGCAAGCCTTAACGTTACAGCAATTAGCAGACTTTATTTTATCTAAGAATAATGAGCGTTTATTTCTTTTAAAGGGATATGCCGGGACAGGTAAAACAACCATAATTGGTAGTGTTGTAAAAAGTTTATGGAAAGTAAAGAAAACTGCAGTTTTGTTAGCTCCAACAGGTAGGGCAGCAAAAGTGATGACCAATTACTCTAATAACCAAGCCTTTACAATACATAAAAAGATTTATTTTCCTAAAAAACAACAGGGAGGTGGTGTTCAATTTACATTAGCACCAAATAAACACAGAAATACTGTTTTTATTGTAGATGAAGCTTCTATGATACCAGATGCCCCGTCTGATTCTAAGTTGTTTGAAAATGGTTCTCTTTTAGACGATTTAATATATTATGTCTATTCGGGATTTAGGTGTAAGCTTATTTTGATTGGAGACACAGCGCAATTACCACCCGTGAAATTAGATTTGAGTCCTGCTTTAAATGAAAATACTTTGGGACTAAACTATAATAAAGAGGTTACTAAGATTGAGTTGGATGAAGTAATGCGGCAGTCTTCAGAATCTGGTATTTTATTCAATGCTACTAATTTAAGGGAGCAGTTGCAAAACGACTATTTTGATGATTTTAAATTTGCTTTAGCAGGTTTTAAAGATATTGTAAGATTGATTGATGGTCATGAGATACAGGAAGCGATAGATAATAGTTACGCTACCAATGGTAAAGAAGAAACGACGATAATTGTACGCTCTAATAAAAGAGCAAATTTATATAACGAAAACATTAGGCAACGTATCTTGTTTTTAGAGAATGAGATTTCTGTTGGAGATTTTATGATGGTGGTTAAAAATAATTATTATTGGCTTAAACCTACCACAGAAGCTGGATTTATAGCCAATGGGGATATCATAGAAATCTTAGAATTATTTGCCATTAAAGAACTTTATGGATTTAAATTTGCAGAAGTTAAAGTGCAAATGGTAGATTATCCTAATCAAAAACCATTTGAAACAGTTCTACTTTTAGATACAATTACAGCAGAAACACCCTCTTTAAGTTATGAAGATGGTAATCGTTTGTACCAAGAGGTCAATAAAGATTATGCTCACGAAACCTCTAAATATAAACGTTTTCTTGGGGTTAAAAACAATAAGTATTTCAATGCTTTGCAGGTAAAATTTTCATACGCTATCACTTGTCATAAATCACAAGGGGGGCAGTGGGATACCGTTTTTGTGGAACAGCCCTACTTGCCCAATGGTTTAGATAAAGACTACTTAAGGTGGTTGTATACAGCTGTTACAAGGGCCAAAAATAAATTGTATCTTATTGGTTTTAAGAAGGATTTTTTTCTTGAGAATGAATAGGCTATTTTAGTCCAAACCATTAACTATGACTACGGAAACTATAATTAGTATATTTTTAGGAGTAGGCCTTGCGGCATCTGCAGGTTTTAGGGTCTTTCTTCCGCTTTTTGCTTTAAGCTTAGCTGCTTATTTTAATATATGGGAACTTAATGATTCTTGGCAATGGATTGGTAGTTTAGCTGCTGTACTTACTTTGGGTGCTGCAACTGTTTTTGAAGTGTTTGCTTATTTTATACCTTGGGTAGATAATGCGTTAGATAGTATTGCAATTCCGCTAGCTGCTATTGCTGGTACAGCGGTAATGGTATCTACAATGGCAGATTTAGACCCTGTAATAACTTGGTCGCTGGCTATAATTGCAGGTGGTGGTACTGCCTCCGCTATCAAAGGCGCAAATGCAGCAGGTAGATTAACTTCAACAGCAACAACTGGTGGTTTGGCAAACCCATTGGTATCTACTGTAGAAACGGGAACCGCTATGGTGGTTTCTACCGCATCTATTTTTGCTCCTCTGTTGGCAGTTGTTTTAGTTATCTTAATTTTGGTTATCATTTTTAGGATTTACAGAAAGCTAAGACCTAGAGTATAACAACCAAAAAAATAACAGACTACCTATTATGAAGGTAATTTCCATGATTCCTGCCCGTTACAAGGCTTCTAGATTTCCTGCCAAATTAATGCAAGATTTAGCAGGTAAACCCGTGATATTGCGTACCTATGAGGCTGCAGTAAATACTCAGTTGTTTGATGCTGTTTACGTGGTAACAGATAGCCAAGAAATAGAAGAATTAATTGCAGCTAATGGCGGTAAGGTGATACGTAGTAAAAAAGAGCACGAAAGTGGTAGCGATAGAATAGCAGAAGCTGTATTAAATTTAGATGTAGATATTGTGGTTAATGTTCAAGGAGATGAACCCTTTATAGATGCAGCTAGTTTAGAAAAGGTAATACAAGTATTTAAAAAGGACCCGGAAAAGGTTATTGATTTAGCATCTTTAATGACTCCTATTACAGATTGGGAAGAAATAGAAAACCCAAATACTGTAAAAGTTATAGTTGATCAAGAAGATTTTGCCTTATATTTTTCAAGGTCGCCTATTCCTTATCCTAGAGATAAAGAAGTGGGTGCAACCTATTACAAACACAAAGGCATCTATGCTTTTAGAAAAAGAGCTCTATCAGATTTTACTAATTTACCCATGCTTTCTTTAGAGGCAACAGAAAAAATAGAAGCTATTCGATTTTTAGAATATGGCAAAAAAATTAAGATGGTAGAAACTACGGTCTCTGGTGTAGAAATAGATACTCCAGAAGATTTAGAAAGAGCTAGGAGAGAATGGAAGTAGACTACAGTAAAATAAAAGTTATTGGTTTTGATGCAGATGATACCCTGTGGATAAATGAAACATATTTTAGAGAAACAGAAGAACATTTTGCATCATTGTTAGAAGGTTATGAAACCAAAAATAAAATAGACCAAGAGCTTTTTAAAATGGAAATTAAGAACCTAGAATTATACGGTTATGGTATAAAAGGGTTTGTGCTTTCTATGATAGAATCAGCTTTAGATTTATCTAACAATAAACTACCACAAGAAATACTTTCTAAAATTTTAGACCTAGGAAAAACTATGCTAAGGCAGCCGGTAGAATTGTTAGATGGGGTAGAAGAAGTGTTGCAGAGATTAGAACAAAAAGGCTACCGTTTAATTGTGCTTACTAAAGGAGATTTGTTAGACCAAGAGCGTAAATTAGAAAAGTCTGGATTGTCTAAGTACTTTCACCATGTGGAGGTGCTAAGTGATAAAAAAGAAAGCAACTATAAAAACTTACTAGAGCATTTAGAAATTGATGTAAATGAATTTTTGATGGTAGGGAATTCCCTTAAATCAGATGTTATACCCTTATTAAATATTGGTGCACAGGCCATCCATATTCCATTTCATACCACTTGGGTACACGAGACTGTGTCTGAGAAGGAAGAACAAGAAAATGACTATCTAAAGTTGAATTCTATAAAGGATTTATTGAAGTATCTGGATTAATGACAAAAGAAAACAACGCACAACTAAATATAAAAACACTGGAACACTTAAATCAACATAAGAATTTTCCAATGGTCCCTAGAGTGGTATTTGGCAGGGGAAGTTTTAGCAGCTTGGGTAGTATTTTACTGCCAAAACGTAGAAATTCTGATGCTCCATTTATCTTTCTAGTCGATGCTTTTTTTGAAGGGTCAGATTTGGAAAACAGATTGCCTTTGTTGTTTAACGACCAAGTAATATATGTTTCTGCAGAAGAAGAGCCTAAGACAGCACAAGTAGATGCATTAGTTCAAAAATTAAAATCAGATTACACAGAAGAACCTTCTGGTATTGTTGGGATAGGTGGGGGTACACTTTTAGATTTAGCCAAGGCAGTAGCATTGTTAATGACTAATGCAGGCTCATCTTCTTTATATCAGGGATGGGATTTAATTCAAAAGCAAGGACTTTACCACGTGGGTATCCCAACCATAAGCGGTACAGGAGCAGAAGTTTCTAGAACGGCGGTACTTATGGGGCCTGAGAAAAAACTAGGCTTAAACTCAGATTATACCACCTACGACCAGGTAGTGTTAGACCCAGATTTTTTGACTACAGTGCCTAAAGACCAGTGGTTTTATACAGGAATGGATTGTTTTATACATTGTGTAGAGTCGTTAGAAGGTACTTATTTAAATGCTTTTAGTCAGAGTTATGGAGAAAAGGCATATGACCTTTGTAAAGAAGTATTTTTAGGTGATATAGACCAAAAAGAAGCCGAAGAAAAATTGATGATGGCTTCGTGGCACGGAGGTATGAGTATAGCATACTCGCAAGTTGGTGTAGCGCACGCCATGAGTTATGGCCTTTCTTATGTGTTGGGCACAAAACACGGGATAGGAAATTGTCTGGTTTTTCAATTTTTAGAAGAATATTATCCAGAAGGTGTCACATTATTTAACCAAATGATGCAAAAACATCAGATTACGCTACCAAAAGGTGTTTGTGCCAATTGTACTGTAGAACAATTAGATACTATGGCAACCATTTCTTTGTCTATGGCACCGCTTTGGGAGAACGCACTTGGAGCAGATTGGACTTCTAAAATTTCTAAAGAAAAGCTAATCGCTATTTATAAAAAGATTTGATGCTAAGGAGCCTATCTAAATTTATTTTATTCCGTTTACTGGGATGGAAACTAGAAGGTAACTTTTCTAAGCTTAAAAAGTACGTTATTATAGTTATACCACATACCCATTGGTTAGATTTTCCGTTGGGCGTTTTTGTACGTAAGATTGTGGGGCTAGATATGCATTATATTGCCAAGAAAGCACTTTTTAAGCCGCCTTTTGGTTGGTTTTTTAGGTGGACAGGAGGTACACCAGTAGACCGTAATAAAAACAATAATACGGTAGATGCCATTGTTGCTCTTTTTGATGAAAAGGATGAATTTAGGCTAGCGCTAGCCCCAGAAGGTACTCGTAAAAAAGTTACAAGTTTAAAAACAGGCTTTTATCACATTGCAAAAAAAGCAGGGGTGCCTATAGTCATGGTCGCTTTTGATTTTAGGAACAAAGCTGTTAGGATTAGGGATCCTTTTTATCCAACCTCAGACATTATAGCTGATTTTAAACTCATTTTTGAGTACTATGATGGCGTAACGGGAAAAGTCTCAGAAAATAGTTTTAATGGAGATGTGACTACTATTTGAAACCAAAAAAGACCGCAACTGCGGTCTTTTTTAGTAAGCGTACATGTATACTTTTCTATTACTCTTGCATGGTATGATATACGTTCTGAATATCATAAAATATAAATTAAAGTGTTTGTTTTAAATATATTATATTTATGCCTAATGAAGTTTGTTCGATATTTGTTCGTATTCAGACCAATTAATTAGGCTATGCTATTAGCCATTCGAGCACTTATTCTATAGCTTGCACAATGACCAATAACACTTAAATATTTAGCCTGAAATTTGTGTTTTTAAAACTATAATTCAAACCAAACACAGCAGGACACTTTCCAATTAAGAGTTAGATATATTTGGTTTAAAGCTGTAGCAATTGTTTAATGCATTTTAGCTTAACAAATAGTGTGCTAGTGGCTTTCTAGAATGTAATAACGATGAAACTGATTCATGATATTAGAACCACCTTTACGATTAGTTTATTGGGTTGTTTCCTTTTGAGTTGCCGGACCGAACCTACGTTGAAACCCGCTCAAGACCTTACCTTAAATGAAGGTTTTGTGAACCCTATAGGTTTTTATGACGCTACGCCTTCCTTTTCGTGGAAATTACCACAAGAAATACAAAAACAAACAGCATATCATTTGGTTGTGGCTTCTTCACCAGAACTCTTATCAGAAGACCCAGATTTGTGGGATACGGGCAAAGTCAGATTAGGTCAATCTTTATATATTTCTTATAAAGGAAAACCTTTGTTATCACGAGATAAGATGTATTGGAAAGTACGATTTTGGAATGCAGAAGACCAACCCTCAACATGGAGCGAGATTGCCCAGATGGAGCTAGGATTATTACAAAATGAAGACTGGCAAGCAAAATGGATTGGGTTGGATACCAGAAAGGATAGTATCAAAGGAAAAAGTAATATCATAATTCATACCCCGCAATACCTAAGAAAAGAATTTGAGGTCAACAAGCAACTTGTATCTGCAAAATTGTATGTGACAGCTAAAGGGGTTTTTAAAGGATTTATCAACGGTAAGACTATCAGTGAGGATGTAATGTCGCCAGGGTGGACACCCTATCAAAAACGCATAGAATCGCTCACCTATGATGTAACCGATTTGCTGAAAGAAGGGGATAATGCTATCGGGTTTCAATTGGCTTCAGGGTGGCATTTTGGACGCCTATTATGGAATAAATTGATTTGGGGGCAAAACGGTTCCCCCAAAGTGTTGAGCCAACTGGAATTGCTTTATAAAGATGGAACCAAAAAAACCATTGTTTCAGACGACAGTTGGCAAGGTACGACCAGAGGCCCTATTCGTTTTGCAGAGATATACGATGGGGAAATCTATGATGCCAATTTTCAAATGCAAGGGTGGGCCACTTCCGATTTTGAGGTAAAAGAATGGAGCAAGGTTGAAGTCGCTCCGTTGGAGAATGCTATATCCATACGACCAAAAAGGCATCATTCAGTTAGGCAAAAAACAACTTTAGATACCAAAGAAATCATCACACCGAAAGATGGTAGTGGTGTCATATTCAATCTAAAACAGAATATGTTAGGTGTGCCAAGACTTCGGGTTCCCATGAAAAAGGGAGATACCTTAAAAGTCCGTTTTTCTGAAATGTTAGATCCAGACGGTTCTTTTTATACAGATAATTACCGTTCAGCAGAATCAACCGATTATTATATAGCAGCTGAAGATGGTAGGATAGATTGGCATCCCACCTTTACCTTTCACGGCTTTCAATATGTAGAACTTAGCGGTTTTGATACCTCAAAAACCCCTAAAAAAGAATGGGTTACGGGTTTAGTTCAGTACTCCGACTTTGATAAAACTGGGTACTTTTCTTCTTCACATGATAAACTAAATCAACTTCAGAGTAATATCAATTGGGGTTTAAGGGGAAACTTTTTTGATATTCCTACTGACTGTCCCCAACGTGATGAAAGATTGGGTTGGACAGGGGATGCACAAGTAATTTCTCCGACATCCATTTTCAATAACAATGTTCATGCATTTTGGGCAAGTTGGTTGCAAACACTAAGAGAGTCTCAATATGTAGATGGAGGAATTCCTTTCGTCGCCCCAGATGTATTAGAAAATAATAAGGTTAGCTCTGGTTGGGGAGATGCAGCAGTAATAATACCATGGGATATCTACACCCGAACAGCAGATACTACTGTTCTATACGAAAATTATGAAATGATGAAGAAATGGGTTTCACATCATCAATCCATTTCAGAGAATTACATTTCTCAGATGAATTCTTTTGGTGATTGGTTACAGCCCTTTCAAGCTAAGGAGAGCAATAAACGAGGTGATACATCAAAAAAGTTGATAGGCACCGCGTTTTTTGCCCATGCCGCTCATCTTACATCAAAGGCAGCAGAAGTGTTGGGTTTGAAAGAAGAAAAAGAAGAATATCAAAAACTTTATCAAACTGTGGCTAACGCTTTTGAAAGTGAGTTTTTTGATAACGAAGGGAAAATTAAAAATGGCAAGGCTACTCAAACAGCATATTTATTGGCCCTACATTTTGATTTGTTATCGGATACTCTTACCAAAAAAGCTGAGCAACATTTGTTGCATAAGATTGAAGAAGCTGACAATCATTTGAGAACAGGATTTTTGGGTACACCTCTTTTGCCAAGAGTTTTGGATGCTATGGGTGAAACGGACTTGATGTACCAAATCTTATTAAAGGAAACTTATCCTTCATGGTTTTATTCTATAAATCAAGGTGCTACTACTATGTGGGAAAGATGGAATAGCTACAGCCGTTTAGAAGGCTATAATCCAGAATCAATGAATAGTCTAAACCATTACGCCTATGGTGCTGTTGGTGAATGGATGTATGAGCGTATTGCTGGAATAAAACCCCTTGAACCAGGTTATAAAAAAATACAGATTGCGCCCGTACCCGGTGGCGGATTGACTTCTGCGGAAGCCACTTATGACTCTCCCTATGGCGAAATTAAATCCACCTGGAAGATTGAGGGTGATACCTTTTATCACGATGCAACCGTTCCGCCGAATACGACAGCCTTGTTGTCGATTATTTCAGATAATGTACAAAGTGTTATTGTAAATGGAGCGTCTTTAAAAGACTTTAAAAATGGTCAAGTCATAGAAAATGAAGACGGCATCATAACCATTGAAGTACCATCAGGTAACTACAGCATACAAACTTTACGTTAAAACACTCAAAATGAAAATACGCAACCTAACTATTTTATTGTGGACAGTGTTGGTTTGTTTTGCTTCCTGTAAGGAAAATAAGCAAAACAACGAAACCGCCAAAGTGGAGGAACGACCACCGAATATTGTTTTTATCCTATCGGATGACCAAGCGTGGACAGATTACGGTTTCATGGGTCATGAACACATAGAGACGCCAAATCTAGACAAGTTGGCGGGAGAGAGCCTTACGTTTGAACGAGGTTATGTGCCTACTTCATTATGTTCACCTTCATTGGCATCGATTATAACGGGAGTGTATCCCCGTACGCACATGGTTTTGGGCAACGATCGGGTGCTACCGGGAGACGATAGATCTAGTCCACAACCATGGCGTTCTTCATGGAGGCCTAAAAATTATGAAGCAGTTATCAACCATTTTAATACGCTAGAGACGCTACCTAAACTATTAAAAAATAAAGGTTACCTTTCTTTTCAAACGGGAAAATGGTGGATAGGAAATTATAAAAATGGAGGTTTTGATTATGGGATGACACATGGTGACCCTAATCGTGGTGGACGCCATGGCGACTACGGACTAGAAATTGGTCGCAAGGGTATGGATACCCTTTACAATTATATAGACTTGGCTCTTGAAAAAAAGAAACCATTTTTTATGTGGTACGCTCCTTTTCTACCTCATGCCCCCCATACACCACCAGACAGTTTATTACAAAAATATCTTCCTAAAGCTCCAACACCATATGTAGCTAAATATTGGGCAATGTGCGAATGGTTCGACAAGACCTGTGGTGATTTAATGAATTATATTGAAGAAAAAGGAGAAACAGAAAATACGTTATTCGTATATGTATGTGATAATGGATGGATTCAAAATGAAGATAATTCAAGTTATGATAAAAACTCCAAGCGCTCCCCTTATGATTTTGGACTCCGAACACCAATAATGTATAAGTGGAAGGGAAAAATTAACCCACTTAGAGATAGTATCACATTAACAAGTAGTTTAGATATGGTTCCTACAGTTTTAGATTTAGTAGGCATAAGTAAACCTAAAGATTTAGATGGTATTAGTGTTTTAAACGAAAAGAAATTAAAATCTAGAAAGGCTATTTACGGTGAAATTTATGACCACGATTTTAATACAGTAGATAGTAGCTTGCAGTATAGAATGGTTATGACCAACCCATATAAATTAATTCTTCCGAATCAGGAAAATCCCCAAATTAAAAAAGAAATAGAACTCTACAATATCTACATGGATCCAAAGGAAGAAAACAACTTGGCCAACGAGCATCCAGAAGTTGTTTCTGAACTCAAAATGAAAATAGAATCTTCTTGGCTAGAGAACTAATAGCATTTTATGTTTATTTCTTCTTTTTTTAACTTAAAATTTCAGTTCAGAATTTAGGATACTAATGATTTTATTTTTCAAGTAATAATCAGATAAGTTTTATTTAAAAGGCATCTAGGCCGATGGTGTTACTCTTTTGGATGTACTACAAAAGTAATTTTCCCCTTTTAAAGAAATACTACTTCATTTCAATTCAAAATTTTTAAGCATAGTGATTACCACTAGGCTTGTAGCTGATTTCCTAAATCGTTTGTTGTGTACAATAATTAAACTCGCAAATAAGACAAATTGCAAATTCATATACTAGTGTCGTAATTAGTAAATAACATTAATTTCTGTTAATATTTAAATGATATTAAAAATTAAACAAGGATATGTTGTGAACTTGAAAATTGCTAAAGCCATTAATTACGGTCATTTTAATGTTATTTCTTGATCTGTTTATTTAACCAGTACAGTACAGTACAGGATGTAATAGAATATCCTTAATGTTATTTTTCTTAATATAAATTAACTAGCTCTTTAAGAGAAACTGTATGAAAAAAACTAAATTAAATTCTAACAAACGAAGGGTAGAAGTAGTAGTTCTTCTATTATTCTTCAATTTATTTACAGTTTGGTCACAACAGACCGTAACTGGAATTGTATCCGATTCGGATGGTCCATTGGCAGGAGCATCAGTAATTATTAAAGGAACAACCAATGGTGTGTCCACGGATTTTGACGGTAATTTTAGTGTAATCGCAAAACCGGATGATGTACTTGTAATTTCTTACATTGGTTATAATCCAAAAGAGATTAAAGTAGGTAATCAAAACCAACTAAGAATTGTTTTAGAGGCAGGTAATCAATTAGATGAAGTAGTAATTATTGGTTACGGTACACAGCGTAAATCTGATTTAACAGGATCAGTCGCTTCGGTAAGTTCCGAAGATATTACCCAGGTACCAGCCTCTCGTGTCGATCAGGTTCTGCAAGGTAGGGCTGCGGGTGTTCAAGTAACCCAAGCAAACGGCGCTCCTGGTGCAGGGACAACTATTAGAGTAAGAGGTGGTAACTCTATAACAGGTAGCAACGAACCTCTTTTTGTAGTTGATGGTATTGTGGTTGGGACCAACTTCAACTTGAACAATATAAATCCTAGCGATATTCAATCTCTTGAAATTCTAAAGGATGCTTCTTCCATTGCTATTTATGGTTCTAGAGGTGCAAACGGTGTTGTTTTGGTTACGACCAAAAGTGGTCGTGGTTCAGGAGCCTCAAAACCTGAAGTGAGTGTTAACGTATTTACAAGCATGCAAATGCTTCCTGAACTGCCCGATGTATTAACTCAAGAAGAACAGATTGCCTTTACAAATGAACATAACACTTTTAGAGGAGTGGCAATACCTTTTCCAGATGACCCATCTAGCTACCCCAATAACGATTGGGTTGATTTAACTACGGGGCCGGCTCCAATTTATAATGTAGATTTATCCGTTTCAGGGGCTTCAGAAAATGTCAATTATTACAACTCCTTCAATTATTTTAATCAAGAAGGTGTTGTAAAGACTTCTGGACTCGAAAGATTTATTTTTAGATCTAATTTAGATATCAATCTAAGTGATAAGTTGAAAACCGGATTTCGTATAAATTACTCTAGATTAAACCAAGATAATGGTCTTACTAATTTTGGTGCCAATCTCTTTGGAACCTTGCGTACACAACCTGCATTTAATGATGATGGTACTTTCAATGGATTTGATGACGTTGTAGGTGCGCCCTTCAATAATCCGCTAGCCAATTTTGAGTTGAATACCAATGAGACCTTTACCAATAACTTATTGGCAACAGCTTATTTGGAATACAAACCAGCAGCTGGTTGGATAATTCGTTCTACCTTCAGTCCAGAGTTTAATAATGTTAAGCGCAATAGATTTAATTCTAGTCAATTACCAGGTAACCTTGCTGTTGGTATTACGGATGGTGGTAATGCAAGCGTAAGAACTGTAGCTAGTGTAGGTTGGAATAATGAAAATACAATTCAATATCAAAAAGATATTGATGAAGACAATAGTTTGACTGTTTTAGGAGGAGCTTCTTTTCAAAAAGTAGAAACAGAAATTACAGAGGCAGAAGCCTTTGGTATTACAAGTGATGCCACTGGGTTTAATAATTTAGGTAATTCAGATCCCATTAGATCAGTTGTTAGTAGTGGTTTTAGTGGATTTCAGATAGCATCGTTTTTCGGCCGAATAAACTATAGCTATAAAGATAAATATCTCTTAACCTTGGTCGGTAGAACAGATGGAAGTTCGGTTTTCGCACCTGGCAATAAATATGAATTTTATCCCTCTGTCGCCGCTGCCTGGAAAATCAGTGAAGAGAATTTCATGCAAAACCAAGAAGTATTCAAAGATTTAAAACTAAGAGCTAGTTGGGGACGTTCTGGTAATCAGGCTATTGGTCCCTATAGAACATTAGGTGTTTTAACTGAAGCAAATACAACCTTAAATGGGGCTGAGGTTCCTGGTTTAACCTTGGGCAGACCTTCAAATCCAAACTTGCAATGGGAAACTACCACCTCTTTTGACCTTGCACTTGAAGCATCATTATTCGGGGGTAGAATCTTTACCGAATTCAATTATTATTATAAAGAGACCAACGACCTGTTGTTGGATGTTACCATTCCAAGACAAACGGGTTTTACAAGTCAATTGCAAAACGTTGGTGCTCTTAAAAACAAGGGCTGGGAACTATTGTTGAATTCCACGAATATATCTAACGAAGATTTTAGTTGGAACTCTACCTTAACCTTAGCTAGTAATAAGAATGAAATATTAGATTTAGGCGGTCAAGAATTCATTGACCTTGTTGTAGATCCTATCATAGGTTCGGGTAATACACGATTAATTGTTGGTGAATCGGTTCCTGTTTTCACAGGAGTAAATTATTTAGGTACTTGGAAAAGTCAGGAAGAAATTGATGCTTCTGGCTTATCATCACAAGTTGTTGGTGGACCAAGATTTGAAGATTTAAATGGAGATGGAATTATTTCGACTGAAGACAATGTGGTTCTAGGTAGCCCTTTTCCAGATTTGATTTTTGGTCTCGAAAACTCATTCTCGTATAAGAATCTTGATTTTTCATTTTTCTTTCAAGGTACTACGGGTAATGAGGTGTTCAACCTAAGAATGCGAAATCACTATTTTAATCGCGGAGAAACGGTAAAGTTTGGTGATTTACGAGACCGATGGACTCCTGACAATCCAACTTCCAATATACCAAGAGCAGGGGCGGACTCCGTGACAAATACACCAATAAATTCTGAATACGTGGAAGATGGCTCACACATACGTCTTAAAGCAGTGCGCTTGGCCTATAATTTTCCAACTGAAAAAATAGGCTTGGATGGTGTAAAGAATGCACAGGTTTATTTATCTGGAACTAACTTGTTATTATTCTCTAAAACTCGTTTAATAGAGCCTGAGGCTAATAGCTTTAATGAAGGGAACAATCAATTTGGTAATATAGCACTAGGATTCTTAAATGCGAATTATCCCAACCCAAGAGTTATTACATTAGGTCTAAACGTAACTTTTTAAAAAATAGATATGAAAACAAAAAAATTATATATACTTATACTCATAATCTTCACTTGTATTGGTTGTGAAGATTTCTTGGAAGAAGACCCAAGAGCAATCATTGCTCCAGAAAGCTTCTTTGCTTCGGATAATGATGCGCGACAAGCTGTGCAGGGTACTTATGCCATTTTAAAGAATAATTCTATTTATGGTCAGGTGGGCCTTGACCATTTTTATGATAATGGTGCTGATATCATAGAGCCAAACCGCCCTGCAAATTTTGTACAGCCCATTGGCGATTACAGTTTAGACGAGGCATTGGCCGATGTATCTGTTCAAAAAATGAGTGTTTCCGATACATGGAAAGACCTGTATAGAGTTGTATTTAATTCAAACTTCATTATTGATCGAGTAACGGATAATGAGTCTATAACGGAAGACGTACGTACAGAGGTTATCGCAGAATGTAGATTTTTGCGAGCATTAGCCTATTGGCATATTACCAATCTTTGGGGTAATGCACCGTATTATACCGAGGCTTTAACGCTTGACGAAGTAAGGGTTTTAGGCAGAACAGATGAAAACATCATCATTGACGGTATAATTGAAGATTTGCAATTTGCACAAGCAATTTTACCGTCAGCATATGCAGATGACCAAAGAGGTCGTGCTTCAAGATGGGCAGCTGCCATTATCGAAGCAAAAATATATATGAAACAGCAAGACTGGCAAGCAGGATTGACTAAATGCCTTGAGATTATCAACCAATCACCACATATGTTATTACCGACTTATGAAGAGGTATTTGACCCGTTAAATGAATATAATGCTGAAATTATATGGTCTTTAGATTTTGCGCGAGATATCACTGGGCAATTTGATCCGGCATTTCCAGGTGCAGCTTTTGCAGGTAATAGTAATTGGAGACCCAGTATGTTCAACCCTCGCTTAAGGGACGAACCTGCTAATTCGGACGAAAGAGGTGCTTTGGGTGATGCATTAAGGGCAAGAGGCGAGGCTTTTAACGGTACGGGCTTACAAGTAGCGGCAAAAGATTTTGCTGAAAAATTTCCATTAAATGATTTAAGAAGACCTTTGAACATTGTTAATAATTATTTGGGCTTTGAATTAAACTTTCCTTACATGGCTAAATTCTGGAATTTGGATCTTGCAACATCACCACGATTCAACCATGAGGACAATAGAATGGTATTTCGTTTAGCGGATGTGTATTTGATGGCTGCAGAATGTGAAAATGAATTGAATGGTCCAGCAAATGCTTTTCAATATTTAAATCCAATTCGCCAAAGAGCTTATGAAACTGAAGAAGAATGGGATTTAACAGGATTAGATCAACAGGGCTTTAGAGAGGCTATTTATGATGAGCGTAAATGGGAGTTGGCTGGTGAGGCCCACAGAAGATATGATTTAATTAGATGGGGAATTTTGTTTGACGTTATGGAAAATATTGAATACAGGTTTTGGAACCCTGCCCAGAATATTAAACCATGGCACGTGTTGTTACCTATACCATTGCAAGAATTGGAGCAGAACCCCGCTTTGTTGGAGTCAGACCCAACAAATAATGGATATCGTTAAAATGGCAGTATTTTTTGTTTTTAGTTATAGTTCAGTTTAGTTAGAAGAGGGCAAATTTATTTTGCCCTTTTCATTTTAATACAGGATGCTACGGGATAATCTTGTTAGTTCATATTTTTATTTTTCATCGTTTTTACTTTAACATTATGAAGAAGAATATAATTTTCTTTTTAGGTTCGATTTTAATTACCCTTTTTACGCATAGTCAAGTAGACCAAACCGCTGATGATAATGCCTCTGAAGTAGATTTTAAAGTTTCAAATCTGCTTAATAAAATGACGCTTGAGGAAAAAATTGCAGAAATGACCCAAGACGCACCAGCTAATGAGCGTTTAGGTATTCCGTACATGAAGTATGCAGAAGCATTACATGGAATGTGGCTAGTTCTAGATTATTATGGTAATACAACAGTTTATCCCCAAGCTATTGCTGCTGGTTCTACTTGGGAACCTAAGCTAATTAAAAAAATGGCTTCCCAAACAGCATTAGAGGCGCGTGCTTTAGGTGTTACGCACTGTTATTCCCCTAATTTAGATGTAATATCTGGTGATCCTAGATATGGCAGAGTAGAAGAATCTTACGCCGAAGACCCTTATCTGGTGTCTAGAATGGGCGTTGCATTTATAGAGGGTTTGCAAGGTACTGGTGATGAGCAATTTGATGAGAATCATGTTATAGCTACCGCCAAACATTTTATTGGCTATCCTGAAAACCGACGTGGTATTAACGGTGGTTTTAGTGATATGTCAGAGCGACGTTTACGCGAAGTGTATTTACCACCTTTCGAAGCAGCAATAAAGGAAGCTAAAGTAGGTTCCGTGATGCCGGGTCATCAAGATTATAATGGAGTACCAAATCATATGAATACCTGGTTGCTTAAAGATATTTTACGAGATGAATTAGGTTTCGACGGTTTTATAGTTTCAGACAATAATGATGTTGCACGTTTAGAAACGATGCACTTTATTTCTGAATCAAGAGCCGAGTCAGCTATCTTAGGACTAAAAGCCGGTGTTGATATGGATTTGGTCATTGGCAAGAGTATTGACCTTTCATCGTATCATTCAAATGTATTACTGGATACGCTAACAAAGAACCCTGAATTGGTAAAGTATATCGATAAAGCAACATCACGTATTCTCACCGCAAAATATAAATTAGGGTTGTTTGATACGGAACCCAAAAAGATTGACCCGAAAACTGTTGATGTTGGTAAAAAAGAACATCAAGATTTTGCCTATGAAATGGCACAAAAGGCCATCATCTTATTAAAAAATGAAAACAATCTATTGCCTTTAGATAAGTCAAAGATTTCTTCACTCGCAGTTATAGGACCGAATGCTACCGAAGAAAGGCCTGAGAAAGGCACTTATTCTCTATTGGGCGGTTATTCTGGACTACCACCCTATTATGTCTCTGCATTGGAGGGTATTCAAAAGAAGGTTGGGGATGACATCAAAATTAATTATGCCAAAGGCTGTGACTTATTGAGTAATTCTAAAGATGGTTTTACAGAAGCTATTACAGCCGCTAAAAAATCTGATGCCGTGGTTTTAGTGGTTGGAGGGTCACGCAAAACGGGTGGCGAAGGTGTAGATCGTTCTGATTTGGATTTGTATGGTGTACAAAATGAGTTAGTCGAAGCTATACATAAAACAGGTAAACCAATTATAGTGGTTTTAATAAATGGTAGGCCATTGACCATTAATTATATTGCGGAGAATATTCCATCCATTCTAGAAACTTGGTATTTAGGTATGCACTCGGGTGATGCTATAGCTGATGCTTTGTTTGGTGATGTAAATCCTGGAGGTAAATTAACAGTTTCTTTTCCGCGTTCTGTTGGTCAATTACCTGTTACATACCTTGAAAGACCAGACTTTGTTGGTTCAGGAAAAGGTTTATATAAAGACAATGATAAATCACCTCTTTTTCCATTTGGATTTGGTCTTAGTTATACCACTTTCGATATCAGTGAACCCATCTTAGCTCAAAAAACCATTTCAAATACCGACAGTACCAAAGTTTCAGTAACAATTACTAATACTGGAAAAGTTGCAGGAGATGAAGTTATACAAATGTATATAAGGGACGATTTTGCATCCGTCGGCAGGTACATTAAACTTTTAAAGGGTTTTGAACGCGTAGCTTTAGCTCCGGGAGAAACAAAAACTATTAGTTTTAATTTAGGTTTTAATGAATTAGCACTACTAGATGCAAATTTAACCAAAGTGGTTGAACCCGGTACGTTTACAATTTATGTAGGAAGCTCTTCACTTAACAAGGATTTAAAATCAGTAAAATTAATAGTTAAGTAATAGCATCATCTTACACTTGCCTTATCATTTACTAAATCTAGCCATTAAAAACAGAACTGAAATGCAAAACTTAGACTCCTTAGACTGGATAGTAATTTGCTGTTATTTTATTTTACTATTAGCAGTGGCCTGGTGGGTCATTAAACAAAGACAGAAAGATACTCAAGACTATTTTTTAGCAGGTAGAAACTTAGGATGGTTTGTTGTAGGTGCTTCCATATTTGCTTCAAATATTGGATCAGAACACGTTGTTGGTCTTGCAGGAAATGGAGCTGGAGACAAAATGCCATTACTTATTTATGAACTACATGCTTGGATTGTATTAATGTTAGGATGGGTTTTTATTCCATTCTATGTTAGAAGTGGCGTTTTTACAATGCCAGAATTTTTAGAGAAACGTTTCGATGCTCGGTCAAGATGGGTCTTGTCTGTGGTATCTATCATCGCTTATATTCTCACAAAAGTGTCAGTTACCATTTATGCTGGCGGTGTAGTAGTTTCTTCATTAATGGGTATTCCATTTTGGATTGGGGCGGTTGCTACGGTGGTATTAACTGGTCTTTACACTGTCTTAGGAGGTATGCGGGCAGTTGTATACACAGAGACAATTCAAGCAATTGTTCTGGTCATAGGTGCAGGTATTCTTACCTATTTGGGGTTATCTGAAATTGGAGGGTGGTCCAACTTAAAAGCCACTGTCGGTACAGAATATTTTAATATGTGGAGGCCAAACACGGATCCAGATTACCCTTGGTTACCCTTATTTATTACAAGCACAATTGTTGGTATTTGGTATTGGTGTACTGATCAGGTTATTGTTCAACGGGTACTTACTGCAAAAAATATCAAAGAAGCACGTAGAGGAAGTATTTTCGGAGCATTATTAAAGTTAATGCCAGTATTCTTGTTTTTAATTCCTGGAGTAGTTGCTTTAGGATTAAAAATGCAAGGAAAATTAGATTGGAGCAGCCCAGATGAGGCTTTTCCGGTTTTAATGAGTAGTATTCTACCATCTGGATTAAGAGGTTTAGTGGCTGCTGGTTTATTGGCAGCCTTAATGAGTTCCTTGGCTTCGGTATTTAATTCTTGCTCTACTTTATTTACGTTAGATATTTATAAAAAACTAAAACCCAATAAACCAGAAGAAAGTCTGGTAAAAACAGGCCGTATAGCCACTTTTATTGTTGTAGGTTTAGGATTATTGTGGATACCTATTATTACAAAACTTTCTAGTGGACTGTATGAGTATTTACAGAATGTTCAGGCCTATATATCACCTCCGATTGCAGCAGTTTTCCTTCTCGGAATATTTTACAAGAGAATTAATGCTAATGGTGCTATTGCTACATTAATTGCAGGATTCGCAATAGGGTTTTCTAAATTAACATTAGAAATTGTAAAGGATAGTTTTGCTAAGGAGTCTGTAATATATGTTATAGCAGATATTAATTGGTTGGTGTTCGGGGCTTACTTTTTTATGATTTGTGTATTAATATGCGTAGCGGTAAGTTTACTCTATACGAAACCCTCAGAAAAGAAAATTGAAGGTCTTACCTTTACCAGCGTGACTAGCGAACAAAAAGCTATAACTAGGGCAAGTTATAATTGGAAAGATATTGTTATAACCATAATAACCATATTGATAGTGGTTTACATAATGATAGCTTTTAGTAAGTTAACACTGTAAATCAAGAAGTTGACTAAAATTTTCTTCTAATAATTTCACTGGGTTTAAATCCGATTCGATGAGCCTGGACCTCAATTTCAGTGTTCTTTTCTACAGAAAAGGGTCCAGAATAAACGGACCAACTTTCAGAGACCTTTCCATCGTTTATCAGTTTATATCCTATCGAAGCTCCCTCGGTAGCACAATTGACACTTACCAGATTGTCTTTTTTAATCAAGACAGGATTGGCTGTTAACGGCTGGGCCTCAGCACTATTCCATAACTGATTGAGAAGCTCTTTTTCAGGTAAGTTGGGTTGGTCGCCAATTTCAGCTATCCAGCGGTCCATTTCGGTCTGGAGTTCTTTGAGCCTCGTGGCATATTTTGGGTCATTGGCCAAATTATGGAGCTCATGCGGGTCATTTACACAATCAAATAATTCTTCAGGGTCCTTTGTTTTTCGGAACCATTGCATTTGTATGCTATCCAGCTCGCCAGTATCCCGTAATCGCAATAGCTCTTGCATGGTTGGTATTTGTTCGCGATAATCTATGGGCAGGTAGTAGCCTTGCTCCGGACGATAATTTCTGATGTATTTGAACCTCTTATCACGCACGGCACGGATTGCATCGGTATACCCGTCAAAGCGGTCCGCGGCCGCGTGAATGTATTTCCGTTCTTCTTCTGTCTTAAATTCACCCAGAAAGGCTTGACCTTGTAAATATTCTGGTGGATTGCTTCCAGTAAGGGAAAGCAAGGTTGGCGCAAAATCAACGAAACTGACCAATTGTTCATCGACGGTTCCTGCTTTCCATTTGTTGGGGAAACGCACAATCATAGGCGTATTCAATCCAGAATCATAGATCAATCTTTTTTGTCTTGGCAAGGGCCCGCCATGGTCCCCGTAAAAGAAAATGATTGTATTATCCAAAAGTCCATCATCTTCCAATTGTTTTAACACGGCCCCAACTTGTCGGTCCATTTCGGCAATATTGTTGTAGAGTTTCCACATGTCCCTTCTAACTATTTCCGTATCCGGAAGGTAAGGGGGAATATCAAAATCGGTATCCTTAGGCAGGTGTTTTGGGGTTTCGTCCTCGGTCATCTTACCGGGCTTCCATGTGAAATCTCTCTCACCGGAATGATGATGTCGCTCTTCTATGTACCTATGGCCATAAGGTTCAAAAAGGCCTGATTCGTGGGTATCCGTAAAATTCATTACGGCAAAAAAAGGTTGTTCATTTTTACGATTGCGCCAGTGCGCATAGGGGCTACTGTCATCCCAGGCCGTCATGGGTTCTTTAAACTGATAATCGGTTTTATAGTTGTTGGTGCAGTAATAGCCTTTGCCACGTAAAAGTTCACTGATCATTTTTACCTCTGGTGGCGGTACCGCCCCGTATTTTGGTAAGCCGGTGACCTCGGTGTATGAAGTAGTTCGCATATGATTGGCACCTATGCCTGAAGGATACATTCCAGTGGCAATAGCGGCCCTACTAGGTGCACAAACGCCGGAAGTGGAAAATAGGTTAGGATAAATCACTCCTTCTTTTGCCAAACGGCTGAGGTTTGGTGTAGCAATGGTAGAATCGCCAAACATGGGTAAATACGCGCCCATATCTTCAGTAACTAAACATAGAATATTGGGTTTTTTAGGTAACTCAACTTCTTTTATTTTACTACTGTTTTTTTCACCTGTTTCATTTTTACAACCAATAATGGTCATTATTAAGGTAATGAACAAACCTGTTCTTATTTTAATGTTTATTGCTGAGTCAATCATAATTTAAGCTTATGTAATCAATGGACCATCACAATATTACAAGCTCAAACGTAAATTAATATCCTGTGCTGTTACGTGTAATTTTTTATTTACTTAACAGGGTTTAGAATAAAGCTTATCCTCAGGATAGAACAGGATGGGATTGCCACACCTTAAAATTAAGTTTGATTTTATTGTTGAATGCTTATTGTATTTAGTTCAAACTACTAACTTAACTGCAAATTCTAAACTATTTTGAAGCAAATTAAGATTATTTCAATCATTACTCTTTTTTTCGTTAGTCAAGCTCTTGTGGCACAGAATAACTTGCCAAGTAAAGAAAAACCCAACATCATTTTTATTTTGACCGATGACCAACGTTTTGATGCTATTGGTTATGCAGGAAACACCTTCGTTGAAACTCCTCAAATGGATAAATTGGCAAAAGAGGGAACCTATTTTAAAACCGCCATGGTAACCACGCCCATTTGTGCGGCTAGTAGAGCCAGTATATTGACAGGTTTGTATGAACGTTCCCATAATTTCAATTTTCAAACGGGTAATGTACGAGAAGAATATATGGCGAACTCCTATCCAACGTTACTAAAAAACAATGGTTATTATACTGGATTTTATGGTAAATATGGGGTGCGTTACAATGATTTAGATAAGCAATTTGATGAATACGAATCTTATGATAGAAATAACCGCTTTAAAGACAAAAGAGGGTATTATTACAAAACCATAAATAAGGACACCGTTCACTTAACTCGGTATACGGGCCAACAGGCGCTAGATTTCATTGAAAAGAATGCGGGCAATGAAAAACCATTTTGTCTCTCCCTTAGTTTTAGTGCTCCACACGCCCATGATCCGGCCGAAGACCAATATTTTTGGCAAGAAGCCACAGATGGTATGTTGCAGAACACAATCATTCCTAATCCCAAGTTAGGAGCCGATAAATATTTTGAAGCACAACCAAAAGCAGTGCGAGATGGCTTTAATAGATTAAGATGGACGTGGCGTTATGACAATCCAGAAAAATACCAACATAGTCTAAAAGGCTATTATAGAATGATTTCTGGTATAGATTTAGAGATTGAAAAAATTAGGAAGAAATTAGTAGAAACCGGTCAAGACAAGAACACTGTCATCATTTTAATGGGTGACAATGGATATTTTCTTGGAGAACGTCAATTGGCTGGTAAGTGGTTAATGTATGAGAATTCCGTAAGGGTTCCTCTATTGGTTTACGACCCGCGAGTTTCTAAACCAAGAGATGTAGACGAAATGGTTTTGAATATAGATGTAACTGCTACAATTGCCGATTTGGCAGGAGTTAGTATACCCGAGACCTGGCAGGGTAAAAGTTTAATGCCCATAGTCAATAAAGAAACCAATACCATGAACCGCGATACGGTACTTATTGAGCATATTTGGGATTTTGAAAATATTCCTCCTAGTGAAGGTGTGCGCACTAAGGAGTGGAAATATTTTAGATATGTCAATGATAAAACAGTAGAAGAACTTTACAACTTAGAAAAAGACCCTTTAGAAATCAACAATTTAATTGGTAAAAAGAAATACCAGGAAGTGCGAGACAAGTTAAGTGCTAAACTAGATGCACTGATTAAAGAAAACAGTAATGAATACAGGGCAGCCCCTTCAGACCTTACCGTAGAATTGATAAGAGAGCCAGAAACTGATGTAAAAATATTCGACCTAAAACCAGAATTTGGATGGACGGTGCCTTTGACCTCAAAATTTCAATCTGGTTACCAGATTTTGGTTTCTTCAAGTCAATCGAAAATAGAAACCAATAATGGGGATGTATGGGATAGTAAACGTGTTGCTTCCAACCAATCTACAGATGTTGAATATACGGGAACTTCTTTAGAACCCAACAAAACATACTATTGGAAAGTACGTATTTGGGATGAAGAAAATCGTTTGGTTGATTATTCTGAGCCGCAAAAATTCACCACCGGTATAAGCGATAGCTATATCATATCCACAGAAAATAAATACCTTATAGATAAGGTACATCCTATCAAATTTGAAAAAAGAGGAGATTTTTACTTTTTAGACTTTGGCAAAGCTGCTTTTGCCACCATAGACTTCAATTACGAAGCTAAAGAACCACATACCTTGACGGTCAGAATTGGAGAAATGTTGGATGACGAAGGAAATGTTAACAGAACACCACCGGCAAAAAGTAATATTCGCTATCAAGAAATTAAGGTCGATGTAACCCCTGGAAAAACAAAATATCAGATTAACATCGAACCTGTGCCTGATAACCGCATGAAAGGACCTAGTAAAGCTATTCCGCTACAAGAAGGGTGGCCTGTTTTACAGCCGTTTAGATATGCGGAAGTGGAAGGAGCCCAAATCCCTTTAAAAGCCGAAGATTTTGAGCAATTGAGATATACCAGTTATTGGGATGATACAGCAAGTAGCTTCACCAGTAACGATGAAATTTTAAACCAAATTTGGGAGTTTTGTAAATACTCAATAAAGGCAACCACTTTTGCAGGTCTTTATGTAGATGGCGATAGGGAACGTATCCCGTATGAGGCCGATGCCTACCTTAATCAGTTAAGCCACTACACAACCGATAGAGAGTATGCCATAGCGAGGCGCACCATAGAGTATTTCATGAAAAATCCTACATGGCCAACAGAATGGCAGCAGCATGTGGCACTATTAATTTATGCCGATTATATGTATACGGGCAATACTGAATTAATTGAGCGTTATTACGAACCATTAAAACATAAAACGCTTTTTGAGTTATCCAATGAAGATGGGTTAATAACATCTACAAAAGTTACCGAGGATTTTATGTATAAGCTTGGCTTTGAAAAAGGGTATAAAAAGCCATTGACTGACATTGTAGATTGGCCTTCAAAGAATTTTGCAGGAAGCAAAACAAAAGGTGAACGCGATGGTTTTGTTTTTCAGCCTTATAGTACGGTAATCAATGCCTTCTTTTATGAAAACATGAAAATCATGGCGGAGTTTGCCAAGGTTTTAGGAAAGACGGATGAGGTTTTAGATTTTGAATTACGCGCCGCCAAAGCCAAAAAAGCAGTGAATGAACAAATGTTCGATAAGGAACGTGGTATTTATGTGGATGGTATTGGCACCGACCACGCCTCTTTACATGCTAATATGATGCCTTTAGCATTTGGCTTAGTACCAAAAGAGCACTATGAAACCGTAATAAACCATGTAAAATCTAGAGGAATGGCCTGTAGTGTTTATGGGGCACAATTTTTAATGGATGGTTTGTACAATGCCGGTGAAGCGGATTATGCCCTCGATTTATTGACAAGCCAAGCTAAAAGAAGTTGGTACAATATGATACGTGTAGGCTCTACAATTAGTTTAGAAGCCTGGGATTATGAGTATAAAGTGAATTTGGATTGGAACCATGCTTGGGGTGCAGCACCTGCTAATGTCATACCCAGAGGCTTGTGGGGCATAAAACCTAAAACGCCAGGTTTTGGTATTGCTACGATAAAGCCACAAATGAGCAGTTTAAAAAATAGCAGTATTGAGGTGCCGACAGTACGTGGAACCATAAAGGGAACCTACACTTATAATGGCCCCAGATTACAGACCTATGAACTAGAAATTCCGGGTAATATGGTTGCGGAGTTCTCTTTGAATGATTTGGACGGAAAAGACTTTATCCATAATGGGGAAAAAGTACCAGCGGCTTTTGATTATATACGCCTATCACCAGGGAAACATACGATACAGTTGAAGATTAATTCTTTCTAGGATTAGCTTGTTGTTCCAAATGAGTCACAAAGGGGAATCTCAAAATAATAAGATTTCCCTTCGCTTGTTAATCGCCCTGACGAAATTATAAGGGTAGTGTCATTTCGAGCGTAGTCGAGAAATCTCAAATACTGTATCTTCAATACGTTTTGGATTATGCTCACCTGAAAAGAAATCGATGGGGCTGAAAGACAATAGCATATAAATTAATTTTTAGCCAAATCAATTGAAATTATAGAAATCATAAGTCCAATAAGGCTTGGAGAACTACGAACAGAAATACAAAACTTGAGTGGTTTTGATTAATCAAATACCGATTAGATTATGAGAAAAAAGGGTTTTCTCTATTGCCTTCTTGTCTTTGCCTTTTTAAATACTCATGGGCAAACAAAAAATCGTCCATTTATTTGGGTGGATGCTGACGACCACCACATCATCCTGAACAAAATAGAGACCAAAGCATGGGCGAAATCATCTTATGAGGAAGTTAAACAAAGGGTTGATAGCACTTTGGTATTTTATCAAGAAAACCGAGACAAATTTCTTAGAAATTTAACGTTGGATTGGAGTCAAGCGAAAACCAATAGTATTCCTCCCCTAACTTACACGACTACAGGCAAAAAGGGCAAACATGAAAATTTGGATAATGCGAGTGATGAAGAGATGGCGAATTTTTACAAGTTGTCGGACTACTTGCAATCGGCCAAAGAGGCTGGGTTTCTCTGTTATTTAACGAACGATGAGACCTATGCCCAATACGCTACTGATATTCTTTACACGGCCGTAATGGGCATTGTACAGCTGCAACCCTCAGATTGGAGACCCCGCGGGGGGTGGCTTTGTCCTGATGATATTCTGAGGGAATCCAGACTTATAGGTGAAAAGTATCCTATTGTCTACGATTTTGTTGCCCCTTTTATTGCAAAAGGTGGTAAACCTTATGATGTGGCACGCCAGTCTGATGTTGATTTTCCTATGGCGAAAGCCCAAGAGGTTTTCCGAACTTATGCAAGATTGGTTGTAGATAATGGTATGATCAATTCAAATCATCCAGTATTGGAATCCAATTGTTTGGTATACAATGCGCTGGCTTTAGAAGATATTCAGGAGAGGAATATGTATTTGGAGTATTATTTAACCAAGAATACCTCCAATCAAGATGCGCTTGCTAAAGTGGCTGAATTTTATAAAAATGAAGGGGATATCTGGCCAGAATCTTCGCAGTATACGAATGATGTTGCTGAGCGCTCTACGAAATTGATGTACGTATTGACCAAATATGACCCCTCTTTACAATTGGGCCGCACTTACCCAAATATTCCCTGGGCTATTCAGCGCTTGGACTATTTGGTAAATCCGAACGGAGAACTCATACTTTGGGGCGACGGCCATCGCAAGTACAAAACACCTTATGATGCCTATGAGTTAGCTTATAAGCTGGGTAAAATTGATAGCGTACCCAAATTAGAAAAGCAGTTCAGCAACTTATTGGGCAGCGCAATGGCCAAGGGAGAATATCAAAGAGAAGGGTTAGAAGCATTGATGTGGTACCATGATGACTTTGAACAAAAGGAAACCACTATTGAACTGCCCCGAACCGACGAACAGCCCCATGCTGGAATTTTTCTGCAACGAAATTTGAGTAGTACGGGTAATCCTGATGATGGGTTAATGTGCTTTGTTGGTGGTGCTTCTATGGTGCACGGTCATGCCTCTGGAATGTACATGGAACTATATGGAGAGGGTAGGGTAATGGGAGTAGATAATGGTAGAGGAAAGTATGCCCAAAATATCCATGAGAACTACTCCCGAATTTTCGCGGCCCACAATACGGTCATCGTAAACGGGGCATCACAAGGTGAGGGCGAATGGGTAAACTTAGGAATGGATACGGTTACCTTGGAATGCATGGAACCAATGCCTAAACAAAAAGCAGTATCCCCCAATTATTCCTTTACCACAACCAATTTTTATGATGGTGGAGGTACAAAAGCAGAAGCCGAGCAACAACGTACTATGGCCTTGGTTCGTACATCGCCAACAACAGGCTACTATTTGGATGTTTTTCGTTCGAAATCTAAACTACCCATTGAATACCATGATTACCTCTACCATAATTTGGGCGAGTCCCTTACTTTTTTAAATGAAGACCTTGTTTTAAATCTGGATGCCAATCGATTCATGGCAAATGCGAATGCAGAATGGAGGCGAAACAGAAAATATCGGAATCCTGGATGGCACTTTTTTAAAGATGTTGAAACTTCCGAAAGGTATTCAGAAGATGTTGAACTTCTTTTTAAAGCAGAACGGTTTAAAGACAAAAACCGATATATGAAGGTCTTTATGCCCGGTTTTGAGGGTAGAACCTATACCAAAGTGATGGCTCCCAAAACATTTGAAGCACCAGAACCTTATGATAAATTACCTACACCAACACTGGTCGTACGTCAACAAGGTGAGGCACATACCAAACCCTTTGTGGGCGTTTATGAACCCTTTGCCGAATCAGCGAACAATGGCTCAGTGCTATCAGTAGAAAAGTTGGAACAAAACGGACTATTTCAGGGGGTAAAAGTGACAAGTAAGATTGACTATAAAATCTTGGTACAGTATCATCTAATGCCTTTTGAAAACGGTACGCTTTCCCTAAGAGAACACGCTATTGAGTTTCAGGGGCATTTTGCTATCATCACTTTTGATGGAAACAATGTGTTAAAAGACATTTATATCGGAAATGGAAAGCGTCTCAAAATTAAATCTTTTTTAGTTGAGAGTAAAACCGATAGATTCAATAAGGTCTATATCGATTTTAATACTGAAACTCCCATAGTAGAAGGTGATTTTAACATAGGTAAAATAAAGCAGGAAAGGTAGTTTCTTATTGATGAAGTGTAAGGGTATTCTACACCTCTATTGGAGCGATGCAACATTTCTTCTACCATTTACATCATTTCTGATTTAAAGTCATTTCCGCAGAAACTATTTTTACATAAAAATTGGTTTTATGAGGAATTATATCGTAGTAGCACTATCCGTAGTCTTTTTCTTTTCATGCAGTTCAGATTCGGTTGAGGTAGTCACAGTACCCAATATGGAGTCTACAGAAGAACCTGTTGACAATACAAATGATGGTGGTAGTAATAGTGACAACAGCAATGATAATAGCGACAACACTTCTCAAGAAGTAGATGTTACTGTTTATGGTGATGACCTTGAAAGCGACGGAAGTGATTTTGATAATGGCGTAATGCGAGGTTTAACACCTATCCAGTTCGCTGCGGAAATGAAGACGGGTTGGAATTTAGGAAATAGCCTTGATGCTGAGGGGCCAGACGAAACATTCTGGGGAAATCCTAGAATTACTAAAGAGATGGTTGACGCAGTTGCCAATCGTGGTTTTACAACCTTAAGGTTGCCCGTAACATGGCGTTTTCACCAAGGTGATGCTCCAAACTATGCAGTTGAGATTGCTTGGCTGGATAGGGTTGAAGAAGTTGTAAATTATGCAAGGGCGAATGATATGTATGTTATTGTAAATGTGCATCATGATGATCCTTGGATTATTCCAACTCAAGCCGAAAGTGATGGAGTTAAAGACCGTCTTGCGAAATTATGGACGCAGATTGCAGTGAGGTTTAGAGATTACAGTGATTACGTGATTTTTGAAACCTTGAACGAACCTCGTCACGAAAACACCCCTGAAGAATGGTCAGGAGGAACAGTTGAAGGTAGAGACATGGTAAATGCTTACCATCAAGTAAGTCTTGATGCCATAAGGGCGACAGGTGGCAATAACGAGACTAGAAAAATTATGATCTCTACCTATGCGGCCAGTACGGTGCCAGTTGCCATGGATGCCCTTATTATTCCTAATAATGACCCAAATACAATGGTTTCATTACATTCTTACTTTCCATTCCCTTTTACTTTAGAAGGTACGGATACTACATGGGGATCAAGTCAAGATAGAGCAGATTTATTGGCAGAAATGAACCGAATCAAGACTAGGTTTTCAGACAGGGGCATGGCTGTGGTCTTAGGTGAATGGAGTTCTGCTAATCAAAATAATATTGAAGACCGTTTAGCTCATGCAGAATACTATTCGCAACTAGCAGCAGAACGGGGCTTTGCAAGTATTTGGTGGGACAATGGGGACACCAGTGCGAACAGGGACGGATTGGCCATATTTGATCGAGATAATATGACCTTTACTTTTGATAACATTGCGGATATCTTGATTCGAGCGAACGAATAAATTCTAACTTTTTTTCAACTGTTTTAACAGTTGTATAGTTCAAAAGGGAAGCCTGAGTATACTTTACTTAGGCATCCCTTTTTTTATTGAGATTGTGCAAGTCGATTAAAAGTTAGTAATGTAAGTTCTATATATTCGGTGCTTTTGTTTTCAAAATCAATCGGTAAAATAGTGTCATTTCGAGCTTGGTCACTTAGCGACCCGTTAGAATTGCAGCAGAGAAATCTTAAAACCCGTGCTTTTCAATTAGATCTCTACTTTAGTCAAAGAATTTCAACAAAGTCCAAGAAATCATTGTTGTTGGCAACAAGAATATAGTTCTTCCCCATAATGGTTATCATGGCCAAGTCTTTGACGTCACCATCAACAAACAAACCGGTTTGTGATGCACCCAAGACATCGAAAGCTACATTTTTTGACCCTTTTAAAAAAGAACCAAAACCAGCATCGGCTCTTGGAGTTTCAACCTCAGAGGCGAAAAGGTTACCAGCAAGTAACAGGTCTTTTATTCCATCGTTATCAAAATCAGAAACTAAAATTTGGTTCGTAGGCGCCATTTGTGCTTGGAGCGGCAAATCTTTTCGAACAAATTTTCCGTCAACATTTTCAAAAACGGCGGTTTTAAAAGACTTTACAGTGTAATGAATACTGTTTTCCAATTTTTTCTCGTCATAAACATCTATCAATGTTGCCTTAGAAAACGCATCATAGTTTTCAAATTTCTTTTTGATGTTTGGCATTTGTTGTGAGCTACATTCGCGCCCTCTCACCGGATATTGTTCTCCATCATTGTAATAGCTTAAAACAATATCATTGGTTCTGTTACCATCAAAATCATTTAGAAAAATATCAAAGGTGGCATCTTCGGAGGCTTTGTATTTATAGTTTTCTCCCAAATTTCCTGCGACAAGGTCAATATCCCCATCATTATCAATATCATCGGCTTTTAAACTAAACCACCAGCCAACGGTGTCTTCCAACCCTAAGTCATTGGTAACTTCTTTAAAGCCATTTCCTTTGGCATTCTTAAAGACTTTAATACCCATCCACTCACCGGTAACGGCAAGGTCTTGCCAACCATCTTTGTCAAAGTCTGCCCATTGCGCTGATGTTACTAAACCAATTCTAGTAAGTTCAGGGGCAAGTTTCGGTGTACTATTAACGAACCTGACATTTTTGCCCTTACTTATATTTTCTAATAAGTAGCTGTTTGATGGATAAGGATAATTGCCCGGTATTAACCTACCACCAACAAAGAGGTCCAAATCACCATCCTTATCAAAGTCTGCGGCATAGACCCTACTGCCACTTTCTGTTATACGTGGCAGTGCGTTTTTATTTTTCACAAAAGTTCCATCACCTTGATTGATGTACAAACGGTCTTGAAGTAGTGGTGACCCGGGTTTAAATTCATTACCTCCACTCACGATATAGATGTCGTTATAACCATCGTTATTGGCATCAAAAATTAAGGACCCGATATCTTCGTGCATCCTATCCTCCAATAATAATTTGAATTTTTGTTGCTCAAATGAACCATCTTGTTTTTGATAAAATAAGCCGCCAGGATATTTGTTGGCCGCCCCAATATAAAAATCATCCAATCCATCTCCGTTTAAATCCCCAACGGACAACCCTGGTCCAAATTGTGAGGTTTTATGGGGCAGGAGAATTTCTTTTTTAAAGTCATCATAAACATTCTCTTTGTGCTTATAAAGCGCAGGAGGAGTATCGACATTTGAAAATAATGATGGTTTGGTTTCCTTTGGTGAGAATTTTTCCGCTGCATTTAGAACGTCTACGGTTAAAAGTTGATTTACACTGACATCTACCAGTTTTTGTTTTTTCTTATTGGGCCAGATGACCAAAAGGCTGTCAATTTGCTCATCTTTTCCTAATCCAAAATGGATTCTTGGCGCTACGGAAGATTGAAAACCCCTACTTAATGTTAGTTCTTGAAATTGATGTGTATTGTTATGGTACAGCTTTATTTTGGCTCCAATACCCAATTTATTTCCATCAGGCCCGTTGAGTTCTAAAGCGAGATAATTGTTTGTTTTTGAACTGTTATTGTTGAAAATTGAGGCTTTTTGGTCAATATTGTTCACAACAAGCTCAAGATCTCCATCATTATCAAGGTCTACATAAACGGCCCCATTGGAAAATCCTTTATCATTAATGCCCCAATTCTTATTGTTTTTTGTAAAAGTAAGGTCGCCGTTATTCTTGAATATAAAATTATCAATGGGTTCTGAAGGAATACGCAGACTTTTTACAAGTAGACTGTCTTCATGTTTTTTTTCACCTTTTAAGCTTTCAAAATAATCTTTGTTGTTGATTTCCCTACGGGTTCCATTGGAAACGAAAAGGTCTTTGTGACCGTCATTGTCAAAATCGGCCAACAGCGGTGCCCAACTCCAATCTGTTGAAGATATTCCCGCCAAACGGGAGATATCCTTAAGTTTTGGAACACCATCCTCTGAGTAGCCTGTATTCAACTGTAAACTGTTTTGCATGTATTGGTATTGAAACCCGACCCGTTCGATATTGGCAAACAGTTCAGGGTTCATACTGGCCATATTGGCTTTTGACCTACGGTTAGATGCGGCATCCATGTCCATCTGAATAATATCCAGCAAGCCGTCATTGTTGAAATCGGCAATATCAGCCCCCATACCATAGAAGGAAGTATGGGCAGTGGCAGTCTTAATTTCATTTTTAAACGTACCGTCTTTTTGGTTGATGTATAGGCAATCAGGCGTGCTAAAATCATTGGAAATATAAAGGTCTGTCCACCCATCTTGATTAATATCCGATGCTGTTACGCTAAGTGAAAGACTATATTCTTTTACACCCGAAGATGCTGTTATTTTAGTAAAGCGATTACCATCATTTCTGTAGAGATTGTCGGTTTCGGTATCGGTTACCCGATCCATGCGCATTTTGTAATTAAAGCTGTTGTATTCGAAAGGGGTAATAGGGTAGTTTGCAACGTATACATCAAGGTCACCATCGTTATCAAAATCAAAGAAGGTGGCATCAACACTGTTTCCTTCATCGTTTAAGCCATAGGCTTCAGCTTGTTCAGAAAACGTGTTATCCCCATTGTTAATGAATAGTTGGTTCTGTTTGTTGCCTGATTGACCGGCTACCAAGCAGTATATGTCCAAAAGGCCGTCGCCATTTACATCGGCCATGGTTGTGCCTGTGTACCAACGGGTGTCACCTTCAATAGATGCATTATCGGTAATATCGGTAAATTTCAAATCGCCATTATTCAAATAAAGCTTATTAGCAACCATATTCCCGGTAAAGAACAAATCGATAAGGCCGTCATTGTTAACATCGCCTGCTGAGACACCACCGCCCATATAAATGTAAGGATAGGTAAAGTAGTTGAGGCTATCGGTTTCTGTAAGTTGATTTTCAAAGTGGATACCTGTCGAATCTGACGAAAGTTTTGAAAATATTGGGGTTGCCTTTTTAGGCAATTTATCTGCACCTTGTTCAGTTTTGTTTTTGCAGCCAAATACCAAAATGATTCCGAAAAGAGTTGCGAGAAAGTAAATCTTCAGTTTCTGCATTTTCAATTTTTCCTTCTTGTTCTATCGTTGAATTTACTAAAAAGTAAATGAGCAAGAATTTATATTCTCGCCCATTGATTGTGAAATAACTAAACTAACTCGAACAATTAATATCCAGGGTTTTGATCAGCCTCAGTCAATGCAGTGTTGGCGTCAATTTCATTTTGTGGTATGGGCATCACGCGATGCACATTTGGATCATAAACGCGAACGTTACGTAACGATTCATCTGGATTGTCAAAATTAGCATCCGGGAAAAAGGATAATTCTTGATCATCTAGATTCCATCGAACAAGATCATCGAATCGCTGTTGTTCTCCAGAAAGTTCTACAAATCTTTCATGGACAATGGCCTCAAATATCTGTTCTGGTGTATTTACTTGAAAGCCTCTGGCATCCATAGTGGCGGTACCGTATCGTGGCATTTCTGCACGATCTCTAATTTCATTCAATAGGTCTATTGCACCTTGGGTGTTCCCCAAGTTCAATTCTACCTCAGCACGCATTAAAATTACATCTGCATAGCGCATGATTCGAACGTTTACACCACTGTTTTCAGAAACATTTGTTTCGTCATACAATTGGGAGAATTTATACCATGCCGGCGCTCCCACACAACCGGGACACGGAAACTGGAGGGAAAAATCTGGGCCGTAGAAGGTATTTTCATTATCTACCAAAATGGCGAATTCAAGTCTAGGATCATCCTCTTCAAATTCTTGTATCATTTTATCTGAAGGTCTGGCATTCGCCCATCCAGTGTAATCTTGTGACCTAAATGTTATTTCTGAAGTACCGATACCAGTCTGAGCCCAACGTTCGCTATCAGTACCTACTCCTGAAGCAACTTGATATCCTATCTCAAACATTGATTCGTCATTATATTCGCCAGAAGCATTAAAGTTATCGGCGTAGTTTTCTAGTGGCAATAAGCTATGATTGGTTACATTGTTAAAAGCTTCTCGTGCTTCGATGTACATTTCGCGATGCAAATATACTTTGCCCAACATGGCAAAAGCTGCTTCACGTGTCACCCGACCAGCTACAGAAGTTCCTTTTGGAAAGGTCAATTGGGTAGAAAGTTGCAAATCTGCTATAATTTGTGCGTAAATCTCATCTACTGTAGCTCTAGGTGAATCCACAGTAGCTTCTTCTAATTCAACCTTTAATGGAACCCCTCCAAAGCGTTTTACCAAATGGTAATAATATAAAGCCCTAAGATAATATGCTTGCCCAAGGGCATTGTCTACATCTGATTGTGTATAATCGCTGGACGGCAAATCTGCAGTTGTACGCATTCTTTCTTCGTTGCCAATAACAAAATTACAGGCTCCAACACCATTGAAACACGATGTCCAATACTGGGCGATGTTTTCTAAAGTTGGATTAAACTCAAATCGATTGAACGGTGCATAGTTGGGATCCCCACTTGAAAGTACTTCATCAGAAATAGCATCTTGCAAGATATAACCATTACGTTGATACAGTACTTGAAATTGATTGTAGCTGGCATTCACTGCAGCCTCAACTTGGGTCAACGATTCAAAGAAAATCTCTGGATTCAGCGCATTGGTATTCTCAACAGGCACTTCCTTATCACAGCCTATTACAAAAAGTAGTGCCGCAAAAGGGATACACTTTAAAAGGTTAAAACTATTTTTTTTCATTTTTCTCACACTTTTTATTAAAACTCTAATTGAATTCCTGTAACTACGGTAATCGGTCGTGGTTGTGCACTTCGATCTATGCCCAGACCATCAACCAGGCCAGCTGCATTATAGAAAGGTGCAACTTCAGGGTCAAGACCTGAATAATTTGTAAAAGTTAATAAATTTTGCCCTTGTGCATACACTCTGAACTTTTTAAGAAAGCCATTCCCAGATTTATTAACCATGGTATTGGGGAAGGTATACCCTACAGTCACATTACGCAATCTAAGAAATGAACCATCTTCAATATATCTAGAAGATATTTCATTATTGATATTGTTACCGAATCTAAACCTTGGGATATCAGTGATATCTCCAGGGTTTTGCCATCTACGTAATACCTGTGTTCCGTAGTTCAATCCATTATCCAATCCTTCCAAATAAAATACATTACTGTTCAATATATCAACACCTTGTACCCCATTGAAAAGTACATCAAAATCCCATCCACGGTAATCCGCTCTTAAGTTAACGGCGTAGGTAAAATCTGGGTTGGGATTACCAATTACGGCTCTATCATCCAAATCAATAAGGCCGTCACCGTTAATATCACGGTAACGAACGTCACCAGGTTGCACAGGAACCGCTGTATTTCCGTTGTTGGGTAATGCTTCGTCAATTTCAGCCTGTGTTGAATAGACACCGTCAGCTACTAATCCAAAAAAGTGAAAGGGGGCTTCACCAACTGCCAATCGGTTTAGCGCAGATGCAAAAGGCGGATTCAAGCGTGCACGTTCAATAGGCTCACCCGCCAGTCCGAGGCGTTCTACCCTAGCTTCTGCCCGAGTTACATTTGCCCAAAAATTCCATTTAAATTCACCTTTGTAGTCATTATAACCCAATGTCAGCTCTAGTCCTTCGACATCAACAATTCCAACGTTTCTGATTACTGTTGCCCCAGTTTGTGAATTACCTGGTATACCGGCTGATGAAGGCAATTCCACTGGAATTAACAAATCTTCACTACGGTTTTTGAAATAATCCATGCTGAATTGAATCTGGTCGTATAAAAATCCAGAACTGAACCCATAATTTTGTTTGATTTGTGTTTCCCAACGTAAATCAGGATTGGCTGCATTATTAGGACTAATCCCAGGAACTACCACATCATTTAATACAGTAGGTAGATTTAGGCCTAAGGTGGGAAGAAACTGGTTCACTACGTTACCTGTTCTGTTGTTACCGGTCTCCCCATAACTACCCCTAAACTTAAAACTATTGATAAAATCAACGTCAAACCACTTTTCATTTGATATATCATAGCCAAAAGCACCTGAAAAGAACCATTGTGAGGCATTCTCTGGCGAAAAGCGTGAAGAAGTATCCCTTCGACCTGAGCCACTGATGGAGTACCGATTATCAAATTCATATCCTGCAAGAAAGAGAACGGAATTTAAATTTTCTGGTACCGAAAAAGATAGAGAACTGGCGTTCGGAGAAAAAATCTCAGGGATTTCTGAAGAGATTTCTTGGTTATCCGAAAGTAATCCTGATTCAAAATTGATTTGGGTTTGTTCCAACACAGCAGAGGCATTGACAGAATGTTTACCAAAGTCTTTATCAAATGCCAAGGTATTCGTAAAAATGGTTTGAGTTGTCGTTTGTCGTATTTTATCAACAAAATTAATTGGATTAGCAAAAGTGCCTAATTCAGCAAATGCCCGGCGCTCATTATCTTGTAATAAAAGGCTCGCATTCAATCCAAATTGGGAACGAAAACTAAGTCCATCAAATATTTTAGCATTTACAAAGACGCTACCGATTGCTGATGAAAACCTTGTAAGGTTATCTTGGCTATTCTGTATTCTAATTTGATTTCGAGAGTCGTTTAAATCCAATTCGGTAGTACCCCCAAAGCCATCCACAGGATTTCCAACTTCGATGTAGGGTGCCATTCCTAGTATATTTTGAAAAGGATCACGACCACCATCGCGTTCTGGTGATACCGTTCTATTATGTCCCAATGATAGGGTCTGACCTATATCGAGCCATTCTGAGATTTTGGCATCGGTATTGATATTTAGTGTGGTTCTTGAGAATCCAGTGTCAATGAAGATTCCCTGTTGATCCAATCTTGAAAATCCAACATTATATCTAGCCTTTTCACTACCGCCGTTCACATTAGCACTAATGTTATAAATAGGAGCTTGTCTAAAATAGGCATCTTGCCAATTGGTATCTACCCCGTTGCCATTAAAGTTTGGGTCTAGGTTAATTCGATCTACAGGAAAATCAGGCCCACCTTGCTGTCCGGCCAAAGCGTTGACTTCGCGCAAGAACTGAATGTATTGTTGTGTGTTTAAAACGTCGTAACGGTCGTTAAATTCTTGTACTCCACTAGAGGCATTAACGGTAAAAGAGGCGTTGCCGATTTTACCTTTTTTGGTGGTGATGAGAATTACCCCGTTGGTACCCCTTGATCCATAAACCGATAATGAGGCGGCATCCTTCAGTACATCTATTTTTTCAATACTTGCTAAATCAATACTGTTGATACTGTTAGTGAAAACCCCATCAACAACAAAAAGTGGGGTACCATCTCCAAAGGTATTCACACCGCGTATTTGAATCAGTGTCTGTGAACCGGGTGAACCACCATTGGTAATCGTAACACCGGCTGCCCTTCCCTGAAGTGCCTGCCCAATGTCCGTAGTAGGAAATTCACTTAACTCTTCACCATCTACGACAGATACAGGTGTGTTTCTTTGTTTACCATATGACACTAGTACGACTTCATCTAAACTGACCAAATCCCTTTGTAAAGTAACATTAAGCACAGTTTGATTGGTGTAGCTGATTTCTTGCCGGCTGTATCCTACGTAAGAAAATATAATTGTGGTGCCGTTGCTTACCCCTTTTAAGGAGTACCTGCCATCAAAATCAGTTACCACACCATTGGAGGTGCCCTCTACGAAGACCGAGGCTCCTGGAAGCGGCCCATCAGTATCGCTTACTGTTCCGGTTATTTCTTGAGATGTCATTTGCGCTGACAACAATAGTAGCAACACAAAACTTAATTTTTTCAGCATTTTCTAAAAGGTGTTAATTGAATCTTCGGTTAAACCCTTTCACTTTAGTGATAAGGAAAAGACGTTAAAATTTGTTAAAGCGCAAGTTACTTTTACTTGAAAATTGAGCTATAATCTATTTGATGCAATGTTTGTAGCAAATGTTGCATAACATTGAAATTGTTGGCTCTATAAAGAATGAATGTCTTTCAAGAATGCCCCTATTATCCCCTTTTTGGAAGTTCGCCGAATTGTTTTTTGTAGCAAACGGTAAAGTATGAAGCCGATAAGAATCCTACACCATGGGCAACCTCACTTACATTCAAGTTTGTGTCATTTTGCAGTAATGTTCGGGCCCTTTCCAACCGTATTCTTCTAATAAAAGTTATCGGTGATAGTCCGGTCAGGTTTTTTACTTTTCGATAAACCTGGCTTCTGCTGAGACAAAGATGTGAGGATAGCATTTCAACATTTAGGTCAGGGTTGTCGATGTTACTTTGAATAAAATCAACTACTTTTTGCATAAAATCATTATCAAAATCAACAAGATTCTTTTGCTCTTTTTCTGGTGTTGCAGCTACCGTCTGTAGTTTGGAGAGGTCATTTTTCTTAAGTTGTTGTGCAACGATTGCTTCTAGCTCTTCTTTGTCGAATGGTTTGGTCACATAAGCATCGACACCGATTTGAATGCCTTTGACCCTATCTTTTGGTAGGGCCTTGGCCGTCAGCATGATAATTGGGGTTTGCCTTAGTTTTTCGTTATTTCTGATTTTTTTGCAAAATTCAATACCGTCCATTATGGGCATGATAACATCTGTTATTATTAAATCAGGTTCATGCTCAATGCTTTTTAGCCAACCTTCTTGCCCGTCTGATGCCAAAACCAATTTATATTCATTCTTGAAGATTGAACTTATATAATCTTGAAGATCTAGATTGTCTTCGACAATCAGCAGCGTCTTTTTTCTTTCTTTGACGCTCAATATCTCGTTTACATCATATTTCTTTTTCGATTTTATCGTGTTCGGCGTTATGGCAATTGTAGTTTTTTCAGTTTTATTCAATTCTTTTTCAAAGAACTTTTCGCCATGTGGTATGATAACTTTAAATATAGATCCCTTACCTAAAATACTTTCTACTTCAATAATGCCTCTATGGAGTTCAACAAAGCTTTTTACCATTTCAAGACCGATTCCTGTACTTCCGTAATAGGTTTTGTTCTTCTCCCCAATTTGATAGAACCTGTTGAATATCTTTTTGTACTCTTTCTGATCTATACCAGGACCGCTATCTTTTACGCTTATTTCAATGACGGGTACCGATTTTTCGGTATTTATGTTCGGTAAGACTGTTTGCCCTTTAGAGCGGATTTCTACTTGGATCCGACCATTATTTGGGGTAACCTTAAAGGCATTTGAAAGCAGATTAAAGAAAATCTTATCCAATAAGCCTTTGTCGGCGTATGCCTCAAGATTAATATCATCATACTTAAGGTCAAGACGAATTGCCCTTCTTTGCGCTTCCTCGTTGAAAAAGCTTAGAATGTTCTTTGTCTGCTCGGTCAATTTAAAATGACTTAGCATTAGTTGAAGTTTATCGGATTGCAATTTTCTAAAATCCATCAACTCATTGATAAGCCTTGACAAACGATCTGCATTTTTATGAATGATTTGATGTTTCTCACGAACATTTTTTGTGAACTCGCTTTGGTTCATGTTCAGTAGCTCTTTAATCGGATTTATTATAAGGGTCAACGGCGTTCTGAACTCATGTGAGATATTGGTGAAAAACTGGAGTTTTTGCTGTTGGAGTTCTACTTTCTGTTTCCTTCTTTCCCTTTCAAGTCTGCGGGTGTTTTTTATTTCTATTCTTTTTCTGTAGGATAACATAATCGTAGTGACCAGTGCTCCAATCAGAATAAAGAAAAGTAGGTACGCCCATTTGGTTTGCCACCATGGCGGTAATACTTCAATGGTTAAAATGGTTGTGGCTGGGGTCCAAAGCCCATCATTATTTGACACTTTGAGGTAAAAGGTATAATCTCCAGGTTCTAAATTAGTATATGTTGCCATTGTGGATGTACCGACATAATTATAGGTGTCATCAAAATTTTCTAGGTAATGGGCGTACTGATTATTGCCGGGTCTCGTATAACTAATGGAACCATAATCGATGGTCAATGCCGTTTGATGGTGTTTTAATTTGACGGTGTTTTTACTGTCACTGATTTGTAGCGGACTATCCTTATCTTGACTATTTACCTTTTTGTTGAAAATTCGTAGGCCTTTTAAATAAGGTTTGGGTAGATTTGGATTTGAAGGTATGTTCTTCGGATTAATTGTGTTTAGTCCATTTTTTGTGCCCAGATATAAGATGTTTTCCCCTGCTAAAACGATTGCCCCATCGGCAAGAAAGTTTTTCAAAAGGCCATCTTGAACTGTAAAATTGGTGACTTTGTTTAACGCTCTTTCTATTTTTAGAACACCCAATTTACTGCTGAGCCAGAGTTCATTTTTGACCGGTTCATAAATTGCGTTTACATAGGTCAAATCTTGACCGTCTAGCTTAAATCGTTCAAAACCTTTTGTTTCTCGATTATAAGAGAAAAGACCTCCTCCATTGGTTCCGCACCAAACCGTTCCGTCTTGGGTTTCGTATATATCGAGTATCTGATTGGAACTCGGGTGGCCACCAAAAGTTGATGAAATCGCGTTATTGTGTGAAACGACATCAAATTCAGTTTTTTTAGCAACGTTGATATGGTAAAGCCCTGAAGAAGTGCCTACCCATAGAAAACCATTACTGTCGTGATGAATGACCTTTATATCTTTAATATTCAATTGAGAACTTTGATATTTCTCGCCAGAGGGTATCTCTATCGTTTTTTTTATCGGATCGTAATAACATACGCCCTCTAAAAAAGTACCTATCCAAACCCTACCGTGGCTATCTTCCGAAATACTTTGGGTTTTATCTGTGCGAAGCTTCCCTCCAGTAGTCTTTTTTGTGAAATTCACGAAGGTTTTGCTTCCTTTTTTTAACCAATAAATTCCGTTCCCCCAGGTTGCAATCCATAGACCATCCATACTATCAACGAATATGTCTTCAATAAAATTACCCTGCGGAAAACCAGTGTATAACGTATTCTTTTTCCCGTAAATTGCGGTGACTTGCCCTGAGGTCGTATTCAAATAATCGATGGCGTTGGTTTGGGCAATATAGAGATTACCATTACTCGTAGTGGCAAAAGCCCTAATGTCATTGGATTGAACCGTATTACTCCCAACTTGCATTCTCAAGGCCTTGAACTTATTATGGTATTGGTCGAGAAAACCCAAGCCGTCTTCATAATAACCTAACCAAAGCCTGTTTTCGTTGTCATATAATAATGACCAAACCGAATCAGACCCTATACCCTGTTTGTTTTTTGGATCATACTTTAAGTTTTTTAACAAACTGCCATCATCATTCAGAATTGCCAAACCCTCATTTTCAATAGCTATGAATGTTGTGTTTTCATTTCCTGTAATGGCCATAACCTTGTTATTGGCCACGTTGATTTTTTTTGCTGTCTTTCTCGGTTTTTTCAGGTCGATCGTAAATACGCCATTTTTGACAGTTCCTATCCAAAGGTTTTCCTTTTGGTCTATATGAAGTTTAGTGATGTTAAAGATACTTTTCGACCTAGCTACCGGTAGGTCTTTTATGGTACCTTTATTAAAGTATTGTTCGGTCTTTAATCCTTTATTGGTTGCAATGTAAAGGTTGCCCTTGGTTGAAAATTTTAAATCGAGTATCGCATTTCCTGGGATTGCATAGTTTTTTATGGAAAGATTGGATAGGTCGATTTTTTTTATGCCGTCATATGTTCCAACGAGAATAGTTCCTTCAAATTCAGCAAAGCAGAGTACGTTGATAAAAGAATTATCTGAGTTTTGGTATGTCTTATTCGAGATTCTTACAAATTCATTTTTGAGTTTGTCGTATTTACTCATACCGGCGTTGGTGCCGACCCAAAGACCGCCTTTTGCATCTACGAACAATGAATTGATGGTATTGCTACTAATGCTATTTTTGTTATTGAGCTCATGCCCAAAGTAGGTGTATGAAAGACCATTAAAACGATAGAGGCCAGCACCATCTGTGCCAATCCAAATAAAACCATTATGATCTTTGACCATGGCCGTTACCGGTCGTTGAAACAAGTTTTTTTCAGCAGTATGAAATTCAAAATCCTCTTGATCAAATTGTGATTGAACAATGTTTGTTGTAAAAAGTAAGATAACGACCGCTAGTTGTACTAAGCGCTTTGAATGCTTCATCATTAGGTACATTGCTTGTAAGTCTTGTTTACTGTAAAATTGAACTTAAGTTTTAACGAGAAAAATAAAATTTGTAGCAATTTATCCCTCATATGTTGCAAAGAGTCTTTTTGGATGTAACTAAAAGAATGTTAATAAGAGTTAAAAAACTATATTCATTTTTGATTTATTAAAGTTAATGAAATATGAAATCGTTTATTCTTGGCCTCCTATTAATTCTATTTATCTCATGTGAGAAAAATGAGTTTAAAGCCGTTTTACAGGAGGGGGCTCCTCCTTCCGAGGTTCGAGCCAACATAGTTTTTAATAATGAAGAAGCGCCCTTTTCGGTGACCATAAGTCCTACTGCTATGGGGGCCACCGCATTCGAAGTGTTGTCTGGAATTCCTGGAGAGCCTGCCGAATTAATAGGTATTCAACAATCTGTTACTTTTTTATATCCGGAAGCGGATGAAAACTTTTTTGCAATCGTACGCGCCATTGCACCCAATGATTTGGTGACGGAAGAACGTTTTGAAGTAGTACCGCCTGCAGACCCTTGTACTCAGATTTTCAGTGCCCCGGTTACTTGGGATGCTGACGGCCCCAGTGCCTTTGAATTTGGTTTCAACGGCGCCGAAGTGTCGGTGGTGCCAAATCCTGATCTATCTGGAGCCAATCCATCAGAATCTAATGTTTTGCAAATCACACAAGATGGAGGTGGAAACTTTGATGGCTTTGGCGTTCAAATGACGTCTCCTGCGCTCTTTACCGCAGCTGATAAGATTGTTCGATTGACATTCTGGTCAGATAGGGAAATTCCTTTAAGACTTACAGTACAGCAAGATCCAAACAATACAACTGAGCGTGAAGCCGAGGTTAACTTAATACATACTGGTTCAGGATGGGAAGAACTTCGTTTTGATTTCTCTACTGCAACTGCTGGCTTCACAGGTAGCCCTGATGGCGCATTGGGTATTCCAGATTTTGTTCCTTTTGTTCCGACTGGTGACTATATTAGATTCCAAATGTTCATAAGCCCTGGTGATGACGTTTCAGGTACGTTCTATTTGGATAACGTTGGTGTGTGCCCAGACGGCGGTGCAGCGCCTCCACCGGTTGGTGAAGAAGAAGAGGTGGAAGAACCAGATCCTTGTACTGCGATTTTCGAGACCCCAGTTACTTTAGATAATGGTGAAGAGTTCTTTGGTTTTAATGGTGTAACGGTGCAAACGGTTACCAATCCCGATCCTTCAGGGGCAAATCCCGAATCAAATAACGTTTTGGAAATCGTACAAGATGGCGGAGGTAACTTTGATGGCTTCGGAACCGTATTAGGAACACCAACCAACTTCGCTGCAGACGATAAGGTGGTTCGTGTATTATTTTGGTCAGAGGCGGAAGTTACTGTCAGACTGAATATGCAACAAAACCCAGTAAATAATGAGACCGCTCGTGAGGCTGAGGTTGCAGCCTCCCATGGTGGTACAGGTTGGGAAGAACTTCAGTTTGATTTTGCCAATGCAGCAGCAGGTTTTACAGGAAATGCTGATGGTGCGCTTGGTATAGCCGATGGTGAAAGTTTTGCGCCTACAGGTCAATACAACCAACCCACCTTCTTTATCGCTCCAGGTGAAGATGTTTCCGGTACGTTCTATCTTGATAATTTGGGTGTTTGCCCTGACGGTGGAACTCCGCCGCCACCTCCAGTAGATGATACGGAAGCTGATCCATGTTCGGTTATTTTTCCAGACCCTTTAACCTTTGAGAATGGTGAAGAATTCTTTGGTTTCAATGGCGTTACAACGCAGGTGGTAACAAACCCCGATTCCTCAGGTGCAAATCCTGAAGCGAATAACGTGTTAGAAATTGTTCAAGATGGAGGTGGTAATTTTGACGGATTTGGAACTGTATTGGCAAACCCCGTTGATTTTAGCGGTGACGATAAAGTGGTACGCGCTTTGGTATGGTCTAACGTTGCTACGACTTTTAGATTGAATATGCAGCAAAACCCTACCAATAACGAGACCGAACGTGAAGCGGAAGTCGCCGCAGCACACGGTGGAACCGGATGGGAAGAACTTCGTTTTGATTTTGCTAATGCTACTGCAGGTTTCGTTGCTGAAGGTGAAGCACTTGGTGTTGCAACTGGAGCACCTTTTGTGCCAACGGGGCAGTACAACCAACCAACGTTCTTTATAGCACCTGGTGAAGATGTTGCAGGAACATTCTATTTAGATAACATTGGTTCTTGTCCTGAATAATAATTATAGCGAAAATACATGAAAGTAAGGCGAGTCAGTTATTTACTCGCCTTACTTTTTAAAAGAATCAAAGAACTTTTTGTTAAAAAAATCGCTCTTAAAATTTATTTTTTATGAAAAATCGGGCGATCACTAAACCATATAATTTGTGGTTTGGTAGATATAACTAACTCAAGGTTACGGTTAAATACAAAGAGTAGATGAATTTTCTTCTGAATACTAAAAAAGCGATTATACTGATTCCTTCACTTTTTTGTGTCTGTTTATTGTTTGCGCAGACTGAAGAAGTATTCTTGGTCACTGATTTTGATGGAGGTGGAATTTTACCCAGCACTTGGGAATCTTTTGGCGATTTAGGATTGTATGGTGTCCAAAGAAATAATTCGCTCAGTGATGGTAAATATTATGAGTTGGCTTGGAATGGCACCTCTGATAAAGGTTATATCGTAAGCCAATCCGGCATCACTTTTAGATTGATTCCCAAAAAAAAATTGAAAGGTAAGACCATAGACAATGTTTTTTTAAGGCTTGATGTCAATTGTGGCGGAGCACCGGGAACGGTTGTAAATATTGTTTTGGTAGATGGTCCTAATGATTGCTGTAAAAATGAAGTGAATTGGCAATATACTTTTACAAAAGAGACATGTGAGTGGGAAACTTTAGAAATAAATCTAGCTGATTTTGGGTATGCCTATGATCCTAATAATCACGAAAAGACCATAGATTTCACAAAAGTTGGTCGAGTGAAGATAGGTATTAACCCTGAACAAGGACCAAAAAAGCAAGTGGTCCAATTTGATAATGTGCAATTGGTGGTTAAAGAAGAAGTGACTGCCCAAGGATACCAACCAAATATTGCGATACCTGAAAGCACAACCTTAAAAACAGTTGCTAAAGATTTTTTTGTTGGGGTTGCTGTCAATCCTGAGCGGGTAAGCGCTGCAGACCATAGTAGTGTTTATACCAGAGAGTTCAATAGCATTACAGCTGAAAATGCCATGAAGATGAAAAGCATTTTCAAGGGTCTTGATGAAAATAAGAAGATTATATATGATTGGACCCAAGCGGATGCCATTGTTGATTTTGCGGAAAACAATGGAATGAACCTCCATGGACACGCATTGGTTTGGCACGAAAGCATACCTGATGTATTAGAAAACTTCAAAGGAACCAATGCCCAATTTGAAGCCATAATAGAGCAATATATTACCACTGTGGTTGTCAGGTATAAGGGCAAAGTTGATTCTTGGGATGTAGTGAATGAGGCCATAGCAGATAAAACTTCTAAAATGCGGGAATCCTTGTTTTCAGAACGAATGGGGCAAAATTATGTAGCAAAGTGTTTCGAATTTGCGCGAAAAGCGGACAATAAGGTCAAATTGTTTTACAACGATTACGGCTTAGAACATGACGTTCAGAAACAAAAGGGTGCTTTTGAGCTCATCGATGGTTTAAAGAACAAAAACTTGATTGACGGCGTAGGATACCAAATGCATTTGGATTATAACTTTCCCAGCAAGGCTACGCTTCAAACTGCGACCAATCTAGCTGTAGACCGCGGTCTTTTGATTCATTTTTCTGAGTTGGATATAAAAACAAATCCTAAAGGGGATGTAAATGAACTTACCGAACAACGGAACCAAGCGCAGGCAAAAAAAGTTTACGAAGTGGTTTCAGTGTATAATAATATCCCTGAAAACTTAAAATACGCCCTAACAGTTTGGGGACTTAAGGATGATGAGTCTTGGATTACACCGCGATATGGTTTTCCAGATTGGCCCTTGTTGTTTGATGCCAATTTTAAAAGAAAGGAAGCTTTTTCAGGCTTTGTTCAAGCTTTAGAATAAATAAGGAGTAATAGGTCGTAAATAGGTTAAAAAATAATAATAAAGACAAATAGTTCAACTAATATAATACGTATGAATTCGGTTAAAATCATAGGAAGTGCTCTGGTAATCTTTTGTTTCTTAGTGGGCTGCTCAGAAACAAAAAAAGAGGCAGATAATGTAAAAATCATCAGTAAGTCTGAATTTGAACAGCAAGCAAAAGACTTGGTTGCTCAAATGACACTTGAAGAAAAAGTGTCGCAAATGAGTTATGAATCCCCTGCTATAGAACGCTTGGGCATACCGGAATATAACTGGTGGAACGAGTGCTTGCATGGTGTTGGTAGAGCAGGGCGTGCCACTGTTTTTCCTCAAGCGATAGGCTTAGCTGCTACTTTTGACAAAGAGAACATGTCTTTTATTTCAGAAATTATTTCAGATGAAGCACGTGCCAAACATCATGATTTTGCTTCAAAAGGTAAAAGGGGCATTTACCAAGGCCTTACGTATTGGACACCAAACATTAATATTTTTCGTGATCCAAGATGGGGTAGGGGTATGGAAACCTATGGGGAAGACCCCTATTTGGCAGGTGAACTAGCCGTTCGTTTTATAAAAGGATTACAAGGTGATGATCCCAATTACTTAAAACTGGTGGCCACTGCAAAACATTTTGCCGTACATAGTGGGCCAGAGGCCGACCGTCATCGATTCAATGCAGTGCCCAGTCCTCAAGATTTTTTAAATACCTATAGCCCACATTTTGAAAAAGTGGTGAAAGAAGCCGATGTGTATTCCATTATGTGCGCCTATAATAGTTACAATGGTGAACCCTGTTGTGGTAATCAAGAATTGAGCGGATTGTTACGAAACGATTGGGGCTTTGAAGGGTATATTGTTTCCGATTGTTGGGCCATTAGAGACTTTTATGATGAAAATGCGCACCACATAAGTCAAGATGCAAAAGAGGCCTCTGCATTAGCCGTAAAGGCAGGAACCGACTTAAACTGTGGTAATTCATACCCAGCCTTAGTTGAAGCCGTGAAAGATGGCTTGATTTCAGAAGCAGAGCTTGATGTTTCTTTGGAACGATTAATTGTTGCTCGTCTAAGATTGGGCTTATTTGCTCCTGAAGGAGCCGTAAAGTATGCTGATATTCCTTATGATGTAGTTGACTCTGAAAAGCACCAACTGGCAGCCCTTGAGACAGCCAGAAAATCTATGGTGTTATTAAAAAATGAAAATAAGATTTTACCACTTGATAAAGCAAAAACAAAAAAACTTACCGTTATAGGTTCCAATGCTGATGATTTAGAAGTGTTGTTGGGCAATTACAATGGGTATCCAACCACACCAATTACTCCTTTAGACGGTTTAAGAAATAAGTTGCCGAATGCAGAAGTCTCTTATGCCATAGGATGTAAGTTGGCAGAGGGTCTTCCTGTTTTTGAAGCTATGCCAGAGTCGGTATTGTTTTCAGATAGTTCACTAAAGACAAGTGGTCTTAAAGGAGAATATTTTAATAATATCACTTTTGAAGGGGAACCAAAACATACCAGAATTGATAAGACAATTGATTTTACTTGGCGCACAACACCTCCTTTTGAGGACATGGATCCAGACACGTATGCGGTACGTTGGTCCGGGGTACTTACTGTGGATAAAACAGGATCATATGCTCTTGGTGGTGAAGCTTTTTCATCTATGAAATTGTTTTTGGACGATGAATTATTGATGGAGCGTAATGATGTACACCATCCGAAGAAAATATACGAATACGTCACCTTAAAGGCGGGTAAGAAGTATGATATCCGATTTGAATGTACCCAAAATAAGACGGAACACTCTATTATGAGATTGCTTTGGGAAGCACCAAAAGACAATCTAGAAGAAGAAGCTATCGCATTGGCTAAAGATGCAGACGCTGTAGTATTATGTATGGGTATCAGCCCGTTATTAGAGGGAGAAGAAATGAAAGTTAAGGTAGACGGGTTCTCTGGTGGTGACCGGGTACATACCAAATTGCCAAAAACCCAATCTGATTTGATAAAGAAAATTGCAGCCTTAGGCAAACCAACTGTATTGGTGTTGTTGAATGGTAGTGCACTTTCCATAAATTGGGAGCATGAAAATATCCCGGCCATTATTGAGGCTTGGTACCCAGGTCAAGCAGGTGGTACTGCTATAGCCGATGTTATTTTCGGAGATTATAATCCATCGGGTAGGCTACCTGTAACTTTTTATAAAGACATCAATGATATTCCTGCTTTTAGCGAATACGATATGCGAGGGAAAACCTATCGTTATTTTAAAGGAGAACCCTTGTATGAATTTGGGTATGGTTTAAGCTATTCGACCTTTAAATACAGTAATCTGAACATTCCTGATGAGCAGAAGACTGGTGATGAGGTTACCGTAACGGTTGATGTTCAAAATACCAGTAAAGTAAAAGGTGACGAGATCGTACAGGTCTACGTTCAAAACACGAATGCCGATGAATTTAATCCGCATAAAACGCTCGCAGCCTTTGATAGGGTTTCATTGCAACCGGGAGAAAAGAAAACCGTGTCGTTTACGATTGCTAAAGACCAGTTAAGTAGTGTAACCACGCAGGGGCAAAAAGTTATTCAACCAGGAGCGTATGCCATATCAGTAGGTGGGGCACAACCTTCTACCGAAAGAATTGAAAATGGCACAGTAGCTCAGAAAAAAATAATGCTTGCAGGAGATGTAGTGAAATTATGATAGCTTTTACATCAGAACCAAAAGCGTCGATTGCTCTCAGGAGTTACTTGAACCAATAACTATGCTAAAAGAGTGTAAAAAAAAACCATCATTGGCATATTCGCAATGATGGTTTCATGGCTAATGTTTAGATATAATCTAAAGGGTTAAAAATTTACTTTTCCAAGATTCCTCATAAGGTTTGCCCCAATGGTTCATGGCATCCCTGTTGAACATGGTACCTTTTATATCATCTACTTCAAAGTTTTGTTTTATTCGCGAAGAAACATTGGCATAATGCACCATTGCCATGGATATATTGGCATCTTCAATAGGTGCGTATAACTTTGTTTTCCCACGAATGGCATCGAAAAAGTTTTGCACATGAAGTGTAGACATATCGCCACCACCACCAAGGGCAACGCCTCCTTCTTCACCGCCACTGCTCACTTCTTCAACCAATTGTCCTTTTCTATCAAAAAGTCTATAATGACCTCGGTTTACAAAAACGGTACCCTCGGTTCCGTAAATGATTACCCCACGGCCACTACCGTAGGTATTGTAAGCATTTCGGCTTTTGCCGTCCCATTCAATTTGCTTGTTCCCTTCAAAAGTAAAACGGGCCAACATGGTATCGTACATCTCCCAGCCATCATCCTTAAAATGCCTTTTGTCAGACTCTACTTCCACCAATTGCGGTAAGTCCACATTTAAAGCCCATCTAGCCACATCTAATTCGTGGGTTGCGTTATTACCCATTTCGGCGGTGGCATAGTTCCAACCGTACCAGTGCCAATTGTAGTTCCAAGTTTCTGACGTATACTCCCGATGCACCGCTGGACCTTGCCATAGATTCCAGTCCAATCCCTCAGGCACAGCGGCTTTTTGCTGATTGGGTACTTCCCCACGACCATTGCTATAGAATGCTATAGCTTTGTAGGCTTCTCCAATAGTACCTTCATGAATTTTTTGGATGATTTGCTGAGTATGTCCCGATGAACGTTGCTGATTGCCCATCTGAACAATCTTCCCATACTTTTTGGTTGCCGCTACGAGAAGTTCGTTCTCCTCCATAGTGCAACTACTGGGTTTTTCAACATATACATGCTTACCGGCCTTCATGGCCATAATGGCTCCAGGGGTATGCCAATGGTCGGGCATGGCATTGATTAAAACATCTACCTTGTCATCATCAAGCACTTTGAAAATATCCTGTTCTAAGGTGGGTTTATATTTGATATGTTCTGCAAACTTTTCTGCTGCTTTGGTCATTTGACTCTGTTTGGCATCACACAGATATGTTAACCGAACGTTGCTATCCTTATGGGCGATGGGGGCGTAATAGGCACCTAATCTTCGGCCCAAACCTGCAATGGCTACATGCAAACGGTCATTGGCCCCCATAATGTTCTTATAGCTTTGGGCACTCATACCCATTGATGAAGCACTTGCTAGACCTATGGTCCCCAAAGTTGTTTTCTTCACAAAACTTCTCCTACTATTTTGCTTACTCATAAGTCTTTATTTTAATGTTTTTAAAGGAAACTAGGTCGCCATGGTCCTGTAAAAGAATATTGCCTTTTTCCAAAAGTCCAAAATTTGGCCAGTCTTTGTACTTGCTTTTCGCTACCAATTTTAAGAACTCGTCACTACCACGTTCGTATTCCAAAACCTTAACACCATTGAGCCAGTGTTCAACCGTGTTGTCTTTTGATACGATATGTGCGGTGTTCCATTCTCCAACGGCATTCATGTGTTTATTGGGGTTGGCCTGAATCAAATCGTACAAGGAGGCTACTGTTCGACTTCCCTCATGGCTGCCCTTTTTTGCGTCAGGGTGACGCTCATCATCCAAAATCTGGTATTCCAATCCTATCGAAGATCCTTCACCCTTGTTCAATTCGGTATCCACGTAATATTTGATGCCGCTGTTTGCACCTTCGGTGATTTTAAAATCGACTTTAAGTTCAAAGTTGGCATACATTGCCTTGGTGACAATATCACCACCCGCGGCAGATTCCGCTCCACCACTTGCAAGTACACTGAGTACACCATCCTTGATTTCCCATCCTTTTTCTGGGAATTCCTCCAATTTGGCACCACGCCACCCGTTTGTGGTTTTTCCATCCCAAAGTAGTTGCCAGCCCGATTTTTTTTCTTCAAAAGTGAGTTGGTTTTTCGTGACAACTGCCGGTAGGGGTGACGTTTGGGTATATTGATTAAGATTTTCCGTTATAAACTCAATATTTCGCCATTTAATATCGACCCCAGGTTTTCCTTTTTTGCCAATACTGTGTACTTGAAGGCCTAAAAAACCTTCTTGGTTCATTTCGTCCACTAAATGTGATGCAGGTACACCATTAATCCATGTTTTTAAGGTGTCACCAATGGCTTCGATTCTAAAATGGTTCCAATCGTTGGGCTTATACGTTTTTTGTGCCGCTTCATTACCTTCTAATGGATGCAACCACTTTCGGCGCTTTTCATCATAAATACCTCCGCTCCAAGAGCGTTCAGACGGGTCTATTTCCACTTGATATCCATGAACAATACCGTCTCGGTACCAATCATAACTATTGCTACGTATCTGTACTCCAGAATTGGAAACGGAATCGGTCTTAAAATCAAGTTCCAAAATAAAATCGGAATAAATGGAATCGGTAACCAAAAACGTATTTGGGGTATTGGCAACTGTAGTTCCAATGATTTCTCCATTTTCAACACGATAGGTAGCCTCACCGCCCAGGGTATGCCATCCCGTTAAGGTCTCACCATCGAATATGGAGGTTAGATGGTCTTTGTTTTCTTCCATGCAACTTGTCAAAAAGACAAAAAGAAATAGAAAGCATATCCTTGGAAAATAGTGTTTTACGTCAGTTTTTTTCATTCGTATTTGATTTATTAAGCATAGGTCTAAAGTTATCTTTTATTGACCGTAAACTATCCTGTAGTCTCATGTCAGCATGATTGGCACTAAATTTTAATTTGTACCAAACACCACAGGATAGCATAATTAGGTCAAAACACTAGCTTGCTCGAAGACAATGACTTCATAAAAACTTTAAAAATTGAATGGTAATAAGCAAACACTAAGGGGTTTCAAATGGCTCTTTATGATGGCCTTGATTTTTTATGCCCTTCAACTTTGTGCCCAACATAAGTTTCCACAGTTGGTTGAAGAGGATTCCATAGGTTTTACCTCCATCTTCGATGGAGAAACCTTAAACGATTGGGAAGGCGACCCCACCTATTGGCGCGTAGAAGATGGCAATATTATTGGGGAGGTTACTTCGGAAACCTTACTCAAGCGAAACTCTTTTTTAATTTGGCGTGGGGGGCAACCGGCTGATTTTGAACTCAAACTAGAATATAAGGTTTCAAAAAGCGGAAATTCAGGTATTAACTACAGAAGTGTGGAAGTTGAAGACACCCCTCATGCGCTAAAGGGGTATCAATGTGACATTGATGGTGGTGGCCGTTGGAGCGGTCAAAATTATGAGGAACGAGGGCGAAAATTTTTAGCCTTGCGCGGGCAGTTTTCACAAATTAAAAATCAAACAGAACCTCAAGCCTACGGCACTATTGGTGATAAAGACGATTTGCTTGAATTTATCAATGATGAAGATTGGAACATATGCCATATCATTGTTCGAGACAATACTATGGTACATATTATTAATGGTCAGGTGATGAGTGTGGTTATCGATAACGATGAGGAGAATAGAAAAAACAAAGGTTTGATTGGGGTACAGGTACATACAGGACCACCCATGACCATTGCCTATCGAAATATAAGATTAAAAGAGTACTAAAACATGAATATGAAATTCGCATTGGCGTTTGCATTTTTGTTGCAGATAAGCATTTTAGAGGCACAAGAATCAGTCTTGTCCTTACCCCTTTTGGAAGAACAACACTTTTTTGAAGAAAAAGATGGCATGGTAGCGGTGGAGGCCGAATTCTATTTCAAACAACAAAAGTCTGACCCCCGACAATGGTACCGCTTCAACAAGCACGAATCACCAACCACCAATAAAGAAAACCATAGCCTTGGAACTGGTAATTACGGCTATATTCAACTATTGCCCGATACTAGGGTAACACATGTCGATAGATTAATAAAGGGTGAGAATTTTTCAAATGAAGCAGGTGCTTTAGGTATCGTTACCTATCGTGTTAAAATAAATACCCCGGGGCGCTATTACGTATGGTCTAGGGCACTTAGTTCAGGCAGTGAAGATAATAGCGTACATGTGGGAATCAATGGTGAATGGCCAGAGCACGGGCAGCGTATGCAATGGTGCGATGGAAAAAACCAGTGGACGTGGGCTAGCAAGCAACGTACAAAAGAGGAGCATTGTGGAGTTCCTAATGAAATTTACCTCGATATTCCCGCAGCGGGCCATCACAACATTGAATTCAGTATGCGTGAGGATGGTTTTGCGATGGATAGATTCTTATTGACCACAGATAAGGATTTTGTACCATCTGAGATAGGTCCTCCAGCAAGAATCAAATGGCCGGAGCCTTCCTATTACGAAACCATAAGCACTTCGGTAATTGAAAATAAAACATTGCCTGTTGCTGACTTTCCAATGCAAAACACAGGATTTTATAAAGACGCAGGCGGTAGGTGGTTTGCCATTAATCCCAATAAAAACAAAGAAGCTTCCACTTCAGTGGATTTCAACTTTAAAAGTGGTTTATATGACGTGGTATTTGTTGGGGTAGGCGAAAATGATGGGCAATCCGAATTTACGGTGTTGATTAACGATAAAGAATTGGGAACCTTCTCGCCCAAACTATCACAGAAACTGTTTTTTGAAGGAAACGGTTCCAACAAGGTTTGGGAGAAAGTAAACTTACAAACTGGTGATAGGATTACCGTAAAGGCTAAAATTGGTAGTAAAGACGGTAAAGAATGGGCCAGGGCACGTTGGTCAGGATTGATTTTTGCTCCTGTACGTAAAGGCAAATTGGTCAGCAATGCTCCGGGAGTATTGGTTTCGGGGAATTCCAAACCACCCACCATAAACGCACCAAAAGGGCGAATTGCCATCGTTGCCGACGGGAATTCCCCCGACCCTGATGATTTGGGTGGTACTGCAGTTTCCATTTCGCTACTGCGTGCTGCCGGTCTCGAAGATAGGTTGGTGCATTACTCCCATAGCTGTGATTTGGTACGTGTGGAACGCATATCTGAACGCGCAGAAAGAGAACGTCATGCCCTTATGCAATCTGCTTGTGATGTAACCGCTAGGCGGTGGGGCGGATTTGATGACCTCACCTTTTTTGATGCCAAGTGGCAACAAGAAAAAACAGTAGCTGATTTGGCAAATGCGATAAATGCTTCTTCTGCCGATGACCCTTTGTGGATCATTGAAGCTGGAGAACCCGATATTATCGGACTCGCTTTGGATGCTTCTAAAAAAGAAAAACACCGATATGTGAAAGTGGTGACGCATCATCCTGCCAATGATGATGCCGGTGATTTTTATTCATGGCAACAGATTTTGGATTACGGGGTGGAAGAAGTGCGTATTCCCGACCAAAACGTGAACCTAAAGGTGAATATTGAAAATTGGGATTGGGCCAAAAACCATCCGGACCCACGAGTGCAATGGGTTTGGCTGCAAGGCAAGATTGCTGAGGTGGACGATGTAGTCAGATTTCAAAAAGGAAAATGGGACTGCTCGGATGCAGGGATGGTGCTGTATTGGATTACAGGCGCAACTAATGGAGGTTTAAGATTGGGAACGGTGGCTGATGTGAAACACATTTTGCTGAGTTCCATCGAAAATAAATAACAATAGATGGCAAGATATATTTCAGATTTCGGCTTGGTTACAATGAGGAAATTCATAGGAATTCTCTGTGCCTTATTTTTTGTAGGATGTGAGCAAGACGTAAAACCAACCAAAAATGTCTTGTTCATTCTTGTGGACGATTTTGGGTATAACGACCTAAGTTTCAGGGGCAGCAAATTTTATGAAACCCCCAATATAGATGCTTTGGCAAAAGAAAGTACCATTTTTAACGAGGGCTATGCCAACTCTAGGGTTTGCAGTCCGTCCAGGGCCAGTATTATGACAGGGAAATTTACTGCTCGTCATGGAATTACGGATTGGATTGGAGCTCCCACAGGTGCAGAATGGCGAAAGAGGAATAGATTCAACCAGCTTTTGCCACCGGAATACGTAAGGCAATTGCCTTCAGAAGATATCACTTTAGCTGAGGCCCTTAAGGAACAAGGGTATACCACTTTTTTTGCTGGTAAATGGCACTTAGGCGGCGAAGGTTCCTGGCCAGATGACCATGGATTTGAGTACAATGTAGGCGGTTGGGACTCCGGTAGTCCAAAAGGGGGGTTTTTTGCCCCGTATAACAATCCAAAGCTAAAGAACGGACAGCCTGGTGAAAATTTAAGTATGCGGTTGGCAAAAGAAACCGTAGCCTTTATGAAGGACCAAAAAGAACAACCCTTTTTTGCCTTTCTTTCTTTTTATGCCGTGCATGCACCCATACAGACTACCCAAGAAAAATGGAACAAATACCGAAATAAAGCTGCAGCCAACGGGTTGGCAGCATCGGGTTATGGCATGGAGGCCGTGCTGCCCATACGCCAGGTTCAAGACAATCCCATTTATGGCGGATTGGTCGAAAGTATGGACGATGCCGTGGGTCATGTTTTGCGATCGCTAGAGGAACTGGGGCTAGATAAGAACACCATGGTGGTATTTACTTCGGATAATGGAGGCGTAGCTTCTGGGGATAATTATGCAACATCCAACCTTCCGTTACGTGGGGGTAAAGGTTATCAGTTTGAGGGAGGTATTAAAGAGCCTTACCTCATAAAAATCCCTTGGCTCGACAATCAGGTGGTTGAGACCAATGTGCCGGTAACCGCTGCCGATCTCTATCCAACTATTTTAGATGCCGTTGAGGTGGAATTGATGCCTAGCCAACATCAAGACGGAATGAGCCTTCTTCCACTGATGGGCGGATTGCCTACAAAGGAACGCAGTCTAATCTGGCATTATCCACATTACGGAAATCAAGGTGGGCAACCATCCTCCATTATTAGAAAGGGGAAATGGAAACTCATTCATTACTATGAAGATGGTCGGAACGAATTGTATGATTTGGAAAGGGATATTTCAGAAAAGAATAATATATCAGAGGAAAATCTAGAACTCACAAAGGTTTTGTATGAAGAGCTAATGGATTTCTTGAATGGGGTAGATGCTAAGTTTCCCGAAAAAGACCCACTTTACGATGCTGCAAAGGAACGGGTTTATTTAGAGCGAATGGCTACAGAAAAGCGGAAAGCTTTGGAGCAACAACGTTTGGAAATACTTGAACCCAATTTTCAGCCCAATGAAGATTGGTGGGGCAGTCAAACCACAAAAGATTAAATATGAATCAATCCTTCTTCTTTAAATATCTTTTATGCTTTTTAGTGCTTGGGATGGTTCTCATGTCGTGCAGTAAAGAAAATAATGCGTTGCCAAAAACGCTTGTTGATGATTTTAAAAATCCACCTAACGCCTTTAAACCTATGCCCTTTTGGCATATTAATGGAGAATTGACTTCTGAGGGTATTCGCCGGCAGATGAAAGATGCCAAGGAATTGGGTGGTTTTAGTGGTATAAGCGTTTTGCCTCTGGCCCCTAAAAATGATGGAAGACCCGGTACTACGCCTAAATTTCTATCGCCTGAATATTTAGCGCGTTTTCAAGATGTTCTCGAGACTGCTGAAGAATTGGATATGGAGGTGATTTTATATGACGATAATGATTTTCCCAGTGGTATGGCGGGTGGTCAATTGGGTGAGCTGTACCCCCAACATACCATGAAACGCTTGGATAAAATTGAACATACGGTCCGGGGGCCAAGGCAAATAACGCACAAACTTCCCGACGGGCAGGTACTTTCCATAGTGGCCATGAATACCGAAACTTTGGAAAGAATTGAACTTACTCCATTTACTAAAGATAATTATTTGAGTTATGACCTGCCAGCAGGAATCTGGAAAGTCATGTGCTTTGTTTTGGTAAAGGATAGTTACCACAAGGCCTACCCCGTGGTGGATTATTTGGATACCATAGCAGTAGGTAAACTCATGGAACTGACGTATGATATACACCAAAAGAACTTTGGAAACTATTTTGGGAAGACCATCAGAAAAGTATTTTTCGATGATGTGGGCTTTTGGAAGCACCCCCGTACATGGACGGGCTCATTCAATGAAAAATTTGAGGAAATCAATGGTTACGACCCCAAACCATGGTATCCCACTTTGTGGTACGATATTGGCCCACAGACCGAATCGGTACGCCATGCCTTTTTTAAAACCCGGGCAGAATTGTTGGCGGAAGGTTTTCCAAAATTGGTAGGTGAATGGGCCAAAGCAAACGGTTTAAAGGATACGGGGCATCCGCCGGGAAATTATGACCCTACCCCAATAGATATGAATGCCGATATCTTTAAATTTTACAGGCATATGGCCATGCCGTTGACGGATGCCATCATCGGGTATCAGTTTGGTCAAAATGGGCACAAATTGATTAGTTCTGCCGCGGATTATTATGACAGGCCTGTGGTTTCCACAGAGATTTATGGAGCGTACAAAGAAAAATCCTTTGATTCGCTGATGCTGTATCGTTCGGTAATGGACTTGTTTTCTCGTGGAGTGAATTTTGTGGTGCCCCATGGTTTGTGGTATAATCCAGAGCAGGTATATATTTCTCCATTGGTTTCACCCTACAGTGAAAAACTGGCGCCGGCACTACCTGAGTATTCTGAGTTTGTTGGCCGTGCCTGTATGTTGCTTCAAGGTGGCAAACGGGTATCGGAAATAGGAGTTTTTTATCCTTTTGAAGAACTGGCGGGCTGGTACCGTTTTGAAGACCCTGCTAATCCACGACAAGGCTTTTTTATATCGCCCGAAACCAATTACTTAGAAGTCAGTGGTATGTTGACCAATGACTTACGACAAGATTTTACGTTTATTCACCCCGAGTTTTTCCTAGATGAAAAATATAGTATCGAAGAAGGTTCATTGAGTCTCAACAATACCGAAAACCAACAAACCTACAAAACCCTAATTCTAACAGGCTGTAAAGTAGCTTCGGTAAAAACCTTGCAAAAACTCAAAGACTATTACGATAAAGGTGGATTTGTGATTTCAACAGGACAGTTACCCTTTAAAGCTGCTGAAATGGGCCAAGATAATGAAGTACAGGCGTTGATTAAGTCCATTTTTAATGTAGATGCCAATGTGCCAACTACCCAAGAGTCTGTGGTCAATACCAACGATAAGGGTGGTAAAGCCATGCATATTGCCAAGCCGACCCAAAAACTATTGGCAAAGGCCTTGAATATGGGTGGTACCCAAGATGTTCAATTTATGCCCAACCCCGTTTTGGCTTCTGATTTTGGCAAGTTCAATTACATCCATAAAATCAAGGATGGGCGACATATTTATTTTTTTTCTAATTCAAGTGACGAAACCATCGAAACAAAGGTCACTTTAAAAGGTAACATTGAGTTGTTTGAGGCCAATCCGCATGACGGAAGTATTCTTCCATTGCAACAGACGAATCATTCCACCAAAGCAAATCAAGTCTATACAACGGCAGAGTTAATCTTGTCGCCAGTTAGTAGCATGTTTTGGATATCAAATCAATAAAAACAATTCTATGAGAACACGGCTACTTATTTTAATCGTATTTATCGGATTTTGGGTAAATGCCCATGAAATCAAAAATTTGAAGTGCGAGAATCAAATAAATCCATCGGGCATAACAAATGCCAGACCCCATTTTAGTTGGACGTTTGTTCCAGGTGGGAACAGTACCGAACAAGGGGGCTATCGCATCATGATGGCCACTTCTATTGAAAAACTCCAGTACCCGGATATTTGGGATACTGGCCCAACCAGTACTTCAGAAACCGGCCCCTTCGAATATTGTGGTGAGCCTTTAAAATCCGGTCAGCGTATTTATTGGATGGTTACGGCCTGGGGCAATAATCGTGGTGTTACGCACAGCGAACCGGCATGGTTTGAGATGGTTGAAATCGAAAACCCTGAAACCCCGTTCAAACCTCATGTTTTTGATCAAGAACAAGGTGTTGTTAAAATAGCCCTGAATGGGGATGATAAAGGAAGGGTTTTTGAAGGAATTGGAGGGGTAAGCGCAGGCGCTTCCACTGATTTATTATATGATTATGAGGATCCCACAAGAAGTCAGATTTTAGATTTCTTATTCAAACCAAAATTTGGAGCGGGTTTTCAACATTTAAAAGTGGAAATGGGTGGAGGTGAGAATTCAACCTGCGGTTCAGAACCATCCCATGCCATCACCCGCGAAGAGCTACAGCATCCCGTTTCAAGAGGTTATGAGTTCTGGTTGATGAAAGAGGCTAAAAATCGAAATCCGGATATGATTCTGGAATACCTACCATGGAGCTTTCCCGCTTATCTAAAGCCCAACATTTTCAACAAAGAATCTGCGGAGTATTTTGTTACATTTCTAGATGTCGCGAAAAAACAATGGCAGTTGGATATAGATTGGGTGGCGGCCGCGGAAAATGAGAATTATACGAATAGGGATTGGTTGGTCAATGATGTTCGGCCATTACTGAATGCCCGTGGATATGAAAATGTAAAAATACAAGGGCCTGATGACAATAGTGGTGACTGGAAAATATTTAATGAATTTGAAAACGACAAAGCCTTTGATGATGTAGTGGAGGCCGTTGGTTATCATTATGTCACCGGTCGTGAATTCAATGAAAATATGGTAGATGGTCGAGGACGGCCAACTACTGATAAAGCCAAAAACACTGGCAAACCATTATGGGCCAGTGAAGATTGGAGCTGGACGGGCAAAGATTGGGGAGGTGCTGGAGCGTTGAATTTAGCGCGTATGTACAATAAATTCTATATCAGGGATAGAATTACGAAGACCTTAATATGGGCTCCAATTGGATCTATCTACGAAACGGTTACCTGGGATAAGGCTGGGGCAATGAAAGCCAATAGTCCCTGGAGCGGATACTATGAAGTTTGGCCAACCATCTGGGCCACTGCCCATACCACTCAATTTGCAGAACCCCATAATTGGAGGTATCTAGATGATGCCTGTGGTCTTTTTGATAGCGATACCTACAAAGGAAGTGCCGTTGCACTTAAAGAAACCAATGGAACGGATTGGAGCCTGATCTTATGCACCGAAAACAAGGAAGAAGTGGAAATCAAGATAGCGGAAAATCTCTCCAACGGTAAAATCAATATTTGGAAATCCAATAAGGAAGAACAATTCATAGGACAAGAACCTATTTATCCTAAAAATGGTACCATTAGGCTTTCTTTGGATGCACAAAGCATCTATTCCTTAACAACTACCTCTGGACAGCAAAAAGGGAGTTACGAAATTCCGGACAAAACGTCTTTTCCTTTTCCCTATAAGGAAGGTTATGAGGACCGAAAAGTTGGGGATTTGCCCAAATACCATTCGGATCAAACAGGCAGTTTTGAAATCGCCCTTAAAGAAGACGGGACACAATGCTTAAAACAAATTGTCCCTGAACAGGGTTACGATTGGATGCGCGTATACCGACGTTCCAATATAAAGCCCAATACCTTAATTGGAGATGCCACTTGGAAAAATTATACCTGTAGTGTAGATGTATTTATCGAAGGCGGTGATGTGGAAATTGGTGGAAGGGTCACGGGTAGTTATTTGAAGGGCTATCGTTTTCAAGTGACCAAAGAAGGTGATTGGAAAATGTTGTTTGATCAAGAGACACTTCAAAATGGTTCCATCGCCAATTTTGACCCAAAAATGTGGCACAAACTCCAGTTGAAATTCAATGGGAAAGCGATTGAAGCTTTTGTTGACGGACAGCGAGTAATGAAGACATCGTATCAAGAGAAAAATGGATATGTCATGCTCGCCAGTTCTTATGATGGAAACCGTTTTGATAACCTTGAGATAATACCTTAACATGCTATTAATGGCATCCATATCCAACTGTATTTTCAGATGAAGATCAACTTTCACATTCTTGTCTGTCTTTTCTCCATTTGCTTTTCATGGGTGACTCATGCACAATTGAATTCCTTGAAGTTAGAGGAAGGTTTCCAAAACCCACCAAATCAAGCCAAAGCACGTACTTGGTGGCATTGGATTAGTGGCAACGTATCTAAAGCGGGCATCACCAAAGATTTAGAGGCCATGAAAGCGGTTGGTATTCAAGAAGCACAATTGTTTAATGTGCACTTGGGATTCCCGCAGGGACCTGTGAAGTATCTTAGCGAGGCGTGGTTGGATTTGTTTCATTTTTCGGCACAAGAAGCCAAGCGTTTAGGACTGGAACTGGCCTTTCACAACGGCCCGGGCTGGTCGTCTTCCGGAGGGCCATGGGTTACCGAAGAACATGCCATGCAAACGGTGGTTTTTAGCAAACTTGAAGTTGTCGGTGGAAAAACAATAGCACAAAAATTACCACGGCCAGAAACCAAATTCGACTACTATAAAGACATAGCCGTTTTGGCCTTTCCAAAACCAAGGCAAGATCAGCAAATTGAGGGTTTGGATTATAAAATGTTATCCGAACGCATCCGGAATCATTTACTACCTGACCCTAAAGCGATTTCAAAAGATGCTATTATCCCCACGGCATCAATTATCGACATCACTTCTAAGCTTTCTGAAGACGGGAGCCTGGAATGGACTGTTCCTGAAGGCGAATGGATTATTCTACGATTGGGGCATACCCCCATTGGCACAACCAACCGCCCAGCACCGCCAGAGGCCAAAGGTTTGGAAGTGGATAAAATGAGTACCAAGGCGCTTGATGCTTATTGGGCAGCAGGGGTACAACCCATACTCGATAAGTTGGGCGATTTGGTAGGTACTACCGTAAACAATTGCCTGATTGATAGCTATGAGGTAGAAACCACCAACTGGACAGTAGGGTTTGATACCCAGTTTGAAGGTTTAAGAGGATATGATGTAACTCCATATTTACCAACGTTAGCAGGTTATTATGTGGAAAGTGGTGAAGTATCTGAGCGTTTTCTTTGGGATTTCAGAAGAACTGTAGGCGATTTAATAGCCAAAAACTACTATGCACATTTTGCAGCATTGTGTCATAAAAACAAGTTGAAATTTTCAGTAGAACCCTACTGGGGCCCATTTGATAATATGCAAGTGGGTGCTACAGGTGATATTGTCATGTGTGAGTTTTGGAGCGGTGGCTATCCGTTTTTTGATTCTCCAAAATTCGTGTCGTCCATAGCGCATTTAAATGGAAGTTCCATCGTAGGAGCGGAGTCATTTACGGGTATTGGAGGCTGGGACAAACACCCAGCAGATTTAAAAACGATTGGGGATCGAGCCTGGACAGAAGGCATCACCCGATTCATTTTTCATACCTACGTACATCAGCCTTGGGATGTTGCTCCGGGCTTGGCCTTAAGTTATCACGGATTCGATTTTAACCGATTTAACACCTGGTGGCCGCAAAGCAAAGCCTATATGGAGTATATCGCACGTTCGCAGTACCTCTTACAACAGGGTAAAAATGTAGCCGATGTGTTGGTTTTTACCGGAGAATCATCACCAAACACCGGGTTTATTAAACCTATAATTCGGGCCATGGGTTTTGATTACGATTTAATCGGTGCCAACAAATTGAAAGATGTAACTGTAAAGGACGGAACAATGTATTCCTCCGTTGGAAATGCCTATCAACTTTTGGTCTTACCAGAATCCGATTTTATTCAACCTGAGACCTTGGAAAAAGTAAAAGAATTGGTCGATGGTGGGGCAAAAGTGATTGGATATCAACCCAGGCAATCCCCTAGTTTAAGCAATTATCCTGCCTGTGATGAAGCGGTTAAAGCGTTTGTGGATGAGATATGGGGAAAGGGTCTAGTTCAAGATACGAGTATTGAAGAAGCATTAAGCAATACAACACCAGATTTTAAAATTGAAAGTAATGATGCTTCGGATATCAGTTTTATCCATAGAAAAACAGATGGGGCTGATATCTATTTTGTAGCCAATGCTAGCAAAGAAGCCAGAGAGATAACAGCCCGCTTTCGAGTAACGGGCAAGCAACCCGAATTCTGGAATGCCGAAACGGGTACAATCACAGACGCTGTAGTTTTTAAAGAAAATGACGACGGCACAACTAGTGTATCCTTAACATTGGATGCAGAAGCGTCGGTATTTGTTATTTTCAAAAAGCCAATAAAACAAAGGCATTTGACAGAAGTTGTTGAGAGGCTAGAACAACCCGAAGCTGTACCACTTCCAGATTTAAAAATTGTGAAGGCAGAATACGGTACGTTTCTGCAAGAAGGACTGGTAGATATTACCGAAAAAGTAGCCGATGCCGTTAAGGATGGAGTTCTCGATTTTAAAATGACCCGTGCGTTTTGCGATTGTGACCCTGCCATGGGATATAAAAAAGCGTTTAGAATGGCCTATAGCTTAGGTGGTGTTGAAAAGGAATTGTATGCCGAAGAACGCGAGCATATAAAAATAGGTGCTGGAAATAAGGAGCTAAAAGTTTTAAAGGCGGTTTTCGGAAAATTTAAAGCGGAAACCAAAGGGGTGCCACAGGCCTATAAAACTTTAGATGTTACCGATAAAATTATCGACCGAGTAGCAAAAGGAAATTATAAAATACCAGTGGCCGATGCCTTAATTGAAAACAAAGGTTTAGAAAGTCCAAATACGGTTTTAAAAATAACGTACATCACGGAAGGTGAAGATTGCTCGTTGACCATTCCAAAAGGACAGTTTTTAGACTTATCAAGAGCTATCCCTAAACCAGGACTAGTGTATAGAAATGATGCCATGCATTGGGTAACACCTTATGCTGGAGATATCGAATACACCAGCGTATCGGGAGCGGTAGAACGTAAACGAGTTACATCAATACCGGGTCCTTTAGATTTGTCAGGTGGTTGGGAGGTTACCTTCCCAGGTAAAAATGAAACATCAAAAACCGTAAAATTCGATTCGCTTACCTCATGGTCCAATCATCCTCATAAAGACCTAAAATATTTCTCGGGAACAGCCACCTATAAAAAAACCTTTGAACTAACCGCTGACTTGCTTCAGAAGGACAAGCAGTTAGAACTGGATTTAGGAAGTGTGGCTGTGATAGCCGAAGTTTTGGTAAATGGCAAAACAGTAAGAACCCTATGGAAAGCTCAATTTAGAACCGATATTACCGATTACGTCAAAACAGGTTCAAATACTCTTGAGGTAAAAGTGACTAACCTCTGGCCAAACCGTTTAATAGGTGACGAACGCTTTGATTTGGACTATGAACTCCAAGGAAAGCGACCGAAACAGGTGCCTGATTGGTTATTAAATAATACAGAACGACCCTCTGAACGTACCACTTTTGCATCATGGAAGCATTGGGATGTAGATAGTCCGTTACTGCCATCGGGACTATTGGGCCCAGTAACCCTAAGAACGTACCAAAAAATAAGATTGAAATGATAAAGACCAAATATCTTGTGGGAGCCCTTGCCTTAATGATCATCGCTTTTTCCTGTAAAGGTCAGGGTAAAAAAATTGCTTCGGTTGTGAAGCAAAATGAAATGGTCGATTTTTTTGCCGATAATGGCTACGGTAACGCTGTTGCCGTGGTGCAACATCCGGCGGGTATTTACCATGATGGCATCACCTACGTTTGTTATCAAGGCCCTAAGGAAGACCCTTATGTAGCATCCTATAATCATGAAACCAAAGAGTGGAAAGGCCCATTTAAAGCAGGAGTAAGTGAAATGGGGAAAGACCCTACCCGTAAGAAAAAAATAGACAATCATGGTAAACCTTCAATACTTATTGATGACGAGGGCTATATCCACATTGCTTTTGGAGGTCATGGTGGTATGAGGAAACACGGCGAGAATCTTTTGGGAAACCATCATTATGGTAAAAATCTACATGCGGTATCTAAAAAGCCATTGGATATATCCAACTGGGAAACCTTGGATAACATTTCGCCCTTTGGCACCTATAATCAATGGATTAAAATGGACAATGGGAATATCTATTTGTTTTACCGTCACGGGGCGCATCGCAGTAATTGGGTATATCAACTATCAACCGACCACGGGCGCACCTTTTCTGAACCCGTTTCATTTCTAAAGCATAAAAGAAGAACGGATATTGAAGCAGAAGATTCCTGGTATCCATGGGTGACCCGGGGACTTGGCGATGACCTCATCGTCGCATTCGATTATCATATTTGTAGGGATAGAAATAACACACAAGACGAGCGTGGGCATATTCCGGAAAGGCATAATGTGTATTATATGGTGTTTAACACCAAAACAGGGGAATGGAAAAATGTAAGGAATGAACGGCTACCCATACCATTGACGAAAGAGGTGGCAGACGAAAAAACTTTGGTGGCCAATACCGGTAAAGATTGGACCTTTCAAGGTACAGCTAAGGTTGACGCCAATGGAAATCCGCATATTGGCATGACGATGGGGCCGGATGTTGGCAAAAATACCAGTGGCCCTAAACGAATGGGATATTTCAAATGGAATGGCAAGGAATGGATTCAAGCTCAAGATTCAGGTTTACCCGTTGGTAATGGGGATATGGAACTGACCCCTTCTAATGAAATACAATTTTATCTCGCCGAACAAATTGCTGGGGGAACAGGGGAAGTCGCCCTATGGGATGGCGGTGTGAACGGTGAAACCTTTCAAAAAACCAAAATTCTATTAACAAAGCCCAACGCCAATTTTGCCATTTCGGCCTTAATTGAAAACCCGCACCCCGACGCAAGACTGATAGTGGCTGAAAGAAAACCGGGTACCGATTATAGAAAAATGTATTTGTTGGGGGATAATGGCCCTATACCAAGAGTTAAGAAAGAGGCAAACGTACTGGAAAAATCAATAAAATAATGCCGTTATTTTATGTTAACTGTATTTACCACTATTAATATAATTTAGAATTAAATGAAATTTATAATAAGCCTAAACATCCTGTTCATTACCATTTGCACATGGGCCAATCAACCTTTATTGCAGAACAATTACTTAAGAAACGGACAAAGCTTGAATGGAAGGTGGCACTACATTGTGGATGTGTATGAAAGTGGGTACTTTAATTATAGAATGGAACCTCACGATGGCACCGAAAATCCTGGTTCCAGTGCTTTCTTTTTAAATAAAAAACCAAAAAATAAAACCGATAGGATCGAGTACGATTTTGATGCAGCGCCTACCATGAACGTTCCCGGTGATTGGAATTCACAAAAAGAAAAGCTGTTTTATTACGAAGGAACGGTTTGGTACAAAAAGTCCTTTAATGTAGAAAACTATGATGCCTCCAAACGGTATTATGTGCATTTTGGTGCAGTAAACTATAGGGCAGACGTCTATTTGAATGGCAAGAAACTAGGTGCGCATGTGGGTGGTTTTACACCTTTCAATTTTGAAATGACGCACCTTTTACAGGAAAAAGACAACTTTTTAATCGTTAAGGTCGATAACAAACGTGCGACAGATGAAGTGCCAACCTTGAGCACCGATTGGTGGAATTACGGGGGCATCACCAGGGATGTCACCATTTATGGACTGGAAGCCACGTTTATTGAGGATTATAAGATTCAACTGACCAAAAATAAGAACGATGAAGTTTCTGGATACATTCAATTAAATGGTGTGGATAAAGGAGCTCAAAATGTAAACATCACGATTCCAGAACTGAAAATAAATAAATCCTTTTTAACAGATAAAAACGGATTCGTTAGCGTGAGATTTCCTGTAAAACGTGTTACCTATTGGAGTGATACCAATCCAAAATTATACGAGGTAACTATTGCTATTGCAAAAGATAAAGTAACCGATAAAATCGGCTTTAGAACCATAGAAACAAAAGGCAAGGAGATTTTATTAAATGGTAAAAAGATTTTCCTGAAAGGTATTTCCATCCATGAAGAAAACGTGATGCGAGGTGGTAGGGCATGGTCCATGGAAGATGCCAAGGTATTGTTGGGTTGGGCCAAAGAATTGGGTTGTAATTATGTGCGTTTGGCGCACTATCCCCATAACGAAAACATGATTCGTTTAGCGGACCAAATGGGCATTTTGGTCTGGGAGGAAATTCCCGTCTATTGGACCATTCAATGGACGAATGCCGAAACCTACCAAAAGGCCGAAACACAGTTGACTGAGCTGATACAACGCGATAAAAATCGGGCCAGTTCCATTATTTGGTCCATGGCCAACGAAACGCCTACTTCTAAGGAGCGATTGACCTTTTTGACCAAATTGGCAACTAAGGCTAGAGCATTGGATGACACTCGCTTGATCAGTGCGGCTTTGGAGGACCATGGCAAGAAGGAGGACCAAAATATCATGATTGTTGAAGATGAATTTGCGGAGGTTGTGGATGTGTTGAGTTTTAATCAATATTACGGCTGGTACGGCGGGGAAATAGACAATATCAAAAACATCCGTTGGGAAATAGATATCGATAAACCCGTCATCATTTCAGAGTTTGGGGCGGGTGCCCTTCAGGGCTATCATGCCGATAATATGACGCGTTGGAGTGAGGAATTTCAGGAATTATTATATGAAGAGACCTTACCGACCTTGGCCAAGATTCCTGGAATAAGCGGCATTACACCCTGGACCTTGGTCGATTTCAGGTCGCCCAGAAGAACCTTGCTTCCCTACCAAGATGGATGGAACAGAAAAGGTTTGATATCAGAAACGGGAAACAAAAAAAAAGCCTTTTACACCTTAAAGGAATTTTATAAAAACATCGAATAACCCAGAGGAGAAACATGAAAAAGAAACTTGTAATACTAGCCGTTTTTGGTTTTTTGATAAGCTCTTGTAAAACCAAACCTTCACGGGGGTTGGGGATTTCCGAAGAACCTTCAAAGCCCAATATATTATTTATTTCAGTGGATGACTTGAACAACATGATTGGGCCAATCGACAACTTTTCAAATATAAAAACACCCAATTTTGATAGGCTGGCCAAAATGGGCGTAACCTTTACCAATGCTCATGTACAGGCGCCACTTTGTGGTCCTTCTAGAGCATCGATTATGACGGGTCTACGGCCATCAAATACTGGTATTTACGGAATGATTGACGATAATGAGATTCGAAGACTAGGAAATCCTGCTACTAAGGACATCACCTTTTTGCCAGAATATTTTGGAAATAATGGATACCATACCATGGGTATAGGGAAGTTATTCCATAACCATGCGCCCGATAGTATGTTTCACGAATCTGGTGGTAGGGTGCCAGGCTTTGGTCCGGTACCTGAAAAGCGATTTGTTTGGGATGGATTTGGAAAAGGTATCAAAGGTGTTCATGGCAGAACAAGTACAGATTGGGGTGCTTTTCCAGAGAATGATACTTTGATGCCAGACCATGATTCTGCCAATTGGGCCATTGAGCGCTTACAAAGAGATTATGATAAACCCTTCTTTTTAGGACTAGGGTTTTTACGGGTTCATGTGCCTTTATATGTACCTCAAAAGTGGTTTGATTTATATCCATTGGAAGCCATTGAAACACCGCCCTACCGAGCAGACGATTTAAATGATATTCCTGATGTGGGCTTGCAGATAAACGATTTGCCCATGATGCCAACTACCCAATGGGCCAAGGAAACTGGTAATTGGAAAAAAATTGTTCAGGCATATTTAGCTTGTATAAGTTATGTAGATAATGAATTAGGTCGTGTTTTAGATGCCTTGGAAAGTAGTAATTATGCTGATAATACAATTATAGTATTATGGTCTGACCATGGATACCGTTTAGGAGAAAAAGAAACCTTTGCAAAACATGGTTTGTGGGAGACGGCTACTAAAGCACCTCTAATTTTTGCAGCCCCAAATTTGCCTAAAGGGAAGAAGATAGACCTTCCTGTAGAAATGTTATCTATTTACCCAACACTTTTAGAGTTAAGTGGGCTTACCGCATATGATAGAAATGAAGGTAAAAGCTTAGTTCCAATGATGAATAAAGATGCAGACGTTGAGGAATCTTATGCCTTAACAACCTATGGTATGAACAATCATGCGGTACGAACCCATCAATTTAGATATATTCAGTATGAGGATGGTACAGAAGAGTTGTACGACCATAGCAAAGACCCCAATGAATGGGAAAATGTTGCAGGTAACGATGAATATAATGACAAAATCAAAGAATTGAAGAAGCTGCTACCTGATCACAATGCCCAATGGGATGAAAAATCCATGTATAAATTCCAGCCTTATTTTGTAGAGCAAAAAGCGAGAACAAGTTTAAATAAATAAACCAATTTAGAATTGGGTTTAATGAAAGCAATCCTCATCTGTATCGCGGTAATGGTTGTTGTGATGAGCTGTAAAAACAACCAAGCGTTGGTCTCGGAAAAAGCTAGTAATCGTGGAGAATGGAATTTGACATTTTATGATGACTGTACCAAAGATTGGTCAAAACTTTGGTTTTTGGACGGTCTTAAAGCCAGCGTGGAAAACTCCGATAGCGGAATGCATTTTAAAGCGGGACCCGAGGCTGAAAATGATGCGCACCATGCCGTTTTATGGACCAAAGAATCCTATTCCGGGGATTTAAAAATAAAGTTCGATTACACCAGGACGGATACGGCCAATAAATACGTGAATATCCTATATATACAAGCTACCGGTGATGGGGAAGGTGATTATGTAGAAGATATTTATCAATGGAAAAACAAGCGAGAAGTACCGGCGATGCGTAAATATTTTGAGAATTTGGATGTATTTCATATCAGTTTTGCGGCTTTTGGAAACACCGGGGATGGTTTTCATTACGTAAGGGCAAGAAGATATCCCAAGATGGAAGATCAATCCTTCAAGAACACCCAAATTGCTCCGTCTTATGATATGCAGGGTTTTTTTGAAACTGGCAAGACCTATCACATTACGGCCATCAAAACTACTGAAAAACTTAGTTTTAAAATGGAGCATGATGGAAAGGAACAATATTTTGAATGGGATATTTCTGATATAGCGCCCATTAATATCGGCAGAATAGGACTTCGGCATATGTATACCCGTTCTGCGCGATACAGTAATTTCAAGATTTACACGAAGTAATTACTGCAAAGATTTACTAAAAATTTTATTAACCACGTGGTTTATCTTGTAATCAAGATTTTAGTACCATCGCTTCAAATTCACTAAAATAAGCCTTTGACTTTTGTATTAGTTCGATATTTACCTGGAGACATTCCCGTTTTTTTTTTAAAAATCCGGTTAAAATAAAAATCACTTTCAAAGCCCAACTCAAAGGCTATTTCCTTTTGGGTTTTGTTGGTGGCTAAGAGAAGTTCTTTTGCCTTTTCAATCTTTAAACTTAAAAAATATTGTAGAGGGGATACTCCGGTCTGTTTCTTGAAATCCAATCGAAACTTAGAATAGCTTACCCCTAACTGCTTGGCAATTTCTTTAAGCTCAATATTGGAATCAATACGATTGTACATAATGGACTTTACTCGGTTAATCATAGTGTTCATGTCCGCTATGTTTGATCCCCCTGTCTTTAGATTATATAATTCGGCCATGAGCTGTAAACAGAGGGCGGAGGCTGTTCGTTGAAAACCAAAGTCTTCCCTTTCAAATAGCAAAAAGAGCCTATCAAATAGGGTTAAAATTTGAGCTTGGTTAGCGTTGGAAATTATAGGATCTTCCGGGCTAAAAAATCCATTGGTAATGAACTGCTTAGCTATAGTTCCGGAAAATCCTATCCATCGTTCTGTCCAGCCTTTATTTTTCTTTGGCTTATAACGGTGCCAAACTCCAGGAAAGAGCAAGAATACATCTCCATCCATAAGCCTAATTTTTCCTGTAGGTCTACTTTCAAATTCTCCTTCGCCTTGGGTAATCAACACCAAATGGAATTCGTCTAAAACCCGGCCGTTTTCCCAAGCAAACATATAAGAATCGGGGTGGTCTGTACTTGGGTAATTGGAGTATGCTGGGATTTCGGTCCGTCCCAAATTGTTGATGTAGAATCCCCATGCCTTGTCCCGATCAAAGACCATCAAATATTTTTTATAGCTATTTTTCATATCATTTTGTGCAATAAAAATATCAAATTGTCAATTGGTATTGGTTTTATATTTCTAGAAATTGTAGGAAATATGGAAATAAAGGGCGGATTTATTGTAAAAAATTTAAATCATCCCTCATAATGTGATTAGTTTGTCAATTAAGAAATCGAACACAACCTTAAAATAAAGAAACAGAATATGCTATCAGTATTCGATAAAGTAAATAACTTTCAATCCTAGACGACATGAAAACTTTGAAATTCTCTTATCTCATACTATTGATGATTCTGGGCAGTTGCACCTCTGAGTCTGGGGTTGCCGTTGCAGATTTAAGATGTGAGTACCGTGAGAATCCTTTGGGGGTTGATAATACCACACCTCGATTTAGCTGGAAACTATTAAAGGACAATTTTGCCAGGGGTGAAAAACAAACGGCTTATCAAATTTTACTGTCAACGGATTTTGAGGATGAAAAGGCCTTGGTTTGGGATTCTGGAAAAGTGATGGAAGACCAATCGGTAAATGTACGGTATAGAGGAGAGGAACTGGCATCGAGTAAAAAGTATTTCTGGAAGGTTAAGATTTGGGATGCAAAAGGTCAGACTTCGGATTGGAGCGAGGTTGCCCATTTTTCGATGGGACTCCTACAAGCTGCAGACTGGAAAGGCGAATGGATACACAAGAAAGACCAAAAGAAAATAGACCATAACTGGTACCGAAAAACCTTTGAACTTTCAGAAGAGGCGGAATCAGCCTTTGTCTATGTAGGCTCTTTTGGCTACCATGAACTTTATGTAAATGGTGAGAAGATTACTGAAAATGTGATGAATCCTGTTTCCTCCTACATGAAAAAACGGATTCCGTATTTGACCTATGATATAGCAGATGTACTTCAAGAAGGAAAAAACGTCATTGCAGTTTGGCATGCCGCCGGCTGGTCAAGGTGGGATAGGATTACGGAATACAGAAATCCGCCTTTTGTGTTCAAGGCCCAAGCTGAAATAAAGACCCCAAACGATGCCTTGGTGCTAGGAACGGATGAAACTTGGAAATGCAAAAAGAGCCATAGTGAATATTATGGCGATTGGGATATTTTGGATTTTGGTGGCGAAACCATCGACGATAGAAAAAAGGAAGACGACTGGAATACGCTTGCCTACGATGATAGTGACTGGATGAATGCCAGTATTTACAATCATGAAGCATTGAATGCCTCTTTGGATGAAATCAATGAAGATGTTGAGGTTTTGGAAGATATATTAATTGGTAAGGGCAAATTTAAAAATAGGCGATTTACCCCCATAACTGCTGAACTGAGTTCTCAAATGGTAGAGCCCCAAGTACGATTCAAAGAAGTTAAACCTATTGGTGTGGCCAAAAATGAAGACGGCACTTACCGAATTGATATGGGGGAAAATTATACCGGTTTTTTTGAGATGGAATTGTACAATGGGGTTGAGGGCGATTCCATCTTGTTTGAAATCAGCGACCGAGAAGAGGTCACTTCCAACTGGAAACAAAAGAGCAAATACATTTATGGAGCGTCAGGTGAAGGCAAATTTGAAAATCGATTCAATGTAGCTGGCGGTCGTTGGGTGACCGTTTACGGCCTTGGATACGAACCGAAACTAAAAGACATTAAAGGCTATGTGGTCACCAACGACCGCAAACAAATCAGTTCGTTTGAATCGTCTAACTCGCAACTGAATCAAATTTATCAAGTTAATTTGGACACCTATATTGCCAATACCATGGATGGCATTTTGGTAGACTGCCCCCATCGAGAGCGTCGGGGTTGGGGCGAGGTGACCGTCGCTGCGATGTACGGTGATGCGTTGCCCAATTTTGAGAGTGGCGCCTATATGGACCAATACCTACAATACACAAGGGATGCCCAACTACCTGATGGACAAATACGGGCCATCATCAATGAAAACGACCGACCCTTTTTAATGTGGAAGGCCAATAATCCCTTGACCGTTTGGGAAACCTATAAAATGTTGGGCGATAAAAAAGTGCTTGAGGATAACTATGAGTCCATGCAAAAATGGATGAAGTGGATGTACGAGAATTCTGATTACAAAAATGGAGGTCCGCTCATTGCTGGAGAACGCGGGGCAAGGGCATTCCCCGGATTGGGAGATTGGTGTACGCCACGGGGTAATTTTTGGACGAGCAGCAACTCTCCCAATGCCTTGCACTTTAACAATAGTATTTATGCCTATATGTTGGATAATGCCGTGAAAATCGCATCTGCCTTAGGCAAGGAAGAAGATGTGGCTATTTATTCCAATAGACTTGAAGTGCAGCGCAAAGCCACGCATCAAATGTCGTATGACCCTGAAACAGGAAAATATGTAAATGGCCAACAGGTGAATCAGGCCTTTGCCTTATTGGCCGGAGTGACCCCAGAATCTGAAAAGAAAAAAGTCTACGATAATTTGGTGGACAATATCCTGTATAAATACCCTTATTATGATACCGGAAGCTCTGGGCAGGCCTTGTACACGCGCTATTTTTTGGAATCCGGTGAACGTATGGACCTTATTTACGAGTTGCTTAAAGATAAGCACCACCCCAGTTACGGCTACTTTTTAGAGCAGGGCAAAACGGTTTGGCCGGAGCGTTGGTCGGCGGTAGGGGTCAGTCAAATCCATACCTGTTACACGGGTATTGGGGGTTATTTTATCAAAGGTTTTGGTGGCATCAGACCGCAACCAGAACATCCGGGGATGCAACAGATGATGATAAAACCCGCTGTGGTCAGCGATTTGGAATTTGCAAATACGGCCTACGAATCTATGTATGGAAGCGTGGTGGTGAATTGGAAAAAAATTGGTGAGGGTGCTTCTTTTCATATAGAAGTTCCTATGAATACGGCAGCTAAAATTTACTTGCCCGGGAATTCCAAAGCAGCTATCAAAGAAAATGGAATTCTGGCAGAAAACGCTGAAGGCTTACAATTCGCAGGAATGGAAGCCAACGATGCTGTGGGTAACTATGTGATTTTTGATGCGGTTTCAGGGCGCTATGATTTTGAAGTGGAGGAGTTGCCAAAAACATCGTTTCCCCCACCGTTGGGTACTACCGAAAATTTAGCACAATTGGGGAGAATAAGCGCATCATCCATGTATATCGAAACAGAAAAATTGCCTGGTTTTGAGGCCTTTAAGGCCAATGATTCCAACGATGAAACCCGCTGGCTAGCCGCGGAAGCAGATAATCAGTATTTGGAAGTCGCTTGGATTACACCCCAAACCTTTAGCACGATTGAAGTGGATGAGGTGGGCAACGCCATCAAGGACTATAAAATCCAGATTTGGAACCAAGGTACTTGGCAGGATGTAGCAATTACCAGCATCAGAGGAGCAACGAAAAAGCACAATTTCGAAAAGGCAACGACGACTAAGTGTCGGGTTTTAATTGAAGATGCCTCTGCGCCACCATCCATTTCAGAAATCAGGATATTTTAATCGGCATTCCATGAATAATAGAAGAAAATTCATTAAAAATGTGTCAGCTCTCGGAATTGCTGGCGCAACCTATCCGTTACTGAGTTCTTGTTTGGATAAAAGCAAAACAACACCACTGGATGAAAAAATAACCAAAATTGAGTTGTACCGATACGACATTAATATCCCAAGATATTTCTCCTTCGGCACCTGGTATAATCGCCAGCATTTGTTCATGAAATTAACTGCAGGAGACTTTTACGGTTGGTCCGAAATTCCCGCCTCCAGAAATGAACCAGAATTGCAACCCGTCAGTTGGGTAAACTATGTAAAGCAATTTAAGGGACTGACCGTTTCATCGGCCCAAAAATTATTGGAATCACAACAAGTGCCCAATAGTAAAACATCCTTAAAGGAAATGGAATTGATGGATGTGGCCCTCTTGGATGTTGCAGGACGTTTGCAAGAAAAACCTGTGGTCGAACTGCTTGATTTACCCTATCGTGATGCCGTACCTGGCCTTTATTGTATTCTGTATAAGGATGAGGAGGAAGTGCGCAAAGAAGCAGAAAAAAGTCTGGAACAAAACCTAGGCCATCATCTCAAATTCAAGATGTACGGTGAGCAGGAGCTGGACCTAAAATTATTGAAGACCATTCGAGGGGTGTTGGGGGATGAATCGGTGGTCATCTCCGATGTCAATAGTGGTTATAAAAACTGGAATTCTTTGGAAGAATTGGCCGATATCATCAACGTTTTTAAGGAAAACGGTTTAAATGCCATCGAAGACCCTGCTGAAATGAGCAATGAGCAATGGGCAACATTGCAAGGGATGGTAGGTGAACTCTCTTTAATTCCTGATAAACCCATGCGCCCTTCTTGGAAGGGTATGGAGACGATTCGGCCCGATATGGGGCGAATTTTCAATATGCACCCGTCTACCATGGGCAGTTTTAAACAAACGGCTTTACTGGCCAATAGAATTCGTGAAGTTGGAGGCAAAATTATGGTGGGGGACGATAGTTTGGTAGGTCCGGCCTGTTCGGCTTGGCAGCAATTGGCCATTGGTGTTGGCGCCGATTGGGTAGAGGCCATTGAGAAAAAAGAAGACTCCGCCTTGTATATGGATTGTATTATAAAATCACCCACTAAAAAACTATCCAATGGCTATTATGCCTTGGAGGAAGCCCCTGGTTTTGGGTTGGTTTTGGATGAGGAACGATTACAAAATGAATGTGGGCTTTACATTGAGGTCTAACCAAAAAAGTAATTATGAATACAACTAAAGTTGGATTATTCGGAATAGGGTTGGATACCTATTGGCCCCAATTTGAGGGTTTATTAGAACGTTTGCAAGGCTACCAGAAGCAAATTGCGGAAAGAATTCAGGGTTTTGGCGCGGAGGTGGTCAATGTAGGCTTGGTGGATTCTCCTGAAACGGCACGGGAAGTAGCAACTTCGCTCAAAAAAGAGGATATCGACATGCTATTTTTATATGTTTCCACCTATGCCTTGTCCTCAACGGTGTTACCCGCAGTACAAAAGCTAAAATGCCCAATAATTATCTTGAATATTCAACCTGTGGCGGCTATTGATTACGAAAGTTTCAATGCCCTTGGGGATAGGGGAAAAATGACGGGTGAATGGCTGGCCCATTGCCAAGCCTGCTCGGTTCCTGAATTGGCCAATGTTTTCAATCGCTCAGGAATTGATTACCAATTTGTAACCGGATACTTAGACGAGCCTGGCGTCTGGGAGGAACTACAAGATTGGATAGATGCTGCACATGTAGCCAAGGTGATGCGCAACAATCGACTGGGAGTTTTGGGACATTATTATGGCGGCATGTTAGATGTGTATTCCGATTTGACCAAGCAATCCACAGCCTTCGGAACCCACATAGAGATTCTTGAAATGTGCGAGGTCAAAAAATACCGTGATGCCGTTACCGATGAGGAAATCGAAGAAAAAATCGCTGAATTTAAAAATACCTTTGAAGTCGTTGCTGCCTGCGAACAGGAAGAACTGGTGCGAGCGGCAAAGACCTCGATAGCCTTGGATACGCTTGTGGCGCAACATAAATTGGGTTCCATGGCCTATTATTATGAAGGGGAAAGCGGCAACGATTATGAAGATATTGTCACCTCGGTCATTGCAGGAAATACGCTGTTAACGGGCAAAAATGTACCCGTTGCTGGTGAGTACGAAGTCAAAAACGCCCAAGCCATGAAAATTATGGATGCCTTTGGTGTCGGCGGTTCGTTCTCAGAGTTTTATGCGATGGATTTTAATGATGATATCGTAATGCTCGGTCACGATGGTCCTGCCCATTTTGCCATCGCTGAGGGCAAAGTGCAATTGGTGCCCTTACCCGTTTATCATGGTAAACCCGGAAAGGGGTTATCCATTCAGATGACGGTCAAACATGGTCTGGTAACCCTGTTATCGGTTGTTGAGGGCAAGGATGATATTTTTCTTTTGGTAGCCGAAGGGGAATCCGTTCCTGGACCTGTATTGCATATTGGTAATACCAACAGTCGATATCGTTTTTCCATTGGTGCAAGAGAATTTATGAACGAGTGGTCCAGACAGGGGCCTTCGCATCATTGCGCAATAGGCATCGGGCATATCGCGGATAAAATTGACAAGCTGGGCAACTTGTTGAATTTGAGGGTGGTTCGTATTTGTTAAGATAGAACCAGCGAAGCAGGGTTGGGCAAGATAATCAGCACGCCAGAGATGACGTTGTGCTTGCTTTTTTAGCCACGCCATTTCATCTAATTGCCACACAATAGATTAATAGTCAGAATATTAATCTACTTCTGAAAAATCTACCAGCGAATACCGTTGCCTAATTTACTTCCCAATGGTATAGTGCCTATCTCCAAAATATTAGTATAGTACAGGATAGTCTTAAGAAAACATTAAGATAATTTTAGCAAAAACCTCACAATATGAATAAAATTACTTTTAAATCATTGTTATTTAGTTGTTTGGCATTCTTTTCGATTGCTTTAGCAGCACAAGATGCGCCACCCTCTGATGGTGTTTTTAGATTGCAAAATGTAGCAACTGGTGAATTCTTAACTACAGCACCTGGCAGTACCCAACCGGTTACCATGTCCGCTACTGGGGAAGCTCAAAATACCTATTGGTCTTTTGTGGAAAGTGCTAGCGGAAGTGGAATATATAATATAGATAGTGAAAGTACCTCTGGTGGTACTGGAATACTTCGTGCAACAGGGGCTAACTTTTCAGCAGGGGCCTATGCCATTGTAAGTACGTTAAAGGCTCCGCCGGCAGCCGATACAGATAAGGTGTGGACAATCGCTTACAACGCCACAGAGGACACTTATAGATTTGGGTCAAATACAACAGGAAGATTTTTGTATCAAAATGAAGATGGAACGGTAACCCATTCTCAAGCCGATGCAACCGATAATCGAAGCAATTGGAAACTGATTCCGCTGCTGCAAATTCCGCTGGAAACAACACTTACATTTCAAAATGTGGAAACCGGGGAATTCTTAACCACCGCAGCAGGAAGTAATCAACCTGTTACCATGTCGGCTTCTGGAGAAGCTGAAAACACACATTGGGCACTTGTAGAAAGTGGAGACTTTTTTAACATAGATAGTGAAAGTGCCTCTGGTGGCACGGGAATACTACGTGCACCAGGTGCTGGTAGTTCTGCAGGCCCTTATGTGGTTTTAAGTACCTTAAAGGCTCCACCGGCGGCCGATACCGACAAAACGTGGTCCATTGAATATAATGTTTCAACCGATACCTACAGATTCGGTTCTAGAACCTCCGGTAGATTTTTATATCAGAATGCAGATGGAACTGTTACCCATTCCGTTGTTGAAGCTACCGACAACCGAAGTAATTGGAGACTTATTCCCGTTGGAGGAAGCTCTGCAGAAGTAGCTCCAGATGAAGATACCAATCCAGATTTGTCGTGTTCAGGTGAATTCGACAACAACAATACGCGAAATTTTGACATTCCAAACGCCGTTAATGTAGGAACAGTTGATGATAGAAGCTGCTATGCTGACTATTCTGAAGTTGATTTATATGGCAAAACCTGGGGTGTATATAATATTACGGACGGCTCTAACCACATTGATGCACCCAATACCTTACAACCTAGAATAGAACGTTCGTTATCCAGGTCACAAGAAACCGGAGTAGGGAGTTTTGCAAAATTCACGGGAATTGTAAGAATTCTTGAAGTAGGCGATGCAGGTTCTTTCAACCAAGACGGAAGCTACCTAATACAAGCCAAAGGAAAACACTCAGGCGGCGGTGGTTCTGCAGACCCAGCTATCTGTTTGTATTTGGCAAAGCCCGTTTATGGCACTGGTGACGATGCAGATAAGCAAGTGGCCTTTGATATTTATGCGGAACGTATTCTGGAACGAGGCGGATCTGGTAGTGGTCGAGAAGTAGTATTTTTAAAACGTGTAGCGAAGAATGCGGAAATTGATTTTAAGTTGGAAATTGGTTTCAGGGAAGATCCAAACGATGCTTCGAAGAAGATACATTATTGTGATGCCGTTATCGATGGCGAAGCCTTTAATTTTAATATTCCTGACCCCGAAAGAGGGCTCCAATCCGGTATCAGATATGGTGCCTATCGTGTAAGAGGGGGTAGGGCTCAAATAAGATGGGCAGAGACCACCTATGAAAAAGCGGAAGTTGTCGACAATTCAGGCCCAACATTTGGCGATGACGTTGTTGTATTACGAAATGTAGAAACGGGAGAATTCTTGACCGCTGCGGCAGTAAGCGCGCAACCCGTTACCATGTCAGTTTCAGGAGGAGCAGAAAATACGCAATGGACGTTTGTCAAAAGTGGGTCCTATTATAATATCGATAGTGAAAGTGCAACCGGTGGAACCGGAATTCTGCGCGCACCAGGTGCCGGAGGCCCAGGTGGTCCGTATGTGGTTTTAAGTACCACAAAAGAACCGCCAGCAGGCGATACCGATAAGACGTGGATTATAAATTATGACGAAACTACGGATACGTATCGCTTTGAATCCAGAACCTCTGGCCGATTTCTGTATCAAAATGAAGATGGAACGGTAACCCATAGTAAAGTTCCTGATACGGATAACAGAAGCGTATGGCAGGCCATTCCAGTAGGGGAATCTTTGCAATCGGAGGTAGTTGCTACAAATGTGAGCTGCGCTGGCGCAGATGACGGTACGGCCAGTGTGTCGGTTACTGGGGGAATAGCCCCTTATACCTATGAATGGAGTTCCGGTGAAACAACGGAAACGATTAGCAACCTTGCGGCAGGTATTTATTCCGTAACGGTTACCGATGCTTTGAACGCAACCACCGTAGCAAGTATCGAAATTACAGCACCCGATGAAATAGTTGTTATGGTCACTGATAAGATGACCCTGTACAAAGGATATGAAGAAAACCAATGTGCAACCATCGGAGTAACAGCGGTCTCAGGAGGAGAAGGGCCTTATACGTATGAATGGAGTACCAGCGAAACAACCGAAATGATAGAAGCATGTCCTGATAGCACACAGACCTACACTGTAACGGTAACTGACGCTAAGGGTTGTGAGACCAGCGCAGAAATTACGGTTGAGGTGATTGATGTGAGCTGTGGCAACAATTCTAGACGTCCAAGAGTACAGGTATGTTTTAGGGGCGTAAGTTTATGCGTTCCCAAAATTGTGGCAGAAAGGCTTTTGGCAAGAGGAGCCAGTTTGGGCAGCTGCGATGATGTACCACCAGTGGAGCTGGATATTACCGTCTCCCCCAATCCTTTTACAAACCATACCAACATCCATTTTTCAGTACCTACGACAAAAAATTATAGAGTAATTATGTACAATAATAACGGTCGTATAGTTTACCGTACACTAATTCCTAAAAACACTACTGAAAAAAGGCTTACAGTGAATTACCTTAGAAAGGGTATTTATTTCATAAATATTTTTGATAGAGGCACCAAGATAGAGAGCATCAAGGTGATCAAGAACTAATATAAGAGAAGTAAAGCTTAAAAAAAACAAGGGCCGGCGATATGCCGGCCTTTGTTTTTATTGTACCATAGGCGTAGGGCATATCTTGAATAAAATTGAAAAACTGTTAAAGCTTCCTGTAGTTCAGGTTTGTTAAGATAGAACCAGCCAAGCAGGACGTAGCAGGATAGTCTGAGCAATTCCAAATTGTATTTTCAGGGATTAAGAAATAAAGATTTAAGGTTTCCAATCGCTCAAGCATTCTCTTAAAATGAAAAAAATCCTCGTATACCTATTAACATGTTGTCTCTTAACCGCTTCATGTCAAGATAAGAACCAGAAAAAAGAAGTAAGTCAGCCGAACAAACCCAAGAATATCCTATTTATAGCGGTCGATGATTTACGACCTGAACTGAATTTTTACGGGGCAGACCAGATATCATCTCCAAACTTGGATAAACTCGCCGCAGAGAGCATGGTCTTTAATAGGGCCTATTGCAATGTTCCCGTATGTGGTGCATCAAGGGCAAGTCTACTTACGGGTACCAGACCCACACGTTACCGATTTTTAGACGCCCCAACCCAGAAAGATGTAGATTACCCTGAGGCAGTCTCCTTGCCACTGTTATTGAAACAGAATGGCTATACGACCATATCCAACGGAAAAATCTACCACAATGGTAAAGATGATAGAGCCGCGTGGGATTCCAGATGGTTTCCCAAAGGCAATGTTAGGGACTATCAATTGCCCAATAATGCAAAAGAAGCTTTGGAAACCAATTATGGACCGGCTTTTGAAGCTATTGAAACAGCCGACAGCACCTATTTTGACGGTAAAATTGCCCAAAAAGGCATTGAAGATTTAAGACAATTGAAGGATGTGGACCAACCATTTTTTCTTGCCCTGGGTTTTATGAAACCCCATTTGCCTTTTAATGCCCCCAAGAAATATTGGGATTTATACGATAGAAGCAGAATTGAATTGCCCGATAATTATGTTCAGCCCGAAAACACGCCAAAAGAGGCATTCCATAGATTCGGTGAACTAAGAAAATACAGCAATGCACCCAATGAAGGTGAGGTTTCGGAAGATTTGGCCAAAGAACTTATCCATGGATACTACGCCTGTGTAAGTTATGTGGATGCCCAGATTGGCTTGGTGCTCGATGAATTGAGGCGTTTGAAACTTCAAGATGATACCATTGTCATACTATGGGGTGATCATGGATGGAATTTGGGAGACCACAAATTGTGGTGTAAGCACGTAACTTTTGAAAGCTCCCTTAGAACCCCTTTGATGATAAAGGTACCGGGTACAACCAGTGGGCAAACCACTGATGCCATAACGGAATATATCGACATTTATCCAAGTTTAGCGGAATTGGTTGGATTGGAAGTTCCCAAGACCGTACAAGGACAAAGTTTTGTGCCGCTTTTAAATGGGGAACCACAAGAAAAAGATTGGGCAGTAGCTAAATTTAAGGATGCCGTGACCTTAATTAAAGGGGATTTGTTTTATACCGAATGGACAAAAGATGATGGAGTTGCCTATGCCCGTATGTTGTTCGACCATAAAACGGACCCTTTGGAATTGAGTAATCTGGCAGAACTTCCGGAATATCAAGAAACGGTAAGCCAACTGGCGGAAGAATTAAGGGAGAAATGGGGGGAGGATTTTCTACAAAAAAATTAAAATTCCAACTACAACAAAAACACAAACACATGAATAACAATTTTTACAATTGCATCTCATGGAGAGCCTACCAATTTTTACTGATTTCTTTATGTTTTTTATTTAGTGGCCCTATTGTTACTTCACAAGAGCGTATGGCATCTTCAGACGAGAGGGAAGCTGAACTCCAGTTATCGAAAAACGGGAAAGAATTATTGTTAGAAGGCTATATTCCGAAAGGGATTACCGAATTCGAAATTCGAATTGAATCCGATAGAAACCATCCTGTCTCCAGCGCCCGTGAAATTTATCGGGATGACCCAAATCCTGAGTGGGCGGCCAAAAATTTTCAAAAGTCCCCTCTGGACACCAGATACCCGGTGGTGGATGTTGCATTGGAACTGGGTATGGATGGGGTCTGTGTTTTTGAGGAGGAGCCAACAGGCGATTATATCTTCGGAGGGCCTTATTTCAGGGATAGTTCACCTTTGAAAAAGGAAATCATTTTACCGTCACATAAATTGGAGCACTGGGAGAACTCCCTTATGCTCGACCATACCACTCCAAAAATTGAGAAGGTTTATTTGCGAAAAACCTTTCCGGTTATTCTCAGGGAATTTACACATAGCTTCCGCCTTTTATCAGAAGACTGGTCGGGTAGGGTGAGCCTTGTGGTCTACAATGATGATAAGGCTACGGAAATCGCTTCCGCTCAAATAGAAAAAACCCCAATAGTATCCAAAAAAGCTATGGAGTTGGAAAAAATGAAGGGCGGACCCGTATCCCGGGAACGACTCATTGCGGCATTGGATTTGGTGATAGCGGATGGACTTCGTAGACAAAACAATAATCCTGCCAGTCCCACCTACGGCAGCCTTTTTGCCTTTTACGATGTTGAGGCAAAACTGCACCGGACCAGTTATTGGAATTGGGCTAGCACCCAATATGTAAAAATGGTGCTTGACGCCATACACGTGCCGGAAATCCAAAAATTATACAACAAGGAGGAGTTGATAGCGTCCGCTGACAAGATTGGGCGTAATATTCTTAAGTATCAAGTAAAGGAAGAAGGACACCCAAGTGAGGGGTCTTTTTTGGTCATCTGGATGCGTAGGTTTCATTCCTACGCAAAATGGATAGGTACTTCAGATTCTGGTGTTATGGTTCGTTGGGCGTTAATGCCATTGTACGAAGCTACGGGAGACAGTACCTATTTAGAAGCTTCTAAATATTGGGCCGTCAAAAAAGCAGAAATGCTTGATGATTTTGATGTGCTCCCACACTTTTACCGCTATGATGAAGATTTGTTTAACGCAAAAATACTCGATGAGACCGGATGGGACCCCGAAGGGCATGCCGCCCTTTATGAGGTGACCAGGGAAAATCAATTTCGTGAGAGTGGTAAAAAATTTATGGATAAACACATGAAGGTTTTTCAACGGGAGGATGGCCTTTGGCATCGGGCATATGATTGGACCACCAAAGAAAATGTGGAAACCATGAGAATGACCCGCGGCTCAGGATGGGCCATGGAAGGTTTGTTGGCCATGAACAGAATGTATCCGGATACCATTTACCTACAATATGCCGAAAAAATGGCAAAACATCTTCAAGAAAACCAGAATGAGGATGGCTCTTGGTCCTTTATCTTTGATAAAGACCCACAAGAAGTAAGCGTTACGGAAAAGGGCACCCCCCTCTGGAGTTTATTGTTTTACCAACTTTATGAGGCAACGGGAAAGTCGGAATATTTACAGACCGCCCGTAAGGCACTTTCATGGTGTTTGGAGAATCAATACACAGGCCCAGATGTAGAAGCCATAGGAGGTTTGGTTGGCAGTACCTCACATTCCATGGTGGGCATCAGGGAGTACTTTCCTTCAAGTTGTGCCTATACCACGGGATTCTTTGGTATGGCGATTTTGGAGGAACTAAAAGTATTAGGTTCCCAGTAATGGCGGCCATTCCAATTAAATGAAAAGACATTTCTCAAATATAATGACCAATAGATTTCAAGCTTACCGTTCAGTGCTTTGTATCGTTTTGTCAGCAATCCTTTTTTCCTGTGTGGAAAAAGTACACGAAATAGAACAGGGTGTTGAAAAGAGGCCCAATATCATTTACATCTTGGCGGACGATTTGGGTTATGGTGATCTGAGCATCCTGGGCCAGAAGAAGTTTGAAACTCCCAATATTGATAAACTCGCCCAAGATGGTATGCTTTTCACGCAACACTATTCCGGTTCCACGGTCTGTGCGCCCTCACGTTCTGCATTAATGACAGGTCTACATACGGGCCATACCTTTGTCAGGGGTAACAAAGAAATTAGGCCAGAAGGGCAATATCCATTGGATTCTTCGGTCGTTACCGTTGCAGAACTCTTAAAATCCGCAGGCTATGTTACCGGAGCCTTTGGTAAATGGGGTCTGGGCTATCCTGGTTCTGAAGGAGACCCCAATCGGCAAGGTTTTGATATGTTCTATGGCTATAATTGTCAGCGAATGGGCCATAACTATTATCCCTATCATTTATGGGAGAACCAAACCAAGGTGGCTATTACGGCCAATCAAGGTAAAAAAGAAGGAGCTTATGCCCCGGACGTGATACATCAAAAAGCAGTGGAGTTTTTGGAACGAAATAAGGACACGACTTTTTTTATGTATTATCCTTCCATCATTCCCCATGCGGAACTTTTGGTACCCGACAGTCTTCTCCAAAAATTCCAGGGGAAATATTTACCCGAAAAGGAATATGTTGGTCTAGATGATGGTCCACAGTATCGAAAAGGCCCTTACGGTTCACAAAAAGAGTCACATGCCGCTTTTGCTGCAATGGTTTATCTACTTGATAAACAGGTAGGTGAAATTCGAAAGAAAGTGGAGGATTTGGGTATTGCTGACAATACGCTGATTATTTTCACCTCGGATAATGGTCCGCATCAAGAGGGTGGTGCAGACCCAGACTATTTCAATAGCAACGGTGAATTTAAGGGGTACAAACGTGATTTATACGAAGGCGGAATTCGGGTACCCATGATTGCGTATTGGCCAAACTCCATTAAAGCCAATTCCATTTCAAACCATATATCTGCATTTTGGGATTTTCTGCCTACCGTTGGGGAGATTGCAGAAGTTGCGATTCCAGAAAAGATTGATGGTATTTCATTTTTACCGGAACTATTGGTCAAAGAACAGCGCAAACATGATTTTCTGTATTGGGAATTTCATGAGCGAGGCGGAAAACAAGCTGTTCGAATGGGAGACTGGAAAGGGATTCGTTTGAATATGGCAAATAACCCCGATGCCCCAATCAATTTGTATGATTTAAGGACAGACCCTAGCGAGGAAAATAATATAGCAGATGAAAATCCAGAGATGGTAACTCAGATGGAACAAATCATGAAGGACGAACGAACAACATCCGAGGTTTTTCGTTTTGAATTTGAAAAATTGCCTGAACAATGAAAAGAGTCTTCAGTCTTATACCATTGATATTGCTCATCCTAAACTCTTGCAGTACTGTCCCGAAAGAATCAACCAAACCCAATATCATTATCATCAATGTAGATGATATGGGTTGGAAAGATGTCGGTTTTATGGGAAGTCAATACTATGAAACCCCTAATATTGATTACTTGGCCAGCCAAGGCATGGTCTTTACCAATGGCTATGCTTCAGCTTCCAATTGTGCCCCAAGTAGGGCCTGTTTAATGACAGGCCAATGGACGCCACGCCATGGGGTTTATACCGTGAATTCTTCCGAACGCGGAAAAGACAAAGACCGAAGACTGATTCCAACAAAAAACACCCATACCTTAAGTCGAGAACACAGGATACTGCCCACCATTTTACAGGAAAATGGATATATCACTTGCCAAGCCGGGAAATGGCATTTAAGTGATAATCCGCTTGAATATGGTTTTGATGTTAATATAGGCGGTGGCCATAACGGTTTACCCAAGAGCTACCTTCCGCCCTATGGGAATGTGAAAATTGAAGATGGTAAGGCAGCATATCTTACCGATTTAATCATGGAAAAGGCTTTAGGCTTTTTGGACACGGTACAGAAACCATTTTTTCTTAATTATTCCCCCTATGCGGTACATGTGCCCATTATGCCCGTGGATAGTCTTTTGCCCATCTATCAGAACAAGACGTCTTGGGAAGGACAGGGCAATGCGGAATATGCCACCATGGTTGATAATCTGGACAGAAATATTGGCTTGCTCATTCAAAAGCTAAGAGAGAAGCATGTTTTTGAAAATACGATGCTGGTTTTTACCTCGGATAATGGGGGTCTGTACGGCGTGACCAAGCAGAAACCGTTGCGGGCAGGAAAAGGCAGTTATTATGAAGGAGGTATTAGGGAACCTTTTTTCTTTGTGTTGAAAGAAAAGATAAAACCGAATGGTAAAAGTGATATTCCTATATCCAATCTGGATATTTTTCCAACCATCTTGGAATATGCAGGTATTCAAAATACTTCCATAACATTTGACGGTGCTAATTTATCTGATGTTTTAGAGAAGAAAATCAAAACTTTGGAACGCCCTCTATTTTGGCATTTCCCCATATACCTACAAGCCTATAATGTTAATGATAATGAAACAAGGGATTCCTTGTTTAGAACGCGCCCGGGTTCCGTAGTTCGACAGGGTGATTGGAAATTGCATTACTACTTTGAAGATAATGGTATGGAATTGTACAATCTTGCTGAGGATATTGGGGAACGCAACAATCTAGCGGAAACCCATCCCGAAAAAAGAGAAGAACTTTTACGGTTATTGAAAAATTGGTGGGAAGAAACCAACGCCCCCATACCCACTGAGTTAAATCCAGAATATTTTGAAAAAAATTGATGTAGTACGATGCAAGCAATTTTAGGGGTTTTATTTCATTCGTTGGGCGGTATTGCTGCCGGTAGTTTTTACATGCCTTATAACAAAGTGAAAGGCTGGGCTTGGGAAAGTTATTGGATGGTAGGCGGTCTTATGTCGTGGCTCATTGTGCCGCCCATAGCAGCAGGGTTGACCGTACCCAATTTTATGGAAATTATTGGTAATGCTTCCAGTAGCATCCTATTCTTTACATTTTTGATGGGTCTGCTTTGGGGTGTTGGTGGACTATCGTACGGCTTGGGCATACGATACTTGGGCATGTCCTTAGGTAATTCTGTTGTGCTCGGCTTTTGCGCCGCTTTTGGGGCCTTGGTTCCGCCGATTTATTACAATCTAGTTCCGACTGACGGGAAGGTGACTTTTACCGAAATGTTGGCATCGGTTGGTGGACAGGTCGTACTCTTGGGAGTGGTCGTTTGCATTCTAGGCATTGCGGTTTGCGGCAAGGCTGGAATGCTAAAAGAAAAGCAACTTTCCGAAGCAGAAAAAAAGAAAAGCGTAGCAGAGTTCAACCTTGTAAAGGGCTTATTTGTGGCCATACTCTCTGGAATTTTAAGTGCCTTTTTCAATTTTGGGATTGAATCGGGTAAACCCTTAGCAGAAGCTGCCGTAGCATCGGGCCATGATGCCCTATTTGCCAATAACGTCACTTTTGTGCTCATCCTTTGGGGTGGACTCACTACCAACCTGTTTTGGACGACTCTCTTGAGTGTCAAAAATAGGTCCTACAACGATTTTAAAAATAAGAATACCCCTTTAACCAAAAATATCCTCTTTGCTTCCTTGGCAGGATTTATCTGGTTCTTACAATTTTTCTTTTATGGGATGGGCGAAAGCAAATTGGGCAATGGTGCTAGTTCTTGGATTTTACACATGTCCACCATCATTTTGACCGCCAATCTCTGGGGTATTTATCGAAAGGAATGGAAGGGGGTGGCCAGAAAAACCAAGGTGACCATCATTGCAGGAATCGTCGTGATACTATTATCCGTGGTTTTGGTGGGGATAGGAAATTCCATTTAAGGAAAGCCTGTATCTAAAAATCTAGATAGTATACCAATTCAATTCCAATATTGGTAAATTTTAATCTTAATTTAAACAATACATATGAAGAAATTAGTCATTATAACCCTAGTGTTTTCCTTCCTATCCATGGGAAAGAAAACTGAAAAAGCGCTTCCCATACTGGGAATAGCCCATGTGGCATTTCAGGTCTCAAGCTTAGAGCAATCGCGCGCCTTCTATACGGCTTTTTATGGATTCGAATTTGCATTTGCTTCGTATGAAGATAGAGAGACTTGGTACTTAAAAATCAACGATGACCAGTTCGTGAAGCTGGTTTCAAAACCCGAGGGTACGGATGATAACCGCTTGGTAGAGGTCGCTTTTCAGGTTTCTGACATTGAAACTACTGTAGCGATGCTCAAAGAACGAGGACTGAATCCAGCACCTGTGGAAAAAAAACCGGACGGCACCTTGGCGAGTATGCTCATAGATCCGAACGGACATAAGTTACTTTTTGTGGAATATACTTCCAATTCCAAGCAGACCCTAGCTAAGGGTAAGCATTTAGGGGCGAGACGGGTTTCCAATCGCTTGCTTCATGTGGGCATCACCATTGCTGACGAAAAGGCGTCCAACGAGTTGTATCGAGATGCTTTGGGCTTTCAGGAGATATGGCGAGGATCACGTGAGGATGGTGGTCCGGATGCTTGGGTAAATATGCAGATGCCGGGTGAAAGAGGCGACTACGTTGAGTATATTCTTATAAACGATATGAAACCAAATCGAAACCAAATGGGAAACATGCACCATATGTGCCTATTGACTGATGATATTCAAAAGTCGCATCGCGATATGTTGTTCAATGCCTTGCCCGATCTTGAACGCCATGAACCCATGATTGGCCGCAGCAACCGATGGCTGTTCAATGTACACGATTTAGATGGCACACGTAGTGAATTAATGGAATCAAAGGAGGCAGTAACTAAATGACTAAAATGATGAATGAGATGGTACCATCACGTTTCTCACTATTGGCAATCCTGTTTTTAATGGTTCTTCCGCAAGCGGATTTTGCACAAGACAAGTCGGCCTCGGCTGACAAGGAAAGTCCTCGTTTCTTTGGGGCAAGACGTGGAGCCTTACCCAAGGTGAAGCAAGCCATTTCCCAAGGTGAATCCTCCCTTATGCCGGCCTACGAAGCCCTGGTAAAAACCGCTGATGAAGCTTTAACAACAAAACCTCCAACGGTAACCGATAAAAAACGGCATCCTGTCACTGGCAATCTGAATGACTACTATACCCAGGCGCCCTACCTTTGGCCGGACCCATCGAAGTCGGACGGGCTACCTTACTTGCCAAAGGACGGTGTAATCAATCCGGAATCCAGAGATTCGGATTTTGCAGACTATTCACGGGGACAACAGATTGGTCACTTGGTAGAATCGCTCGCCCTAGCGTATTACCTTACAGGTAAGGAATCCTACGCTGCCCATGCAGCGCGATGCCTTCGGGTTTGGTTTATCGACCCCGAAACGCGGATGAACCCGCACCTTCAATATGCCCAAGCTGTGCCCGGTAGAAACGAAGGGCGGTACATTGGAATGATAGAAGCGGGTGGCGTTGTGCAAGCGGTGGATGCTGCGGGTCTATTGGATGGGTCAATTCATTGGAAAGAAGAGGACCGAAAAGCACTGGAGATTTGGATAACGGACTTTCTGGATTGGTTTATGAATAGCGAGTACGGTCGTGAAGAGGTACAAATGAGGCAGAACCACGGCACCATGTTCGATGTGCGGGTGGTTCGCATGGCACTAGCTCTGGGCCAGCAAGACCTAGCTCGTGAAAAGCTGGAGTCAGTGAAAGAAAACCGCATCGCGCTTCAAATAGAACCAGATGGGGCCCAACCCATGGAGCTTCGCCGTACCAAATCGTTCAATTACTCCGAAATGAATTTGACGGGCCTCACCGAGCTTGCGATTCTTGGCGAGTGGGTAGGAGTGGATTTGTGGAGCTACCAGACGGAAGATGGCCGCAGCATCAGAAAAGCTTTGGAGTTCCTCAGACCTTATGTCGAGGTAGTACCAGAAGGGCTACCCCCAAGGGTCTGGCATTACAAGCAAGTGGTTCCCTATCAACCAGAGATTATTGCCCCCGCATTTCGCATGGGGAGTATTGGATATGAAGATGAAGAATATGAAGCTATTGTCTCGCAGTTTGCTGGTTTTAGGGAATCAAGCTTTCAGCTAACGCATCCAAAAAACTCGTTTTGAGCAATACGAATAGCTCAATGGAGTTGAAATTGACAAGAATACATTTTGGAAACTCTCAGGAATGAGATTGACGAATTACGCTTTGTATTGTAAGTTGCAGGGCTGGAATATAAAACTATGAACAACACAATTAAGACCGGAATAGCTGCCTTTGGAATGTCTGGCAGCTTGTTTCATGCTCCTTTTCTTAGGTGTCATCCTCAATTTGAATTTTCTGCGGTTGTAGAGCGATCTAAAAAAAAGGTGCATTTGCATTATAAAAATGCAAAGAGTTACAATTCCTTTGATGCGCTTTTATTGGATGAATCTATTGAGCTTGTTGTTGTAAATACTCCTAATGAAACACATTTTGAATTCGCTTTAAAAGCAATTAAGGCCAATAAGAATGTGCTGATTGATAAACCTTTTACCACGACGGCCGCTGAGGCAAAACAATTATTTAAAGAGGCAAAAAAGAAGGGTGTATTCTTGCTGCCCTATCAAAACCGAAGGTATGATTCTGATTTTCTCTCGGTGAAAGAAGTTGTCGAATCCGGCAAGCTTGGAAATTTGGTTGAGGTGCATTTTAGATACGATAGGTACAGAAACGCTGTTGTTGAAAATAGCTGGAAAGAAGACCCTAAACCTGGAAATGGTGTGATCTATAATTTGGGTGCGCACGCAATAGATGGAATAATTTCATTGTTTGGAATACCCTTAAAATGGTCTAAACACTCCTCATCTGTTCGTCCCAACTCTCAAGTAAATGATTATGAACATGTGCATTTATTGTATCCTAATAACTTGCAAGTGTTTGTAACCATCAGTTTATTGGTTGCGGACCCTCAACCGGCATTTGTGCTTAATGGCACTATGGGAACCTTTAAAAAGCACAGAACTGATGTTCAGGAAAATCAATTAAATGAGGGAATGAAGCCTGACAATGAATTGTTTGGTGTTGAATTACCGGAAAGTGAAGGAATACTAACAACTATAGATTCCAATGGATTAAAAAAGCAAGAGAAAATCGCCGCACAGAAGGCAAATTATATGAATGTCTTTGAAGATGTGTATCAAACCTTGAGAATGGGTAAGGGGTATCCGATAACCGAAGAAGAAATAATAGCACAATTAAAAATATTGGAATAGTAAAATTTCTTACGAGTACCATGGATACGGAGTATCAAGCTTTCAATTAAAGTATCCGAATCGCTCTTTTGAGGATTAACTAAATAAGAATCATGAAAAAAATCACTTTAATCTTACTTTTTTTATGTTGTGTTTCCGCTCTATGGGCACAAAACGAAATGCAATCTCTGCAAGAAAAGACTTCGGCAGACTCCATTTCGAATCCCGCTCTTAATAAGACTTTAGAGGAAATAAACGATCGTTTTGAGCATGTCTATGTCGAACTTGTTGAGTGGCCAGATTCCCTGCAGAAGAAATTGGGGAAACTGAAGAAGGTTGCCTTTTTGGCTTCTCCTGTGAAGAAGCCTGCCGGAAAATTGCCCTTACTTATTTCCTTGCATGGGGGCGGAGGTAAAGAAATGAGCCTACAACAACAGCTTGCCAGGTCAGCGAAAGTGAAAGGTTTGGGGCTGGTAGAATTGGCACAAAAAGAGTTGATTTTGCTAGAGCCGAACACGGAGGGCGATTGGGATGTGAATTCGCTGAATGCAATGCTCGATTACGTTTTGAAGAACTATAAAGAGATTGATGCCAACCGTGTTTATGTAATGGGGCATAGTATGGGTGGTCGGGGTACCTGGGCTTGGATAAATAAATCATCAAATCGTTTTGCGGCTGCAGCGCCCTGTGGTTTCTCAGCTGGTGATACGGGTGATGCCGAGCGTTTGGTAAACCTGCCAATATGGGGCATGGCAGGCGGGGATGACGGAGATAGGGCTACGGGTATTAAAATGATGGTGGAACGCTTAAGAGCAGCAGGGAACAAGAATGTAAAGCATACCGAATTCCCGGGCGCGAATCATGCCCAAGGAAACGCGGCCGTTTTTAGCTCGGTGGAACTAATCGATTGGATGCTCCAATTTTCTAGGGAGATGGATTAAAAGAACCAAAGGCTTACCCACCATGTGAACAAATACTCCTAATGTAAACAAAGCTAAGTACAATATATTGATATTAAGTATTTTAAATCGTTCATACTGTAAATAATTAAGACAGATTGAATAGCAAACCAACTAATAAAGATTCGTATGCAAAATCGAAGAAAATTCATAAAACAAACAGCCCTCGCTGCAGCAGCTGTTCCCTTTTCAAAGGTCCTTGCGGCATCTAGAAAGGTGGACAAGGCAAAACCATACCCCATTAATTTCTTTACCAAACCACTCGATAAATATGACTGGGAATTTACGATGGATACGCTAAAAATGGCAGGGCTTGATGGATTAGACCCCACCGTTAGGCCAAAAGGTTGTGTGCTACCGGAGCAGGTAGAAGACGATTTGCCCAAATTCATTGAAATGGCAAAACAAAAAGGATTAACCCCTGAGATGATGGTAAGCAACATTACGAAGGCTAATGATCCATTGGCTGAAAAGGTTTTGTCCACCGCTGCTCAAAATGGAATTAAACATTATCGTTTGGGGTACTATAAATATGATATGGGGCTGGGGGTGCGATCTTCCATTGAAAAGATAAAAGACGAAATGGTAGCACTTGGAGAAATGAATAAACGTATAGGAATCCAAGGAGGCTATCAAAATCATGCAGGGACTTGGTTCGGAGCTTCTATGTGGGATTTGGCGGAAGTACTAGACCATACTCCCAAAGTGTGGATGAGCAATCAGTTTGATATTCGACATGCGGTTTGCGAAGGAAACAAATCGTGGATAACAGCTCTACACCTATTGGCAGAAAACATAGGTTCGCTCGCGATAAAGGATTTTACTTGGGATGTTACTGGAGGCCAATCAAAAGTCAAAAAACTTCCGCTCGGGGAGGGTATCGTCGATTTTGATTTATATTTTAAAACCCTAAAAAAATTGGGCATTGTTGCACCGATTACACTTCATGTGGAACACGAATTATTAAGTACGGCGGAAGAAGGATTATCGCTATTGCAACAACAGAAAATTTTGGTTGCAAAGCTTAAAGCTGATGTGGATTTCATCCGCAGGAAACTTGCAGAACATCAATTAAACTAACCGTATAGAAAATAGTTCTTTACGAGCTTTTATAAAGCATGGGCTATTGGCGTCTAGTGCAGCTGCAGTTGGTCATCCAAAAAATCTAAACGCGGGCATTAAATGGGCAGGCTATGAAGAAAATTACGATAAAGACCGAAGTTTCCAGTTTTGAGAATTTAGCCCTTGTTGAATTCCCGTTTAAAATCGGCCAACATTTCTTTAAGAATCACTTTAGGGTCACCATCCGATAGGCTTTCAAAAGAAACATACCCTTGGAATCTTTGTTTTTTGATCAGGGCCGCCATCTTGGCCATATCCGTCGGTGTTTTCTCCTGATTAGGATATACATGCTCTTTAATAAACCAATAATTGGCATAAGGTGCCAATTTTTCCGCTTCGGCATAGGGGTCGGCTGTAGTGCGCAGGCACGCAGTGTCCAGAATAAGTCCAAACCATTCTGAATCCACCCGTTTTACGATATCGATAACTTCATCGGCCGTAAACAAAAATTCATTATGGTTTTGTAAAGCGGCAATGACCCCAACTTCTGCCCCATACTGGGCGCATAACTTATATTCTTCTACCAGCCACGCTTTTACCTGGTCTTTGGTGTAGCCTTCGGGAATATTCCTGCCCGTGAACATTCGTAAGATGGAGGAACCTATTTGAGAAGAAATCGCCAACCAATCTTTGATCATTTGTCGGTCTTTTTCCCTTGCTGTCACATCTGCGGTGACGAAATTATTCCGTACTCCGGTCCATGAGATGTTCAAACCCAATTCCAACGCACGTTTTTTTAACGCAAAAATCTCAGCCGTATCGGGTAGGTTTGGATAGGTTGAAAAATAGTAGGAAGTTAAATCCACGGCATTGAGTCCAATATCCGCGGCAAACTCCATCATATCGAACAGATCCATTTTCCCGCTTTTAAATTCATCATTAAAAGAGTAGGCATTAACGCTGTATTGCACTCGCTGCTCCGTGGAAACAGGTGTTGCCCTTTTACTGGCTGAAGCCCCAAATAAGGTGGGAGCCGCAGCAAGTGCGGGCACCATTGTTAATTTACGAAGGGCGTCTCTTCTGCTATTTTTCATGGTCTTGTTTTTTAATTGTTCAAAAGGTGAATTACCCTATTCCAAATCTCTTCACTGACCTGCATTCCGTTTTTTTCGTTTTCAATTTTATTGGCTAGGGATTTTTCACCGGGATAGTACGTTTTTCCACCCGGTTGGGTAGGTGTAATATCTTTGGTGTATGAAATGATTTCTTCCAACAGTTGTTCCTCTAGCTCTCCATCTTGAAAAGTTGCTGCATCCATACACAGAAAAATCTGTGAGACCCCATATTCGTGTTCTTCCATGCCTAATTTATAGGTAGACCTTCCTGCGGAAAGCAGCGTGGCGAGCATATCCAACACCATGGACAGGGCAGAGCCTTTCCAATAGCCAATGGGGAGTCCGCTTTTGGTCGTTAAAATATCCTCCGGATTTTTGGTAAGATTTCCGTCTGCATCAAACCCACCATCATAGGGCAGTTGTTCTCCACGTAATTGGTACTCGTTTATTTTACCAAAAGAGAATTGTGTCATGGCCGTATCCAAAACGATAGGGCCTTTTTTTCTAGGAATGGCAATAACTAAGGGGTTGTTACCTAATCGTGCCTCTTTACCACCCCAAGCGGGCATATTGGGCTCCGTATTGGTGAATAGGATACCAATACAATTTTGTTCTGCGGCCATCCAACCGTAATAGCCAGCCCGCATCCAATGATTGGTATTACGCAATGCCACTAGACCCATGCCGTTTTCTTTGGCCATTGCTATGGCATGATTGGTGCATTTCACCGCGTTGATTACGCCAGAACCTAAATTACCGTCCCAGCGTTCCAGGCTACCAAACCCTTCTACCTTTTCAGCCTCAGCATCTTTTTTAACCAAACCACGTTGCAACTGTTCAATAAAAAAAGGCACCCGATTAATGCCGTGGGAGTTTACCCCGTAAAGCGTATTTTCGGTATGTACCTCTGCCAACAGTTTTGCTTTTTCCTTAGAAAATCCGTGTTTTTTAAAGAGTGAAAAAAGTACGGAATGCATTTCTTCGGAACGGATGGTTCTGGTCATTTTTTTCTTTTTTATCTTTGGCTCAGCTTAAACTGGGTAACATTTTTAGCGTAAAGAAGCCATTCAGAGATTATGGAATTTAATCATTTTCCGCTTTTTCATAGGTAGTATTCGCCCATCTTATTTGCGCCCGACCACCTTTGACCCGGTAAGCCCCATATCTAATTCCGGACTGGATACCGCGTTCAGGTTCTGGAATGTTCCAATTAAAGGCTACCCCACCAATAGTAGCGTTGGCATAGTGTATTTTTTTGGTGGCATCGTTCGGGTCTTCGGCAAAACCAACTTCCAATTCAATTTCGGTAGGTACATTTTTCTCTATGTTGGTCAAGAAGACAATTTCCCTACCGTCTGCACCAGAACCACCCCTGAAGTTGATTTGTTCCCTAAAAATATCAAACGATTGTTGTACTTGATTGCCATGGCCATCATCACCATAAACCGGTTTTGCCAAGTAGAGACAAATGGCAGGGTCGTTAGGGCCACCACCTCCGGTATGTTTGCCTTTTGCCTGCATAATGTAGGTGCCATCCGAGCCTACATTATCGGTTTTGCCAACTTCCAGTATTCTTACGGTACCGGTAAACTTTGCAAAACTACCTACACCTGTGGTCTGGGACCTTGACAAAGAACGTTCAATTCTGGGCTGTAATGTATTTGGGGCATCCATATGGTTAGACCCGGTGGTAATATTATAAATGCCCCATATTGTATTGTCAATTGTAATTTCATTGTAGTTGGCATAGCAGCTTCTATCGTCAAGGGCTCCTACATTGACTGGATTGGCTATATCGGTTGCCCTTTCTTGATTGGTTCCAGCCTCGGTACATTGGGTTATCGGGCCCGTGTCCTCATCAATAATTGAAGATTCTCCTTGGGTTTCTTCAGTATCCCTATTTTCGTCAACAGCATCTTCTTCCATTATTTCTTCTTGGGTGATTTCGGGCATTTCATCTGCTGATGAACAGGAGCTGAACAAACCAAAACCACCAAAGAGCAGGGAAATCACCAAGTAAATTCTTAGATAATTTAAACGGACCATAGCGATTCAATTTTTTTCGAAACTATTTAATACCTCGGTAAAGACTATCCTGTAGTGGGGTGACAAAGGCTAAAAAATTCTTATTTTAAAAGGTTTTTGTATTAGATATTAGTCCTGTCTGAACCCAACACCACAGGATTGAAGTTGACCATCTGTAGGCTATGTTTGTTTTTAAGTTGTTTTATAATCAAGGAGAACATGCGTCACTTTTTACTTTTCTGTATCATTCTATTTTTTGCAATAGGCAGTACTTCTGCCCAACGGATAGAGACTAGTTTTAATGATAATTGGAGTTTCATTTTAGAGGATAATCCTGATTTTTCCAAAGTAAACTTAAATCCGGAGGGCTGGACCAATTTGGATATTCCACATGACTGGTCATTTGAGAAAGGCGTTCGTAAAGGAGGTGACCAGGGCCAAGGTGGAGGTTATCATGATGGGGGCGTAGGTTGGTACAGAAAGGACTTTATAATCAATGAGGATAAGCTAAATAAAATCCATTACTTGGAATTTGATGGGGTTTACATGAACAGTGAAGTGTGGGTAAACGGGTACTATTTGGGTAAACGGCCTTATGGTTATATCAGTTTTAGATATGATATTACCAATCATTTAAAAGAAGGTGAAAATACAGTTGCGGTAAGGGTGGACAATAGTTTGGAGCCTTCGGCCCGATGGTATCATCCCTGTGGTATTTACGCTCCCGTTCGCTTGATAGAAGTGAATCCGACGCATATAAGTCCTAATGGAATTTTTGTTACCACTCCTAAAATTGATGTGGACTCAGGAACCGTCTTGGTAGACCTATCCTTAACAAACGTGACTGAAGAAATCAAGGTAGAGCATACAATACAATCAGCTAATGGAAACCAAGTGGTCAGCGGTACTAAAGTAGTTTCCATAGGTCAAAAATCCGTTCAAATGGAAATTACGGTTGCTGACCCAAAATTATGGAGCCCGGAAATACCTACACTTTATACCTTAACGAGTAAAATAAGCCGAAACGGAACCTTGCTTGATGAAAAAACCACCAAATTCGGATTTAGAACTGTGGAATGGAAAACTGAGAGTGGCTTTTGGCTTAATGGTAAAAACATAAAATTAAAAGGAGTTTGCGAACACTGGGAGGGCGGCCCAGTTGGTGGCGCATGGACCAAGCCCATGTTGCGTTGGAAATTACAGCTATTGAAGGATATGGGTATCAATGCCATTCGCCCATCCCACAATCCTACACCACCAATGTTTTATGATATCTGTGATGAAATTGGCCTGTTGGTCATGAACGAGATTTTTGATGGATGGCATAAAAAAGCACCCGAAGATTATGGAAAACAGGCTTTCGATGAGTGGTGGCGAACCGATATCGAAGAATGGATTACCCGGGACCGTAACCATCCCAGTATTTTTGTATGGAGTTTGGGTAACGAAACCCACAGCATGGTGGCACCGGAACTTGTAAAATTCGGTAAATCACTGGATTCAACAAGACTGTTCACCTCCGGGGCAGGTAATCCGGAAGACATGGATATACAAGGTGTAAACGGAGGTTCTGAAACCAAGTCGTTTATTGAAAGTAAGACCTTAGATAAGCCTTTTATATCTACAGAAGCACCGCATACATGGCAAACACGTGGGTATTATAGAACGCAAACTTGGTGGAGAGATAATGAGTTGCCAGGTACCTATGAACTTCCCAACCTCACCGAAAAAGAGATTTTCTTTTATGAAGGGCTAAATCCAAAAGATTGGAAGAACAGAAAGCAGCGTTTCAATTCCTCCTATGATAATGCTACGGTACGCGTTTCTGCAAGAAAATATTGGGAGGTTATGCGAGATACCCCATGGCACAGCGGTCATTTTAGGTGGACAGGCTTTGATTACTACGGCGAAGCTGGACTGGTGCATGGTGGTCTGCCCTTCAACCTTTTTATGGGCGGTGCCTTGGATGTTGCAGGTTTTAAAAAAGACCTATATCACTTTTACCGAAGCCAATGGACCAAGGAACCCATGATACACATGTTACCACATTGGACACACCCAAGAATGAAAAAAGCAACCAAAATTCCGGTTTGGGTATATTCAAACGCAGATGAGGTAGAACTTTTCCTTAATGGAGAATCCCTGGGTAAAGATTCACCTGGAACCGTTTGGAACGAAATGCAATGTGAGTGGTTGGTCCCCTATGAAGAAGGCACTATAGAAGCTGTTGGTTATGCTGATGGAAAGGAAGTGAATAGAACCTCTTTTTCTACAGCAGGCCAAGCCAGTACATTGCGCAATACGCTACAAAAATTAAATGCGGAAGCTGGTTTTAGGGCAAGCTATATTGTGACATCTGAGGCGTTTGATATAGATGATAATCCCTCTCCTTATGCAGAGAACAAAGTATATTATGTTATTAACGGCGATGTTACCAAGGTTTCCATGGAAAATGGTAATCCAATCGACCCTACCAGTAGGACCAAGGCTAATCATCGAGCTTTGTTTTTTGGAAAGACAAGGCTCTTTTTAGAAGAAAAACAGGCGGCAACAAATGCTTCTGTGTTCATTGCCTCCATTTTAGGTGATAAAGCCCTTTACCAATCCAATGAAATAACCATAAGTGTACAGGACCTAAGGTTATTTGGTAATCAACAGCCTAAAGAAATTCAAATTTTTTATACCCTTGACGGAAAAAATCCTGAGTTCAGTGGAATTCCTTACTCCAAACCTTTCAGGATTGAGGATAATACTACCGTTAAAGCCGTCGTTAAACAGAACGATAAGGTTGTTTTACACATGGAAGAAAGTTTTGGAAAAAGCGAGGGCTTGTTTTGGGGAGATGAGCATTCTGCTGATATGTGGATTGGTAGAGGTGTTAATATTGCTGCTGAAGATGGTATTTTAACAGGAACCGCTATTTCTAGCACGGATGCCCATAGATTTAAAGGTTCAGGTTTTGTAGATTTTAAAAAAGGTGAAGGCTCAATAACTTGGTACCAAGAAAATGATGGAGAAAATGGAGATTACAGCATTCGTTTTAGATATATGCATAATAATGAGAAAAAGTTATATCCTATGAATTTGTTTGTTAATGACGAATTTGTAAGGAAAATTGAATTTAAACCTACTGGTGGCTGGGATAAAGAATGGAAGTTTACACCTACAATAATTACTTTAAAATCAGGAGCCAATACTATTAAATTAGAGACAACAGGAGAGAGTGGTCCTTACATAGATGAATTATTTATTGATTAATTAAAGAACTTAACTATACAGCAATATCATCCTCAAGAATGTGCTCCTCCTCATTATTTTTAGACTTCATCCAAATGGCCAAACCAAAAGTGAGTACACCAAGTCTACCAATAAACATAAGCGCTATGATGGTAACTTTACCGATGTTTGTTAAGTCTCCAGTTACTCCAGTACTTAATCCAACAGTTCCTAGAGCAGAGGCTACTTCAAAAATAATATCTTCTAAAGCAAAAGATTCGGAAAATGTCAATATAAAGGTTCCTAGAAAGACTAAAATAGTATAAAATATAAAAGAAGATGTAGCTATGTAAAGTCGTTCAAATGGAATTACTCTGCCCAAAAAAGTAATTTTTGCACTGCCTCTTAATCTACTTTTAATGATTGCTAATACGGCAGTTAACGTGGTTATCTTCATACCTCCTGCGGTACCGGAAGGAGACGCGCCGATATACATTAAAAAAACCGTGACTACTAACATAGAGAGATTAAATGTGCCAAAATCCACGGTATTAAAACCCACAGTAGTCATTGCGGTCATAGCTTGAAAAAAAGCTGCGTAACCTTTAGAGGAACCTTCTAGAATTTGAATACTAGGTTCACAAAAGTAAAAGAACACATATCCTAAACCTAAAAGAACTATGAAACCGTAGATAATAATTTTGGTAGTAAAACTTAACTTATGTTCTTTCTTTCTTAATAACAAAGTAAAATCTGTAACTACGATAAAGCCTAAAGACCCGGCAATGGCTAAAAACGCAATAATAAAATTTACAAGACCATTATCCACATAAGCTGTAAATCCACTATTAAATAAACTAAAACCAGCAGTACAAAATGCACTTATGCTATGAAAAATAGCATTCCACAAAGCTGTCCCTGTTTCCATACCTTCGATTTTAAAAGCGATAAAGAAAAGAATTGCACCTACTAATTCCATAATAGCGGTGAATAGTATTACGGATTTTAAAAAATCATTGATTTTTATAGTAATAGGTAAAGTAAATTCTGTTTTTAATAATCTCTGGTGCCAATGGGTAATTTTTCTTGTCGTGGATAAAAGCATAAATGTGGTAAATGTTAAATAGCCAATACCACCAAGTTGAAATAGAATCATAACCACAAATTGCCCAAATAGGTTATAAGTATCAAAAACACTTACCGTAACCAAACCTGTAGTTGAAACTGCTGATGTAGCGATAAACAAGTGGTCTATAAATGGAGCGCTTTCTTTTTGTAACCACGGTAATGAAAGTAATAACGTTCCAGCAACCACATAGGTAAGAAAGCCATAAAATAGATTTTGTTGCGGTGTCTTGCTTAATTTAAATCTTCTATATCTGTTATATATACTTTTTAAAAAATCCATAGGTCTAAAACGTTCATCTATACAAAAGTAGATAGTTTAAGTAATGAAACTAGACTCAAAATAGTTATTCTAAAAAAAATATAGAATGATATACTGTAAAATTCAGATAATCAATTTTTTAATGCTAAAACTAAAGCACCTTGCCAAACAGTACAGGATACAATTTAATACACCTTAAATTACATTAGTTCACTTTCAGTTGTTTTATGAAAAACCCTGTTTTTGGTATAAGGTGTTTATTTTTTTTTCTTTTAATCTCTTGTGTTGGAGACAACATGTCTAATCAAGACTTAGAATTAGCATTTAAAAACCCACCAAAAGAAGCACAACCCAGAACGTGGATGCATGCAATGAGTGGCAATATGTCCAAAGCTGGTATCACTAAAGATTTAGAAGCTATGGCCGAAGTGGGTATCGGTGGCTTTTTACTTTTTAATGTTACCCAGGGTATTCCCAACGGACCTATTATTTACAACTCCGATGAACATCACGAAATGATAGCCCATGCTGCAAAGGAAGCAGAACGATTGGGGTTAAGCTTTGGTGTTCATAATTGTGATGGTTGGTCCTCCAGTGGTGGGCCGTGGGTAACGCCAGAAGAATCGATGAAAATGGTGGTTTGGAGTGAATCACTGGTTTCAGGGGGTGAAGTGACGATACAATTACCGGTTCCAACAAAAAGGGAAAATTTTTACAAGGATATTGCAGTGCTGGCTTACCCAAGTTTAGAAGGTGAATTGGATGATGCCAAAAACCGCCCTACTGTAAAAGCTTCAGATAAAACGACAGATATTCAATTGATTACCGATGGCAAGGTAGATGCCGAATCCAAACTAAACAAACTAAAGAATACCAATCCTTGGTTGCAGTTCAATTATAACCAAGACAAAACCATACGCTCCGTAAAAGCAGTTTTCAATGACAGACGAGCAACGGCGATACTGCAGACCAGTGAAGATGGCATTACCTTCAAGAACGAACGCGAACTGTTCAAAGTCCGTACCGGTAAAGGCGAATGGGCCATCAACGACCATTTCGAGGACATTACCTCAAAGATTTTTCGCTTGCAGTTCAATCAAACTACCACGCTTAAGGAGGTAGAATTGACAAGTACCTATTACCTCAATAATCCGCTGGGGAGAACCTCCATCGCTAGAACGGAAGACCATGCTTTAGCACCTATTGGTAATCCTACCCAAAATATGATTATTGCCAAGGAAGGCATAAAAGATTTGAGTGAATTTATGAATGCTGATGGAGTTTTAAAAACAGAACTTCCAGAAGGTGACTGGACTATTCTTCGTTTTGGATATACTTCCACAGGGGCATTCAACAATCCGGCCTCGGATGAAGGTCGTGGACTGGAAGTGGATAAGTTGAGTCGACCCGCTTTTAAAAAACACTATGATGCTTTTGTGGGCCAAGTCGTTCAAAACACAAAAGAAATAGCCCCAAATGCATTACAGTATGCCGAAATTGACAGCTATGAGATGGGCGGGCAGAACTGGACGGAAGGAATCGACAGTATTTTTCAACGCGAAAAAGGGTATGACCTTATTAAAATGTTACCCTTGGTGACAGGACGTTTTGTACAAAGTGCAGCAGCTTCGGAAGCCGTGCTTTATGACTATAGGGACGTCATTACCAATTTAATGACCAAAAACTACTTTCAATATTTCACCGAACTCTGCAATGCCGATGGTATTCAGAGTTATATTGAACCTTATGGTTTTGGACCTTTAAATGATTTGGATGTGGGCGGAGTCACCGATATTCCGATGGGGGAATGTTGGATGAGTAGACCTATTACCCAAACAGCTTCAGCAGTTTCATCAGCACATATTTATGGCAAGCCCGTCATATCGGCGGAATCGTTCACCTCTACGCCGCAAATCAATTGGAAAGGGCATCCTGCCATGGCAAAAACATCAGGAGACTTGGCGTGGACATACGGTATCAATGAGTTTATGTTTCACCGTTTTGCGCATCAAGCCAATATTCATGCAGAACCGGGCATGACCATGAACCGTTGGGGATTTCATTTTGACCGAACCCAAACTTGGTGGAAAAATGCAGGGTCTGCTTGGTTTGATTATATTGCCAGAGGCTCTCATTTGCTACGCCAAGGGGTTCCTATTGCAGACCTGTTGGTTTATATTGGTGAGGGTACTCCAAACTCTTCTTATTATCGGAACGATTTTAAACCTGCTATTCCTAAGCAGTTAAATTTTGATAATGTCAATACTGATGTGTTATTGAACCGTTTACGGATTGAAGGGAATAAACTAAAACTTCCAGAGGGCACAAATTACAGGATATTAGTTCTAAAAAACACCGAAACACTCTCCCTAAAAACCGCAAAGCGACTCTTAGAAATTGCAAAAGCGGGTATAACCATTGTGGGTCAAAAACCAATGCAATTATCCGGTTACCATCCATCGAAGGAAGCATTGGTCGAATTTAAAAATGTGCTAGGGGAGCTCTTACCCTTAATAGGCGAAACCAACGATTGGAAAAAAGTGATGGAACGTGCCCAACTGACACCTGATATGGATATTTTAGATGGGGATGCAGTGGACTATGCACATCGAAAAACGGTCAATGAGGATATCTACTTCTTTTTTAATGCGGATAGCATCGCCAAAACGTTTCAAACTTCTTTTCGGGTGGATCATAAAATTCCTGAATTATGGAACCCGATGACGGGTGAGATTACCAAACTGGCCCAATTCAAAAGCTACAACGAAAGTACGATTACCAACATTTCCTTAGAAGTTGGCGAATCGGTTTTTGTGGTATTTCGAGAAGCATCAAAAAATACAGTGGCAATCGAAAGTCCTACCGATAATCTCTCCTTTTCTTTGTCAGAAGAAAATGGTCCAGTAGCTACCACTGCAACTGCCGGAAGGTACAAAGTTGCTTTATCCACGGGGAAGGCATGGAATTTTTCGGTAACCGATATTCCTAAGGCTCTGGATATTTCAGACCAATGGAAAGTAACCTTTCTAAAAAAACATGGTTATGATGGTACTGTTGACTTTGACTCCTTAATAGATTGGAGCAAACATCCATTGGATTCCATTTACTATTATAGTGGTACGGCCAGCTATCAAAAGCAATTTGAACTCTCTAAAGAACAAGTAGCCGATAACATCAATATTTCTTTGGATTTGGGTGCCGTTTATATCGTTGCTGAGGTTCTAATCAATGGTGAAAAAGTAGCCGTATCATGGATGCCTCCTTTTACATTGAACATTACTGAATTTGTCAAAGAAGAGGTGAATACCATTGAACTTCTGGTGACAAATCAGTGGAGCAATCGATTGATTGGTGACGAACGTTATCCTGCCAATGATGGTGGGTATCAATTGGGACCACATCGTGCAACAGATTTGACCATGCCTGAATGGTACACCAATAATGAACCACGGCCCAAAGGAGAACGAACCACATTTACCACCGCACCTTTTTACAAAAAAGATGACCCCTTAATGCCTTCGGGAGTATTGGGTCCGGTGACTATAAACTTTTCAAAAACCATCTCATACAACCAATGATTGATACAACGAAAAATAGACCTGTTTTCGTCCTTAAAACGCTTCTGACCTTTTTGGTTATGATGGTGTTGGCTAGCTGTGAAAGCAAAGAAGAAACCAATGCTCTTTCTTTTGTGAAGGTTACTACCGACCACAAGAGGAATCCAATGGCAATTGAAAACAAAAAACCACAATTCTCATGGGTGGTCAATGCCGATGGGTTTAATCGTTCGCAAACGGCTTATCATATTTTAGTGGCCACTGCCGAGGAACTACTGAACGAAACAGATGCTGATAGCTGGAATTCAAAAAAAGTGCAGAGTGCATCTTCCACTTTTGTGGATTACGAAGGTTCAACCTTACAACCCACGCAAACCTATTATTGGAAAGTCAAGATTTGGGATGAGAACGATACACCTTCCGATTGGTCAGAAGTACAACAGTTTACCATGGGTTTAATGGACGAGAGCCAATGGGGCAATGCCAAATGGATAACATTGAATAAAGATACCAGAACATCTCAGTATCGATTCCGAGATTACAAAACCGGTAAAATGGATAAACCAACTCCAGTAGAAGGTTTTGCGGCCAGTTATTTTAGAAAGGAAGTGGACCTACCGAAAGATGTAGAAAATGCAGAAGCCTATATCTGCGGTTTGGGATATTATGAACTATACCTTAATGGAGAGAAAGTAGGAGACCACGTGTTGGACCCCGCACCCTCGAATTACGACAAACAAGCGTACTACGTAAAATATGATATTACTGACGAGGTCAAGTCAGGTGAAAATGCATTTGGCATTATCATGGGGAACGGTTTTTACGGGCAAAACATTTCTTGGAAAAACGACCCAGAATCTGAACGCGATTTGGCCTATGGCCCGCCAACAGTAAAGCTTATGATTAAGGTTACCTATGCCGATGGTTCCAAAGAAAATATTGTTACCGATGCAAGTTGGAAAGAATCCACCGGCCCCATTGTATTCAACAATATTTATGGGGGTGACACCTATGATGCCCGATACGAAATCAATGAATGGAACACGGTAGGTTATGACGATGCCTCATGGGGACGACCCAAAGAGGTCACTCCAGTAGTGGGCAAATTGAGCGCACAGCAAATTTCACCAATTAAAAAATTACAAGAATTTGAGCCTCAAAAAGTATTTAAGGGAGCTGATGGCGAATGGATAGTTGATTTTGGCCAAAATATTGCCGGATGGGTAAAACTGAACGTTTCTGAAAAAGAGGGTCAATTGATAGAAGTAACAACCACCGAAGCTTTGCTTACCGATGGCAGCGATATTTTTCAAGGTTCAACAGGAGGTGGTGCTAATGGCATGCCTCAAATATATAAGTATGTCTGTAAGGGCAATGACAAGGAATCATGGGAACCCAAATTTAGTTACCATGGCTTTCGATATGCCAAAGTCAAAGGAGTTTCTAAGCAACCCGATGCAGAAATGATTAAAGCTGTTTTAGTAGCAACGGATGTTGAAGAAACAGGAAGTTTTAATTCTTCTGAAGAACTGTTCAACAAAATGCATAGCATCAGCAAATGGACCATTCAAGATAATCTGCATGGTATACCCGAGGATTGTCCGCATCGCGAAAAATGCGGTTGGTTGGGGGATGCCCACGCCTTTGCCGAGTACGCGCTTTACAATTACGACATGTATGATTTCTATAAAAAATACATGGAGGATATTCGAACGCAGATGCGCCCCACAGCAGGAACAAATGATCCTGATATTATGTTTCAGGTACCTACCATGATTGCACCGGGCAAGCGCACATCCACATACGCCAAAATAGATTGGGGTGTGGCCACCATGTATTTGCCATGGTACAATTATGTTTACTACGGAGATGATGCTATCATCATGGAATACTACAATGAAATGAAGAACCTCACCGATTTTTATTTGAACTTCAAGGGTGAAAATGGCATCATGCAAGATGGTATGGGCGATTGGTGTCCCCCCTTATGGGATAGAAGATTAAATCCAAGTGCAATGGAAACCGACCCCATCATATCGGCCAATGCCTATTTCTACGATGTTTTGGGAATTATGGAAAAGTTTGCTGAAATGAATGGGGATAGTGAATATGCAGCTCAAATGCAACTTGAAAAAGAGGCCTTAAAAAAAGCCTTTAATGCTGAATATTTGAAACCCATTACAGGAACCGAACATAAATGGTACCTCAGTCAGACCGCAACAGTACAAGCATTGCAATTTGGGATGGTTCCAGAGGATGAATTAGAAAAGGTTGTGAATGGTTTGGCACATGATATCGTTGTTGTCAAAGGTGGGCATCATTCAACCGGTATTCACGGGAATCGCTATATCTACACAGTTCTGGCTGCTAACGGAAAAGCTGATTTGGCGCATGAAATATTGACTACGCCTGATTTTCCCAGTCAGACCTACGTCATGAATTCAGGCTTTACTACTTGGCCAGAGCGTCAGTTTGTTTGGGAAGAAATGGAAGGTCCAACCAACTCTTTGAATCATCCGATGCATTCTGGTTTTGCTGCCTATTTCTATGAATCTTTAGGCGGTATTAAGTCCTCAAAAAACAATCCAGGCTATAAAGAGTTTACGGTAACCCCTCAATTTCCTACTCAAATTGAACATATAGATGTTTCCGTTCCTACGCCTTATGGCACTATTAAAAATAAGTGGGTAAATGAGAATGGCAACGTAACCATGGAATTGGAAGTGCCTTTTAATACAATGGCTCTATTTCCTTTTAAAGACATTAATAAAAACAGTATTCAGATTAACAATACCTCTTGGAAAGATTATCAAGATGAATCATTGGATATGGTGAAATTGGGCTCTGGTAAGTATACCATAACATTTAAATTATGAAGAAATATCAGTGGGGTAAACTAGTATTGTTAAGCATGGCCATTTGCTGTTTCGAGGCCTGTAGCTCAGATAATACGGCAGAAGAACCTATGCAAGAAATGATGGAGGAAGAAAGTGCTGAAGAAGCGGCAGAAGAGTCCGATGATGACGAATCCTTACCAGACGGAATAATTTATTTAGAACGTGAAGGTATCGTTAGTGTGGAATTTGAAACCGTGGAAGGTGAACTGGAATGGCAACGTGGTTCAACCTTGGAAGGATTTGATGGGGAAGGCTATTTGGTGTGGAACAATCCTGATAGTTTTCAAATGCCGGGTAATGGGATGTTGACTTATAAACTTAATATAAGTACTCCAGGCACCTATCGCTTTATTTGGAGGTCAAGAATTACTGAAGGAGAAACACAGTCCGAGGCCAATGATTCTTGGTTGCGATTCAATGACGCGGCTGATTTTTTCGGAGAGCGTGATGGACGTATCGTGTATCCCAGAGGAACGGGAAAAACCCCAAATCCTGAAGGAAGCAGTGCCGATGGCTGGTTTAAGGTGTATATGAATCGAGTAGGGGAATGGTTTTGGCGTTCCAATACAAGCGACAATGACCCTCACGATATTTTTGTCACTTTTGATGAACCGGGTGTTTACACCATGGAAGTTTCTGGCCGTTCGAAATTTCACGGTTTGGACCGATTTGTGCTGTATGTTGAAGGTAAAACCTTTGAAGAGGCCGAAAGCGCGGAGCGCAGTGAAATTGTAAGACCCTAAAAATTTGAATAAAGACTGAATTTAAGGCACAGCGTTAAAATAAATCAAACATATATGAAACCATTGAAATACCAAGTTTTAATTATTCTTTCCCTTGTAACTTTTGGCTTAACTGCACAAAAGGGCAAAATGCCCTACAAAGACGCTTCCCTTTCTATAGAAGAACGGGTAAATGATTTGCTGCCCAGAATGTCTTTGGAGGAAAAAGTGGCACAAATGCGGATTTTCCACGCCAATATAGGGGTGGAATCTGATGAAAAAGGTCGATTGAAATTGTCCGATAGAGTCGTTGATAAGTTGAAGTTGGGTATTGCGGGCATTAAAAATCCTGGGGAGCATATTTCTCCATTAGCCGCGGCAAAACTCAATAATGAATTGCAGAAGTACATTATGGAGAGTAATCGTTGGGGTATACCAGCACTCTTTGTCACGGAATCCTACAACGGAGTGGATGCCGCAGGTTGTACCAAATTTGGTCGCCCCATAAATTCAGCAGCTACATTTAATCCTGAACTGGTGAACCGCATTTGGGATGTGGTGGGCAGGGAAGCGCGTTTACGCGGTATGCATATGTGCCACTCACCAGAGGCGGATTTGGTTCGTGACCCACGCTTTGGTCGTATGTCGGAAGCGTTTGGTGAAGACACCTATTTGACGACCCAGATGGTGCTCAATGCTATTAAAGGTGTTCAGGGTGATTACGAAGGTTTGGTTAACGGAACCCACATTGGTGCCGTAGCCAAACATTTTGCTGGCTACGGACAAGTATTGGGTGGTTCCAACTTTGCAGCCATCGAGATTTCGCCGAGAACCTTGATTGATGAAATTTACCCACCTTTCGAGGCTGCCGTAAAAGAAGCAAAAGCGTTAGGCATTATGGCATCTCATGGCGATATAAATGGGATAGCAAGTCATGGCAATCCAGAACTGTTAACGGGCGTATTAAGAGACCAATGGGGTTTTGATGGCTATGTGGTTTCCGACTCAAACGACATTGCACGACTGTATTATTTTATGAAGGTTGCTGAAAGTCCTGAAGCCGCTGCTCTCATGGGATTGGTAGCTGGTATTGATATCGATTTATATGCCGAAGATTCGTATGCCTATCTGCCGGAAATGGTCAAAAAAGACCCCTCGATTGAAAAGATGATAGACCGCTCCGTGAGACGAGTGCTTCGAACCAAAATGAGATTGGGCCTTTTTGATAATCCTTATGTGGATATTAAAAAAACGGAAAAAGAGGTGAGGTCAGCCTCTTCCTTGGCCTTGGCAGAAGAAGCGGATTTGGAATCCATTATCTTATTGAAAAATGAAGCCAACACCCTTCCATTAACGAAAAAAACACAAAAAATAGCATTGTTGGGACCGTTATTAGATGAAGGAACCCAGAAAGCTTTTGAAGCTGTAACGGGCAAACAGGTTACCTATGTAGCGAATAAAGGTTTTGAACTCACGGACGGAAACAAAGGCGTTCCAGTTGTGTTGCCTACAGATGAAAAGGCCTTAGAGCAATTGACAAATCTGGCAAAAGACGCCGATGTTTCCATATTGTTTTTGGGTGGTGATGAATTTACCGCCAAGGAAGCCTATTTCAATAATGCCTTGGGCGACCGTGCAACTATAGAACCTGTTGGACCACAAGACGAATTGGTCCAGCGTATTAAGGCATTGGGCAAACCAGTAATCATCGTTTTAAAACACCGTAGAACCTTGGCTATAAATATAATGGCTGAGAAAGCTGATGCTATTTTAGATGCATGGGATTTAAGCGAAATGGGCGATACCGCGATAGCTAAAGTACTCTTTGGAGAAGTTTCTCCATCAGGGAAACTACCTGTCACCGTGCCACGTTCTATTGGGCAATTTCCGTTTCATTACAGCATGAAGGAAATCAATTATAAAAAAGGCTATCTTTTCTTGGAAGACGGCCCGTTGTACCCCTTCGGATATGGTTTGAGCTATGGCGATTTTACCTATGATAACCTACAGCTTTCAGCTGCAACGATTACGCCAACATCGGAAATTACGGTAAACGTGAAAGTTACTAACTCTGGAAATATGAAGGCCAAAGAAGTGGTACAATTGTATCTAAAAGATGAAATAGGCTCTGTTACCCGACCAGATAAAGAATTGAAGGGATTTGAGAAAATAGAACTCAATCCCGGTGAGATCAAAACTGTAACCTTCACCATAACTCCAAAAATGTTGGAGTTTACGGGTTTAACAATGGAAAAAATTCTTGAACCGGGAGATTATACGGTACAAGTTGGCACGTCTTCAAAAGAAGGATTGACCGCAAGATTTAGATTAGAAAAATAGATGAACAAACAAGTAAAACGATACAAATGAGACGAACACCAAATACAATGTACAAAAGTGTCTTCCTATTTTTGCTATGCTTAGGCGTACAGGCACAAATGACCTTAGATAAAGAAAAAATTGAACACGCAATGGTGCGTGCCATGGAGTGGCAAGAGGCCCATCCTATTTTTGCCCTAGCACCAACCGATTGGACCAACGGTGCCTATTACGTTGGTGTATCAAAGGCTCATGAATCTACTAGGAACCCTATATTTTTGGCTGCGCTTAAAACTCAGGGGTATCGAAATGAATGGAAACCGCTTTACAGAACCTATCATGCGGATGATGTGGCGATTTCCTATTCCTATCTCTATGCTAATTCTACGAGACAGAATCTAGTAGATTTGGGACCAACAAAAGAATTTTTAGATATTCATTTGTACGAACCTAACAAGTGGAAAGACGGCTCGGATAAAATGGAATTCAAAAAAATACTATGGTGGTGGTGTGATGCGCTTTTTATGGCGCCACCGGTACTTACTCTTTATGCCAAACAAACGGGAGAAGAAAAATATTTGGATGCGATGCACAAATATTACATGGAAACTTATAACCTATTGTTTGATAAAGAGGAACACCTCTTTGCCAGAGATACCCGTTATCAATGGGGCGTCAATGATAAAGATTTAAAAGAACCCAATGGTAAAAAAATATTCTGGGCACGTGGAAACGGATGGGTTTTGGGCGGTCTAGTATTGGTATTGACCGATTTGCCCAAAGACTACGAACATCGTGATTTCTACATCAACCTTTACAAAGAAATGGCCGCTAAAATTAAAGACCTACAACATGAAGACGGTCTTTGGAGAACAAGTTTGCTTTCCCCTGAATCATGGGACCATGGTGAAGTCAGTGCTAGCGGCTTCTATACCTTTGCTTTGGCTTGGGGGGTAAACAATGGTATACTTGACAAAGCTACTTATGGTCCAGTAGTTAAAAAAGCCTGGAACGCCTTAGTAGCCTGCCAGCATGAAAATGGCATGGTAGGCTGGGTGCAAGATATTGGGGCAGACCCGCAACCAGCAACGGCGGACAGTTGGCAAAATTATGGTACAGGCGCCTTTTTATTGGCTGGTAGTGAGCTGTTAAAAATGGATTAGTGCAAAGAAGAACAGTCGTTTACTTTCTTTTATTCGTTCTAGGGTTAGGCTTTTTTATGGAAGGTAATGCCCAATTGACCAATTTGGACTATGAAAAGTTGGTTGAGGTCAAGAAAGCCATTCAAAATGAAGATGCCAATTACCTGCCCGCCTACCTAAAATTGATAAATGAAGCGGACAAGGCCTTAGATGAAGGCCCATTTTCGGTAATGCAAAAAAAGCAGGTAGCGGCCAGTGGGGATAAGCACGATTACCTTAGTTTAGCGCCCTACTGGTGGCCTGACCCCGAGAAAAAAAATGGCCTACCATGGATACGAAAGGATGGTTTGGTCAATCCGATGACCCGCGGTAATAATGTGGACGACCCAGCAAAAGACCGCTTTATTGCTAATGCGCAGGTATTGTCTTTGGCCTATTTTTTTTCAAGCGAAAAGAAATATGCAAAAAAGGTACAACAACTTTTAAAGGTTTGGTTTTTGGATGAAGCAACCCGTATGAATCCAAATCTTGAGCACGCCCAAGGTATACCCGGTAAAAACACGGGAAGGGGATTTGGAATCATAGAGTTTTCTGGCATTTCACACATTATCACGGCCATTGAAATCCTGGAATTGAAAAATACTTTACCCCAACAAATGGGTGCTGGGCTTAAGAAATGGCTTAACGACTATTTACTTTGGTTACAAACCAGCGATTTTGGTGTTTTTGAAAAAACCCGAAATAACAATCATGGCTCGTTGTACGATGTGCAGGTTGTTTCACTTTTAATGTTTTTTGGGAAAACAGAAGAGGCCAAGGCGGTACTCAATTCCGTTTTTAAAGAACGTATAAGCGTACAAATAGAGGCGGATGGTAGCCAACCCCATGAAATCAAGCGAACTAAAGGACTTACCTATAGTATTTTGAACCTTTCCGCGTTAACCCGATTGGCTTTTTATGGAAAGAAATTAGGGGTCAAGCTTTGGGAACGTACCTCGGAGGAGGGTGACCTAAAAAAGGCATATGATTTTTTATATGCCTATTTGGATGATAAAAATATATGGCCTTATGAACAATTGGGTAGTATGGAAAAAGCAATAGAAAGATTACGTAGAATGTTTGTAAATTCAGGAAGTATGATGGGTATTTCAGACTACTGTGATGTGTTGGCTCAGCTTAAAAATGTGGAGGACATCCAACAACTTATATATCCTTGTATGGCAGAATGATAACTAGATGAAACGAAGCGGAAACTTATGAAAGAAGTCAAAGAAGAAACGGTACAAACAAATAAAAGTATTTCCAGACGGAACTTTATAAGAAATACGGCCATGGCCACTGGATTAATTACTATAGTTCCAAGGCATGTTTTGGGTCGTGGTTTCACCTCTCCTAATGACAAAATCAATTTGGGTTATATAGGTCTAGGGAAGCAGGGCGGTATTCTGGCTAATAAGTTTATTTCGAATACAGTTGCTCAAATCGTGGCCGGTGCTGAAGTATGGTCATCCAAAAGGGAAGGGTTCAAAGAACTAGTAGGGCAGTATTATGCAGAAAAAAAAGGTCTTTCCCGATATGATACCGTTACTACATATTTGAATTACCAAGAGCTCTTGGAAAGAAAGGATATTGATGGTGTAGTAATTGCTACCCCAGACCATTGGCACGCCAAACAATCCATTGACGCTATGAAATCGGGAAAGGATGTGTTCTGTGAAAAGCCTATGACCAATACCATAAAAGATGGTAGAGACATGGTCAATGCCTTAAAAAAATATGACCGCGTCTTGCAGGTAGGCAGTATGCAACGCTCGTGGGAAAGGTTTATCAAAGCCAATGAGATTGTGAAGTCCGGTAAGTTGGGCGACATCAAAAAAGTATTGGTCAATGTGGGCGACCCCTATCGAAGTTATGATTTGCCCTTTCAAGAAACTCCCGAAGGTGTAGACTGGAATCTTTGGTGTGGACCAGTGCCTTTAATTCATTACCATGATACTATTGCGCCAGAAGTGGTGAAAACGTATCCGGCATGGCGTGATTTTAAAGAAATTGGCGGTGGCCGATTGGCCGATTGGGGTACCCATATGTTTGATATTGCACAGTGGTGCCTAGGTATGGACCGCACTGGCCCCGTATCGTTTATCCCGCCAAAAGACCCAAAAGCCACAAGGGGCCTACGAATGTTTTACGAAAACGGAATTGAACTGGTGCACGAGGATTTCGGTAGAGGTTGGGCTGTTCGATTTATCGGTAGCGAAGGAAGTTTGGATGTGAGCAGAAGTTTTCTGGAAACGACACCAAGCAGCATTTTAATGTCCAATGGTGACCATACCAAAGAACTGTTAAAAGACCAAGGTAATCACTATCAAAATTGGCTGGATTCCATCAAAACCAGACAGCAGCCCATTTGCGATGTTGAAATTGGACATCGGTCAGCAAGTCTATGTCATGTAGCGAATATCGCTTATGAATTGAACCGGCCTTTACAATGGAATCCCGTTACGGAAAAATTTAAAGATGATAGGGAAGCCAACAAAATGCGGAAGCGCAAAAAACGAAACTACGCGTAATCACAACGAAAACATCATACTATGAAAAGAATCGCCTTTAAAATGAAATTGAATCCTGGTCAAAAAAAGGCGTATACAGCGCGTCATAATCAACTTTGGCCAGAATTGAAAAAACTTTTAAAAGAATCAGGTGTAAGCGAATATTCCATCTTTTTTGATGAGGAAACTGATACTCTTTTTGCATTTCAAAAGGTATTTGGTAATGGAGGATCTCAAGATTTAGCCGATAATCCAATCGTTCAAAAATGGTGGGCCTTTATGGCGGATATTATGGAAACTAATCCCGATAATTCCCCTATTTCAACCACACTGGAAGAGGTGTTTTACATGGAATAGGTCTTTCACTAAAGTATAAAATTTTAGGTCTACGGTGGTTTACAGTACGGTACAGGATATCAAAATGCAGGAGTCTTGTTATTATTGGTATCATTAGAGTAAAACCTAACACTAATTTCATGGAAAGACGCAGCTTTACCCAACTTTCACTTATGGCCAGTATGGGGCTATTAGTTCCTATGCATGCCTGCAAGGATAACAAAAATAATACCTCCGAAATCCTAGCGGAAGAACTTCCTTTTAAAACCTTATCTGCCGAATTGTTGACCGAATGGTGTGATGCCATGCTCGCAACCCAAATCGATAATCCAGACAATCCCGCATTGCACGGGGCTTTGTTCTGTGATGCCTGCGATAGAATTCATGGAAGATGTATGGATGCGGTGTATCCGTTTTTGTACATGGCAGATACCACAGAAGAACAAAAATATTTAGATGCTGCTCTTAAAGTCATGAAATGGTCAGAAAATGTATCTAAAGAAGATGGTAGTTGGACGGTAGTTCCTAATCCTAAATCATGGCCAGGCATAACCGTTTTTGGTGCAATTGCCCTCGCTGAGGCTTTGCATCACCATGGTCATGTTTTACCTCCTGAAATAAAACAACAATGGACAGAGCGGTTGAAAAAGGCAGCTGATTTTGTACATAAAAACTTCAATATCGATTACAGCCATACCAACTATCCCATAAGTGCGGTTTACGGGCTTCATCTCTGGGGAACAATGTTTGATAATCAGGAATATTTGGCACATGCCGAACAACTGGCCAGCGAATTCCAAGGAAGGCTAACCCAACCCAATCATATCATTTTTGGAGAAAACAAACCGGCCACTGAACCCAGTGAAAAAGGACTGCTTCCTGTTGATTTAGGATACAATGTTGAAGAAACCCTGAATGGCATTGCACTTTATGCCTTAGCGATAAAAGATGAAGAACTTTTGGCCTTAGTCCAAAAATCGATGGAGGGTCATTTAGAGTTCATGCTTCCCGATGGCGCATGGGACAATAGTTGGGGTACGCGCCAGAATAAATGGAGTTACTGGGGCAGTCGTACTACTGATGGGTGCCAACCTGCATTTGCCATGATGGCCGATAGAAACCCGACCTTTGGTACAGCTGCCTACCGCAGCACCGAACTTCTACAACAATGTACCGTAGATGGTCTGTTGTCTGGTGGGCTACATTACAAAAGTCATGGTGTTACCCCTTGTTTGCATCACACGTTTGCCCACGCCAAATCATTAGCGTTTGTTTTGGACAATGCTAAAATACTTCCAGAAGTCAATACCAAAACACTTTTACCTAGAAGTAAAAACTATGGTATAAAACACTTTTCTGACCTTGACGTTTGGTTGGTTTCTACGGGGCCATGGCGGGCAACGGTTTCGTCGAATGATGTGGTCTTTAAAAAACCACTATCCCAGGCTGCCACTGGTGGTTCGCTTGCCGTGCTTTGGCACGAAAAAGTAGGGCCATTGTTTACAGCCAGTATGGCGGAATATCTTTTGGTGGAACCGTATAATCAGCAACCCCAGCCTGACGATGAAGATATCGCCCTAACTCCAAGAATGGAAGTAAAAAAAGGCGGGAGCTGGTTTACCAATTTGTATGACCGAAAGGCCGATGTTTTAACAAGTCAGGCCTCAGGAAAATCTGTGATAAGTGTAAAAACACAGCTCACTGATAAAGACCAAAAACAACTTGCCAACGCCCAATTTTATCTCACGTATAGTTTTGATGATGAGGTCACAAAAATCACGGCTATGACCAAAAATTGGGACCAGAGTTCTGGCGCCGCTTCTTTGGTGTTACCCTTAATATCCCCTAATTACGAAAAAGTCGTACAAGTATCCAAGCAAGAAATTGAGGTGTATAAAAAAGAGGGTAAGGTAGTGGTTTCAGTCAATACTCCGATTACCATTAGGAAGACCAAAAAGAGTAGGGTGTTCAATATGGTTCCGGGTATGCAGGCCATACCGTTGCAAATTGATTTTGAAGAAGGGATTAATTCCATTGATTGTAGTATTAAAGTGGTATAGGTATTACTGCAGCTATAGAATATAAGGATAATGGTTTAAGAGAAATTTTATGGGACTTCGTAGGTGAACATCTGCAAGCTCGAAGGATTATTCATTTGAATTTCTTGAGAAAGCTTGGTCAAAGTCCCCGTTTTTGAATTGCGTTTAAATACAACTATATTATCACTGAACTGATTGGCCACCAATACATATTTGCCAGACGGGTCTACACAAAAATTTCTAGGGTGTTTGCCATGTGTAGGTTGATGACCTACTAAATTGAGTTTGCCTGTTTCTTGGTTAATGGAAAAGATGCTAATACTATCTTCTTCTGGTGCGCGGTTAGAGGCGTATAAAAATTTACCATCAGGTGAAATGTGAATATCGGCCGCTCTATACAAATCTTGTTCAATTGCGTAGGAGGAATAATCTTTAATAAAACTTAAATGGCCTTTTGTGTACATGTACGCTGTAACCTTACCGCTTAATTCTGCCAATCCATAGCCAAATTTTCCATTAGGATGGAAGGTGAAATGCCGTGGGCCACTACCTGGTTTTGCCTTTATATTTTCAGAGTTTTTGAGTGATATGTTATCTTCAGTGTCGGTTACTTTAAACGTCCTGATTTTATCGCCACCTAAATCGTGTCCGAATAAAAATTCACCATCGGGTGTAAAATTGGTGGAATGTAAATGTGCCTTATCCTGTCTAGCTTTTATGATACTGCTGTCCTTGAATTGGAGAAGTTGGTGGTATGGGTTTAGGCTTCCGTTTGCATTTATGGCAAAAACCGAGATTCCCGCATCCGTGTAATTGGAGTTTACCAATTGTTTCCCAGAGGGATGCAACGATAAATGAACAGGATTTCTTCCCCCCGCATCTTGGGAACCCAAAAAAGATAGGCTTCCATTGATAGCATTCACCGCAAAAGCGGCAACCTTGCCATGTGTGGGCAACTGACTTTCCATCACGGAATATAAAAAGCGCCCATCGTCAGAAATTTTTAGAAATGAAGGATTAATGGTGTTTGATTGTTCATAAAGCAATTCTAATTCTCCTGAAGCTTGGTCAAATTCATATACCCGAATGCCGTTTGAGGGCTTACCTTCGGTAAAACTTCCAATAAAAACTAGGGTTCTGTAGCTTTTTGTTTCGCAAGAACTTAACAGAATAACTAAACCTACAATTAATCTTAAAAAATACATTAGCGCTAAACTATGGTATAATAATATATGTACCCTTAAAATTTTGATTGAGTACCATGACGGTTAATTCTGTTTTAGTGCTATCGGGAATTATCTCTATGGATGCACGCCCATTAGCCATACCTATTATTTCACTACCCGTGGGGGTACCTTGGTTTTTGAGCGTTGCTCCGCCTTCAAGGCATTGAAAATATACCTTGTCTTCATAATCCAAGCAGCGTAACCCATCTTTGTCTATAGCAGTTGCCGTAACTAAATAATTACCATTTTTCATGAGCTTGTAAGAAAGCTCAAGGCCTTTGGCTGTGTCATTTCTTTGAAAACGATAGTTCACTAGTAAGGTGTCTTGAACAATACCCTCTTTAGTGATACCCACTGCGATTAACTCATTTTTTCCTTCCTTAAAGTCGATGTCCCAAGTGAGTCCTGATGCTGGAAATTTTGAAATATCCTTTTTCTTTTTACCCAAATTAATACCGTTATGGGTTAGTTCTACTTCATCACAATTACTAAATACGCTAAGGTTTCGCTTTTTTCCTGCGGGGCCTTGGCGTTCAGTCCATGTTTTGGATTCGATATACACAAAAGGATCTTTGGCCCAATGACTTTTAAATACGTAATAGGCATCTTTGGGATTGCCGTTACGATCCACCAAGCCTTTTTGATTCATGTATGGAATATCGTTTTCGGGTCGTAATGGGGTTCCGAAGTCTTTAAAAGCCCATTGTGCATTGCCTACAAAAGTGGAATCTTGTTCGGTAATGCGTAAATGCCAATCAAAGAGATCCACGATATAGTTTTCGCTCCAATCCCCAATTTGTGCTATATTCGCCACTTTGGTCTGTACTATAGCCTCTTCCCAACCGTCTGAATTAATTACGCCTTCACCTGTAATAGGGTTTTCAGTGTGCCTGCCTACGTGGCTAGAACCGCCATATTCAGTGTGTAAAAAATGGTCGTATTGCGGTTTGTAAGTATCAATCGCCTTCTGATAACTTTTATAACTCCCTGAGTACCAGCCTGACCATATGGACGGTGAAAATACGTCCACGATTTCTGCGCCCTCATAGTATTTACGGATAGCTGTTTTTCGTGTAGGGTCCATTTCATGGGCAATGTCGTTGAGTTCGGTCAAAAATGCATTCATTCTATCGATATCATCACCATTTTCAAAATCGGGCAGCCAGTACATTTCATTTCCCAGAGACCAAATAATGATACTAGGGTGGTTGTAGTTTTGGTCTATGATTTCACGCAGCATGTTTTTGGTGTTCGTTTGCCATATTTCTTCGCCCAAACCTCCGCGGCACCAGGGTAATTCGTCCCAAACAAGAATACCCAACTCATCACAAGCCTTGTAGATTTCAGGGTCTTGTGGATAGTGCGCCAAACGCACAAAATTGGCCCCCATTTCCTTAATCTGTTCCATATCTTTTCGGTGCTGTGCATTGCTCATGGCAGCGCCAACTCCGGCATGTTCTTCATGGCGGTGGGTTCCTCGTAAGAGCACCCTTTTTCCATTGAGGTAAAAAGGACCGTTCTTTTTAAACTCGAACCACCGTAGGCCCACTTTTTCACTTGTCTCATCGAGCAACTGGTCATTTTTAAATAGCGATACGACCACTTCGTAAAGGTTGGGGTCGTCAATATCCCAAAGCATGGGATCTTCAATATTCGTCAATGCCATTTTACTAGTCTCTCCTTTTACCGTTTGTTCCGCCGATACCACGACGTCTCCTTTAGGATTCTTAAGTACTGCTTTGATATTTAAAGGAGCTGTAGTATTATAATCAGCGATGGGAATTTCAAGATGTACATCGGCAGTTTTGTGGGATACCGTCGGAGTAGTTACCTTAACTGTGCCGAGAGCCAGTTTTGGTTTGGTTACAAGCCAGACATCTCTAGTGATTCCCCCATATATAAAGAAATCACTTTTTTGAGAAGGAATCACATCACGATTGTACCCATTGTCCACCCGAACTAAAATGGTATTATTTCCTTTGTTCAAATAGGACGTTATATCAATTTCAAAACCGATATATCCGCCAATATGGCCACCAGCCTTTTTCCCATTTACATAGACTTCAGTTGTTATATTGGCTCCTTCAAAGTAAAGGTTGTAGCGCGTATTTGCATCAATCCCATCAAATGACAATACTTTTTTATACCAACTACCACTTCTACGGTATCCAGCTTCATTATCCGTGGGGTCTTCACTGTTCCAAGTATGGGGCAAATCTATGCTTACCCAAGAATCTAAATTTTGTATGAGCTCAATACCTTCTGCGTTATCTTCAAGATAGTACCACTCTTCATTAATGTTGGTTTTGCTTCGAAGCGCGGTGGTACTTTCCTTGTTTTGACATCCAACAATAGAAAAAAGTAGACTTAGAAATATAATTGATGCTCTCATTTGAGGTAATTATTAAAAAAGATGAAAATATTGTCAGATTGGTTTTAATCCATCCTGTACTACCAAGGGTAGTAGAAGAACAGACCTTAAATTATTTATATTTTTTGCTGTCTTAACAAAGCCTCTAGAAAATAATAGTCACCATAAACTATAGGTTCATCCATTTCGTCGTTCTTAGGCCAATTACCTGTGCTATGCTTTAATATAAAAGGTGCATTTATACTTTTTTCTAAAATATATTCTTTTGATTTTAGGGTGTTTAAAACCTTATTGGCATAGGATTTATACATTGGAGAGTCAGTATAGGTATGTAGTTCGTAACAGGCGGATGCTATTATGGTCGCAGCAGAAACATCACGTACTGCATTAGGAATCTCTGGGTCATTAAAGTCCCAATAGGGTATACCATCATCTCTTAGAGAAGGATTGTTCAGGTAGAAGTCAAAAGTAGCAATGGCTTGCTGCAAAAATTTTGGATTTTTTGTATATCTGTAGGTCATGGTATAGCCATAAATTGCCCAAGCCTGACCGCGAGCCCATGCTGAATTAGCATCAAAACCTTGATGGGTAACCTTGTCTTTGGCTTTGCCCGTAATTGTATCATAAACCACTACATGGTAACTGCTATGGTCATCTCTAAAATGATTTTTAAGGGTAGTGGTGGCATGCGATACTGCAATGTCATGGTAGGTACTATCCCCTGAAATTTTAGTAGCTTCAAAGAGCAATTCCAAATTCATCATGTTATCAATAATGACGGGAAACTCCCAGATATCCTTATTAAAATCCCAAGAACGGAGACTGCCAACATTTTTATTAAATCGAGTGCTAAGGGTTTTGGCACTTTCTACGATGATGTCATCATATGATTGGTTGGGTTGTACATTGTTACCTTGACCAAAACTGCAATAGACTTTAAAACCCATGTCATGGGTCTGGTCATTATATTTTTCTTTTTCAATTAATGCAGTCCATTTTATTGCTTGTTCTTTGAACCGTTCGTCACCTGTAAGTTGGTATAACAACCAAAGGTTGCCGGGGTAAAAACCACTGGTCCAATCTTTGGAGGGAACTTTGTTGATTTCTTTTTTCTCTAGGGAATAGCTTCTGGGGAAGCTGAGGGAGTCAACAGGATGCTTTAAAAGGTGTTTGAATCTAACGGATAATAAGGAATCAATAGTTGCCTCTTGGGTTTCCTTAAATTCTTTTGTCTCTTTCTTGCAGGCTAAAAATAGCGAGGCAAAGGTTAGGACAAAAACTAAATACTTAATTTTTGAAGTCATACATTGAAGGGTAAAAAAGAGTGGCCTTTTTCAAGGCCACATCTTCTGAGGGAATATTAATAACCTTTATTGTTCGGTGCTAAGTTTGGATTACGATCTAACTCATCAAAAGGAAGGGGGAACAAATAATCTCTTGATGGGTCAAAATTGGGTTGTGGTTCTAAGCCATTTGGACCAAAAACCTCTGATCCCAGTTGTCTTCTCTTAATATCATACCATCGCTTGAACTCAAAAGCAAGTTCCCATTTACGTTCCTCAAGTACTAAATCTCTAAATTCTTCTTGGGAAAGTCCACTAACTACATCCGCAGGAAAATCAGAACCATTACCCGCTCTTGCTCTTGCTCTTACGCGATTTATATACCCAACAGCCTCACCTGAACCGGGGCTTATTTCGTTTAATGCTTCTGCCGCAATCAAAAGCACTTCAGCATACCGCATAAGTGCATAATTAAGACTAGAGGCTCTACCATTGCCTGTTCCTGTAGGTCCGATTGCGCGAGTATATTTTGCGATATAAGCACTCTGAATGTTTCTTGAATCAAACTCGGGGAATCTATCGAAGCGTAATTCTTCACCTCCAAAGATACCAGTGGTATCTAGACTTACCGCTTTTCTGTAATCCCGTCCGTCCCATGAGTTGTATACATTAATCGTGGGTACGGCAACAGACCAGCCACCACCAATATTACCGCGTTCGTTTGCTCTAATTCCAGTAAGTGCAGGGGTATAGTCTCTTCCATCATTACCTTCACTAAAGCCATTAAAATCTAGACTTAACAAAAATTCATTTAAACCGGCCTGTTTACTATGGTCAAATAAATCTTGAAAATCACTCGCTAAGCCAAGATTAAATTCAGCTTCACCATCGATAATAAATTTTGCTTCATTATAAGAATTTTGAAATTCTCCTAAAGTTAAGTATACCGAAGCTAAGAATGCTGCAGCTGTAGCTTTACTGGGTAACGCTCTAACAGATTGTGTGTTTGGTAACATTTCTTTGGCCATTTCTAAATCTGCAATAATATTGGCATAAACTTGGTCTGCAGATGTCTTAGAGATGGTTTTAGCATCATCTATATTTTCTACAGGTGCATCTAAATAAGGTATGTCACCAAATAAGCGCACTAAATGATAGTAAGTATATGCTCTAAAAAAATAGGCTTGACCCACTACTGGATTTAATTGCTCAGCTGGTGAATCTAACCTAGCTGCCGCTGCAATAGCCTCATTGGTACCTGCAATAACTTGATAAGCTCTAGGCCATAAAGCGGTTACCATTCCGTTATCTGAGGCCATTGAAAACCGGTCAACATCTTGCCTACGACCAGGAGTTCCTTGATCGCCTATAGAAACCATATCACTCCGTAACATAATAGGTAATGATAATTTTCTTCCCCAATAGGCTTCGGTAGCCATATTACCTATGGCACCATTTACTAGAGTTTGAACGTCTTCGGGGGAATTAATCAAGCCGTCAGGAGAAAGTTGTCCTACGGGTACTTCTTCTAAATCTGAACACCCAATAAATATGAGAGAAAGTAATAGTCCGATATATTGTAACCTTTTCATATTATTCTTTTTAAAATTTTAAATTCAATGATACTGTGTAGGCCCTTATGTTAGGGTAACTACCGTAATCGAAACCTCTATTAACATTACTATTTAGATTTCCTTGACTTTGGTAGCTTGCTTCTGGATCAGTACCAGGAAAGTCTGTAAATGTTAATAAGTTCTGGCCACTTACCCCTAATCTAACTGATTGCATACCAAACTTTGATACGATATCTTGTGGGATATTGTAGCCTAGTGCAAGGTTCTTAAGACGAATATAGCTGCCGTCGTAAACAAATCTGTCAGTTATTCTTTTTTCCCGTACTGCTGCAGATGGTATATTAGTATTAGTATTTGACGGTGTCCAGGCATTTAGCACCTCTGGGGTGGCGTTTGATTCTCCTGAAGCTAATTCAAGAAAAGTATAGCTGAAAATATCACCACCCACCGATGCCTGGAAAAAGATATTTAAATCAAAATCTTTATACCTTAAATTATTATTAAAGCCTGCAATCCAGTCTGGATTAGGATCACCAATTATTTTTCTGTCTGCTCCTGTAATTACACCATCTCCATCAATATCTGTAAATAATTCATCACCAGCTCCTGTTTCTGCAAAGCCTGCAGTCCCGGTTTCTGGTGTACCTTGGTTAACTCCTCGATACTCATAACCCCAAAATACACCTACAGCTTCACCTTCTCTTAAAAGATGTGTTTCGTCTTGTAAAAAAGACCCTGGAGAAGAATCTAGAAATATATCTTGGCCATCTACTAATTTTATTACCTCATTGCGGTTTCTTGACCAGTTAAAATCCGTACTCCAGCTGAAGTTTTCGTTAGTGATGTTTTTTGTATTTAAAGTAATTTCTAACCCTCTATTATTAATTTCACCAATGTTTCTAAGAGATGTTAAGTTTGCAAAACCTATATATTCTGGTGCAGAAGAATCTCCAAGAATTAAATCTTTGGTGTCTATGGTGTAATAGTCGAAGGTCATGGCTATTTTATTGTCTAATAACCCTAAATCAAATCCAATATTAGTTTGGTATGAGGTTTCCCATTTTAAATCTGGATTAGCCAATTGTTCAGGTACCACCGCATTAACAGTCTGGTCGCCAACGTTTGAATAAATTCTGCTAAAGCTCGCCAATGATTGGTAAGGAGAAATAGCTGGATTGCCGGTTAGACCATAACTAGCTCTAAGTTTTAAATTAGAAATGGTAGTATTGTTTCTTAGAAATTCTTCATTTGAAATTCTCCATCCGATTGCACCTGAAGGAAAAAAGGCATATTTATTATTTCTAGAAAAGTTAGACGATCCATCTCTTCTTGCAGTGAATGTTATTAAATATCTATCATCATATTCATAATTAAGTCGCCCAAATTGTGATACTATTTCACGTTCAACAAGACTAGAAAAAGGAGTTTGTATATCTGATCCTGCTCCTAAATTAAAATAAGAAAGGCTATTACTAATAAAGTTTTGAGCTGCTGCTCCAAAAGATTCGGTTCTGGTTTTTTGATAGGAATACCCCAACAAAGCTGTTAGATTTCCTTTTCCAATTTCTTTAGTGTAGGTAAGATAATTTTCTGATAGAATATCTTTTCTTTTAATTGCTTGTATACTACCAATACCCCCTTGATTACTTGCTTGACCTATAAGTGTTGAGGGTTGAAAACGTCCACGTGTGCTGTTTGTGGTCCCATAACCAAAAGTTGTTTTAAAAGATAAGCCATCTATAATTTGATAATCGGCATAAAAATTAGCTCTGTAATCATCTGTTTTAGTTTCGTCTATTGATTCAGTTGCAATAGCAAAAGGGTTGTCAAACTGATCCCCAACAGGATTGGTAGTATTTACCCCGTTTGCATCTTGAACGGGTGTATCAGGTGCAAAACGATAAGCCGTTGAGATAACATCACCTCCACCGCTACCACCACTGGTAGCCTGACTCTGAACGCCGTCTCTATTGCCTACATTTGCAAATGCATTGAATCCTAATTTTAATTTGTCTGTTGCTTGAACATCAATATTACTTAAGAATGAAAAGCGTTCAAAACCTGAATTAATAACTACACCTTCTTGATTAAAATAATTACCAGACACGTAATAATTAATCTTTTCTGAACCTCCAGAGAAAGAAAGTTGATGATTAGAAACACTGCCGGTTCTATATATTAAATCTTGCCAATCAATATTTGCTGTACCTTGCTCATATGTTGGATTTATAGCTTGTCTGTAAGTGGCAAATTCAGAGGCATTTAATAATTCTAAGCGTTCAGATACATTTTGAGATGAGTAAGAAGAGTTTAATTCTATAACCATTCTACCCTTGCTTCCTTTTTTAGTGGTAACTAAAATAACACCATTGGCACCTCTTGAACCGTAAATGGCTGTAGCTGAGGCATCTTTTAGTATTTCTATAGACTCAATGTCCGATGGTTGGGGTAATGTGCCACCTACAAAACCATCTACTACAACTAAAGCCTCACTACTTGCACCAATTGAAGTGTTACCTCTAATACTAATAGAAATTGGCGCTCCTGGTTCACCACCATTGTTTGATTGTACGGCAACACCCGCAGCTCTACCTTGTAAAGATTGCTCTGCAGTAAGTACTGGAAATGCAGCAAGTTCTTCAGCTTTAACGGATGACACAGAACCTGTAATGTCTGATTTTTTGGATGTACCGTAGCCAACAACCACTACTTCATCTAAGGCACTTACATCTTCTTTAAGTGTAACATTTAAGGTGCTATTTCCATTTAGCGGTTGTTCTTGAGCAACAAATCCAATGTAACTGAATATTAAAATGGCATCTTTATTAGATACGGCAATGGTATAATTACCGTCAAAATCGGTAGATGTGCCATTAGTTGTTCCTTTTTCGATTACATTAACTCCTGGAATACCTAGACCATCATCACTGGATACAACTGTACCAGATATTTTTTGCTGTTGACCAAATGCTGATAAGGTTAAAAAAAGGAAAACCCCAAAGAGTGAATTCTTTAGTTTTTTAAAAATTTCACTTTCATACATAAGTTTAGTTTATTTAGTTAGTAACTTAAATCAGTTTTAAACTTGCCTGTCTTGTAGGTATCTCATAAGACTATACCTAGGCTATTAAAACCTTTTCAAAACTATCACAATAGAGGTTTTCAAAAGTTCAGAAATAGGGGTTAAATAATACAAAAACCTAAAAATTAGAGGGGTATGATTGCGATTTTAATTTAAATCAAAGAAGTTTTCAGAAAATTTCTGAATGTAAGCTGTTGGACTTAGATTGTATTTTTTTTGAAAACATTTACTAAAATACTTGGGGTTATTAAAACCAACTAGATAGCTTATTTCCGAAATATTTAAGTTCCCCTGTTCCAATAGTTCAGCGGACCTTTTCAATCTTAGTTCTTGTATAAATTCGTTTGGAGTGCAATTTGTCCAAGCTTTAATTTTTGTAAACAACAAAGTTCTGCTTACACCCAATTCTGTGGCAAATGTGATTATATCAAAATTAGCATTAGAGATATTACTTTCTACAATTTCTAATGCTTTTTTCAAAAGATTTTCATCCATTGACGATGCCACAATTTCGTTAGCAAGTAAGTTTTGTTTTTCAGAAAATTTGGTGCGCATTCGTTTAGACGAATCAATTAGGTTTCTAGTTCGCAGTTTAAATTCTGTTATGTTAAATGGTTTACTTATGTAATCATCGGCCCCATTTTCAAGACCTTCAAACTTATATAGTAGAGCTGTTCTAGAAGTTAAAAGGACAACAGGTATGTGACTGGTTTTTAAATTTGATTTTAATTTAGCACATAATTCTGTGCCAACCATTTCCGGCATAATAACATCAGATATTACGAGGTTTAGGTCATGTTTTAGAGCTTTAGATAATGCTTCTTTACCATCACCAGCTTCTAAAATATTGTACTTGTCTTTAAGAAAATCTTTTATAAAATTCCTCAAAGGCACATTATCTTCAACCAAAAGAATTGTGTCTTTTTGTTTTTCTTGTAATAAATCTTCAGTACTAATTAAAGCATCAAAATCACTCTGAATAAGTTGAGATTTATACAAACCTAAATCATCACTGAATTTGTATTCATGGTTGATTTCATTTAGCTCAATGTGGTCTTTGCCTAATTTTAACCGGACCTTGAATATTGCACCACTATTTTGAGCATTGCTTACACTAATATCTCCTTTATGAAGGTCTACTATACTTTTTGCTATAGATAACCCTATACCTGTCCCAGAACCTTTTGCATTTGCAGGTTTTTGATATTCTGGTATTTCGAAAAATCTGTCAAAGATTTTTTCTTTAAACTCTTCAGGTACTCCTGGTCCAGAGTCCGATACGCAAATTAGAATACAATCTGCTTCTTTATGTACTTGAATATGTATGTTACCTCCTGCAGGAGTGTATTTAAAAGCATTTGATATTAAGTTATAAAAAACCTGTTCTAATTTAGGCCTGTCGTAATAGACTAAAATTTCTTCTGCCTCGGAATAAAATTTATAGGTAAAACCGTTGCATCTAGCATACTCTGAAAATGATAAATAAATCTCTTTTAAAAACTTTACAATATTACCTTCAGCTGCTTCTAAAGTATATTTTTTGTGTTCAAGCTTTCTAAAGTCCATTAATCTATTAATCAATTGTAAAAGTCTATTCGCATTACTTTCTATCACCAATAATTTTTTATAGACTACCCTACTGCCTTTATAATCGGTCAACAATTGCTGTAAAGGACCAGTGATAAGAGTTAAGGGAGTTCTAAATTCATGAGAAATATTTGTGAAGAACTGCAATTTTGCGTCATTAAGAACTCTATTTTTTTCATTTTCTAAATGTTCTAATTCCAGCCGATGTTTAAGTTTAGTTCTAGAACGAATAATGTTTGTTAACCAAAATAGTATAGCTAGAGTAGTTAATATATAGATAGCTTTAGCCCAATTGGTTAACCATGGTGAAGGACTAACATTTATTTTTAAAGATGTTGATTTTTTATTCCATACGCCGTCATTATTTGCGCCTTTTACTTCGAATACATAATCTCCTGGTCTTTGTATTATAAAATTGGCACTTGTAGCTTTCGTATGAATCCAATTTTCTTCTAAACCAAGCATACGATACTTATAACTATTACTATTGGAATTGATATAATTTGGGATAGAAAAATCAATAGAAAAGTTTGTATTATCATGGTTAAGATTAATGGTTTTGGTAAACGAAATATTTTGCTTTAAAACACCATTATTTTCATTAACTTTTACCGTTTGGTTTTTGAGTTTAAAATCGGTTAAAATTACTTGTGGGCTATAGGAATTTGTAGTTAGCTTGTTTTCGTAGAAGATTGATACACCGTTTGGCCCTCCAAATAAAAACTTTGATTTCCCTTGCTTTAAAGCAGCTCCACTGCTGAATTCATTACCGACTAAACCATCTTTTTCAGAATAATTTTGGAATGTTCTGTTGTTTATGTCATATTTAATTAATCCTTCATTACTGCTCAACCACATAGTATTATAATTACCTTGAAGCATAGCGTATATTGAAGTGATATCACTTGAGGTGTTTATAGTAACTTTTTTAAATGTGTTTCCATTAAATCTAAACAGCCCCTTTGCTCTTGTGCCGACCCAGATAACACCTTTTGTATCTTGGAAAAGGGTTAAAATATCCTCTCCAGAGCTTGTATTTATATCGTAAAAAAAGCGCTTTATTCGAACTTTATTGTTTGTAGAATCAGCAATTGTCAATAGATTTAAACCGCTTTGGGTTCCAACCCAAACGTTTGAGTTTTTACCTACCATTAAACAACGAACTCTGTTACTAGATAGACTCTGTTCAGAATTGGTTTTGTTTCTGTAATTGAGGATTGATTTGTCTTTAAGATTATATCGCCAAATCCCTTTGCCAAAAGTACCTATCCAAATTTCATTATTTACACCTTTAGTTATTGAATATATTCCAGTGTTCTCTAAAAGTGAATTAAGTTCTGTAGAAACTAAATTTGGTTCTTGCTTGTTCTTTTTTAGATTGAATGTTTCAATACCCTTGTCAAACGTTCCAATCCAGAGTATATCCTGATCAATTAAAAGTGACTTTATATTGTTACTTTCTAAAAATTCAGTATTTGCGGTATTTAAATATTTAGTTTGGTTGTCATTTGTATTTAAAATGGTAATTCCACCGCCTTCGGTTCCAAAATATAAGTTGTTATAGCTGTCTTCTACAATTGAACTAACTACTTTATGAGAAAGTCTTGTTTTACTATCTGATTCTGTAAGATTGATAAAATTAGTGTTAGATTCATCCCAAATGTCAATTCCTCCATAGTATGATCCAATCCAAATTGAACCTTTACAATCTTTAAAAACAGACTTAATATAGTTATGACTTAAGCCATTATTATCATTTGGGTCATACTCAAGTCGTTTCACGTGTTTTTCTGGACTGATAATAGCAATACCTTTAGAGGTGCCTACCCATAATTCTCCATTATTGCCTGAAATGATAGCTCTTACATCTTCGGATTGTTCTAATAGTTTATTTGGAATAAATGATTCGGATATCAAATCAAACTGCAACAATCCTAAGTTTTTTGTACCAATACAAATGGTGTTGTCATCGCAAAGAGACATATTTTGAACGTATGGATAATGTTTACTATCTAATGGCGAAATTGACTTGAAATCATAAGAATGATTATCCTTTTTACTTGCTTTAAATAAGCCCTTAGAGGTTCCTATCCATATTGTACCATTTTTTGCTTGCTTTATGCTCAAAATAAAATTAGATGAAAGTTGATTATCTTTTACAAATTCATTGAGCTGATAATTGATAAAATGATTTGTTTTTTTATTGTAAATACTTAATCCATTTGCTGTGCCAATCCAGAGTTTGCCATCTGCTGTTTCTTCTATTGCCCAAACAGAATTGTCACATAAAGAATTTTTATCCGTGTAGTAATAGTATCTTGTAAATGAATCTTCAATGGGGTCATATTTGTTCAGGCCGTTGTATGTGCCAATCCAGATATATCCTTGAGAGTCCTCTTTTATTGTTAAAATATCACTATTACTTATAGTAGTGCTGTCAGATGGGTTATTTCTAAATATTCTAAAACCACTGCCATAATATAAGTTTAAGCCATCACGTGTTCCTAACCACATTCTATCCAAATTATCTTGCTCCATTGCTATCACAGAGCTTTGAGAGAGTCCATCAGAAGTGCCAAGATGACTAAATGTATAGGGATTATAGCTTTCCTGAGGATAATTTAAGGTTATCGTTAGAAGACAAATTAAGAGATGAAAAGTTTTCATTTTTATTAGATATATCGCTAGGTGCATTTTCAAAACTGAGCTTTCAACTAATTTTATTTAAGATTAAACAATGGCATTGCAAACAAGATACAACAGGATGGGCAAACTTTATTCACTACCTAATTTTAAGCTATCTAAATGAACAGAATTAGGAGTATTGTGTACGTATTTACACCCCCTAAAAAGAAATGTGTCAAACAAATAAATTAATATTACCAAAACAAATATTTAGAATTATAAATGACAACCAAAACCATTATTTTAACTGGTGCCGGTGGTGTTTTGTGTAGCACTTTGGCAAAGGCATTAGCAAAAGAAGGTCATAAAATTGCCGTTTTAGACCTTAATAAAGAAGCTGCTGATAAGGTAGCCGCAGAAATTACTACAAGTGGCGGTGTTGCTATTGGTGTAGAAGCTAATGTGCTTCAGAAAGATTCTCTTGAAAAAGCGCGAGAAACGGTTCGCTCTGAATTTGGTCTATGTGATATTTTGATTAATGGAGCGGGGGGGAACCATCCGTTAGGGACAACCTCTAATCCATTTTTTGAAATGGATGATTTAAAAAACACTACGGAAGGATTCAAAACTTTTTTTGATTTAGATGCTGATGGCATACAGTTCACCTTTAATTTGAATTTTATTGGGACACTTTTACCGACACAGGTGTTTGCTGCTGATATGGTAGGTAAAGAAGGGTGTAGTATATTGAATATTTCTTCGATGAATGCCTTTACACCGTTGACTAAAATTCCCGCGTATAGTGGCGCCAAAGCCGCAATATCAAATTTCACGCAATGGTTGGCAGTACATTTTTCTAAAGTTGGCATTCGCGTTAATGCATTGGCTCCTGGCTTTTTCTTGACCGACCAAAACAGGGCTTTGCTTACAAATAGTGATGGTTCCTTAACAGCGAGAGGCAATACCATTATAAGTCAAACCCCTATGGGCAAGTTTGGAGAACCTGAAGATTTAATAGGCACCACACTTTGGCTTTGTGGCGAAGGTGCCTCGTTTGTAACGGGGGTCGTGGTTCCTGTAGATGGCGGGTTTAGCGCATTTAGTGGGGTATAACGAAAGCATAGATTGAAAATGAATATAGGATTAGAAAATACATGGCGCTGGTACGGGCCTAACGACCCAGTCTCATTAGCAGATATAAAACAAGCCGGGGCAACGGGAATTGTAAGTGCCCTTCATCACATACCCAATGGCGAAGTTTGGCCGATTGAGGAAATTCAAAAACGAAAAAACGAAATAGAAAACGCTGGGCTCTCTTGGTCGGTGGTAGAAAGTGTCCCTATTCACGAGACTATCAAAACCCAGACTGATGGCTACATGAATTATGTTGAAAACTATAAACAAACGCTGTACAACTTGGGCGAATGTGGCATAGATATAGTTTGCTACAATTTTATGCCCGTTTTGGATTGGACGCGTACCAATCTCGAGTATGAGGTAGAGGATGGTTCAACAGCTCTACGTTTTGAAGCAGATGCATTTGCCGCCTTTGAGCTTTTTCTGTTAAAAAGACCAGGGGCTGTAAAAAGCTACACTAGCGAAGAAAAAGAAAGGGCAGCGGTCTATTTTGAGGGACTTACTGATGAGCAAAAAAACCAATTGAGTAATAACATTATTGCGGGATTACCAGGAGCTGAGGAAGGGTATACGCTGGAGGCGTTCAATGAAGTTCTCGCTACATATAACAATATTGGCCCAAATGAATTAAAGAAACATCTTTTTGAGTTTTTGGGGCATATCATTCCTGCAGCTGAAGAGGCTGGAGTACTCATGTGTATCCATCCTGATGATCCACCTTACCCCATTTTAGGGCTTCCGAGAGTGGTCAGTACCGAACAAGATATTGTTGAACTATATGAAGCGGTTGATAGCTCCAATAACGGGCTCACATTTTGTACGGGTTCTTTTGGCGTACGTGCCGATAATGATTTAGCGGGAATGGTAGAACGTTTAGGTCACCGCATACATTTTATCCATTTACGAAGCACTAAACGCGATGAGCACGGTAATTTTCATGAGGCAAATCATTTGGAGGGAGACGTGGATATGTATGCAGTAATGAAAGCCTTGGTTGCGGAACAAGAAAAAAGAAAAGCAGCTGGTCGTGAAGATACTAGAATGCCTATGCGTCCAGATCATGGGCATAAAATGCTTGACGACCTTAAAAAGAAAACCAATCCAGGATATTCGGGTATTGGTCGCTTACGCGGACTGGCTGAATTGCGTGGCCTAGAACTTGGAATACGAAAATCAATATATAACTAACATAAACAAATTATAATGTCAGTATCCTACGAAACACGATATGCTTCAAGTCCTGAAGCAGTTAAAAAATATGACACCACTGAACTGCGAGATGAATTTCTAATTGATAACCTGATGCAAAAGGGGAAAATCAATCTGACCTACACGCATTATGACCGATATATCGCAGGTTCTGCGGTGCCTGATAAGCCTTTGAAGCTGGAAACCATAGACGCTTTGAAAGCGGAGTATTTTTTAGAACGCCGTGAAATGGGTATTATCAACGTTGGCGATTCAGGAAGTGTTGAGGTTGATGGTGAATCGTATACCTTGGCTCATAAAGACGCCTTGTACATTGGTCAGGGTGCAAAAGAAGTGGTATTTAAAAGTGATGATCCGGATAAACCTGCAAAATTTTACTTGAATTCCGCTCCGGCACATACTTCCTATCCTACAAAAAAAGTAAGTTTAGCTGAGGCCAATAAATTAGAACTGGGTTCACTTGAAACCGCAAACCATCGTACGGTAAGTCAAATGATTATTGGTGGTGTGGTTACCACCTGCCAACTTCAAATGGGGATGACCGAGTTAAAAACCGGTAGCGTATGGAACACCATGCCAGCGCACGTACATGACAGGCGTATGGAAGTATATTTTTATTTGGATGTACCTGAAGGGCAATCTGTGTGTCATTTTATGGGGCAACCCCAAGAGACACGACATATTTGGATGCAAAACCATGAGGCAGTGATTTCGCCACCTTGGTCCATTCATTGTGGTTCAGGGACTTCAAATTACACTTTTATCTGGGGTATGGCCGGCGAGAATTTAGATTATGGCGATATGGATGTAGCCAAAATAACCGATTTAAGATAAGCCATGAGCATAGAACTATTCAATCTTAAAGGTAAAATCGCCTTGGTAACGGGCAGTACTCACGGTCTAGGAATGGCAATGGCCAAAGCAATGGGTAAAGCCGGAGCTACACTTGTGGTCAACGGAAATTCTTCCCAAGAAAAAATAGACAAGGCGCTTGAAGTATATAAAGGGGAAGGTATTCATGCGGTAGGATATAAATTCAATGTTGCTGATGAGGCCCAAGTGATAGAGGCCATTGCTAAGATAGAAAGCGAAGTCGGTCCCATTGACATTTTGGTTAACAACGCCGGAATCATTAAGCGAACTCCTTTGGAAGAAATGGAAGTGGCCGATTTTAGGCAAGTCATTGATATTGATTTGGTGAGTCCGTTTATCATGTCAAAACATGTGGTAAAGGGGATGATTGCTCGGAAAGAAGGTAAAATCATCAACATCTGTTCAATGATGAGCGAATTAGGTCGAAACACCGTTGGAGCCTACGCTGCTGCCAAAGGTGGACTCAAAATGCTTACCCAGAATATGGCTACGGAATGGGCCAAACACAATATACAAATCAATGGTATTGGTCCAGGGTATTTTGCCACTTCACAGACCGCTCCCATTCGGGTAGACGGGCATCCGTTTAATGAATTTATTGTAAACCGTACACCAGCCGCCAAATGGGGAGACCCTGATGAACTTGGTGGCGCCGCTATTTTCTTGGCTTCAAAAGCTAGTGATTTTGTAAACGGTCATGTGCTTTACGTTGATGGGGGAATTTTGGCTACGATAGGTAAACCTTCAAATGAGAACTAAACGATATCTATGAAACCCTTTTCTTCAATATTAGTGGTGCTGTTAGCCGTTTTTGCTATTTCCTGTCAAGAAAGAACAGCTACACAAATGATAGTGGTTGAGAATACCATGAATGTCGAACGTGCTTTTGAAACTGTTTCAGTTGACCTTTCAGTCATCAAAAACGATACTGCTTCTGCTGCTATTATTTTAAAGGAATCGGAAACAGGTGAAGTCATGACTACCCAAGAAGTAGATACCGATGGAGATGGTCTTGCGGATGCCTTACTTTTTCAACCTGAAATGGGGGCGAATGAAACCAAAACCTATGAAGTTCATTTTGGTACCGATGAAGAAGAAACCGAAGGCGACCCTGCTTGTTATTCAAGGTTTGTACCCGAACGTACCGATGATTATGCCTGGGAAAACAATCGTGTAGCGTTTAGAACCTATGGGCCTGTTGCCCAGCAGATGAAAGAAGACGGAATTAAAGGGGGCACCTTATCCAGTGGTATGGATGCTTGGTTGAAAAGAGTGGATTATCCCATCATCAATAAATGGTATAAAAAAGAATTGGAGACCGATGGCAGCTATCATAAAGATGATGGCGAAGGTTTGGACAATTTTCATGTGGGTATAAGTCGCGGAGTAGGTGGTATCGCCAAAAAAGTGGATACGTCATATTACATCTCCAAGAATTTTACCGATTGGAAAACCTTAAGTACAGGACCTATTCGGACCAGTTTTATATTGACTTATGCTGATTGGGATGCGGCAGGAAATATAATATCCGAAGAGAAAAAGATTTCATTGGACTATGGTCAGAATCTGTCCCGTTTTGAAGTTACGTTGAAAGGCACGGATACCATTTCCGCTGGTTTAACTCTTCATGAAAAAGATGGAGAAATTGGGGTAAATCAAGATAGTGGTTGGGTAAGCTACTGGGAACCCCATGAAGATTCAGAACTGGGCACAGGTATTGTTATTCCTGGCGATATGATGGCTGGCCATGACCATTATGTAACCAATACAAAAGATGAGAGCAACCTATTTGCCCACATAAAAACCAATGACCAAAAAGTAGTGTACTACGCCGGTTTTGGTTGGAAGAAAAGCGGGCAATTTACTACCAAAGCCCAATGGGAAGCTTATTTGGAAGAATTCGCTCAAAAATTACAAAATCCACTACAGGTAACTGTAAAATAAAGCGTTATGAGATTCAAGTACATTTCCATCATCCTAATTTTAATCTTCTGTTGCAACTCATGTTCAGAGTCCGAGAATTTTAAAACCTTACGCTTAGGTCACGGTTTGGATGTCAGCCACTCTGTGCACAAGGCGATGGTTAAAATGGGTGAAGATTTAGAACAGCTTTCCGGAGGAAAGCTAAAACTCGAGATATACCCTAGCCAACAATTAGGTACCGAAAGACAGTGCCTAGAGTTATTACAAATAGGCAGTTTGGATATGACAAAAGTGTCAGTTGGTGTTTTGGAAAATTTTGCTCCTAAAATGAAGGTACTGGGCTTACCTTTCTTGTTTCGTAACCGTGAACATGCTTTTACGGTGCTAGATGGGCCTATTGGCCAACAATTATTGAATGACGGCGAACAATATTGGTTAAAAGGCTTAGGCTATTACGATGCGGGTAGCCGTAGTTTTTACACTAAAGAAAAACCAGTCAATTCGCCAGAAGATTTGGAAGGTCAAAAAATACGGGTTATGGAAAGCGTAACGGCGATGGATATGGTTCGCGGACTAGGAGGTTCGCCAACACCCATATCTTGGGGAGAACTCTATACAGCATTGCAACAAGGGGTAGTTGATGGGGCTGAGAATAATCCGCCCAGTTTTTATCTTTCAAGGCATTACGAAGTGTGTAAATATTATTCCCTAAATGAGCATACAATGCTGCCAGATGTGTTACTAGCAGGTACCCAAACATGGAAAAAACTCACCCAAGAAGAAAAAGGGTGGTTAAAAGAAGCCGTTAAAAAATCTGTGGTATACCAACGTAAACTTTGGCTAGAAGCGGAAAACGAGGCTTTGGAGGCGGTAAAAAAAGCAGGGGTGGAAATCATTAGACCAGATAAAACCCTTTTTGCCGATAAAATTAAAGACAGCTTTGATAAGTTCAAAGATGACAAGGTCATGTACAATCTCATTAAAGACATTCAGGCAACTGAATAATACCTAAAAAACCAAACCATGCAACTACGAAAAACTATAGACAAAATATTGGCTAATTTTTTGGTGATCATCATGGCCGTTATGGTCATCAACGTATTGTGGCAAGTGGCCAGCCGCTTTATCATTGGTACACCAAGTTCTTTTACGGATGAACTCGCTCGGTACTTAATGATATGGATTGGTATTTTAGGTGCTGCCTATGTTTCTGGCAGAAATATGCATGTGGCTATTGACGTTCTTCCTAAAAAGTTCAATCCTCCAACCCAACAACGGTTGATGTTGGTGGTTCGTTTGTTGATTATTCTATTTTGCTTGCTTGCGATGGTTATCGGGGGTTCCCGTTTGGTGTATATCACTTATGTTTTAGGCCAAAATTCCCCCGCGCTACAAGTGCCCTTGGCAGTGGTCTATGCGGTAATACCCATCAGCGGGGTGTTGATTATATACTACAAGCTATCTGATATCCTAAAAAAACAATAGACCATGGAATATATACCTATACTTGTACTAGTACTTAGTTTTGTGTGTTTATTAGCTATTGGTACTCCTGTAGCTTGGAGTATAGCTAAATCGTCTTTTTTAACCCTTTTAGTTAGTATTCCTTTCCTTCCAGCAGCAACTACAGTTTCACAACGTATCGGAACTGGACTTGATAGTTTTGCACTTTTGGCCATTCCTTTGTTTATTTTATCGGGAGAATTAATGAATAAAGGAGGTATAGCAAACCGTTTAATTTCTTTTGCTAAAACTTTAGTGGGAGCATTGCCAGGTGGGCTTGCGCTTATAAACATTATATCAGCCATGCTTATGGGGGCTATTGCAGGTTCTGCTATGGCGGCAGCATCTGCTATGGGTAGTATATTAGGACCTGAAATGGAAAAGGAAGGTTATTCTAAAGAATTTGGAGCTGCTGTAAACATTACCGCTGCAACGACGGGTTTGGTTATACCACCAAGTAACGTGCTAATTGTTTATTCTTTAGCAAGTGGCGGCGCCTCTATAGCAGCTTTATTTCTTGCAGGTTATATTCCAGGTTTGCTCACTGGACTTTTTTTGATGATTGTGGCTTCTATCTGGGCAAAAAAGAAAGGATATAAAGTGGGGAAACGCAGTAGCTTAAAAGAGGTGTTCAAGACTTTTATTGATGCCCTGCCTAGTTTGTTTATGTTGGTCGTGGTCATCGGAGGTATTGTGACGGGAATCTTTACAGCCACAGAGGCATCGGCTATAGCCGTATTATACAGTTTTTTACTAGGATTGTTTTATAAAGAAATAAGCCTACCTAAAATGCCGCAAATTTTATTGGATTCCTCAACAACCACGGCCATTGTGATGTTGTTGATTGGAGCGTCGATGAGCATGTCATGGGCATTGAGCTATGAGAACATTCCGCAAGATATTAGTACGGCACTATTAGCCTTAAGTGATAATCCTATAGTCATTTTGTTGATTATCAATTTACTATTGCTTTTTGTCGGGATTTTTATGGATATGACTCCCGCTGTACTCATTTTTACACCCATATTTCTACCTGTGGTAACGGCCTTAGGTTTAGACCCAGTGCACTTCGGAATTATTATGGTATTGAACCTTTGTATTGGGCTTTGTACGCCACCCGTAGGCTCGGTACTCTTTGTTGGCGTAGGTATAGCAAAGACATCTATAGAAAAGGTGGTAAAACCATTGCTTCCACTGTTTATCGCAATGATTATTGCTTTGTTTTTAGTGACCTATTTCCCAGAGTTGAGTTTGTGGTTGCCAAGGCAGTTTGGGCTATAACAAATAGCTTGATTAGCGCCCGCTGAGTTTTTCCATAGCTTGCATAACAGTGAGTCCGTCTTCTGCTGGGCAAGGATTTTTGGCTTTACCTAAGAAATAAGCAACAACAGCTTCAATCATTGGCTGTTGAATATGTTTGGGGTTTTGAAATTTAAAAACGGTTTCACCAGCTTGATTGTTGAGGATGACTTTATCCCCATAAAAAGAAAAACGAATGCTGCCTTTCGTTCCATAAATGACGCACTCCTCTTTTTTACAGTTATCAGGAGCAGTGAAGTTCCAAACACCCCTAAACTGCACTCCATTGTTAAATCTTATAATACCGTTTACGGTATCCTCAACCTTATTGTTTTGCCCAGTCGCATAACCGTCAATTTTGTCAAATGCTCCAAAATAATAGTACATGAGGTCAATTTGATGCGGAGCTAAATCATAAAAATAACCCCCTCCTGAAACAGCGGGATTCAACCGCCAGTTTTCTTCAGAATTAGCAACGATATCAGAATTTCTAGGTTGTAGAATTTGGATGTCTGCAAAAAGTACCGACCCAATAGTGTTCTCGATAAGTAATTTTTTGACTTCTTTAAAGGCGGGTAGCTTTCTACGGTAGTGGGCAACGGATAACTTGTTATTACTATTTTTTACCATAGCAACTATTTTCTCTGCTTCTTCCGAGGTAAGTGCCATTGGTTTTTCCAAGTAAACATCTTTACCTGCTTCAAGTGCAGCCTTAGCATAGGCTAAATGGGTTGATGGGGGAGTGGCTATATAAATCGCATTAATTTCATCATTCTTTAAGAGGTCTTCCGCCGAATTCGTCCACATTAGTACTCCATGGCGTTTTGCAAAATCTTTGGCCTTTTCGCCATTTCGGCGCATGACGCCAATAAGTTCTGAGCCTTTCACATTTTGAAAGGCAGGACCACTTTTAACTTCGGCAACATCGCCACAACCAATAATGCCCCATTTTACGGTTTCCATAAGTTGAATTTTTTACAGTCCGAAGTATGCTTTTGCGTTGTAATAACAGATATCACTTACAATTTTACCAAGCCATTTTTCATCAGCTGGTAGTTCTCCATTTTCAACATCTTGGCCTATTAGGTTACAAAGGATACGTCTAAAGTATTCATGCCTTGGAAAAGATAAGAAACTTCTTGAATCTGTAAGCATACCAACAAAACTACTCAACAAACCCATATTGGACAGGGTGTTGATTTGTTTTTCCATTCCGTCTTTTTGGTCTAGAAACCACCAAGCAGAACCATATTGCACTTTTCCTTTTACAGTACCATCATTAAAGTTTCCAGCCATTGTAGCAAATACTTCATTTTGGGCTGGGTGGAGGTTATACAAAATCGTCTTCGCTAATTGGTCGGTACCATCTAAATCATTTAAAAATCCGCTTAACGCACGTGCCTGCGAAAAATCGCCAATGGAATCAAACCCGGTATCTGGACCAAGTTGATTCAGAAGTCTTTTATTATTATTTCGAATCGGACCCAAATGGAATTGTTGCGCCCACCCCTTTTTATGGTACATTCTGCAGAGCAGGAGTAAAGTGGTCGATTTGAATACATGTATTTCTTTTGTGGACAGTGTTTTTTTTGAAATTATTTTCTTAAAAATACTGTCACAATTTACATCAGCTGTTTCAAAATAATATAGTTGCTCCAAGCCGTGGTCTGCAAGCCTACATCCGGTCGTATGAAAATAATCTACGCGTTGTTCCAATGCAGCAATAAGGTCATCATAGGTATTGATTTCTGAATTGGTGACCGAAGCCATTAACCTCAAAAATTCTAGATAGGCACCGCCATTTTCCACGGCATAGGCCTTGTCGGGTCTAAAAGTCGGATAAGTACTTGGATTAATATTGTTATCAGCAATATGTTTATGGTGCTCCAAGGAATCGGTTGGGTCGTCAGTTGTGCAGAGGTATTCTACTTTCTTTTGCTGTAACAAACCTTGTGTATGATACTCCGATGTTTTCAGTTTTTCTGAAGTAGCTTCATAAACGGCTTCGGCGTTATCAGGTGTGAGCAATTCATCAATATCAAAATAACGTTTTAGCTCTAAGTGCGTCCAATGATACAAGGGATTTCTAACTGTATATGGTACAGTTTCGGCCCATTTTAAGAATTTCTCTTTGTCAGAAGCATTACCGGTAATGTATTTTTCATTTATACCGAAAGCGCGCATGGCCCGCCATTTATAGTGGTCGCCCTTCAACCAAGCCTGACTAATATTTTCAAAAACACGGTTTTGGGCGATTTCGTTCGGGGGCAAGTGATTGTGGTAGTCTATAATTGGTAAATTTGCTGCAAAGCCGTGGTAGAGTTTTTTAGCAAAATCACTCTGTAATAAAAAATCTTCTGTGATAAAGCTCATATGTCTTACGAACGTATTTTTTTTATAAGGTCAAGGGTATTGCGCACCTTCGCTGTTAAGCCGTCATAATCCTTAGTGGCCAAGACCTCTTTACTGATTAATTTTGAACCCATACCCACACAGGTCACGCCAGCATCAAACCAGCCGCTAAGGTTAGCCTCCTCAGTACTTACACCGCCAGTGGGCATAATGCTCGTCCATGGTTGTGGCCCTTTAATGGCTTTAACAAACCCAGGGCCGTAGGTGGAACCAGGGAATAATTTGATGATTTCACAACCCAATTCTTCGGCCTTGTTGATTTCGGTGAGTGAACCGCAGCCTGGTGACCATAATACTTTTCTTCGGTTACAAACGATAGCGATATCTTCTCTAAGCGATGGGGTAACTATAAAGTTAGCTCCCATTTGCATAAACAGACTAGCTGCCGCTGCATCTGTGATGGAACCAACACCCATAATCATGCCCGGTAGCTCTTTAATTGCATATTTGTTGAGCTCTAAAAATACCTCATAAGCAAAATCACCTCGTGCAGTGAATTCCATCAAACGCGCACCCCCATCATAACAGGCTTTTAGTACTTTTTTTCCCAATTCATTATCGGGATGATAAAACAAAGGAACCATTCCGGTTTCCTTCATTACTGTTGCAACTTCAATTCTTGAATATTGTGCCATAAGCCCATCCTAAATCCTTCCCAAAGGGAAGGACTTTTGTTTTTTACTGTTAAAATTATATCTTTTATATTATTCCATTGAAGGATAAGGAGAAATCTATCGGGCAACCCGTCCAGAGGCATCACCACTCATTAATTTTTCTACTTCATCTACCGTAGCCAAATTAGCATCACCTTTAATAGTATGCTTTAAGCAAGATGCTGCAACGGCAAAATTCAAGGCGTTTTGGTCATCTTCTGGGTATTTTAACAATCCGTAGATTAAGCCACCCATAAAAGAATCGCCACCACCTACACGGTCGACAATATGTGTAATTTGATACTCTGGAGATTTATACATAGTTTCTCCATCATACAATACACCAGCCCAAGTATTATGGCTTGCTGAAAGTGAACCTCTTAAAGTTGTAATCACTTTTTTTGCACGAGGAAAACGTTTCATCATTTGTTGGCATACTGATAA
>NZ_SWKK01000010.1 GCF_005144745.1 Flavobacterium sp. ASW18X | reverse complement strand
CTCCTTGAGTAGTAATATCTAAACCTTCTGGTTTAATACCAAAATGCTTTTCTGCATCTTCTTCATTCCCCAAAACAATATCGCAATAGGAAGTAAGCTCAGACATAATTTCTTCGCGCTTAGCATCATCACAATACTTCCAAAGTTTGGCTCTATAATTTAAATCTGTAGAAATGGTAACACCCATATCACTAGCTGCTTTTACCGCTTCTAAACATGCATCTGCTGCACCTTGAGAAATAGCTGGGGTAATACCAGTCCAATGAAACCATTCAACACCTTCAAAGACCGATTTCCAGTCTACCATACCTTTTTCTATTTCTGCCATGGCAGAATGCGCACGGTCATACACCACCTTGCTACCTCTAGATACAGCTCCCGTTTCTAAAAAATAAATACCCAAACGGTCACCACCGTAAACAATCTTATCTGTACCCACACCACGCTTACGCATTTCCATAAGGGCACATTGGCCAATATCATTCTTAGGCAAACGTGTTACAAAATCTACGGGTACGCCATAGTTGGCTAAGGATACGGCAACGTTACTCTCGCCACCACCATAGACCACATCAAAACTATTGGCTTGTGAAAATCTTAAAAACCCTTGAGGGGCCAATCGGAGCATTATCTCTCCGAAGGTTACTACTTTTTTCATTATTTGTTATTCTAAGTTGTTTATTGAATTACTAATTATTTATTGAAATCTATTTTAAAATGGCAAAGTACTCACCACAAAGCATTCTCAGGTTCATTATTGGAGTGATATTGTACATTGTTTCTTAGAATAATTAAGATTACCGTAAAAAAGTGTCTTTCAATTCTTTAATCTGTTGATTATTAATTGGTTTTAAATTGCCAAGAGAAGCCCCCATTACAAGGGATTTAGCACTAAATTCAGCAACTTCTAAGCGGTCAAATGTTTGTAATAACTCATCTCCGGTAATCAAAACACAGTCATTTTTAATAAGTACTGCAGGTTTGGAATCTGTCCAAAGCTTATTTTCTTTATTACTTGTAAAATGATCCCCAAAGGGATATGCTAACAAGTCTTGTAAAAAAATCCAACTCTCGGGAATAGTTCTTACATCTAAATGAACACCAGTAATACTAAATGCCATTAAATATGGAGATTGAGTCATAATAATTGAATTCACATTCGGATTATTACGATATATTTCTTGATGGATGGCTGTGGCCCTACTTGGATATTTACCTTTTTCTCTTGTTCCATTTTTGATTTGAACTATATCATCAAGTTGGATTTCCCATCTAGAAAAATCTCTTGGAGTAATCAAAAAATCATTTTCTTTCCATCTAACAGAAACTGTTCCATAGGAACTTATCATTAACCCTTGTTGGCACGCCCTTTTAACAATGGTACATATTTTAGCTCTTTTTTCTCTCTCTTCAGAAGTGTACTTAGGATTGTTTTTTGTTTCTGTTAACTCAGTAATTTGATTATAAAATGCTTCTATTTGTTCGTTTTTGAGGTAGTTCGGCGTTCCTAACATTTGACCATAAAGTAAGGTACTAGCACAAAATTCTAAGGTTTCGAATCTTTGATAAGCATCGTCAATATCCGAACCGCCTAGAACAATACCGTGATTTTCCATAATTACGGCTTTAAAGCCCTTTTTAAATTCTTCGGCGATTACACTTCCTAAATCTTGACTTCCCGGCAGCTTATATGCTGCATAACCTATAGGCCCACAAATAGTTTTTGCTTGCGGAATTACATTGGTATTTGGAATTTTATGAACAATACTAAAAGATACTAATGCAGGCGGATGTGCATGTATAACCGATTTTAAATCTGGCCTAGTATCGTAGATTGCTTTATGAAATGGAAACTCTGAAGAAGGTTTATGTTTGCCTTCGATGGTTCCATTTAATTTAACGCAAACAATATCGGATGCTCTGAGGGTTCCTTTATCAATTGCTGAGGGTGTTATCCAAACGTTACCATCTTCATCCTTAATAGATATGTTTCCACCAGAGGTCGTTGTCATACCTCTTTTATAAATTCTATCAATAATGATAATTATCTGTTCCCTTGGATGCAAAAGTTCATGAATCCTCATTAGTTGTATTATTTATTCTTTTGAAGTTGTTTACTAAAAACTAAAAATAGTATACCACACAAAACCCAAGCTGGCAGCGTAACAAAAGACAGAAACACATTAAATTGGATTGAAATGAAATAAAATAGTCCAAAGCTAACTACCCAAGCAAGAAATACCGCTTTATTAAATTTTATTCCAGCTTTTTCTGCATAGTTTTTTTCAATGCCTGCTTTAGTATGATAAAAGTGTTCAAATACGATAACGGCTCCGAATGGTGCCAAGATAAACCCATATAATGCCACAAAACCCAATAATTTCATAGCAAACGCTGGAAATAATCCAGCTATTGTAGCTATAGCACCTGCAATAATAGTGACCCAAAATGTTGAAATCTTAGGTATAATTGCTTGGAAAGCTAAACCTGCTCTATAAATTGTAGGGTTGGCTGTAGTCCATCCGGCAAGCACGACTGCAATAATTCCAAAGACACCAATGGCATTATGTGCTAATGGTCCGGGCGCAACAGGTGGGGCTTCACCGTTAGAAAGAAAAGCTTGGGCTTCTGGAGATTTAAGATATACAGCATATAATAATGCTGCTGCTATCCACGCCATGTAATGCCCCACATACATACCAGCGGCAGTAGTCCATCCTGTACTTGATTTTTTTGCAAATCTAAAAACAGACAAATCAGACATACCTATATGCATAGCTGCATTGGCAAACCATGACCAAATTACTACGTGCCAAAAAGTAAATTTAATTTGACCGGGAAAAGGTTCAGAACCTTCTCCCCAAATATTCCAAAAATCTTTAAAACTACCAACACCTAACTGATTAAGGGCAACAAACCCACACGCCACAAAAGCCAAAACAATCACAGGAGACATCCAATTTGCTGCCTTGGATACCGTATCATAGCCTTTTGAAGCAATCAAAGAAATTACGGCACCAATACATATTACAATAATTATCCATGTAGGTCCATTAGGTAAGGTATCTGTAAGTTTAGGCATCTCCATATTAAAGGGTATACCAACTGCGGTTGCAGATACGGTAATCATTGCTCCTGCAAGGAAACAAAAAAGTATACCATTGGCAAGGTTATAACCAACAACTAAATTTTTACCACAAATTTTTTCTAATTGATAGTAGAGCGTTAATCTATTTTTAACGGCAATTTTTGCAGTTAAATAGCGCCAACTTAAAACAGCTAATAAATTACCTAGAAGAAGACCTATAATTAAATCAAAAGCACTAACACCTGCAGTCAAAAATAGGGGGCCAATCATAAACTCTGTACCTGCCGCGTGTTCACCGGCATACATGCCTAGAAAGCTTTTCCAACCTTTGAGTTTAGAAGTTGGTACAGGTTCTCTTTCAAATTCGCCTCCAGCGATTTCCTCAATAATTTCTTCTTCAATGTTGTATTGGCTCATATTAGGTGATTTAGTTGGTAATTAAATGCTTTGGAAGATCTTCAACACGTTCACAACAAAGTTGGTCCATTACTTGTTTAAACTGTGTTTTAAGCATAGTAATAGTATGGTCACCCCCTTGGTTTCCTAGAGCTCCGCATCCATAAAGAAAAGAACGTCCCATAAAAGTGAATTTTGCGCCAGATGCCATAGCTCTGGCAATATCTGGTCCAGAACGTAATCCACTATCCATCATTACTTCAATTTTATCACCATATTTTGGTGCAATTTCAGTTAATGAATTTATTGTTGATTCTGCAGCATCTAATTGTCTGCCACCATGATTGGAAACAATAATACCATCAAATCCTAATCTTATAGCATCTTCGGTATCTTGATTAGAGGCTACGCCCTTTAATACTAGTTTGCCTTTCCATCTATCTCTAATAGGCTTAATGCGCTCTTCATTTAGTCTGCCAGAAAACGTTTTATCCATAAATTGTCCCAACTGTTTAAGATTTAAGCCTTCCGGGGTATAAGGTTTCAACGTCTCAAATGTAGGTTGACCGTGTCTTAAGGTGTTTAAAGCCCATGTTGGCTTACCTAATATTTGTAAGATATTCGCAATTGACATTTTGGGAGGTAAAGCAAGTCCATTTCTTATATCTCTTGGTCGATAACCAAAAGTGGGAACATCGCACAATAAAACTAATACAGGGCATTGTGCCGCTGCCGCTCGATCGATAATATCGTTTCGTATAGCATCTTCAGCCGGATTATACAATTGAAACCAAGCATTTCCGTTGGTTAGTTCACTTGCGCGTTCAATATTCATAGTAGTTACCGTACTAAGAATAAAAGGGATATTGTGCTGATAAGCTGCTTTAGCTAAAATTTCAGGAGAATTTGGCCACATTAACCCTTGTAGACCAACAGGTGCAATACCAAAGGGAGCATCGAACTCCATTCCTAAAACCTTGGTTTTAGTTGAACTAATTCCTTTATTTCTAAGATATCTTGGTTCTAGTTTTACATCCCTAATCTCACTTGTATTTCTAATGATATTAACGTCTTCATTACATCCCCCGTCTAAGTATTCAAATGCAAACTTTGGAATTCGTCTTTGAGCCTTATTTCGTAAATCTTCCAAAGAAGGATATTTCGAGTTAATTTTGTTTGCCATTTTTTTATTTTATTATGAAGGGAACGTGTTTTTTTAGGGAATAATTCTTTCTTAAAAATTTTGAATTTAATTTTGTATCTGAAATTGCGATAGCAGCACCTAAAGCGGAACCCAAAGAAGAATCTGTTGTGCTCAAATCCATATTTCTTAAATAGTGAGAAACTAATTTTATATAAACATCGTTGTCACTAAAACCACCATCAACATAAAGTTTTTCTATAACATCGTTACCTGCTGCTACTTTAATATAATTGACCTGAATTAATACTAATTCAATCATTAATTGATGATAGGCATGTTCAAACTTATTGTAACTAAACTTAGTCCTCTCTGGCATGTTAGGGTCCGTTATGGTCTCCCATTTAAAACAATAACTAAAATCCTTAATGATATCAAAGAAGGTGTCGTAATCAAAACTTACTGATTTATGATATACCTCTGGAAGATTAAAATGTGCTGCTAATTTTTTTACTTGAATACCATATTCATTACCAAGAAAAACTCTGCTAGCTTTCACAGGCTTTCCATTAATCCTCATGTAATTTATACAGTTTTTGGCAATATCTTCTTCATTTAAAGCTTGTTCAGAAAAAGGATTTAGCGCAATACTCCATGTTCCAGTAGATACTAAAATAAATTTATCTTTGATACTCCTAACATAAGGTAAAAGAGCCGCAGAACTATCATGAATTCCTACTCCAATTTTAATTCTTCTACCATTATAGTTCATATTAACACTCGTCTCCGTTGATACAATTTGAGGTAGTTTTCTATGAATTTCTTCTTCGTATACCCATTGATGATAATCTTTTTTATTATAATCCCACAATGCCGTATGGCACCCTATACTTGTATACTCGCTAAGCGCTATTCCTGTAAATATGTAACTTAAATATTGAGGTAGATGTAAGGAAAATTTAATTTTACTATAAATCTTTGGCTTTTTATGCTTTAACCAATAGAGTTGAAAGCCAGAGTTAAGCATTCCATCATTAGCAGATCCAGTACTCTTATAAAATTCCTCAGGAGGACCATATTTACCATAAAATTCTTTTATGATATCTTCGGGTAACGGTTTTGTATAGTTATATAATGGAGTTAATACTTTACCCGATTCATCTAGGTGTACAAGGCTTGCTCCGTAGGTAGAAAAGTTGATAGCTTTTATATTGTGCTTATCAGTATTTAGAATACGCGTAAATACCTCTTTCATCCATGTTTTTAGTGCATCTAAATTCTCTGTTGGATGACCATCTTCATCAACAATTAAATCAAACCTAGCATATTCCCGATAAATTTCTTGGAAATCCTGATTGAATAAAAAAAACTTTTTGTTGGTTTTACCTATATCAAAAACAGCTGTTACCTCCTCCTTCATATCCTATGTATTACAAACCAGTTGCTATCGAAAAAGCCCCCCTTTTTTCAATTAAGTGATTTCTTACATTCAATTCTCTATAAACACTAAGCGGTTTTATGGCACCACCCACGTCTAATCTTGATTTTTCTATTAATGGTCTTACGTCTGTTCTGTAAGCATCTTGCAATAATTCCTGGCATGCAACAACATCATGATTTAGTTGTGCTTCTAATAACTTTTGTTGATCAACAAGTAATGCTTTTGCATAGGCTTCTTGTATTGCCTCTAAAGATTGTATTAAATCTTCTAATGGGTCTTTGATGTTGTGACTTGCATCAATCATCCAAGAGGGATATGGATTAATAGGATTATTCTCCATTCCGTATACCAACGCATTAAAGATTAAAAATAACGAATAGGGCTTTATACTGCCTACTGTTAAATCATCATCACCATATTTACTATCATTAAAATGAAAACCGCCAAGTTTGCCTTTCATCATTAAAGTAGAGACAATCTGTTCTATATTAGTGTTAGGTAAATGGTGTCCTAAATCTACCAATGAATACGCTTTTTCTCCGCAGGCATTAGCTAACATGAAGGATGTTCCCCAATCTTGGATTACTGTACTATAGAAATTTGGTTCATATGGTTTATACTCTATAAATAATTTCCAGTCATTTGGAAGTTCTTTATAAATATGTTTTAAGCTATCTTCTGTATGTTGCAATGCATACTGAAAATTAGTTTGTCCTGGGAAATTGGATCCATCCGCTAACCAAACGGTCAAGCTTTTAGAACCCAATTTATCGCCAATTTTAATAACTTCAATGTTATGGGCGATTGCTTGATCTCTTGAATTTATACTTGTATTTGACAGCGAGCCATATTTATATGATTCTTTAGAATCTGGCTGGTCCTGAAATGTGTTGGAATTGACAGCGTCAAAAACAATATTGTTGGAGTTGGCAATTTCTTTAACAGCATTATAATCTTGGGGAACGTCCCAAGGAATATGTAGCGATATTGCACCAGCTGTACCAGTTAATTTATGAATAATACCAACATCATCAATTTTCTCCTCTAGTGATCTAGGTTCACCACTAAAACCAAACCTGCCAAATCTTGTGCCACCAGCACCTAATGCCCAACTTGGAATGGCTACCTGAAAATCTATTAATTTCCGTATTATAGAATCTACGTTAACCCCTTTTTTTAGCAACGAATCTTTAAGAAAATTAAAATGAACTTCATGTACGTCCTTATAAGATTTATTTATATCTGTTAATTGATTTGGATTAATTTTCATATTTAAGTAAACTATTAAAAAAGCCTCTACATATTAGATGTAGAAGCTTAATATATAAACAATTAAATTATTACCTGACAAAGGCATTGGCCATACCACCGTCAACATTTATAATATTACCAGTAGTTTTATCCAAAATTCCTACGCACGCAAAAACACCATTAGCTATATCTTCAGGATATATTATCTGATTCAATAAATTTCTCTTTGCATAATGTGCTGGTAGCTCTTCTACTGTGATACCATAAGCTTTAGCGCGACCTTCAGCCCAATCTCCTTCCCATATCTTGCTGCCAACTATAACTCCGTCAGGGTTAACAACATTAACTCTAATTTGATCTTTGCCTAATTCTGCTGCAAGTAATCTAGACATATGTTGTTGCGCCGCTTTAGAGGTGCCATAGCCAACATTGTTAGGGCCAGAAACCAATCCGTTTTTACTAGCAATACTTATTATGTCGCCTCCAAAACCTTGTTTCCGCATAATTTCTACAGCTTGTTTTGCTAATTCAAATTGACCTTTTACCAGAACATTTTGTAATAAATCCCAATCTTTTTCAGAGGTTTCTTCGAGCGGTTTTGAGATGGCTAAACCAGCACTATGTACAACAATGTCAACACCTCCAAACTCTAAGCAAGCTTTACTATAAGCTTCTTTTATTGAAGCTGTATTTGTAACATCGCAAACTGCGTAGCTTGCAGTATCTCTTTTGTAGGTGTCAACGGCTTCTTTTAATCTATCCTCAGCAATATCTGTTAAAACAACATTCGCACCTTCTTCCGCAAGTTTGTCCGCTATTGCTTTTCCAATTCCACCTCCAGCACCAGTTATGAAAGCAACCCTCCTAGAAAGTGGTTTTTCCTTTGGCATTCGTTGTAATTTGGCTTCTTCTAATAACCAATATTCAATATCAAATGCTTCTTGCCTTGGCAGTGAAGTATATTCTGATATGGCTTCAGCACCGCGCATAACGTTAATTGCATTAATATAAAACTCACTCGCAACTCTAGTGGTTTGCTTGTTTTTAGCAAAACTAAAGATACCAACCCCAGGATAAATAATTATTACGGGATTAGGATCGCGCATTGCAGGACTATTATCTCTTTTGCATTTTTCGTAATATTCCTTGTATCCTTGACGATATTGTTCAAATTCTGGCTTTAGCTTTTCTAGTACCGTATTAGAATTTGTAAGGTCCTCTGATGTATCTAGTGATAGTACTAGAGGTTGAATTTTTGTGCGTAAAAAATGGTCAGGGCAAGATGTACCCACAGGCGCAAGACGCTCTAAGTCATTACTATTTATGTATTGAAGCACAACATCCGTATCTGTGAAATGTCCAATCATTTGAGCTTCTGAGGAACATAAACCTCTCAATAATGGCATTAATTGCGCAGCTTTAGCAGATCGCTCTTCTTTGGGTAAACTTTTTATTTTTTCACCACCAAATACAGTTCCATTTTCTTCTATTTTCTTTGCAATATATTCAGAAGCCATTTCAATAACTTCTAAACTATTCATATAGCATTCATAAGAGGTGTCTCCCCATGTAAACAAACCATGACTACCAAGTACAATTCCTCTAATTCCCGGGTTATCATTTAAACATTTTTCTAATTGTAAGCCTAAATCAAAACCAGGTCTTTGCCAAGGTACCCAGCCCATAGTATCACCCCAAATTTCTTTAGTTATTTTTTCACTATCCTTGGCTGCGGCAACGGCGATTAAGGCATCTGGGTGTAAATGGTCAATATGCTTAAAAGGTAAAAGACCATGTAATGGAGTATCTATAGAAGGTGCTCTACTATCCAAATCATAGATACAATGATTGAATAATCCGACCATTCTATCCTCATCATCCAATCCTTGATAGACATTTTTTAAGTTTCTAAGTCTTTCTGTATATAATCCTGCAATTCCAGCTCTAGTAAGTGTTCCTATGTCGCCACCAGAACCTTTTATCCACATGACTTCAACCTCTTCATTTGTTAAGGGGTCTTTTTCAATAGTTTTACAACTTGTATTTCCGCCTCCGTAATTGGTAATTCTTAAATCAGAGCCAAGAAGATTAGAACGGTAAAGAAAAAGTTCCACTTGGTTATCACCAAGCTCTAAAGCTTTATTCTCATTCCAGAGATAATCTACGTGTTTAAAAGTTTTTACGGCCATAGTATTTATTTTAATAACTTTTTAACGAAAGTAAATTTACTAACTAATAATGGCGTCCTGTACTATACTGTTAGTCTTAGAAATGCATTAGTAATAGTTTAGAAAAGGTATTTATGCTATTTTGCAGCACTAATAACTAAAACAACTAAGACTGAAAAATGGAAAATATTGAAATTAATGAAGATTCACGCGTCCCAAAATATAAACAGGTGATAGACTCCATTATAAGAAATATAAATAACGGAAATCTTAAAATAGGGCAAAAAATTCCTTCAATAAATGAATTAAGTGAAGAACACCTTCTGTCAAGAGATACTGTAGAAAAAGCATATAGTACCCTAAAGAAAAGACAAATAATAGAATCTGTTAAGGGTAAAGGTTATTATATTTCTAAAACTGATTTATCTATAAAAACAAGTGTTCTATTCTTAATCAATAAATTAAGCACCTACAAGATGAAGATTTTTAACTCATTTGTAAATACATTAGGTGCAGGCACAAATGTTGATTTAGATATTTATCACTGCGAACCCTTGTTGTTTGAAAGTATCCTCAATAAAAAAAAACATCTATATGATTACTATGTGATAATGCCACATTTTAAAAATGAAGAGTTACAACATATGGGGTGTACAGATAATATTCTTAAAGCTATATTATCCATACCAAAAGGAAAGCTTATTATAATGGATCGGAATTTAGATAGCCTGTCTAAAGAGGCTGGTAGGGTATACCAAAACTTTACTGAAGACATTTTTGAGGCTCTAAATTCTGGTGCGCAAAAAATTAAAAAATACAATAAGGTTGTTCTTGCTTATCCCAGTAAGGCGGTATACCCTTATCCTAGTGGTATTGTTACAGGTTTTAAAAGATTTTGCATTATTAACGACTTAAATTTTGAAATACTTGATGAAATTTATGAGGGAATGGAACTGCAAAAAGACGACCTATATATTACTATTGAAGAAAATGATTTGGTTAATCTAGTGAAACAAATAAGGGATAAAAACTTAATTCTTGGAAAAGATGTAGGTATTATATCTTATAATGACACTCCATTAAAAGAATTATTAGGAATTACCGTTGTCACTACAAATTTTGACAGAATGGGCGAATTAGCCGCTCAAATGATACTTGATAATAATTTTATTGAGGTAAAAAATGAATTCAATCTTATAAATAGAAACTCTGTCTAGAACTTATTTTAAAGCTTTTCTCAACAGAACACTACAGGACACTTCGTTAAAATTTGGTTAATATTATTGTTAACGAATAGGCGTGTTTAAAGAAATTTTGTTTCACAGTTCGTAGCAAAATGACCTTTATTCTTGCTGAATTTATTAACTAACAAAAACTAAATTTTACATGAAAAGGATGTTTAACAAAAAATCTAGCAAACACCGGTTAGATTTAATGTTGGCTGTAGTTGTGATGCTTGTAATAAGTATTAATAGTTACGGGCAGATTAGCAATGTATCCGGTAAGGTTACTGACCCTGATGGAGAACCGATACCAGGGGTGAATGTTGTGCAAAAGGGTACTACCAATGGTATTTCAACTGATTTTGATGGTAATTACACCATAAACTTAATCGAAGGCTCTAGAACACTTATATTTTCTTACATTGGTTTTGATACCAAAGAAGTTAAAGTTAACTCTTCATCGCTAAGCGTTGTCCTGAAGCAAGATACGCAAAGCTTAGATGAGGTGGTAATCATTGGTTATGCCAAGGTGTCAAGAGAAAAAGTGCTTGGTGCATTATCTACTGTCAAATCAGAAAAATTAGCAGAAGTAACTCCAACGAATGCATTTGAAGGGGTTCAAGGTAGATTAGCAGGGGTGCAAATTGCAAGTAATGGAGGTCCTGGAGCTGGGTTTGACATTAAGGTAAGAGGTACTTCTACATTTAGTGCTGGTGGTACCGGTCCGTTGTACGTTGTTGACGGTCAACAATTGGATAATATTGATAATATTGACCCTAACGATATTGCTTCTTTAGAAGTATTAAAAGATGGTGCAACAACTGCAATTTATGGTACAAGGGGTGCTAACGGTGTTGTTTTAATCACAACAAAATCAGGTAAAAAAGGAGAAGTTAGTGTTGATGTAAATGTTGTTACCGGCGTAAATTCTTTAAACGGTGCAATACCGGTTGCAAATACCAGACAACGGTTGTTTTACGAGGATGTAAGAAGAACAGAAGCGCAAAGGCAAAATCCAATTGGAGCACAAAGAGATTCTTTAAACTTGCTTTACAGAAATTCTTTTGATCTTCAAGATTTAATTACTAGAGCTGGTTTTAGAAATCAGGTTAATGTAGCGGTTAGCGCAGGTAATGAAAAATCAAGAGCGTACTGGAATACTGGTTTTTTAAACGAAGATGGTATTGTGGTAAATAGCAATTTCAGAAGAATAAATACACGTCTTAAAATTGATTTCATGCCAAGTAAAAAACTAACCTTTGGCACTAATTTTAATGCTTCGTTTGAAGAATTCAATGGATTGAGTGAAAATCAAGTATTTCAACAACTAGTAGAACGTATTGCTTATTTTCCTGTGCTTGAGCCAAATGGAGACTTTACTCCTGAAATCGCAGGTAGACAAAATCCCTTAGCAGAAGCAAATCTAAGAGAACTTAGACTCCGAACATGGAGAGGACAGAGTTTTAGTTTTGCACAATATGAGCTATTGCCTTCTCTTACTTTAAAGTCAACATTAGGTTTAAATTTTAGATTACGTAGAAATAATGATTTTCAACCACTGTTAGTTTTAAATCCAAGAAACACCAATCCATTAGCAAGTTTTAGAGATCGTATTGATTATGATATTCAACAAGAAAACTTCGTCAATTACACTAACGAGTTTGGTAAGCACAGTGTTTCTGCGTTTGCAGGTATGCAAATTTTAAAGAGATATCAAGAAGAATTTGGTATTTCTAATGCATTATTTGTTTCTGAAGATATAAGAACTTTTAATAATGCTGATCCAGACGGATTAGGAATAAATTCAGGTCAGACATTTAATACAAGAAGTAATCTATACTCTCTGTTTGCTGGGTTTAATTATGATTTTGATAACAGATATTTAATAAGCGCCACCCTTAGAAGAGATGGTTCTTCAAGATTTGGAGAAAACAAAGAGTTTGGTTATTTCCCATCGGGTTCGATTGGCTGGAGGGTAAGTAATGAACCTTTTCTAAAAGGTAATACAGTATTAAACAATCTATTACTTAGAGCTAGTTATGGTGAAACTGGTAATGACAGAATAGGTGATTACGAATTTACATCAGCTTTAGTTCCAGGGGCTATATATGATGGTATCAGTGGGGTGCAACCTACCAGGTTAGGAAACCCTAATCTAAGCTGGGAAAGTACAAATGCCACTAACATTGGTTTTGATTTGGGTATGTTCAGAAATCGATTAACAATCAATTTTGATGTTTGGAGAAAAGATACTGAAGACCTTTTAGCTAACGTTCCATTGCCAGAAGAATCAGGTTTTAGTTCAATAAGACAAAATGTAGGTGCAGTACGTAACCAAGGAATCGATTTAAATGTTGGCGGTACTATTATTAAGGCACCCAACTTTCAGTGGAATAGTAATTTCAATATTAGTTTTCAAGAGAATGAAGTTACTAAGTTAGCTGGTGGCACACCTTTTCAATCGGGAGATTATATTATAGAAGAAGGACAGCCAATAGGTAACATTTTTGGATTTAAGAATTTAGGTGTTTTTCAATACGATGAGTCTAATGCCTTTACAGATGAAGGGGTACAATTAACCCCAAATTTTGACGCAGATGGGGAGTTTACCAATTACACCTTAAACGGTCAAGAATTCACGGGTGATGTAAATCAAATAAGAAACGATGGTAGAGTAGCCCAAGGCGGTGATATTATCTGGGATGATGTAGACGGCGATTTTGTTATCACTAATGAAGACAGACAAGTTATTGGTAACGGTTTGCCTACAGCTTTTGGAGGCTTTAACAACGATTTCACGTATAAGGATATCTCGTTAAGTTTTCTGTTCGATTTTACTTTGGGCAATGACACTTGGAGACGTTGGGATGAATTGCGAAACGATTTGAATTCTGCTAATGAAACTCCTGGGCCAGACCGTATTGAAGGTTCATGGCAAAATCCTGGTGATATAACTGCTTACCCTAGATTAAATAGAGTTCCACAGAACAGAGATAGACCTAATAGTTTTTATGTAACAGATGGTAGCTTTATAAAGTTAAGGTTTGTAAGGTTAGGTTATAATGTTCCACAATCTGCATTAGACAGATTAGGCTTTTTAAAGAAATGTTCATTCTTTATTTCAGGAAATAACTTGTTAACATGGACAAATTACCCTGGGTACAACCCAGAATTAGGTACACGAGGTAATCCACTACAACCAGGTTTGGATAATCTTAGATTTCCGAATGATCGTGAAGTAATATTTGGAATGAATCTTAAATTTTAAACTGTATTACAATGACAACTTTTAAAATAAGAAAATACACAAAATTTATTCTTGCGGTAACCATTCTATTTATGGGTGTTACTTCTTGTGAAGAATTGGTGGATGAATCCCCAATTAGTGAAATTGATCCAGAAAACTTTTTTAACAACAACAATGATGCACTTGCAGCTGTAATTGGTATCTATGATGCTATGCAACCTGCTTTTAGAGTTAAGCATTATTTATGGGGTGAATTTAGGGGAGATAGCTACATCAACGGTAATGATGGAGCAAACGCAAATAATATTGAACTTACATCTAATGATGTTACTTCTGGTAATTCACCTGCTTTAAGATGGGATAATTTTTATACCATGATAAATAGGGCAAATGAGGCAATCGTAAATATTCCAACAATAGAAGGATTTGATGCAAACCTATTAGCTGAAGCTTATGCTTTAAGGGCATATGCGTACTTTCAGGCAGTTAGAGTTTGGGGTTCAGTACCAGTATTCACTGAGCCTACAAGGTCACCTGAAGATCTACAGAAAGAAAGAACGTCAGCAACAACAATTATCAATGAAATAATTATTCCAGACATGCTTGCTGCCGAGGCAAACATGGATATCGGTCGAATTTCGGACCCTTTTCGGTTTTCTTTAACCAGTATTTGGGCTTTACAAGCAGATGTATACGGTTTTTTAGGAGAGGATGTGAACGCAAAAGAAGCGCTAGAAAAGATTATTAATAGTAATCAGTTTCGTTTAGCAAATTCTCCTGAAGAATGGCAAGATATGTTCTTAAATGATAATGGTGATCCGTTTGATGCAGATTCTGAAAGTGATGGTCCTTTCAAAGTAATGCAAGGTCCAGAATTAATGATGTCTATTAAATTTAGTTTAGATGAAAGTCAAGGTAGTGGTAATGCTAATAGATCAGGTATTTTTTCATTGTTTTTTGCAGGTATACCTTCTTTCACTTTATCACCAGCTTTAGAGAATAAATGGAGAGAAAAATTTCCAATAGATTCTACTTTATGGGTAACAAAATATCCTGATACAGACCCTATTTTAACCAATCCAGAAACCGGAAATTTTGTGTATGGTGATTATCGCTACTATCTATGTAGAGAAGGTTTTACAAATCTCGAATCAAAAGGTGTGGGTAATGCCCGTTTAGCTAAATATAATAAAACTAATTACAATGCAGGTCTAGATGATTCCGATATAGTACTTTATCGTTACGCTAATGTTATTTTATATTTGGCTGAAATTGAAAATCGATTGGGAAATGATGCCGAGGCATTGGCACTCATCAACCAGTTTAGAACAGCACGGCAACTGCCTTTGGTTGAAGCTTCTGAATTTGGTGCTACTGTTGAGGAACGAGAACTCTATATTTTAGATGAAAGACATTTAGAACTTATTGGAGAAGGTCAAAGATGGTGGGATTTACGCCGAACTAATAGAGCACTAGAGATATTGAATCCTATATTAGATACCTTATCTACGGGTACACCTCTTACACAGGAGCGATTATTGTTTCCAATCTTTGATGAGCATTTGGTGGAAAATCCCTTGTTAGAGCAAACACCTGGTTATTAATTAAAAAGTTATTAAAATGAAATTTCTTATTAATAAATTGAAAGCGATAACCGTGTTAACCATAGCGTTAATTACAGTCGGTTGTGATTTAGAGCTTCAGGAAAGATTTGTATTTGAACCTGAGGTGAATTTAGAAGACCCTTATAAAGACATTACTGCTTGGCAGTTTTTAAGTTCTAGTCAAGTTAATAATCAATTTAATGAAGACGGTGCATTAATAGGTGATAATTATGATTACATGTCGGCTGCTATAGAAGCTGCAGGTTTGGTTGATGAGTATAATACTCCTAATGATGGCAGAACATTTTTAATGTTGAATAATAATGCGTTTCTAGGTAATGGAGATGTAATAGCTTTAGTTACTGGTAGCCCAGATATAGAAGAAGGGGAAACTCCAGCAGAGGTAATGGCACGAGCAGATTTAGATGTACTTAGACTTGTATTACGCTACCATATAATATCAACTTATATAACTCAAAATGACCCTCTAGTTGAATTTGGAGTGAATTATACATTTCAAACTTTGATACCTGGTGAAGATGGTAAGATAGTTTTAAGAAGGGATGATAGACTACGTGTAGATATCAATAGAAATCCTGCTCCATTACCAAGCACTGCTACAGGAGGTGGTAATAATGAACGAATCAGAAATTACAATTATGTTTTTAGCAATGGTATAGGGCATAGCATTAATGATCCAGTTAGAAATAAGCCCTACCCAAAACCCAACAATTAAATTAGAGTAAGTTAGTTTATTTGAGTTAGAAAAAATCCTCCATGATACTTAGTTATTTATGGAGGATTTTTAATTTATTCTGAAAGATATTTGATTGTCGATTTCCTGATGCTTTCTTCTCTTTTTGCAAGAGTCAAAATATGTTTTATACTGTTGGTATAGGTCCATTTATGTTCTGTGAATCAAAGTATTCGCTTTAATATTTAACAACTCTTATATAAGGTTCAATGAACATATTGTTTATCGCTATTTTCTTATCGTCCAAACTCAATTTGACTAAACGGTGAAATACTTCGAAAAAAAAATTGCTTCTTTCTAAGGTTTCGTAAAAGTTAGGGATATACTTTATTTATACGCGTTATTTCACCAATAGGCTTATATTTTTTAGATAAAATGGCTTTTAGCTCTATTTTCTTGTAATATACATGGTCTAAATGCTTTTGGTTGATTCCGCATTTTTTTTCATGGTATGCTAAATGTACATTCATTGGCACCCTTTAAATAGTGGTCGGAGTAGTGCTCGTTCATCCAATGTATGAACTCTAGGTTCAGTCGGGTCTCACCCTTGGGTTTGTAATGATTATAGGACGGTGCAATTGTAAAGTTTGCTCTTTTTTAAGATACTTAGATTGGAATGATTATCCTCAAGTATTTATCTTTATTCCCTTAGGGTTTTTAGTGCAAGGCGAATTTTATATAATAGAGCTCCACTTTTGCTTGCTCATTATCTTTAAAAACAATTACAAAGGATTATAAAAAATAAAACCCTATGTAAAATAGGGGTTTATGCTAGTATTGTAAGGTGCTCCAGAGATTACTCTTGCATGGTATGATATACGTTTTGTACATCATCATCTTCTTCAATTTTTTCTAAAAGCTTTTCTACATCTGCTACTTGCTCTTCATTTAAAGCTTTAGTGACTTGTGGTATACGTTCAAAACCAGAAGACAGTATTTCTATCTCCCTAGATTCCAACTCTTTTTGGATGTCACCAAAACTTTCAAAAGGGGCATAAATAAGAATTCCATCTTCATCTACAAACACCTCTTCTGCTCCAAAATCTATCATTTCTAACTCTAGCTCTTCTGGGTCTAATCCTTCTGCATTAATTCTAAAATTACAGGTATGATCAAACATAAATTCTACCGAGCCAGAAGTGCCTAAACTACCATTACACTTATTAAAGTAACTTCTAATATTAGCTACGGTACGTGTGTTGTTATCGGTAGCGGTTTCTATTAATATAGCAATGCCGTGTGGGGCATAGCCTTCAAATAGAACTTCCTTGTAATCTCCCTGACTTTTATCAGAGGCTCTTTTAATGGCTCTTTCAATATTGTCTTTAGGCATGTTCACAGATTTGGCATTCTGTATAACAGCTCTTAATCTAGAGTTGGCATCCGGGTCAGGGCCACCTTCTTTTACTGCCATTACTATGTCCTTGCCAATTCTGGTAAACGCTTTAGACATCGCTGCCCAGCGTTTCATCTTTCTGGCTTTTCTAAACTCAAAAGCTCTTCCCATGTTTACAATATCGTTTTTTAGATAGCGACAAATTTAATCAAACCCATACAAGAAATACAAATTACTTAGCTCTTAGCTAAGTTCTTCTATACACTGGGCTAGTTTAATGTCTTTTATTGTGATGCCATCAGCATCATGCGTGTTCAATTTAATAGTAACCCTGTTATATACATTCTCCCAATCTGGGTGGTGGTTTTGTGCTTCACATTCAAACGCAATACGCGTCATAAATGCAAATGCAGCTTTAAAATCTGCAAACTCATATTTTTTAAGAATTACCTCACCATTGTAAGCCCAACCGTTAAGTGTTTCTAGAGCAATTTCTATTTCTTTAGCGTCCATTTTTTTCATAGCCCTAAGGTAACTATTATTCTATTGGCAAATGATGGTCAATCACTTCTTGATAAGTAAATTGAAGATTTTTAGGCAACAAATGATCTTTGGGTAAGGCAGCTAGATAACGGTCGTTATTGGTAGTGTATACCTTTTTAAATATAGGATGAAAATTGCCTAAATTCTTAATGGTTTCTTTAACAAAATCTTCGTGATGAACTAAATCTTTGCTACCCAAATGAAATATACCGTACAAATCTTGATTTATAATAAAATGAATTTGCTGCGTTAGCTTATCATCATCTATAACATTGGTAATAAGGTTAGGAAAAACTTCTATAGGTTCTTGCTCTTGCAGGGCTGTTTTTAGCTCTTTTAAGCGGGGAGAGGCATTGCCATACACCATTGATACGCGTAAAATTGCCATCTTATATTTAGGAATACGCATAAGCATATTCTCTATTTTAATTTTTAATTTTCCGTAGATACTTTCTGATAAAGTTTTATCGTACTCGTAAGAGGGGTATTTGCTATAGGCGTCAAATACATTAGCAGAAGAAATAAACAGTAAGCGCGCTTCATTTTCTTCTAGGTATTCTACTACATGTTGGTGTGCAATAATCTGAGATGCAAAATCGCCTCGTACCGCAGAGATTATAATGTCTGGCTTTATTTTTTCTAAAAGCGGAAATATATCATCTTCCACCATATTGTAAGGATAAAATTGTTGATTATCCTTAAAGGAAGGATTGGTGCAATAGGTGCCATAAGTGTCAAAATACCCCCTGAGTTCTTTATACAAGGCATTACCAATAAAACCACTGCCGCCTAAAATCAATATTTTTTTTCCTTTATCTCTGCTCCTCAAATCCTCTTGGTCGTTAATTAAAAAACAAACATCCTATCTTTTACAAAGGTAGGATGCTTTATTAAAGTGTTTGTTTCTGTTTACACTTTATAAAATGGTAACTTAACCACTTTTGCAGGTACGGTTTTCTTCCGTATTTGTATTTCTATTGTAGTATCTTCTTTTGCCAGTGCAATAGGCACGTAACCTAAACCAATACCTTTATTTAAAGACGGGGACATGGTGCCAGATGTAACATTACCCACAGTTTCCCCTTCAGAAAGAATAGCATAGCCTTGTCTGGGTATTGCTTTTTCTAACATTTCAAAAGCAACCAATTTTTTGTGTACACCTTCTTCTTTTTGTCGTTTTAATGCCTCTGAGTTTACAAAATCTTTGTTGAATTTGGTTATCCATCCTAAACCAGCTTCTAGCGGAGATGTAGAGTCATCAATATCGTTACCATACAAGCAATAGCCCATCTCTAGGCGTAATGTATCTCTTGCTGCCAGGCCTATCGGTTTAATTCCGTAGGCTTTACCGGCCTCAAAAACTTTATCCCAAACTTGTTGTACTTCAGAATTTTTGCAATAAATCTCAAATCCACCAGAACCAGTATAGCCTGTAGCGGAAATAATTACATGCTCAATGCCAGCAAAATCACCTACCACAAAATTGTAAAATTTAATAGCGGATAAATCATGAGAGCTCAAGCTTTGCATGGCTTCTACAGCTTTGGGACCTTGAATAGCTAAAAGGGAGTAATCTTCAGAGATGTTCCTCATAGTGGCGCCAAAATCTGCATTGTAGGCAGATATATGGTTCCAGTCTTTTGCTATGTTAGCTGCGTTGACTACTAGTAAATAGGTTTCTTCCTTAATTTTATATATAATTAAATCATCTACAACGCCACCAGCCTCATTAGGCATGCAACTATATTGAGCTTTACCAATGGCAAGTTTGCTAGCATCATTAGAACTTACTTTTTGGATTAGAGCGAGCGCGTTAGGGCCTTCAATTAAGAACTCTCCCATGTGCGATACATCAAATACACCTACACTTTGGCGCACTGTTTCGTGTTCAGCATTTACACCTTCATAAGAGACAGGCATTTCATAGCCTGCAAAAGGTACCATTTTAGCACCTAAGGCAATGTGTGTATCGTTTAAGGCAGTTTTTTTCATTAGTTACAATATTAGTCGCTGCAAAAGTATTAAAACTAAAGAAGTAAATATTGCAGATGTTTGGTTAACCTTTTATCAAGAATGCTTTTAACTCTTCATATGTTTTTAATTGAGTTGCAACCTTTTTACCGTCCATAACTTTTGCTATTTGTGCAGGTATCTTTGGTGTTAAGCCTAAAGTTTCTTGTACAACGGGTAAAAATTTAACTGGGTGTGCAGTTTCTAAAAATATACCGTAGGTATTTGGGTGTTGCTCCTTAAATTTCTTTAAACCTAGGTAACCCACGGCACCATGGGGGTCTGCTACATAGCCTGTTTCTTGGTATAGTTTTTTCATGGCAGCTCTAGTTTCTTTGTCCGTAAATGAATAGGAAGAAAAAACTTTTGAAAGTTCGTTGAACTGATTGCCATATAATTTTTGAATACGAATAAAATTACTAGGGTCACCAACATCCATAGCGTTACTAATAGTTGCTATGGAGGGTTTAGGTTGATAGTCACCTTGACTCTCCATAAATTGTGGTACCACATCATTTACGTTCGTCGAGGCCACAAAATTTTTGACAGGCATACCCAATTTTTGAGCAACCATACCTGCACAGATATTTCCGAAATTACCAGAGGGTACAGAAAATACTAATTCTTTTCCTTCTTTTTTAGCCTGTTTATAGGCAAAAAGATAATATAACAATTGCGGTAACCAACGCGCGACATTAATACTGTTTGCAGATGTAAGCTTGCGTACACTAGTTATTTCTTCATCTAAGAATGCAGTTTTTACCATGCTTTGGCAATCGTCAAAAACGCCGTCTACTTCTATTGCTGTGATATTTTGACCTAATGTGGTCAGTTGTTTTTCTTGAATCTCACTTACCTTTCCGCTAGGGTAAAGGATAACTACTTGTACACCTTTTACTCCCAGAAATCCGTTGGCGACAGCGCCACCGGTATCACCAGATGTAGCCACTAAAACAGTGACTTCTTCTTCATTACCTTCAGAAAAATAGCCAAGGCAATTCGCCATAAAACGAGCACCAACATCTTTAAAAGCCATGGTAGGTCCATGAAAAAGTTCTAATGTGGCTATATCAGTTTCTAGTGGTACTACAGGGAAATCAAAATCTAAAACGTCTGCTAATATTTCTCTAAGTTTTTGATTGGGTATTTCATCACTTACAAATTGATGTATGGCATTAAAAGCAATTTCTTCCTTAGATAGGTTTTCAATATTCTTAAAAAAAGATTCAGGTAGTGGTGTAATTTCTTCTGGAAAATACAACCCTTTATCTGGTGCAATCCCTGCGATTACTGCCTCTCTAAAAGTTGCGGTATGCTGGTTGTTATTTAAGCTGTAATACTTCATGATTATGCAATTGTGCGAACTCCTTTAGTTGCTATTTTAGAAACGTGAATATCAAAATCAATTCCCGTTGTACTGTATATTTTTGTCATGGCATCTGCCACTTTTTTGGCTATTTGCTCACCTTCGCTTAAAGCAAAAATAGAAGGGCCAGAACCAGATATACCAGCGCCTAGGGCTCCTGCTTTTTTAGCAGCTTGTGTTACATTGGCAAATTCTGGAATGAGAATGGAACGTATGGGTTCTATTATATGGTCTTCTAAAGACCTGCCAATAAGCTCGTAGTCATTTGTAAATAGGCCTGCAACTAAACCACCCACATTACCCCATTGTTTAATTCCTTGTGTTAATGAAAACGTATTTTTTAAAATTTTACGAGAATCTGCAGTTTTAATTTCTATCTGTGGATGAATAACGGTAGCATAAAGAGCTATAGGAGTTGGAATAGGAATAACATCTAAAGGTTCATAACTCCTTACTAAGGTAAATCCTCCAAATAGGGCTGGTGCTACATTGTCTGCGTGTGCCACGTTACTGGCTAATTTTTCGCCTTGCATGGCAAAGGTAACCAGTTCTGATAAGGTAAAGGGATTGCCCAATAACATATTCATCCCAGCTACAGCCCCAGCAGAACTTGCAGCGCTGCTACCAATTCCGCTTCCTGGTTTTATTTTTTTGTGAATTTCTATTTCAAATCCACCTTTATAGTTAGCTTTTTCTAATAGGGCTAAGCCGGCAACACCAGCGACATTTTTTTCTGTAGTTAGAGGTAAATCCTGTCCAGTTATTTTGCTGATTTTAATACCGGGTTCTTCCGTTTTACGGACTTTCATGGTGTCACCTACACTGTCTAACGCTAAACCTAGAACATCAAATCCGCAGGAAACATTGGCAATGGTTGCTGGGCAAAAAATGTGTACTTCTTCCATGCTTAAAAATTTCCTATTCTAACAATGTCTGCAAAAATTCCAGAAGCGGTTACATCTGCTCCAGCGCCTGCACCTTTAATAATTAAAGGTTGCTGCGGATAACGTTCTGTATAAAAAAGGACAATGTTATCACTACCTTCTAGGTTGTAGAAATCATGGCCTTGTGGAATTTCTTGTAAGCCTACTTTGGCTTTGCCATCTTCAAATTGAGCAACATACTTTAGCTTGCAATTTTTATCTGCTGCGCTTTTGTATAACTTTTGAAAATCTGATTCGAATTTAACTAAAGAGGCAAAAAAGTCCTCATTGCTAGAAGTTTGCAGACTTTCTTCTGGAAGAAACGAATTGTTCTCAATATCTTCTAATTCTAATTGATAACCACTTTCGCGGGCAAGAATTAAAATTTTACGGGCTACATCTACACCACTTAAATCTATGGTTGGGTCTGGCTCGGTATACCCTTGTTCTTGTGCTTGTTTTACTACATCATGAAAAGTAGTACTATTATTAAAATTATTAAACACAAAATTTAAACTACCAGATAGCACAGCTTGTATTTTCTTTACTTTATCACCAGATACAATAAGATGTTTTAAAGTGTCTAAGATAGGAAGGCCTGCTCCAACGTTTGTTTCGAAAAGGAAGGGCGCGTTGTATTTTTTTGCTAATTGTTTTAAAGACAAATAGTTTTGGTATTCACTAGAACATGCAATTTTATTGCAGGTAACTACAGAAATACTGTTACTTAAGTAGTCGCTGTAGGTGCTAGCAATTTCTGCATTGGCCGTATTATCTACAAAAATGCTGTTTCTTAAGTTTAATTCTTTTACTTTCTGTATAAAGGCAGCCCTGTCTGTTTTCTCCCCAGCATCCAAAGCAGTCTTCCATTGCGTTAAGGCAATACCTCCCTCATCAAAAATCATTTTTTTAGAGTTAGAGATGCCAATAACCCTAACATTGAGTTTTAATTCCTTTTTTAGGTATTTATGCTGTTGCTCTAGCTGGGCCAACAATTTAGAACCTACATTACCGCAGCCCATTACAAATAAATTGAGCTGTTTTGTGTTTTCTTCAAAAAAAGCTTCGTGTAAAGCATTCAATGCTTTTTTAATATCTACTTTGTTAATTACGGTAGAAATATTTCGCTCAGAAGCACCTTGAGCAATAGCTCTGATATTCACGTTGTTTTTACCTAGGGTAGCGAACATTTTACCACTTAAACCTTGGTGACTTTTCATATTATCACCAACTAAAGCAACAATAGCTAAGTTAGACTCTACAACTACAGGGTGTAATTTGTTAGAAGCAATTTCGTATTCAAAGGCTTCGTTTACCGCTTGTACGGCTTTTTCCACATCTTTATCGGCAATACCAATACAAATAGAATGCTCAGAAGATGCTTGGGTTATTAAAACAACGCTAACACCAATAGTAGAAATAGTCTCAAAAAAGCGTTTAGAAATACCAGGAATACCAACCATGCCAGGCCCCTCTAAAGATAACAAGCTAATATGCTCTATATGACTTATACCCCTTACCGTTTTGCCACCACCATTGGTGTTTTTAGTGATGAGTGTGCCTTCTTTTTCTGGTTCAAAGGTATTTTTAATTATAATAGGAATTTGCTTATGTAATACCGGTTGTATGGTTGGTGGATATATAACTTTTGCTCCAAAATGCGAAAGTTCCATCGCTTCTTCATAAGAAATATGGGTAACACACTTAGCTTGTTTTACCAGTTTTGGATTGGCAGTAAATAAACCACTCACATCAGTCCAAATCTCTAATTTTTCTGCTTCTAGCGCTGCGGCTATTATTGCAGCGGTATAATCAGACCCACCACGACCTAATGTAGTGGCATCGCCCTTGGCAGTTGCAGCTACAAAACCTGGTACTACCGTAATTTGATGGTTTTGATCCTTAAAAAAGGATTGGCATACTGCGTTGGTGGTTTTAAAATCTACACTAGCATTGCCAAAATTTGCGTTGGTAACAATCAATTCCCTGCCACTTTTTAAACTCGCATCTAAACCTTCTGTTTTAAAATATTCACTAATGATGTAAGAAGAAAGTAGTTCTCCATAACTTACTACTTTATCTGATAAACGTGAGGTAGTTTCGCCAATCAAAAAAGCTCCTTCTAACAGTGTTTCAAGTTCATTTAGTTCACTCTTAACCTTACTTATAATACTACTTTGGGCGGTTACAGGAAATAGGGTTTTAATAGCATCAAAATGTCGTGCTTCAATTTGAGCAATTACTTCTCTATAACTTACATCGCCAGAGGCAGCTAGTTCTAAGGCATTTAATAATAAATCTGTTACGCCACCAAAGGCAGAGACAACCACAACCTGTTTATCTTGATTGTTTGCTATTATGGATTTTACGCGTTGTATGTTGGGTGCATTGGCTACCGAAGTACCACCAAATTTTAAAAGTTTCATTAGGGATGAATATTAAATTCTAAAAAAAAATAAATACGTGAACAGACGAAAATTATATATACAGACTACCCCAAAGGGGTGGTAGTGGTAATCGTAGTTTGGGTCGATTTACCATTGGATAGGAAAGTTTTTATGTCCGATTGATTAAATTGCATCGTTCATTTGTGTGTATCAAATGTAGTGTATACCAAAAGTGCATCAAACACGTTTGTGTAATTTTTACGATTTTAATAATTAATCAATCCCTTTCTTAGAAAATGAAGATATTATCTGCCCAACAAGTACATGACGCTGACGATTATACAATCAAGAAATATGGTATTTCTAGTGATATACTGATGGAAAGGGCTGCGGACCAATTATTTAATTGGTTGCATAGTAGGTTGCAAGGTGGTCCTGTAAAATTACATTTGTTCTGCGGTATTGGCAATAATGGTGGTGATGGGTTAGCTCTTGCTAGGATGCTTAAGGAGCATGGTTATAACATGGAAGTTTACGTAGTGAAGTACAGTGAAAAACGTTCTAAAGATTTTTTAATAAATCTAGACCGCTTAAAAGACCGTAAACTCTGGCCAGAATTTATAGATGAAACTTTGCATTTGCCAGAAATTGGTAAAGATGATATTGTTATAGATGCCATTTTTGGAATTGGTCTAAACAGAGACCCAGAAGATTGGGTATTACAAGTAATACAACATATTAATAACGCCAACGCATTTACCCTGGCAGTAGATATACCTTCTGGTTTGTTTATGGATAGGTTGCCCACCAAACCAGAAAATGTGGTGCAAGCAGACTTTGTGTTGTCTTTTCAAACACCAAAGTTGCCTTTTTTCTTGCCGCAAACTGCGCAACATTTAAACCATTGGGAGTTGCTAGACATCGGTTTGGACCCCGAATATATTTATAACCTGCCAACCGCCTTTGAGTATCTAGGTAAGCCAGAAATTGCTCCACTATACCAACCTAGGTTGAAATTTTCCCATAAGGGAAATTATGGTCACGTTGCCGTGGTTGGTGGCAGTTATGGAAAAATAGGGGCTATACAATTAGCAAGTAAAGGTGCTTTACAGGCAGGAGCAGGTTTGGTAACCGCCTATGTTCCTAAATGCGGATATATACCTCTACAAACGGCAATACCAGAGGTGATGGTGATGACAGACACCAAAGAGGATTGTATTTCTGAAATTAAAGTGCCAGAAAAAGTCAATGTTGTTTGTATAGGTATGGGTATGGGGCAGGATCAGGGTACTCAAAAAGCATTACATTCCTTTTTAAAAACTAACAAATTACCCTTGGTGCTAGATGCAGATGCTATAAACCTATTAGCTAATCAAGAAGATTTTTTAGGTTTAATACCAGAAGGCAGTGTTTTTACGCCACATCCTAAAGAGTTTGAGCGATTAGTAGGACCATGGAAAGACGATTTTGATAAGGTTGAAAAGGGAAAACTCTTTTCTAAAAAATACAACTGTATTTTGGTATTAAAGGGAGCGCATACCATAACCTTTGCTAACGGTGTGGGGTTTGTAAATTCTACAGGTAATCCTGGTATGGCTACAGGTGGCTGCGGAGATGTTTTGGCTGGGATGATTGCAGGTTTACTTGCGCAAGGATATAGTAGTTTAAAAGCTGCAATAATGGGCGTTTATTTACATGGATTAGCAGCTGATGTTGGTGTAAATGCCAGTGGTTTTGAAGCCTTTACTGCCTCGCAATTAGTGGATAATATTGGTAATGCTTTTTTAGAATTATTTAAAAGGGAACAACCTGCTACACAAGAAGCTGATAAGACTGAATGATAAGTTGTGCTGGTTATGCGTAAGATTAAAGATTTTTTAAACGGCCAAACAGGTGTTTTAATACTCTTTTGGACTTTGTTGGCATGGTCTGGGTACAAGGCGTTTAAAACAGATTTACATCTTAAATACTATCCCCAATACAGTATTGCTAAATGTACAGGGATTGAGTATCAAAATTCTAATACTTTTATGAACTATTATTTTTATGTTAATGGGGAAAAATACAAAAGTTCCTATTATTTAGGGGATAATTACAGTGCTTTGGAAATTGGTGGTTATTACCGTGTAAAATATTCTAGTAAGGACCCCAGAATAAATAAATTAAATAAAAATATACGCTTTACAGATACGCTTTTTATAAAAGAAGCGGGTTTTAATCTTAAATAAAAATATGAAAACTGTACTAATAAATATTTGATGCTATCTCCCAGCGCTATCTTACCTTTTGTACGCTAGAGTATATAAAGAAAAAAGTAACGGCTTTGATTTTACAGAACTTTTGATAGTTATAGTATTAGCTTTTGTTGGAGATGTAATCTCAAAAAGATTAATTGCAAAAGATAAATAATTACTTCTTTGCTTTTACTCTTTTTTTAGCCCACGCCACAGCGTTGTCATACTCTATAAAGAACTCCATACACTTTTTATAGAAAAGCTTTTCTATTTTAAAATTATGCATGTCTATTTCTTTTTTAGAAACTATAGCTAGCGCAACAAGGTTGTCTAAACCTCTAAGATAGGTGTAGATAATGGGGTCTATAGCGTAAGAGTTCTTGCGATTGCTGATATAAGCAAAGTTTTTGTCTCTAAAATGTATTTCTGATATTCCAATTAATTGGTACACGCGCTCAAGGGTTAAGGTAGCCCCTTCATTAAAATGTGCAACTAAATAATTGTCAAAAACCTGTATAATACCAATATCCAGGTGGTATTCACGGACAACCACCTGTTTTTTTCCCGTCCCTAACTTCATTAAATCTTAATATAGTGTTCTCGTTAACAAAAGTAGATGGGTAGGGCTGTCTGCTGAAATAAATTAGATTAACGGTAAGTTTCTACTGATTACTGTTAAAATTTAATAGGGTGATATAAATTTAACAGAATTGTGCGCATAAAAAAAGGGAGTCTTTTGACTCCCTTTACTATCAAATTAAAATATATTACTCTTTAGTTTCAGAAGATTTTTCTGCTTTCTGAATTTTAATCGTCAGCTCTTCTGTCTTTTTATCCAAATCCATAAAAATGCTATCACCCTCATCAAGATTAGAGTTTACAATTTCTTCTGCTAATGCATCTTCAATGTATTTTTGGATAGCTCTTTTTAGCGGTCTGGCGCCATATTGCTTATCAAAACCTTTGTCTGCAATGTAGTCCTTGGCCTCTTCTGATAATTGCAAGTCGTATCCAATACTTTTGATACGCTTGTACAACTTATTTAATTCAATATCAATGATTTTGTGTATGTCTTCTCGTTCTAAGGCGTTGAATACAATTACATCATCAATACGATTTAAAAATTCTGGAGCAAATGCCTTCTTAAGTGCATTTTCTATCACACTTTTTTGGTGACTATCTGCCTGTGCTTTTTTAGAGGCTGTACCGAAACCAACACCTTGACCAAAATCTTTAAGCTGTCTAGCTCCAATATTAGAAGTCATGATGATGATGGTATTTCTAAAATCTATTTTTCTACCTAAACTATCGGTAATAAAACCATCATCCAATACCTGTAAAAGCATGTTGAAAACATCTGGATGGGCTTTTTCTACTTCGTCTAAAAGCACTACGGAGTAAGGCTTTCTACGCACTTTTTCTGTCAATTGCCCGCCTTCTTCATAACCTACGTAGCCTGGAGGTGCACCAACTAATCTAGAAATAGCGAATTTTTCCATGTATTCGCTCATGTCTATGCGGATTAACGCATCTTCAGAATCAAACAACTCTCTAGCCAAAACTTTAGCTAGCTGTGTTTTACCTACACCAGTTTGTCCTAAAAAGATAAAAGAGCCAATAGGTTTGTTGGGGTCTTTTAAACCTGCACGGTTACGTTGAATAGCTTTGGCCACTTTCTGTACCGCTTCGTTCTGACCAATTACGAAATCCTTTATATGATTTGGTAATTCTGCCAATTTATTGCTTTCTGTTTGTGCAATCCTATTTACAGGAATACCACTCATCATACTAACAACATCAGCCACATTGTCTTCAGAGACCGTTTCTCTATTTAATTTGCTTTCTTCTTCCCACTGTTGTTGCGCCGTAGCAAGGTCTTTTTCTAAACGTTTTTCATCATCCCGTAATTTAGCAGCTTCTTCATACTTCTGCTTTTTAACTACGCTATTTTTCAATTCCCTTACATCTTCTAGTTGCTGTTCTAGCTCTAAAATTTGTTTGGGAACATCCATATTTACAATATGCACACGGGAGCCTGCTTCGTCCAAAGCATCTATTGCCTTATCTGGTAAAAAGCGGTCTGTCATGTACCTGTTGGTAAGGTTAACACAGGCCTTTATAGCATCGTCTGTATACGTTACATTGTGATGGTCTTCATATTTACCTTTGATGTTCATCAAAATCTCTACAGTTTCCTCAACACTTGTAGGTTCTACCATAACCTTTTGGAACCTTCTTTCTAAAGCGCCATCTTTTTCTATATACTGACGGTATTCATCTAGGGTAGTAGCGCCAATACATTGAATTTCCCCACGTGCCAACGCTGGTTTAAACATGTTAGAAGCATCCAGACTACCTGTTGCTCCACCAGCACCCACAATGGTGTGAATTTCGTCTATAAAAAGAATAATGTCATCATTCTTTTCTAGTTCATTCATCACAGCTTTCATTCGCTCCTCAAACTGTCCGCGGTACTTAGTACCCGCAACTAAAGAAGCTAAATCTAGTGTAACCACCCGTTTGTTGTACAAAATCCTAGATACTTTTTTGTTGATAATACGCAATGCTAAACCTTCTGCAATAGCGCTTTTACCAACACCTGGTTCCCCAATTAATAGAGGATTGTTCTTTTTACGTCTACTCAATATTTGAGAAACACGTTCTATTTCTTTTTCACGACCAACAACGGGGTCTAGCTTATTGTCCTCTGCAAGTTTGGTTAAATCTCTTCCAAAATTATCCAAAACAGGAGTCTTAGATTTTTTGTTGGATTTAGCCTGACCCGCAGAACCAAAAGTACCTTCCTTAGAATCGCCCAAATCATCTGGCTCTCCCGGGAAAGATTCTGCCCTTGTATTGTCTAAAAAGTCGTCATCGCTTGTTATCATAGACTTAAATTGCTCCTTAACATTATCATAATCCACTTTTAGCTTGTGTAAAAGTTTGGTAGTAGGGTCGTTCTCGTTTCTAAGTATACATAGTAACAAGTGCGCCGTATTGATAGAGGAGCTTTGAAACAACTTAGCTTCTAAGAAGGTTGTTTTCAGGGCTCTTTCTGCCTGTCTGGTTAAATGTAAATTCTTTTTGTCTTTTTGTGCTGAACCAGAATTCGGATTAGCAGGGCTTAAAATCTCTACTTTCCTCCTCAAATGATCCAAGTCCACATCTAGAGCATCTAAGATGTTGATGGCCTTACCATTGCCGTCTCGCAATAGTCCAAGCATAAGGTGCTCGGTACCAATAAAGTCGTGCCCTAATCTAAGAGCCTCTTCTTTACTGTAAGCAATCACATCTTTTACTCTTGGTGAGAAATTATCATCCATAGCTTATCTTTTCCGAACTAAAATTAATAAAAGTATTACAACCATGTTCAAATACCGTACCCATAATCTATAAAGATTTGGGAAATTGTGAGATTTGGCAGCATTTTGTATAAACTTTAACGGTTTTATGGGTTGTTTTATTGGCAAGCAAAGTGTTAATAATTTTTTTAATAAACAAGTTTGCAGATTCTCACAAAGGCGCAATTTTTGGTATATTGCCACGATATTTTAACCTCAATAAAATTTAGCATTTACTTATGGCTGAAGGAGAAAAGTTAATACCGATTAACATCGAAGATGAAATGAAGTCTGCCTACATTGATTATTCAATGTCGGTCATTGTGTCACGTGCACTGCCAGATGTTAGAGACGGTCTTAAACCTGTACACCGTAGAGTGCTCTTTGGAATGCACGAACTAGGTGTAAGGTCTACAAGTTCACATAAAAAATCTGCTCGTATCGTTGGTGAGGTTTTAGGTAAATACCACCCACACGGCGATACATCTGTATATGATACCATGGTACGTATGGCTCAAGAATGGAGTTTGCGTTACATGTTGGTAGATGGTCAGGGTAACTTTGGTTCTGTAGATGGCGATAGCCCTGCAGCAATGCGTTACACCGAAGCCAAAATGCGTAAGATTTCTGAAGAAATGCTTGCGGATATTGATAAAGAAACCGTAGACCATCAATTAAATTTTGATGATACATTAAAAGAACCTACAGTACTACCAACCCGTATTCCTAATTTATTGGTAAATGGTGCTTCTGGTATTGCGGTGGGTATGGCAACGAATATGCCTCCACACAACCTGTCAGAAGTGGTAGATGGTACTGTAGCTTATGTGGATAACCCAGATATAGAAATAGATGAGTTAATTACACATATTAAAGCACCAGATTTCCCTACCGGAGGTACAATTTACGGTTATGATGGTGTAAAAGAAGCTTTCCACACAGGCCGTGGACGTGTTGTGATGCGTGCAAAAGCCTCTTTTGAAGAAGTGCAAGGCAGAGAGTGTATTGTCGTTACAGAAATTCCTTATCAGGTAAATAAGGCAGACATGATTAAAAAGACTGCCGAACTTGTTAACGATAAAAAGATAGAAGGTATTTCTACTATTCGGGATGAATCGGATAGAAAAGGAATGCGAATTGTATACATATTAAAGCGAGATGCTATTCCAAACATCGTTCTAAATATGCTATACAAATACACGGCGTTACAATCTAGTTTTAGTGTTAACAATATAGCTTTGGTTAACGGCCGTCCGCAATTGTTGAACCTAAAAGAAATGATACATCACTTTGTAGAACACAGGCATGAAGTGGTGGTGCGCAGAACACAATACGAGCTTAGGAAGGCAGAAGAGCGTGCGCATATTTTAGAGGGTTTAATTATTGCTTCAGACAATATTGATGAGGTGATTGCTATTATCCGTGGGTCTTCTAATGTAGAGGAAGCTAGAAATAGCTTGATGGAGCGTTTTAAATTAAGCGAAATACAGGCTAAGGCAATCGTAGAAATGCGATTGAGACAGTTAACGGGTCTAGAGCAAGATAAGCTTAGAGAAGAGTATGATGAATTGCTAAAAACCATAGAAGACCTTAAAGATATTCTTGATAAGAAGGAGCGCAGGATGCAAATTATCAAGGAAGAATTATTAGAAGTTAAAGATAAGTATGGTGACGCAAGACGCTCAGAAATCAATTTTGCTGGGGGTGATTTAAGTATAGAAGATATGATTCCGGATGAGCAAGTGGTGATTACCATTTCTCACGCGGGTTACATCAAAAGAACTTCGTTATCAGAATATAAAACGCAGAATAGAGGAGGTGTAGGACAAAAAGCATCTAATACAAGAAATGAAGATTTCTTAGAGCACTTGTTCGTGGGTACCAACCACCAATATATGTTGTTCTTTACCCAAAAAGGAAAATGTTTCTGGATGCGTGTTTATGAAATTCCAGAAGGGAGTAGAACTTCTAAAGGTAGAGCAATACAAAACCTAATTAATATAGAGACAGATGATAAGGTAAAGGCTTTTATTTGTACTCAAGATCTTAAGGACGAAGCGTATGTAAATAGCCATTTTGTAATCATGGCAACTAAGAAAGGTACTGTTAAAAAGACTTCTTTAGAGCAGTATTCTAGGCCAAGACAGAATGGTATTAACGCCATCACTATTAAGGATGGAGACGAGTTGTTAGAAGCTAAATTGACCACAGGTACTAGTGAAATCTTTTTAGGATTAAAATCTGGTAAAGCTATTCGTTTTGAAGAAAGCAAAACACGTCCAATGGGTAGAAATGCCTCTGGGGTGCGTGGTATTACCTTAGCTGACGATAATGATGAGGTAATAGGTATGGTTTCTGTAAATAATTTTGAAGATAATATTCTTGTAGTTTCAGAAAATGGCTATGGTAAAAGATCCGATATAGAGGATTATCGCGTAACTAATAGAGGTGGTAAAGGAGTAAAAACGATATCTATTACGGAAAAGACTGGTGGATTGGTAGCTATTAAAAATGTGACCGATTCTGATGACCTTATGATTATTAACAAATCTGGTATTGCAATCCGCTTAAGTGTAGAAGACCTACGTGTTATGGGTAGAGCAACACAAGGAGTTCGCTTAATAAATTTAAAAGGGAAAGATGCCATAGCTGCTGTTGCTAAAGTGATGAAAGACGAAGATGCCGTAGACGAGACAGATGTCTTGGATATGGAGGTCAAAGAAGAAGATGGCACGGCAATTGATAATAAGACAGACGAAAACGGTTCTGAAGAACAATCCTCACCGGAAGGGAATGATGATGAATCAAAGGAATAATAAATAAACACTAAATATTTAATTACAACAAGTACAGAAAATGAAAGGTAAAATGTTAATACTACTTGCTATGGGAGCTTCTCTAGCAGGTTTTGCCCAAAAAGACGAAATAAAGACCGCTGCAAAAGCCATGAAAACTGGTGATGCTGCAGGTGCTAAAACAGCATTAATGGCTGCTTCTGGAAGCATTTCTGGTGCTGACGAGAAAATGCAGGCCCAATATTACGCTTTGTTAGGTGATGCGCATGCAAAATTATCTGAGTTTAACCCAGCCATAGAAGCTTACAAGAAAACCTTAAGTATAGAGGAGAAAACAGGTAAGCAAAAATATAGTGCAGAGATTAAACAAAAAATGTCTCAAATGACTGCAGATTTAATTAATTCTGCAGTAGAAGATAACAGCAATAAGGATTTTAAAACTGCTGCAGAAAAGCTTTACCAAGCGTATACGTTAAGTCCTAAGGATACCATCTATTTGTATTACGCGGCTTCTAGTGCGGTGCAAGTTGGTCCAGATAATTATGATCAAGCTATACAGTATTATGAAAAGTTAAAAGAAATTAATTATGATGGTAGCGGTGTAAAGTATACGGCGGTTAATGTTGCCACAGGTGAAGTAGAAGAGTTAGATAAGTCTACAAGAGATTTATATGTAAAGGCGGGTACACACAAGGACCCTAAAGAAGAAAAAACCGAATCTAAAAGAGCTGAGGTAGTTAAAAATATCGCACTTATATACCAACAACAAGGTAAGAATGAGGAAGCTTTAGCAGCTTACGAAGATGCTATTGCAAGTAATCCTGATGATGTAAATTTGGTGCTTAACAAAGCAAACCTTTACTATAGTATAGGTGAGAAAGATAAGTTTAAAGAGTTGATGGCTCAGGCTTCTGCTATGGATCCAAATAATCCAGATTTGTTATATAACATTGGTGTAATTAACATGGAGCAGGGCGATTTAGAAGGTGCGAGAGCAGCTTATGAAAAAGCTTTGGAAATAGATCCAAACTACATCAACGCTATGTTAAACTTGTCTACGTCTTACGTAAATGAAGGTAACGGACTTATAGATGAGATGAACAATTTAGGTACTTCTAGAGCGGACACTAAAAAGTATGACGAGTTAAAAGCTAAGAAAGATAGCCTGTTTAAAAAAGGAGCTCAAATCTTGGAAGATGCTTTGGTAAAGAATCCAGATAATGAAGGTATTTTATCACAACTTAAAAACATTTATGGTGCTTTAGGTGATAATGATAATTTCATGAGAATTAAAGGGATGATGGAGTAATCCTGATACACCTTATAAAAAAAGCCTCGATTTAAAATCGAGGCTTTTTTTATACATAATAATTTGCCTTATAGAATTTTTTTAATCACCCGTAATTGGTGAGAATATCTATTTTCTTCCGTGTTAAAAATACCAGTATGGTCAATACGGTCTATGCGTACTTTACCATACGCATGGATAATATAATTGTCTTTTAAAATGATACCCACGTGATCTATAATACCATCAGTATTGTCAAAAAAGGCTAAATCTCCAGGTTCACTTTCTTCTATAAAACTTAAAGCATCTCCTTGTCTGGCTTGTTCTTGTGTGGTACGCAAAAGATTAACGCCATTTAGTTTATAAACCATTTGGGTTAAACCTGCGCTATCAATACCTATTGGGGTTTTGCCACCCCATAGAAAAGGAGCGTTTAAGTACATAAATGCAGTATTGACCAAATTTGTTCGATTCTTGGTTGTTATTACTTCTTCTTCCTCGTATTTATGATTTAAAAGGGGAGCAATGTCTAACCTAGAACCTAATACAATAGGGCAGAGCATATCATCCTTAGTGGCAATATAGGACAGTAAATCTTGTGATAACGTAGGTTGTGTTACAGCATCTAAGGTAAGGAATGTTTCCTCATTTATTTTAGTTAGTTGTCGGTTGTCTAACCAACCTTCACAACCGTCTGCTATCAACTGTATTCTACTCCAAAATTTACGTTCTTCTTTAATTTTAAAATGATCACCATATAATATTTGGGTTATCATCTCAGAAGAATTATCTGGTGCAATCCTTAAGGGAGCAACACTTAAATGCCCTAAGCCATACTGCATCAATCTAAATTATAAGCGTTCTACAACTAGGGCAGAGGCACCGCCACCACCATTACAAATTCCGGCAGCACCTAACTTGGCGTTATTCTGCGCTAAAACATTTAATAACGTTACTACAATGCGTGCACCTGAACAACCTAATGGATGCCCTAAAGAGACCGCACCACCGTTTACATTAACATTGGAGTCTGTTAACCCTAAAAGTTTCATGTTAGCCAAACCTACTACGGCGAAAGCTTCATTAAATTCAAAATAATCAATAGCATCAATACTTACACCAGCTTTAGCTAAGGCCTTTGGTAATGCTTTTGCGGGAGCAGTTGTAAACCACTTAGGTTCTTGAGCGGCATCCGCATAACCTCTTATTTTAGCTAAGGGTTTTAAGTTAAGTTCTTTTGCTTTCTCAGCACTCATTAACACAAGGGCAGCAGCACCATCATTAATGGTAGATGCATTGGCGGCAGTTACTGTACCATCCTTGGTAAATGCAGGGCGTAAAGCAGGTATTTTGTCCATCTTTACATTCTTGTACTCTTCATCTTCACGTATTACTAGTGCATCTCCTCTGCGTTGCGGTACTTCTACAGGGACCACTTCGTCCTTAAACTTGCCTGCTTGCCATGCTGCAGCAGAACGGTTGTAAGATTGTATGGCAAAAGTGTCCTGGTCTTCTCTGCTAAACTCGTATTTATCAGCACAAGCATCTGCACAAACACCCATTGCGGTTTGGTCATAAACATCTACTAGTCCGTCTCTTTGCAGACCGTCTACTAAGGTAGAAGGGCCAAACTTTGTGCCTGTTCTCATATGAACATAATGTGGAATTTGACTCATATTTTCCATTCCACCAGCAACAACAATATCAGCATCTCCTAAAGCAATAGACTGTGCGGCTTGCATTATGGTTTTCATGCCAGAAGCACAAACCTTATTTACGGTTGTACAGGGTACAGTATCTGGAATCCCAGCATAAATTGCAGCTTGTCTGGCAGGAGCTTGCCCCGTTCCTGCTTGCACCACATTCCCCATGAGCACCTCTTGCACAGCATCTGCTGCTAGATTAATTTTATCTAAGGCCCCCTTAATAGCAACGGCGCCTAATTTTGGTGCTGGGACAGTGGATAATGCACCCATAAAACTGCCAATTGGAGTGCGGACAGCGGACACGATTACAACTTCTTTCATTAAATTCAGTTTTGTGCCACGAAAATACTAAATTTAAGTGCAATCCCACGGAATGGTTAATAACCTTTGATTGTATTTATATTTTCTATTTTTGGGACAGTCCAAGCGTAATTATGGGAAAATCCTTAGATAATTTTTATAAAAATCAAACCCGTATCTATAAGTACATTCTTTATGTAGTAACTGTAGGGCTTATTGTTTTTTTCTTTCCAAGAGGAGGTAAATTTAAGTACGATTATCAAAAAGGAAAGGCTTGGCAGTACGAGAACTTATATGCTCCATTTGATTTTAATATTCAGAAGAATTTATCAGAAATAGATGAGGAAAAACAAGAATTACTACTTAATAAAGCCTCTTACTACAGTTATAATGCCAATATTGCTACCAAGGTAGAGAACGATTTTGCAGACGTATTTGCAAAACATTTTGGTGCGGCTAATTATAGTATGGCAGAAAGAGAACGCCTTTTTAAAATAGGGAAGCAGTGGCTATCAGAAATGTACCGCTTGGGGGTTTTTAAAAATAGAGAAATAGAAGGAAGACCCTATCTAATTAAAAATAATGAAGCTATTCTCATTCGTAAACATCAGGTATTAGATGTAACCAGCGCAAAACAATATTTGGTAAATCTAGTACAAGATTCTATAGCAGAAAGCGTCCGTAATCCGTTTAAGACTTCCTTGCAAAGTGTTATAAAACCTAATGTTTTTTATGACGAAGATTTATCAGAAAAGGCATTGAAAGACGAGTTAAGCAAAATTTCTTTTACTAGAGGCACCGTGCCAGAAGGAAAATTAATAATTGCCAAAGGCGAAGTAGTAGAAGCAGAAAACTTTACTATTCTAGACAGTTTAAAAAAGGAATACGAATCTGAGGTTTGGGATGCAAATAATTACTACTTTATTTTATTGGGTTATGCCGTTTTGGTGGCATTAGTGCTGGTAATGTTGTATTTGTTTTTAATGCGTTACAGACCCGATATTTATGAAAATAATATTAAGGTAACCTTTATTTTCTTTAATATTTTATTGATGGTTTTTGTCACTACTATGGTGGTGAAAAGGGTAGATAATTATCTGTATGTGGTACCTCTTTGTATTTTACCCTTAATCCTCAAAAACTTTTTTGATGCTCGTCTTGGTTTATTTGTTCATGTTTTAACCATTCTTATTCTAGGCTTTGTTGTACCCAATAGTTTTGAATACATCTTCTTACAAATAATTGCAGGGATTGTGACAATTTTAACCGTCTCCGAGTTATACAAGAGAGCCAATTTATTTATTTCGGTAGGGCAGATAACCTTAATCTACATTATTGGGTATTTTGCTTTTCATATTATTCATGAAGGGAATATGAATAATATAGAGTGGTATGTTTTCGCTATTTTCTTGCTTAATGGAATGCTAACGTTGTTTGTGCAGCCATTAATTTATTTATATGAAAAACTATTTGGCTTAGTTTCTGATGTAAGCTTATTAGAGTTGTCAGATACCAATTCTAAGCTATTAAAGGAATTAGCAAACAAGGCACCAGGTACTTTTCATCATTCTTTGCAAGTAGCGAATTTAGCCGAAGCAGCCGCCAATGAAATTGGAGCCAATGCTATGTTGGTTAGGGTAGGGGCACTCTACCATGATATTGGTAAGATGAACAGACCAACCTACTTTACAGAAAACCAGATTACTAATGTTAATCCGCATGATGATTTACCACCAAAAGAAAGTGCTAAAATAATTATAGATCACGTGATAGCGGGAATAGAATTAGCAAGGAAAAATAATTTGCCAGATAGGATTATTGATTTTATAAGAACACACCATGGTGATTCTATGGTGTATTATTTTTACAAAAAGCAGCAAGAGATAGAACCAGATACTGAAGATGAACCTTTTAGGTATCCTGGTCCAATACCCTTTTCAAAAGAAACGGCAATTTTAATGATGTCAGATGCGGTGGAGGCAGCATCTAAAAGTTTAAAATCACCTACCTACATTATCATTGATGAATTTGTGGAAAAAATTATTGGCGGACAACTAAAAGCGGGGCAGTTTACCAACGCTAATATTACCCTTAAAGAAATAGAAACAGTAAAGAAGGTGCTAAAAAAGAAGCTAACAAACATTTATCACTTGCGTGTAGAATACCCAGAATAAGGTAGTTATGAAATTTATCAAAAAAAAGCTGTTTAAATAGTTGCATTGTATGTTTACTTGTGGTATTTTTGCAACCGCATTTTTAAAGACGTTCATACAGAAAATATTGGAGAGGTGCCGGAGTGGTAACGGAGCAGATTGCTAATCTGTCAGCGCGTAAGTGCTGCCTGGGTTCGAGTCCCAGTCTCTCCGCTTTTTTCCAAATAAAGATAACCTTCGGGGTGTAGCGTAGCCCGGTTATCGCGCCTGCTTTGGGAGCAGGAGGTCGCAGGTTCGAATCCTGCCACCCCGACAACAAGAGCCACTGAGAAATCAGTGGCTTTTTTTGTTTCTAATCGTTCATACCTATCTTAAATCGTGCTACAAACTGTACTTGTTTTAGGAACTAAGGGATACTCTGTTGGATTACAGACATCTATAACTAACTGAAATAACCATAAGAGAACGGATAAATAAACTTTGCTGTTTATTTAAGGGTGTCCCATTAATAATCCATTCTAGTGCTACAAATTTCTTTTCTTTCTATGCCCATTAAAAATTAATTCAGTAATGGGCTAAATAAAGGTAGGATATACTCCCAAATTTTATAGAGAAAGGTTTATTTAGAAAATGAATAGTGATTAAGAAAAAGAGTACAGATTACTATTAAAATGTGATGAAAGTCCGAAGGTTTATGGTGTAGCCGCCTATTTAGAAAGTGTGCCGTAAAATTTTATTACTGACGCTACAAACTATAGAGATAAATCAAAGGAAAGATATGTAAAGATTCTCTCGAACTTTACGGATAAGAAAGTACAAATTATTGTAGAAGATAATGGTCTAGGTATTAATTTAGATAAGCATAAAACTAAATTATTTGACATGTACAAAACCTTTCACAAACACCCAGAAGCTAGAGGTATAGGTTTGTTCATGACTAAAAATCGGGTAGAGGCTATAGGCGTGAATATACATGTTAAAAGTGAGGTTGGGTTATGTTCTACTTTTATAGCAGAGTTTCTATTTTGTTATTATATTTTCTGAATTTAGTTAAACATAATTTAAAATTATTAGTAAAAATCTTACATTTGTTAAAAGGATTGTCGTAATTCTTATAATCTTTTAAAATTTTAAGAAGACACCAAAAACGTACCATGAAAAAGATAAATCCACCGCAATTAGATAATGATTTTTTAGTGGTTGCCATTGGTGCGTCTGCGGGTGGTCTCAAAGCTGTTCATGATTTTTTTGATGCGATGGCAGATAGTCCGGGGATGGCGTTTATTTTAGTTCAACATTTGGCACCAAACTTTAAAAGTCTTATGCCAGAACTATTGGCTTCTCATACAAAAATGGAAATTTTTGTAGCAGAAGAAAACCAAGAAATTAAACCTAATTGCATTTATCTAAACAATAAGGATAAAAATTTGGGGGTAAATGATGGAAAATTTACACTGTTAGAGAAAGCTACAAGAAAACAAATAGATTTACCTATAGATATCATCTTTCAGATGGTGGCCAGAGAATATAAAGAAAATGCTATAGGTGTTATATTATCTGGCACAGGTTCCGATGGTTCCAAAGGACTATATGATTTAAAAGAGCAAGGAGGAACAATCTTAGTACAAAGCCCTGAATCTGCTGAATTTGATGGTATGCCAAAATCTGCCATTCAGACCAATTGTGTAGATTTTATTTTATCACCTGGGAAAATAGCAGAGAATATTGTTTGGCTCGCCAGTCAAGACCAACAACTTGTAAATCTCAGTGCTTCTAATAGCAATTCCATCTACGACAAAATTTTAACACTTTTATATAAAACAGGTGGGGTAGATTTTAAAAAATACAAGCCCAACACACTTATCCGGAGAATGAATAAGCGTATGAGTTATGTAAAGACAAATACGCTAGATGATTATTTTAGGTATCTGCTGAATCATGAGGATGAGATTGAAATTTTAAGTCAGAGCTTTTTAATTGGCGTTACTACATTTTTTAGAAATCCAGAAGCATTTCTATTTCTAAAACACAGCATAATTCCAAAACTTTGCCAACAAAAAAAAGGAGAAGATACCATACGTATTTGGGTGCCTGGTTGCGCTTCTGGTAAAGAGGTATATACACTTGCTATACTGTTTGATGAATACATACAAGAACATAAATTAAACCTCAAGTTTAAAATTTTTGGGTCAGATATTAATAAAGAAAGTTTAAAAAAGGCAAGCAGTGGTGAATATATTATTAATGATGCTGCAGAATTAAACGATATTTATTTGACCAATTACTTTATAAAAAAAGGGGATAGGCTTCAAGTAATTAAAAAGATTAGAGAAAAGATTATTTTTTCATATCATGACTTAACTAGTGACCCACCTTACATACAAATAGATTTAATCTCTTGTAGAAATTTGCTCATTTATTTAAATAAAGAGGCCAAGGAGTCAGTATTTAAATCGTTTGAATTTTCCCTAAATAAAAATGGTTACCTCTTTTTAGGGAATAGCGAATCTTTAGGTAAGATGAGTCAGGCTTTTAAACTAATAGACGCAAAAAACAAAATTTATAAAATTAAGGAAGGAAGGATGGAAAGTAAAAAACCTACCTTAGAGAATAAGACAATTGTAGACCAAGTGAGCTATTTAAATGCAAACAATAGTAGCTCTCACAGAAGTTTTGCTTCTCAGAAAGAATTACTGTATTATAAACATTTATGTAAAAAACATGTGCCCGTTACGGTTTATATAAATGAAAATTATGATTTGACTTTTATGATGGGCGACTTTAAAAAGTGGTTCCAATCTAATGACGGGCTTTTTACCAATAACTTATTACATCTAATACCGGAAGACTTAGCCATTTTAATTAGGAATGGGGTTAGAAGGGTAAAACAAAGTGGTAACCCCGTTACTTACAAGGCGGTTAACATACATACACTAGAAGGTAATGTGGTTACCAATGTTTTACTAGAAAGTGTAACATTAGAACCAGAAGCTGATCCCATGTTTTTAATTCAGTTTGGGGAGGGTAAAGAAATTGTAAAAGCAGAAGAGGTCACATTTAAAAATGAAGATATTCCTAGCTATGCACAACAACGCATTACCGATTTGGAGTTTGAATTGGGTGAAAAGAATGTTTTGCTAGACGATATTAGAGAAGAATTAGAGACCAGTAATGAAGAATTGCAGAGTTCTAATGAAGAACTCATGTCTTCTAATGAAGAACTACAGAGTTCTAATGAAGAATTACAATCTGTTAACGAGGAACTTTATACCGTAAATACAGAATTACAAGAAAAAAATAAGGAGTTAGAAGCACTGTATAATGACATGGATAACCTCCTAAACAGTACAGATATTGGAACCTTGTTTTTAGACGATACCTTAAATATTAGAAAATTTACCCCAGCAATAACCAAGATTTTTGAGATAGAAGAGCAAGATGAAGGGCGTTCCATAGCCAAATTTTCTTCCTTTGTCACAGAAGAGGTTCGTGCAGATTTACTAAACAAATGCAAAACTGCTCTTAGCGAATTTAAAAGTTTTGAATTTCAGTTAGCAGATACTAAAAACAATTTCTATTTAGTACGTGTTGGCCCGTTTGTTACTAAACGTAAACAGATTTCTGGGGTAGTCATCACTTTTGTAAATATCAATGATATTAAAAATAAGGAGGCTGCTTTAGAGCTTAAAACCGCAGAGCTTACCATGGCACAAAATATCGCTAAATTAGGTAGTTGGACCTTGGATTTAGCAACAAACCAAGTAAGTTGGTCAGAACAATTATTTGATATTTATGGTTTAGACCCTGCCTTAGGTGTTCCCAACTACGATGATGAAAACCATAAGAAGCTGTTTACCAAAGCATCTACTAATAAATTAGAGCAAGCGGTTCAAAAAACTATTGAGACTGGAGAACCTTATTCCCTAGAATTACGTTTAATACGTAAAGATGGTACTCAAGGGTGGTTGTTTGCGCATGGTAGAGCAGTTAAGGATACGTATGGTAACATAACACATTTACAGGGTATTGCTCAAGATATTACAGACCGTAAAGAGCTACGTTCTAGTTTGCAAAAAGCAAAGGAGTTTACCAGTAAAATTACAGAATTATCGCCATCTGGCATCTATATCTATGATATGGAAAAGGGTGTAAATATTTACATGAATGATGGTTACACTAACATTCTAGGCTATACATCAGAAGATATTGCAAAATTAGAGGATGGAGAATTTTTTGCTCTCTTTCACCCAGAAGATAGGGCTTCTATAGAAAAGCACATTAGTAAAGTAGCTCAAGGCCAACCAGAAAATAAAATAGAATACCGGTTTAGACATAAAAATGGAAAATACATTTGGTGTTATTCTATAGATTCTCCTTTTGAATTCGATGACCAAGGCAACGTAAAGAGCTTTTTTGGTGTTTTTTTAGATATAACAGAAAAGAAAAAAACCGAAGAGCGTTTAAAAAAAGCGCTTAAAGATGCCAATAGCGCTAACATTTACAAGAATCAATTTTTAGCAAACATGAGTCATGAAATTAGAACACCACTCAATGGTTTGGTTGGGTTTTCTAATTTGCTAAGAGATCATGATTTAGACATTCATGAGAAAAAGGAATATATAGATATTATAGAAAACTGTAGCAAGCAATTGCTCAATCTGGTAGATGATATTATAGATTTAAGTAAGATAGAAGCAGGAGAACTGGATATGAATTTTACCCAATGTGAACTGAATCATTTGGTAAAAGAATTAGAATTAACGTTTAGAGAGATTAAACGACAACAAGAAAAGGATCAGGTGGAAATTATAGCTTACACCCCTAATCCCAATCAGCCAATAAATATCAAAACAGATCCCAACCGTCTTAAACAAGTGCTTATAAATCTGATAGGGAATGCTCTAAAATTTACAGATAAGGGCCATGTTAAGTTTGGCTATCAAATAGAAGGCGATTTTGTGATGTTCCGCGTCACAGATACTGGAATAGGCATAACGGAAGATAAGTTAAAACTCATTTTTGAACGTTTTGAACGTGTTAACCCAAGTAATACAGATAAATATTCTGGTAAAGGTTTAGGCTTATCTATTTCTAAAGGAATAATTGGTTTGTTAGGCGGAGAGATTAAAGTGGAATCTGTACCTGGCCAAGGGAGTACCTTCTCCTTTATTATTCCCTACTCAAAAACTAAACCAGTTAGCTTAGGGTTTATTGTAAAAGAAACACCAGATTACAAAGCGCTTTTTAAAGACCAAAGAGTATTGGTCGTAGATGATAATAGAATTAATAGACAATATCTAAAAACGATTTTTAAACGAACCACTTTGATAGCGGCTTTTGCGGACAGTGGAGAAGAAGCTATTAGCATGTTTAAAAAAGACGATGCATATGATATTGTTTTAATGGATATAAGAATGCCCAATATGGATGGTTTCCAAGCAAAAAATCATCTTTTAGAAATTAACCCTAATACTAAAATTATTGCGCAAACTGCACATGCTATGTCTAATGATAGGGAGCAGTGTTTAGAAAAAGGATTTGTGGATTATATTCCAAAGCCTTTGGGTAAAGACGACCTTTTTGAAGTCTTAGCTAAATGGATTTAAAGGTTTACTTTGGGTAACCAATTGGTTAGTGTTAAGTGTTGTCCAAACAAAAGCCACTGCAGATGCAGTGGCTTTTACATTGTAAAAAAACGTTTTTATTTGTGCGCAGAGGCATCAAAAATACCGGGAAAATTGCCCATGTCATGCGTTTTCCAGTCAGTTTCTAATTCTGGGGGATTGTACCATAAGGGTTTTACATGCTTTTTAGACCAGACTTCCGCTTCTGATACTAATGTTTTTAATACCTCTGGATATTCACTTTCTAAATTGTTTTCTTCGCTTAAATCTTCTTTTACGTTAAACAATTGCCAGTTTGCTTTACCTTTCTTTAAGGCTTTAAAATCATTTTTGCGAACAGCTACATCAGAATAGCCAGGCCAGTGGCGCATGGCAAAAATGCTTTCGTCTTGTCGAGCACTAGTGCCAGTAGTTAAACTTTCCCAAATGTTTTTACCATGTAATTCCTGTGTTTTAGGTAATTTTGCCTGTGCTAAATGGGCAAAAGTAGGGTAGAAGTCTAATGCGGAAATAGGGTGGTCGTAAATGGTGTTGGCTTGTATTTCTTTTGGGTAGTGGATAAACATAGGCACTCTAAAACCACCTTCTTGCATACTGCCTTTTCCTTCTTTTAACGGATAGTTATTAGCACCTTCGGTTGTTTTACCGCCATTATCACTTAAAAACACAATTAAGGTATTGTCTAGCTGATTGTTAGCTTTCAACGCATCTGCCAACTGGCCTACGCCACGGTCTACTGCATACACCATTGCAGCGTAGGTTTTGCGTTTTTTATCCGTAATATGGCTAAACTTGGCCAAGTCTTCTTTCTTAGCTTCCAAAGGCACGTGTGGCGCATTATACGCTAGAAATAAAAAGAATGGATTTTCCTTCGCTTTTTGGTCAGACACAAAATTAACTGCCGCATCAGAAAGTTCATCGGTTAGGTATTTATCAGCATCCATAATAGGATTACCGTTGTGTTCTAGAGGCGTAATGTACTCCCATATGTCATCATTCCCCTTGGCTTTTTCATTTTGATAGGCGGAGTAATACTGCTCAGGAAAATATTTGTGGCCACCACCAAGGAAACCGTAAAACTCATCAAAACCTCTTTTCTGCGGATGGAATTCTGGTTTTATACCTAAGTGCCATTTACCCACTAATCCTGTAAAATAGCCTGCATCCTGCAAAGTGCTACTCATGTAAGCTAAGTTGGTCGGTATCCCTTTGCCTTCATTCTCATGGCGTCTAGGCAAATTAAACTGCGAACCAAATTCGTGCGGATACTGCCCTGTTAAAAATCCTGCTCTACTAGGACCACAGAACGGATGCACTGCATAACCAGCGGTGGCAATAGCACCATTGGCTGCCAATGCATCAAGATTGGGCGTGGGGATGTCTTTGCTGCCGTTAAAGCCAACATCATTATATCCCAAATCATCGCACATGATTACCAAAATATTAGGTCTGTTGGTAACAGTTTCATTTTGTACTAAATCTGTCTTAGCCTCTTCTTTCTTTTCTTGGTTTTTACAAGCAATCACACTAAAACCTAGTAAGATGCTCACCATTATTTTATTCCAATTCATGTTATAAAATCAGTTTACTTCTTTTTCACCTCTAATAACAAAACCCCTTCTGATGGTAGTTCAAATGAAGTTTCCATAGTATTCATCGTCATTAAGTCTGTAACAGCTATAGCCTCTCCAGAATCCAATTGCAATTTAATTTTGGTTGTATTGCGCCCCACATTCAAAAGATTCACCAAATAAGAGCCATCTTCTTGGGTTACCACTCTAGAAATAATGGTTTTGTATTTTTCACTATTATCAGCTACTATTTGTACAGGAGGTATTTGGTCTGCTACACTTTCTAAAGCCGCTTTTTTCAAGCTTTCTATATTTTCTGTGTTTAAGACTATCAATTCACCTTTGCTGGCAGAGAGTTTTTGTTTGTGTTCTTTTCCGTACTCATTAAGAGACAAGCTTTCGTCAGAATCAATAATAACCGTACCACCATTATTTAAAAAAGTTTGTAGTGCCGCAAATTCTTTTTCCGTAACATATTTGGTTTTATGCACCAACACGGTACTCCATGTACTATTGTCTTGCTTTTCTATAATATTTTTGGTTACAAAGCCCAGTGGTAAGCCTTCAAAAAATAAAGCGTTGTAAATTGTACCCGTTTGCGTCATATAATCAGGAGTATTTATCGCTGAGGTTTCTGAATAAAACAAGCGTAATGGTCTTTTTTGATTACGCAGAGCGATGATTTCTTCAGAAAAGCTATTTAAATCGTACATCACCTGTGTTACCTCATTGGCAACATGGGGTTGCATGTTTACAGAGCCTGCATAAGCACCGCCCAAACCAGGGTCAAAAAAGTTAAGTTCACCTTCTAAACGGTCTTCTGGAGAACCATCTGGGTCACGCGCCCAGAACCAGCCCATATTGGCATCCATGCCCATTAAAGTGGCCAACCAGTATACGTTGCGTACATAACTGGTACGGGTATCTAAATCTCGCCATTGCCCGGAGGAAAGAAAATGTGATTCTGAGTTTACATTTATCTTATCTGGAGCCACGGACTCTAGAAAATCGTGTAGAATGGCCATACCGTCCCACTTGTAGGCATACTTTTCAACAAAGTCAGACTTAATATGCGGTCTAATGCTAGGCCCTCCCAAGGCTTTAGCGTCGTGACCAATCATGGTGGTAAGTTCTGTAAGTGCTTCAAAATCCATCCCGTGAGAACGAGAATCCTCATAAAACGTTCTAGGAAATAGTTTTATATGGGTATCTGCTTCTGGATTTACGCTGTGTAAATTTTCTTGATTAAAAGTGAACCAATCCGTAGTTCGCTGCATGTGGTATCGGTTCCAATCATACCAAATAGGTTTTCCTCTAAGTGCAGTATCTATAGGTATTTCAATCTCCACAGAATCAAAAGAGGAAAATTTTGTCTCCCAATTGGCATTCAATTTTTTAATATCATTGTTGTAGGTATTCTTTAGCCATTTTCTAAAATTATTGAGTGTGTAGCTAGAGATACCATGCATTTCTTGGTAATTGTAGGTCCAATGGTCTTTTTCTGAATACCAGTGTGGTTCGTTAGCAAATACATACCCTAATTCCGTCACCTTTTTACCCTTGGTAAGTTCTCCCGTCTTACGTATTATTTTGCCCCAAAGGTCTTTGGCTGTTGGGTTATCAATGTCAAAACCTAAAAACAAGGAACGCCCTTTTCGAATTTCGGGCTCTTTTTTTTCTACCCATTCTGGTATACACATGCCCCAGTAGTACAAAAAGCCTACGTTGGTATCTGGAATAGTAGTGAGCTCTTTCATCAATTCTTCGTTAAAAGTGCCATCTTCTTTTAGTAAGAAAGAATTTATAGCACGGTCATGGTCTACCGGATAAAGATTTTCACCACCGTGATAGAGTGCCCCAAGATGGTCGTTATACACCTGAGTGTTGGTCAAAGGTTGCCCAACTGTTTTAGAAAAATAATCGTACGGAAAAGAAGGTTTACCATTGCTTACAAACATATTGTCGCCAGCTTTCGTATTTTGCCAAATCACTATCATACACCACGCCTACCAGATTATTTAATTGTTCAATATTTGGCACATCTTTTAGTGCAATTAAAGCCTCTGGAGTTAGGCTATATTCCGCCAGAGAAAAACCATACCAACAAAGTACTAAGCTGGCTACAATCCATAACATACCTGCTATAATCATAGGTCTACGTCCAAGTCTGTCTACTAAAAGAATGGCAAGAATAGTAAACACTATACTTACGAGACCAATCCAGATGGCTTGTGCAAATGCCGCATCTGTACCTAATCCCAATTGTTCAAAAACCGTTGGGGCGTAAAAAAGAATTGCATTAATACCAGTGGCTTGTTGTGCAATGGCAATGGTAGTAGCAATGATTAAAATGACACGCATTCGCTTTGCGAAAACACCTTTTAACTGTTCTACAATACTAAGTTCTTTTGTCTTGGAATGGATGCGTTCTAGATTCTCATTGATGTATTTAGGAATCTCTGTTAACGGCATTAGGTTGGTAAGCACTTTAGTGGCTTCCTCTTTCCTGTTTTTTAGCAGGTACCAAGATGGACTTTCAGGAATGGTAAACAGCAATAGAAACCAAATAAGTGCCGGAATTATTTCTGAGCCTAACATCCAGCGCCAAACGTTGGTGGTTAAGCCATAATCTACTGCCCATCCACTAGTCGCTGTAGACCAGTCTAAAATTAAATAGTTTATAAAATACGCTGCAGATAGACCTATTACAATATTAATTTGTGTCATAGACACTAATTTGCCTCTGAGTTTAGGAGGTGCAATTTCTCCAATGTACATAGAGGCTAAAGAAATGGAACTAAACGCCAGACCTCCAATAAAACGTGCGGCCACCAGCGTAAAGTAATTAGGAGCTAATGCAGAAAAAATAGCAGAAAATAAATAGAGAAAAGCTACGATAATTAATGTTTTTTTACGACCAAATTTATCACAAGCGTAACCAGCAAAGGGTAGTGCTAATAATACACCTAATGCGGGAGCACTAACGGCTGTTCCCAATTGTATGTCACTAAGAGCAAATTCTTTAGTAATAAAGTTAATAGTGCCAGAAATAAGGGCCGCATCTAAACCAAAGATGAGCCCGCCAATGGCTACTATAAACGAATATTTGTATGCGTTAGTTTGTTTTGGCATGTTTATTAGTTGTGGATAGTGCAAATTAAATTATTGTAAATAAATTGCATTTAACGTATATAGGCTTAAGCTAGGCATATTTTACCCCTAATTATAGAATTTTGTTGAAATTAGTGGAATAATATGTACTTATATACCTTGAATTAGCAGTAACTAAAAAGAGTTGATAATTTAGATTGCGAATAGCAATCTATTTTAAGGATAGCGTTATTGTCAAAAATAATCTGCTAAAAACTGACTTACTCCTTTGTACACTATCTCAGGATGTTCTTTATGAGGGGAATGTCCTGTATCTCTTAAAATCAATTCCTGTTTTTCACCTTTAACTTTGTTTAGAATAACGTGTACTTGTTCTAAGGTACCAAATTCGTCTAGCTCTCCCTGTAGTACAAAAACAGGGCACGTAATTTGAGTTAAAAAAGAAAAGATATTCCAAGATTTAAAACTTGGCTCTAACCATGTTTCTGTCCATGCCATAAATAGCTGATGTACTTTGTCTCCATGGTACTTGGTTAATTTTTGGTGCAATACATCATTCTTAGTATACGCACTTTTAGCCTGGATAATACCTTTTAACGTGATTTCTTCAACAAAAGAATGAGCACCTTCTACAATACATCCTTTTATGTAGTTAGGATGTTTGCCTGCTGCTATTAATGCAATGGTTGCACCATCACTATGACCAAATAAAATGGGATTTTCAATATTTAGATGTTTTAAGAATGGTATTAGAAGGTCTGCTTCTACCTCATGATAATTATCGCCTCTTTCTGCTAATTGGGGTGCTTTAGCTGCTGTGCCATAGCCAGCCCGGTCATAAATCAAAGCATTCATGCCATTCTTTTGGCTTAACTGCGCCGGAAAATCCCGCCATAAACTAATACATCCTAGGGAATCATGTAAAAAAACTAGCGTATACTTTTGGTTACTTTCATACTGGTATGTATAGGATAAATAGAAATTAGAGTTTGGAGGAAAATACTTAAATGGCATGCAGCTAAGCTACTAAACGCAACCAGTATTTACAAAATATTACATACTACTCTAGGGGAATATCTTTTATAGCTCTAAAGCCAACATGCTCAGCTCCAGAATCCATGCTTGTTGCCATACGGGCACTAATACGGTAGCTTGCACAATAACTGTCACTACAAAGAAAAGAACCGCCTTTAATTACTTTTTCATGAATCATAGGGTTGTTTGGATTATAGGCCGCCGTAGGCCCTTGAGGATTGTGGATGGTACCCTTATTTGCAAGTTCTTTGTAGTAGTTAATATTGTACCAATCTGTGGTCCATTCCCATACATTGCCCGCCATATCATACAAACCAAAGTTATTTTTTGGATAGCTCATCACTGGAGCGCGTCTTTCATACCCATCTTCTTTATTATTTACTTTAGGGAATTCACCCTCCCAAGTATTTGCATATTTATTTAGTTGACTGTGGTCATTTCCCCAGAAAAAAATGGCGTTTTCTTTTTGAGCACGTGCAGCGTATTCCCACTCAGCCTCGGTTGGTAAGCGTTTACCTGCCCACTCACAATACGCTAAAGCGTCCTCATAAGCTACTTGCACAACAGGTTCGTTGTCTTTACCTTCAATAGTGCTTTCAGGACCGTTAGGGTGTTTCCAATTGGCGCCAATTTTCCATTCCCACCACTGAGAATAATCGTATAAATTAGGCACGGAAGACTTCGTTTTTTTAAAAATTAAAGCGCCAGGCTGCAAAATGCTATCATGGGGTTTGGGCGTATTTGGTGGTAATTGTTGTTTCATTTCTTCCCAATCAATTTTACGTTCCGCAACCGTTACATACCCCGTGGCTGTTACAAATTCTCTAAACTGGGCATTGGTAACTTCATGTATGTCCATAAAGAAGCCATCTACCGTAACTTGGTGTCTAGGTTTTTCATGATTCATGGCCATTGTATCCCCTTCTAACGCTCCTTGATTAAACGTACCCCCCGGAATCCACACCATTCCTTCTGGAGTTTCTACAGTTGCTGGTTTTTTTATTAAAATCTTTGGAGTTTCTACTTGAGCTTTTGTTTGAGCTTGGGGTGTGTCTTTAGCTATTTTCTTTTCTTTACAAGCTGTAAAAAAGAGACTAAAAATAAAGCTTAAAAGCACTGTTTTGATAAGGAGGTTTTTTGTAGAAAGCGTCATAAAAAAATGGCAGTTTGTCTGTGTTTTATTAAAAGCGTCAAGTTATAACAAAGCACTCATACTTGCTAGTTAAAAACTTTAAAAAACACATTTATTATGTGGTGTTTTGGTACCTATTGTTCTTGTTTTTTTAAGTTAAATACTTGAAATTTAGATTATTGTGTATTTGTTGCATGTGCACGAATTTAGGTAGGTGTAAGAAAAGGGTTTGGCAATAAAACCATATCTTATATCTTTTAAAACATATAGTGTATGCTGTTTTATTAGCTTAAATGATCTTTAAAAAGATTTAAGTGCTAAGACAAATTACGGCTGTAGGGTAGTCTTAACTTATTGACAAATTAGCAGAATAAAATGAAAGTCCTTGATAAAGTCATTAGGCAGTTTAAATACAATCAAGAAGACCCAAATAGTCTTGCTAATAATTACATTTCTTCTCTACACAAGGATAGTAAAAATAGACTTTGGATTGCTACCAAGGATGGGATGAATATGCTCGATTTGAATCAGTCCCTGGAAAAACCACAATTTTTAAGCTTTAAATACATTTTTCAAGATACGTTACAAAATTGGCCGGGTGGAATTCAAATGCGTGCTATAGAAAAAAGTATTCAGCAAGAACAAGAAAAAGAAAAGGTCCATATAAAAGAAATTTTTAAAAAGAATATGTGTCTGGTTATTGTGGTAGGTATAATTGTCGCAATTTTTCAGCAGTTGGTGGGTATTAATAGCGTGATGTTCTATGCTCCTATGATTTTTGAACAAACCGGCATAGGTACAGATGCTTCTTTTTTACAAGCTATTTTAGTAGGCTTAGTTAATCTGGTATTTACGGTTTTAGCCATGTTTATCATCGATAGGTTAGGTAGAAAACCTATGCTGATATATGGAATGATAGGTATGGGAATATCTATGCTATTACTTACTTACGGATTTAAAACAGCAAGTTATACTCTAGATAACACGGCTTTAGAACAATTGCCCTCTGCTATACAAACATCTAAAATAGCACCCGTTATAGGCCAAACTTTTGATAACGACTTGGATTTTAAAGCGGCCTTAGCACAACATTTAGGAACGGAAACAGCTAAGCAGTACGAAGCTAATTTGGTTACGGCTGCTGCTGCTATGGATACCTCTTTAATTCTTATAGGTATTTTACTATTCGTTTCTTTTTATGCAGTTTCCATAGGTCCAGTAATGTGGGTTTTGTTTTCAGAATTGTTTCCTAACCGTATACGTGGTTTAGCCATATCCTTTGTAGGCTTAGTAAATCTCACCTTCGCCTTCTTAGTACAATTAGTGTTTCCATGGCAGTTATCTAATTTTGGTAATGCACTTACATTTCTATTGTATGCTATATTTGCCGTAATAGGGCTTCTATTTATTATCGCTAAAGTACCAGAAACTAAAGGTAAATCTTTAGAAGAGTTAGAGGCAAAGTTGGTAAATTATACTAACGGATAAAAGTTTTTCGGTTGGTTTACTCCATTTAATAATGGAATAGGAGTTAACATTATCAGTAGACAAACAATTACCTTGGTATAAAAACTATCAATTTCAAATTATACTGCTTTTGGTGGTTATTAGTACTATTCTAGTTCTATTCTGGTAAACTAGGGCCAGCTGAAGCAGACTTTCTTTAAATGTTAATAAATGTAGTATATACACTTAAAATATTTTCTATATTTGTTCATACAGTGGTAATGCTGTGTAAAGTTTAAGAAAATAACCCATGAATACTACAGAAATACATTTAACCTCTCCTGGTAGAATTAATTTGATTGGGGAACATGTAGATTATAATGATGGATTTGTACTGCCTGCAGCCATAGATAAAACCATACATTTAAAGTTTACAAAAAATGGTACTCAGCACGATGCTTCTGTGCGGAGTAAAGGGTTTGATGGTGTTTTACGCATCAATTTAGACAACGTGCAAAAAAGTACAACAGGTTGGGAGAATTATTTGTTGGGTGTTTTGCATGAAATTCAGCAGCTAAAAGAAGGCTTGGCGGGTTTTGATTGTGAGATAGAAAGCTTTTTACCTATTGGTTCTGGTGTTAGTTCTTCCGCAGCTTTAGAATGTGGCTTTGCTTATGGTCTTAATGAGCTATTTAAATTGGGACTTTCTAAATGGGATATTGTAAAGTTAGCACAACGGGCAGAACACAATTTTGTAGGAACTAAATGCGGAATCATGGATCAGTTTGCGTCCGTCATGGGCAAAGAAAAACATGCCATGTTACTCGATTGTAATTCTCTGGAATTTGAGTATATCCCTACCAATTTTAAACCTTATAAACTCTTACTTTTAAATACTAATGTAACCCATAACTTAAGCAGTGGAGAATATAACGTTAGAAGACAACAATGCGAGGACGCGTTGGCTGTAGTTCAACAAAAGTTCAAAACGGTCAAAAATTATAGAGATGTTACGCTTGCGATGCTACAAAAAGTAAAGGACGACTTGTCTGCTGTACTATATGACAGAAGCTCTTACGTAGTAGAAGAAACAGAGCGAGTTGTACAAGCTGTAAAAGCTTTGAAACAGGGAGATTTATCACAGTTTGGAGCATACATGTACCAAACGCATCAAGGATTGAGCAAAAAATATGAAGTAAGTTGTCCAGAACTAGACTATCTGGTTGCCCTTACACAAGATGAACCCAGCGTATTAGGAGCTAGGATGATGGGGGGCGGCTTTGGTGGCTGTACTCTAAATATAATACATGAAGATGCTATAGAAGACTTTGTGTCTAAAGCTGCAACAGCTTACAAATCAAAGTTTGGTATAGAACTTTCCCAATTCACTACTTTACCTAGTAATGGTACAACGCTTATAAACTCATAACTATGGCACTAGATTTTAATGAACATCCACATAGAAGATACAATATTTTAACTGGGGAATGGGTTTTGGTATCGCCACATAGAACCAAAAGACCCTGGCAAGGCAAACAAGAAAAGCCACCTGTAGCCGAAAGACCTACGTACGACCCAAATTGTTATTTGTGTCCTGGAAATACTAGAGCCGGCGGGCAACAAACCCCAAATTACGATAGTGTTTACAGTTTTACTAACGATTTTTCTGCATTGCTTGCAGATACGCCAAATGATGAGGTAGTAGACGGCCTATTGCGTGCCAAAGGAGAAACGGGGCTGTGTAAAGTAATTTGCTTTTCTCCTGACCACTCTAAAACCTTACCTGTTATGTCTTTAGAAGAGATAGAAAAGGTCATAGAACTTTGGCAAAAAGAATACCAAGAACTTGGTGCTAAAGAGGGCATCAACCATGTGCAAATATTTGAAAATAAAGGAGATATGATGGGGTGTAGTAATCCGCATCCTCATGGTCAAATTTGGGCACAATATTCTGTTCCGCAAGAGGTAGAAAAGAAAAGTATTAAACAAAAGGAATATTGGCAAGCCAATGCAAAAGGTTTGTTGTTAGCTTACATTGAGCAAGAAATGGAACAAAGAGAGCGTATCATTTTTGAGAACGATACTTTTATTGCTTTAGTTCCTTATTGGGCAGTATGGCCATATGAGGTGATGATTGCTCCCAAAAGACAAATACAGCATATTTTGCAATTAACAGTAGCAGAGAAAAAAGATTATGCAGAAGCCATTAAAGTAGTGACTACAAAATTTGATAATTTATTTGAGGTTTCTTTTCCTTATTCCAGTGGAATACACCAAGCTCCAACTGATGGGGATTTGCATGAAGAATGGCATTTTCATATGAGTTTTTATCCTCCTTTATTACGTTCTGCAACTGTGAAAAAATTTATGGTAGGGTATGAGATGTTTGCAAACCCGCAAAGAGACATTACTGCAGAACAAGCTGCAGATAAATTAAATACGCTTTCTACCGTACATTATTCTCTGCAATAATCAAGAAATTTATGTAAAAAAGCGTGCCTAGCTTAACCTAGACACGCTTTTTGTCTTAAAAAACAAGTTGTAAATCAAGGTTTTACATTTTTTTTGGTATAAAAAGCAAAAAAAATATTTAAAAAGTTTGCAGCATCGATTTTTTATCTATGTTTGCCCCGTTAAATGAGTCCAACTAATTAACCGGACGCATTGCCTTTTTATTGAAAACTTTTTTCATGTTCGGGCCTTTGGGGATAAGGAAGTCTACCCAAAAAGCTGTTCTAAGATTAGGACTCCGGATACTAGGGCTGACTTCTAAAGACCGCTTGTTGTCAGGACGTGCAACTATTTTAAACCGCACGTTTAAACCATACACCGTTTTTGAATTTCGTATCTGATATTCTTGTTATTCCCTCGTATTTTTTAGAATTTTAGGATTAACAGATGCATAAACAAAAATGAAAACGAAATATTTTGATCTAATTGATCAAACCTATGACTTTCCACAAGAGGAATTTCAACTTAAAGACAACAATTTAGAATTTCATGGTATCGATTTAAAAGGATTAATCGCTGAGTATGGCGCACCTTTAAAATTCACATACCTGCCAAAAATATCAGACAACATACAACGTGCACAAAAGTGGTTTGCCAAATCCATTAAAAAGCATGGGTATAAGGGTAATTACCATTATTGCTATTGTACCAAAAGCTCGCATTTTCAGCATGTGTTGAATGAGGCTTTGAAGAATAACATCCATATAGAAACGTCTTCGGCTTTTGATATCGATATTGTAAACCATCTTAAATCTAAAGGCAAAATAAGCAAAGATACCTTTGTACTTTGCAATGGGTTTAAGCGCGATAAATACATCAATAATATTGCAGACCTTATCAATAACGGACACGAAAATTGTATTCCTATTATTGATAATTATGAGGAGCTCAACTTGTTGCAGTCCAACATTAACGGAACGTTTAATGTGGGTATTCGTATCGCATCAGAAGAAGAACCAAAATTTGAGTTCTATACTTCAAGATTGGGTATTGGCTATAAAAATATAGTTCCTTTTTACAATCAATCTGTTAAAGAAAATGAGCAAGTGAATCTTAAAATGCTTCACTTTTTCATCAACACCGGTATTAGGGATACCGCTTATTATTGGAACGAACTATTAAAATGTTTAAAGGTGTATATTAACCTTAAACGCGTTTGCCCAACTTTGGATAGCCTAAATATTGGTGGTGGTTTTCCTATCAAAAATTCGTTGGCGTTTGAATATGATTATGCTTATATGATAGATGAAATCATCAATCAGATAAACCAGGCATGCCAAGAAGCAAAAGTAGATGTACCCCATATTTTCACTGAATTTGGAAGTTTTACCGTAGGCGAAAGTGGCGGTGCCATTTATGAGGTATTGTACCAAAAACAACAAAATGATAGGGAAAAATGGAATATGATCAACTCATCTTTCATAACAACCTTGCCAGATTCTTGGGCTATAAATAAGCGCTTTATTTTACTGGCTATAAACCGTTGGAATGAGGAGTATGAGCGTGTTCTGCTTGGTGGATTAACATGTGACAGTGATGATTACTACAACTCTGAGCAACACATGAACGCTATTTATTTGCCAAAATACAAAAAGGATAAACCCTTGTACATTGGTTTCTTTAATACAGGAGCATACCAAGAGTCTATAGGGGGTTATGGCGGATTGCAACACTGTTTAATACCAGCACCAAAACACATTCTCATAGATAGAGATGAAAATGGTGAGCTAACTACAAAAGTTTTTGCAGAACAACAGACATCAGCCAAATTTATGGATATCTTAGGGTATACCAAGTAATTGAGCATTTTCGTAAAAAATAAAACAACAAATAATTTTTAGTACCCTTTTAAAATGAAAAAAAATAGGACCTATGCTGGCATTCCAGACCAATATGCCGCTATGGATAAGTCTAAAGTAGTTTTATTGCCCGTAGCTTATGATGGTACAAGCACATGGGGCAAAGGAGCAGACAAGGGACCAGAAGCTTTTTTGGAGGCTTCTGAGAATATGGAACTCTATGATATAGAGACCGATAGTGAAGTGTATAAAGAAGGCATTTACCTAGCAGATACTATGGAAGGTTTTAACTCTCCTGAAGCTATGGTTACCGCGGTGCACGATAAGGTAAAAGAACTGGTTAAGCGTAATAAATTAGTAACCATGTTTGGTGGTGAGCATTCGGTTTCTATAGGCGCAATACGTGCTTTTTCTGAATATTACCAAGATTTAACCGTAGTACAGATAGATGCTCACGCAGATTTGCGTAAGGAGTACGAAGGTACCAAATACAACCATGCATGTGCGTTGTATGAGGCCAATGAGACCACCAATTTAATACAAGTAGGTATCCGTAGTATGGACCATGCAGAAACTTTGGTTATGGATTATAACAAAGTGTTTTTTGCGCATGAGATGGTTACGGACGATTTTTGGATGGATAACGCCATAGAATTAATGACAGACAACGTTTACATCACGTTTGATTTGGATGCGTTTGATCCTTCTATTTGTCCATCTACGGGAACACCGGAGCCAGGTGGCTTATTGTGGTACGAAACCTTAGAGTTTTTAAGCAAAATTTTTGAAAGCAAAAACGTGGTAGGTTTTGATATCGTGGAGCTTTGCCCAAATGAGATAGACCGCTCGTCTGACTTTTTAGCTGCAAAACTATATTACAAAATGTTAAGCTATAAGTTTAGAAAAGACGAAATTGAAACAGAGGAATTAGATGGAGCTGAACCATTACACAAAAGAAATTTAAACGCAGAAGATTTTTACGATGAGCAATAAAGGACCTATATCTAATTTTATAGAAAAACACTACCTGCACTTTAACGCAGCTGCCTTGGTAGATGCCGCAAAAGGGTACGAGGCACAGCTAAACAATGGCGCTAAAATGTTGGTGTCTTTAGCTGGGGCAATGAGTACCGCAGAATTGGGTAAAAGTTTTGCAGAGATGATTCGCCAAGACAAAGTGCAAATTATTTCTTGTACGGGTGCAAACTTGGAAGAAGATATTATGAACCTTGTAGCACATTCGCACTACAAAAGGGTGCCAAACTATAGAGATTTAACACCAAAAGACGAGTGGGATTTACTAGAAAACGGCCTAAATAGGGTAACAGATACTTGTATTCCAGAAGAGGAAGCCTTTAGAAGGCTGCAAAAACACGTTCATAAGATTTGGAAGGATGCAGATGATAAAGGAGAACGTTACTTTCCGCACGAATACATGTACAAAATGTTACTTTCTGGCGTTTTAGAAGAATATTATGAGATAGATTTAAAAGATTCTTGGATGTATGCCGCGGCAGAAAAAAACTTGCCTATTGTTGTCCCCGGTTGGGAAGACAGCACCATGGGTAACATTTTTGCTAGCTATGTACTAAAGGGAGAGTTAAAAGCGAGTACCGTAAAATCGGGGATAGAGTATATGACCTTTTTGGCAGGTTGGTATAGAGACAACAGCCAAAACGGAATTGGATTTTTCCAGATAGGTGGTGGTATTGCAGGGGATTTTCCTATCTGCGTAGTACCCATGCTATATCAGGATATGGAAGAAACAGAAACACCATTCTGGAGCTACTTTTGCCAGATAAGTGATTCTACTACTAGTTATGGGTCGTACTCCGGTGCGGTGCCAAATGAGAAGATTACTTGGGGTAAGCTAGATATAGATACACCTAAGTTTATTGTTGAATCAGATGCTACTATAGTGGCACCCTTGATTTTCGCTTATTTATTAGATTTATAATTCACTATTCTAAGAATGAAATTAACTGCAATTATTTTTGCTTTCTTCATGGTTGCACTACAAGGATTAGACGTGCAAGACCAGACCGTAGCAGCTACGTATGACGGCTACGTTAATGAGATGTATTCTTTTATGGGGGACGATGGTACCTCCTATGATTTCTCTGACGTACCTGCAGAAGTACTAGAAAACTACGACCTTACATCAGAAGAGTGGGTGGGTAAACCATTTAAGGTAACCTTTTCCATAGAAACTGATATTGATGAGGAAGACCAAGAATTTGAGGTGTACATCTTAAAAAAATTGGTGCCCATACAATAAAAAACAATGGGCAAGCTTTATCTTGCTTGCCCATATTAAGCTTATTTGTATGAAAAAAATTTTTAAATCTAGATTGGTTGCGATAAAAGACCAGAAAGTCTTAGTGATGAGAAAAGTGGGAAAACGCAAACAATACACCCTTCCTGGTGGGATTAGAAAAAAAAATGAAACGTACATAGAAGCACTGATGCGTGAGACAGCAGAAGAAATAGCTCTACAATTACAAGAAGATGCATTGGAGCTCTTTTTTACTTTTATAGAGAAATCTAAAGAAGTTACTTACTCTAAAAAATACTATTACAGTAAAATAGAAGAAAAACCAATTGCTGTTATAGAAACGCACAAGTTCACAGAAACTTTGTGGCTAGATTATAAAGAGGCCATAGAATATATGGATAAAACAGACCGTAAGGCCATTAAAACTTACTTTAAAAATAAAGGGGCCAAAGAAGAAACCACTTATGTAGAGACTTACGCACTACAACAATCTTCTCCCATACAACGTACTTCATAGCAGTAAATAAGTAATGGAAAATAAAGCTGTTGCAATGCATATAGCAGGTGCTATAGATATTGCAAAGTGTAGAGACTTGCAGTTAGGTAGTCTCATTTTTGGTGATAGGGACGAACTTTTCTTTAAAGACCAAGACGCCTATATATACCTATTTAAATACGGAATGATATCTTATTATGGTTATACTTCCGAACGTGTAGCTACACTCCTAAATCAATTACAATCCCATACAGACCAATGGCAAGTAGAATGCCTGATGGATGATATTACTTTAGAGTTTGTAGCAGAAACACCTTGGGTTAGAGTGACCAATAATAAGGTAACGCTAAAAAAAGATAATGTAGAAGGCATTAGATTAACGCTAATGCATTTGGCACAATCCGTTGCCTTAGATTACTTTTCTAGATTATCAGAGCAAATTATTAAAGAGACCAGAAAGCATACTACTTTTTTAGAGATGCACGGTAAATTAGATATTGGTGGTAAAAAATTAAAACGGCACATTGGAAAAGTCCTAAATATTAACAATCAAATATCAGAGAATCTTTACATTTTTGATTCGCATGAAGTAACTTGGGAAGATGAAAATTTAGATAAGTTAGATAAGGATTTAAAAAGAATTTTTGATTTAAAGGAACGGTACCGCACTATTAAGGAGCAGGGAAACATTATCAAAGAAAACCTTAGCTTATTTAAAGACATCATGGACCATAAGGAAAGTAGCCGTTTAGAATGGATAATTATTATTCTAATCTTGGTAGAAATCCTTGATATGTTCATATTGCGAATGTTTAAATAATAGGATAAAATGAATAAAGCAGTAGTAGCAAGCGAGGAATGGTGCAAACTAGAAGAACTGGGTATTCCTGCCATTAAGGCACGAGTAGATTCTGGAGCTAAAACCTCTTCTTTGCAAGCCACAAAGGTTAAAATATTTACTAAAGGATTAGAAGAATGGGTGCGGTTTGAGGTAAACCCCATTCAAGATAACAGAAGTATATCTATTCTTTGCCAAGCTAGATTGGTAGGGCTCAGAACTGTAAAAAGCTCTCAAGGAATAGCAGAAGAACGTCCTGTAATTAAAACACACGTAGGTATTGGTGACCAAACTTTTGACATAGAAGTAACCCTTGCTAATAGAGATACTATGGAGTATCGTATGCTTTTGGGTAGAGAAGCTTTAAACGACCGCTTTTTAGTAGACCCTTCTGAAAGTTTTTTAATGGGCGATATTTCTGATGATGAAATGAATGTGCTCTATAAACCTTATATGCGTAAAAAAGATGGTCTAACCATAGGTTTATTAGCAAGTAATCCTAATTTATATAGCAATAAGCGTATTGTAGAGGCAGGACAAGCAAGAGGGCACGAAGTAGTTTTTCTGAACGTAGAAAGTGCGTACATGAAATTAGATGCCATAGCGCCACAGGTACGGTACAGAGGTGGTAATGTTTTGGATAAAATGGACGCGGTAATACCCCGTATAAAACCATCAGTTACTTTTTATGGTTGTGCTTTACTGAGGCAATTTCATACCCTTGGCGTATACTGTCTTAATTCTGCCGATGCTATTTCTAAATCTAGAGATAAACTGTACGCTTCACAAGTTTTTTCTAAAAACGATATACATATTCCAGTAACCGGTTTTGCTAAATCACCACAAGATACCAAGGACCTTATCCGGATGGTAGATGGGGCACCTTTAATTATAAAATTACTAGAAAGTACACAAGGTAGAGGTGTAGTTTTGGCAGAAACCAATAAGGCTGCAGAAAGTGTTATTAATGCTTTTAAGAGTGTGCAAACCAATATCTTGGTGCAAGAATTTATCAAAGAAGCCAATGGGCAAGATATCCGTTGTTTTGTGGTTAATGGTAAGGTAGTAGCCTCCATGCAAAGGCAAGCACAGAAGGGCGAATTCCGGGCTAACATTCATCAAGGTGGTAAAGCCTCTTTAATAAAGATAACTTCAGAAGAACGCAAACTAGCAGTAAAATCAGCTAAAGCGTTGAATTTAGATGTTGCAGGGGTCGATTTAATTCGTAGTAATCGCGGACCATTATTGTTAGAAGTTAACTCTTCCCCAGGCTTAGAAGGCATAGAAAACGCAACAGGCTTAGATATTGCCAATATTATGATAGAGACTATTGAGCGTAAGTTAAAATATACCTCGCATTAAGGACAATCAATACATTTAATATTTAGGGCGATGGGTTTTTCTCATCGCTTTTTTTTTGCTTCTCATCTAAATATAAAGAAGAAAACAGTGTACATTTTTATAGCGGTAATCTATCCGTATTTTATCCTTTAGCTTTACAGAATTGGCTCGTGTGTAGTCAAAATATGGAAGGCAGTTTATTTGATAGGTTTAAATAGTTCCCCTAAAGCACAGGATATGAGTTTTGTGGTATTGTGTAGCCATCCTAGTAGTACTTTTGTTGTAAATTTTATAACAGTTATTCTTGGGAATTGATTATGTATACGTTATACCTTAGCTGTTGTCTTACATTTTAAAGTTGAAGCCTTCTTCTGCTACCTTTTTCTCGTACTTTTCTTTATCAAAAACGTATAGATAAGACCCTTTTTTAGAATCTGTTTTATCTTTTTCATCCAAACGAATGAGCACGTCTAGGGAGTTAATTTTACTTATGAAATTGCGCTTGTCTAACTCCTTATCCAAAATGCATTCATACAAGGTTTGCAATTGCCTCATTGTAAATTTTTCAGGAAGCAGTTCAAACCCAATGGGGCGTGTCATGGCTCTTCTACGCAATCTAGAAATTGCTTTTTCTACCATTTCTGCATGGTCAAAAATAAGTTCTGGTGTTTCCTTAAAATCAAACCATTTGGCAGATTCTAACGGAATATCTTTAACCTCATGCGTGGCTACGTCTATTAGTGCATAATAGGCAACAGAAATGGCACGTTTTCCAGGGTCACGTACTACGTTGCTAAAGGTATAAAGCTGTTCCATGTACACATTATCTAAACCAGTATTTAATTGTAAAACGCGTTCTGCTGTAGTATCTAGATTTTCGTTTTGCTTCATAAAGCCACCAATTAAAGACCATTTGCCTTTTTCTGGCTCCACGTTTCGCTTTACTAATAAAATTTTAAGCTGTTTTTTATCAAACCCAAATATAATACAGTCAACAGCCAATAATACTTGGTCCTCGTTAGCATAGTAATTGGTATTAATCGTATTTTTTTCAGGTCGTTTAGCCTCCATCCAGTAGGTTTCTTTGTGCTTTTAATTCGTTAGTGTATCCAAACAAAAATAAAGGACTTTTTTCTTTTAAGCAGAATTTTACTGTTTACTACTTCTTAGACTACCAGCTATTTTTATTTTTTATTTCAGAATTATGCTTTTATTTAGGACAATTTGTACCAACTTTTTCATGCGCAATCGTTATAGTTAGTATCTTCTAAAAGCTTTACTAACTATTGTCTTTAAAGCATCTTATCTTTCAGCATTAATAGGACTACAAAGCACACTCATGAGCCACTTAGCAATTACAAACACTCCTTTTGGCTGTTTACCTAATGGTACAACAATAGAAAAATATATATTGACCAATACCAATGGGGTAAAGGCCCACATAATTACTTTAGGGGGGCGTTTAACAGAACTATATATACCAGACCAAAAGGGTAAACATGCCAATATTACCATGGGATTTGATAGTCTAGAAGGATATTTACAAAACGACCCCTATTTTGGAGCTATTGTAGGGCGGTATGGTAACCGTATTGCCAATGCGTCATTTAAACTGGATGGCCAAATCTATAAATTGGCAGCCAATAACGGCCCAAATAATCTACATGGAGGGGAAGAAGGTTTTGAAAGTAAAGTTTGGGATGCTACTACAAGAAAAGACCAAGATGCAGTGTATTTGGAATTAACCTATCTAAGTGCCGATGGAGAAGAGGGTTTTCCTGGGAATTTACAGGTGAAGGTGACGTACACCTTAACAGAGACTAATGAGTTGAAGGTAGTGTACCATGCCATTACAGATAAAGCAACTGTAGTCAATCTAACTCATCACGGTTATTTTAATTTAAGTGGTGATTTAAACACAGAGGTATTAGACCACCATTTGCAATTAAACGCAGAGTCATACTTACCAGTAGATGTACACAGTATCCCTACAGGAGAATTACGCTCTGTTGTAGATACACCTTTTGATTTTACAAGGATGAAGCCAATTGGCGAAGCCATAGATGCAACTAATGACCAACTAGAAATAGGGAATGGCTACGATCATTGTTGGGTTGTAGACGGATTAAAAGGAGATTTACGCCAGGCGGCCACGGTACAGGAACTATCTAGTGGTAGAACAATGGAGGTTTGGACCACAGAGCCTGGGGTACAGCTCTATACAGCCAATTGGTTAGACGGTTCTTTGGAAAATCCTGCAGGGGGTACTTTTAACCGTCGTTGTGCATTTTGTTTAGAAACGCAGCATTTTCCAGATAGTCCTAACAAACCAGATTTTCCTTCTGTACGTTTACATCCAGGAGAAGTGTACAACACTACCACTGTATTTAAGTTTGGAATTGTTTAAAGCATGGGGCTGAGCAGCTTTGCTGCTCCTTCTAATAATTTACGTCGTTTACCTCTTTTATGGTACGCATCAAAATCTGTTAAGCGAACCGCGTTTTTACAATCGTTTAAGAAATTTTCCTTTACTTCTTTGCAAAGCTCAGCGTCATAAATAATAGCATTGTTCTCATAGTTCTGATGCAAACTGCGGTTATCTAAGTTGGCCGTGCCAATGCTTGCAATTTCATCATCAGAAATCATTATTTTACTATGGATAAATCCTTCGGGTTGTAAGTGCACTTTAATACCAGCCTTTAAATAACTTTCAAAGTAGGAGCGCACTGCCCAATCTACCACAGTGTAATCCGTAGTACTACTCATCAATAAACGAACATCTACGCCACTTAAGGCAGCTGTTTGCAGGCTTTGCAGCAAAGCGTGATTAGGAATAATATATGGATTTACAATGTAAACGTATTTTTTAGCTTTATTGATGATAGAAAAGTAAACCTGTTCCATAACTGCAAAATCGTCGTCCGGTCCACTAGGGACTATTTGTAACGGTACATTTCGTTCTATGGGTTTATCAATTTTACGTCCCGGAATAGCGACCTTTTTATTGGTAGCTAAATACCAATCTGTTAAGAAAATACGGTTTAGAAGGTTGGTTCCATCACCTACAATTTTTAGATGTGTATCGTGCCAAGTACCCAGCATGTTATCTTCTTTCAAGTATTTGTCAGATACATTGATACCTCCGGTAAACCCTATAATATTGTCTATAACCACTATTTTACGATGATTACGATAATTAATGGACGCTAAAAATTTTCCAAACCGATACGGCAAAAATTGACCAACTTCTACACCGATATCCTCTAATCTTTTTTTATAACTACGGTCTAAAGAAAAGCTTCCTACACTATCATACATCAAGCGAACTTTTACACCCGCTTCGCACTTTGTTTTTAAGATATTAAAAAAGCGTTCTGCTAAAGTGCCATCTTCAAAAATATAATACTGAATATGGATGTGTTCTTCTGCTTGTTCTAGGGCATCAAAAATGCAATTAAAAGTATCTTGCCCATCGCGCAGCACCTTTACACTATTATCGCAAGTAAGTGGGTAGCCGCAATTGCGATAAATAAGATTAATTAAGCTACGGTGTTTTTTTAAATCTTCCGTAGGCTTAGAACGGGGAGGCTCTGGTAGGTTTTTTGTAAAGTCGTCTTTAAGCGTAAATAGCTTGTTTCTGCGTCTGTTTCTACCCACCATCCAATACAACAACATACCCCCAATAGGGATGGTAAAAATGGCAAGCAACCATGCCAAACTTTTGGAAGGCCGCATGCCGTTAACAAGCAATTTTCCTACGATAAAGAAGGAAATAATAAGGTATACTATTATGATGAGGGTCCAAAGCATAAGCTAAAGTATAATTTAGCTTATGCATTACAGTGCTTAATCCGATATTTTGTTAACTGCCTAAAAGGAAAAGGGTTGCCCTGTACTTTGTAACACAGAAAACCAGAATTCGCTTTCCAAATCAACTTTTTTACGTTTACTGGTCACGGCAACTATAGGTAGGTGTACAAACTTGTTATTTACTTTACCTACTACAAATTGGGTTTTACCGGCCATGGCACCATGTACTGCTTGGTACGCTAAACTGCTACAAAATATACTATCGCTACTGTTAGCAGGAGCACTACGCACAATATAACTGGGGTCTATATATTTTATGGTTACAGGAAAATGGTCTTTAAAATAAGCTTTAATCTTATCTTTTAAGAACAACCCAATATCTTCATGTTGTATGTTGCCAGAGGCATCTACTACCTCAGTTTCTTTTTCTATGAGATGTTGGCCAGCACCTTCTGCTACTACAATGACAGCATGTTTTTTGGCTTCTAAGCGCAATTTCAATAGTTCTAAAAAGCCTTTTTTACCGTAGAGGTTAAATGCCATTTCTGGAATGAGTACATAATTTACTTCTGGCATTGCTAAGGAGGCAGAAGCGGCTATAAAACCACTATCTCTACCCATAAGCTTTATAATGGCAATACCGTTCATGGCACCTGCCGCTTCATTATGTGCATCTCTGATTATTGGGCTGGCAATGTCAAAAGACGTCTCGAAACCAAAGGACTTATCAATGATGTCTATATCATTATCTATGGTTTTAGGAATGCCTACTACGCTTATTTGTGCACCACGCTTGCCTATTTCTTCACCAATAGCATTGGCTCCTTTAAGCGTTCCGTCCCCGCCAATAGTAAAAAGGACGTTGATGTCATTAGCTATTAATGTATCTACCATAGTAGTTACTTCTTGTCCACCTCTAGAAGACCCTAAAATGGTACCACCATAATGGTGTATATTTTTAACTACTTCTGGCGTAAGTGGCATTAACTCATGACCTACTTCTGGATTTAAACCTTCATACCCGTAGCGTACACCAACAATTTCTTTAACCCCATAAAAATAGTGTAGTGCCATAACAATACCCCTAATTACGTTGTTAAGACCAGGACATAAGCCGCCGCAAGTAACTATAGCCGCTTTGGTGGTTCTAGGGTCAAAAAAGAGGTGTTCTCTAGGCCCAGCCTTTTCTAGGCAAATAGGTGCAGAATTACTGCTTAAACAATTTTGGTAATTTTCTAATGAAAGGTCGTACACCAATTTATCTTCTTCTGTAATAAAGTTGAAGATATTATCCCCCTTGACAGTACTTAACTCCAAGGGGGATTTTATAGTTGGTGTTCCTAATTGTGCTATTTGGAACATATAGGTTTATTTTAAAGATGGTCTGCCAAACTATGGTGCGAATCAATTAGCGGCCCGCCATTCAAGATTTCTTCGGATGCTTCTGATGCAAACTTATCAAAGTTGATATGGAACGAGTGTGCTAACTGAATTGCTTTACTAATATAAGCACCTTTTTGCAACCACGTGTTCATTGGGTCTAACATTTCTGTAGGTACCCCAGGGCAGTATTTTGGCATAAACAGACCAAAGATAGGATGTGTCTCAAACTCCACCTGCTCCAATTGACCTTCTAATATGGCTGTAATCATAGCTCTAGTATATTTTAATTTTATTCTAGAGCCTACGCCGTAAGGACCGCCACTCCATCCGGTATTAATTAACCATACATTAACGCCTGCTTCGGTCATTTTTTTACTCAGCATTTCTGCATAAACGGTTGGGTGTAGTGGCATAAAAGGTTCTCCAAAACAAGCAGAAAAAGAGGGTACAGGTTCTGTAATACCAGCTTCTGTACCAGCTACTTTAGCAGTGTAACCAGAGATAAAATGGTATGCAGCCTGTCCTGCTGTAAGTTTTGATACAGGCGGTAATACCCCAAAAGCATCACAGGTTAAAAAGAATATGTTTTTAGGATTACCGGCATAAGAAGGTTCTTTGCTATTTTCTATGTGGTAAATAGGGTAGCTCACACGGGTATTCTGCGTTATGGAACTATCAAAAAAATCAACTTCTTTAGTACCCTCTTTAAACGTAATATTCTCTAATAAAGCACCAGGTTTTATCGCCCTAAAAATCTCGGGTTCCTTTTCTTCTGTTAGGTCAATTACTTTGGCATAGCAACCCCCTTCAAAATTAAAAATGGTGTTTTCTGGCGTCCATCCATGCTCATCATCTCCAATCAACTTACGGTTAGGGTCTGCAGAAAGCGTAGTTTTACCAGTACCAGACAATCCAAAGAAAATAGCCGTGTCACCAGCTTGCCCAACGTTGGCAGAGCAGTGCATAGGCAATACATTTTTTTCTGTAGGTAGTATTAAATTTAGGGCAGAGAATATCCCTTTTTTCATTTCACCTGTATAGGCAGAACCACCTACCAAAGCGATTTTTTTGGTAAAGTTTAGGATAGAAAAATTACCTGCTAAAATTCCATATTCTTGTGGGTTATTGGCCAGGTAACCAGGAGCACAAAGTACTAACCATTCTTCTTCAAAATTCTCTAATTCGCCCTCAGACAAACGCAAGAACATATTTTTAATGAAGAAATTGGACCACGGATATTCGGTTATGGTTCTCACATTCATTTGATATCGAGGGTCAGCGCAAACTGCAGCATCTCTTACATAAACTTCTTTACCTGATAGATAGTTGATAATTTCTTCTTGTAATTGGTCAAAGTTCTCTGGAGAAATAGGTTTGTTTATGCGGCCCCACCACACTTTGTCTTTGGTATAATCATCTTTTACTAAAAAACGGTCTTTAGGAGACCTCCCTGTAAACTTACCCGTATTAATGGCTAGCGTGCCATTTTCAGTTTCTACCCCCAAACCCTTTTCTAGGGTATGGCGTTGTAAGGTTTCTCCGTCTAGGTTCCAATAGGCCGTAACATTCTTAAGCCCATACTTGTTTAAATCTCTTTTGTTTTCTACTACTAATTCCATGAGTGTTGTTTTTACAATGCTGTTATTAGAATTTCCATATAAGTGGTACCAGGACTATGGTTGCTAAGAAAAAAAACAACAATAAAGGACCGCCAACCTTTACATAATCCTTAAATTGATATCCACCCGCAGTCATAACCATGGCGTTGGTTGTGGTGCCCACTGGGGTTAAAAACGCTGTAGATGCACTAATGGCAACGGTAATTAAGTAGGGTTTAGGAGAAACCCCTAAAGAGGTGGCCGCCAGCAAGGCTATGGGCGCCATTAGTACTGCGGTGGCCGAATTATTTATTGTTTGACTAAATGCTGTTGTGAGTAAAAATATACCTCCCAATAAGGCGGTAGGACTCCATGAGCCAAGCGTGTCTACTAAATTAGTTGCTGCCAATTGTGCAACACCTGTTTTTTGTAGTGCTACTCCCATAGGTATCATAGCGGCAATCATAATTACACTGGTCCACGAAATACCTTTGTACGCTTTATTAATAGGAACGCAACCCGTAATCATCACTAAACCTGCACAGAGTAACGCTGCTATGGCACCAGGAAGTACTTTAAAAACCAATAAGCCAATCATTAGCAGCAATGCTCCAAGAGCAATATAACTTTTAGGCGTTAATTGCGGAACGTTTTTGGCCATGGACTCTGGACTACCTACAATAACTAGATTTTCATATACGGATTTTAAACCATCTATTTCACTCCATGGGCCACGTATGATAAAAGCGTCACCTGCCTTTATAGTAATAGCTTTAGTTAAAGGTCTATCATCCCTAGAAGCGGCTAAAAGCTGTACACCAGATTTTTGCAGGTAAGAACCTAGATTTATAGTCTTGCCGACAAACACAGATTTTGGTGTAATAAGCATTTCTGCCATACCAATTTCTTGATTAATGAGCTCGTTTTTTAAGGTCTCTTTTTCTGGTGGAGTAGGGATAATCCCTAAACTGAATTTTAAGGTTAAAAAATTAATATGTTCTGCATCGCCCTTAACCGTTATGATATCATGGTAACGCATTTCTGTGTCTGGGTCTGGTAACTCTACAAAGGCGGGTGTTTTTTGTTGTAAAGGACTAGGGTGTCTACGTTTTAAGCGCATTACACATACTTTATATTTATCTTCAAAACCCCAATCGCCAATTTTAGTACCTATTAACGGGGACATGGAACGGATGCGTAAACGGTATAAATTGTCACCAATACTATATCCTTCTATCCATTTATTCATTTCTGCATCTATGTTAACAGGCTTGTTTTTGGTTTTATTACTAGGGAGCAAACGGTAGCCTATGTACCTAAAGTACAGAATGGCAATAAGGAGTAGCGGGAGCCCTATCAAACTAAATTCAAAGAAAGAGAATCCCTCAAACCCAGCTTCTACCATTGCATTACTAGCAATAATATTTGGTGGTGTACCCGTCAGCGTCAATAAACCTCCCGTATTAGAACCAAAAGCTACGGGCATTAATAGCTTAGAAGGAAGGGTGCCAGCATTCCAAGCGGCAGAAACGGTAACGGGCAATAAAGCAGCCACAGTACCAGTGTTACTAACAAAACCAGATAGAACACTTGCACCCAAGGTAACAATAACTAGTAGTTTAGGGACACTCTTACCGGCCCAATTAACAAAACATTGACCAGCTAAGGCAGTCCACCCTGTTCTGGATAAGCCTTCTCCTATAATAAACAAAGCGGCAATCATAATCACGGTAGCATTGCTAAAGCCGCTTAATGCCTCTGTCATATCCAATACCCCAAATAGATATAGTGATAGTAGGGACATTAATGCCACCACATCTGGTGGGTATTTTCCCCACACAAATAAGGCAATGGTTAGTATTAATATGATGATTAAGATGGTCATAATCGTGGTATAGAAGGTTAATCCAACGTAAGTACAGGTACCGTGGCGTGTAGGGTTAATAATTTGGTAAGCCTACCTTCTGATGGTTTTGTTTTCTCGGCATGGTTTCTAGGGATAATAGCTAAAAGGTCTATCTCTTTATCTGCCACATAGTCCATAATACCTTGCTCTATATCCTGATTTTTTTCAAAATCATGCGATGCATAAAAATGCTCCAAATAGTATTCTAAGGAGTCCTCATTAGACTCAACCACTACTTTTTCTTTATAAATACTCTCTTTGTAGATGGTTAGCACGTGTACTTTAGCATTAAAACTCCTTGCGATGTCTAATAAAAAGTTGAGGACGCTCTTGTGTTCTATCTCTTCATTGCCTAAAACCAAGGCAATGTGCTTAGGAGTATCTACCGTAGTTTCTAACGGAATAGACAGTACAGGGCAATCTGCTTCTAACACCAATTTAGATGTATTAGTTAGATGGGTGTCTGCACTACTATCGCCCATAGTGCCCATTAGAATAAGGTCTGCTTCTAAAAAGTTTTGTTCACTTAAGATTACGTTGGTAATTTCTCCTGTGACCATTTTTAGCTTGGGTACGTTCTTGGTTTTTTTATTTAATGAAGCAACCAAGGACACAAACTTAGCTTCAGAAGACACTTCTTCTAAACTTGTTATAGGGCTAGTACTAGCGTATACAGCTGTAATTTTAATATCGTTCTCAAAACCTACGAATGTTAAGGCGTAGTCTAATGCGTTGATAGCCGATTCTGTAAAATCGAAAGGGACCAAAATGTGTTTAATGTGATTCATACCTGATGTTTTAGAGGTTAACTAATAACACTGTAAAAGTAGGGTCCCCCTAGCGGGCAAAATATGACAGATATCAGCTTTTGAATACTTTACATTCTCTTAACCTTAAAGTTTGATTACCTGATATTTATCATGAATTCCTAGCCTATTAGAGTAGACCTTTGGTATATAAAATGGAATACCATGAAACTGGCTTCATATTTCTTCCGCCTTTGTTTTTTAGCACTAAGTTTTTATACGCTAGTGGGGTTTACACAAGAAGCTCCAAAAGACCAAGTAGGTACGTGGACACAACTGGTTGGCACCCATCAAATTGCTAATAATTGGAGCATCCCAACGGTAGGTATTCTAAGACAATACAACTATGCAGAAAGCGTGGAATTTGGATTTTTACGTGTTGGTGCCAATTATAAATTAAATTCCAATACATATATAGGTGCAGGGGTAGCATTCTTAGACCACCATCCTTTTGAGAAGGTAAACTCCTTAGAACAAAAAGGTCAATTCTGGTTGTACCAAGAAATGGGATGGAAGCATAGTAAAAAATTTGCACAGCGCTTTCGCTTGGAACACCGATGGAAACACAGTGGAACTACCCATACATTTGGACCACGCTTACGACATCGCCTACAATTTACACAAGCTGTAGACGCATCAACCTACGTAAAAGTTTCTAATGAGCATTTTTTAGAGTTGAACGAATTTAAAATAATGCAAAACCGATTTTTCATTGGACTTGGTAAAAAAATAACGCCAAACCTGTGTTTAGAATTAGGCTATTTAAAAAATCACGTAGGCAAAGAAAATTACGACCGCCTTAGATTCAGCCTTTATTTTAAGACCAAACTATATAAGGATAAACAAAATAAGGTTGCTCAACAAGAAGAAAAAGCAACATCTCAATAAAAAAGGTAAGCATGATAATTGTCATGTTTTAAGATACTTAGCTAGATTACTTTTATACTATAAAATCGTAATACCCATGGAACTGAAGAAAAACCCACAAGTAGATTTAAGTAGAGATAGTGGTCTTTATTTTGTAATAGGATTAACTATTGTCTTGTTCGCTGTATGGAGAATGTTAGAACATAAAACCTATTCCACAGCAGAAGAATTTGTAACCATAATGCAAGTTATGGACGATATAGATGAAGAAGTACCAGTAACCCACATGCAAACCAATTTTACACCACCGCCACCACCTGCTGCTCCAGACGTTATTTCTATTGTAGAAGATATGGAAGAGGTAGAAGAGACTTTAATAGAAAGTACAGAAAGTAGCCAAGATATTTACGTGAATGATGCCGTGGTAGCTGTAGATGAGGTAGAGGTAGTAGAAGAAGAAGAGGAGATTACCGTTCCCTTTGCTGTGATAGAAGAAGTGCCTATTTTTCCTGGCTGCGAGGGTTTAGCAGATAATGAAGCCCGTAAAGCATGTTTTAATCAGAAAATTCAGGAGCATATTAAAAACAACTTTAAGTATCCAAGTACTGCTTTAGAATTAGGGATACAGGGTAAAGTTTATGTGCAGTTCGAGATTAATTCTAAGGGCAAGGTAGCCCATATAAATAAAAGAGGTCCGGATAAATTGTTAGAGGACGAAGCAGTAAGAATTATAGCAATGTTACCGAATATGACACCTGGTAATCAAAGAGGCAGACCAGCTACAGTACGATATGGTGTCCCAATAAATTTTGTGATGCAATAATGGGGTTTTCGTTTTTTTTGTTGATGCCCTGCAGGCTACAAAGGCTGCAGGGCATTTCTTTTATAGCAACCTGATAAATATCATATTTTACAAAAACGCCTAACCTTAGCTTTGGAGTATAATTATTAGGTATGTGCAATTTAGTTCAGAAATACAATGTGGCAGGACCACGGTATACCAGTTACCCAACGGTTCCCTATTGGGATATTACCGAATTCTCTGGTAAAAAATGGAAAGATAGTGTGGTTAAAAGCTTTGGAGAAAGCAAAGAAGAAGGTATAAGTTTATATCTACACCTACCGTTTTGCGAAAGTATGTGTACGTTTTGTGGCTGCCACAAGCGCATTACCAAAAGGCACGATGTAGAACTACCTTATGTAAAGGCATTACTGAAAGAGTGGCATTTGTATTTGGAGCTATTGCCAGAGCGTCCGTTACTAAAAGAACTGCATATTGGCGGAGGTACACCTACCTTCTTTTCCCCGCAAAATTTAGAAATGTTGCTTAGAGGTATTTTTAGGAAAGCTAGAGTAGCGACAGACGTGGAAATGAGCTTTGAAGGGCACCCCAATAATACAACAACCGCCCATTTGCAACTATTGTATGGGCTAGGTTTTAAGCGGGTCAGTTATGGTGTACAAGACTACAACTTAAGAGTGCAACAGGCCATCCATAGAGTACAACCGTTTGAGAATGTTAAGCAAGTAACGGAACAGGCCAGAGCTGTGGGTTACACTAGTGTGGGGCATGATATTATTTACGGTTTACCCTTCCAAACACTAGAAGACGTTAAAAATACCATTACAAAAACCAGTGAACTACGCCCAGACCGTATTGCTTTTTATAGTTATGCACATGTACCGTGGTTAAAAGGCAATGGTCAGCGTGGTTTTAAAGATTCTGATTTACCTTCCGCAGCATTAAAACAATCACAATACGCTTTAGGTAAAAAAATGCTTACAGACATGGGGTACGTTGATATTGGTATGGACCATTTTGCCTTGGCTACAGATGCGTTAACCACTGCTGCTGCAAACGGAAAGTTGCACCGCAATTTTATGGGGTACACACCTTCTAAAACCCAATTGATGATTGGCTTAGGTGCCAGCAGTATTAGTGATAGTTGGTATGGTTTTGCCCAGAATGTAAAAAATATAGAGGAATACCAAGATTTAGTAGCAAATAATGTTATTCCGGTCTTTAGAGGTCACATTCTTAACAATGAAGACATTTTAATAAGAAAACATATTCTTAATTTAATGTGCCGATTTAAAACAGCATGGAATACAGAGGACCACGGCGTTTTACCGCTGCAAGAGATACAAGAAAGATTACAAGAATTGGCCAAAGATGATTTAGTCTTGGTAGACGATAAAGGCATTACGGTGACCGAAAAAGGAAAGCCTTTTATCAGAAACATAAGCATGGCCTTAGATTTAAAATTACAGCGCAAAAAGCCTGATACCCAATTATTCTCAATGACCGTTTAACCTATTTAAAAGCAAAAAAAATGAAAAGTATTGTAGTACCCATCGATTTTTCTCAACAATCGGAAACAGCCTTAAAAGTAGCTGCAGACATAGCTAGAAAACATAATGCCACCTTGTATGTAATGCACATGCTAGAATTATCGCCCTCCGTAACGTCTAATACAGATTTAATTCCAGGAGAGCATATGGTACATCTGCTTAAAATAACAGAAGACCGCTTTGCTAAGTTTTTAGAAAAGCCCTACTTAGAAGGTATAGCTGTAACACCTATAATTAAACATTACAAAGTGTTCTCTGAAGTAAATGAAGTAGCAGAAAAACACAAAGCAGACCTTATTGTCATGGGGTCTCATGGCGTAGATGGTTTAGAAGAACTATTTATTGGCAGCAATACAGAACGCGTAGTACGTAGTGCTGAGGTTCCGGTTTTGGTCGTGAAAGGTGATATGACAAAATTTAATGCGGAACGTATAGTGTTTGCATCAGATTTTAAACTAGAAAGTGTAGACGTTGCCAAACGCGTGGTGGCATTTGCAGCGCTTATAGGCGCAGAATTACAAATGGTGTACATTAATACCCCTGCAGATAACTTTTTGAGTACCGCAGATACCTACAGCCGTATTTCTAAATTTTTAGACCAAGCAAAACTAGGTAAGGAAGTGGTGATTTATAATGATTATACGGTAGAAAAAGGAATACTTGCTTTTGCAGATAGCAATGCTGCAGATATGATTGCCATTCCTACGCATGGTAGAAAAGGAATTACCCACTTTTTTATGGGTAGTATAGGAGAAGATGTAGCTAACCACAGTGAAATTCCTGTGGTGACTTTTAAAATATGATTTGTTTTACCAGTTCAGTTTGGTATTGTTTACAGGGAGTCCCGCTACGGCGGGACTTTTTTTATGGTGTAATCTGATAATTGTCATGTTTTTAGCACGTTAACCGTACTACCTTTAGGTATGTAAATTAAAAAACTAAACCCATGAAAAAGCGTGTTCCAGTTTCCGAAATAATGACCAGAAATGTCATCACTTTGTCTACACAAGATGATTTGGTTACCGCAGAAGAGTTATTTAAAAAACACCATATTAGACACATTCCTGTAACCGAAGGTGAAAAGGTTATTGGTATGATGAGTTATACAGACCTAATGCGCATCAGTTTTGCAGATGCGATAGATGAAGAAGAACAAGATGTAGATACTATGGTGTACAATATGTTTACTATAGAACAGGTCATGGTTAAAGATGTAATTTCTGTACAGCGTAGCACTACAATAAGAGATGTTGCTTTGTTTTTATCTCAAAAAGAATTTCATGCATTACCTGTTGTAGATGGTGATACCTTGGTGGGCATTGTTACCACTACCGATTTAATTAATTATCTATTAGAACAATATTAAAAAATAGGCTATTGGGGAATAGCCGCATTGTGTGTAGTTTGGAGGAGGTACTTATAGGCGAGGACCTCCTCTTTTTATATAGCTGGACTCATTTTTAAGGCAAAAAATAGTTTAGTGATGTAACAAATTTTAAAGTAATTCATCTTATACCTAGAGCAATCAATAACCTATCAAAAAAATGAAAATTACTACTTTATTTTGTTTATTACTCTTAACGAGTGTTACCTTCCTTAGCGCTCAACCTAAGACAACCTTGCAATCCAAGCCTAAAGAGGTACTTTTGTTGGGTACGTTTCACTACCATAACCCAGGTGCAGATGTAGCCAAAACCAAATCTTTTGACATCCTTAGTCCAAGTGCCCAGAAAGATTTGGATAAGATGACCAAACAACTGGTAAACTATAACCCTACAAAAATCTTTGTAGAATGGCCACATCACGAACAAAAAGAACTAGACTCACTTTACAACCTGTACAAGGCGGGCAACTATTTTAAACAAGAAAACCTATCTAATTTTTACAAAAAAAATGAGATTTTTCAACTAGCGTTTAGGGTAGCCAAGGCCAATAACCAAGAGCGGGTATATGCCATAGATTACACGGATACCAACTTTCCATATACAGAGGTGATGGAAGATATAGAAGCCAACCAACAAACCCAATTACAGCAAGAAATAGAAGAAAAACTAAAGTGGTTTAGTGCAGATTTTGATGCGCAAATAGATCAGGGAGTTTCCTTGATTGCCTTAACCTTGGGGATGAATACCGAAACCATGCGGTACGAGAGTAATAACTTGCACAACAACGTACTTTCCCTTGCCGGTAACACAGAACAATTTAATGGCGCGCTCTTAACTGCAGAATGGTACAAAAGAAACTTGTACATGTGGTCTTTGGTACGCAAGTATACAGAAGAAACCGACGAGCGGGTCATGGTTTTAGCGGGTTCTAGCCATACGGCTATGTTCGAGATTTTTGTTGATTATGATAAGAAATGGCAAATGATAGAAGTGTCTCAAGTTTTAAGAGAATAGAGGTTACTATCTATTTTGTTTTATTAGCAGCAATGTTTTGTGGTAGTGTTGCAGATTAATTAAAATATAGGTGTACACTAAAGTTACCTTAACTATGGTAATTGCCATTGCTATAGTAGGTAATATAACCATCACCGATTTAATAATTATTTACTAGAACACTAGCTTTTGGCGAAGAGCCACAAGGAGTGTAATTTATAGAAAGTTCTTAAAGTTAAGAACCTCCTCTTTTCACAATTTGGGAGTATCTTGCAGTGAATAAGCTCCTATGGAAGAACGCTATGAATTAGATATCATCCAAAGCCTGGTAATAATCATGTTTATTTTAGGCTTGGTATGTCCGCTATTATTGTGGATTGGGTACATTGCTATTAAATCAAAAACATATGTTCAATTAGCAGGCTGTTATGTGTATGCTGTCGCAGCAATGGTCATAATTCGTAAGTTGATAAGAGAACCAGATAAGCGCTTTTTTGCAGCAGCCCAGGCTAAGGAGTTTAAAGCAAAAGCCATTTTTAGGTATGAGCCGCAGGAGTGGCGTTCTGTGATAGAGGAGTGTATAGCGCAACAAAAAGCAAAGCATTTTAAAGCTATGGGGATTACTCTAGCAATTGGATTTGCGGCATTAGTATTAGGGTTGTTTTTGGGTAAGGATAACGATGGTGAATTTGCTTTGATTGTTGGTTTTACTTTAGTGTTGAGCGTAGCCGTTTGGGCCACGGGCTTTTATATATACATGTTAGAACCACTTAAAAAAGTAAAACTAAACCCAAACAGACAATGGCATCAATATCAATATGGTATGGTACACTTAGAGCAAAAATTTACACTTAAAAAGTTCGCTCACATTAAAACCGAAGGTAGAAAGATAAAGAATGCAAAAAATTACTTGTATATAGAAGACGAAACTCGGGGAACCAGTGTGGATGGGTATGATATGAATATCCTCCGTAAGTTTTATTTAAGGCTACCAGAAAATTTTAATTTAAAACGCTATAAAGAACTATAACGTTAACGTAAAGAATTACAAGTATCGCAAGGTGTAAAATTTTTTAAATTTACAGGTACACCCGTATATTGCATCGCACTAAACTAAAACGTAAGAAAGGAATAATAATTCCTTTCAACTATTCTAATAATTCTAATTTTTAAAAAATGTTTACCAAAGCCGTACTAAGATGCACGCTAGTTACAGCCTTGTTTTTTGTAGCCTGTAAGCAGCAACCCAAAACAACAGAAAAACCACCAGAAACCAAAGCGTTACTCACAGATTGGCCTGTTTTTGAGCCTCAACCCTTAGATTCTACCATAGAGGCGCAAATAGATAGTTTGTTACCCCAACTCACCTTAGAACAAAAGGTAGGGCAAATAATACAAGCAGATAGTGAGTCTGTTACGCCAGAAGAAGTAAAACAATACCGTTTGGGTTCGGTTTTAAGTGGTGGTAATTCTGCTCCCGGAGATAAAGCCTACGCAGATGCTAAAACATGGTTGCAGATGGCAGACCAGTATTACAATGCATCTATGGATACGGATGGGGTAGAAGTAGCTATCCCTATTATTTGGGGTATAGATGCCGTACATGGACATGGCAATTTAGAAGGTGCCATTATTTTACCACATAATATTGGGCTAGGCGCTACCCATAACCCAGAGTTGATACAACAATTAGCATCTATTACAGCACATGAACTTACAGTTTCTGGGCACGATTGGACGTTTGCCCCAACCTTAGCCGTGCCGCAAGATGTGCGCTGGGGCCGTAGTTACGAGGGGTTTTCTGAGGAGCCAGACCTGGCAAACAGGTATGCGGATAAAATTGTATTAGGCTTACAAGGCACTAAGGGCGATGCAGACTTTATGGGAGCAGGTCGTGTAATTTCTTGTGCTAAGCACTTTTTAGCAGATGGAGCCACAGAAAATGGTGTAGACCAAGGCGATGCTAAGATTGATGAATCTGAATTGCTCAATGTACACGCAGCAGGCTATTACAGTGCTATCCCTGCCGGAGTACAAACGGTGATGGCTTCTTTTTCTAGTTACAATGGCAGAAAATTGCATGGCGATTATGAGTTACTGACAGAAGTTTTAAAAGGGAAACTGGGATTTAATGGCTTTGTTGTAGGGGATTGGAACGGTCATGGCCAAGTACCCGACTGTACTAATGAAGATTGCCCCAATGCTTTTAATGCAGGGGTAGATATGTTTATGGCACCAGATAGCTGGAAAGGGCTTTATGAAAGTACGTTGAAACACGTAAAAGCAGGAACCATAACTATGGAGCGCCTAGATGATGCGGTCCGTAGAATTTTACGGGTGAAGCTGGCTTCTGGTATTTTTGATAAGGGAGCACCAAGCACGCGTAAATTTGCTGGAGACGAGCGTCAACTAGCATTACCAGAACACCGTGCATTGGCACGCCAAGCCGTACGGGAATCTATGGTTTTACTTAAAAACAATGATAATATACTACCACTAGATGCGAGCAAAACCATCTTGGTAGTAGGTGATGGTGCGGAACATATTATTAAAGCTGCTGGCGGATGGAGCTTGTCTTGGCAAGGCGAAGGCCATACTAATGAAGAGTTCCCTAATGGCGAATCTATATTAGAAGGTATAAAAGAAGCAGTTGCAGAAAAAGGAGGGAAGCTTATCTTTTCGCCAGAGGCAGATGCAAGCCTTACGGCAGATGTAGTAATAGCCATTTATGGGGAAGACCCTTATGCTGAGTTCCAAGGAGACCGTAAACATTTAGATTTTGTGCCCAATGCTTTTGATACTGCCAAACTTTCGGCTTACAAAGAAAAAGGGATTCCTGTAGTAAGTGTGTTCCTTTCTGGCCGCCCTATGTGGACTAACCCAGAGCTCAACCTTTCTGATGCTTTTGTGGCTGCTTGGCTACCAGGAAGTGAAGGTGGTGGGGTATCGGACTTGTTGTTTAAGCGTGATGCAACATACGATTTTACTGGAAAACTATCTTTTTCATGGCCTGCAACTGCTGTAGCACCACAAACCAAAGATGTGCTTTTTAAGCTAGGTTATGGTTTAAATTACAGCAGCAAAGAAACGGTTGAGGTATTACCAGAAAACTCAGGTTTAGAAAATTTAGAGGTAGCCTCTACTGGCGTCTTTTTTGATAAAGGGCAGCCTACCGCGCCTTGGCGTTTGCAATTACAGTCGGCCGATTTAGAAAAGCAAGTGGCCAGTTTCCCAACCTCTATTGGTGGGTTATTGGTAGGGAAAACAGACCATATGGCACAAGAAGATGCGTTAAAATTAGAGTGGACTTCTACAGAGCGTATACAAGCACAATTGATTGCGACCACTCCTGCAGATATGGCAAGGGAAAGCAATGGCGCCATGGAACTTGCGTTTTACGCACGTACTTTTGACCAAGAAACAGCAACAGTACAAATTGGAGTTTGCAGTGCCGCTGGGCTATGCAACCAACAACTAGAAATAGGTATCTCTGGGCAAGCATGGAAAGAATACCGTTTGAGCCTTAGTTGTTTTGAAAAATTGGGGACTGATATGACTGCAGTAAACACTGCTTTTAGCATTAGCGCACCAAAGGGCACTACATTAGGACTGTCTGCCATACAACTGGCTACGGATGCCGATGCCAAACCAGGATGCGACGGTAAGTAAAGACCAACACATTCCAAGAATTGAAAGCGAGGGCACAGGCCCTCGTTTTTTTATGCTGTGATGTACAACGATTTCTAACTACAGAATGAAAATTGTTTTAAATGATTATTTTTACGCGTTAACGTTAAACTAACAAAGAACCACAAGCATGCAAGACCACCGTAATCAGGAAAAACAGACCATCATCATCAACCAACAAAACCAAAGCAATAGCATGGGATTGGCAGGTCTTATACTGTCTATCTTAGCATGGTTTTCTAGCTGCCTACCTATTGCAGGTTCTATTATTTGGTTGCTAGGTCTTATCTTTTCCATTATAGGCCTATTTAAGCGTCCAAGAGGTACAGCTATAGCGGGCTTGGTTATTTCTTGTATAGGCTTAATTCTATTGCTATTCTTTTTTGGTGCCTTGGCATTTCTTGGACTTACCGCGGCAGCTTTAGAAAGTTAAATGAAATCGCTATACGCATGTATTGCTTTGCTGCTTTGTACGCTGGTCTTAGGGCTAACCGCATGGTTGGCATGGCAACAGACAGCTAACATACGTGTTGCACAAAACAAGACGGCGACATATCTAGATTTAGAAAAACAGCGAACAGCGGCACGTACAGGTTTATCGCACTGCGAAAAAGAATTACTGAAAAATAGCTTAATCTTAGAAAATGCTAAGGCTACAGCGGTCTCCCATGTAGCTGTCCAAAATTTGAATATACTATTGGCACTACTCGGTGTATTGCTACTGTTATGGGGACTGCTTTTGTTTATCCTGCTAAAACAACGCGTGTAGCCGCATTACAATTGCGGTGATTATCCGTTACAGTACTACAAAATTATGCTTCTTTTTAATGAGCTACTGCAATTAGTTTTTATGCGTTATAAGTGCTTTTTGCGTCTCTAAGGGTCTGTCTGTAGCAAAAACGTCAATACCTAGTTTGGCCCAGTCCCTGTAAAGATGGTCACCTCTTGCAGCTGCACGCTTATCTAAGTTTCCTAAAGTACCTAGCATGCAAATTACTCCTTTATCGTGCAGTTGGTCATATAAAGAAACATCTGATAATCTGGTACCTGTAAATGCCACCATATTAGCCCATGGTATACCAGAGTCAGCAGCTCTGTTAAACTCTTCCATATTTCTGATACTTACAGAGAGCATAACGTTAGGATTACGTTGATACAATTTTTGGGCGGTTTCTATAGCATAGGTTATTATAATAGTTTGTTCTAAAGCATTGTTATCTTCTATAAACTGAAGTACTTCTGTAGGGTCCACGCTACGTTTAATATCCACTGTGAGGATGGCATTTTCTTTTTTTGCCCAATCCAATACCTCTTTAAACAGTGGAATTTTAAAGGGTACAATCGAATCAAAATCGTCTTTAAGGGTGAGTTGAGACATGGTTTCCCAACTGTTTTGGTCTACGCTGCCAGAGCCAGTAGTGGTACGTTCTAAGGAATTATCGTGCATCAGCAATAGTACCCCATCTTTACTTTTTGCCACATCAATTTCAAATAACGCATTGGGTATATTTTTTTTGATGTACTGCATGGTTTCTAAACAATTTTCTGGATAGCCAGGGTAACCTTTGCCCCCGCGGTGTGCACTAATTAATACCTCACTGTTTTCCGTGTAGGTAAATTTGGTTGGTGTGGTATCCTCTTGCTTGTAGTTTACTTTACACCCAACAAAAAGCAATGAAAGAAGTAAATAGGGTAGTAAAAGTTTTTTCATACTATTAAATTTCAGTTGCGTTATAGCGGTGTTGCCAAAGGTACTTGTTTTAGCAGTGGCTTACCCTCAAATAGGTTATTCATTTTTCTAGGATTAAATGATGAATTATTCTAGTTCGGTTTTATGGTTTTAGTGTTACGCGATATAATTTTTCATAATCTGTGAGGATAACAGTGTCTTTACTTTCATGTAGAATATGTACCCCATCCCCATTATGTGTGTTTTTTGCTTTGAATTTTGTTGTTTGCTTATTTAATGAGAGTTCTATATAATTATAGCCATAAGGGGTATACCCCACTACGTAATGATTCCCAGTGAAGGAATTACCTAGAACAACCTTGTCAAAAGATTTTGGGCTTTTTGTTACATCCCATATAAATTCTAATCGATTACTGCGTGTTTCTTCTAACATCTCTTTAAAATTTTGCGAATGGTCATTTCTTATATACAAAGCGAGTTCTTTATTCTTAAACTTTAAAACACTCACGGAGTATGCTAGCGGATATATCGACATTACATTTGGTTTTAATTCTTCTAATTTAGCAGCGATTACATCTTGTTCTTTTTAATAAATAATAGGGATTAAACTATCTATGTGCCTTTTACGTTCAATATTTTCTTTAGCATCCTTATCCAGGTTGTAAACTAGGTTTAATGAATCCCTGATGGCATAACCCTCTCTAGAATTTATGATTAAGTTTTCTATTTTTTCTTTTTTAAAATTATTTAGAAACGATATTTTGTAAACCTCTGTTAGTTCAGGATTTTGATTAAGTTCTATGGAATAAATATCTCCGTTTTTACTGATTTAATTGTTAGGTGCCTGTATTGTTTTTGTGGTATATAATTGTCTATCAATAATAACCAACTCACCATCGCTATTATGGGCAAATAGGTATTTCTCATTGCATTTAATACCATATAAATTAGGGGTTATTTGTTTTATGCATAATTGATCATTGGTATGCATTGGGAAAATTGGAATTTCGGGATGTTTATCCGCTTCAGGGGTTCGATACCCGCAAGAAATAAACAGTAACATATAGATTAGAGCAGGGGTTTTTAAAAGGTATTTCATTCAGAGTAGGTTTGTCTTGTCCTGAAATAGGTTGACCATTTTTTTGAGATTAAATGGTTAAAAATTCCAGTTGTTTTTTATTTTTTCTGTACGATTTGTACG
>NZ_SWKK01000067.1 GCF_005144745.1 Flavobacterium sp. ASW18X | reverse complement strand
CATTATTACCAGCAAAGGTGATAGTTCCATTGGCGATAGGTGTAAAGTCGGTGGCGGTAGCCGTACCAAAAGCGGTAGAGAAATCTACATCGAAACCAGAAGCATACGCTCCAGTCAAGGTTACATCAAAAGTAGCGGTTACACCCAAACCTTCGGTCACGATAACATCGGTCTGTATTATAGATAAACCTTCCGTACCTGTGCTGTCATCATCATTGATGATACCATTAGCGGTAGCATCGTTGATAGGCACTAACGGATTGGTAGTGCTGTTCAAGATAACGGTATAGGCTTCTTGCGGTTCAATGATAGCATCATCCAAGATGGACACCACAATTTGCTGTACCTCGCCATTATTACCAGCAAAGGTGATAGTTCCATTGGCGATAGGTGTAAAGTCGGTGGCGGTAGCCGTACCAAAAGCGGTAGAGAAATCTACATCAAACCCAGAAGCATAATCCCCAGTTAAAGTCACATCAAAAGTAGCCGTAACGCCCACACCTTCGGTTACGATAACATCGGTCTGTATAATGGATAAACCTTCCGTACCTGTGCTGTCATCATCATTGATGATACCATTAGCGGTGGCATCGTTGATAGGCACTAACGGATTGGTAGTGCTGTTCAAGATAACGGTATACGCTTCTT
>NZ_SWKK01000066.1 GCF_005144745.1 Flavobacterium sp. ASW18X | reverse complement strand
ACTTACAAAGACCATTTCAGTAAATATTCTTGACGGATTTCTAGATTTATACTTTACCTCATTATCTAGAGACGGGGGAGTAAGGCACCCTATTATTAGTGCAATTAGTATTAGTGGTATTACAAGGTCACAACCAAATTTAGCTCCAATAGTAACTGCGGGAGAGGACCAAACAATAGAATTACCAGAAACAAGTACCGTAATTTATGGTACCGCTACTGATTCAGAGGGGAATCAATTAACTAATTATTTATGGACTCAAGAAGAAGGGCCAAATACAGTTGTGATGTCAGGAGAAACTACTTCAGTATTAAATA
>NZ_SWKK01000065.1 GCF_005144745.1 Flavobacterium sp. ASW18X | reverse complement strand
TGTTTTTAAACTAAGTGTAACAGATAGTCAAGGAGCACAAGCTGAAGATGAAATGGTGTTGACTGTGATACCGGCAAACACAGGCGCTTTTTCACTTCACATTAATGCAGGAGGAGAACATGTAGTGAATAATGGCATTACCTACGTTTCTGACCAGTATTATGACATTGGTAGTACTTTATCTCGTCCGCAAACCGGCTTATCCCAACCATACAGTTCTATACGCTATAGTCGTAGTCAAGAAATGAATTATAGTATTCCATTACCTAATGGTAATTATGAGGTTG
>NZ_SWKK01000064.1 GCF_005144745.1 Flavobacterium sp. ASW18X | reverse complement strand
TGCCTTGGTAGACAATGGCGATGGCACCTATGTATTTACGGATGCATCGGGAGCAACGACTACGATAAGCGACACAAGTTTAAGCACGGTAACCGATAATGGTGACGGAACCTATACCTACACGGACGAAGCTGGTAACACCCAGACTATCGATACTAGGGCATCCAGCAACCCATACGATAATACCACCAGTGGTTTAGCGGCGACTGACGTACAAGCTGCGATAGATGAAATCAACGCCGCTGCGGGCACGGTTGCCTTGGTAGATAATGGCGATGGCACCTATGTATTTACGGATGCATCGGGAGCTACCACAACGATAAGCGACACAAGTTTAAGTACGGTAACCGATAATGGTGACGGCACGTACACCTACACGGACGAAGCTGGTAACACCCAGACTATCGATACTAGGGCATCCAGCAACCCATATGACAATACCACCAGTGGTTTGGCCGCGACTGACGTACAAGCTGCGATAGATGAAATCAACGCCGCTGCGGGCACGGTTGCATTAGTAGACAATGGCGATGGCACCTATGTGTTCACGGATGCATCGGGAGCAACGACTACGATAAGCGACACAAGTTTAAGCACGGTAGCCGATAATGGTGACGGAACCTATACGTATACGGACGAAGCTGGAAATACACAAACAATAGATACCAGAGCCTCTAGCAACCCATACGATAATACCACCAGTGGTTTGGCCGCGACTGACGTACAAGCTGCGATAGATGAAATCAACGCTGCCGCAGGCACGGTTGCCTTGGTAGACAATGGCGATGGCACCTATGTGTTCA
>NZ_SWKK01000063.1 GCF_005144745.1 Flavobacterium sp. ASW18X | reverse complement strand
ATTTGTTACCGATAGGGCAAGTAACGGATGTAGTTATGCGATAGACTTTGAAGTGGACGAACCGGAACCGATAACAGCTACGGCTTCTGTGTTAGGACTATCGTCCTTTGGGTCAAATGATGGTACTATTCGTATCACGGAAATCACCGGAGGCACCTTAAACGGTGCGGACACCTATCAATTGGCTTGGTCAGGAGTAGGAGTGGTAACCACCACAGATGATGGATGGACGGCAATAGATTTAGCACAAGGCAATTATAGTGTACGCATTACGGACAGCAATGGTTGTTCAAGGAATTTTGACTATGTGGTCACCGAACCGGGAGAGCTTGCGGTAACCCTTACAGCGGATGGGGAAGTATCTTGTTATGGCGAACAAACGGTATCCCTGATTAGTACTATTGTAGGCGGTACCCCTGGGTACGCTTACCAATGGTATCAAGAAGAGGGCGGTAGTTATACGGCGATAGCAGATGCAACGGAAGCCGACCTTTTTGATGTTGGTGCAGGGAACTATCGTTTAGAAGTGACAGACAGGGATGGTGCAGGAGTGAGTGCAACAGCGGAGTTGACCATAACCCAACCAGAAGCCCTTACTATCACCTTGGAAGGCATTACAGATATAGAGTGTAACGGAGCCGCTAGTGGCGGAGCAACGGTAACTGTAAGCGGAGGCACGGGCAACTATGAATATGCTTGGTATGATGATGGCTTTAATGTAGTAGCTACTACGCCCAACCTAGTCAATGCGCCTTCTGGAACGTATAGCTTGGAGGTAGTGGATGGTAACTCTTGTTTTACCTCCTTAACGGATATTACTTTGGTAGACCTATTT
>NZ_SWKK01000062.1 GCF_005144745.1 Flavobacterium sp. ASW18X | reverse complement strand
ATTTGTTACCGATAGGGCAAGTAACGGATGTAGTTATGCGATAGACTTTGAAGTGGACGAACCGGAACCGATAACAGCTACGGCTTCTGTGGTAGGACTATCGTCCTTTGGGTCAAATGATGGTACTATTCGTATCACGGAAATCACCGGAGGCACCTTAAACGGTGCAGACACCTATCAATTGGCTTGGTCAGGAGTAGGAGCGGTAACCACCACAGATGATGGATGGACGGCAATAGATTTGGCACAAGGCAACTATAGTGTACGCATCACGGACAGCAATGGTTGTTTAGCGGTTTTTGACTATGTGGTCACCGAACCGGGAGAGCTTGCGGTAACCCTTACAGCGGATGGGGAAGTATCTTGTTATGGCGAACAAACGGTATCCCTGATTAGTACTATTGTAGGCGGTACCCCTGGGTACGCTTACCAATGGTATCAAGAAGAGGGCGGTAGTTATACGGCGATAGCAGATGCTACGGAAGCCGACCTTTTTGATGTTGGTGCAGGGAACTACCGTTTAGAAGTGACAGACAGGGATGGTGCAGGAGTGAGTGCAACAGCGGAGTTGACCATAACCCAACCAGAAGCCCTTACTATCACCTTGGAAGGCATTACAGATATAGAGTGTAACGGAGCCGCTAGTGGCGGAGCAACGGTAACTGTAAGCGGAGGCACGGGCAACTATGAATATGCTTGGTATGATTATGGCTTTAATGTAGTAGCTACTACGCCCAGCCTAGCCAATGCGCCTTCTGGAACGTATAGCTTGGAGGTAGTGGATGGTAACTCTTGTTTTACCTCCTTAACGGATATTACTTTGGTAGACCTATTT
>NZ_SWKK01000061.1 GCF_005144745.1 Flavobacterium sp. ASW18X | reverse complement strand
TATCTAGTGGATACCAGATGCGTTATTATGTTTATGAGGGAGAAGCGTCTGAATTTAATATGGAAAACGTAGATACTGGTAACGAAACAGTGTTTAGTGAAGCCTATGCTGATGGATTTGTTGACTTGGTTCAAAACGGTACCAATTATGAATTTACCGCAACAGGTTTAGCAGGCCCGTCGCCATTGGATAATCCAGAAGGTGCTTATTACGTTGTTTACCAAGAAGCAAGGCGGGTAGACGGTCAAGTTTTTTTAGACGTTAAGAGCGGTAATATCACGGAGACATTTTACATTAGGGCGCCATCGGCATTGTCAGTGAGCACGCCCGTTTTTACCCAGCCAGAATGTGCCGGAGACACGGGAACCATTGGTTTTAACGTTTCAGGAGGTGGTTATGCTAATACTGATGCTGCACGATATTATTACAGCGTAGCTAGTGGCGGTGGTTTTGTGGATTGGACCGAAAGTAGCACGGGAACTATAAGCATCCCCAATCTAAATGCGGGCACTTATGATATAAAAGTAGTTGCTGGGAACAGTAGTTTGGCCAATACGGATGGTTGTCATGTGACCCTTTCGGACCTCACCATTGCTGCCCCCGTTCCCTTAGGCTTTGATTTGAGCTCCAGCCCGGAGTCCTATCCAGGAGCCAATGACGGAACCGTAAGTGTGAGCAACATCACGGGCCGAGCAGGGATGACCTTGTCCATCAATACTATTCCAGAACAAAGCTTAACAGTGGCCGATGGCGGTAGTTATTCCTTCCAAGGATTGCCGTTTGACTCCTACGAGGTCACTCTAAGTGCAGGTACTTGTACGTATACGGATAGTATCGAGGTCACGGGTGTTACCCTACCCGTGATTACGGTCAACAGCACTACG
>NZ_SWKK01000060.1 GCF_005144745.1 Flavobacterium sp. ASW18X | reverse complement strand
AAGCTGCGATAGATGAAATCAACGCCGCTGCGGGCACGGTTGCCTTGGTAGACAATGGCGATGGCACCTATGTGTTCACGGATGCATCGGGTACAACAACTACCATTAGCGATACGAGCATTAGTACATTGGTTAACAATGGTGACGGAACATACACCTACACCGATGAAACGGGGACAACACAAACTTTCGATTTTGTTAGTAACGATGCAAACAATGATATTACTGTTGGTAGTGACGGAGGTTTGTATTTGAATGTCGCTTCGGTAAGTATTGCTGAAACAATTACCAATATAGCAGATAATGGTAACGGTACGTTTACCTATACCAATGAAAATGGTGTTGCCCAAACAATAGCAAAAGGCGACCTAACAAATAATGGGGATGGCACGTTTACCTATAATAACGGGAATGGAACACCAATTACATTTGTAGGTACAGATGACCAAACAGCAACTGAAGTAGCTATCACTGATGCAGCAGGAAACTTTGCATCGACTGATGTAGAAGGAGCATTGGCAGAATTGGCTACGAACAGCACCGATGACCAGGCTTTAAGTTTGGCAGCAGGTAACATATTGACTTTAGAAGATGGAGGTACGGTAGATTTAACTCCGTTCTTGGATAACACGGACGACCAGGCCATCACAGCATTCAGTTTGGATAATGCTACCAATGTATTGACCATCACATTAGAGAATGGCGGTACGCAGACAGTAGATTTATCGAACTTGGATAATGCCGGTACGGACGACCAAACAGCAACTGAAGTAGCTATCACTGATGCAGCAGGAAACTTTACATCGACTGATGTAGAAGGGGCATTGGCAGAATTGGCTACGAACAGTACTGATGACCAGGCTTTAAGTTTGGCAGCAGGTAACATATTGACTTTAGAAGATGGAGGTACAG
>NZ_SWKK01000059.1 GCF_005144745.1 Flavobacterium sp. ASW18X | reverse complement strand
TATCTAGTGGATACCAGATGCGTTATTATGTTTATGAGGGAGAAGCGTCTGAATTTAATATGGAAAACGTAGATACTGGTAACGAAACAGTATTTAGAGAGGCCTATGCTGATGGATTTGTTAACTTGGTTCAAAACGGTACCAATTATGAATTTACCGCAACAGGTTTAGCAGGCCCGTCGCCATTGGATAATCCAGAAGGTGCTTATTAT
>NZ_SWKK01000058.1 GCF_005144745.1 Flavobacterium sp. ASW18X | reverse complement strand
ATTGTCAGTGAGCACGCCCGTTTTTACCCAGCCAGAATGTGCCGGAGACACGGGAACCATTGGTTTTAACGTTTCAGGAGGTGGTTATGCTGATGCTGCACGATATTATTACAGCGTAGATAGTGGCGGTGGTTTTGTGGATTGGACCGAAAGTACCACGGGAGCTATAAGCATCCCCAATCTAAATGCGGACACTTATAATATAAAAGTGGTTGCTGGGAACAGTAGTTTGGCCAATACGGATGGTTGTCATGTGACCCTTTCGGACCTCACCATTGCTGCCCCCGTTCCCTTAGGCTTTGATTTGAGCTCCAGCCCGGAGTCCTATCCAGGAGCCAATGACGGAACCGTAAGTGTGAGCAACATCATGGGTCGAGCAGGGATGACCTTGTCCATCAATACTACTCCAGAACAAAGCTTAACAGTGGCCGATGATAGTTCCTCGTTTGCCTCCTTGCCATCCGGCATCTATACGGTCACTCTAAGTGCAGGTACTTGTACGTATACGGATAGTATCGAGGTCACGGGTGTTACCCTACCCGTGATTACGGTCAACAGCACTACG
>NZ_SWKK01000057.1 GCF_005144745.1 Flavobacterium sp. ASW18X | reverse complement strand
GTATAATCCAATGTTACCGTTCCCAGACCCGTATAATTTACTTGGATGCTACCGTCCCCTGCTCCAAAACAACGCTCGTCCAGAACTGCCGTGCTTACAATCCGTAAAATTGGGTCTCGAACCTCTATATCCATAGGCATATCACACCCATTATTATCGCGTACCATTACCGTGTATATCCCTGAGGAAAGCCCCGCTATGACAGGACTGTTACCTGCTATGACAGGATCAAAACCTGCAGGACCGGATACCCATGTTATGGTATAGGGTGCCGTGCCACCCGTTATTGGCCCTAAGTCTATCTGACCCGCCGTACCACCTTCTTCCGTATTGTCTATCACCGTAGGTGTATAGTCCAGTGCCGTAGGCGATACGATTTGGATAACACCCCCATCATAGCGCTCCACACAGCTCGTATCCGTAGTACTACGTACCCATAGGTAATACGTGCCTGCCGTTAATCCTGATTGACCTGCGGCATCATAGCCCGTCCATGTAACCGTTGTTAAATCAGGATTCGCTTGGGTATCTAGGTGGTATTCCGCGGCGGTACCTAGGTTGGTATCAAAGGTCAGGGTACTGGTACCTCCAAAACAGTTTATCGCTGTGGTGGCTACGTTGCTTATTTCTATATTGGCTCCAGAGTCTATGGTAAATTCCGCTGAGGAGATTAGGTTGGGATTACCAAAATCATTGCCTTGGTTTACCGCTTGTATGGTGTAGGTGTCAAAAACCAAATCGTTTACCGTGATCGCATTGGCATCCGTAGCGGTGCCATTAGCGATTACCGTTGTACCGTCACTGGCCAAAACACGGTAGGGACGGTCGCCTACACCACCACTTATACTAAAATCCACACTCCCCGCTCCCGCAGGGTCGCAATTATCTGCCGTAGTGCTGTTGACCGTAATCACGGGTAGGGTAACACCCGTGACCTCGATACTATCCGTATACGTACAAGTACCTGCACTTAGAGTGACC
>NZ_SWKK01000056.1 GCF_005144745.1 Flavobacterium sp. ASW18X | reverse complement strand
GTGTAACACCTTCGTTGCCTGTCCCCTCATAAGCATCATCCAAACCATCATTATCCGCATCTTCACCACTTGGTGGCAGGTAACCTTCTGTGGGTTGACCCTCTACGTTGTCTGGAATACCATCGTCATCACTGTCAATGTCTAAACTGTCTGGTCTGCCATCGTTATCCGTGTCGATAGCTCCGTCTCCTTCTACTGTATCTAATATACCATCATTATCATCATCTAAATCCACAACGTCTGGTACACCGTCACCATCCGTATCCGGACCGTTGTCTGGGTCTAAGTAATCCGGTGTACCGTCTTGGTCTGTATCATCATTGGTTGGGTCTCCATCGCCGTTGGCATCTTCGTCTGGTGTGTCTATGCCATCGCCATCGTCATCCAAATCGCGATAGTTGACGTCTTCCGTACCATCCGTATCTGGTAAATCGTTCGCTGGGTCTTCTATCTCATCGTTAACATCGTAACCATCATTTACATCACTACCCTCATAGCCATCGTCTAAACCATCATTGTCTGTATCTACTCCAGTATAAGTATTGTCTGGCTCGCCATCATAATCGAAGTCGTGACCTTCATTACTGTCTGGCACCAAATCATTATCACTATCATCGTCTATATAATCTGGGGTACCGTCTTGGTCGGTGTCTTCTGGTGTAACACCTTCGTTGCCTGCACCTTCATATGCATCGTCCAAACCATCATTATCCGAATCTTCACCACTTGGTGGCAGGTAACCTTCTGTAGGTTGACCCTCTACGTTGTCTGGAATACCATCGTCATCACTGTCAATGTCTAAACTATCTGGTCTGCCATCGTTATCCGTGTCGATAGCTCCGTCTCCTTCTACTGTATCTAATATACCATCATTATCATCATCTAAATCCACAACGTCTGGTACGCCGTCACCATCCGTATCTGGACCGTTGTCTGGGTCTAAGTAATCCGGGGTACCGTCTTGGTCTGTATCATCATTGGTTGGGTCTCCATCGCCATTTGCATCTTCGTCTG
>NZ_SWKK01000009.1 GCF_005144745.1 Flavobacterium sp. ASW18X | reverse complement strand
CCTTGTTGATATTCCATACATTAAGTTACGAAATATCACCAAGGTGACAAAGTAAATTGAGGTGATAAAAAGTGGGTTTTGAGACAGTCTGACGGCCTATTTAACGTAACTTTTTTTGATCAATCTATCACATTTATTTAGCTAGAATCAATCCCATATCTCAACAGAAAGGGCTGATAACGTTTAATCTTTTATTTCTATCGTTGACTGCCGTTCTCTATTTACGCTTAATTTGGTAACATCTGGCCTAGAATAGTGCCCTACAGGGTCAAAATTTTGCCTTTCTTGGTAGACTCTTTCAAAATCCAATTCGGCATAAATAAGCCCTGCTTTATCTACAACAGGCTCTATTAACCACTCACCATCTGGACTTGCAATGCAAGAACCACCATTACCCAATACGGCTGGTGCTTTTTCTAGAATAGTATCTAAGAAAGGGGTGTTTTTAGGAAAATCTTTAGTTTGCATTAAAGACGAAACAGAAATAACATAGCTTCTAGATTCCCGCGCTATAAAGCGTGTAATATCTTGGGTATTATTAAGGTTGCCTGGCCAAACGGCAATGTGTAAATTTTCTCCTTGACCATATAATGAGGCTCTTGCCAAAGGCATCCAATTTTCCCAACAATTTAGGCCACCTACCGTAAACTTTTTAAGCGGATGTACGCGAAGTCCGTGCCCATCTCCAGGTGCCCATGTTAGCCTTTCGTCATAGGTGGGCTGTAATTTACGGTGTACAGATTGTACCACCCCATTGGCATCAATATACACCAATGAACAATAAATGCTATGACCACCGCGGTCTTGTGGGCGCTCCATAATTCCTAGATAAATGGCAATTTTAAGTTTTTTAGCAACTGCACAAACCTCATCTAAATCACCGGCTTCTATTTGTATTGCGTTAGCTACGTAGTGTCCGTGAACAGTCTTATTAACCTTTAAATCCCAAGCAGCTCCATCAGTATAAGCTAACCAAAACGGATATCCTGGTAAAAAAGCCTCACCAAATACTACTAATTCTGCCCCGTTTGTAGCGGCCTCTTCTAAGGTGGTCACTACCTTTTTTAAAGTTGCTTCTTTATTAAGCCACACTGGCGCTATTTGTGCGAGGGCTACTTTTAAGATGGAGTCTTTCATACAATTCGGTTGAGGAACAAATCTACATTGATTAATAGGATACTAAATACCCCTACGACTATGATAAATTTAAGGATGTTGTGCAACCAAACAAAATGCTTTTTTTCCTTTGCTTTATAAAGTACAAATAGGCAAACAGCAAAAAGAACAATACAGGCATAAAAGTAAATATACATATGGCCCACTATGAACTTTTTAACTAGAAGAAAAGCTGGGATATAGGTAAGTAAGATGAGTAATGCGATGAGCATCTTCGCTTTTTTTGTGCCGTATAGAATGGGGATTGTACGATAATTTTGTGCCAAGTCCCCTGCCAGATTCTCTAAATCTTTAATGACTTCTCTTGCTAGAATGAGTAAAAAAAGAAAAATGGCGTGTACAAAAATGACCAATTGAAAATTTTGATAGTACACAAACACCACAAAAAAAGGAGAAATTGCCAAGGTTGCTGAGACCAAATTTCCAATAAATGGAAGGCGCTTTAGTTTATGAGAATACAACCAAATGCCAAAAATATAGGCCGAAAAAAATAGTACGGCCTTGAAGGAAATATAACTTGCCGCAACAACGGAGACGAAATTAAGTACAAAATAAGTGGTTAGCTTAAATTTCTGACTCACCAAGCGGTCTAACATACTTTTGGTCGGTTTGTTAATTAAATCCTTTTCTGCATCGTAAAAATTATTGATGATATAGCCACCAGCAATGACCAAAGCAGACGCTGTGACAATTAAAAAAAGATTAACATCAAAGACTACCGACCTAAGTGGTCTATCTGGAGCAAGAATATAGATAGACGCCAAATACTGGGCAAGGGTTATCACTAGAATATTATACCCCCTAACCACGGAAAAAAGACTCAATAACTTATAAAGTAGGAGCTTATTCCGCCTATTCAACATGCCTATTCTCTAGAAATTATAGACTACCTCTAATTTGTGCCCTTGCAATGCCTTTTTAGCTTTTTCTATATCTTCTGTAAAGCCTAAAATGTAGCCGCCACCTCCAGAACCACAAAGTTTTAGGTAATACTCATTAGACTCAATACCTTTTTGCCAAAGTTGGTGAAACTGCTTTGGAATCATGGGTTTAAAATTGTCTAATACTACGTGGGAAAGTTGCTTTACGTGACCAAAAAGACCTTTGATGTCTCCATTAAGAAAATGGTCCACGCATGCATCAGTATGTTTTACAAACTTATCTTTTATGATGGTTCTAAAGCCTTCATTCTTCATTTGCTCCATAAAAATTTGAACCATTGGCGCTGTCTCACCTACCATTCCACTATCTAGTAAAAAAACTGCTCCTTTACCCTCTTTGTTTTGTGTAGGTAGACTGGTAGATTCAATATTATCTTTGGAGTTAATTAGTATGGGCAGACTTAAGTAGCTATTTAGAGGGTCCAAGCCTGAACTCTGACCGTGAAAAAAAGACTCCATTTTACCAAAAATGGTCTTTAATTTCAGTAATTTTTCTCTGGTTAAATTCTCTAAAACCGTTATTTTATCTTGCGCATATTTATCATAAATAGCCGCGACTAAAGCACCGCTACTGCCAACGCCATATCCTTGTGGTATAGAACTATCAAAATACATGCCTGCAGCAATGTCTGCTTTTAAGGAATCCATATCAAAAATTACCAAATCTGCGGATTGTAGTTCCTCTAAATAATTTGCAAAACGCTGTAAACTTTGATTAGATTTTTTGGCTTCTACAGACAATTCTAGTGCCGATTTTAATGCCCCCTTGTAAAAATTATAGGGAATAGAAAGTCCTTTGGAATCCTTAATGATTCCGTACTCACCAAAGAGTAAAATCTTAGAATAAAATAATGGTCCTTTCATAATCTAAAACGCCTTATCGGCTATCTGTTAAAGCTAAACACTTTTAAAGTTAAACAAAAATAATTCTTTTTATGGTTTTGTAAGACTTCTAACCCATTTTTTCCTAACTCTTTAACGTAAAGAGTTGTAAGAAAATTATTTCAAATTTAACTTTTTTGCGCCTTGTCCCACTTTATCACAAATATAGTGTCCATTCTCACAATATTGCACCAACTGCTCCTGAATAAATGCAATCGATTGTTCTTTGTAATCCTCAGGATAAAGTACGTGAACATTAGCCCCTGCATCTAAGGTAAAACAAATTGGTGTCCCTGTAGTTTTTCTATAGTCCCAAATAGCATTAATTATTTGCAAGGTATTGGGCATCATTAAAATAAAATAAGGTGTACTGCTCATCATCATTGCGTGCAAGGTAAGTGCCTCGCTTTCTACAATCCCAATAAATTTTTCTAAGTCGCCACTTGCAAAAACTGCTTCTAAAGCATCTAAATTAGTATGTGCATGTACAAATCTACTTTTTGCATAAGGATGCCCATTCATTAAATTATGCCCAACCGTGCTACTTACTGTTTTTTGTCCTTTGTGTACTAAAAGAATTGTATCATGATAGGTTTTAAAAACTTCATGCACTTTATGCGGATAAGGTACTCCAAATAGGTTCGTACTACGCTCCAAACCACTATGCTTTCCCCATTGCACTAAGCTTCCTTTAATACTTCTACAGGCACTACCAGAACCTAAACGAGCCAAAAATGATGCTTTTTTATCAAAATAACTATCATCTTTTGTAGCATCCGCCATCTTTTCAATTTCTAATAGACATAGTGCTAAAGCAGCCATACCACTCGCAGAAGAAGCAATACCACTACTATGCGGAAAGCTATTAGACGTATCAATCGTAAAATGATATTTTTTTAAATAAGGCAAATAGACCGCTACCCTATTAAAAAAAGTTTCAATTTTTGGTTTAAAATCTTCTTTTGGTTTTCCTTCAAATAGTAAATCAAAAGAAAATTCATCTGCAGGAGTTTTTTCTTTAAAAGTAACTACCGTTCTTGTGGCACAGGCATCTAATGTAAAACTGACAGAAGGATTCGCCGGAATTTGATTTTCTTTTTTACCCCAATATTTTACCAAAGCAATATTACTGGGTGCCTTATAGCCGATTCTACCCTCCTTAGGATAGCTAATATTTGATTGTGGAATAAAATCCTTTTCCGTCATGCGAATAGCGTTTTAGCAAATATACTAGTTGTAAAAATGAAGCCTATTTTACAAATGAAATAAATTACTATTTTAGTACAAATACCTTTTCATGAAGCAGAAACGCATACTTAAAATTGCGATTGCCGTTATCTTATGTTTGTTCATAGGATTTTTAGCTAGTGTGGCTACACAATCTTCCGTTAATGATTGGTATTTGACCTTAAACAAGCCCAGTTTTAACCCACCAAATTGGCTATTTGCACCCGTTTGGACAATACTATATATTCTTATGGGAGTTGCCGCTGGTATTGTTTGGGGTAAGGGTTTTCACCATTTATGGGTAAAAACGGCATTGTATCACTTTGGCTTTCAACTACTCCTTAATGCACTTTGGAGTATGGTTTTTTTTGGATTAAAAAGTCCAGCTCTGGCTTTAGCCATCATTTTAGCATTACTTGTGCTTATAGGTTTAACTTTTAAATGGTTTAAAGTAGTGTCTAAAAAAGCAGCCTATTTACTTATACCCTATTTTGCTTGGGTACTTTTTGCAACGCTACTAAACTATAAGATTTGGGAGCTTAATTAAGCGCTCAATTCTAGCATCTTGAGCATTGTTTTTAAATTACGGGTCGTTGCTTCCACTTTTAATTTCTGTTCAACGTAATTGTTGTTGAGCTTGGCTCTACCATAGCCTTTGCAACAATTTAAATAGATGCATTTAGCTGTCATATAAAACTCTTCATTTTCAAAGGTCAGTAGCTTAAACCTTTTCTCTATATCCGAATCCGGTTTTTCTTTAAGTAAGCAGAAATAAAGATTTTTTTCTTCTTGATTCTTAAAAGGATTGTTGTCTATGATAGCTTTTAAATCACTACTAGAAATTACAATAACTGGAACCTCAAAGGCATATTTTTTTTGAATTATAGCTCCTATTTTTTCTTGTATTTCTAAAGGTGACAATCCACTTTCTACCACTAGGTTCCCGCTCTGTATATAAGAAATGACTGTTTCAAACTCTGGCGCTAATGCCAATTTTAAATCAGCCATTTTTATCATCTTTTGCCCACTGACATTAATACCTCTTAAAAAGACAATATATTTTTTCATAAAATTGATTATTGAGCGGAAGATAGCTATTCTTAATGCAAGATGTGTAATGTCTTGCCGTAAATGACAAAGTGAATAACCTAAAACAATAGCTTAAAATGACTTACCAATACTTTGCGCGGCCAAATAAGCACTTGTCCAAGCATGCTGAAAGTTGAATCCACCTGTAATGGCATCAACATTCAATACCTCGCCTACAAAATAAAGATTATCGACCATTTTACTTTGCATAGTTTTAAAATTTACTTCTTTTAAATCAACCCCGCCAGCTGTTACAAACTCGTCTTTAAAGGTACTTTTACCCGCTACTTTAAAGTTACAAGCTGTTATTTGCTCACTAAGTGATTCTAACTTCAGTTTATTAACATCTGCCCACGTTTCGGCAGGTAAAATACCAGCTGCATGGACCAAACTGTTCCATAATCTTTTAGGTAAGGGCAGCACCTTTGACTTTAGTATAGTTTTTTTAGGCTCTAGTTCTTTACAATGCATTAGAAACTGTAAAAGCGAACCCGTACTGTATTCTGGCAGCCAATTTACTACTAATGTAAATCTATAATCTAACACATGTAATTGTCTAGCACCCCAAGCAGAAAGCCGCAATACGGCTGGCCCAGTTAGTCCCCAATGCGCAATCAGGACCGGCCCTTCTTCCTCCAACAAACTGTCATTCTTTTTTTTACTTTTTAAGGCTTTAATTTCTATTGTTGGACTGGTTGTTTCACGTACTGAAACTTGAGCATTAGTAGCTACACCTTGAAGATTTTTAATACGTTCATCTTTTATGTTGAACGTAAAAAGTGAGGGAACTGGAGCAACAATAGTATGCCCTAACTGACCTATTAACTGCCACATTTTAGGATTACTGCCAGTTGCAATAACCATCTTTTTAGCTTGATATGCTTTATTCATGGTTTGCACCTGCCATTCGCCACTATCTATTTGCTTTAAATGCCTCACTGCACTATTCTTGAGTACCTGTATGCCCAACCTAGCTACTTCTGCCTCAAAACAATCTATGATAGTTTGCGAACTATCGGTAGCTGGAAACATACGACCGTCATCTTCAATTTTTAAGGCAACTCCGCGTTCTTCAAAAAACTGCATAACATCACCAGTCATATAACTATGAAAAGGCCCAAGAAGTTCTTTTTCTCCCCTAGGATAATTTTTGGTGAGTTCTTTTGGATTAAACTCAGCATGGGTAACATTGCAACGTCCCCCACCAGAAATTTTAACCTTAGAAAGTACGGATTTACCCCGTTCTAAGATGGCAATACTAAGATGCGGATTGACTAATGCCGTTTGAATGGCACAATAGTAGCCAGAGGCACCACCACCAACGATAAGAACATCTAACATTAGTTTACGCGGTCTGGATAATTGGTAATAATACCATCCACGCCAAACTCCTGCATTTTTTTAATAGCTGCTGGTTCATTCACCGTCCACGTTAATACTTTAAAACCTTCTGATTGTATTTTGTCTACCTTCTCCTGTGTTAATTCCTCAAAATAGGGATTAATAGCGACTGCGTTTAACTCCTTTGCCACAGCAATTGCAGCCACTGGGTCTTCTTCCGTTAAAACCGCGATAGCAATTTCAGGATTTAATTTTCTCAACCTGCGTAGTTCTTCCCAGTTAAAGCTAGATATGACTATATTTTTCCACTCCCAACCCCCATTTTTAACGTAGTAATCTGTAATAAAATTAACTCTATTGGCAGTACCATCACCTTTCAATTCTATGTTCAAAGCCACCTTATTGTTTATCAGTTTTAATACATCTTGCAATAAAGGAATGCGATGATTACCATCTAAAATAACCTTCTTTAAATCGTACAGATTATACTCCTCTATATTACCCCCAGCATTACCAAGACGGTCTAGCGTTTTATCATGAAAAACAACAGTTTCGCCACTTTTAATATTAATAACATCAATCTCAATCATATCCACACCCATGTCCATTGCTTTTTGTACAGAGGCCAAGGTGTTTTCTGTTTCGTACCCCATAGCACCACGGTGCCCAATAACTAATGGTTTGGTTGTTTGCATATCACAAGAAATCAAAAGTATTGCCATAGCAATACCACCTAATACTAGTTTCATAATAAGGTTTTAGTCAGTCCCTAAAAATACAATTTGAAACCTATTTAGGGCAACTTAAAAATAAAGGATTGTAATGGCGCTATTTGTAAAGGTATATAACCAACCCTATTTTCTATTTTAAGCGAAGGATTAAATTGACCATACAATTGCTCTTTTAAAGGTATTTCTCCATTTTTTAATGCCCACTTTTCAACTACATCTGGAGATAGCTTTAAGTTGATGTCGTATGATTTTTCTGCATCAAAATTTGAAACAATTATAAGCTTTTCCGTTGCTGACCAACGTACAAAACTATAGATACGATGGTCATAACTTGGGGTATGTTCTTTATTGTAATAGTGTATTTCTTGGTATTGGCCCATTAAAGCATCACTATTAATGGTGAAGTTTAAAAGTCTGCTGTAAAAATCGCGTAACTGCTTTTCATTATCCGTAGATAGGCCTCCATCAAACTTTTTGTTATTCATCCAACGTTGATGTGCAGGTACACCAATATAGTCAAAGATTGATGTTCTAGAGGGCGAGCCAAAACCAGCATCTTCTGAACCATCTTCTCCAACTTCTTGACCAAAATATATCATGGTAGGTGCAGTACTTAAAGTAGCAGAAACCACCATGGCTGGTTTCGCTAAATTTGCATCACCTGCAAATTCTGGACTTGCTATTCGCTGCTCGTCATGATTTTCTAAAAAGCGAAGCATATGGTGTTCTATATCTGCCATGCCAGATTGCACGGTGTGTATATGGTCCGTCCAACCGTAACCTTTCATAATATGTTTAAGACTATCGTACAGCTCTACTTTATCATACAAATAATCCATCTTTCCTTTAAACAGGTATTCTCTGTATAAGGAAGGGTTGTAAACTTCTGCCAATAAAAATGCATCTGGTTTTTTCATTTTGATGCTACTATTCATATAACTCCAAAACTCTACGGGGACCATCTCTGCCATATCAAACCTAAATCCGTCCACACCTTTTTCTAACCAGTACAAAGCAATATCTTTAAATTTTACCCAAGAATCTGGTACGTCCTTATTTTCCCAAAAGGTAAAATGCGCTTTGTAATCCATATTGGCATAAGCGTCTGGTAAGGAATCAAAATCTCTGGTCCCATCCGGTTTTATACTATAATTTACCTTAACAGTCTCATACCAATCATTAAAATCTGGCTGTGCCAAGCGAGAGCCATTGCCTGTCCATTTAGCCGGGACTTCTACAAAACCGCCGTCAGAATTTTTATTCTGTGACCCACCTAACGGGACATAATTATTCTTCCATTCAGGTACTTTAAAAGCTTCCCCCGGCAAGTAATAAAAGTTATTATCACGTGCATAGGCAACAGACGTATCGTCTTTTGCTCCAAAACTATCAATCCCTTCTGGATTAGTTAGCCCTTCATATTTACGAGCCACATGATTGGGAACTATGTCTATTACTACCTTAAGCCCCTCTTTGTGCGTACGCTCAATTAAGGCCTCAAACTCTTGTAATCTATTTGCTGGATTTACCGCTAAATCTGGATTTACATTGTAATAATCTTTTACAGCATAGGGAGAACCGGCTCTGCCCTTTACTACATCTGGGTCGTCATTAGAAATACCAATAGCCGTGTAATCATTTATTAGTGCATGGTGCGGCACCCCTGTGTACCATATATGAGTAACTCCTAAGTCTTTAATAGCTTTAAGAGCAGTAGCATCAAAATCTGCGAACTTACCTACGCCATTTTCTTCTAAGGTGCCCCAGGGCTTATTAGTAGTATTGGTATTACCAAACAATCTTGTAAAAACTTGATAAACAACTTTCTTCTTCATACGATTAGACGTGTTAGGAAAAGGCTCCTGTGTGTTCTTTTTATTATCTACACAAGATACCATAATAAGACTAAGCAATACCAATACTACTCGGCTCAACTTCATTATACCGCTACATTTTTACCCGGTTGTAAAACTACACGTTCACCATGTACTCGGATAGACATTTCTTCATCCCCTGTAAGCTCATAAAAAGAACCTTCCTTAGATACGGTCACCTTAATAATTCTATCTCTAAAATTAATTTTAAAAGAATAGGCATCCCACTCTTTTGGTATTTGTGGCGTAAAGCATAGCTTATCTTCTATAACGCGCATACCACCAAAACCTTCTACAATACTCATCCAAGTCCCAGCCATGGAGGTGATATGCAATCCTTCTTCCACTTCTTTATTATAATCATCTAAATCTAATCTAGATGTTCTTAGGTAAAAGGTATATGCTTGGTCCATACGCCCTAGCTTGGCTGCTTGTATACTATGCACACATGGAGACAGAGAAGACTCATGTACCGTAAATGGCTCATAAAAATCAAAGTGTCTTTCTAATTCTTCTTGGGTAAACTGGTCTTCAAAAAAGTAGAAGCCTTGTAAGGTATCTGCTTGTTTTATGTAAGGTGAACGTAGAATACGGTCCCAACTCCATTTTTGGTTAATGGGCCTCTCTGAACGCGGTAAATCTTTTACCTGAACCATTTCTTTATCTAAAAAACCATCTTGTTGTAGGTACACTTGCAAATCCTCATCAAACGGAAAATACATGTCTTTTGCCACTTTTTTCCATTGGTCTAGCTCGTTGTCCGTAAGTTTAGTATGCCCCATGATACGCTCATAATCCTCATGGTATCCTTCCTTAACTTTAGCAATCTGTTCTAGCGTATAATCTATGCACCATTTTGCCAAGTAGTTGGTATACCAGTTGTTATTTACGTTGTTCTCATATTCATTAGGCCCCGTTACTCCAAGTATAACATATTTATTTTTTTGTGCGCTGTAGTTAGCACGCTGTTGCCAAAACCTTGCGATACCTATGAGTACTTCTAAGCCCATTTCTGGAATGTAACTGTAATCTCCTGTATATCTGTAATAATTAAAAATAGCAAAAGCTATCGCCCCATTTCTGTGAATTTCCTCAAAGGTTATCTCCCACTCGTTATGGCATTCCTCACCATTCATAGTTACCATAGGGTACAATGCAGCTCCATTAGAAAACCCTAATTTTTCTGCATTCTCAATAGCCTTCTCTAGATGATTGTAACGGTATTTTAAAAGTTTACGAGCAACTGTTTGGTCTTTGGTAGCCATGTAAAACGGCAAACAGTAAGCTTCCGTGTCCCAATAGGTGCTACCACCATACTTTTCGCCTGTAAAACCTTTTGGCCCAATGTTTAGCCTAGAATCCGTACCTAAATAGGTCTGATTTAGTTGGAAAATATTAAAGCGAATACCTTGTTGCGCCTTTACATCGCCATCAATAGTAATATCACTCATACTCCATATTTTGGCCCACGCTTGTTTTTGGTCTTCTAGTAGTTGTTCAAAACCAATTTTTGTAGCCCTATCTAAAACCGAATTAGCTGCGTCTACCAACGCAGAAGCCTTATGATTAGTAGATACTGTGTACCCACCAAACTTAGTAATGGATACGGTTTCTCCTTTTTTAGCATTTGCAATATAACTAAGAGAAGCAGACGTTTCCTTGCTTTCAGAATCCTCTAAAACTACCTCCGTACCCTCTACTGCTACATTGCTTTGCATAAAAGTACAAGTGGCAAAATTAGTTTTTAAGGTATGCGCCTCTATAAAAGCTCTATTATCCTTAATTTTTACACTTGTTGTATTCCAAAACTGGTCATTCCAATTGGTATCCCTGTTGGTTATACCCGAATCTATATATGGAGAAACGACAACCTTTGCATCCTTATTATTTAGGGTGATATTATATGAAATAGCTCCAACCTCATCCATAGTTAAACTTAGAAAACGGGTAGTAGTTACAGTAATTGCTATACCATTGGCCAGAGTAGCATTAAATTGACGCTTGTACCACCCTTCTTGCATATTCAATTCTCTTCTGAATCCACTTACATCGGTACATGTATTTAAATCTAGCTCCTCTCCATCAACCGAAATTCCTATCCCAATCCAATTAGGAGCGTTTAATACTTTGGCGAAATACTCAGGATAACCATTTTTCCACCATCCAACTTTGGTCTTATCTGGATAATATACTCCGGCTATGTAACTCCCCTGAAAAGTTTCTCCCGTATAATTCTCCTCAAAATTGGCACGTTGCCCCATAGCTCCGTTACCAATACTGAATAAACTTTCTGAAGATTGTACACGCTCCTTGTCAAAACCCTCCTCTATAATGGACCAGGGATTGGCCTTAATGTAATCTTGATTCATGATTCTAGTTATGTAGTTGTTAGTAGTTTTCTTTTAAGTAGACTCCCGCTCAATAAGCGTAGGCTCTATAATTTTAGTTTGAAAATATTCCTCCTCCTCGGATTCATCTTCAATACGTTTTATTAACATCTTTGCCGCCGTTTCTCCCATACTCTCCCCATGTTGTGCGATTGAAGTTAAGGAAGGATTGGAATATTTAGAAAGCAAACCATCTGTAAACCCTATAACCGATACTTCTTCTGGCACCTTCATACCCAATTCCTTGACTACTTTTAGACCAAAAACAGCAAAAATTTCGTTTACACATAGTAAGGCATCCAGAGTGATGTTTGCGATAAAATCACGAATTAACGCCTCCTCCATCTCCATGGTCGGCATTTTAAAGATATTTTTATCGTTAACTGCAATATTACTATCCGCATGGGCCCGCAAGTAACCTCTGGTTCTTTCTGAGCCAACACTTAGATAATCTTCCGTAGTTAGTAGAGCAATGTTTCTTTTACCCATATCTAACAACTTTTTGGTAGCCTTGTAAGCGCCTAATTGATCATCTATAATAACCTTATCGCACTGCACCGAATTTGTAACCCTATCAAACAAAACTAAAGGTATACCCTGTTCTGTCACCTCCTTGATATGATTATAATCTCCTTTTTGTTGCGTTTCTGAAGATAACGACATGATAAAACCATCGATACTACCGTTTGCAAGCATTTCCATGTTAATCACCTCTTTATCAAAAGATTCATCAGAAAGACAAACTATTACATTATAGCCCAAACTATTAGCGTACTTTTCTACACCGCTTATCACCGTTGCAAAAAAATGGTGCACAATATCTGGGATTATAACACCAATGTTTTTAGTTCGCTTATTTTTTAAGCTTACCGCAATATTATTAGGCCTGTAATTATATAATTTGGCAAAAGCTTGGATTTTCTCTTTAGTATCTCTACTTATTTCTTCACTATTTTTTAGCGCTTTAGAAACGGTAGATATAGAAACATCTAATTCTTTGGCAATATGCTTTAGGGTTATTTTTTTCTTCAATTTGTGCTAATTTTTAGATTCCTATAAAGATAGTTCTAATTGTAAATTTAACATATGCCTCTGCTTAAAATAAGTGTAGGAATTACAATTTAAAACAACATAAAATTGCAAAAAAGTAAGCTATTTCTTACCTTCATTTTTAATAAAACCGTAAATTGAGCCTTCAACTTATATGAAATGCATAATTAAAGAGATTTATTATTGCAATACCCTTAAATATGATCAATTTGTCAACACGAAACCGATTTCGTAAGATTTTTCATGCCCATGGTGCACATATTAACATAAATTTTATATATGTTTAACTCTTAAAATTAACTAAACTTAAAAATTAATTATCTATGAAGATTACGCTACTAAAAAGCTTGTTACTGCTTGGAGCATTCGTTTGCTTTGGGTCCATACAGGCTCAGACGGTGTCCGGTACAGTGTCGGATGCTAATGGACCGTTACCCGGCGCCAGTGTCTTGGTAAAGGGTACTACAAACGGTACACAAACAGATTTTGATGGTAATTACACCTTGAATAATGTTGATAGCGGCGCCACTTTAGTGTTTAGCTATATTGGGTTTTCTTCCCAAGAAGTTGCTGTAGGTGGTCAGTCTACCATTAATGTTACCCTTCAAGAAGATGCTCAAGCGTTGGATGAGGTGGTGATTGTAGGTTATGGTACGCAGGTAAGAAAAGAAATTACTACTGCAGTTACCAGTGTAAGTACGGAAGATTTCAATCAAGGTGTTATTAATGAACCAACACAACTATTACAAGGAAAAGTTGCTGGTTTAAACATCGTTAATAAAGGTGGAAATCCAAATGATACTCCTGTAATTAGACTTAGAGGTATTTCTACCGTTGGTGGTAATGCTGAACCACTTGTGGTAATTGATGGAGTTTTAGGTCAATCTTTACAAAATGTTGATCCGAGTGATATTGAAAATATCACTGTATTAAAAGATGGTTCCGCTGCCGCAATTTATGGAACACGTGGTTCTGCTGGGGTAATACTAGTTACAACAAAATCCGGTGGTGCAAACCAACCGTTTAAAATTAACTACAACGGCCAATTCTCCTCTCAGTTTGCAGCTAACCAAATCGAATTAATGAACCGTGAAGAATTTTTGGCAGCCGGAGGAACAGATTTGGGTAGTGATACTGACTGGAGGGACGAGGTAACCCGCAATGCTATTACTCAAGTACACAATATTGCTGCTACTGGGGGCTCTGAAGATGCTAATTACCGTGTTTCTTTGAACTTTAGAGATACTGAAGGTATTTTAAAGAATAGCGGATTTCAACAATTTAATGCCAGAACAAAGCTTACTGGAAAAATTCTTAATGATAAACTTAGGATTACTTTCAACTCTGCACTAACAAACAGAGAGAGTGATTTTGGATTTAATGAAGCATTACGTTATGCAGTTGTGTATAACCCTACTGCCCCTGTATTTGGAGCTGATGCCCCTTTCGCTTTCAATTCACCACAATTTGGAGGTTATTTTGAAACTTTGGGCCTTTTTGATAGTTTCAACCCTGTTTCTATTTTAGAACAAAATAAGAATACTGGTGTTACTAACACATTAAATTATACACTGGATTTTAAATACACCATAAGCGATGCCTTAACAGCAACCTTAACTGCTGGTGAGCAAAAAGCCAATGGTACTAATAGACAATACTACCCTACAACTAGTTTCTTTCGCGGGAACGCTGTAAGTCCATTTAGAAAAGGTAGAGCAGATTTTACCACATTTGAAAACAACAACCGTTCCTTAGAATTTTACGTTGACTTTAATAAGCAATTCTCAGAGAAATTTAAATTAGGGGTAACTGGTGGGTACTCTTTCCAAGAATTTGACAGCAATGGTTACTACTTACAAATAGGAGATTTTCCTCCAGGCGTAGACTTTGATTTTAGTAATGCAATAGAAGTATCACAAGATTTACTAGAGGCTGGGCGTATTCAAGCCAATAGCTACAGAAATGATGATGATAGAATAATTGCCTTCTTTGCAAGAGCTAATGCCACTTTTGACGATGCTATATATTTAAATGCTTCGTTGAGAAGAGAAGGGTCCAGTCGTTTTGGTTCAGATGAACAATGGGGTCTTTTCCCTTCTCTTGCCGTAGGTGCAGACCTTAACAAGTACTTAGAATTAGATAACGTAAACCTGTTAAAAGCGCGTGTTGGATACGGTGTGACTGGTGCAACTCCAAGAAACGTTGGTTTGTCTCAATCTACCTTTAGTGTAGCCAACGGTCCTAACGGATTTGGTTCTGCGGCAACAGGTTTAGGAACAAGAGCTCCAAACCCAGGATTAAAATGGGAAGAAAAAAGAGAGCTTAACTTCGGTATCGAATTTGCCATGGATAGAATGTCCGCAACCTTAGACTTGTACAATAGAGATGTTGTCGATTTCATTACAGAAGTAAATATAGATGCTGCAGCAAACCAAGGTTTCAGAACACAATTCCAAAACGGTGGTGAATTAAATACAAAAGGTATTGAATTAAGCTTAAACTATGACGTTATCAAAAACGATGATATGTCTTACACTTCTGGTTTAATCTTCTCTACCTATAAATCAACATTAGAAGAAAACACTGGAGGTACTAGAATTATAGCAAATTTAGGTGCTCCTGGTCAAAATGACACCAACGTTATTTTAGTTAAAGAAGGGGAAGAAGTTGGTCAAATCTGGGGTCCAAGATTTTCTGGCGAAGTGGATGCTAACGGATCTCCAATCCTTGTAGATTTAAATGGTGATGGTGAATTGGTTACTGACCAAGGAGATGCTTTGGCAGAAAATGCCGACTTTGAAGTGTTGGGTAAAGGTCTACCCGATTTCACTCTAGGTTGGACTAACCAATTTCAAATGGGCAACTGGGATGTAAACATGTTCTGGAGAGGAGCATTTGGTCACAGCTTGGTGAATGCCTTTAGAGCTTTCTACGAACCAAGAATCGGGTCTCAGTCTTCTTACAATTTTGTCAACACAGACCTAGCCAGAGATGATATTAGAACAGCTAAATTTAGCTCTTACTATGTAGAAAAAGCAAGTTTCTTTAGATTAGATAACTTATCAATTGGTTACAACTTAGACTTAGGTTTAGATTACATAAAAGGAGCAAGAATTTCTATTGCTGGCCAAAACCTATGGACAATCACCAATTATACGGGTACAGATCCAGAGCCTTCATTACAAGATTTTGGACCAGTAGACAATGGTGCTGTTTTGGATACAAGTACACCACAAGTACTTGCTCCTGGGGTAGACCGTAGATATAACTACTTTACAAGTACGACTTTTACCTTAGGATTAAACATTAATTTCTAAAAAAAAAGCAATGAAAAGAATTATAAGATCAACATATATTGTCGGGGCCTTGCTTTTAGGAGTTTCGTGTACCGATTTAGATGAAACACTAGAAGATGAATTTACCACTGAATTCTCTGATAATGGTGTTCAAGTAATAGAAGGTGCTACTGAAGGTGGCGGACAAGTTCCTGCCGCGCTTCAAGCAGCTTATGGAAGATTAAGAGGTGGTTCTGCCAATCATGGAGGATACTATTCCGTACAAACCGTTTCTTCTGACGAAATGGCCATTGGCCAAAAAGGTGGTGACTGGTTTGATGGTGGTATTTGGTTGCGTATGCATAGACACACCTATGGGTCCGCCAACGGTCCATTAAATAACATGTGGACAGAAACTTATGCTGGTATCTCTGAAGCAAACTTAGCATTAGAGGGTAGCCTAACTGCTGCTGAAGAAGCACAAGCTAGAACAATCAGAGCATTATTTTATTGGAGGCTACTAGACACTTTCGGTCGTGTTAAAATAATTACTTCATCTACTGGTGATGCTCCTCAAGCCACCAGACAAGAAGTTTATGATTTTGTAGAGAGCGAATTGCTAGATGTCTTGGGTATAACTGCGGTTACAGCTTCCATGGATTTATCAGGAAGTGCCCTAGGTACAGATGCTGACCCGTATATAATCAATCAGTATGCTGCATTGGGTTTATTAGCTAAATTATACCTAAATGCTGAAGTTTACACGGGTACTGCTATGTACAATGAAGCTGATTGGGCTGCATCTTATATAATAGATAATGGACCTTACCAAATATGTGGCGAAGGTTGTACGGTGACAAATTTAGCTAAAAGACCAGCTGTAGATAGTGATCCAGAAAATTTAGAAGGATACTCAGCTGTTTTTGCACCAAACAACCAATATAATCCAGAATTGATTTGGGCAATTTTCTATGATGAGACTTCTGCTACAGGTATGAACTTTAGCCAGATGAACTTTCACTACAGTACTCAGCTTACTTACGCATTAGACCAACAACCATGGAATGGTTACCAAGTATTAGAGGAGTTCTACAATAGCTATGATGATGCTGATGCCAGAAAGCAAGCAAGCTTTTTAGCTGGAGCGCAAACCGATTTTGATGGTGCTGCGTTATTAGATTATGCTTCTGATGACCCAACCCTTGTTGTAGAATACACTCCGGAAATCAGTGAATTAGAGCCTAACTCTCCTAGACAGAGCGGTGTAAGAGCTGCTAAGTTTAGTCTACAGTTGTTCGGTCGTCAAGAAATGAATAATGATTATCCTCTTTTCCGTCTTGGTCAAGTTTACCTTATTAGAGGTGAAGCTAGAGCTAGAGCAGCAGGAGATTGGAGCTTGGCGTTACCAGATGTGAACATCACAAGAGAAAGAGCAGGTTTACCTGCTGCCACCACTATGGATGCAGATACATTCTTAGAAGAGAGAGGCCACGAAATGTTCCAAGAATCTGCTAGAAGAACTGACTTAATCCGTTTTGGGAAATACGGAGAAGCTTGGTGGGAAAAAGGTGCTAGTGATGCTAGTAAAACGATTTTCCCTATTCCACAAGATCAAATTAATGCTTCTAATGGTACCCTAACACAGAATCCAGGCTACTAAAAAGAATCTTAATTAGTAATTTTAAAGGGTTGTTCAATAGAACAACCCTTTTTTTACTCCAATAAATGAGCAGACTCTTATTATTATCCTTTTTAATAGTCCTATTTACTTCTTGCAACAAAGAGGAAAACCAAAACCTTACTAAAGGAGATTCACTTTTCATATTAAAGGACAGTAATGTAACTGGTATTTACTTTAATAACGAGTTAACCTATACGGAGGATTTCAATCCTTATCTATACAGGAATTTCTATAATGGTGGAGGCGTTGCTATAGGCGATATAAATAATGATGGCTTAAATGATATTTATTTTACCGGCAATCAAGTAGGCAACAAACTCTATCTAAATAAAGGGAACTTTACTTTCCAAGATATCACACTAAAAGCAGGTGTAGCATGTAATAATATTTGGTCTACAGGTGCAACCATTGTAGACGTTAACGGAGATGGACTACAAGATATCTATGTTTGCAAAGCAGGACCGCCAGGAGGTACAAACCGCGCTAACGAGTTGTTTATTAACCAGGGAGATCTAACTTTTAAGGAGGAGGCTAAAAAATATGGTTTAGCAGTGAAAGGCCTTTCCGTGCAAGCTTCATTTTTTGATTATGATAAAGATGGGGATCTTGACTGCTACTTACTTAATAATTCACTAAAAGCGGTGGGCGGTTTCGACCTTATAAAAGACCAAAGAACAATTCCGGATAAAAGCGGTAATGGAAACAAATTTTTTATTAATGATGGTGGCAAATTTATTGAAGCATCTGAAAAGGTTGGTATTTACACAAGTAACATAGGGTTCGGATTAGGAATTACCCTTGGAGATTTTAATGATGATCATTGGACAGACATTTTCATATCCAATGATTTTTTTGAAAGAGATTACTTATATATCAACAAACAAGATGGTACTTTTTCCGAACAATTAGAAACCTACTTTTCATCCATATCCATGGGTTCCATGGGTGCGGACCTAGCTGACTTGAATAACAACTTAAAACCAGAGCTAGTAGTAACAGAAATGCTACCTTTAACTGAAGAGCGAAGAAAAACAAAGACCATTTATGAAAACTGGGATAAACAGCAACTAGCTGTAAAAAAAGGATACTTTAACCAATTTTCCAGGAACACCTTACAAACCAATTTAGGTGACAAAAACTACGTTGATATAAGTAGGGCTAGTGGGATAGCCGCTACAGAATGGAGTTGGAGCGCACTCTTTTTTGATGCCGATAACGATGGCCTAAAAGATGTATTTATATCAAATGGAATTTATAAAGACCTTTTAGATAGAGACTACCTTTCATTTGAAGCAAATGATCAAGTCATTTCAGAAAAAATAAGAAATAAGGAACCAGATGTTATCAAAAAATTAATTGATGCCATGCCTAGCCAAGCCGTACCTAACCAAATGTTTCAAAATAATGGTGGATTGAATTTTACTTCGGTAAATACAAAGTGGGGATTAGATAAACCTAGTTTTAGTAATGGTAGTGTTTATTCTGATTTAGATAATGATGGAGACCTAGATTTGGTAGTTAATAACGTAAACATGCCATCTTTTGTCTATGAAAACACCAGCAAAAATCATAACAATACGTTAAGGCTTTCGTTAAAGCAGAATGGCAACAACAACCAAGCCATAGGATCTCAATTTTATTTTCGAAAAAATGGTACTACCATAAAATTAGAAGACAATTATATTACAAAAGGTTTTCAAAGTAGTGTTTCTAGTACCATCCTGGTTAGCATGAAAAAAGAAGAATTGGCAGATAGCCTTTATATTGTTTGGCCAAACAATGATTTAACGGCTCATGCTTTAAATTGGGACCTAAAACAACTCACAATACAGAAAGAGCAACATACTATTCTAGATATTAACAAGTTACCCAATACCAACAAAGAACGCATTCTAATTCCAGCGGATTCTTTATTTGCGTTTGAGCACAAAGAAAATTTATTTTCAGATTTTAATAAAGAAAGGTTATTACCCCAAATGTATAGCAATGAAGGTCCGGGTGTAGCCACTGCAGATTTAAACCAAGATGGTATTACAGACGTTTTCATTGGAGGAGCAAAATTTCAATCCTCCTCCCTATTTCTTTCCAATGGCGCAAAAGACTTTTTGGAAAATACTACTTTTTTTGAGTCCGACAATAGATCAGAGGTAACTAAAGCCATTTTCATTGATGCAGATAATGATGGGGACCAAGATTTGTACGTGGGCCACGGTGGAAAAGCATTTGCTAACCAAGCGACTGAACTAGATGACGTATTATACCTAAACGACAAGAATAGTTTTACAAAAAGTAAGTTACAACCCAAGTTTCCAAAAAAAATAAATACGGGAGCTGTTGTCAAAGGAGATATTGATAATGATGGTGATATAGACCTAGTGGTAGGTGAGCGTTTTATAACCGCCACCTATGGCTTACCAGGATCAATTTACATTCTAAGAAACAATGGTAATGGCCAATTTACAGTAGAATCGCCAAAAGAATTAAAAGATATTGGGATGATTACATCATTGCTTGTACAAGACATAAATGGTGATCAAAAACTAGATATTGTAGTCGCCGGTGAATGGATGTCTACTAAAATATTCCTTTACACCAATGAATCTTATAAGGACGCTACTAATACCTATGGCCTAGCTAATCAAAATGGCCTTTGGACATCCTTATTACTACAAGATGTAGACAAAGACGGCGATTTAGATTTATTGGCCGGAAATATAGGCACCAACAACTTTTTTTCCAACGATATGAAAATGTACGTTGGAGACTTTGACCAAAATGGATTTGTGGAACAAATAATATGCAAAGAATTAGATGGCTTATATTTTCCCATTGTAGATAAAGATGAGCTCATAGCACAAATACCCTCATTAAAAAAGAAATTTGTATACTACAAGGACTACGCAAATACAGATATAAGTCAATTTTTTAGTCCAGAGGTATTAAAGAATGTAAGAAATCTAAGCCTTACTACCTTAGAAAGCACTTTATTTATAAATGATGGTGATAAATTTACTGCCCAAACACTACCGCAACCCTTACAATTAAGTCCTATATATACCATAAAGGCAATTGATATTGATGAAGATGGGGAAAAGGACTTAATTTTTGGAGGTAATCAATTTTTAGTTAAACCTCAATTTGGTAGTTATGATGCTTCTAGAGGTTGGGTTATATTTGGCACTAAAAACGGTAATTTAGAAGGCGAACCTATATCTCTTCAAATTAAAGGGCAAATAAGAGATTTTGCTTGGATTAAAAATCGCTTGACAGTTTTTTTAAATAATCAAAAAGTAATGTTTTATGATGTTAAGAAATAGCTTGTTGATGTTTATATTATCTGTTGTAATTCTGGTTAGTTGCGATAAGAAATCCAAATACGAACAAGTAGTGTTGGAGGAAAAAGCAACTGGTAAAATCTACGACAGTCTTTTTTTTGACTTTACTTTTGGACAAACAAAACAACAGTTCTTTAATCAGTGCTGGCAATTAAACAACCAGCAAAAAGTTTCACAGGGACCACAAAACAGTTTTGTACAATATATACTGCCCAAATCTCCAAAAGACAGCGCAACATCTAGTATTGTAATGCTCTTCTACGGTATTTTTGATAAAGACCAAATTATGACAGGGATGGATTTTAAATTTTACCATAGTGGTTGGTCTATTTGGAATAAGGATTTGCAGGCAGAAAAGCTCTTGCCTCAAGTAAGAGATTCTCTTTTAAAATGGTATCCAGGAAACGATTTTATCGAAGTTAAGGGCAAAAACAGTTCCGAAATATTTTTAACTAAAGTAGATGGTAATCGTAGAATAGTAATTGAACCGCTAAAAGACACCAAAGATATTGATGTTAGAATAGACGATTTAAGATATGAACAAAAGACAAAATAATAAATTGATGAAGTATACAGGATATTTAAGTTTATTGATTCTCATCATTTCATGTTCTAAATCTGACAAAAAACCAGATACACTCTTTGTATTAACAGACAGTACAGAAACCGGTATTTCATTTAGTAATGAGTTAACCTATACCAATGATTTTAATGTATACAAATACAGAAACTTCTATAACGGTGGTGGCGTGGCTTTAGGGGATATTAACAATGATGGTCTTTTAGACATTTACATGACTGCCAATCAAAAGGAAAACAAATTATTTTTGAATAAAGGTAATTTTACTTTTGAAGATATTACCAAAACCGCCAAAGTTGCTGGCAACAAACCCTGGTCTACTGGTGTAACTATGATAGATATAAATGCCGATGGAAACTTAGATATATACGTATGTAATTCCGGTAATTTAGATGGCACAAACAAACAAAACGAGCTTTTCATTAATAATGGCGATGGTACGTTTACAGAACAAGCTGCAGCCTACGGTCTGGACGATAAAGGTTTTTCTACACATGCTTCTTTCTTTGACTATGATAAAGACGGGGATTTAGATGCCTATATTTTGAACAATTCTTATCAAGCTATTGGCAGCTTTGACCTTAGAAGAGTGGAAAGACCCAAAAAAGACCTTTTGGGAGGCGATAAGTTACTTAGAAACGACAACGGGAAATTTGTTGATGTTAGCCAAGAAGCAGGTATTTATGGTAGTGTCATTGGCTTTGGACTGGGTGTTACTGTAGGTGACGTAAATAATGATGGCTGGGAAGATATTTATATTTCAAATGATTTTTTTGAGCGAGACTATCTATACATAAACCAGCAAAATGGAAGCTTTAAAGAAGACCTAGAAAATCAAATTTCTAGTACAAGTGCAGCCTCAATGGGAGCAGATATGGCAGACATCAACAATGATGGATATAACGATATTTTTGTAACAGATATGCTTCCATCAGAATATGAAAGACTAAAAACAGTCACAACATTTGAAGATTGGAATAGATATCGTTTAAAAGTTAACAATGATTATCACCATCAATTTACACGCAATACTTTTCAATTAAATAATGCCAATGGGTCTTTTAGTGAAATAAGTAGGTTAAGTGGTGTTAATGCGTCTGATTGGAGTTGGGGTGCTTTGCTGTTCGACATGGACAATGATGGGTATAAAGATTTGTTTATCGCCAACGGTATTTACAGAGATATAACTAACCAAGATTACCTACAGTATATTTCCAATGAAGAAATAATGAAATCCATTGTAAACAACAATACCGTGGATTATAAAAAGCTCATAGAAATTATCCCATCTAACAAAGTGGCAAATCATGCCTATAAAAATTCTGGTGGTCTGCTTTTTGAAAATTTTGAAAATAGTGGCCTATGGACCCCAAGCTTTTCAAATGGATCCGCTTATGGAGATTTAGATAATGATGGCGATTTAGATTTAATTGTGAACAATGTTAATATGCAAGCGTTTGTCTATAAGAATACAGCAGTAGAAAAGACAAATGGCCATTACATTAAATTCGATTTAAAAGGCGAAAAAAACAACCTCTTTGCAATAGGAGCCAAGATAGTTTTAGAAGATAACCAAGCTATAGAAAACCAACCAGCAAGGGGGTTTCAATCAAGTATAGATATAAGACCTAATTTTGGGTTAAAAAACAATGATCCAGTATCTGGCATCATTATTTGGCCATCTGGCAAGGAGACCAAATTCAGCAATCTTGCACCAAATAAAACGTATGAGTTCTCAGAAAAAGATGCTGACATTAAAACACAACATGACCAGTTAAATACATCTGATTCTTATTTTTTTGAGCGTACTAATATTACTGACTTTAAGCATAAAGAAAATAAGTTTGTAGATTTTTACAAAGACAGGTTACTATATCATTTTTATAGTACCCAAGGACCAAAAATGGATAGTGGCGACATCAATGGTGATGGCATAGAAGATTTAATAATTGGTGGTTCTAAAGGGAATACTACGACCATACTTTTGGGTAACCCTTCAAATTACAAAGCTTTAGAGAATAATTTTTTTGATGCTAGCCTTAGACAAGAAGATACAGACGTTCTCCTATTTGATGCAGATAATGATGGAGACCTAGACCTCTATATCTGTAGTGGAGGAATAGAATATGGAAGAAATTCCCAAGATTTTAAAGATCGGCTCTATTTTAATGACGGTAAAGGAAACTTTAACTTAAGTAGACAAATTTTACCAAACAATAAGGGTTTTTATAGCACGTCAACTGTAAAAAACATGGATGTTGATGGAGATGGAGATCAGGATTTATTTGTTGGAGAGCGCTTAGTTCCTCTTCAGTTTGGCCAAGCGTGTTCTGGATTTATCTTGTCCAATGACGGTAAAGGTAATTTTACGGACGTAACCACATCTGTTGCTCCCCAGTTAAAAAACTTGGGAATGATTACTGACGCCGAGTTTTCTGATATTGATAATGATGGAGATCAAGACTTAATTGTTGTTGGAGAATTTATGGGTGTTAGCTTATTCATTAATACAGATGGAAAATTTAATTTGGATACCTCTAGTAGTCTAAATCAGTACAAAGGTTGGTGGAATACCATTAAGAAAATAGATTTAGACAATGATAAACTTCCTGATTTTGTTCTTGGCAATCAGGGTTTAAATAGTAGTTTTAAAGCAAGTAAGGATCTACCTATTACGCTATACACCAATGATTATGATGCAAATGGGTTCATAGATCCAATCCTTGCCTTTAGAAGCAAAGATGGAAAAGACTATCCGTATGCACTTCGGCACGATTTAATAGACCAAATAAAACCTTTAAAGAAGACATTCCCAGATTACAATAGTTTTAAGGACAAAAGCATGGATCAAATGTTTACTCCTGATCTGGTTAATTCTTCCAAGAAAATAGAAACCAATATTTTGGAGTCGGTTATCTTAAAAAACAAAGGTAATGGCGAATTTGAAGTAATTGTTTTACCCATAGAAGCTCAATTCACCTCTATTTTTTCAATTCAAAATTTGGATTATGATCATGATGGAGATCAAGATTTAATAGTTGCAGGTAATTTATTTGGGGTAAAACCAGAGGTTGGCAAATATGACGGTCTAAAGGGTCTAGTGTTGGAAAACAAAGGAGATTTTAAATTTGTTCCGCATAAAGACGGCCTTGGATTAAAAATAGAAGGTGAAGTTAGAGATATGCACATTATCAATAATATTTTGGTGGTCACCAGAAACAATGATACTATTTTAACATTTGAATTAAAAGCGAATGATTAGAGTTAAGAAATCTGCCCTGTTTGTTTTAGTAATCCTCGTTTTTTTTTCGTGTACAGATAAAAAAGACATTTCTAAAGAAGTACAAATACAACCCGCCCATATTTATTTTAATTCTTTGGACGCCTCTAAAACCGGAATAGAATTTTCTAATAACCTAACTTTTAGAGATAGTTTAAACATTATAGATTACCTCTACTATTACAACGGTGGCGGTGTTGCGTTAGGCGATATAAACAATGATGGTTTGGATGATATTTACCTAAGTGCCAACCAATCTACGGACAAACTATATATAAATCTTGGTGATTTTAAATTTAAAGAAATTACCAAAGAAGCTGGTCTTAAAATAGACAGTACTTGGTCTAGCGGTGTTACCTTAGAAGATATAAACAACGACGGCTTTTTAGATATCTATGTATGTAAGGTTGGCAAATATAAAGACCTTGATGCTAAAAACTTACTATATATAAACAATGGAAACAACACCTTTACGGAAAAAGCTGAAACCTACGGTTTAGCGTTTAGTGGATTATCTACACAAGCTTCTTTTTTTGATATGGATAATGATGGTGATATGGACATGTATTTAATGAACCATTCTACCCACACAACACGTAGTTACAACAATATTAGCGCTAGAGATACTCATGATCCTATTTCAGGTGACCGCTTATATGAAAACCTTCTTAGTGATGGCCAGCGAATTTTTAAGGATGTTACAGATAAATCTGGGATATATTCAAGTCCTCTTGGATATGGATTGGCCTTGAATACTTCGGATATAAATGACGACGGCTATATTGATATATATGTAGGGAATGATTTTCATGAGAACGACTATTTGTATCTCAATCAAGGTGATAAAACGTTTAAAGAGGTAGGTCAGGACTATTTAGGGCATACTACACGCTTTACCATGGGTGTAGACGTAATGGATATGAATATGGACAACAAGCTAGATATTTTTACGCTAGATATGATGCCCAACAATAACGAAATCTTCTTGAAATCAGGCGGAGAAGACTCGGATAAAGTTGCAAAAATAAAAGAGAATTATGGGTTTGGAGAACAGTATGCACGTAATACCTTTCAACTAAACCAAGGAGACCACTTCACAGATGTTGCATTGCTTACCAATACTTTTGCTACGGATTGGAGCTGGAGTGTTTTGTTACAAGATTTTGACCTAGATGGCTTAAATGATATATACATTACCAATGGAATATATAAGCGCCCTAACGATTTAGACTATATTAAATACTTAAGTAATTTAGATTTTTCTTCATTTACCAAGGAGCAAACCACCAAAATAAAAAAAGAGCTAATAGAAAAAATGCCTACAATTAAACTACCCAATACGGTGTTTAAAAATAATGGCAATTTAAATTTTGAACCCTTTACGTTAGAAGCGGGGCAAAAACCCTCCTATTCTAATGGAGCAGCATATTCTGACTTGGATAATGACGGCGACTTAGATCTTGTAGTAAATAACATAAACCAACCAGTTAGCATTCTAGAAAATACCAGTAAACGAGATAATAATAATTACTCCAGTATAAAATTAGATGGCAATGAATTATTGCATAATACTAATGGCGCTAAAGTATATTTATATTCCAATAATAATGTACAACGTAAAGATTTATCTACCGTAAAAGGTTTTCAGAGCACCTCAACTAGAATTTTAAGCTTTGGTCTAGGTAAAAGCAAAAAGATAGATTCTGTAAAGGTTGAATGGCTAGATGGTACGGAAGATGTATTTCTAAACGTTCCTTTAAACCAAACAACCGTACTTAATAAGACAGTAAAAGCCAAGAAACAAAGTACGCCACAATCCCTTAGTCATACTTTTACTACTTTCCCTTATGTTCATTTAGAAAACAACTATTTAGATTATGAAAGGGAGAGTTTAATTCCAGAAAAATTATCTACAGAAGGCCCCTGTGTAGTCTATGCGGATTTTAACAATGATAGTCTTCCAGATTTATATCTTGGTGGTGCTAAATATCAATCTCCCTCCTTATTTATAAACGCCGGCAATGGTGATTTTAAGCTTAAAAAAGTAGAAAGCCTATTAAAAGATGGGGTTTATGAAGACACGGATGCTGTTGCTTTGGATATTGACAATGATGGGGATTTAGACCTTTATGTTATGAGCGGAGGCAATGATAATGCAGAAGGAAGCGATTATCTTGAAGACAGAATATACATCAATGATGGTGCAGCCAATTTTAGACGCTTACCGTTAGATATGCTTAAGAACAATGGAGGGAGTGTTTCTACCATAGACTTTAATACAGATGGTCATTTAGACCTCTTTATAGGCAATAGGTCTATACCAGGCGGTTACGGGCTATCACCATCTAGTTACATTCTAGCAAGTAACGGTAAAGGACAATTCAACGTTGCGGCAAAACTAAGAATGGGAATGGTAACTGACAGTCAATGGGCAGATATTAATCAAGATGGACTTCCAGACCTAGTTGTAGTGGGCGATTGGATGCCAGTTTCTATTTATCTGAATAAAGGGGAAAACAAGTTTGAAAATGCCACTCAAGATTTTGGATTGGAGAACACCAACGGAATGTGGAACACAGTAAAAGTAATCGATTTAAATAAAGATGGAAATTTAGAAATACTAGCAGGAAACACCGGCCTTAACCATAAATGGAAAGCATCCAAAGAAAAACCTGTAAAACTTTATCTAGATGATTTTGATAAGAATACGCAATTAGACCCAATTATTTTTTATGACTTCTTTGGGTCGTACGTTCCATTCGCGAACAAAGACAACCTTTCTAGCCAAATACCTAGTCTTAAAAAAAGATTTCCAGATTATAGTTCTTTCGCGTCCGTAAATAGTCTAAATGATTTATTTCCTAATAAAGAAGAAACGGTTTTGGAGATAAAGGAAATTAAAGAATTAAGGTCTATGTTATTCAACCTAAAGAATGGTAAATATACCGGCACCGTTTTACCTGTACAGGCGCAATTTAGTACCATTGAAGATTTTGCTATTGACTTGGAAAAAAAGCAGATTCTTTACGTTGGCAATTACTCTGGTTTTGTTAATGAACTCGGCAATACTGAGGCCAATGCCGGCGGTATTATCAAATATACCAATACATTGGATTTAAAACATAAAGAAAACTTAGAACTACCCCCATTTATAAATGCGAGAAAGATTATCCCTCTAAATACAACATATTATCTGGTATTAGTAAACAACGGCAGTAGTTATATATTAAAACAAAGAAATTAAAATTAAAAAAGGGCTATCGATATATTTATCGATAGCCCTTTGCTTATTTTTTTTCTTTCAAGATTTACTTAGCAAAATACCAATATATAGCAATTACGATTATACATATTATTGCGCCAAACTGCTTAACATATTTAAACGGCGTAATATTTACTTGTTTACTGTACTCTTGAATATAAGGTGTTTCTCTAGGCTTAAAATATCCTATTATTAACATCAAAATCACATTAAATAGGAAGAGTGATGCTGATACGTGCAAAAAATGCGGATAAGCCTCTGATTCAATTAAGCTAAGTTGCACAGAATCTGTAATTCCAGCTTTTGCTGCTTCATCAAGAGCATTGGCAACTAATTTTGGTTTTACAATAAACTGACTTATAATATACATTACGCTTCCAGCAATTATTCCAATTTTGGCAGCGATTGCAGGGACTCTTTTGGTTAAATAACCTACCACAATAATGGTAAAAATTGGTATACTATAAATACCATTAATCTCCTGCAAATAGTTAAATAAACTGCCTGCATTCGCAATTAATGGCGCTATAAACATTGCGGATAGTGCCAAACCTACCCCAAATATTTTTCCATATTTAACCACTGTTGTTTCCGCTGCATCTTTATTGATGTGTTGTTTATAAATATCTATACCAAATAAGGTTACAGAACTATTTAAAACACTATTAAAAGAACTTAAAATGGCTCCAAATAAAACAGCCACAAAAAAACCAACTAAATAATCAGGCAGTACCGCTCTTACCAATTCTGGATATGCTATGTCACTACTAGCAAGATTTCCTTCAAAATAATAGAAGGCAATCATACCCGGAAGCACTAAAATTAAGGGACCAAGAATTTTTAAAAAGGCAGCTAATAAAAGTCCTTTCTGCCCTTCGGCTAAATTTTTAGCACCAAGTGCACGCTGTATAATTTGTTGGTTAGTACCCCAATAAAATAATTGAACTAACATCATCCCAGTAAAAATGGTAGAAAAAGGAACTTCTTGACCTCTATTCCCAGTAGAATCAAAACGTTCGGGATTCGCATTCATTAAAGTATCTAAACCTCCAAAAACACTACCATCGCCAATAGTCATTAAACCAAATACCGGTATTAAAATACCTCCTATCATTAAACCTATGGCATTAATACTATCAGAAACCGCAACAGCTTTTAAACCTCCAAATACGGCATAAATAGAACCAATAATACCTATACCCCATATACAGATTACTAATGCAGTTTTATCGGAAACACCTAGCATTTCTGGTATATTAAACATTCCACTTATCGCTACTGAACCAGAATATAAAATTACAGGTAATAATACCACTACATAACCTGTTAAAAACAGACCTGAAGTAATTGTTTTGGTAGAAACATCAAAGCGGTCTGCTAAAAACTGAGGCACCGTAGTTAAACCACTTTTAAGATACCTTGGTAATAGAAATATAGCTGTCACTACCATTGCAATAGCTGCCAACGTTTCCCAAGCCATAACGGATAATCCATCTTTATAAGCACTACCGTTTAAACCCACTATTTGTTCAGTAGATAAATTGGTTAATAAAAGTGAGCCTGCTATTACCCCTGCAGTTAAGCTTCTACCTCCTAAAAAGTAGCCATCCGAGGTAGTTTCATTAGTTGACCTAGTTGATAAATAGGCAATAAGTGCCACGAGTCCGGTGAAGCCAACAAAAGAGATTATTCCAAGCATTTAATTGTCTATTTTGAATATATTCTTGTAAATATACAGGTCTTTAAAAAAAACAGAAAAAGAATTAGAATTTTCTAAGAATGTTGGAATTTAATACGCATTATTTAACAAACAACAGATATATCTAAATACTTATTTACCGTCGCTAACGCTATTTAGCTATCTTATCTTATTTTTGTTTCGTATTAAGTACGACCACAACAATAAATTTCAGAATGAATAAATTAAAGCTATTTGTGCTTGTTGCGGCTTTGATATCCGCATGTAACACAAACAAGAAACCCATAACAATTTCTCCAGAAGATTTTCATACTTCCGTTGATAAGGTAACTGAAATCATGATTCATGATATCTTCTCACCACCAGTAGCCAGCCGTATTTTTGCCTACCCCAACATAGCTGCTTATGAGATTTTAGCCAAAAACGACTCTAGCTACCTATCGCTGGCCGGGCAATTAACTGATTTGAATGCCATACCAGAACCAAATTCCGAAGAAAACCTTAATTATGATTTGGCCGCCTTAATTGCACATATGCAATTAGGCAAACAATTGATTTTTTCCGAAGCCAAATATGATGTTTTGATTGATAGTCTTTACACACAATGGGAAAACCAAAACGAAAAGGAGTTTTTTGCTTCTAAAGAATACGGGCTTAGTGTTGCAAAACATATCACGGATTGGATGAATAAAGACAACTACAACCAAACCCGTACCATGCCTAAATTTACAGTAGATTCTGACGACCCTACCCGTTGGCAACCTACTCCACCAGCGTACATGGACGGCATAGAACCACATTGGAACAAGATTAGACCTTTTGTTATTGATAGCGCGGCGCAATTTAAACCTATTCCACCGCCGCCATTTTCCATGGAAGAAGGAAGTGATTTTTACAAAGAAGTTAAAGAGGTTTATGATATTAGCAATGAAATTACTGCTAAAGGAGACGACTCTGAAGAAGTGGCCATTGCTAAATTTTGGGATTGTAATCCCTATGTTTCGGTCACTAGAGGGCATCTTATGTTTGCCACCAAAAAAATTACCCCTGGAGCTCACTGGATTGGTATTGCCAAAATAGCCGCTAGAAAAAGTAATGCTAATTTGATAGAGACCGTACACACTTATACCAAAACATCTTTAGCCATTGCGGACGGTTTTATTAGCTGTTGGGATGAAAAATATAGAAGTAACCTTATTAGACCAGAAACATTAATAAACGAATATTTTGATGAAGCTTGGGTGCCTGTTTTACAAACCCCTCCTTTTCCAGAATACACAAGCGGTCACAGTGTGGTTTCTGGTGCTGCCAGCACAGCTTTAACAAGCATTTATGGTGACAATTTTGCTTTTGATGATGATACAGAAATACCCTATGGCTTGCCCGTGCGCTCATTTACTTCCTTCAACTCTGCTGCAGAAGAAGCTGCTATAAGCCGTATGTACGGCGGCATACATTATCGAGCCGCAGTTGAAGTTGGTGTTAAACAAGGACGGAATTTAGGTAAGTTCCTTGTAGATAATATTAAAATGAAGGTAGATTAATATAAAGATTATAAAAACTCTAACAACAACTATAGAGTCATTCTTACTAAAGCTGTTTAACTTTAATAACAAAATTTATTAAATGGTTAAACAGCTTTTTTTATTACTTATTTTTAGTATCACCCTAGCTAATTGCCAAAACAGCGGTAATTTAAAGGTATTAACAGACTTACCATCGAGCCAAAAAGAGAACTCTGGTTTGGCTATTTATGGTGATAATCTTTGGCTTATAGAAGATAGTGGAAATAAAGATGAAATTACCCAAATGAACCTCAAAGGAGAAATTCTTAAGGATTTGGAGGTAAAAAATGCAAAAAATAAAGATTGGGAAGACCTAGCTCAAGATAACTCTGGCAATCTTTACATAGGTGATTTTGGCAATAATAGTAGCGACAGAGAAGATTTAGTGATTTACAAACTTCCTAACCCAGAAGTTGAACCTGGGGATAAGATTGATGCGGAAAAGATTAAATTTAGTTACCCCAACCAACTAGAAATTCCTTCCAAAAAAAAAGACCGTCATTTTGATGCCGAAGCTTTTTTCCACTGGGGCAACAGCCTTTACATTATCACTAAAAATAGAGCAAGGCCATACGATGGTAAAACCTTTGTTTTTAAAGTGCCTGACACTCCTGGAAACTACAAAGCAGATTTAGTAGCCACTTGGAACACATGCAATAATCAACAAAAATGCTCTATAACTAGCGCAACCATATCTAAAGATGGTTCTAAGATTGCGCTGATTAGCTATGGTTATTTATGGTTAATCACCAATTTTACCTTGGATGATTTTACCCAAGGTGATATTGAAAAAATTGATTTAGGGTATAACGGCCAGTTAGAATCTGTAGTGTTTTATGACGACAATACACTTCTTCTTTCAGATGAACGCAGCCACGGTATGGGCGGTAATTTATATTCTTTTAGCTTAAATTAAAACCCGAAGCCTATACCAAAAGCAAAACGCATACCATCTGCACTATTAAATAAGCTCACATTCGCAGAAATTAAATCGGACCCATTTAGAAAAAATCCACCTCCATAGCTATTATGCCATTGTCCAGAAGCATCATTAGGTTGCCACACTCGCCCATAATCAAAGCCGGCAAAAACACCTGGAGTTACAGGCAAAATACTAGTACGCCTTTTTCTAAAACTCAAACGTAAATCTGTTTTTTGAGAATAGGCAGTCTTACCCGTGAAACGTTGAAAACGATAACCTCTTAAGCCATTGCTTGCACCCAAGGTTGCCCCTTGGTAAAATTCGTAACCATTACCTATATTAAAATGCCCTTTAAATTCTGTAGCCAGAACCAATTGCCCGTTAGAAGATATTCTATGGTCAAACGCAATTTTGGGAATTATGTACCCAAACGTATTTTCGGACTCCGTTATATTAGCCTTATAACCACTAACCAAACTGAATGCCATACCCATTGTTGGGTAGGCTTCATTATCTGTATTGACATAACTATACTCCCCTTCTATGCCTAAAAATTGCAACTTATTCTCCTCTCCATTAGCCACGTAAAATTCGTTTACAAATCGGCCTTCAGATTCTTCTACTTCAATATCTTCAAAACTACTCCCTAAGCGTACTTTAGACCCCAATGGCCCTCTCCATACAAAAGAGGGTGAAACTGCTAGGGTTCTTAATTTTACCCTATTATAGTCTAAACCTAAATCATCATCCAAATTTTCTGTTTCGTTACCAAAACCAAAGAAATTCTGGGTAAAATTAGGGCTGGTAAATTGTGCTTTTACTTCTAGATTTACATTTTCTAGTACATTTTGAAATTCACCTCTATAACCTAGCTCAAAACCACTGGTAGCAAAGTAATATGCCCCATTTAACACGTGTTGTTGGGTAAATGGATTCTGCCTAAAACCATTATAGGTGTAGGTATTGGTAAAGCCAACTTTTACACCATCATCTGGATTAAAGCCAACCGCAGGTAATAATTGATTTGTACTTGCTTTTATTTTTAAGAATTGGTAACTATTGGTATCATAATCATTTATTTTATTAATATGCCCACCAAAGGCTTCATCGTATGTATTTTTCTTAGTTTTAAAATCATAAACATGTACGCCTTTAGCTTGTTCATTAATTTTATAAATATCATTATTCTGACCCCCTACTAGCCTAATTTTAATTTTACCTCCCTTTCCGTTTACTTCAAAAATATCATCATCATCTAAACCATAAACCCAAATCTCTTTGGTGTATTCAGGGTCATACAATTTATCAAAAAACAAGTCTTTCTTCTGACCTCCTTTATTACGATATACCTTAACATCTACTTTATTATTTGGCAAGGATTGTATTACAAAATAATCGTCCTTATCAGTTCCCGTAATTACACTGTATTTATTTAAAACTTTAAAATAGTCTCTCGCTGTATGCCACAGCCCTTTTTTACGTTCTAATAAAGTGTGTTTTATTTTTGCTACAGTCTCATCCTTCACTTCTTCTGGAAAATTGGACAACCCTTGATTTATAACCTCTTCTGTAATGTTCTTTTGTAGAAAACGAGCCTGTTCCTCCCATTGCTCTAGCGTAGTTTCTGACAATAAAGCCATATCTAAAGCAAAAGTTTTAGGGCTAGAATTAAAACCCTTAACACTGGTTATTTCTTCTTTAAAACCTTCGAACAAGCGTAAACCAGGAATAATTTTGGTTGCAACAGACATTAAAGCCCCATCGCCCATAATGGAATACACTTGGTCTCTATCTCTTGGGATTGGCTTTAAAATTTTATCGCCATTTTCTTGCTTAAATTGCGCCCAGCGCCATTGGTCATTATGGCGGTCCCAATCACCTATTAACATATCAAACAAACGTGCACGAACATAGCTATCCGCATCTAACTTGTATTCCTCGTCTTTTCTTAATTTTTCAAAAAGCTTATCTGTACTTTCTATTTTTTCAGCATAACCAAAACTAGGTATATCATGCCCTTCAGACACATGTTCCTCTATCATATACAATTCGTCCCCAAAATCGGTATTAAAATCTTCTAAGGCCTTTTGCTTAGGGATATAATACAATTTGGGGTTAGTATGGAACAGGTTTGCTGCGTCAGACAATTCGCCCACAGTAAAGGGAGCATATGGGTGAGAGCCTGTGTAAAAATCGGCAAGAATTTCTTCTGTTTTAGTGTTTTCAAACTCCCCAATAACATATTCATTTTTAAATGCTAAAGCTTGTAAATATAGCTCTGCACTTTTTTTTAAGGCACGCATAACGTACTGCCTACCATCTTTCGCCTCTAAACGCAAGGACTTAGATTGATGTCCTCCCCCTTTACGCACTGGCTTTAAGCCACCATACAAGGTATCTAAATCTACCGTTTTTGCCTTTACTGGAGTTGCATAGTACTTACGGTAACGCTCGCCCCACAAGGTTTTAAAGAAAGCCGTCTTCTCTACCTCTTCTTCTGTATAGACCGATGCATTTACGTATTCAGGAAAGTCTAAATCACCCTCATATTTAAAATATTGTCTGTCCGGAGGTAATACCAAACTACTAAAAAGGTGTTGTTCTTGAGTAGTATTTGCCCCGTAGAAATCTACTTTAGAAGAACCGTCTGTATAAACTTCCATTATAGCATATCCACGACTACCCGTTGTAAACTTACTACCATTAAGCAATCTTGTATATCCTTTTTTTGCACCCGAACCACTTACTATCTGCGGTATATTTTCTTCTACAATGTATTGTAAAGTATGCTCGTGACCCGAGACAAACACTACTTTTTCTGAGTATTGCGCCAAGGTTACAACACGCTTTTTCAATTCGTTATAGCGCTTATTACTTTGGTCTTCTATAGATCCTCCAGAAGTTCTACGTAGTACGTTTACCAAGGTTCCAAAAATAGGAAGTGGAACTTTAGAGGTTGCTTTTAAATGCTGCTTAAAAGAGAATTGTCCGCCATGAGAACCATAGGTAAACATAGGGTGGTGTAATGCAATAATGGTGGTTTTATCTCTATTATCCTTTATTTTATCTTCTAGCTCCAACAAAAATTGCTCTCTATCTTTAATATCACAATCATCATTAATAGTTGGATGTCTATCCCAATTGACTAAAAACCATTCTGAATCTATAGTTATAAGGGTAACATCTTCATTAATTTCTATATCTTCTATAGGGCAGCCGTTTTCTGGAAAAAACACATCTTTACTCCCCAATACCTCTTGTATATATTCTTCTTGGCGTTCCAATCCTTCTAGTCCTTCGTTATACCAATCATGATTACCAGGAATAAATATTTTATTGCCTTTAAAGTTATTCAGTGTAGCCAACTGGGCATCTAAATGATTTTTTGCTGTGAGCCAAGCTATGGTGGAATCTTTTTTATCTGGCAAACCTGCGGGATAGATGTTATCTCCTAAAAACAACGCCGTACTATTTTCTGGCGCATTATCTAGACGATTTTTAAACGCTTTCAACGTGTTATTCATATCTCCCATGGGCGACAAACCTGCATCCCCAATAAGAAAAAAGGTATGAGATACCTCTTTATCCACAGTTATTGGCGCATCTGTGTAGCCAGTTGCATATTTGGAACGGTATGTGGCACAGCCAATTAGTAAAACAGAAATGGATAGCGTTAGCATTAATTTTTTCATAGCGTTCCTTTATCTTTAATTTTTGTACTTTGTCTATTCAATATACAACTATGTCGCAAATACTTCAAAAAGCTGAATCTTTTGTTACTGATTTATTAACCAATGAATTAGACCCTAATTTTCTCTACCATAATCTTAGACATACGCAGCGAGTAGTAGAGAGTTTAGAAGAGCTTTTAGAACATTATAAACCTAAAGCAAAAACCAAAGAAGCGTTGCTGCTTGCTGCTTGGTTTCACGATACTGGTTACACCAAGTCCGTAACGGAACATGAGAAAAACAGCTGTATACTAGCACGCGAATTTCTGGAAAAAGAAGGAGTAGACCATGCCCAAATAGAACAAATTTGCGCTTATATCATGGCCACGGAAAAAGGATACGAGCCACAAAATTTAGAAGAACAGATAATTAGAGATGCAGATGCATCCCACTTAGGACAAAAAAGCTACCCAGATACCACAGAATTACTCCGCATGGAGTTGTCCCAACTGGGTATTGCAGAGTACTCCCCGTCTGAATGGCGAGAAGAAAACATAAAAATGTTCCGTGCAGACCACTTTTATTATACGGATTACGCTAAAGAAAATTGGCAAGCCCGCAAGGATAAAAACATTAAAAAACTTGTAAAGCGCAAAAAGAACGAGAAGGATATTGCCAAAAAAGAAATGCTTAAAGCAAAATTTAAGAGCGAAAGTCCAGAACGTGGCATACAAACTATGTTCCGTGTTACTATGCGTAACCACCTAAAACTAAGTGATATTGCAGATACCAAGGCAAACATCTTACTTTCTGTAAATGCTATTATTATTTCTCTGGTTTTAGCCAACCTTATTCCAAAACTAGACAATCCGTATAACCAGTATCTAATAATACCAACTTCTATATTTTTACTGTTCAGTATTGTGAGTATGATATTTGCCATACTAGCCACAAGGCCCAATGTAACCAGTGGTGAGTTTAGTAAGGAAGACGTAGAACAGAAAAAGGTTAATCTTTTATTCTTTGGCAACTTTCATAAAATGGCGTTGCCAGATTATGAGTGGGCTATACAAGAATTAATAAAAGACAAGGCATTTGTGTACTCTAATCTTACCAAAGATTTGTATTATCTAGGAGTTGTTCTACAGAAAAAATACAAATTACTAAGATTAACGTATACCATATTTGCAATTGGCATGGTACTCTCTGTAATCGCCTTTATTATAGCCCTAAAATTCTATGGTCCAGAACGTGTTCTAGACCAGTTAACAACCCCTTAGTGGTCCTAAAAATTTATCCGGAAATTTCTTGCATCAAATCTTTATAGGTGTACGTTTTTTCCGGAGTATTTTCATGACGATATAGAATTTCTGCACGGATAGCCTTTAGCCCCGTAACGCCCTGTAAACCATCTAGCTCTACAATTTCTATATTGTTGGTAAAATACCCTTTGCTCTTTAAAAAACGAACATACCTTAGATATTCCCTCTCATCTTTTTTCTGGGAATAGACTATGGCTAATTTACCTTTCTGGGTAAGACGTTCATTGGTGCCTTTGATATAAGATTTATCAATTCTTTTTTTAATAATCTCATACCGTGCATTGTAAGTGCCATCTACATCAAAACGTTTTTCATCCATTCTAAAACGAATAGATAATGGAGTACTGTACACTAACAGTAACGATGCGACATCTAATTTTACTGGTAATTGAGATTTAAATCCGTAATAAACGTTTTCCATCTCTAACATTACCTGTAGCTGCCACAACCTTAAGTTACTCAAATAAAGAGAGTTAAATTCGCGTTCATGAGCAATAGAACTACCAATATACATGTTATGCTCTATACCATCTGTCTTGTAACGCTCAAAATAATGCGGAAACATAGCTTGTGCTTGCTCCTGTTTTTTATCTAAAACTGCCGCTAATCTGCGGTTAATTTCTGTAACACTTTCATCGTAATTACGCCTATGGTCATAATACGATTCTGTACCCATATCTATGCTAGACTCATACTTAAGTATTAGAGCTTCTAGACGCGAGTCTTCTCTTTTTAAATGATGCAGTACAGGATTAACATGTTCTAAAATAAAATCAAAAATCGCCTGTTCGCTATTCGTGTGTAGCGTTTCTTTTATTTCGTCTAAATTACTTTCTACCCTAAATATTAACTCCTCATAAATAGGCAATTGCAGTAGTCGGAAAGCTTCTACCAGAATATCTCTTATTTCTGCGAGCTGAATCATTAAATCTCTCTGGATGGCTAAATTCCTTTCTGTAGAAGAGTCCTTAATGTCTATTTGCCCATATAGTGGAAAGACGTCTTTAAAAACAATTTCTTTAAAGGAAGGCTGTCCGCCTACCGCTTCTCTAGCAATAAAACGTTTTGCTTCTTCTTGAAATTTCCAATACACAGAATCGTGAACGGTGGTACACTCATGCTGTATTACCGCATCTATAAGATTCTTCTCTTCTTCAATAGAACGTAATACCGCAGAAACTATAAATGGCATTACATCTACCAACTTAGTAGCATTAATACTATTTAAGTCGTTTTGGTTAGGAGATACCAATTCTAGAACCCCCAAAAGTTTATCTCCATCAGAAATAGGTGCTAAAATACAGCTTCTAAAACCTTGGTCGTATAAATTTTTATAGGGTTGGCTGTGGCCAGATTTCTCGTAGTATTTTTTAATATTAGAGACGGCAAAGTAGTTTTGTTCTTTAAACAATTTTCCTTTAGAAGACTCACATAATAAGGTATCACAAGATTCATCTTCCCTATCTTTTAAGATAAAACTTGAAATGCCTTTACCGTATATTTTTAAAAATCTATTGGAATCTTGGTCATACCCAGAAAAACCAACTTGTATGTCTTTATTATTAAAAAGCGATTTAAAGGTATTCTCAAAATCCTCCATGTAGTTTTCACTACCCCGCTTATTGTTGCCGATTAAGGTGGACTTAATTTCCGATATAGAATGTTCCGCAGTAACATCAAACATATTTGCAATCACAAAACCTTTGACTACAAAACTGTTGGGCGGAAACTTAGTTTTCCAATACTCCAAATCGTCAAAATTCTCTAACAACTCATCTATATCATCTTGCGTAAACTTTTTCAACGCCTTATCGGTTGGTGTAATCTCCATGAAGTCTGCATTATATAATATTCTATAATGCCTCATGAGTCCGGTTTTATCTGGAATATCGTAAAACAATGGACGTTTAAAATCTATATTAAAACCATAGAAAAAATTGAGAATTACAGAGCATTGTACAATGTACTGCATCTTATCTGGCATATTTCTTATTTCTAAAGAAAAGTTATCACCAGCATCTTTTACTAATTGCTCAAATCGTTTAGACTGATTAAAGACTACGTTACAATAGGGAATTGCTGCTGCTTTAATCTCATTTTGTGTTAGTACAGTAGGGAACACATCTGCCAACAGCAGTGCTATAATATCGCTATGTTTTTCTAATACTGCAACATCCTCAAACCCATCGCGTAACTCAGGATAAGGTGCCACAGCATCCAAAATATGCTTAGCCCGTTGCGCCAAAGAAGCGTCTTTGTTCTTTAACTGCTGCTCATAGTACCCTAACAGTTTGTTAAAGCTAATAAGCTGTTTCATGGGGCTCTCTAAAGGAAACATTGATTCCATATCCCTATTAGTCTTACTTTAATAAGTAAAATTACAAAATTGAAGCTTGTTAAATGTTAACATATTCTTTATATAAAAGTGGGTTATATTTAGGCCTTTAAGGAAAGCATAGCATGTCTTCTACTAAACGTCTTAACAGAGCATACAAAAACGCCAGGAAAATAGCTTTTGATGACAAAAGTAAGTTTGTCATTTTTAGCGATTGCCACAGGGGTGACAATAGCTTTGCAGACGATTTTGCAAACAACAGAAACATCTACTTTCATGCTCTTAACTATTATTACAGAGAAGGTTTTGAGTATTGTGAATTGGGCGATGGCGATGAACTATGGGAAAATATAAATTTTGAATCCATTTTTGAAGCTCATAAAAACGTATATCAGTTATTGCGCCAATTTCACTTACAAAATCGCTTACATATGGTTTGGGGCAATCATGACATGGTGTATAGAGACCAAAAATATGTGGAAAAACACCTCTCTAGCTATTTTGAGCCCATTGATGGGGAAGACAAATCCCTCTTTGTAGGAATTACATATCATGAGGCTTTAGTGCTACAACATAAGGATACCGGACAAGAATTGTTTTGTACTCATGGCCATCAAGCAGACTGGTGGAATTATAACTTTTGGAAGGTAGGTAGATTTTTAGTTCGTATTCTTTGGAAACCCTTGCAAGTAGTGGGCATTGCAGACCCTACGAGCCCAGCAAAAAATTACAAAGAACTTATTCGTATAGAAAAGCGTATAAAAAAATGGATTTTAAACAATCAGTTAAAGCTCACTATTGTTGGGCATACGCATAGACCTAGATTTCCAGAACCAGGGCAGATTCCTTTTTTTAACGATGGTAGCTGCGTACACCCAAGGAGTATAACGGGGATAGAAATAGTTAATGGTGAAATTTCTCTGATTAAATGGCACATTAGCACCAAACCAGACGGCACATTACAAATTGTAAGAGTTCTGCTAGAAGGTCCTGAACAACTTAAAGCATATCATAACCTGTAGGATACCAATGCGGATTTATCCATTGTATTAACCAAACATCGATTTTAACGTCTAGTTATTAAATAGATGGCAAGGTATTTGTTAACTTTAGTACTGTCTAACGACTCATGTGCTATGAAAAGACTTTTACTTTTCTTTTTTACTATTGCTATAAGCCATACGCTATGGGCTCAAGGAGATATACCTACTACTAAACCTTTAGAAGTGGGTAGGCAAAATAATTTGGATGCACTACCCAGCAACCAAGGTACTGTATTGCGTATGCCATCGGTTTTAGATAAGGACTTAATTAGTAAAGATAATCCTATAAAAATGTTACCAGATAGGCAGCTGGTGCAAGCAGGACACGATTTAAAAATTAGCCCAAGAATTAACGAAAAAGAACATAAAGGCTCTGTACCCTATTTTGGTGATATGTATTTGGGTGATTTTAAAACCAATACAAAATTTGTTGGTATTGTAGCACGAGACCACGAATATATAGATGGAGACCGAGTAAAAGTCCTGGTTAACGACCAAGTGGTAGAATACAACCTTTTGCTGTCTGGCTCCTTTAAAGGTGTAAACGTAGATTTAGTAGAAGGGTTTAATAAAATAGAATTTGTTGCCCTTAATCAAGGTTCTTCTGGACCAAACACCGCACAAGTTGTAGTTACAGATGCTGAGGGTAAAGTGCTCCACAACAACCGTTGGAATTTATCTACTGGTTCTACCGCTACCTTAATTGTGGTAAAAGAACCAGAACCCCAAGAATAATTACTTTACCGTAGTAAAAGTAGAATCCCGTATTATCAAATGAGTCTTTACTTCTACTGTTTTTAAAAAGGATTCTTCTTCCTTCTCAATTTCGTTAATTAAATAAGTAATAGCCGTACTGCCAATTAAATTTCCAGGTTGGTCTACAGTGGTTAATGCCGGACTAATGATAGTAGCATGTTCAGAATTACTAAAACCAATAACGGCAATATCTTCTGGTATTTTTACATTGTATTTTTTTAATGCTTTAATAGCACCAATAGCTGCTGCATCCGTAATGGCAAAAATAGCATCTGGTTTGTTCCGTAAGGTTAAAAGAGCGCTAGCCATTATGCGTCCTTTATCCAAAGAAATATCTTCTGTACTCACTATTAACTTTGGGTCCACCTCTAGATTATGGTCTTCCAAAGCTTTTTGGTACCCTCTAAAGCGCATCTCTGAATTATAGGAATTCTCTGTTTCTTTAATGATGGCAATTCGCTTTTTTCCGATGTTAATTAGGTGCTCAACAGCCCCGTATGCCGCATCTACCTCATCTATAACTACTTGTGTGCATGGCACCTTATTTGACACTTTATCAAACAAAACTAAGGGTACACGTTGCTTTATTTTTATAATACTAGAAACATCATATGTTCTCCTTGCCATACTTAAAAGAATACCATCCACTCCAAATTGTATCATGGTATTTAACATGGCGAGTTGTTTATTTACATCATTTTGAGATTCGGCTACAATAACCTGGTATCCCATTTTTTCTCCCTGTTCTAAAATACCTTTTAAAATGGTCGTGGTAAAAAAGTGCGATATGTTTGGCACCACAACACCAATTATATGGGTATGTTTAGTTCTAAATCCTTTTGCAAATAGATTGGGCACATAATTGTATTGCTTAGCCAAAGCCTGAACTTGTACTTTAGTGATTTCACTAATGTCTGGGTGATTATTTAACGCTCTAGAAACAGTTGAAACTGAAAGATTTAGTTCTTTAGCAATATCTTTAAGGGTAATATTTCGTTTCTTTTTCATTTTTGATTGACTAATGTGATTACAAAAATACAATTTGCAAACGATTGCGGAAACGTTTGCGTAATATTTTCTCATAAATACCAATTGTATTTGAAGAAATTGCTAATAATATTGATTCATATTTAATAATAACTCAATACTGCAATTATTCAATTAATTAAAAACTAAATCCTATGCAAAAATCGATTTTTAAGGTATTGGCATTATTTGTAGGTGTATTTACGTATGCACAGACAGATATTACCGGTAACGTATCGGACACCAGTGGCGTTCCTGTTTTGGGCGCCAACGTGGTTATAGAAGGGACTACAGAAGGTACCACTACAGATTTTGACGGAAACTTTACTTTAACTACTAGTAAGACTGGGACACAAACCTTGGTCTTTAGTTTTATAGGTTTTGAAACTAAAAAAGTATCCGTAGACTTGACCAATGCAAGTAATCTTAAAGTTGTACTAGCAGAAAGCGGACAGCAATTAGACGAGGTAGTCATTACAGCTTCTTCTACTTTTAGGTCTCAAAAGCAAGCGCCACTTTCTATTAGCTCCAAAAAGATGGCAGAAATTACTAAGCTCTCTGCTAACAGCCAGGCAGATATTTTAAGAGATGTCCCTGGTATTACTGCAGAAGGGGGTGGTGGTGAAACAGCAACCAACCTCTTTGTAAGAGGTTTACCCTCTGGCGGACAATATGTCTTTAATCCGCTACAATATGATGGCATGCCCCTAATGAGCACATTTGGGCTTAATTCTTCTGCACATGATGTGTACGCAAGACCAGATATTGGTTTTAAAGGTGTAGAATTTGTGCGTGGTGGTGCGGCTGTACTTTACGGCGCAGGGTCTGTTGCTGGTATCATTAACTATACCAGTAAAACCGGCGATACCAATCCTGGGAATATCATAAACATGGAATATGGGACTAGAGGCAGATTAAAAACTGACTTTTATTCTGGAGGAAAGTTGGGTGGAGAAAATAGTAACACTTATTATGCCCTAACCGGATTTATCCGTAAAGATGATGGTCCTATAGATACAGGCTTACCAACAAAAGGGGTACAGCTTAGAGGTAATATTAAAAAGAAGTTTGACAAAGGTTCTTTTACCATTTCTGGTCAGTTTATTAATGATAATGCACAATTTTATTTGCCATTACCATTAGCTGGTGGTTCTAGAGAACGCCTAGCAGGTAATGACGGGGAAGATGTAGAACAGTTGCTTTCTGGAGATTTAGCCAACACCTCTTTCTTAACACCTGGTGGTGTTTACAATAGCCCTATAGAAGATGGGGTGTCTACCCAAGGGGGTTATGTAATGGGAGATTTTAACTATTTTCTTACAGAAGATTTAAAATTTACTTCAAAAATTAAATATGCCAATTACAAGCACAACTTTGCTTTGTACGTGGGTGGTAGTGGCAATCCAATTGCTTTAAATGAGTACATTGCAAATGTCGCGCCTGGCAACCAAGGCTTTTTTGCCACTTATCAAGGTGGTGGTGACACGCAGATTAATGGCGGAGATTTAGTGGTAGAAAACCTTCATGTAGACCGTTTACGCCCTATGACCGACTATTCCGGAGAGGCTAATCTTATTTTAAAATCAAAAGATAGAAAACATACATTTACTTTGGGTACTTTTCTTTCTAGAACAGAAGCGGAAGATGTAAACTACCAATACCGTGTTTTATCAGAATTTAACAACAATCCAAGGTTGGTAAATCTTAGCTACACATATGCAACAGGAACAGATGTTACCTACGCTACAGGTGGTTTGTATGATAGAATTGGTATGACCGCCAATAGATTTTTATCACAAAATAGAACCGCGGTTTACTTGACAGATGAAATGGTTTTAGATAGATGGCGTTTTGATGTTGGCGTTCGTGTAGAAAATACCAAGGGTACCTTCCAAAATGGTGGATTGCAAGATTTTCAGGTGTATGAAGATGCTTCGCTTACAACCGCCTTAAACACCGTTAGGTTTGAAGATGGTAGCTTTACTACAGCAGAAATTGATGCCACAGATTGGGCTGTTTCTTTAGCTGGTTTGTATGAACTTACTGAGGCAACCAACCTATATGCTAACTTTAGTAGAGGTTTCTTTTTTCCGCAACAGAGAGGTTTTGTACCAACACCAGGTATTAGAGAAACCAACTATAATGCAGAAAGCATTATTCAATTTGAAGCTGGTGCTAAATTTGGTACTGCTAAATTTTCTGGTTCCCTTGCAGGGTATTACGTAGGTTTAAGTGATCGTATTAGAATTGACCAAGCTATAAGCAATGGCGAGTTGGTGGATCAGGCCCGTACAGAACAAAATACTTCTACTATAGGCTTAGAAGCGACATGGAAATATAGATTTACAGATGCCTTAAGTTTTAGCGGTACTGCAACCTACCAAGACCATGAAATAACTAAGAACATACAGCAAAACTTAGTTACAGGAGAAAGTACTACTGTTAATGAAGGTAATGAGCTGCAAAGACAGCCTAACTTTTTAGGTAGTGCTGGTTTAAATTATGATGACAGAAAGTTTGATGCAAACTTTACCTTAAACCACACCGGAGCAAAATTTACTTCTGACATTAATGACATAGAATTAGATGCCATTACGTTAGCACGTATTGGAGCAGGATACACCTTTGCTTTAGAAAATGAAAACTCTGTAAGATTAGGATGTTCTGTATTCAACTTATTTGATAGCCAAGGGTTAACAGAAGGTAATCCCAGAGCTGGTATTGCTGGCCAGTCAGAAAACGAATTCTTTGTGGGTAGACCTGTATTGCCTAGAAGACTGTTTTTAACAGCAACTTTTAACTTTTAGAGTAATAGTTTCATATAGTTTGGTTTAGTTTAATTAGCCTTGGGGGCTACAAGCCCGCAGCCCCCAAGCATTTTTTACACATAAATATGTACAACGATTTAATACAAAAGGCTAAAACGGTCCTAGATACTAATTTTCAACCAGGTGGATTCACCATTCCAAGTAAAGGTCTATATCCGTTTCAATGGAAATGGGATGCCGGGTTTATCGCCATAGGTTTTGCTCATTATGATGTGGTTAAGGCCAAAAAAGAAATAGAAACCTTGTTAAACGCACAATGGAAAAACGGTTTCATTCCGCACATTGTGTTCCATACAGAAAGTGACACCTATTTTCCAGGTCCCGATTTTCATCAATCGCACCTCAGCAAAGAATCTAATCCAGATTATCCTTCCACAGGTATGGTACAACCACCCGTACTTGGTTTTGTGTTAGAACACATGCTCAACGTGGTTGAGGATAAAAAAGCTATGCTTCAATTTATAAGCACACAAATAGATAAGGTCTTTTGGAACCATGAGTATTTTTATAAGGAGCGAGATGTTACTAATGAAGGCTTAGTGTACATCTATCACAATTGGGAATCTGGCACGGATAACTCGCCTATTTGGGATGATATTTGGGCAACTATGAACCCTCCACAGTACACATTTAAAAGAAAGGACACAAGCCATGTAGATGCATCTCAAAGACCGAGCAATAGAGAGTATGACCACTATTTGTACTTGATAGATATTGCAAAAAAATACAATTACGAGGATGCTAAAATAGCGGAGCACTCTCCTTTTTTGGTGTTAGACCCATTGTTTAATGCAATGCTTATAAAATCTAATGAATCCCTAATTAACTTATATAAAAAATTAGGCGGGCATGCCGATAAAATTAAACAACTCGAAACATGGCAAAAACAGTCCGTAGCGTCTTTTAATCGTAAACTGTTTAATGAAGAATTGGGCGCTTTTGTACATTATGATTTAAAATCAGACCAACAAATACCCTTTGTGTGCTCTTCTTCTTTTGCGGCATTATACGCTCCCATTGTAGATGCAGACCGTACTGAGATATTGGTGAATACGTTACAGCATAAATTTGGAGATGAATCCTTATATTTATGTGCCTCATTTGACCCATCGAGTGAAAGGTACGACCCAAAAAGATACTGGCGTGGACCCGTATGGATTAACATGAACTGGATTTTATATTTGGGTTTAAAACGAGCAGGTAAAACAGCCTTAGCAGCTCGTATTAAGGCAGACACTTTAACGCTTTTAAAGCGTTATGGCTTTTACGAGTATTTTGATGCACGTAAAAAAGTACCAGATGATGCCTTTGGCGGTTATGGAGGCGATAATTTTTCTTGGAGCGCCGCCCTATTTTTAGATTTTGTCAACGAAAAATAAGCGTTGCAAATATATACTCATGAGCTGGAGTTAGCATGCTAATTCCAGCTTATCAATTCATCACGTACCAACTAACATAACTACCCATGAACTATTTAGATTACATCATCATTGTTGTTTACCTAGTAGGTTTTTTAAGCCTTGGGTATTTTTTTAAGGAAAATAAAAATTCTGGCGACTATTTTTTAGGCGGTAGAAGTATGGGTTGGCTACCATTAAGCCTATCTACCATGGCTACCCAACTTTCTGCCATAAGTTTTATTTCTGCACCAGCCTTTGTAGGTTTAAAACAAGGTGGCGGACTGCAATGGCTTACCTACGAGTTTGGAGTACCCCTGGCCATGGCTTTTTTAATGTTGGCTTTAATCCCTACGCTATACAAATCGGGAATCGTAAGTGTGTATGAATATTTAGAAAAACGTTTTGATGCCTCTTCTCGGTTACTAATCAGTTTCGTTTTTCAAATCAGTAGGTCTGTAGCTACTGGAGTTATGGTTTATACGATGGCCCTTATTTTGCAAGCCACACTAAATATAGAGTTTTGGATTTCCGTGCTTTTAATCGGTGTTATTACACTAGCCTATTCCTACCAAGGCGGTATGAAAGCTGTGATTTGGGGTGATGTTATCCAAATGACCATCCTCTTTTTAGGTATTGTTATCTGCTTAGTATACGGTTTAAGTGAATTGGGCGGATTTGAAAATTTCTTGACCCATGTAGACAAAGACCGCATTGCAACGGTAGACTTTAGCAAATGGGGGTTTAACAATGCAGACAAACAAGACGAATTTGGATTTTGGCCCATGGTAATTGGTGGTTTCTTTTTATACGCTTCGTACTATGGTACAGACCAGTCCCAATCCCAACGGCTACTCTCTGCTAATGGGTTGCCAACCATTAAAAAATTACTTTTGGCCAATGGCCTATTTCGTTTTCCTATCACCCTAACCTATTGTATTATGGGTTTAGTGCTAGGCACATTGTTTTTGCAAGATGAAAGTTTCCAAACTTTGTTAAGTAGCGTTTACCAAGCAAATATTGGCTCCTTAGAAGGTAAAAAGGCCGATTTAATGGTTCCTGTGTTTATCATCAATTACTTACCCAATGGCATCATCGGTATTTTAATTGTCGCTATCATGTCTGCCGCCATGTCTTCTTTAAGTTCCACGGTAAACTCCTTATCTGCTGTAACTATGGAAGATTTTGTAAAACGCTTTAAGCCAGACATGGGCAATAAAAAGTACATGGCTACCTCTAAGTTGTTATCGCTTTTTTGGGGAGTAGTATGCTTATTTTTTGCATTTTTTGCTGGTAGTATTGAGGGTACCGTCATAGAAGTAATCAATAAAGTCTCTTCTATCTTCTATGGTCCCATCTTAGCTGCATTTATTTTGGCAATCATGACTAAAAAGACTCATGCGCTCGGAGCTAACATAGGTATCGTTGCTGGGGTGGCTCTAAACATCTACTTATGGTTATATGTACCCGAAATATTTTGGTTTTGGTGGAATGCTATAGGTTGTTTGGTAACCATGAGTATTGCTTACGTTACTAGTTTAATCATTAAAAAAGAAACCAAACCTGGTTTAGCTATACAGTACAGCACTAGTACTAAGGAAATTACCTTACTTCTAATCTATTTTGTGCTCATAGTAGCCGTTAGTTTATTACTACCTCATTTATTACGATAAGCTGATGAAATTTATTATAGCCCCAGATAAATTTAAAGGTTCCATAACCAGTTTTGAATTCTGTGAACTAGCCGAAATGGTCCTACTAGAACATTTCCCTAAAGCAGCTATTTTAAAACTTCCATTAGCAGATGGCGGTGACGGTACTATAGAAATTGTTAAGCATTATTTAGGGGGTGAACGAATTACAGCCCAGGTTAGTGACCCTTTATTCAGGCCCATTAGTGCTAGCTACATATGGTCTGAAAGCATACAAACGGCATATATAGAAATGGCAGAAGCCTCTGGCCATCATCTCCTATCTACCGAAGAGCTAAATTGCATGGAAACCACCTCTTTGGGCACTGGGGAACTTATTTTGGATGCTTTGGAACGCGGAGTCACCACTATATATTTAGGTATTGGCGGTAGCGCTACTAATGACGGCGGCCTGGGTATGGCGCAGGCTCTAGGATACCAATTTTTAGATGCGCAAAACAAACCTATAAATCCTATTGGTAAAAATCTTTTCCAAGTTAGCAGCATAGACACCTGTAAATGCAATCCGCTACTAAAAAAATGCATGTTTAAGGTTGCTTGTGATGTAGACAACCCTTTTTATGGACCAAATGGCGCCGCCTTTGTTTACGGACCGCAAAAAGGGGCTACTCCAGAAAATGTAGCGTTTCTAGATCAAGGATTGCAGCATTTTTCGAGCGTTCTGAAACAAACTTTCGGGACAGATGTACAAAAATTGCCGGGTGCAGGTGCCGCGGGCGGCATAGGCGGCGGAGCATACGTTTTCTTAGATGCCACATTGGTCTCTGGTGTTAATCTACTCAAAGAAATGGCACAGTTTGATGAAAAAATCACCGATGCAGATTGGATTATCACTGGAGAAGGACAATTGGATGCACAAACCCTTTCTGGAAAAACCATAAATGGCGTTTTAGCATCGGCCTTAAAACAAAACATACCGGTTGCTGCTTTTTGTGGTGCGGTACGTTTAAGTAAAGAGCAACAACAAAAATTAGGTATAACTTATATAAATGCCATACTCACAGAGGTTGTAGATTTGCCCACTGCAATGGCAAATGGTAAAGAAAACCTACAAAAAGCCTTATATAATTTTTGCAATGTTTTAAAACAATATTATTCCCCTGGATGATAGGTGCGCGTTGCGCGCTTTAACACATCTTCTTTGTAAAAGGCTACATTTTTCCATTGCCCGCTGGCATAACCTTCTATTTGATCATCAAAATGGGGCGAGTTAGGGTCACCACTCTGGCCACCTGCTAAAATGGATTTTGCTTTTACCTTTTCTCCAAATTCCACTGCCGCTACAAAACTGTTTCCTCGTGTACCGTAGATTTTTTTTGTATTGTTATGGTAACGAGCGCCATAGGCTGCCAAGGCACCCCATGTACCGCTGGCAAACCCAATAGGAATGCTCGGTTTTGCATCGTCAAAAGCTTGTCTAATGTCTCCATTAAGACGCTGATATCTATTTACTTCTCCCCAAGGTATTTTCCAAGTACCAAAATCGGATACCAATTGGTCAATGGTTTTTTCAAAAAGCTGCAATTGTTCACCTTCTACGGAGCCCCAATGCTGTATACGCTCCATCGCATTCAACCCTTCTGGGTATTTTCCTTCCCTGTAATAACGCATGCCATAATAATGTGCCAAGGTCATTGCCACAGATTCTTTGCTAGTTTTAAAATCCCATGCTTTTAATACTGCAATGGGTGCTGCTAACTTTGGATTTTTATCATGCTTTTTATCGTATGCTGCAAATAAACTGGGCAGTAAGGCTTCAAACGCTGGTAAATAGGGATCATGCGCCAAGCTGATTAGACTATCTAAAGTATAGCCTTTCCTATCCGTTAAAAGGGTAATGGCATGTATGCCTCTAAAGTTTTCTTGGTCCCGAGAAATGTATTTGGGGTAATTACTGCGTTTTGGGCTATACTCCAAAGCCGCGGTATATGGGGTTGAATTGCAATTTTGTATCCAGCCGTTTGCCGGATTCTTGATTAAAATATTTTCATCTACCGTATGTAGCCCTTGCCAATCCGTTTTTGGATTACTACCATCCACAGCCTTGGTATAGTCAAAAATGGTATCTCTTTTTGGAACAAAATTACCGTGAAAATAAGCGATAGTCCCGTCTGCATCTGCATACACCGTATTATTAGACGAATTGGTACGGATGTCCATCATCTCCCTAAAACCAGCATACCCATTCTGCTTGGTTCTTATATAACTTTGCTCTAATGCCTTTACAGGTTCCCACATCATAGCAGAAGCCGTCCATTGCCCATCAATCTTATGCGTTACAGGCCCGTGATGCGTTCTATACATAGGAAATTCTTTTTCAAATAGCGCATCACCTTCTTTGTATTTCAGTTTAATTTTTAAAGAATCTACCGGGCGTAATTCTTCGCCATACAGGTACAACAACTTACCTTGGTTAGATACAATGGTTTCTTTAAACTCGTCCATGACATCCGTATAAGTGCTGGTATGCATCCAACCTGTTTTTTCATTAAAACCTTGATAGACAAAAAACTGACCCCAAGTAACTGCTCCATATGCATTTAAACCCTCTTCTGATACCACATGCACTTCTCCCCTAAAATAAAAAGAGGTATGCGGATTTATCAACAACATGGCATTACCGCTTTGGGTTAAATCGCCAGAGATAGCAATTCCGTTAGACCCTTGTGGTTCTGCCAATTCTTCTTCCTTTTGCTCTTGCAGCAATTGCATAACAGGCAGCTCCATCCCTTCTTCATAAAAAGCTTTTATCTTTTTGGTAGAGATACGCTCTATATCGCCCCCAATACTACCTTCACTAAAAAACAAAGGCATCCAAGGCTCAAAACGTGTCAATAATTTAGGTTTTACTTCTGGATGGGTATGCAGGTAATAATTAACCCCATCGGCAAACGCTTGGCACAACTCTTTTAACCAACCAGGAGCCGCTTCGTATTTGGCTATGGCCTCTTCTTGCGTCATAAATAAGTTGGCACGCAAATCACTATACAACGCATCTTCTCCATCTACCTCTGCCAAACGGCCTGTTGCCCAAATGTAGTTTTGCTCAACGCGATTAAAATCGTCCTCGCATTGGGCATACAACAATCCAAAAACAGCATCTGCATCCGTTTTACCATAAATATGAGGCACGCCGTAATCATCTCTAATTATGGTAACGCGTTCCGCCTGTGCTTTCCATTCATCTACTTCAGTCGTTGGCTTTATTGTATCGGAACAAGAAATAAATAACCAGGCCAGTAGTAAAAAAGAAAGAAATTTTATGTGATTCATAAGATTGCTGTGTTTCTCAAAAATGAATTTGTATTTGGGTGTGTTTTATTACGACCCTTCACTCTATAAATGTAACTAGAATTTACCAACTACCGCTGGCACCACCGCCACCAGAACTACCGCCACCGCCAGAAAAAGAACTACTGCTACTGCTGCTTCTAGAAAAAGAACTACTGCTACTTCCAGAATAAGAACCACTAGAGCCAGAAGCACTTCCAAAAGATGAAAAAGTCTTAGACATGTATTTTTTGTCATTTTTAAACCAAGACAACTTAAAGTCTGTGTTACCCCTTCGTTTAAGTTTTATAAATGCAATGAGGTAGGCTAAGCCAAAAAAAGGAAATAGTAACCCTACCCAATATACGTTGGCCAACGAGTTAAAAACTAAATCTACAAGTTTATCTAATTGCGGGTCTAATTGCATCAAAATCACTATAGGAATTAATGCAAAAACCAAACCTAATAAACTACTAATCGCCATAGGCAACAACAATAATATACCTGTAAGCAAGCCTAGTTTTCCTAATAGCAAACCTCTGAATATTTCGATAACCTTGCTGTACTGTTTATAAAAAATAAAGCCTCCATACCCTACAAAAACTAGTACTAACACCCCAATTATTAGATAAGCCCAAACTGGCATTTTGTTTTCGGCTTCAATCTCTTGCTTAAACTCCGCTAAGGCTTCTGGATTTTTTAAAAATGTTATGAGCTGTTCCGTACCCTGTTCAACTCCAGTATAATACGCTGCTTCTTTAAAATAGGGAATCATGGTGTTTCTAATAATTCTAGAAGCAACAGCATCAGTTATGTAAGGTTCCAATCCGTAACCAACCTCTATTCGTACTTCCCTATCTGCTTTGGAAAACAAGATGAGAATACCGTTGTCTTTTTCTGCTTGACCTATTTTATTTGCATTGAATACAGCATTGGCATACGATTCTATAGTATTAGCACCTAAACGCTGGATGGTTAACACCACTATTTGGTTGGATGTTTCCTGTTCAAATTCTATCAATCGTTGATTTAAGCTTTGGCTATCATTTACCGTAAAGACTGCAGCACTGTCCGTTACAAAATCACGTAATTGAAAGTATTGCTCTTGAGAACGCACAAAAAAGGAAACAAAAAGCAGTACAAAACATATTTTCTTAGTCATAAGTAGTTTGGCATGGTCCTCTTTTCAAAAATAATAGCTTTAAACCTAAGCTGCTAATCAAATTCTAAAACCTAGTTAATACAATTGGCTTTCCTAAGAATTGGGGTAACTTGCAAACCCATTTTCAGGAACAGCATGGCAGAAAAAAAAGTAAGCATATTAAAAGCATTTAAAACTATTATTTGGCCCAGAAGAAAACTCGTTTTTATTGGCCTTTTTCTTATTGCCGTAAGCAAGACCGCTAGCTTTGTAGCCCCCATTTCTCTGAGGTATTTTATGGATGATGTTGTACCCAACAAAGACGTATCCCTGTTAAAGCTTTTGGTCATAGCAGTGATTGTGTCTTTTTTAGTACAAGCTGTCATGTCTTTTTTGCTTACCAAAGTTTTAAGCATACAAGCCCAATACATGATTTCGGAACTACGTGCGCAAGTGCAAAAGCAGGTTTTATCCCTGCCCATACAGTTTTTTGACAATACCAAATCTGGTTCTTTGGTGAGCCGTATAATGAGTGATGTAGAAGGCGTACGCAACCTTATTGGTACCGGCTTGGTACAACTGGTTGGCGGCACCATTACAGCCGTAGTTTCCCTTATTTTGTTGCTACGCATTAGCCCAACTATGACGTTGCTAACTTTTGTGCCCTTAATTCTTTTTGCCATCATCGCCCTAAAAGCATTTAAAATTATACGCCCCGTGTTTAGGGAACGTGGTAAATTAAATGCCGAAGTTAAAGGGAGGCTTACCGAAACCTTAGGCGGTATACGGGTAATCAAAGGTTTTAATGCCGAAGAGCAAGAATCTTTGGTGTTCGAAAAAGGCGTACACAAGCTATTCCTCAACGTCAAAAAGAGTTTAACCGCACAGGCAACCTTGACCAGTTCTTCTACCTTTTTATTAGGCTTGGCCACAACCGGAATTATGATGGGTTATGGTGGTTATTTAATGATACAGGGCGATTTGACCACGGGGGAATATTTTGAGTTTACCACACTCTTAGCACTAATGGTGGCGCCTATAGTACAAATGAGTAATATTGGTAGCCAGCTTACCGAAGCTTTAGCTGGACTTGACCGTACCGAAGAATTAATGAACAAAGCTGCAGAGGCAGATGATGAAAACAGAACCATAGTTTTAGAAGATGTTGCCGGCACCATGGTTTTTGATTCCGTTTCTTTTGCGTACGAAGAAGACAAAGACGTACTGCATGATATTAGTTTTAGTGCTAAAGCAGGTGAGGTTATTGCTTTAGTGGGCAGTTCAGGCTCAGGAAAATCTACTATTGCTGGTTTGGCCGCTAGTTTTTTGCATCCAGATAGTGGCACCATTTCTATTGATGGTCTAGATATGGCCAAAGTGGACTTAAAAAGCTTTAGACAATTTCTGGGGGTTGTTCTACAAGACGATTTTCTTTTTGAAGGCACAATCAAAGAAAACATCCTTTTTCCTAAACCAGATGCAACAGAAAGTGAGTTGCAACATGCCGTTAGTGCTGCCTATGTGAACGAGTTCAGCGACCGTTTTGAAAAAGGATTGGAGACCGTAATAGGAGAACGTGGGGTTAAACTCTCTGGTGGGCAACGCCAACGCATTGCTATTGCCAGGGCCATTTTGGCCAACCCAAAAATATTAATATTAGACGAAGCTACTTCCAATCTAGATACAGAAAGTGAAGCATTGATACAGAAAAGTTTGGCAACCCTTACCGAGGGTAGAACTACATTTGTAATAGCGCACCGTTTAAGTACTATACGTAAAGCAGACCAAATATTAGTAATAGAAAATGGTAAGATAGCAGAACGCGGAACGCATGATGAGTTGATAGCGATAGAAGGCCGTTATTACAATCTATTTACCTACCAAGCTAGGATTTAAAATAATTAGTGAAAATTTACAGCTCCTCTGGCGCTAGTTCTACCTGCAAGCCATCTAATTCTGGCGTAATGTGGATTTGGCACCCCAAACGGCTGTTGTCTTCTACATTAAACGCTTCTGCAAGCATTGCCTCTTCATCATCCGATTTTTCTGGTAAGTCGTGCTCAGATTGCACGTAGCATTGACAAGAAGCACACATGGCCATACCACCACAAATACCAATAGTACCTTCTGGAGCCAATTCATAAGAACGTACTACCTCCATTAGGTTCATATTCATATCGGTTGGGGCATCTACTTCATGCAATTGCCCGTCCCTATCGATAATCCTTAATTTAATATCGCTCATGTCTGTGTTACTTCTACTTTCTAAAAAAGGTCAAAATTAACACATAGACCTTACACTAGCTTAGTAAGAATATCAATCTAAGCGAATTTTATGTTTTATTTATAAATGAGGTTGATGGTTGCTGGTAATTAATTGAAATTATTTGAACAACCCACTTTTAGCTTTATACTTCGTACTTTTTACTTCCAGAGAGCTTTCGCATTCAAAGCACAGCTTTTTCTATTGAAATGACCAAAACATGCAATTAACGTAAAAATTGTAGTTAGGAGATGCTGAAACAAGTTCAGCATAACGGTAGAGAACGATACTTTGTAGTTTTTAATAAGTATTTTCCGCCTTTTTCTATCAAAGGGATTTCTCAGTCCTAGCTATACTACTCCTATTGAAATGATACCAGGGTACGGCAAAATTAGTTAATAGCTTTTACTACCGCTTTGGGGGCTTCTTTCTTGCTACCATCAAAACCGGTTACGCCACCTACGGTGGTATATTTCATAACGTATTTTTTATCTGGAAAAATACGTTGGTAAGCACTCTGGCACATTAAAGTAGCTTCATGAAAACCACAAAGTATCAATTTTAACTTGCCAGGATAGGTGTTTACATCTCCAATAGCGTAAATACCAGGAATATTGGTTTGATAGTCCAACGTATTATCTACCTTAATGGCATTCTTCTCTATCTCTAATCCCCAATTGGCAATGGGTCCTAATTTTGGGCTTAACCCAAATAGCGGTATAAAATTATCTACTATTATTTTTTGGTCTTCTTTTGGATTGTTGTTTTTACGGACAATAACTGCTTCTAGTGCTTCCTTGCCCTCTAAACCAACAACTTCTGCAGGGGTAATAAGGTTTATTTTACCTTTATCTTTTAACTCCTGTACTTTTTCCACGGAATCCAAAGCCCCTCTGAACTCATTTCTACGGTGCACAAGAGTAACTTCTTTGGCAATATCCGCCAAAAAGATAGACCAGTCTAGGGCCGAATCACCACCGCCAGCAATCAGGACTTTTTTATCACGATAGACCTCTGGGTCCTTAATCATATATGCAATGCCCTTATCCTCAAACTTAGACAAGTTATCCAGAATGGGTTTTCTAGGTTCAAAACTACCTAACCCCCCAGCAATGGCCACAACAGGCGCTTGGTGCTTTGTTCCTTTATTGGTAGTTACTAAAAACGTGCCGTCTTCCAATTTCTCTATACTATCTGCACGCTCGCCCAACGTAAACCCAGGTTGAAAAGGCGCTATTTGCTGCATTAAATTACTCACCAAATCGCCCGCCAGTACTTCTGGAAAACCAGGAATATCATAAATTGGCTTTTTAGGGTACAATTCTGAGCACTGCCCACCTGCTTGTGGTAGCGCATCAATGATGTGGCATTTCAATTTTAAGAGTCCAGCCTCAAAAACAGTGAATAATCCTGTAGGGCCAGCTCCAATAATTAAAATATCGGTCTTAATCATGAAAAATTAGTTTGTTTGCTCAATTTAGCTGCTTGCAGAAATGGCACAGTAAGAGGTGTTATCAACTAAGATTAACTACCTCTTCTATTTGTGGAACATATTTTTTGATGGTCATTTCCACACCACTTTTCAACGTCATCTGATTAACGCTACATCCTATACAATTGCCTTCTAACCTAACTTTTACAGAGGTATCATTATCTATAGATACCAAAGAGATATCCCCACCATCACTTTGTAAAAACGGACGGATTTCCTCCAGGGCTTTCTCTACATTTTGCCTAACTTCTTCGGATGTCATTTACTTCTTTTTTACGGCGGAACAACCTGCCATTGTTGTTATTTTGATTGCCTCTGTAGGGGGCAAATCTGTGTTTCTTTTTACTACTTCTTGCACCACATTTTTAGTGAGGTCCTCAAAAGCTTGTTCTATTGGTGAGGCCGTTTGTAGTGCTGCCGGTCTACCAACATCACCAGCTTCGCGAATGCTTTGAACTAGCGGGATTTCTCCCAAAAACGGGATTTCTAAATCTTCTGCCAAATGCTTGGCTCCGTCTTGTCCAAAAATATAATATTTATTGTCTGGCAGTTCTGCAGGAGTAAAATACGCCATATTTTCTACGATACCTAACACAGGTACTTGTATAGCCTCTTGGTTAAACATAGCCACCCCCTTACGTGCGTCTGCTAGGGCAACTTCTTGGGGTGTACTTACCACTACGGCTCCTGTTACTGGCAATGACTGCATAATACTTAAATGGATGTCCCCAGTTCCTGGAGGCAGGTCTAACAATAGAAAATCTAACTCTCCCCAATGCGCATCAAAAATCATTTGGTTCAATGCTTTGGCTGCCATAGGTCCTCTCCAAATAACTGCTTGGTTGGGTTGGGTAAAAAACCCGATAGAAAGAATTTTAACCCCGTAATTTTCTACAGGCTTCATTTTAGATTTGCCCTCTACATTCACTGCCAAAGGTTTTTCCATAGCAACATCAAACATAATAGGCATGGATGGCCCATATATATCTGTATCTAACAAACCTACTTTAAAACCCATTTTGGCTAAGGTTACTGCCAAATTAGCGGTTACGGTAGATTTACCTACACCACCTTTACCAGAGGCAACGGCAACTATGTTTTGTATGCCGGGTATAGGCTCTCCCTTAATTAAGTTCGCTTTGGGTTGCGTAGGAGCTTCTACTTTTATGTTTACTTTTATTTTAGCCTTTTCATACACCTCTTTGTGTATCACCTTTAGTATCTCTACTTCAGTCTTCTTTTTGGCCTGTAAACTTGGATTTTTTATAGTGATATCTACCTCTACCTCATCCCCGAATACTTGTACATTGGTCACTGCACCACTTTCTACCATGTTTTTTCCTTCGCCTGGCACAGTTATAAGCTCCAACGCTTTTAAAATATCCTGTTTGTTCAATTTCATGCTCTATCTTTTGGCTATTCAGTCTTTTAAACTGATTCTAAATTACAAAGATACGGCAATCGTAAAAATTGTGCAGTATAGTAGGGGTAGTTTTGGTATCAGGTTTACTTATGTCTTAATTTGTTTTGCTTATCTTAATTCCTGAGCAGGATCCCAAAATAAGTTTTTGAAGTCGACCACCTGGTTATCTTCTACCTTAACCCCTTCGTTTTCCAAGAGTTGTTGCATAAGGTTGGTCCCCTCAAAATGATGTTTACCTGTTAGAACGCCCACTCTATTAACCACTCTATGAGCGGGAACATCTTTTGTATGACTATTATTCATAGCCCAACCAACCATTCTGGCACTGCGAGCTGCACCCAAGTATTTGGCAATTGCACCATAGGAGGTGACCCTACCGTAAGGTATTAAGCGAGCTACATCATATACCTTATCAAAAAAGCTAACCTCTTCCATTACTTATAGAAAATACGAATTAAGGTAATCATTAGCAATACCAACATTAAACCACTAATAATGTAGTTAGAATTTTTAGAAAACGTCTTTGTTTTCATCTCTAACTTATTAAAGTAGAATACATAAAGATAAAGCGCCGCAAAAGTGCCTAGGGATGCTGCTAGCACAAATATGGCAATATCTGTAGCTTCAAATTTAATCCACCCTGCTTGTTTCCACATAGCATTTAAACTGCTGTAATATGGAATGGTTAAAAAATTGAGTCCTGCTAAAAGAGTACCACGAAAAAAGCTATTTCGTTTTTTAACATCTGGTTCTTTTAGTTGATTTAATTTTTCTTTTTCGCGCTTAGCACTTACAAAAAAATAGATAGCAAAAAAGGCAAAAACAAAGATGGCTGCTTTTAATAAATAATCTATGACTATTGGATTATTGTAGAGAAAGCGAGAGATATTAACAGCTATGTAGGCTTGTATAAGCACCATTAATGCAACACCCAAACTAAACACTACTCCGCTGAGTTTTCCTTTTTCTACACTCGCTTTAGCTGCATTCATATTCAATAACCCAGGTGGTACTGTAGCCATGAATGCCGCGGAAAAAGTGGCAAAAAATAAAATCAGCAAATGTTCCATTAGTTGGTTGGTCGAAATTGGATATAGGTTATAGCCTTTCCGATTTCAAGATACTGATTTTCATAATAGGTTTGGATACTAGTAACTTCATCTGGCGCTCCTTCATTGGTGTATACGTTATGGTTTGCGTATAATACGGGATATCCTAAACCATGTAAAAGACCCAAGGTATACCCATGCATAAATTCGCTATCTGTTTTTAAGTGCATAATGCCGTCTGACTTTAAAATTTGGGCATAACGCGCTAAAAAAGCCTCATTGGTCATTCTATGTTTGGTACGCTTGTATTTAATTTGTGGATCTGGAAAAGTAATCCAAATCTCTGAAACTTCTTGAGCTGCAAAAAGATAATCTACCAGCTCTATCTGGCTACGTAAAAACGCCACGTTTTTAAGGTTCTCCTCTATAGCCGTTTTTGCCCCACGCCAAAAACGAGCCCCCTTTATATCTATCCCAATAAAATTTTTGTTTGGATAGCGTTTGGCCAAGCCCACGGTATATTCTCCCTTTCCGCAACCCAACTCTAGTACTATTGGATTGTCATTTTTAAAAAAATCTTTCCATTTGCCCTTATGCTCAAAATTGCCAACCACCTCTTCTCTGGTAGGTTGTATTACATTGCCAAAGGTTTCGTTCTCTTTAAATCGTTTTAATTTATTCTTGCTACCCAAAACAAAAAATTAATGTTTTGGCAAAACTAAGGAAATCAAACACTAGACTGGCTTTTCTTTCTTTGTAAATTATGCAAAATGGAAAACGAATTTTAGTAGCACCTTTAAATTGGGGATTAGGACATGCCACCAGATGCATTCCTATAATACACGCTTTACTAGATTATGGCCACCAACCCTACATAGCCTCTGATGGGGTTGCTTTACAACTGCTACAAAAAGAATTTCCAGACTTGCCTTCTTTTGAATTATCGTCTTACAAAATTACTTATGCCGAAAAAGGAAAAAATTTTAAATGGAAGATGATTTGGGATTCGCCAAAGGTTTTAAAGGCGATGAACAAAGAAAAGAAAGAGGTAAAAGCCTTGGTAAAATCACTAAATTTAGATGGTATTATTTCTGATAACAGACTTGGTGTGTATTCTAAAAAAGTACCTTGTGTTTTTATTACCCACCAACTAAATGTACTCTCTGGCAATACTACATGGTTTAGCTCTAAAATGCATCAAAAAATTATAAAAAAATTTAAAGCCTGTTGGGTGCCAGATGTTGATGGCAAACCTAATCTTACAGGTAAATTGGGACATTTAAAGAAAAGTAAGCTTAATATTCATTATTTAGGTCCGCTCAGTAGATTTACAAAGCACAACCTACCTCAAAAAAATGACCTTATGGTATTGCTTTCTGGTCCAGAGCCACAGCGTACTTTACTAGAAGAAAAGTTGCTAGAAGAACTTAAATACTACAACGGTCAAGTTTTATTTGTAAAAGGGAAAATACAGAAAAAGCAAAAACGTAGAACCTTGCAATACCAAAATGCAACGGTTGAGGTGGTAAATTTTATGCAGTCCAAAGAACTAGAAAACGCCCTAAACGAAAGCACTTTAGTCCTTTGCAGGTCTGGTTATACTACGGTAATGGATTTAGCCAAGTTGGAAAAGAAAGCGTTTTTTATCCCTACGCCAGGACAGTATGAACAGGTTTATTTAGCCAAAAGATTTCAAAAAAATGGTGTTGTACCTTTTGCCAATCAAGATGATTTTAAAATAAAAGACTTAGAATTATGTAACGAATTTTCTGGTCTCACTCAGTATGATACGACAATAGACTATGCTACGTTATTTGAAGCTTTCTCTAAGGTAAAAGAGAATTCTGAGCCTACGTCTACCTCACTCTCCACATAAATTTTTTCTCCGTGCGCTTCTATTATGTGCTTAACAATTGCAAGACCCAATCCTGAACCTCCCTCTTTACGGCTACCACTTTGGTCTACACGGTAAAAACGCTCAAACAACCTGGGAATATGCACTTTTGGTATACCCTCCCCGTTATCTGTAACTCTTATGATAACTTTATTTTTAATTAGGTTTTCTACGCTAACTTCTGTGGTGCCATTTTCATGACCATATTTAATAGAGTTTACCAATAAATTGGTTAATACTTGCTGAATTTTTTCTTGGTCTCCCATCACAAAAATAGGCTCCTTATATTCCATATCAAAAGTAAGCGTAATGAACTTTTTTGAGGCTTTCATCTCTAATAATTCGAACACACTTTTGATTAATTCAATAATATCAAAACGTCCTTTTTCTACATTCAGATTACCGGCTTCTAATTTGGTAATCATATCCAAGTCTTTAACAATGTAAATAAGGCGCTCTACCCCTTTATTAGCACGTTTTAAATATTTGTCCAAGATTTTCTTGTCCTTCATCGCCCCATCTAACAAGGTTAAAATATAGCCTTGAACAGTAAATAATGGGGTTTTTAACTCGTGAGAAACGTTTCCTAAAAAATCTTTTCGGTACTCTTCTCTAATTTTTAGGGTATCTATCTCTACTTTTTTATCCTTTGCAAATTTTTCTATCTCTTCCGTTAACGTACGCATGTCTGTAGTTATGGGTTTAGAAGAAAAACTAGAAGATTCTAGAAGGGAAACATCGTCATAAATCTTTTTAACCCTTCTGTAGATAAAACGCTCTACTCTAGATTGGATAATGATAAATGCACCAATAAATACTAATGGTGTAAAAGTTACCACCAATACCCAAGAAAATTGACCCAATGCCCAAGACAACAATCCAAGGGTAAGGGCCAAAATTATGGTAATATAAAAAGAAGAACGTAACGCAAAGCGGTACGATTTTTTAAGCGTAATCGCCATTATAACACAAACTTATACCCTACGCCTTTTACGGTTTTAAAGTGATGGTCTCCTATTTTTTCTCGTAGTTTTCTAATGTGTACATCTATAGTACGGCCACCTACAACTACCTCATTACCCCATACTTTATCTAGAATAACCTCTCTCTTAAAGACCTTACTAGGCTTAGAAGTTAGCAAAGCTAATAATTCAAACTCTTTTCTCGGCAGTACAATCTCTTCGCCTTTATTAACGATTTTGTACTCCTCTCTATTAATGACAATATCACCAACTTTTACAATATCCTCTACCTCTTGCGCATCTTCTTTAAGTCTTCTAAGTAAAGCCTTTACTTTACTTACCAATACTTTAGGCTTAATAGGTTTAGTAATGTAATCATCTGCACCAGCATCAAAACCAGCGACTTGAGAGTAATCTTCTCCTCTAGCGGTTAAAAAAGTAATAATGGTGTTTTCTAAACCAGGCGTGTTACGCATAACCTCGCAGGCTTCAATACCATCCATTTCTGGCATCATTACATCAAGAATTACTAGATGTGGTTGTTTCTTTTTGGCTTTAGCAACAGCTTCTACACCGTTTTTGGCCGTGAATACTTCATATCCTTCAGAGGAAAGATTGTAACTAACAATTTCTAGGATATCGGGTTCGTCATCTACCAGAAGTATCTTAATGTCATTTGTTTTCATCAAAATGTCAATTATGGTCGGTACGTATTTAAAAGTAATTTAAGGTTGATTCTCAGCCCATTAATTTAATAAAAATGTACCAAGAAGCGTAAAATTTGCCCAAAAGTAAAGATTCTACCACAACAAAAAAGGCAGTTAACATTGATTTAATCTCATAACATTATGGTAAAGCTACTGAAATAAACTGTTAACATGTGGGTAACATGACTTTTACAGCCTCTGGCGTTCTTTGCCGCAAATATACTTACCTATAGAATGAAAAATTTATTGATGATTATTGCCTTACTAGCTAGCACACTAGTAATGGCGCAAGAGGGTAAAGGAAGCATTGTTGGAAAATTGACCGATAAGGAATTAAACAATGAGCCCCTTGCATTTGCAAACGTGTTGATTAAAGGAACAACTACAGGTACAACTTCTGATTTTGATGGCTTGTACGAACTTCCTAACCTAGATCCAGGAACCTATATAGTGGAATATAGCTACTTGGGTTATGAGACGGTAGAAATACCTAACGTAGTTGTAGAAGCTGGTAAAGTAACTACTGTAAACGTACCTATGAGCGCCGGTGGCGGCTTTGAATTGAGCGAGGTTGTGGTTACCACAGTTTCTAGAAAAGACTCTGAAGTAGCTTTATTACTAGACCAGAAGAAAGCAGTTGAAATTAAAACTACTATTGGAGCACAAGAATTGGCAAAGAAAGCTGTTTCTGATGCGTCTGATGCTACTACTAAAGTAACAGGTGTCAACAAACAAGAAGGTTCTAGCAAAATTTATGTTAGAGGTTTAGGTGATCGTTACAACAGCACTACATTTAATGGCCTACCATTACCCTCTAACGACCCAAGAGACAAAAACATTGACCTATCTTTATTTGGGACAGGTATTATAGAAAATGTTGGGATATCTAAGGCGTTTACCTCTAATGTTTCTTCTGATGTTGCTGGAGCAAACATAAATATTGTTAGTAAGGAAATGTCTGGTGATGCATTCTTAAAAATTAGTATTTCTAGCGGAGCTAACACTAGAACCACTTTTAATGATTTCAAAAGATTGGATGGTTCTAACTGGTTTGGTATTGCAGACGAAACACAACATCAAATTACCAACCTAAACGATTATAATTTTAGCAATAGCTTTTCTCCGGAAAATACTACAGCTGCACCAAACTTTGGTCTTTCTTTAAACTATGGTAATAGATTTTCTATTTCTGAAGAAAGCTCTATTGGCATCTTCTTAGTTGGATCTTTTAGTAACAAGTTTCAATATAGAGAAGGTTTTTCTGATAATATCATAGATGTAAACAACGTAGGGTCTCAATTTGACACTAAAACGTTTGATTATGATGCTACCAAAATGTTGATGGGTAACGTAGTTTACACCATTAACCCAAATCACAAATTAAGTTTTAATCATCTCTTTGTACACTCTAATAGCCAGCAGTTTCAAGACTTTTTTGGTACCACTGCAGATATTGATGGTGATTTAAATGTCAATCTAATTTTACAAACCGAAATACAAAATCAACTTTTTGTAAATCAGTTGCACTCTACCAATAAATTGGGAGAATCCATAGACTTAAACGGTTCTGTTGCATACAATGCAATTTATAACGATGAGCCAGACCGTAGAAAAAACACTTTTGTTTTAGATAACAATACTGGCAATACTAGAGTAGCTCAAAATGCAGTGAGAGATAACAGTAGATTCTTCGGAAATCTATTTGAAACCGATTTGGGTGCCAACTTAGAAGGAATAAAATACTTTGGTGACCGCGTAGAAAACAAAGGAAAACTAACCGTAGGTTATAACGGCAGAAAAACAGACAGAAAGTTTGATGGCATGTACTTTGACCACAACTTTACGAACCCAAGAGGCACCTCTGTGGACTTGAATAATTTAGATGCTATTTTTAACCAAGAGAATATAGATAATGGTACGTTCCGTTTAGAAACTTCTAGAGGTAGAAATAGTGACGACCCAGAAACGTATTTACCGCAATTATATGATGGTGAAAAAACAGTACACGCAGGTTTCTTAGACTTTGTTTACAAAGTTGGAGAGAAATTCACTTTAAATCCTGGGCTTAGAGCAGAAGATATTAAAATGAATGTAACCTGGAATACCAATATTACACTACCTGGTTTGTCTAGTGATAGCGGTATTAATTTAGATAAACAATATATTTTACCTTCTTTAAACTTAAAGTATGAGTTGTCTGAAAAAATCAACTTAAGAGCATCTGGTAGTTTAACTTACACCTATCCACAGTTTAAAGAAATTGCTCCTTTTGTTTATGAGGGCATCAACTTTCAAGAATCTGGTAATCCAAACTTAGTACCATCTGACAATTATAATGCAGAATTAAAATTTGAATTCTTCCCTAAATCTAGTGAAGTATTTGCAGTAGGTGTTTTTGGTAAGGTTATCCAAAATTCTATTAACCGTTTAGAGCGTAACTCTGCTGTAGAAAGAGATTTTACATTTGACAACTCTGGTGACGCCACTATTTATGGGGCTGAAGTAGAAGCGAAATTTGATGTATTGAACGTAGATGACGACCTTAAGAATAAAAATCTAAGTGTTGGCGCTAACGCTACATTTATGAAAACAGAATTAGAGTTCGACACTAGTAATACACTTTTTAACTACACTGGTAGCAATTCTCAATTAGAAGGAGCGGCGCCGTTTACTATCAATGCTGATCTAACTTACAAGTTCAGCAAGGACCAAAAAGAAACTACTTCTTCTTTAGTATTTAACTATCAGAGTGACAAAGTGTATAGTATTGGTACCAACTTTAAAGAAAATATCATAGAAAAAGGTGTTCCAGTACTAGATTTTGTATTGCGCCATCAGTTTAATGAGACCTTTACATTGAATTTCAATGCTAAAAATTTATTTGACCCAAGTTTTGAAAGATACAGAGATATCCCAGAAGAGTTAACCATGTCTTCTTATAAGAGAGGTATGAATATTTCTGCTGGATTATCCATCAATCTATAAATAACACTTTAGAACCCTAAACTAGAGTTTTTACAAACACTTATTTAACCCTAATTATTAAATCTAATTAAAAAATGAGAACATCAATTAAAGCAATCTTATTGCTAGCTCTCGCAAACTTTTTTGTTGCTTGTTCATCTGATGATGACAATAGAACAATTGACCCAGAACCAACTCCAGACCCAGGTTCTGAGGTGGTAGAACTTACTGGTGAAGTTACAGAAGATACTACATTAGAAGCGGCTACTGAATATATTTTGGCTGGTCCATTAACTGTTAAAGATGGAGTTACTTTAACTATTGAGGCAGGTACTACTATCGAAGCAAAAAGTGGTAGAACAGATGTATTTTTAGCGGTAGAAAGAGGAGCTAAATTAATGGCAAAAGGTACTGCTGCTGCGCCTATTCGTTTTACTTCTGATGCTGCTTCTCCAGAAGCAGGTGACTGGGGTGGTATTGTACTTGCTGGTAAAGCACCTTCTAACAAAGGTACAGACGTAGAGTCTGAAGTTGCAGGTGTACTTTATGGTGGTACAGATGCTGCGGATAATTCTGGTGAGCTTAGCTATGTTATTGCGGAGTATACTGGTGCAAAAATTAACAATGAGCAAGAATTTAATGGTATTTCTTTCTTCGGTGTTGGTAGCGGAACTGTAGTAAACAACATCGTTGTAAATAATGGTGCTGATGATGGTATCGAATTCTTTGGTGGTACTGTAAACGTAACTAACGTGTATTGTTCTAATATCGCTGATGATATGTTTGACTGGACAGAAGGATACCAAGGAACCATCACCAATGCTTTTGGTGTTCGTAACAATGGTTTTGATATGGCTACTGAAGACCCAAGAGGTATTGAAGGTGATAGCAACTCTAACGACCCTACAGCTGCTCCTATCTCTACGCCTACGTTAAACAACGTTACCATTCTTAACTTAAACCAAACTGTGGCTTTAAAAGCTGGTGCGGAAATTAGAAGAGGTACAGACGCAACAATTAATAACATCTTATTTGCAGCGTACAGAGAAGCTTCTTTTGAGAATAGAATAGACACTAAAGATGACAATGGTGATGGCGCTGTAACACTTACAGAAGCCTATTCTCAAGGAAATGTTGGTGCAGACAAAGATGGTAGCACTATAGAAGGTACAATTACAGAAATAGGTGATGGTATTGTAATTTCTGACAACAACACTGTAGAAGGAAAAGCTGGTGTTGGAGCAGATTTAGCCGCGTTTGATTGGGCTAACCCAACTTTTGTAGTAACACAAACTGATGGTGTAGTTGTAGAAGAGCCAGAATTACAAGGTACGATTACAGAAGACACCAAATTAGTTTCTACTGTAGAATATTCTTTAGCTGGTCCTTTAACTGTAAAAGAAGGAGCCACTTTAACTATTGAAGCTGGTACTACTATTAAGGCTGTAAGCGGTAGAACAGACGTTTTCTTAGCGGTAGAAAGAGGCGCTAAGCTTATCGCTGTTGGTACTGCAGCTGCTCCTATTCGTTTTACTTCTGATGCTACTTCTCCTGCTGCTGGTGACTGGGGTGGTATTGTACTTGCTGGTAAAGCACCTTCTAACAAAGGTACAGACGTAGAATCTGAGGTTGCTGGTGTACTTTATGGTGGTACAGATGCTGCGGATAATTCTGGCGAGCTTAGCTATGTTATTGCT